>JAVKBW010000076.1:0-279 GCA_040222995.1 Alphaproteobacteria bacterium | reverse complement strand
AGTCATGTCCACGCCTTTGCGTTCTTCGGCCGGGTGCCTGTGTCGGTGCTCTACGACAACGACCGCTGCCTTGTGGCACGCATTGAGCCGGACGGAACGCGCAAGCGGGCGAAGCTGTTCAGCGAGATGCTCTCCCACTATGTATCGACCCAGCGGAATCTGCTCAGGTTAAGCTGCTAATTTGAATGCCTGGTTTGGCGTACGCATGGCAAGGGCCTGGTGCGGGCGTCTGTGATTGTAGAACTGGATCCAGTCGCCGATCACGCGGCTGGCGTGAGC
>JAVKBW010000075.1:0-281 GCA_040222995.1 Alphaproteobacteria bacterium | reverse complement strand
CCAGGAGCTATCGTACAAATCCGAGATCTGTATTTACAGATGAAATCTCTAACCCGCGTACAATCACCGGTGATCAACCGAGTGAGGCAACAATTGTGCCGAGAGTTCCCCGAGGCAGCTTTTAAAAACTCCCAGCCGGGGAAGGATGGATTAGTTCCTCTATGGGCATGGCTAGCAAACATCGAACGCCCCGGAGTACGGCGTAACTTTTACTATGACCGACTCTATGACAAGTCAGTAGCACCAGAGTATGGCATCGAAATCAGCCAATTCTCCCAGCG
>JAVKBW010000065.1:0-1705 GCA_040222995.1 Alphaproteobacteria bacterium | reverse complement strand
CACTACGCCGGGATGGGCGGCGTGCCTCTGTTGTCCGTCTTCGATCGCCCCAAGACGGTCGCGATCGAGTGGAAGAAGGACGGCACCGTCACCAAGTACAACCAGACGTTCATCGAGGTCATGGGGCAGCTCGGCGTTGGCGTCGAGGTGTGCTGGCCGTACCGACCGCAACAGAAGGGCTCGGTCGAGAATCTCGTAGGCTGGGTGAAGGGCTCGTTCTTCAAACAGCGACGCTTCGTCGACCTCGATGATCTCGATCGCCAACTCACGGCGTGGCTCGAGGACGTGAACTGCAAGCGACCTTGCAGAGCGACCGGAGTCCCGCCCATCGAGCGGATGCCAGAAGAGCACGCGCGCATGCGGCCGCTACGCATTCAGCCGGAAGAACTGTACTTGCCGATACCCATCCAAGTCGGTCCCACCGGCTACGTCGTCCACGACTCGCACCGGTACTCGATGCCGCCCGCGGCCATCGGTCTGCCGGGGACGCTCTACCTCGGTCGAGACAAGGTGCTGATCCGCGCCGGGAGGTGGGCCTGTGAGCACGACCGACTCCACGGCGCCGACGCAATCTCGACGCGAGGCGAGCATCGCACGGCGCTCGTCGCCGACGTCTCCGGACGACGCGGCAAGCGGTATCTGAAGCGGCAGCAACTGCTCGACCTGGGCGAGGTCTCCTACGACTACTTCACCGAGCTTGTGCACCGCAGACCCAGGACGTGGGCGAGCGACGTCGACGAGCTTCACGATCTCCTCATCACCTTTGGCGACGCGACACTTCGCGAGGCCATTCGACTTGCGAACGAGCGAGGGCTCTTCGGTGCCGAGTACGTACGCCACCTGATCCCCACGGTCGCGAACACGATGCCGTCACCGCCACTCTTCGAGGAGGTCCAATGATGAAGAGCGATATCGACATCGACGCGCTGCTGAGGCGTCTCAGCCTCGCCAACACCCGAAGGATGTGGCGCGACCTCGTCGCCAAGGCCGAGGCGGAAGAATGGTCGTACCAGGACTTCTTCGCGATCCTTCTCGCCGAAGAGGTCGCGCATCGGCAGCAGACGAGACTGCAGAAGCTCACGCGGAAGGCGCGCTTCCCCTTCCTCAAGACGATCGACGACTTCGACTTCACCTTCCAGTCGACGCTGCGCGCATCACTGCTCGGCTCGTTCCTGTCGCCGGACTTCGTCACAGACGGTCGCGCCGTGATCCTCGCGGGCCGACCGGGCCGCGGAAAGACACACCTCGCGATCGCGATCGCCTATCGTGCGATACAGAACGGATTCGATGCACGCTTCACGACCTGCGCCGCGCTGATCGACGAGCTGTCGAGAGCCAGCATCGATGGCTACCTCAGCGCGGCCTTGACCACGTACGTCCAACCGCACGTCCTCGTCGTCGACGAGGTGGGCTACCTCAGCTACGGCACGGACGCAGCGAACCTGCTCTTCCACGTCGTCAACGAGCGCAACCTCAAGCGACGCGCGATGATCTTCACCACCAACAAGTCGCTCAAGCAGTGGGGACGCGTCCTCCACGACGAGGACCTCGCCGACGCCATCGTGGACCGAATCCTCGAGCGCGGACGCCTCCTTCTCCTGGACGGGCCCTCGCTGCGAACTCGACACATCGACCCCTCGGAGCTACAGGATCAACCGGCCATAGTTTCTGGAACGCCCCGGCCATCCTTTCCGGAACCCACACC
>JAVKBW010000052.1:0-2226 GCA_040222995.1 Alphaproteobacteria bacterium | reverse complement strand
TCGCGAGCGATTCGTCGGACCGAAAGCCCCTCGACGAACCGCTTATGTCGAACGACGTGTACTTGCTCCACCCTCAGCACCTCCATGGCAGATCAGGTGGGGCATTCCCCGTCGATCCGCCGGTTGAGGGGTGGGTCAGTTCTAGAGCGGCGGGTGGGTCAATTTTAGAGCGGCGGGATCACTTGCCCCGACCGCTCACGCTTGCGATTATGCGTGCGCCATCCAACAGGATGATGAAGACGGACGGGGCTACGCCCCGCCGCTTATCATCATAGTGTTAGGTGGACTGGCCGAAGATCGTGCCTTGTGCGTTGCGGTAGCGCCTATACAATTCTCTCGCAGCATCATGGACAGATCGCTAGAAACCGTATGGGAGCACATGTTTGATTTCGGGGCCGTCCTGCTCGGCCACGGGATCGAGCACATCATCCTCTCGGGCCGTGGAGCGCCTCCCTATGCGCAGGCCTTCGGTGTGACTCATGTTGCGCACGCCGGAGAGCTAATTACGAAAGCGGCAATCGCTCAGAAGCATCCTCTGCTGATCTTCTCATCGATGCCCAAGCTCACGAGTGCCCGTTCGGGTCTCATGTCATTCGACGAGCTCGCTTCAGAGGGCCGAAGCATCAACTACAACGAGCTACCCGACCGACTCTGGGCGGCCACCGGATACGCGATGGAGCACGTCGAAGAGTTCAAGAAGTTCGGGGCTACTCGAAACGTTGTGCAGCACTTCGCGGCGACCGAAGTTGACTACCTCAAAGAAGCTCTGTCCTACACCTGCAATGTCCTCGACCCTCTCATGAACCACTTCTGGCAGGTTGGTCCCTTCAAGGCCATGGCGGATGCCTGGGATGAACAGAACCCCTACATCCTCGGCGACGGCGTGATTCGAGAGGCCCTCGAAGACCGTGAAATCGCCTACAACGGCTGGCTTCCAGCTGTCGATGGTTGAGCCGACTCCACCGGTCGATACGTGGTAGGTTATGCGGCCACCTAACAAGATGCTCAAGACTGACGGGGGCTTCGCCCCCGCAGCTTAGCATCGGGTGTTAGACGGATCTGGAGCTAAGCGATCAACGAATCGATTCAACAGATGACACGATTGGTCATCATCTCAGTGCTCCTCACACTGAGCGCGTGCTTCGACGCCCTACCGTTTGTCGAGTCGGCGTCCGGTTCGTCGTGCCTTGTGCTGGGTGCTCGCACCGGAACCAATGCATGGACGACGGAGGACGTACGACGCTGCGCATCGGATGATGACTGCGTACTTTCGCGAAGCACGTGCTGCAGTTGCGGGAAGGGCGGTGACCAGCTTGCACTCAGCGTAGTCGGACGCGTCGATGTCGACCTGGAACGCGAGCAGCGATGCCAATCGAGTAGAATCTGCCTCGCGGTGGTCACCTGCGAGGCGGAGGCTGCCCGATGCATCGAGGGTCGTTGTGAGCTCTGTGCGACGGAAGACTGATGAATCTCATCGCTCTACAGTCCATCAATCATGCCGAACCATCCCTCACGGCGATGTTCTCCCGGCCGAAGCGTGACTGCCTGTGCGACCGTCTAACTTCACGTTGCAGACGGACGGGCGGCTTCGCCGCCCGCCGCTGAACGTGGGGTGTTGGGCCGACCGCCTCGAACGTCCTTATTGATGGACTCGCTTTGGAGAACGCGCGCGGCGCCCGCAGAATCCGGGCAGCTCATCTCCGAGAAGAGCCCGGCACCGCCCGAAAGCACATTTCCCTCACTGAGTTCGCCATGTCCGCTCCCCATCCCGGGACTCCTCGGTGTTCCTCACGAGCCAGCGCATCAGCACCTTCCCGGTCCGTGCCACGGCCAGGTCGAAGCGCCGAGATACAGACACCGCCGTGCGGGGCCGCGGACCGACCCCAAGGCCCTTTTCACCAGGGCTCCTCCCGACGACTCCGCGTTCGAAGCTCTGAGATACAGACACGGCCGTGCGGGGCCGCGGACCGTCTCCAAGGCCGTTTTCTGCAGGACCTCGACCCGACGAATCCGCTATCATCAACCGCCGAGCGGCCCAACAGGATGATGAAGACGGACGGGGCTTCGCCCCGCCGCTTATCATCGGGTGTTGGGCTGACTGATGCCAAGAGTCGATACAGTGCGAACCTAGGTATAGATCTCCGTGATTGACTACAGAGCAGTCCTCGGAACTCCGGCACCCGAAACGGAGAACTGTCCGTCGGCAGAAGTCTCTCACGCGGGTCG
>JAVKBW010000045.1:0-131748 GCA_040222995.1 Alphaproteobacteria bacterium | reverse complement strand
GCGCGCGGAGCTCGGGGGCGAGGCTGTGGATCTCTTGCTCCGGCTGCTCACCCGCTATGGCGAGACCGGCAAGGAGCTGGAGGCGCCATCCGGCGATCTTGACAGGTAGGAAGGTTTCCTTACTAAATTTATCGGCAAGTTCCGAAATCGGGCCGGTGGGAGGCTTTCCGTGGAATCAAGCGATGCAGATGTCGCGATCGTCGGCGGCGGTCCCTTCGGGTTGATGCTGGCGATCGAGTTGGGCCGGCGTGGCATCTCCGCGGTCCTGTTCGACCGGAAACCCTCGACCGCCTTCAACCCGCAGGCGAACGCCACCCAGGCCCGGACCATGGAGCATTATCGCCGTCTCGGCTTCGCCGAGGAGATCCGCGCCCTCGGCCTGCCGGGAGATTTCCCGACCGACATCGCCTATTTTACCCGCTACGCGACGCATGAACTTGCACGCTTCCGCCTGCCGTCCGCGAAGGAGGCGAAGGCCCGGGTATCCACGCTCTCCGGCTCCTGGAGCGCCGCCGAACTGCCGCACCGCGTCTCGCAGAAATATGTCGAGCAGGTGCTGCGCCGGCATGCGGAAGCCCTGCCGGGCATTTCGGTGAATTACGGCTGGCGGGTTACGGGCTTCGCCGAATCGTCAGACGGGGTGGACCTTGACGTGGCGGAGGTCGGGGGCGAGGGAGACCGGCATGTCCGCTGCCGATATCTTGTCGGGGGCGACGGCGCTCACAGTTTCGTGCGCCGCCGGCTCGGCATCAATTACGCGGGCGAGGCGGGCGCGGTCCGCGATTTTTTCGGCGGGCGGATGTTCGCGCTCTATCTCCGCTGCCCGCAATTCTACGACCGCGTGCCGCATGCGCCGGCCTGGATGAACGTCACGTTCAACGGGGAGCGGCGCGCCTTCATGGCGGCGGTCGACGGACGCGGGGAGTTCGCCTTCCATACCCAGCTGCGCGGGGGGGAAGATGCCGACGCGATCTCCGATGCGGATGCGCTCCGCATGTTCCAGGCGGCGGTCGGCCTGCCGATCGAGGCGGAAATCCTGTCGCGCGGCACCTGGACCGCGGGCTACGCGCTGGTGGCGGAACGTTTCGGGGAGGGACGGGTCTTCATCGGCGGCGATGCTGCCCATCTCTTCACCCCGGCCGGCGGGCTCGGCTACAATACGGCGATCGAGGACGCGGTGAATATCGGCTGGAAGCTGGCGGCCGTGCTCAGGAATGCCGCCCCCCGCCGCCTGCTCGAAAGCTACGAGGCCGAGCGCCGGCCGGTCGCTATCCGCAATACCGGCTTCGCCCGGCAATTCGCGGATTCGCTCGGCCTGTTCACGCCGAAACCGGGACTTGAAGAC
This sequence comes from Alphaproteobacteria bacterium, assembly GCA_040222995.1. GTDB lineage: Bacteria > Pseudomonadota > Alphaproteobacteria > UBA8366 > Aestuariispiraceae > JAVKBW01. Next base: position 130,403 of record JAVKBW010000045.1, on the reverse strand, counting down.
GATACGCCAGAAGGCGAAACACTGCGCCAAGAGGCTGGCGCCTACCTCGAGGCCCATGGCAAGGCGGAATTCAACATTCCCGGCATCACCTTCGGGGCGCGTTACGATGCATCGCCGGTCATCTGTCTGGAACCGGGTGAGCCTTCGGAGGATCTGCCGAACCGCTACGTGCCGTCGGCGGCGCCTGGCGGACGCGCACCGCATTGGTGGATCGGTCCGGATACGTCGCTTTACGACCGGTTCGGCTTCGACTGGACCCTGTTGAGGCTTGGGGAGGCGGCGCCGGACGGGGCACGGTTCATGGCGGCCGCGGCGAATGCCGGCATGGAGCTGAAGCTGCTGGAGCTTGCTTCGGGAGACGTCGCCGCGCTCTACGGCGCCCCGCTGGTGCTGATCCGGCCCGATCTGGTTGTCGCCTGGCGGGGCGACGACGATCACGCGTCAGCCTGGGTACTCGGCAGGGTCACGGGCCGCGTACTGTCCTGAAGCCGAAACGCCGGCAACGGAAAAACACCCCGGCCCGAGTTTGCCGGGCGGAGTGTTTCCGGAATCATCATGCGGGGCGGCGCCCCGCCGGCGCCGGGCGATCAGGCGGTCGCGGCGAGCTTGCTCAGATGGTCTTCGTAGGCGAGCAGGTAGAGGCACTTCTTCATCGCGTCCTCGAACTTGCCGCCGGCCACGAGAGCGCCGATCTCGGAGATGATGATCGAGGTCGAGGGCGCGCTGGCCACGATGTCGCGGGAGAGCTCGAGGAAGGTGCGGTTCCATTCGGAAAACGCCTTCTCGGGAGCGACATACATGCTCATCACGACGTAATAGAGCCGGAGCGCCGGGGTGTCGGCATCCTTGACGTTGATGATCTCCGCGCTTTCGAGAACCGGGCCGTCGCCATGCACGAGGAGTTCGATATCGGAACCGGAGGTGTTCTCGACAACCATGCCGCCGATTATGGCCTTGGCGCCGTTGTCGATCTTGAGGCTGGTCTGTTTCATCGCTTGTCCCCAGTGGTAATTCCGCACCGGCCGAGCCGGCTGACCAAGGCACAATACCGGCGAGTCTTGAATCAATCGTTAACGGGAAATTCACCATCCCGGGGTGGCGTCAGACCACCCGCGCCTGCTAGGCTCGGACCATGCGAAAGACCATCATAAACCTTATCTTTGCCGCCGTTCCGATCATTCTGATGCCGGGGGTTTCGAGCGCCGCCGATCCGGCTTGCCGGGTCAAGGCCCAGCCGTTGCTGGATCTTTCCTTCCAGTTCCCGCCGGTGGTCTACGAGCGCAACAAGTCGCGCGTCCAGCTGTCGATGGAATCGAGCGGCAGCGACCGGATTCCGACATCGAACGAAATCCACACCGCCGGTCTGACCACCTATCGCGAAACGCAACGGGTCGAGGTCGGCGGCTTCGTCGGCAAGCTGCAGAACGGCACGTTCTGCTTCATGACCAACAAGGCGAAAGTCGTCGTCGGCTATGACCGGGTGACGGTCGCGGTCGACCGGAACTACCCGCCGGGTTCCTGCGAGTACGGTGCGGTCTTCGATCACGAGGAGCGACATGTGGCGATTATCAAGCAGGCCTACCTGAACGAATTGCCGGCCCTTCGCTCCACCCTGCAGGCCGGCATCGTCGGGCGCGGTGCGGCCATCGGCAGGACGGCCAAGGAAGCCCAGAGCCGGGCCGCAGCCCAGATCGGCGCCTTGCTCCGCCCGCATATGCAGGCGGTCTCGCAGAAGCGCCGTGCGGCGAATGCCGAACTCGACACGCCGGAGAGCTACCGGCGCACGCGGGAACTCTGCAGCAACTGGTAAAAAGCGCTCACCGAGGCTCTTGCAATGATCCCTGTGAAGCGCTAAAAGCCCGCTTCCCGACGGCAAAAACACATCGCCGTACCGGTCAAGGGCGCGTAGCTCAGCGGGAGAGCACTACGTTGACATCGTAGGGGTCACTGGTTCAATCCCAGTCGTGCCCACCATGAAAACCCTCCGGGAAACCGGAGGGTTTTCCTTTGAGCGCCGGGTATTTCAGTCGTTTGAACGGTTCTGTTCGTTTTGATTCATATTCTCCAGAAGCATGCCGCGCTTACGATAGTCGACGCATTCTTCAATGGTGGAAGGGTCGGTGAAAATACGGGCGCATCGCCGTTCGTGGCCGACCAGCAAAACCCTGTTGTAGGAAAACAGCAGGACAACGATAATCACCGCCATGATGCTTGCAAAAATAATGACCAGCCGCACGGGTGTGTCTTCCTCGTAAAAAGGCAAGGTAACCAAAGAAGCGGACGATAACACGAAATTATTGACCCGCCGTTCCGGTGCGTATTGTCACGGTTGGCTTGATGACCGTTCTGGCTTATCTTTTGCACTGAACAACGATCTCGTGACCCCGGCGACTGACGAAGGCGATAATGGATTATTGGATCGACGCTGCACTGCGCCGCTCAAACCCGGCGGCTCCTGAACCGAAGAAACGGTTCGGCTTGCCGATACCCGCCCGGTCGCTTGGCATTGTGCTGGTTACGGTCGGTGTGCTGGTGGGCTGCGGTATCGGCGGTTCGGCGGATCCCGGCTCCAGGGTCGCGGCAAACCAGATCGCCAGTGAAATTACCGACATCCGCGGCGCAAGCGGTGCGCCGGATTCGCTTTCGGCGGGGGATATCCGCCTGTTCAGCCGGATATTCGACAAGATCAAGCAAAGCTACGTAACGCCGGTCGATAATTCCCAGCTCCTGCTGGCCGCCAGCGAAGGCATCAAGCAGTCCTATCCGGACCCGACGGACGCGACCGATCAGGAATTGCTGGTCGCGGCGGCGCAGGGAATGCTTCAGTCGCTCGATTCCTACAGCGTGTTTTTGGACAGAACCGACTATCAGGACTGGCAGGAAATTACCCGCGGCAAATTCGCCGGGCTGGGTATCCGCATCACAAAACGCGACGGCGATCTGAAAATCATTTCGCCGATCCACGGCACGCCGGCCATGAAAGCCGGGCTGAAGGCCGGCGACATCATCACCCATGCGGACGGTGTCGATATTCAGCCATTGACCGAACGCGAGGCCGTCGACCTGCTGCGCGGCCCCGCCGGTACGGAAGTGACGATCACCATCCGACGCAAGGATGTCGCTGATTTTGACGTCACCATCGTCCGTGCGGTGGTTCAGGTTCCGTCGGTCGTCAGCAGGCTTGAAGGCGATATCGGATATATCCGTATCACGCAGTTCAACAAGCAAACGGGCGAGAAGGTGGAAGATGCGATATCGACCCTGCTGAACAGCAGCGGCGGTGCGGTCAACGCCTTTGTCCTTGATCTGCGCAACAATCCGGGCGGTCTGCTGGATCAATCGGTGATCGTTGCCGATGCCTTTCTCGATGGCGGTCTGGTCGTTTCGACGAAGGGCCGGTATATCGATCAGCCGTTTTTCGCCGGCGGATCGGACCTCACCGGCGAAAGGCCGCTTCTGGTGCTGATCAACCACGGAAGCGCCTCGGCCTCTGAAATCGTCGCCGGCGCGCTGCAGGACCGGAAACGGGCGATCCTGATCGGCGAAACCAGTTTCGGCAAAGGGTCCGTTCAGACAATCTATCCGATTGACAGCGGCCGCGGGGTGAAGCTGACGACGGCGCGCTATTTCACGCCGAGCGGACGAACGGTCGATGGCGGCATCGCGCCGGACATCAGCATTGCCGATGACGAAGAAACCGAAGCTGACGAACAACTGGAACGCGCCATGAAACTGGCTGTCGAACTTTCAGGCGGACCGTCGGTCGTCTGGGGCGCCGGTACGACCAAGAAATAATCCGGTCAACGGCGTGCATCGGCCTTGAACATCATTCCCATAGAAGTGCGCCTCGCCGCCCGTGACGATGCGTCGCTGCTGACGCCGCTTTTCCAGGCGATGTATGCGGACTGGGGAGTTGAGCCGCCAAAGACACGGGACGGGCTTGAAACCGCCGTGGCGGATGCGATGAACGACCCGGTCAATGGCTGTGAGATTCTGATTGCGGTGACGGGCGATGCCTGCGCTGGTTTCGCCGTTTTCGGCGAGGTGTTCGAACCGGCATATCTGACACCGGGCGGTTTCCTGCGGGATATCTTCGTTTTGCCGGAATATCGCCGCCAGGGGGTCGGATCGGCGCTGATGCAACATCTGTTCAGGGAAGCGCAAACCAGGAAATGGGGCAGTCTCGACTGGCATGTGAACCGGCTGGATTTCGAGGCCAGGACCTTCTTCGAGATACTGGCGCCGGACGGTTACCAGGTTAACAGGCTGGTCCACCGGATTGAGGGTGAAATACTGGAGAAACTTGCCTATTCCGGGGAAGTGACGCGAGACGTTAAGTAGCGATAATTTGTCGAAAGAATCCTTGCGAAACGAGGATAAGCGACTACGCTGCGACGCTCTTTCACAATTTGGGTCCGGCAAACGAGCCGGCATATTACGGGATTACGAGAATGGTTGATCTGGCCAATTCACCGGCTGCGCGCGACAAGGCGTTTCTGATGCATCCTTACACCAATCTGGAGGTGCATCAGACTGTCGGGCCGATGATTCTGCAACGGGCAAAAGGCGTCTATGTCTATGACGATGAAGGCAAGGCCTATATCGAAGGGCTTGCCGGCCTGTGGTGCACGGCGCTCGGTTATGGCGAAGAACGCCTGATCGAGGCGGCGACCCGGCAGATGCGCGAACTTCCCTATGCCCATCTGTTCGCCCATAAAAGCACCAATCCGGCCATCGATCTTGCCGAAAAGCTGATTTCGGTTTCGCCTGTGCCGATGTCCAAGGTGTTTTTCTGCAATTCCGGGTCCGAGGCGAACGACACGGTGGTGAAACTCGTCTGGTACTATAACAATGCGATCGGCCGGCCCGAGAAAAAGAAGATCATCGCGCGCCTGAAAGGCTATCACGGGGTTACCGTTGCCGCCGGCAGCATGACCGGTCTTCCCTATGCGCACGGCGATTTCGACATGCCGATCGCCAACATTCTGCATACCGATTGTCCGCACTATTATATGGGCGCTGAAGCGGGGGAAAGCGAAGAGGATTTCGCAACCCGCCTGGCCGATAATCTGGACAAACAAATCGTAGCGGAGGGGCCGGAGACGGTGGCGGCCTTCATCGCCGAGCCGGTTATGGGCGCTGGCGGCGTCATCGTGCCGCCGGCCACATACTACGAGAAAATCCAGGCCGTTCTGAAGAAGCACGATGTGCTGCTCATCGCTGACGAGGTTATCTGCGGTTTCGGCCGAACCGGTAACTACTGGGGATCGCAGACGATGGGAATGACGCCGGATATCCTGACATGCGCCAAGGCGCTGTCATCGGCCTATCAGCCGATATCCGCGGTATTGATCAACAAGACGATCAGTGAAGCCGTTGCCAAGAATTCCGGGAAACTGGGAACATTCGGGCACGGATATACCTATACGGGGCATCCTGTTGCAGCCGCTGTCGCTTTGGAAACACTTCGAATTTACGAAGAAGATAAGCTGATCGAGCGGGTACGGGATCTCGCGCCGGTTCTGCAGGATGGCCTGAGGGCCTATGCGGATCATCCTATCGTCGGTGAAGTTCGGGGAATTGGTTTGATTGCAGCCGTGCAACTGATGCAGGACAAGGCGTCCCGCACACCTTTCGATGCCGGCAAGAAAGCCGGGCAGTACCTGTTTGAAAGGGCGCAAAGCCATGGCGTAATCCTGCGGGCCCTGCCCGGCGATGCCGTGGCGTTCTGTCCGCCGTATATTATAACGCCGGATGAGTTGCGTCAGGTTGTGTCTGTATTCGGCAAGGCGCTGGAAGAAACGGCGGCATACTTAAAAGGGTAAGGCATGAATTACGACGCCTTTTTCGATGAGAAGCTGAGCAGCCTGAAAGCAGCAGGCAACTACCGTGTATTCGCCGAGCTGGAACGGTGCGCCGGCAGGTTTCCCTCAGCCCGCCGTTATGACGAACGCGGCGATGTCGAGGACGTAACGGTCTGGTGCTCGAACGACTATCTGGGCATGGGCCAGCATCCCGATGTTCTGGCCGCCATGGTTCAGGCTATCGAAACGCACGGCGCCGGGGCCGGCGGCACCCGCAATATTTCCGGCACCAATCATCTGCATGTCCTGCTGGAAGACGCGCTGGCGTCGCTTCACCGCAAGGAAAAGGCGCTGCTGTTCACGTCTGGCTATGTCGCCAACCTGGCGACGCTGGCGACGCTTGGTGCGCGGCTTCCTGACTGCACAATCTATTCCGATGCCCTCAATCACAATTCCATGATTGAAGGAATGAGGCAGTCGAAAGCGAATAAGAAAATCTGGAAACACAACGATCCGGAAGATCTGGACCGGCTGCTGGCGCAGGATGATCCGGCCGCGGCCAAGATCGTGGCGTTCGAATCCGTCTATTCGATGGATGGCGACATCGCGCCGATCGCCGAAATTCTCGATGTCTGCGAAAAGCATGGCGCGCTCAGTTTTCTGGATGAAGTGCACGCTGTCGGCATGTATGGGGACCGCGGCGCGGGCGTGGCGGAACGCGACAATGTTGTCGACCGGGTCGATATCGTGCAGGGCACGCTGGCGAAAGCCTTCGGCGTCATCGGCGGGTATATCGCCGGTAAATCCGTCATGGTCGATTTTGTCCGATCCTTCGGTAACGCCTTTATCTTTACGACCGCCCTGCCGCCTGCGGTGGCCGCCGGCGCGCTGAAGAGCGTCGAGATCGTTCGGGATTCACCTGAAATGCGGGTGCGGCATCAGGATCGCGCGGCGCGGCTGAAACAGCGTCTTCGGGAAGCCGGATTGCCCGTCATGCCGTCGGTTACGCATATTGTTCCGGTGCTTGTCGGCGAACCGGTAAAATGCCGCGCCGCTACCGATATGCTGATGGACCGGTACGGAATTTATGTGCAGCCGATCAACTATCCCACGGTCCCTAAAGGAACGGAGAGACTGCGGTTGACGCCATCTCCATACCATACGGACGAGGCCATTGAGCGCCTTGTCAGCGCCTTGTCGGAGGTATGGGTTTCTCTCGAATTGCAGAAAGCGGCATAAGCGCCGTTTCCCCTCCGGTTTGAGTAAATTCGATTTTACTCTTTCTAAAGCGGATCAACCGCGCTAGCCTTATTGTTAAGAAATAGTTACCGCAGTTATTAGCGGTAATAATAAACGCAACAGGGCAGACAGGCGGGTCCTTGACTCGAAATGTCGATAAACAGTTCGGATTGGCTGGGCGGGAGGATTATCCCGGCCCGTTCGTTCATCTATATGCTGCATAGTGGGTAATGGGGGAGCACAGAATATGTCATCTTCAGCGGATAACATTGTCCGGTTCGAGAATGTTCAAAAGAGTTACGACGGCGAACAACTTGTCGTCAAAAACCTCAATCTGGATATCGAACGGGGCGAGTTCCTGACGATGCTTGGCCCGTCAGGGTCCGGCAAGACAACATGTCTGATGATGCTTGCCGGGTTCGAGCCTGCAACGCATGGCGAGATATATCTCAATGAACAGCCGATCAACAATGTACCGCCGCACAAGCGCGGGATTGGCATGGTGTTTCAGAATTACGCGCTGTTTCCCCATATGTCGGTAGCCGAGAACCTGGCTTTTCCGCTGGAAGTCAGAAAGCTGCCGAAGTCGGAAATCGAGCAGAAGGTCAACCGGGCGCTGGAAATGGTGCGGTTGCCGCAGTTCGGAGGCCGGCGTCCGGCGCAGCTTTCCGGTGGCCAGCAGCAGCGCGTTGCGGTCGCCAGGGCGCTGGTTTTCGAACCCGACCTGGTTCTGATGGATGAACCGCTCGGTGCGCTCGACAAGAATCTGCGCGAGGAAATGCAGTATGAAATCAAGCATATCCACGAAAGCCTCGGCGTGTCCGTCTGCTATGTGACGCACGATCAGTCAGAAGCGCTGACGATGTCGAACCGCGTTGCGGTGTTCGATGACGGTATTATCCAGCAACTGGCGCCGCCCGATGAACTGTACGAACGCCCGGTCAATGCATTCGTCGCCTACTTCATCGGTGAAAACAATCGTCTGTACGGCACCGTCAAGGAAGTGAAGGGCGAGAAATGCACCGTGGAACTGGATAATGGCGGCGGTATGGTTGACGCAATGGCGATCAATATCGATGGCGTCGGCAGCCGGACAACGTTGTCGCTTCGCCCGGAACGGGTAACGCTGATGACCGGCGACGCTTCGGCGGACAATGTACTGAAAGGCAAATGCCTGGAGAAAATTTATCTTGGCGATCATATCCGGACCCGGATCGAGGTTGCCGGAAACGACGAGTTTATCGTCAAGGTACCGAATGCCCACGGCCATGTAGTCCTCGACGTTGGCGAGGAAGTGAAACTTGGCTGGGCAAGCGAGGATTGCCGCGCTCTTGACGCCCCGTCGGGTGGAGAGGCGCCGGCATAAGGCTGACTTCGGTCGGTTGTGAGTTCGTATCCGCGTTTACTGTATAGCGGATACGGGATTTGAGAAGACGACGGATGTTCCGGAGTCTTGAGTAAACAGGGAGAACAAAATGAAACTGTTACTTCGTTCAACCACGGTTGCGATGGGTCTTGCAGTTGGCGCCTCAGGCGTTGCTCAGGCTGAAACAACCCTAACCATCATTTCCTGGGGCGGTGCCTATACCGCCAGCCAGCAGAAGGCTTACCATGACCCGTATATGGCGGCCAATCCGGACGTAACGATCATCAACGATGATTCCGCGGCCGAAGGCATGTCGAAGTTGCGGGCGCAGATGGAAACCGGGAATTTGACCTGGGACATCATCGACATGATCGCCAGCGATGCGATCACGGCCTGCGATGAAGGTCTGCTTGAAGAAATCGATCCCGACGAATGGCTTGCCCCCGCACCGGACGGCACGCCGGCTTCGGAAGACTTCTTCGCCGGTACGCTGACGGTGGGCGACACGAACTGCTTTATTCCGCAGATTGTGTATTCAAATACGTTCGGGTATCGGACCGATGCATTCGGCGGCGACGCACCGTCGACGATCGCCGATGTCTTCGATCTTGAAAAGTTCCCGGGCAAGCGGTCGCTGCAGAAGCGTCCGTTCAACAATCTGGAATGGGCTCTGCTGGCCGATGGCGTTCCGGAAGACGAGATCTATGACACACTGTCGACCGAGGAAGGTATCGCCCGTGCATTCGCCAAGCTCGATACGATCAAGGATCATGTCGTCTGGTGGACCAAGGGCGCGCAGCCGCCGCAGCTTCTCGCCGATGGCGAAGTTGTGATGGCGTCGGCCTATAACGGTCGTCTGTTCAATGCGATTGCCGTTGAAAATCAGCCGATTGCGATGATGTGGGACCGTCAGATCTTCGATCTGGATGGCTGGGTTATTCCGAAAGATCATCCGAAAATGGAAGAGATCAAGAAGTACATCTACTTCGCGACTGATACACAGCGTCTTGCTGATCAGGCCGCATATATCTCTTACGGCCCGGCCCGGTATTCGTCCGCTCCGCTGGTCGGCAAACATGCCGAACTCGGTGTCGATATGAAGCCGCATATGCCGACGGATCCGGCGAATGCCTCCAATACGTTCCAGTTCGATTACGTATGGTGGGCAGACCACACAGCCGAAATGGACGAGCGCTTTAATGCATGGCTCGCCAACTAAGCTGACCGAATAGCCAAGGGGGGCGGGCGATTTACCCGCCCCCTGCGGCGCTTTGGAAGAATCGTATTTTTTGATTTAATTGATCGTAACACGGCGACAGTCCTGAGAGGCAGCCATGACTGATACAACAGCCAACAGCGCAGCAATGACGACCGCAGACGGCATTCCGTTAAAAGTCAGTCTTCAACGGGCGCAGCGGCAGAGCAAGATGCGGGCGTTTCTGCTGGTATCCCCTCTTCTCGCTTTTATCGCCATTGCATTTGTTTTTCCGATTTTCGATATGCTGTTTCGCAGCGTTGAAAACTCGATCGTTCAGGATGTCATGCCGAAAACGGCGGTTGCGATCGATTCCTGGGATGCAACTTCGGGCGAATTACCGCCGGAAGAGGTGTTCAAGGCTGCGGTAGAGGATATTACACTCGCCTACGAGGAAAAAACTCTCGGGTCGATGGCGCGGCGTCTTAACTATGATCAGCCCGGCATGTCCAGCATGTTCCGGAGCACAGGCCGCAAGGCCCGAAAGATCACGGAGCCGCCGTACAAGGATCAGTTGATCGACGCGAACAAGGACTGGGGAAAAATCGAAACATGGGTTTTGCTCCAGCGGGAAAGTTCTCCCTACACGGCCTCATATTTCCTTGCCGCGCTCGATATGAAATTCAACGCAAAAGGCAGTATCGAGTTCCAGCCTGAAACCAGACAGATTTATGTCGATCTGTTCGTCCGGACACTCGGGCTGAGTGCGCTTATTACCTTTATCACTGTGCTGCTGGGTTATCCGGTCGCCTATCTGATGGCGACGTTACCGCTTCGAACCGGCAACCTGCTGATGATCCTGGTGCTACTGCCGTTCTGGACATCGCTACTTGTGCGGACGACGTCCTGGATTGCGCTTTTACAGACCGAGGGCGTTCTGAACGACCTGATGGTGTTAGTCGGCATTCTGTCGGATGACGGGCGGGTTCAGTTAATCCACAACAAGATCGGCACCGTCGTGGCGATGACGCATATTCTGCTGCCGTTCATGATTCTGCCGCTGTATTCGGTGATGAAGACCATTCCGCCCAGCTACATGCGGGCGGCGCGTTCGATGGGCGCGAACCCGGCTCTGGCGTTTATCAGGGTGTATATGCCGAATACCGTCGCCGGCGTCGGCGCGGGCGGCATTCTCGTCTTCATTCTGGCGATCGGTTACTACATCACGCCGGCCCTTGTGGGCGGTCAGTCAGGTACGCTGATCTCGAACTTTATCGCGGATCACATCAGCGTCACGCTGAACTGGGGTCTGGCAGCGGCTCTTGGAGTCATCCTGCTGGCATTGGTGCTGGTGATGTATGCGCTGTACGACAAGATCGTCGGCATCAACAACATGAAGCTCGGCTGAGGAGGATACGAAGATGGCGTTACCTGCCTATGCGAGCCCGCTGGAAAGAACCTGGTACTACACTTTCCGGATTATCTGCGGGGCTATTTTTGTCTTTCTGATCGGCCCGATCTTCGTGATCCTGCCGCTCAGTTTCAATGCCGAGCCGTACTTCACCTTTACGCCGGAAATGCTGTCTCTCGATCCGGCCGGGTACAGTTTGCGCTGGTATGAGGATTTCTGGAACGATACGTCCTGGCAGCAGGCGGTGAAGAACAGTTTCATCATCGCGATCTTTGCGACGATTATCTCGACCTTCCTCGGCACGCTGGCGGCCCTCGGCCTGTCACGCCCGGAGATGCCGTACCGGTCGGCCTGGATGGCGCTCTTGATCTCGCCGATGATCGTACCGCTGATTATCTCGGCGGCGGGTATGTACTTCTTCTATTCCCGGATCGGCCTTGCCTCGACCCATATCGGTGTCATTCTCGCCCATGCGGTGCTGGGTACACCCTTTGTTGTTATCACGGTTACCGCTACCATGGTCGGATTCGACCGGTCGCTGATACGCGCTGCGCAGAATCTTGGCGCGAACCCGACGACGACTTTCTTCCGCATCATCGTGCCGCTGATTCTTCCCGGTGTGATTTCCGGCGGTCTGTTCGCCTTCATCACGTCGTTTGACGAGGTGGTGGTCGTTCTGTTTGTCGGGTCGGTTGAACAACGCACGATTCCGTGGGCGATGTTCTCGGGTATTCGCGAACAGATCAGTCCGACAATTCTCGCTGTTGCGACGATTCTGATCTGTATCTCGGTCCTGATGCTGGTGACGCTGGAACTGTTGCGTCGCCGCAATGAAAGACTGCGGGGCCTGTCGCCGGGATGATCTGAAAATAACTCTTGTTGAGAGTCGTTCGCATCTCCATATAACCTGTCCAGTAGTTATTCAGGACGGTCCTGTATGTTTCGCGATAAATCCCTGACGCCTGCGGAGACGATGCGGCTCGCCGTTTTGGGCGCGCTGTCCGATGGCGACATCTCCTATTCCGATCTGGCCAACAACGTTCGCGGTTTCGTCGAACGGATTGTCGGCCCGTCCCTGGACCTTCTTGGGTCGTCCCTCGAGGTGTTGCGGATCGAAGGGCTGATCGAACCGGTCGATGGCAAGGGCATGCAGGACAATGCGGTGATGCGGTTGTCCGGCGAAGGGCGTAACGCGTTTCTGTCGCTGATGCAGGCGCGGCTTCGGGCGCCGATGAACGACACCCAGAAACTCGCCCTGGCCCTCAAGCTGCGGTATCTCGATCATCTCGATCAGGAAGACAAGATCGACCAGCTCGATCTGTTGCTCGATCTGACCCAGTCCGAACTCGCCCGGCTGCAGGACTTGCAGAATCAGGAAGGGCAGGCGTCCACCGGCAGCGTATTCCTGCAGGAATGGATCGCGCTGGAAATTGCTCAGGCGGAATCGCGGCGGGACTGGTTGTCGAGTCTGCTGGACAAACTGGATGGCTGATCCGCCCTAGTAAACGTGCTGACCGCCTGTCACGAAAACTTCCGTTCCGGTTACGTAGGAAAAGTCGCTGCCGCATAGCTGGAAAACGGTTGCGGCGACTTCGTCCGTCGTGCCCATTCGTTGCAGCGGGATACGGGTGATAAGCGGTTCGTAGTCCTGGCTGATCATTTCGGTTTCGATTTCGCCTGGCGCAACCGCGTTCACCCGGACGCCGATCTCGGCGAACTCCTCCGCCATTTCCCGCGTCAAGCCGGACAACGCGGCCTTTGATGTCGAATAGGCGGACCCGGCGAAGGGGTGGACCGCGTGACCGGCGATCGACGTAATGTTGACGATGGCCGCTCCGCCGGCTTTCGCGCCTTTAGTCAGGGCCGGGGCGAGACCGCGGCTCAGAACGAGCGGTGCGAACAGGTTGAGCTCGAACACCTTTCGCCACGACGAGATGTCGCCGTTCAGACAGCCAAGCCGTTCCTTGAAGGCGGTTTTCGGCGACGCGGCGGCATTGTTGACCAGCGCATGCAGCGGCGCGCCATCGAGGAACGTCATCACGTCGCTGACGAAGGCTTCGGTCTCGCTGGGTTCCGCCAGGTCGACGGAAAAATGCTTCACCCAGTTCTGATCGGCCTTGCAGGCATCCGGAATGGCGTCGCGCGAACAGGAGACGATACGCCAGCCTTCGTCTGAAAACCGTTTGACCGTCGCATGGCCAATACCCCGGCTGGCGCCGGTCAGAACCAGAGTTTTCGACTGCGTTGTCTTATCCTTTGGCATGTTTGTCCGTTTCTTTCGGTGTGCCGGGATCCTGGTGAACAATAACCTGCGCGCCGGGAAACTCCGACATGATTTGCTGTTCGACCGCATCGGCCACGGCATGGGTGCGATTTAGCGTCAACTGGCCGTTGAATTCGAGGTGCATCTGTATGAAACGATAGGGACCCGAGCGGCGGGTGCGCAGATCGTGAAGGCTCAGGACGTCGGAATGCCAAAGGGCGATTTCCTTGATCCGGTTCCGATCCTCATCCGGTAATTCGCGATCCATCAGCATGTCGTAGGCTTCAGCCGCAACGGATTTCGCCGACCATATCAGGAATATGGCAATGCCGAGACCGAAAATCGGGTCGGCATAGACCCAGCCCATCAGGTCGGTCAGCAGAATGGCGCAGATCACACCGATATTCGCCAGAAGGTCACCCTTGTAGTGAACGCTGTCTGCCCTGATCGCAAGACTGGCAGATTTGCGGATGACATAGGTCTGGAAGGCGACCAGACACAACGTGGCCACAATCGAAAACACCATGACCGAAACGCCCAGCCCGGTTGATTGCACTTCCCGCGGGTTCAACAGCCGCTCACCGGCCTGCACCAGCAGCAGAATGGATGACCCGGTGATGAAGGCCGACTGGGCCAGGGCGGCCAGCGGTTCCGCCGCACCGTGCCCGAACCGGTGTTCCTTGTCGGCCGGGGTCAGCGAATGGTGAACCGCAAATAGGGTAACGATCGAGGCGAAGGCATCCAGCAGGCTGTCGACAAGGCTTGAAAGGATCGAAACAGAGCCGGTTTCCGCCCAGGCGCCCGTTTTCACGATAATCAGCAACGAAGCGACAAAGACCGATGCGTAGGTTGCGCGGCGCGCGAGACGTTGGCCGGCTGCGTTGCTAACACCGGTCAGCACGCTGACCGAATCCGGGGTGGAGTTGCTGTGCGGATCGCTCGTTTCCGTCACGGGAACAGCCGCTCTGTTGTCCAATCACGGCTGGCATCCGTGCGGCGGAATATCCACCGATCATGCAGGCGGAAAGCGCCGTCCTGCCAGAATTCAATGCGAACCGGCGCAACCCTGAAGCCCGACCAGTGCGGCGGCCGGGGCACAGCGCCCAATCCGTATTTGGCAGTGGTTGTTGCGATCCGTTTTTCGAGGTCGAACCGGCCCGCCATCGGCCGGGATTGCCGGCTTGCCCAGGCGCCGATCTGGCTGCCGCGGGCGCGGCTTGCGAAATAGGCGTCGGCTTCCTCGTTCGTGACCGGCGATACCGGTCCTTCGATACGAACCTGCCGGCGCAGACTCTTCCAGTGAAACAGCATGGCCGCTTTCGGATTTTCAGCCAGATCGCGCCCCTTGTTGCTTTCCAGATTGGTGTAGAACACGAACCCTTGCTCATCGTAGTCCTTCAGCAGCACCATGCGCACGGCAGGCTGACCGTCCGCGCCGGCCGTCGCCAATGCGAGGGCGTTCGGGTCGTTTACTTCGGATTTCCTTGCTTCTTCCATCCAGTCGGCGAAGACATCGAAGGGGGATCGTTCGAGAATTTCCGTCATTCTATTGCCACAATTCGAGGTGATAGTTGCTTCCGGCCCTGTGATCGGCGTCATTGAAACAATCAGGTAGGCTCTCTATGTGATTGTCAATAAACCTGTCCGCTTCCTGACGGAAGTATAGACCGGCGTCTTGCTCCGCAAGGCTGTAAGATTTTCGTATTTTGTAACTGTTTGAAAGGACTATCGAATGACCTTGAGAAACATCGCCGCAGTCGTGGTTGTGCTGTTTATGGCATCCGCTTGCGCGCAGCAGGGAACCAAACAAACGGTTGGCGGTTTGGGCGGCGCCGTCTTGGGCGGCCTTCTTGGGTCTCAGGTCGGCGGCGGTTCCGGCCGGCTCTGGGCGACGGGTGCGGGCGTCTTGCTTGGCGCGATCGTCGGGTCGGAAATCGGCCGTGGTCTTGATGAAGTCGACAAGCAGCAGATGGCGCAGACGACCGAAGCGTCGCTTGAACACACAAAAACCGGCGCCACGTCCACCTGGAGCAATCCGGATACCGGTAATTCCGGTACGGTCACACCGACAAGTACCTACCAGGCCTCTTCCGGCGAATATTGCCGCGAATACCGCCAGACCGTCGATGTCGGCGGTGAAGAGCAGGAAGCCTATGGTACGGCATGCCGTCAGCCCGATGGGTCTTGGAAGATCGTCAATTCGTAGGGTACAAGGTAACATTCGTTTAGCGACTGGCGTCGGATTGTCGGCGCCAGCGCTTGCGAGTGGTTGAATTAGTGGCGGTCAGTGATCGGATGAAGAATCCCTACGACGTGCTCGGCGTGGAAAAAGGCGCCGGGCAGGCAGATATCAAGAAAGCATACCGTACTCTTGCGAAAGAGCTCCATCCTGACGTCAATCCGGGCGACAAGATCGTTGAACAGCGCTTCAAGGAAGTGACAGCGGCCTATCACCTGCTTAGCGACGCCAGCCAGCGTCAGAAATTCGATCGCGGAGAAATAAACGCCGACGGTTCGCCGCGGCGAAATTTCGGTTTTGGCGGTCGAAGCGCGAATTCGGGCGCTTCCGGCGGTTACGGCGGCGGTGGATTTGGCGGTGGCGGATTCGGCGGCTTCGAAGCAGATGCCGACGATCTGTTCGGCGACCTGTTCGGACGCCGGCGCGGCGCGCGGACCCGCACGGCCAGCATGCGTGGCAAGGATGTCAGCTATACTGTCCGGATTCCGTTCGAAGAAGCCGCTCTTGGCGTGCGCCGCCGCATCAAGCTGTATGACGGCAAAACCATCGATGTCGATATCCCGCCGGGAACGGAAAACGGCCAGACCCTTCGCCTGAAACAGCAGGGCATGCCGGGCATGGGCGGTGGCGAAGCCGGTGACGCCTTTGTCGAGGTGCAGGTCGATCCGCACAAGTTTTTCGAACGCGACGGCCTGGATATCTTCGTCGATGTGCCCGTAACCCTGGGCGAAGCTGTACTGGGCGCCAAAATCACCGTGCCGACGATACACGGTACGGTCAATGTAACGGTGCCGAGAGGAGCGAATACAGGCACGTCGCTCAGACTGAAAGGCAAGGGAATTTCCCCGCGCAAGGGCGGGCCCGGCGACCAGTACATCAAGCTGAAGATCATGTTGCCCGACAAGCCGGACCCGGACCTGATCGAGTTCGTCGAAAACTGGTCGAAGGATTTCGAATACGATGTGCGGCGAAAGTCCGGCCTGATCGACTAGCCTGAAGGGCGCTTAGGACCCTGCGCTCACGGCGCCGATGCCGAGCAGAGCCAGAATGCGGGCGCGGCCGTGGCGGCGCTCCTTTTTGCTGTCTTCCTGATCGTCTTCATCGAAATCGTCGTCGCCGTTGATGGCGTGCAGCTCGCCCTGCGAGGCCGGCGCCAGCAATTCCTCCAGCGTCATCGCCATTGTCTCGCGCGACAGGCCGTCCAGATCCTCCTTTAACTCGGAAAACCGGCGACCCCAGGCCATTTTCAGCAGCCGTACCCGGATCGGATGGTCGAAACCGAGATCGAGATCGGTATAGAGATCGTAAACTGTTACCGTGCTCAGGTCGCGGCTCAGCAGCCAGTCGCGTTTTTCGCCGCGCGCGATGTATTTGTGCTTCTTCAGAAATTCCGCCGCTTCGGCCAGATCGTCGGGCCGCAGCCCGGTATTGACCATCAGACGCCTCGGGCTTAGACCGCCGCCATCGACCGCGCGTTCGCGCAACGAGGCAAGGATGCCCAGGGCGGCCAGCATTCTGGCAAGCGGCGCCAGATCGCGGCGGCGAATACGGCGTGTGCCGGCCTGCCATTCCGGAATTGCGGCGGTCATTTCCGCAGACAACAGAACGACGATCCAGACCAGATAGACCCAGACCAGGAATATCGGAATCGTCGCCATCGCCCCGTAGATCGTCTGGTAGGTCGGAAAGGATGTGATGTACAGGCCGAAGCCTTCCTTCAGAAGTTCAAAAAGGGTGCTCGCCACCAGACCGCCGATCAGCGCATCGCTGCGCCGCACCGGATAATTCGGCATCAGCAGAAACACGGCGGAAAACCCGATGGTCTGCAGAACGAAGGGCACCAGGAAGCCGACATTCGAAAGAAACTCCGACGGCTGCGGGCCGCCGGCCGTTTCCGATGTGGCGAACAGATAGCTGCTGATTGAAAGGCTGGCCCCGAACAACAGCGGCATCAGCGTAATCATTGCCCAGAACGTAACCATTCGAGAGATCACCGACCGGGTCTGCCTGACCCGCCAGATCTGGTTGAAGGTGTTGCTGACACTGACCATCAGCATGACGGCTGACAGGGCCAGGAATATCACGCCGACGGTGGTCAGCTTGCCGGTCTGGGCGGTGAAGCTTTCCAGATAGGTGTGCAGGGTTTCGCCGACATGGGGCACAAGGTTGTTGAAAAGAAAGGCCTGTACCTGATCCCGCATGCGCGCATAGGCGGGAAAGGCTGCGAAAATTGCGAAGCTGACAGCCAGCATCGGCACGACGGCCAGCAGCGAGGTGAATGTCAGCGCCGCAGCGCGTTGCTGGCAGCTATCGTGCATGAAACGGTCGGCGACATAGACCAGAAAACGCCAGTTTTCGATGCCTCGGGGCGTCCGCAGAAGTCTCGCTCGTCGTCGCGTCGTACGTTCCGCTTCCGTCGTTTTATCCGAGGGTGCCGAACCGGAACTGGAATCAGCCTCCATCGTTTACACCTTTTCTGCCCATCTTCTGACCAAGGTACGACGAATTGCCGGAAAACCCAAGAACGGCGGCGGAGCAGCCGTTCAGACAGGCCCTCTACTCGTTTGACCGGTCGATGGACTCGTGTAGGATGCGACTCCTACCCTGTTGAAATAATAGCATAACCTTGAGGGCTCGTTGATGACAGATTCTGCGCCGCTTATGCATGGAAAGCGCGGGCTCGTAATGGGCGTTGCCAATGACCGGTCGATTGCCTGGGGGATCGCAAAAGCGGCGGCGGCGCACGGCGCGACGCTGGGTTTCACTTACCAGGGCGAAGCGCTCGAAAAACGGGTGCGGCCGCTTGCGGAATCGATCGGGTCGTCGTTTCTCGTCAATTGCGACGTCACGAACGATTCCAGCATCGACGAGGTTTTTACGCAGGTCGAAGACCGCTGGGGCGGTATCGATTTTCTGGTTCACGCCATTGCTTTTTCGGACAAGGACGAGCTGAAGGGTCAGTATCTGGCGACGTCGCGGAACAACTTTCTCCGGACGATGGATATATCCTGCTATTCGCTGACGGCGATTGCCCAGCGGGCCGCGCCGCTGATGCAGCCGGGCGGATCGATTGTCACGCTGACGTATTACGGCGCGGAACGGGTCATGCCGCATTACAACGTCATGGGTGTCGCGAAGGCGGCGCTTGAAGCCAGCGTGCGCTATCTGGCTGTCGATATGGGCAATGCCGGGGTTCGGGTGAACGCGATTTCAGCCGGGCCGATCAAGACGCTGGCGGCAAGCGGCATCGGCGATTTCCGCTATATCCTGAAATGGAACGAGCTGAATTCACCGCTGCGCCGCAACGTCACCATCGACGATGTCGGCGGGGCCGGCCTGTATTTGCTGTCGGATCTTTCAGCCGGCGTCACCGGCGAAGTGCATCATGTGGATTGCGGCTATCACACGGTCGGCATGGTCGCCGTCGATGCAGCGGATGAGGTTTCCGCACTGCTCGGATCGCTCAAGGGTGCAAAGACCGCCTAGGAAGCCATCATGGCGTCGAACGCATTCGGACATCTGTTTCGGTTCACGACCTGGGGCGAAAGCCACGGGCCGGCGATCGGCTGCGTTATTGACGGCACGCCGCCCGGTATCTCTCTTTCGGAAGAAGACATTCAGACCTGGCTGGACCGCCGCAAACCCGGCCAGTCGAAATTCGTGACGCAACGTCGTGAGGCGGATGAGGTGCGCATCCTTTCCGGCGTCTTCGAAGGGGTGACGACAGGCACGCCGATCAGCCTGATGATCGAGAACACCGATCAGCGGTCGAAGGATTACGGCGACATCAAGGAAAAGTTCCGGCCCGGACATGCCGACTATACCTACTGGAAAAAATACGGCATCCGCGACTATCGCGGCGGGGGCCGCTCTTCGGCGCGTGAAACCGCCAGCCGGGTCGCCGCCGGCGGCGTCGCCCGCAGTGTGCTGCACAGTATTCTGGGCGAGGGGATATCGATTCGCGGGGCGCTGGTGCAGATCGGCCCGCATGCGGTCGACCGGGATCGCTGGGACTGGAACGTTATCGAAGACAACCCGTTCTGGTGCCCGGATGCTAAAATGGCGGCCGAATGGGAATCCTATCTGGATGATATCCGAAAGAAAGGATCGTCGGTCGGTGCGGTTATCGAGATCGTCGCGGACGGTATCCCGGCCGGCCTCGGGTCGCCGATTTACGACAAGATGGATTCGGATCTGGCCAAAGCGATGATGAGCATCAACGCGGTAAAGGGTGTCGAGATCGGCGCCGGGTTTGCCTCGGCGGCGCTGACCGGCGAGGAAAACGCCGACGAGATGCAGCCGGGTGCTGATGGAAACCCCGAATTTTCCTCCAACAAGGCGGGTGGCGTACTGGGCGGCATTTCGACCGGCCAACCCATCGTCTGCCGTTTCGCCGTCAAGCCGACGAGCTCGATCCTGACGCCGCGCAAGACCGTCGACAAGCAGATGCAGGCGACCGAAGTTCTGACAAAGGGCCGTCATGACCCCTGCGTCGGCATCCGGGCGGTTCCGGTCGGTGAAGCCATGATGGCGGTCGTGCTGGCGGACCAGCTTTTGCGCCATCGCGGCCAGTGCGGGCTTTGACGGGGCGCTGCCGGTGACGGTTCAAACCGATTGCTGGGGAAACGACTGGACGGCGAAGGATGCCGAAACAGTCCGTCTGTTCGAAACGACCGTCCTGAAATACCTGGCCATGCGGGTCGATGTCGGCGACAGCCTGAAGGCTGTTTTCGTGCGCGATCCCGAAATGCCGATTGCCCATATGGCGAAGGCCGCCTTCCTGAAAATGTTCGCTCTGTCCGCAATGGATTCCCGGGCGGCGAAATCCGTCGCGACGGCGCGGACGTTGCTGGAACAGGGCGATGGCGGCACCGAACAGGAAAAACAGCATCTGATCGCCATCGACAAATGGGTGTCGGGCGATATGCGCGGCGCAATCGCGGTTTGGCAGCGCCTTCTGTTGACCTGTCCGCGCGATGTGCTGGCCTCGAAATTCGCGCATTTCAACCTGTTCTATCTGGGCGACGCCGACGGCATGCGCCAGACCATGGCGCGGTTGCTGCACGCCTGGAAGGATGACGATCCCGGCTACGGCTTCATGCTGGGCAATTATGCTTTCACGCTTGAGGAAACCGGCGCATATGACCGGGCGGAAGCCGCCGGACGCAAGGCTGTTGAAATCGATCCGGCGGATATCTGGGCTGCTCATGCGGTAGCCCATGTCTGTGAAATGCAGGCGCGCCCGGAGGACGGTGCGGCGTTGCTGGACAGTCTTTCCGATAACTGGTCAGACATTCACAATTTCCGGTTCCATGCAGAATGGCATCGCGCGCTGTTCTTTGTCGAACTGGAAGACTATGACGGTGCGCTTGCCTACTATGACAATCGGGTCTGGACGGAAGAATCGGACGACTACCTGGATGTATCGAATGGCGTCGCTTTGTTGTGGCGGCTGGAAAACGAAGGCATCGATGTCGGCGACCGCTGGTCTGCCCTCGCGGACAAGGCGGCGGGCCGCATTCACGACCACCGTCTGCTGTTTGCCGACCTTCACTATCTGATGGCGCTGATCCGAACCGACCGGATGGCGCTGGCGTCGGAAATGCGCGATTCCATGGCAGCCTATACATCCGATGCCGAAGAAACCCAGGCAAGCATTACCGATTGCGTGGGCATTCCTGTTGCCGATGCATTGTTCGATATCGCGGCGGGCCGACCCGGCAGGGCGTTGGAGCGGCTACTGCCGGTGCGGAACTCGTTTTTCATGATCGGCGGCAGCAGGGCGCAGCGCGATCTGTTCGATCGTCTGACAGTCACCGCCGCGGTAGCGGAGGGGCGGGCCGATATCGCTCGAAGCCTCATTGCCGAACGGCTGGATTACCGGCCGAACCAACGCTGGAGCCGGGCGATTCTTCAGGCGCTGGATGCCGAACTGGCGTGATGTTTGGTTGACCGTGCCGCCTCTACCAGGGCGCGGTACAGGTTCTGCTGGCCCCGGTCGAAAACCAGAAACTCCGGGTGCCACTGCACGCCGATCAGGAACGGGCCGGTATTCGCTTCGACAGCCTGGATGATGCCCTGCCTGTCATGCGCCACGGCGGACAGGCCACTGCCCAGCTCGGATACCGACTGATGGTGGATGGCGTTCACGCGGCAGGTCAGTGTCTGAATGATATCCGCCAGACGGCTGTCGGCTTCGATGGTGACGTCCTTGACCGGCAACGGCGTTCTGGCGCGCGACGCGTTCTCGTAGATTTCATAGATATCCTTATGGAGACTGCCACCCAGCGAAACATTGATCATCTGCGCGCCGCGGCAAATGCCAAGCGTCGGGACGCCGCGTTTGACGGCCCGTTCAACCAGATTTTTTTCAAGCGCATCGCGTTCCGGGTCAAACCGGACAGCGGGGTCCAGTTCGGCGCCGTAAAGCGTTGGTGCGATATCGTCGCCGCCGCCGATGATCAGTCCGTCCAGATTCCTGACCCTGGTGTCTTCGCCCGGAAGGATGCGGACGGCGCGGCCGCCGTTCCGCCAGACAGAAAACCGGTTGAACCACCACATGAGACGGCCGCCCTTGCGCGAAACCG
Organism: Alphaproteobacteria bacterium; assembly: GCA_040222995.1. Taxonomy (GTDB): domain Bacteria; phylum Pseudomonadota; class Alphaproteobacteria; order UBA8366; family Aestuariispiraceae; genus JAVKBW01. The sequence goes on along the minus strand of JAVKBW010000045.1, from coordinate 108,299 downwards.
TAACGCCGATCAACGGCCGTGCATTGCGTTTGACGTCTTTACTCAAAGTCCGCCCATATCTTCGATTTTGTTGCCCAGTCGATCGAAAAGAAACTGTTGAGGTGATCGAGATAGGCGGCCCTGGCATCGGCCAGACGGTTTTTATCCGCGGCCAGGCGTTCGACGCGAACCCATCGGTTCCATTCCTTGACCACCTGCCAGTCCGGGTTGTCGATATCGCAGTTCGGCAGTCGGTAATGGAAGGTTGGCCGGGCGTTGATCCGGTAATCCTGCAGCTTTCTGTCAATCCGATGCCGGTCCAGATGTTTGAAAAGCGGCAGCATGTCCAGCTCCCGGCTTCGGGTCGGGTTGTCGGCCAGGAAATCGTCGATCAGCTCGGCCACTGTCGGCGCGTAGGACGGCACCAGAACTTTTCTGATATACCGGGTCGGAAACGGATCGATAAACGGCGTTACCCTGCGTTTGACGTCAACGCCGATTTCGGCGCGCAACCAGTCGCTGAGGATAAGATAGGCCTGCAGGACAGGCACGAGAAACTCAGGACTTGGGTCCGGGACTTCCGGATTCAGATGTGTTCCGAAAGCAGACAAAAATCCGGCATAGGTGCCGGTTGCGCCGGCCTTTCTCAGCGCGACGATAAGATCGTCCAGCCTCTCCAACCGGTCATAGGCAAGCGGCGGGCACACAACCTCCGTCGGCAACCACAATGTGCCCAGCGTACCGAGAGCCTCGCTCAGGGCGGAATCGATATCCGCCGGCAATATACGGTCCGACTCCTCCTTCGGGTTGTCGGCGGCATGGGCGACGGCCATGTCCAGTTCAATGGTAAAATCGCCGATTTCGGTGTCCCGGAGTTTGATGCGATGCGGGTCCTGCCATTCCGGTTCTCCGCCGAATACCGATGCCACGACGGCGCTTGCCGCTTCGCAATCCAGATTCGAAAATTCCAGTTCGACGCCAACCCGCCTGCATTTGCCATCGGGCATGGTCGTCACGGGGGGATTCAATACCGGCATGACCTAACTTATCCGCCTTTTCGTTCGGGTGGCCGCTGAGACGTTATCTAAAGCAAAGCGCTGTCTTTACAACCGGATGGGCCGTTATTGGGCTTGGCCTGCTTCGACCGTCAAGGCATAGTCCCGGAATGCGAAAGTTTTTCAGACTGTTTTTCTGGGCCTTTGCCCTGATCGGCTTTTCTGTCGTCGCCCTGATGGTGGTCGGCGGCTATTTTGCATTTAATTACAAGCAACACAGCGGATTTGCCGAACTTCCGGACGAGATCGTTCTGGGTATCGATCTGAACCAGCCGATCCTTGAAAAACCCGATAACAGCCTGTTCGGCGATTCCGAAGGCATTCTTGTGCGCGATATCGTCATGGCGCTCGACCGGGCGCGGATCGACCCCCGCGTGAAAGGGGTAATCGCACGCATGGGCGCTTATCCGCTGGGCTTCGGCCAGGCGCAGGAAATCGCCGAAGCGGTGCGCGCGGTGCGGCAAAGCGGAAAATTCACCCTTGTTCATTCCGACGATCTTGGATCGTCCTGGAACGGCACGGTTGACTATATCGCGGCGGCTGCATTCGAAAACATCTGGTTGCAGCGCACTGGCGGCCTGGGGCTGACCGGTCTTGCGCTTGAAATGCCGTATGCCAGAAAGGCGATGGAAGAAATATCCGTTACTGCGGAATTCGAGCAGCGGCACGAGTTCAAGGGCGGCGCCGATCCGTTCACCCGGTCGTCCATGCCGCTGCCGGTGCGCCGGAACATGACGCAGCTTCTGACGTCCTGGGCCACTCTTCTCGAGGAGGAACTGGTCAAGTCCGGCCGTATCGAGGCCGGCGAGCTCTACAGCGTTTTCGATAACGGCCCGTATCTGGCGGAAGACGCGAGATCGCTTGGCCTGGTCGACGGCGAGGGGTACTGGGACGAGGCGAAGGCTTATGTATCGGTGATGACATCCGAGACGGCGGAACTTGTCGAACCGGTCGATTATCTCGCTGCGGAACTGAACGATGTTCCGGGTGACGCACCCGGAATCGCGCTGATCTACGGCGTCGGTCCGATTGTCTGGGACGATGGCGACGGTTCCCTGTTCGGGTCCGAAACGTTCAACCCGGTTGCGGTTTCCGAAGCGCTGGCCGATGCGCGGGAGGATGACAGTATCGATGCTGTCGTGCTGCGCATTGTTTCGCCGGGCGGCGGATATGCCCCGTCCGATGAAGTCTGGCGTCAGGTCAGGATGCTGAAACAGGCGAACAAACCGGTTATCGTCTCAATGGGCGACATCGCCGCCAGCGGCGGGTATTTCATTGCAATGGACGGCAACCGGGTCTTCGCGCCGGGCGGATCGATCACCGGGTCCATCGGCGTCTATTCCGGAAAATTCGCGACCGAGGCTTTGTGGAACAGGCTTGGCGTTAACTGGGAAGGCGTCTCGATCGGCCGCAACGCGATGATGTGGAGCGAAATCGAACCGTTGACGGAAACCGGTCGGCAGAAGTTCAGTGAAGGTGTCGATTTCGTCTATGAAGATTTTACATCGAAAGTGAGGAACGCGCGCGGTATGACCGAAAATCAGATCGACAGCGTTGCGCGGGGCCGCATCTGGACCGGCAGGGACGCGCTGGGTGCTGGCCTGGTCGATGAGGAAGGCGGGTTGCTCGACGCGATCGCCTTCGCCCGGACATCGGCCGGCATCGCGCCGGATCAACAAGTCCGTTTCGTCGATATGCCAAAACCGAAAGACTCCTGGGAACAGGTTATGGAACTGATTGAAGGCGGCGATCCCTTCGGTGTGCTGTCGGCGCGTCTGGTGCAGCGATGGTTGACCTCGGGCCGCGGCCGTCCGGCGCTAAGCCTTGCCGAAAGACTGACGCTTCTGCAACCGGCCGGGCAGCTTCATACGCCGCCATTCAGGCTGGCTCGCTAGAACTCTTTTTTGCGCCGATCAGAAATTCCCGGTTGCCTTCAGGGCCGGTGATCGGGCTTTCAACGATGCCCAGAGCCCGCCAGCCGGCCAGGCCCTCGACCCAGTCCCGCACTTCGTTGCACACCTTATCGTGCAGGTCGGGGTCACGCACCACGCCGCCCTTGCCTACCTCGCCCCTGCCGACCTGGAACTGCGGTTTGATGAGCGCAACCAGAAACGCGGTTTCGCGGGTCAGGGCGAGCGCTGCCGGCAGAACTTTCTCCAGTCCGATAAAGCTGGCGTCGCAGACAACGATGTCGGCCGGTTCCGGAATATCGGTTTCAGTGAGATTGCGGGCATTGGTTTGTTCGAGCACCACAACGCGGTCATCGGTGCGCAGTTTCCAGTGCAGTTGTCCGCGCCCGACATCGACCGCATAGACCTTTGCCGCGCCTTTTTGCAAAAGCACGTCGGTAAAGCCGCCGGTCGACGCGCCGACATCGATGCAGGTGAAGCCGGTCGGGTCGATGGTAAAGGCGTCCAGACCTTTCTCCAGTTTCAGTCCGCCCCGACTGACCCAGGGATGGTCCTGGCCGCGTACGTCCAGCGGCGTCTCTTCCGATATCGGCTGGCCGGGCTTGGCGATCCGCTGTTCGCCGGAGAACACTTTGCCCGCCATCACCAGCGCCTGCGCCTTGCTTCGGGTTTCGACCAGTCCGCGATCGACCAGCGCCTGATCGGCGCGCCGCTTTTTCGGTTTGGCCGTCATGATTCAATTCTCGCGAAAGCCAGTTCCGGCGTGCGGGTCAGCAGATGGAATCGCCACACCCCCAGCAGGGTTGCCGCCGACAGACCGACCAGCAACCCGTACCACAGTCCGACACCGCCGAAATTCAGGTAGAACGCAAAGATACAACCACTGCCAAGCCCGAAAACCCAGTAGCCGATAAAGGAAATAATCATCGGAACGACGGTATCGTTAAGCCCGCGCAGGCAGGAAACCGCGATGATCTGGCCGGCATCGGCAAGCTGGAACATCACGGCGACATAAAGAAACGATTCGCCGAGGGCGACCAGTTCCGCCATCTTTTCTGGCTCTTCGTCAACGAACAGCGGAATCAGGTCCTGTGCGAAAATGAAAATCACCAGAGCGCCGCCGGCCATGAAGGTCCAGCCGAGGCCGAAGGCCGTCCAGCCGGCGCGGCGTACGCCGGCAAGATCGCGGCGGCCGGCAGCCTGACCAATGCGGACGGCGGCGGCCTGCGACAGACCCATCGGGACAGTGAAGGTCGCAGTGCAGATTTGCGTGGCGATCAGATGTACGGCGAGCGCGGTGGCGCCGAACCACCCCATCAGGATGGCGACGGTCGAAAACATCGTCGCCTCCATCACCGCGATTCCGCCTGCCGGCAGGCCGATACGGAATATCCGCCGGTAAGTTGCCCAGTCCGTCTTCCAGAGCCTTCCGAACAGATGCAGGCGTTTGAATTTCCGGGCGGTTGAAACGTAAACGATAACGGCGACCAGCATCGCGATTTCGCTGCCCAGCGTTGCCAGGCCCGCGCCCAGAAGTTCCAGACGGGGAAAGCCGAAGGAGCCGTATATCAGCAGATAGTTCAGGCCGGCGTTCAGCGGCACGGCCCCGAATACGATCCACATGGCGGGGCGCGATACATCCAGCGCCGCCATGAAGCAGCGCAGGGCGATCCACCACACGGTCGGAATGAAAACGAACGCCATCGGGGTAAGGTAAATCTGCGCCAGAGCCGCCAGCCGTGGTTCCTGACCGGTCAGCAGCAGGAATTCCTCCATGAACAGGGTCGCAACCGTCATCGGCACCGAGATTGTCAGACCGACCCAAAGTCCCTGTCTCAGAACCCGCCGCGCTTGCCGCAGATTGCGTGCGCCCATCGCCTGGGCGGCCAGGGGCGCGACCATCGAAACAACGGCCATACCGAACAGAAACAACGGATACCAGATGCCGACTCCCAGCGAAACGGCGGCCAGCGGATCCTCGCCGAGACGCCCGATCATCAGGATATCGACGATTTCCATCGCCAGAAACCCGAGCAGCGACAGAACCATCGGCCCGGCCAACTGTATGGTTGCGCGGCGTTCCTGGGCCCAGCTTGCGGAAGGTCCGGTCGTTTCGGGAGGGGTGATTGCCACTGTCATGGCCCTTTATCCATCGGGCCTCGACAAATGAAAAGAGGCTGTGCGACAGAATATCCCGATATAGATTGTGGAATATCCGAAACGGAAGAGGCCGCCATGGTAAAAGCGATCAACGTACCCGAAGAACTGAACAAACTGCCGCCCTTGTCCAACCGCAACCCGGAAACGCCGCCGGAAGAAGAAGCCGCGGCTTTTGCACGGCTGGGGTCGCTGGGCGGGCTGGAAATGTTCGCCGGCAGTTTCGATGGGCAATCGCCGTGGGAACGGCACCTGAACGGCGATGAGCTCGTGCAGGTCTATGCCGGCGAGGCAACCCTGACCATCCTGTCGGACGTGGGGGAGGATGTGCTGCAATTGTCCGCCGGCTCGCTGACGGTGGTGCCGCAGGGAAGATGGCACCGGTTCCATGCCTCGAAAGGCGTCAGCCTGATGACGGCGACACCGCTGCCGACGGATCATTCCCTTGCGGAAGATCCGCGTCTCTAGAACGGAACGTTCGGGGGCCGGGTGCTTGGCTTTGTCAGGATGTAGACCGCACCGATAACCATCACCGCGCCGGCACAGCCGGTAGCCCATACCGGTGCTGTCGAAAACAGCGACAGATAGGTCAGGCTTGCCAGCATGCAGCCAATCGCCATGACCTTCGCCCAGGCGGGAATGACGCGGTAGGCCGCCCAGTCGCGCAGAAGCGGACCGAACGCCTTGTGATCGTAAAGCCAGCGATGCATCCGGGGCGACGATTTCGCGAAAAGAAACGCGGCGATAATCAGAAACGGGGTGGTCGGCAGGGCTGGGAGAAAGATACCGACAAAGGCCAGAACCACGAAAAAGACTCCCAGTCCGGCAAACAGCCAGCGCATGGCGATCCAGTTGTGAAGGTTTACTGGCGGCACGGTCGTAGACTCCTATATCCGGAAATATAGGGCGTTCGTCTGTTTTCTTCCAGAAAGACCGGCTATCCGGTCAGGCCCTGACGGGCGACCCGGCCGCGGTGATTTCCTCATGACCCAAAGCGGCCATCGCCGTATTGACGATGGAATCGGCATCGAGTCCGGCCCGGGCATACTGCGCCTCCGGCTTGTCTTGATCGAAAAACATGTCCGGCATGGTCAGCGGTCTGACCTTGGTTGCGCCGACCAGGTCGTGTTTGGCGAGGAAATCGAGCACCTGCGAGGAAAACCCGCCGATAGAGCCCTCTTCGACGGTGATGAGGACGGCGTGGTTTTTCGCCAGGGTCTCAACCAACGCGGTATCGATGGGCTTTGCGAAACGGGCATCGGCGACAGTGGTTGAAAACCCGTGTGCGGCCAGAATATCGGCGGCATCCAGCGCCGATTTCAGGCGCGCGCCGAGCGAGAGAATGGCGATTGTCGAGCCTTCGCGCAGGATTCTGCCCTTGCCGATTTCAAGAATTTCACCTCGTTCCGGCATATCGACGCCGACGCCTTCGCCGCGCGGATAGCGCAGGGCGGACGGGCCTTCGTCATAGGAAGCGGCGGTGGCGGTCATGTGCACCAGATCAGCCTCGTCCGCCGCCGCCATGACAACCATGTCCGGCAGGCAGCACAGATAGGCAAGGTCGAATGCCCCGCAATGTGTCTGACCATCGGCGCCGACAAAACCGGCCCGGTCGATGGCGAAGCGAACCGGCAGTTTCTGGATCGCCACGTCATGCACGACCTGATCGTAGGCGCGCTGCAGGAATGTTGAATAGATCGCGGCGAACGGCCGGTACCCTTCCGATGCAAGACCGGCGCAGAACGTAACGGCATGCTGTTCGGCAATGCCGACATCGAAAGTGCGGTCGGGGAATTTCTTTTCGAACAGGTTCACCCCGGTGCCGGACGGCATGGCGGCGGTTACCGCGACGATTTTGTCATCTTCTTCGGCAAGTTTGGTCAGGGTCTCGCCGAATACCTTGGTATAGGCCGGCGCGTTCGGTTTCGCCTTGTGCTGGGTGCCGGTGACCATGTCGAATTTCGAAACGCCGTGATACTTGTCGGCGGATTTTTCGGCCGGGTCGTAGCCCTTGCCCTTTTGCGTGACGACATGGATCAGGACCGGGCCGGATTCTTCTGCCCGGCGGACGTTCTTCAGCACCGGCAGCAGGTGGTCCAGGTTATGGCCGTCAATCGGGCCGACATAGTAGAAACCCATTTCCTCGAACAAGGTGCCGCCGGTGACGAAACCACGGGCGAATTCCTCCGCCCGACCGGCGGCGCGTTCGAACTGGCGCGGAAACTTTTCGGCGATCTGTTTGCCGAGATGCCGCAGCGACATATAGGACTTCGACGACAGAAGGCGCGACAGATAGGCGCTCATCGCACCGACCGGCGGTGCGATCGACATATCGTTGTCGTTCAGGATGACCACGAGACGCGAATGCATCGACCCGGCGTTGTTCAGCGCCTCATAGGCCATGCCGGCGCTCATCGCGCCGTCGCCGATAACGCAGACAACATGATTGTCCTTGCCGGAAAAATCGCGCGCCACCGCCATGCCGAGACCGGCGGAGATCGACGTCGACGAATGGGCCGCGCCGAACGGGTCGTATTCGCTTTCCGACCGTTTGGTGAAACCGGAAAGCCCGCCGGCCTGACGCAGGGTGCGGATGCGGTCGCGGCGTTTCGTCAGAATCTTGTGCGGATAGCATTGATGGCCGACATCCCAGATCAACCGGTCGTCCGGCGTGTTGTAGATGTAGTGCAGTGCGACCGTCAGTTCGACGACGCCCAGCCCCGCGCCCAGATGCCCGCCCGTTACGCTGACGGCGCTGATGAGTTCCTCGCGAAGTTCGTCCGCCAGTTGCCGCAGATTGCTTTCCGGCAGCTTTCGCAAATCCGCCGGGGATGAAACTTTATCCAGCAAGGGAGTGTTCGGTCTGGTCATTAACAATCACACATACAGTTTGTTTTGGCCCCGTCAGACCGTGTCAATGGCGGCGGTCGACGACAAACCGGGCGACCGCCCGCAAAAGGTCGGCTTTTTTGTCGAACATTGCAAGGTGATCAACCGCCTGGGTCGCCAGCAGGTTCGCCTGCGACCGCGCCCGTTCCGGTCCGAGAATGGCGATGAAGGTCGCCTTGTTGGCCGATTTGTCCTTGCCGACGGCTTTTCCGGTTTCGTCTTCATCGCCTTCGACATCCAGCAGGTCGTCGGCAATCTGGAAGGCGAGGCCGAGATCGTGGGCGTATCCCCGCAGCGCCTCACGGGCGTTTTCAGGCGCTTTGCCCAGTATAGCGCCGGCGAGGCAGGAAAATTCGATCAGCGCGCCGGTTTTCAACCGCTGCAACCGCGTGATCGCACCGATGGTCAGATCGTCCTCGCTGGCCTGCAGATCGATCATCTGCCCGCCGACCATGCCATGGCCGCCGGCGGCTTTGGCAAGATGCGCGACCAGATCGGATCGGATGCCCGGATTGGTATGGGTCGACGAGTTCGCCAGAACGCCGAAAGCCAGCGTCAGCAGCGCGTCGCCCGCCAGAATGGCCGTGGCTTCGTCGAATGCCTTGTGGACGGTCGGCTGGCCGCGGCGCAGATCGTCGTCGTCCATTGCCGGCAGATCGTCATGCACCAGCGAATAGCAGTGCACCAGCTCGATCGCGCAGGCGGCGCGCAGCGACGATTGCTCATCGACGCCGAACAGACCGGCGGATTGCATGGTCAGGAAGGGCCGAAGCCGTTTGCCGCCGCCCAGCACCGCATGGCGCATCGCTTCGATCAGCCGGCGTTCGGGCGCGTCGTCGGACGACAGGATCGCGGCGAGTTTGGCATCGACCGTTTCTGTGCAGGCCTTCAGCGCGGCAGCAAGATCAACCATGTGCTCAATTACCTGATTTTTAATGGTTTTCGTTCAGCCGATATCGGCGGGTTCGGCCGATATCGCGCCATCCGGACCGACGCTGATCTTTTCGACACGGGCCTTGGCCTGCGCCAGTTTTTCCTCGCAATGCCGTTTCAGCAGGGCGCCGCGTTCATAGGAATCAATGGCGCCGTCCAGACTTGTTTCACCCTCTTCCAGGGCACGGACAATCTGCTCCAGTTCCTGCAGCGCCTGTTCGAAACTCAGGGAGGAGATATCGCCGTGATTGTCTTTCGCCATGATGCCCCGTCTTCAGAGAACGTTACCCACCCCCGTTATAGCCGTTGCAGCGGGGAAATCGCAATCGGCCATATTGGCCCAAACTGATGCTTGCCGATATCCGGCGGTAGCGGCATGATCCCCCGCATGAGCACGCTTCTGATTACGCATCCTGCCTGCATTCTGCACGATATGGGGCCAGGTCACCCCGAACAGCCGGACCGGCTGAACGCCATTCTCGATGCTCTGGACGAACCGGAATTTTCGGCCCTGCAACGGTCGGAAGCCGGCCTGGCGACGCTTGAACAGATCGCGCGCTGTCACCCGATGGACCACATCGAGAGAATACTGGCGGCAATCCCCGAACAAGGTCTTGCGGCAATCGATGCCGATACATCGGCCTGCAAGGATACCGGCGAGGCGGCCTTGCGGGCGGCCGGAGCGGTGATCGACGCGGTTGATGCTGTGATGACAGGGAAGAGCCGGAACGCCTTTTGCGCCATCCGGCCGCCGGGCCATCATGCCGAACCCGCCAAGGTGATGGGCTTTTGCCTGTTCAACAACGTCGCGATCGGCGCTGAATATGCGATTGAAAAATACGGTCTGGAACGCGTCGCCATTGTCGATTTCGATGTCCATCACGGCAACGGCACGCAGGCAATTGCGTATGATCGGCCGCATCTTTTCTATGCCTCGACGCATCAGATGCCGCTTTATCCCGGTACCGGCCGTGCAAACGAAACCGGTGTCGCCAACAACATCGTCAATGTCCCGCTGGAACCGATGTCGGGGTCCGGCGCGTTCAGGCGGGCCTATCAGGAAGTTATCATTCCGGCGCTCCATGCCTACCGTCCGGACCTGTTGATGGTATCGGCCGGGTTCGATGCACACCATGCGGATCCGCTGGCCCAGTTGATGCTGACGGAAGACGACTACACCTGGATTACCGGTCAATTGGTCGGGTTTTCGGAAGAATGCTGTGGCGGTCGGCTGGTGTCGGCGCTTGAAGGCGGGTACGATCTGGCGGCCCTGGCCCGGTCAACGGCGCGGCATGTCAAAGGGTTGATGGCGCTATAGGAATTGCAGTCAATCAGCAAAATGTGATCCGGTTAAAGGCGACGCGGCGGCGGGTTTTGCCCTATGATTGACTTCCGTATAACGGATCGGACCCGTATACGGGCTGTACCGATCCGGTTCAAACACAGTATTGCTTTTGTCGAGCCGGCAACGTGAAATTGTCGCATTGAATATTTTTAGGATGATTGTATCGATGAGACCCGCGAATTCACTTTTCGCCTTTGCCCTGATCGCCGTTGTCGCGGCATTCCCGGCCTATGCGCAGGACAGCCAGCCGGAAGCCTCGCTTGTCGGCGTTGATAAAGTGGTGCGTCAGCCGCTTTCGCAGACGACATCGGTGATCGGGCGCCTTGTGCCGCGGCAGCGCGGCACGGTCGCGGCGGCGACGAATGGGCCCGTCGGCGAAGTCGCCGTTGCGGTCGGCGACCGGGTGTCGAAGGGCGATCTGCTGGTTCAGATTCGAGATACGCGTATTCGCGAGACCCGAAACCTTTACGCGGCGCAGGTCGGCGAAGCGCAGGCCAAGGTGGAAACGGCCGAAGCGGAACTCGCCCAGGCCGAACTGGAACTGAAAAGGTCGGACCAGTTGAAGAAATCGGCGGCCTTCTCCCAGGCCAAATACGAAGATCAGCTAAAACAGGTTGCCACCAGCCAGAGCCTGGTTGCGGAAGCGGAAAACGCCGTTTACACGGCCCAGTCCGAATTGCGCCGGGCTGAAATCGACGTGTTTCTGGCCAGGATCACGGCGCCGTTCGATGGGGTCGTGGTTGAAAAACATACCGAAGTCGGGGCTTATCTGGGGGTCGGCGATCCGGTCGTCAGCCTGATCAACGATATCGATCTCGAAATTGAAGCCGATGTGCCGACCGGCCTGATCGCCGGGCTCACACCGGGCCGGGCCGTTCAGGCAACCGTCTTTGGCGGGCTTACTTTCGATGCCTTTGTGCGGGCGGTGATCCCAGAAGAAAACGCGCTGACCCGAACCCGCGCCGTGCGCTTCGATGCTGTGTTTCCGAAGGATGAAACGGTCGGGCCATTGGCTTCGGGTCAAACCATTACCGTGCATGTGCCGATCGGTGAGGACCGCCAGGTCGTGACCGTGCACAAGGACGCCATTCTGACCCAGGGCACGAACAAATCGGTGTATGTGGTCGAAAACGGCATCGCCCAGCCGCGCCCCGTCGATGTCGGCAGGGCCGTCGGCAACCGGCTTGAAGTCATCGGCGGCCTGAAGCCGGACGATGTTGTCGTTATTCGAGGCAACGAACGCCTGCAGCCGGGCCAACCGGTAACCTACCCTGGCGCGTCGGGCGATAGTGCCGCAACGGACGCGAACGGCTGACAGGCGGTACTGGTACAATGGATATCATACGCATTGCGATCGAACGACCGGTAGCCGTCATCGCCGCCGTTCTCATGGCCGTCATGTTCGGCATTGTCGCGTTGCAGACGATTCCGATCCAGCTTGCCCCGGATGTCCGTCGTCCGATCATTACCGTTGAAACCAAATGGTTCGGGGCCGCCCCGGCGGAGATTGAGCGGGAAATCCTCAACGAGCAGGAAGAAGCGCTGCAGGGCCTTGAGAACCTGAAGGAAATGGTCGGGCAGGCCCGCGACGGGGAATCGGAAATTACCCTTGAATTCGCCGTCGGCACGGATATGAGCCGGGCGCTGCTGCTGACGGCAAACCGGCTGGACCGGGTAACGAACCTGCCGGCCGAGGCGGATGAACCGACGCTGGAAACGGCCGGATCGGAAGACAACGCCATCGCCTGGTTCCGTCTCGCGCCGGTCGAGGGCAATACCACGCCCATTCATCAGTACGGCGACTTCGCCAAGGATGTCGTGGCCGAGCGCATGGAGCGTGTTGCCGGCATTTCGCGCATGAACGTCTATGGCGGTGGCGAACGGGAAATGCAGATCATCGTGCAGCCTGAACGCATGGCGCAGTACGGTCTGACCGTGTCGGATGTCGTTGACAGGCTGCGGGCGGCGAATGCGTCGATTACCGGCGGCGATGTCGAGGAAGGCAAGCGCCGGTATGTCGTGCGCACCGATGCCGAATTCAAGACCACCGAACAGGTAGAAAACGTCGTTCTGCGCAGCCAGCGGGATGAAGCGACCGGGCGGGTCGGCCGTGTGACGCTGGGCGATATCGCCGACGTGCGGTTCGGCTACAAGGAAGCGACCGCGGCGATCCGCACCAACGGCGACAATTCCATCGCGATGAGCGCGACCCGCGAAACCGGCGCGAATGTCATTGAAACGATGAAAGGCGTCCGGGCCGCGGTGGAAGAACTGAACAGTTACGAACTGCCGAAAGCCGGTCTGTCGATGCGGCAGATGTATGACGAGACCGTTTATATCAACAGCGCGATCGATCTGGTGACCCAGAATATCTGGGTCGGCGGGGTCATGGCGGCGCTGATCCTGATGATCTTTCTGCGGTCGGTCCGGGCGACGGCGGTTATCGCGCTGGCGATCCCGGTTTCCGTCATTGCGTCGTTCGTGGCGATGGCGGCGCTTGGCCGGTCGCTCAATGTCGTCTCGCTGGCCGGCATCGCCTTTGCCGTCGGGATGGTTGTCGATGCGGCAATTGTGGTGCTCGAGAACATATACAGGCACCGGCAGGAAGGCCTGTCAGCCAGAGAAGCTGCCTACAAGGGTGCGAAACAGGTTTGGGGCGCAATCCTTGTCTCCGCGCTTACCACGGTCATGGTGTTCATCCCGATTCTGGTGATGGAACAGGAAGTCGGCCAGTTGTTCCGTGACATCGCCGTGGCGATTTCAATTTCTGTCATTCTGTCGCTGCTGGTCTCGATCACGGTCATTCCGGCTTTGTCGAACCGGTTTCTGGCCTCGCAGATGGATGGCGGGCGCAAGGTCGGCGACATCTTCCCGTTCAGTATCGTTGCCTGGTTCTTCCGCCATACGCTGGGCCCGGTGCTGGACGCGTTCGGACGCGCCTTCGCTGCCGCCGTCGTCGGCCTGACCCGGGCGGTCGTGGCCAGCCGTCTGCTGGCCTTCGCGATTGTATGTTCGGTAACCGCCGCGGCCTGCGGTTCGGCTTATTATCTTGCGCCGCCGCGTGAATACCTGCCGGACGGCAACCAGAATTTCGTCTTCGGCGTCCTGTTTCCGCCGCCGGGATACAATCTGGTCACCATGCGCGATATCGCGCTGGAAGTGGAAGGCAAGATGAAGCCGAACTGGGCCGATATATCCGGCCCGGACTCCGCACCGGGCGAACCGCCGAAAATGAGAACCTTCTTTTTCGTCGCAACGGAAGCGCGCGCCTTCATGGGTGCAAGCTCGGTCGATCCCTTGCGGGCTTCGGAACTGAAGCCGACCCTGCAGGGGGCGCTTTTCGGCGAGCCCGGTCTGTTCGGGTTCTTCCAGCAGACATCTTTATTCGGCAGGGGGCTCGGCGGGTCGCGGTCCGTCAACATGGATATCAGCGGGCCAGAGCTGGAATCGATCGTCGCGACGGCGCAACGCGCCTTCGGACAGGTCGCACAGGTCTTTCCGTTCGAGGAAGGCAGCCAGATCCGACCACTGCCGTCGCTTGAACTCGGTTCGCCGGAAATCAGGGTGATCCCCAACGAAGTGGCGCTTAGCGACAACGGCCTGACCGCGCGGGAACTTGGCCTGACCGTCGATACGTTCAATGACGGGTCGCGGGTCGATGAAATTACCATCGGCGGCGATTTGATCGATCTGACCCTGAAAGGGCCGGCCACCAATGTCGTCACCACCCAGGGCATTGACGAACTGCCGGTGGTAACCCGCTCCGGCACCATTCTGCCGGTATCGTCTCTGTCTGAAATTCAACTGACGACGGGACCGACCCAGATCCGCCATATCGAACGGCAGCGCACGGTGACCTTGCAGATCAACCCGCGCGACGGCATCGCCCTGGAAGATGCGCTGAACACGCTGCAGACCGAGGTTATCGACGTGCTGCGCGAACAGGGCCTGCCGCCGGGCGTTTCAATCCGCATGTCGGGCACCGCCGACAAGATGGCGCAGGCGTTCGAAGAACTGGATGTCGGGCTCATGATGGCCATCGGCATCGTTTTCCTGGTAATGGCGGTGCTGTTCGAAAGCTTTGTCTATCCGCTGATCATCATTTTTGCAGTGCCGCTGGCCGCAGCCGGTGGGCTGGTCGGGCTGAAGATCCTCAATCTGTATACCTATCAGGCGCTCGATACGCTGACCATGCTGGGTTTCGTCATCCTGATCGGTATCGTCGTCAACAATGCCATTCTGATCGTTCACCAGGCTTTGTATCATCTGCGGGAAGAGGGCATGGCCGCCGGCGATGCGATTATCGAGGCGACCCGAAACCGGATACGCCCGATCTTCATGTCCACCCTGACCAGTGTCGTCGGCATGCTGCCGCTGGTGATGTTTCCGGGCGCCGGGTCGGAAATCTACAAGGGCCTCGGGTCGGTGGTCGTCGGCGGGCTGTCGATGTCGGCCGTGCTGACGCTGACGATCGTGCCGCCACTGCTGGCGCTGGTCATGGCGGTTACCGAACGAAAGACATCGGCGGAGAATCTGGCGCCGTCGCCGACCGCAGCGGAATAGGATGGGCCGGAATCGCCGGCGCCGGAAACCGTTGCGCATTTTCCCGGCCATTGCGATAGTATCGTAACTGAACGGTTTGCGCGGCTGAAATACTGGCTGCGTATGGCCCGGGGTGTTTGATTTAGGGGTCCGATGGCGAAAAACCTGTCGAATGACGACGTCAAGAAGCTGGCGGCTGACCGGTCGCCGGAAAACCGCGCCGCCATGGCGGAAAAGGTTGCGGCTGAGTTCAGTGCCGAAGGGTTGAGCGGCGCTGAACAGGCGATGGCCCAGGATATCTTCCGGGTCATGCTGCATGATGTCGATCTGAGGGTTCGCGAAGCCCTGTCCGACGGGTTGCATCAGGCGCCCCATCTGGCATCGGATATCGCCCGCGACCTGGCGAATGACGAAAGCGACAGTGTCGCCGTGCCGGTGATACGCCATTCGGCGGCGCTGAACGACACCGACCTGATCGATATCGTCCGGCGGCAGGGGGATACAAGACAGATAGCGGTCGCCGAACGGCCGGTCATTTCCGAATCCGTATCGGATGCCGTGGTTGACTATGCCGGCGAAGCCGCCGTGATTTCGCTTGTATCAAACCAGGGTGCGCGGATCGCCGAAGAAACCTTCGACAAGGTGATCGACAAGCATGGCGAAAACGAGCGGGTACAGAAACCGCTGGCGGAACGGCAGCAGCTTCCCATCGCCATCGCCGAAAGGCTGGTCGCTCTGGTCTCGGAAAATCTGAAAAGCTACATCCTGATGCATCATGAGCTGTCGGAGGAAGTCGCGACCGATCTGGTGCTGCATTCCCGAGAGCGGACAACGGTCGGGCTGGTTTCGGCCGGGGCGACGGCGGGCGAAATCGAGGATCTGGTTCGTCAGATGCACGAAAACGGCAGGCTGACGCCGTCGATTATCCTGCGCGCGCTGTGTACCGGGGATCTCAACTTTTTCGAGACGTCGCTGGCGGTGCTGGCCGGCATTCCGGTCATCAATGCCAGCCTGCTGGTGCATGACGAAGGCAATCTCGGCCTGCGGTCGCTGTACGACAAGGCGGGTCTTCCGAAAGGGCTTTTCAATGCGTTCCGCCGGGCCATGGACCTGAATATCAACATGGAAATCGAACGCACCGACGATGATCCCGACCGCACGATGCGCCGTATTCTGGAACGTGTCCTGACACAGTCCGAAACGATCGACGAGGATCTTGGCGTCGAAAACGTCGATTACCTGTTGTCGAAATTCAACAAGACCGACCGGGAAATGCGGGCCGGTTAATCCGGCGCAAGCCTACTTTTTCAGTCGGAAGATGACGATAATGTCGCTGGTCTGGCCGGCAAGGTCGGGATGAACGTCGTTCTTGAAAATCACGTCGTCTACCTGACCGCCGAAATATTGCAGAACCTCTCGGCTGTGCTTGACACGCGTTGCTTCCGTAACGTCGGTAAGGTCCCGGTTCGCCAGTTCTTCATTGGATAAAGGTGTATATTCCCAGCCGATGGCGATATGGGCGCCGGGGCGGGCGACCCGCAGCACCTCGGCGACAGCCTTTTCGACAGCGCCGGAATAGGCGAGCACCCAGCCCAGCATGACGATATCGAAGCTGTCATCGTCATACGGCATGGCGTGCATGTCGCCCAGATCGACCCAGTCGCTGTAGGCGATCAGATCGAGGCCGGTCACGTTCTGCGGTTCGAAGCCGGCGGCGAGCAGGCCGAACAGTTCGGCGTCGCTGCGCGGGCCGACCGACAGAACCTTCAGCGATGCGATGTTGGCGATGACATAGTGAATGCTCTTCAGCGGGTCGATCAGTCGTTGCGGGCGCACCAGTCCGCCCAGTTTCAACAGGCTGTCGATATTGTGATCGACAGTGTTGGCGATTTCGCTGCCGGTCGTGGCATCGAAAATGCGGACGCTGTCCCGCGACAGGTTGCGAATCCGGCTGGCCGCCAGTTCGACCCGGACCTTGCCGATTTCCATGACCGCCCTAGGGTTTTTCCGCAGATAATCGAGGATATGCGCGTAATGCGCATCGCTCAGAATATCGTAGGGCGACGGGCCGGGCTTGTCGTTCTGTGTCATGGTCGATCTGGTTTCCCTGTGCAGGGTGGTGAATGCCGGGTGCGACAGGATAGTAAGTTGTGCGCCAAAAGGGAAACCGTGACGATACCGAACCGGGTCGTTTCCGGCATTGAGGATAAAGCATGAAATCAGTTATCGCACGGGCCATGTCCGCCGCTACTCTTCTGCTTGCGGTCGTGCAGCCGGCAATCGCGGGTCCATTGACGCTTTCCGACTGGCGTCACGATGTCCATGCCGGCCATGCGCTGGTCGGAAAGATCTGGTCGGTCGGGGAAAACGGCTTTGTCGGACAACAGGAACTGTTGCAAGTGTTGCAGGCCGTTCCTGTCGTTTTGCTGGGCGAAAAGCACGACAATGCGGATCATCACCGCCTGCAGGCGCAAATCGTCCAGGCGCTGGCTAGCGAGGGAATGCGGCCCGCCCTGGTGTTCGAAATGTTGACGCCGATGCAGGACGATGCGGAAGCGGCGATCCACGATCCTGATATTTCCTGGTCGGCACTCGATTCGATCCTGGCATGGTCGGATCGCGGCTGGCCGGAATGGGATTCTTATCGCAGGATTCTTGCTGTCGCGCGCCGAAGCAGGCTTCCGGTGCTGCCCGGAAATGCGCAGCGTCAAGAAACGCATGCCGTCAGCCGGGCCGGGCTGGATCATCTGTCAAACGGTGAACGGGAAAGACTCGCCCTGAACGCGCCATTGCCGGTGCGAGCGCAACAGCAGCTCGACGAGGAGCTGATGCAATCGCATTGCGGCCATTTGCCGGAAGCGGCCTTGCCCGGCATGGCGGCGGTTCAGCGGCTTCGCGATGCCCGGCTGGCCGATGCCGTGCTTCGCGCAACGGCGCGTGGGCGTCCGGCTGTTCTGATTGCCGGCGCCGGGCATGTCAGAAAGGACAGGGCCGTGCCCCTGTACCTGATGCAGCGGGTGCCAGGGCTTGTGGTGATCTCAATTGCGATCCGGGAGGTCGATGCGTCGGAAACTGATCCGGCAGCCTATGCAGGTTTGGAGAAATCTGATGGATCGGTCTTGTACGATTATGTGATTTTCACACCGAGAGTCGATGACGACGACCCATGCGACACCTTTGCGCATCAGTTCGGCAAGACGGCGGATTGATGCGGTGTGATGCGGCATTGGGACCGTTTATCGACCATTTGTCAGCAGGATTCGGCGGTGTTTTCGTTTGTGTTTCCCGGTGATTTCATGGACGGTTCGAATATGCACAAGGCCAATGTCTTGAGCGGATGGCGGCTATGTGCCAGTGATTGGTTGCAAGCGAAAATCAGGGCGATGTATGATCCTGACAGCTAAATAGGAGAGACATCTGAATGCGTTACGAAGCTCCAGAAACGACAGCCAACGCGGTTGCGCTGCTCGCGGGTGAAAAAGGGATAGCCAAATTGCTGGCTGGCGGAACCGATTTGCTGGTTCAGTTGAAATCGGGACGGATCGAACCGGACCTCGTGATCGATCTGAAGCGGATCGATGCGATGAAATCGATTGTCGAGGAAGACGGGGGCTATCGTATCGGCGCTGCCGTGCCGAGCGCCGAAATGAGCGAACATGACGGCCTGAGCGCCATGTGGCCCGGCGTTGTCGAGGCGACTGCGCTTATCGGGTCGACACAGGTGCAGGGTCGGGCGACCATGGTCGGCAATCTCTGCAATGCCTCGCCGGCGGCTGACAGCGTACCGGCGATGGTTGCCGCGGGCGCGATCGCACGGGTGGTCGGGCCGGATGGCAGCCGGGACGTTCCGGTAGAGAAAATTCATGACAAGCCGGGCAAGACGACGCTTGCGAAGGGCGAGCTGATCGAAAGCGTATTTCTGCCGTCACGGCCGGCCCGATCGGGCGATGCCTATCTGCGGTTCATTCCACGCACGGAAATGGATATTGCCGTTGTTGGCGTCGGCGTTTCGCTGACGCTGGATGAAAACGGAGTCTGCACGGAGGCGCGGGTCGGGCTCGGTGCGGTCGCGCCGACGGTCCTGCTTGTCGATGCCGCCGCCAAGGCGCTGATTGGCACCAAATGCGACGATGCCGCGCTTGAAAAGGCGGCGGAGGCCTGCTCCGCTGCAGCGAAGCCGATCGCCGACAAACGCGGCACGGTTGAATACAGAATCCAGGTTGCCGGTGTGCTGACACACCGGGCGGCTGCAATTGCGCGGGACCGCGCGGAGGCGAACACATGAGTCAGATTCACGTACAAACGACCATCAACGGCGATGCGGTAGAATATCTTTGCGATGCCGAGGACACGCTGCTGGATGTGCTGCGCGACCGACTGGGCTTGACAGGAACCAAGGAAGGCTGCGGCACCGGCGATTGCGGCGCGTGCAGCGTCACGGTGGACGGACGGCTGATCTGTTCCTGCCTGATGCTGGGTGCGGAAGCTGACGGCAAGTCGGTCGACACGATCGAGGGCATGGCGGACGGTGACGAACTTCACCCGCTGCAGACCAAGTTTCTGGAACATGCCGCCCTGCAGTGCGGTATCTGTACGCCCGGCTTTCTGGTCGCCGCGAAATCGCTGCTGGAACACAATCCGGACCCGACGGAAGAAGAAACCCGTTACTGGCTTGCGGGCAACCTCTGCCGCTGCACCGGCTACGATAAAATTATCCGTGCGGTCCTGGATACTGCCGCGGAAATGAGACAGGAGAAGTCCAATGCCGCTTGATTCTGATCAGGACACAAAACCACGGACCTCGTTCAAATATGTCGGCACACGGCCGATCCG
This sequence comes from Alphaproteobacteria bacterium, assembly GCA_040222995.1. Classification (GTDB taxonomy): domain Bacteria; phylum Pseudomonadota; class Alphaproteobacteria; order UBA8366; family Aestuariispiraceae; genus JAVKBW01. The sequence goes on along the minus strand of JAVKBW010000045.1, from coordinate 88,656 downwards.
GCCGGATGGCATTGAAAAGGTAACCGGCCGTGCGAAATTCGGCGCGGACGCCGTCGCGCCGGGCATGCTGATCGGCAAAGTGCTCCGGTCGCCCCACGCCCATGCGAAAATCAAGTCGATCGACGTTTCAAAGGCGAAGGCGCTTCCGGGCGTCAAGGCCATCGTGACGGCAGAAGATTTCTCGGTCGAACAGGATGAAGGCGATCCGGAAAACGTCCGGATCAACATCATGGCCCGTGACAAGGTATTGTATGACGGCCATGCCGTTGCGGCCGTTGCCGCAATTTCCAGTTCGGTTGCCCGCAAGGCGCTGAAGCTGATCGAGGTCGATTACGAAGTTTTGCCGCATGTGATCGATGTCGATGAAGCAATGGCCGACGATGCGCCGCTTTTGTACCCCGACATGATCACTGCCGGTATCGAACCGGCGCCGACCAAACCGTCCAACGTGGCGGAACGGTTCGAATTCGGTCACGGCGATGTCGATGCCGGCTTTGCCAAGGCGGACGTTATCGTCGAACGTGAATTCAAGACCGAAGCGACCCATCAGGGCTATATCGAACCGCATGCCTGCCTGGCGAATCTGGGGCCGGACGGGTCGGGTGAATTGTGGGTCTGCACCCAGGGCCACTTCATGGTGCGCGATTCCGTCTGCAACCTGCTGGGCATTCCGTATTCGAAACTGCGGGTTCAGTCCTCGGAAATCGGCGGCGGCTTCGGCGGCAAGACGACGGTGTTTATTGAGCCGGTTGCCGCCGCGCTCAGCCGCAAGGCGAACCGCCCGGTCAAGATCACGATGACCCGCGATGAAGTTTTCCGGGCGTCCGGGCCGACCTCTTCCAGTTCGAGCTGGGTGAAAATCGGCGCAACGAAGGACGGTCGCATCGTGGCCGCGGACGCCATCCTGAAGTATCAGGGCGGCGCTTATCCGGGCTCGGCGGTGCCGTTCGGCGCGATGTCGGCCTTTGCCTGCTACGATCTCGAAAATGTTCGTGCGGTCGGTTACGATGTCGTCACCAACCGGCCGAAACAGGCGGCCTACCGTGCACCGGGTGCGCCGATGGCGTGTTTCGCCGTCGACAGCGTGATGCAGGAACTGTCTGAAAAGCTGGGTATGGATGCAATTGACTTCCGCCTGAAGAACGGCGCGGATGAAGGAACGAAGTCTTCTTATGGCCCGGTCTATCCGGCCATTGGCCTGAAGACGACCCTGGAAGCCGCCAAGGCCCATCCGCATTATTCAGCCCCGCTCGGCCCGAACCAGGGACGCGGCGTCGCCTGCGGTTTCTGGTTCAACTTCGGCGGTCAGACGGCGGTGTCGCTGAACATCGCGCCAGACGGCACGGTGAATATTTCAGTGGGTACGCCTGATATCGGCGGGTCGCGCGCGTCCTACTGCCTGATGGCGGCGGAAGAACTCGGCATTCCCTACGAAAACGTCAAGGCGGCCATCGTCGATACAGGGTCGCTCGGTTACAACGACGTCACCGACGGCAGCCGGGTCACTTTTGCCGGCGGCAAGGCGATCATCGACGCCGCGCGCGAAGCGAAGCAGAAAATGTGCGCCCGCGCCGCCCAGATGTGGGGAATCGACGCCGATGCGGTGAAATGGGAAGACGGCCATGCCGTGCCGGCCGGCCCGAATGCGGGCGATCACAAGCCGCTCTCGCTGGCTGAAATCGCGGCGGATGCGCCGAATACGGGCGGGCCGATCGCCGGGCATACCGAATGCAACGCGGACGGCGCAGGCGTCAGCTTCGCAACGCATATCGTGGATGTCGAAGTCGACAAGGAAACCGGCCGCACCAGCATTATTCGCTACACGGTGCTGCAGGATGCCGGCAAGGCGGTTCACCCGAGCTATGTCGAAGGGCAGTACCAGGGCGGTGCGGTTCAGGGCATCGGCTGGGCGCTGAACGAGGAATACATCTACAACGACAAGGGTCAGTTGGAGAATTCGGGTTTCCTCGACTACCGCATTCCGGTTGCGTCCGATCTGCCGATGATCGACACGCAGATTCTCGAAATTCCGAATCCGGGCCACCCTTACGGCGTCCGCGGTGTCGGTGAAACATCGATCGTGCCGCCGCTTGCGGCGGTTGCGAATGCGGTGTCTCACGCGACAGGTGTTCGGATGACCCAACTTCCGATCTCGCCGCCGAAACTCTTGAAGGCGCTGTCATCGTAAATACCGTAGGGCGGCCGGAAACGGCCGCCCTAAACGGTCCAGTTCCAGGGAGGCATTCATGGTGCGGGTCGTGCTTTGGGGCTCGCTGAATAAGTTCGCGGACAACCGCGATTATTACGAAGTCGAGGCCAAGACGATTATCGAGTTATTGCGCTGGCTTGGTAAGGAATATCCGAAACTGAAACCGACGCTGGATCGCGGCGTTGCCGTCGCGATAGAAGGTACTTTGTATCAGGACAACTGGTTCCAGCCGATTCCGCCGGACAGTGAAGTCTATGTTCTGCCACGGCTGGCGGGCGGCTAGAGCGGGTCACGTTCAACCAGAATCGCGTCGACGGAGCCGGTTTTTGACGTCGATATGAACGAGGTTGAAGGACATGCCGGAGCATATTCGAGACCGAGTAAAGACGCGATGCCGAAAAACGGCCCGTCCCGTACGGGTTGGCCTGCGCCAGGCGTCTGGTTCGTTGCGCGTCTTGCCCGATGCGCAGGCACCGCGCTTCGCCGCGCGCCTGCCATCCATCCCGGCGCAGCGCCAACGACGCTGCTTCCGATTGAACGTGAACCGCTCTAGGATTTCCCAAGAAATCTGAACCAGTCGGCGGTCGCCGTTTCGATGCTTTCCGATGTCCATAGCGGCGCATCGCGCCAGTCTTCAATCCGGTCGACAACGCGCCCCACACCTTCTTCAAAACTGATACAGGGCGTCCATTCCAGATCACGTCGCGCTTTGGTTATATCCGCCCATGTTGCTTCAGGTTCGCCCGGCCGTTTGGGGATGTACTCCACCGGTCCGCCGAGCAGTTCCACCAATCGGTTGACCGATTGCGGTGCGCCGCCACCGATATTGTAAACCTCTCCGCAGTGGGGTGTTTCGCCGGCTGCGAGAAAAGCGGATGCGACATCGGACGCGTAGATAAAGTCGCGTACCTGGGTGCCGTCGCCGACAACAGTGAAGGGGCGGCGTGCCAGCTTCTGTTTCAGAAAGACGCCGAACACAGCGCCATAGGCTCCCGTCGTTCGCGAGCGGATGCCATAGGCGTTGAAGATCCGTATCGAATTGACGGGCAGACCGTACACCTTGTGCCAGTGCAGGGCGGCCTGTTCTCCGAGATTCTTGGAAAGCGCATAGGGATATTGCGGATCGATAGGGTGGTCTTCCCGTGTCGGCGTATCGGCCAGGCCGTAGCAGGAAGATGACGCCGCATAGACCACTTTGCTGCATCCGGCATTTCTCGCGCCTTCAAGCACGGCGACGGTTCCCTGTGCGTTGACGGAAAGATAATCGGCCGGCTTTTCGATGGACGGTACGATATCGCCAATACCCGCGAAGTGGAAAATGAAGTCGACATTTCTGAAAACGCTGTCGTCGCTTGTCAGGTTTCGAATGTCGCGCCAGTCCGCGGCAAGGTTCGGATCGGCATTGTGATGCGCGAGGTTGCGTTCGAATCCCCCGGTCAGGTTATCGACGACCCGGACCCGGAATCCCCGCTCAAGAAGCAAATCGACCATGTGACTGCCGATGAAGCCGGCGCCACCGGTTACCAGAGCGGTTGGTCGCGCGTTCATGCCGCTTCGACGCGCCGTTTCATCGTCCGGACGTTGAAATACCAGTCATCGTCCAAGCTGTTCGGTAAAAGCCCTTCCCTGAACGCAATGCACAGGTCCCGCACGGCGTCCTCGACGGTGAAGACGGGTTCGTAGCCAAGCGCATCTTTGATTTTGGTCGAGGTGACCCGATAGGATCTCTTGTCGTCCGATTCCGTTGTGACAATCTCTATCGGCGGTTTGTCGGGAAATTCCTGCTCGACGACGCGTTTGACGATTTTGGCGATGTCGCCGACCTTCAGATTCCGGTACCCGGCGTTGAAGGTCTCCCCCTGGATTTTCTCCGCCGGCAGGATCAGCAAAAGCTCATACAGCCTGACCATGTCCTTGATGTGCAGGTTCGGCCGGTACTGCTCGCCGCCGAAAACAGTGATCCTGTTGTTATTCACTGCATGGTTGGTGAGGATATTGACGGTGAGATCGAGCCGGCAGCGCGGCCCGTATCCGCAGACGGTCGACGGCCGGATGGCGACACAGACAAAATCATCGCTTTGATGCTTGAACAGCAGCGGTTCGCATAGTCCTTTGAATTTGTTGTACAGGGTCAACGGCACCAACGGGTGATCCTCGGTAACCTCGGGCGATTCCGATACGCCGTAGACCGAACTTGTCGATGCATAGATGAAGCGATTGACGCCGGCCGCCTTGGCCGCTGCGACCATCGGTTCGAAACAATCGAAATTGATGCTCTGAGACAAATTGTCATCCAGCTCGAAGGACGGATCGTTTGAAATACAGGCCAGATGGATAACGGTATCGATCGTGTCGCAAGCCGCCGCAAACCGGCCGGTATCGCGGATGTCGGCCTCGACAAGCGTCAGATTCGGATGATCCAGCGGCAAATGCGCCGACCCGAAATACAGGATGTCGTAAACGGTCACGTGATGTCCGCTGTCCAGCAGGGTTGGCGTTAGCAGGCTTCCGACATAGCCGGCCCCGCCGGTTATCAATATGCGTGACACGCTGACGCTCCTCACCAGATTCTCGTCTACAATACCATGACCGACCAAAGGGTAGGTTTTTCAGATTCGCGGTGAATTTAGCAACCGGCACAAGTTGTTGTAGTTTGGCGGGGATCAGCCGGTTTTCCAACAGGATATGGTGCAAACCTCAATTGGGGCTTTACAATTTTGCCGCCGTTCTGAGGCGCCCTGAGGCACAATGTGTCGGTTTTTGATCGCGCAGGGTTAGACGTTATCGGTTTATGCCACTATTGTATGCTCAGAACGTTACAAATGCGCGTCGGTTTGGGCGTATTCGTAACTCTGAACGAACGCCCGTCGGTGAAACGACGGCACAACTGCAACAGGGATATTGGAGAACTGAGAATGGATAAGTTCAAATCTGAAAAACTGCTTGAAAACCTGAAAGACGGCGCGATTGCCGGTCGGGTTTCTCGTCGGCAGTTCATGGAAGGGGCGGCGGCTGCCGGCCTTACCGCCGCTGCGGCAAGCACCTTGTGGTCGACGAAAGTGGAAGCCGCAACCCCGCAATGGGGCGGCAGCTATCATATCGGGATGCATGACGGAAACACGACGGACAGCCTGGACCCCGGCACAACGGAAGCCGTCTACATGATTCAGCTGAATCACACGACGCGTAACTATCTTACCGAGCAGAAAGCGAATGGCGATATTGTCGGCGAAATTGCCGAAAGCTGGGACGCAACGCCGGATGCGAAAACCTGGTCGTTCAAGGTTCGCAAGGGCGTGGAATTCCACAACGGCAAGACCGTCACGCCGCAGGATGTTGTCGATTCGCTGAACTATCACCGGGGCGACGATTCCAAATCAGCCGCCAAGTCTCAGTTGGCGGCGATCGAGGATATCAAGGTTGACGGCGATAACGTCGTCTTGTCGGCTGCTTCCGGTTTTGCCGACATGCCTTACATGCTGACGGACTATCATCTGGTCATTTTGCCGTCGAATGGCGATGGCACGATTGACTGGCAAAGCGGTATCGGTACCGGCGCTTACAAGATCGAATCGCATGAGCCCGGCGTCAGCACCCAGATGGTGAAGCACGAAAACTTCTTCAAATCCGATGCCGGATATTTCGATGACGTGCAGTACACCGTTATCAACGATCCGAATGCCCGCGGCACGGCACTGAAAACAGGCGCTGTCGATGCGGTGACGACACTGGACCTGAAGACCGTCGGTCTGATGGGCCGGGACCCGAATATCGAGATCGACGACACGGCGTCTGGGTCGCATGTTACTATCCCGATGTTCTGCGATGTTGCGCCGTTCGATAATCTCGATGTCCGTCTGGCTCTGAAGTACGGCTTCCCCCGGGAAGATGCGGTTCAGAAAATCATGAAGGGCTATGCGACCATCGGTAACGATTCTCCGATCGGCCCCAGCATCCCCTATTATCACGAAATGGAACAGCGCCAGTACGATCCGGACAAGGCGCGCTACCATCTCAAACAGGCGGGCGTGGAAGGTATCTCGGTTGATCTGTCAGCCGCCGATTCGGCGTTCCCGGGCGCCGTGGATACGGCGACCTTGTTCCAGGAAGCCGCCAGGCAATCCGGTATCGAAATCAATGTGATTCGCGAGCCGAATGACGGATACTGGTCGAACGTATGGCTGGTGAAGCCGTTCGTGTTCGTTCAGTGGGGTCAGCGGCCGACACCGGACGTGATGTTCTCGCTGGCCTACAAGAAAGGCGCGGACTGGAACGAAAGTCACTGGGAAAACGCACGTTTCAACGAACTGCTCGATGCCGCCAAGGGCGAACTCGATCAGGCCAAGCGGACGGAAATGTACGCGGAAATGCAGCGTCTTTGCCGTGATGACGGCGGCACGATCGTACCGTGGTTCACCAACCGGGTTTCCGGTCGTCAAAAAGCCATTCAGCATCCGGAAATCATTTCCGGTATCTGGGAGCTGGATGGCGCACGGTCTGCCGAACGCTGGTGGCGCGTGTCGTAAGACAAAATCTCGACAAGACGAGAACGGAAACGGCGGGGGAAACTCCGCCGTTTCTTTTTGCGATCTAACCGGTTGAAACTTCCCGATTTACCGGGTTATCTGAGGCAGAATTCATACCGGTATCAGGAGGGGGAACAATGGGAACAATAACGGGAAACTGGGGCTTTCCGACAAGCATGAGATTCGGGCCCGGGCGGATTTCGGAACTGCCCGCCGTATGCCGGGAACTGGGTATATCCCGACCCATCCTGATTACCGACGAAGGCCTGCGCGATTTGCCGATGGTTCGTGACGCCGTTGCAGCGCTGAACGACGCCGGTCTGCCCTGTGCGTTGTTTACCGATGTGCGTGGAAACCCGGTCAATGCAAATGTCGACGCCGGCATCGTCGCCTACCGCGAGCACGATTCCGACGGGGTTATCGCGTTCGGCGGCGGCTCCGGCATGGATGTGGCGAAGGCGGTCGCGCTAATGCTGGGTCAGGACCGGCCGATCTGGGATTTCGAGGATGTCGGCGATAACTGGAAGCGCGTCAATGCCAAGGTCATCCCGCCGATTGTTGCTGTGCCGACCACCTCCGGCACCGGTTCGGAAGTCGGCCGCGCCTCGGTCATCACGAACGAGGAAACGCATGTCAAAAAGATCATCTTCCACCCGAAGATGCTTCCTTCCATCGTAATCTCCGATCCGGAGCTGACCGTTGGCCTGCCGCCGTCGATTACGGCCGGAACCGGCATGGATGCGTTCATCCACTGTTTCGAGGCATTCTGTGCGCCGGGATATCACCCGATGGCCGACGGCATCGCGCTGGAAGGCATGCGGCGCATCTCGATCGCGCTGCCGCGGGCCTACGATGACGGCAAGGATATCGAAGCACGGGCTGATATGCTGGCGGCGGCGTCGATGGGCGCGACGGCGTTCCAGAAAGGCCTGGGCGGCATCCACGCGCTGTCGCATTCCATTGGCGTCATGTACAACACGCATCACGGACGCACGAATGCCGTGGTAATGCCGTACATCATGCGCAGAAATGAACAGGCGATCGGCGATCATATGGAATTGCTGGGCCGGGTTCTCGGCCTGCCGAATCCGTCTTTCCCGGGCGTTCTCGACTGGGTTCTGGATTTCCGAACCCGGGTCGGCATCGAACATTCGGCGGCGGATCTCGGCGTTCCCGGCGATCAGGCGGATTTGATGGGAACCATGGCGGAAGTCGATCCGCCTGCGGCCTCGAATCCGATTGCGCTGTCGGCGGCGGACTACACTGCTGTCTTCAGGAAAGCGTTGGAAGGCACGGTCTGACCAACCGGCTGCACGCAGACGATGCGGGGCGATCCCGCATCGTCATACGGCATACAAACAGAAACTAGCAGTCCAGGGTATTGGCGCGTTCCCAGTCTGTCAGGCTGCGGGAATAATCGTTCCATTCCCGCAATTTGATGGTTTTGAAGGCGTCGCAGAATTCACCGCCCAGCGCCGCGCGCAAGGCCTTGTCCTTTTCGAATTCACGCAGGGCGTCGATCATGTACAACGGCAGCTTCTTGGCTTTCACCTTGTGGCCATCGGTATACATGTTGATGTCGAGACGCTTGCCCGGGTCGGTCTTGTTTTCGATGCCGTTCAGACCGGCGGCCAGGAAACCGGCCTGCAGAAGATACGGGTTCACCGCACCGTCGGCGAGGCGGAATTCGATTCTGCCCGGATCGGGAATGCGAACCATATGGGTCCGGTTGTTGCCGGCATAGGTGACCGTGTTCGGCGACCATGTCGCGCCGGACGAGGTGACCGGGGCGTTCAGGCGTTTGTAGCTGTTCACCGTCGGATTGGTAATCGCCGCGAGCGCCGTTGCATGGTTGATGACGCCGCCAAGGAAGTGATAGCCGAGCGCGGAAACGCCAAGGTCTCCCTTCTTGTCGTCGAACAGGTTTTTCTTGCCGGTCTTGTCCCAGATCGAGATATGCGCATGACAGCCGTTGCCGGTCAGGTGCATGAAGGGTTTCGGCATGAAGGTGGCGCGAAGGCCGTGCTTTTCGGCAATCGTCTTGACCATGAACTTGAAAAACGCGTGCCGGTCGGCGGTAACCAGCGCGTCATCGTAATCCCAGTTCATCTCGTACTGGCCGTTGGCGTCTTCGTGGTCGTTCTGATACGGCCCCCAGCCGAGCTTGATCATCGCATCGCAGATTTCGCTGATGACATCGTAGCGACGCATCAGAACCGTCTGGTCGTAGCAGGGCTTGGCCGCTGTATCGCGCGGATCGGCGAGTTCCGTACCGTCCTCGCTGATGAGGTGGTATTCCGCCTCGATGCCGGATTTCATCCGCAAGCCTTGTTTCATGGCCTTTTCAAGCTGCCGTTTCAGAACAACGCGCGGCGCCTGTTCAACCAGCTTGCCTTCCATCATCAGGTCGCCGGCGACCCACGCGACTTCCGGCTTCCAGGGCAACTGGATGACGCTGGACGGATCCGGCACCGAAAACATGTCGGGATGAGCGGGTGTCATGTCTAGGTAGGTTGCGAACCCGGCGAATCCGGCGCCGTCCTTTTCCATACCGGCAATGGCCTGTGTGGGGACCAGTTTCGACCGCTGGTGTCCGTTCAGATCGGTAAAGTTGATCAGATAGTATTTGACGTTGTTCTTCTTCGCAAAGGCTTCGAGTTGGCTTGCCATGATTGTTCTCTCTCCTGTTCGGTCGAATTTTGTATCACAATTGTCCGGGAATCCAGTCCGTACCGGCAAGCGGCACCTTGGCCATCGCAGCAGCCTCGATTGTCAGGGCCGCCATGTCTTCCGGCTCCAGATTGTGAACGTGGCTTTTACCACAGGCCCGGGCAATGGTCTGGCATTCCAGGGTCAGCGCGTTCAGGTAGTTGCGCAGGCGGCGGCCGGCGGCTTCCGGATCGAGACGTTTTTCCAGTTCCGGATCCTGCGTCGCAACACCGACCGGACATTTGCCGGTATGGCAGTGATGGCAGGCGCCCGACCGGGTGCCGAGCTTTTCATAGTCTTCTTCATACAGCGGCGCATTGCAGTTGAGCGCCATCAGGGCCGCCATGCCGATCGAGACCGCATCGGCCCCGAGCGCAAGCGCTTTCGCTACATCCGCGCCGGTGCGGATGCCGCCTGATACGATCAACTGCACCTTGCGGTGCATGTCCAGTTCCTGCAGCGCTTCGACTGCCTGCCGGACGGCGGGAAGGGTGGGAATGCCGACATCTTCGATGAACACGTCCTGTGTTGCCGCCGTGCCGCCCTGCATGCCGTCGACAACCACCGCATCCGCGCCGGCCTTGACCGCAAGGGTGACGTCGTAATGCGTGCGCGCCGCGCCGCACTTGATGTAGATCGGCACCTGCCAGTCGGTGATTTCTCGCAATTCCTTGATCTTGATTTCAAGATCGTCCGGGCCGGTCCAGTCAGGATGCCGGCAGGCGCTGCGCTGGTCGATGCCGACCGGAAGGGTGCGCATTTTCGCCACCCGCTCGGTGATTTTCTGACCCAGCAGCATGCCGCCGCCGCCCGGCTTCGCACCCTGGCCCACAACCACCTCGATGGCGTCCGCCCGGCGTAGCTGGTCCGGCTGCATGCCGTATCGCGAGGGAAGATACTGATAGACCAGCGTTTTCGATGACTGCCGTTCCTCTTCCGTCATGCCGCCGTCGCCGGTGGTCGTGCTGGTGCCGGCCATAGTAGCGCCCCGACCGAGCGCTTCCTTGGCGTTCGCGCCCAGCGCACCGAACGACATGCCGGCGATGGTGATCGGAATTTTCAACTCGACCGGTTTCTTGGCGTAGCGCGTGCCGATGGTGACGCTGGTGTCGCAACGTTCGCGATAGCCTTCCAGCGGATAGCGCGACATCGATGCGCCAAGAAAAACCAGGTCGTCGAAATGCGGTACCGGGCGTTTCGCGCCGGAACCGCGGATGGAATAGATGCCTTCAGCCGCGGCGCGCTGGATTTCTGCAATAACGCGGGGCGGGAAGGTCGCGGATTCGCGGATTTTTCTGGTGTCCATGATGGTGACTTTCCTAATAGCTGCCGGCGTTATCGATTTTGAAATGATACAGGTTGCGGCCGGAACCGTAGCACCGGAAGTCCGACGGATCGTCATCCGCGCCGGCCCGTTCCAGCAGATCGGCCAGAACGGCCTTGCGGTCGTCGTTCATTTCCTTTTCCTCGCAATCGGTGCCAAGGCTCTCGACCTTGCCCTTCACGAAGATTTCCGCCTCGTAAATCGAATCGCCGAGGTCGGCGCCGGTATCGCCGCAGACGACAAGATGACCGGCCTGCGCCATGAAGGCGGCCAGGTGGCCGATCGACCCCTTGACCACGATATCGCAGCCTTTCAGCGAGATGCCGCACCGCGAACTGGCGTCACCGTCGATCACCAGCAGACCGCCATGGCTGGTCGCCCCGGCATACTGGCTGGCATTGCCCTTGATGTGCACCTTGCCGGACATCATGTTTTCGGCGACGCCGGGACCGGCATTGCCTTCGATCGTGATGTTGGCGTGCATGTTCATGCCGGCGCAGTAGTAGCCGGTATGTCCCTTGATGGTGACATCAATCGGATGGGTCAGGCCGCAGGCCAGTGCATGCGATCCCATGATGTTGATGACTTCATACGACGTTTCGCCGTCGTCGCCGTCGCGTTTCTGCAGGCGGCGGTTGATGGAGCGCAGGTCGTCTTTCGCGAGATCCAGGACTTGCATGATTACGCGGTCCCCCAGGTGTAGACGGTGGCGGGTTTCGGTTCCCAGATAGTTGCCTTCTCGACGCCGGGCAGGGAGGCAAGCGCCCGGAATTCCGAAGACATGGCGACCCAGTCGTCGGTTTCGGCGATCACGGCCGGTTTGCAGGCGATCGGATCGCGCAGCACGGAAAAGCCTTCCGCCGTGCCGACGGCGAAGGTGTAGAAGCCGTCCAGATCCTTGATGCCGGCTTCCAGCGCTTCCTTGATCGTTGCGCCTTCATTCATCCGCCAGGTCAGGTAGCCCGCGGCGACTTCCGTATCGTTCTCGGTCTTGAACGGAATGCCGGCCTTGTCGCGCAGCCAGTTGCGCAGCCGGTTGTGGTTAGACAACGAGCCGTTATGGACGAGGCAAAGATCGTTACCTGTGTTGAACGGGTGCGCGCCTTCTGTCGTCACTGCGCTTTCGGTCGCCATACGAGTGTGGCCGACCGCGTGGCTGCCGGCCATCTGTGGTACGGCGAAACGTTCCATCACGGCATCGGCAAGGCCGACTTCCTTATAGATTTCCAGCACCTTTCCGGCGCTCATGACGCGAATATCCGGGTAGTTATCGTCGATCCAGTCGCGCATGACCGACGGGTCTGTCGCTGCCCGCAGGATGGCATGGCTGGCGATCCGTTCTTCCGAAACCGGTGTCTTCAGCGCCGTTTCCATGGCATCGGCGATCTTGTGCCAGTGAAATTCGGGATCATCGTGATACAGCGTCAGTTTGCCGTCGGTTGCCGAGTCGTCACGGTAAACCGCAATGCCTGCGCTGTCCGGTCCGCGGTCGGTCATTTCCGACAGCATCGGACGAAACAACTGTCCGAGACGGACGCGCTGGTCCGTATTCTTGATGTATAATCCGACGATGCCACACATGGGCGATATCCCTCCATATCACTCAGAAACGATGGATAGTTTCGTTGCGCTACCCTCTCATGGGTATTAATCACAGGAATAATTGTTTTGCAACGCGAATAATCAGGGATTCTTCTTCGGATAGGCGATAACCGATAAATAGGTGCAGGGAAGCTCCACCAGTTCAACCGGTCCATGCGGTGCGATGGCATCGAAAAACAGGGAATCGCCCGGTCCCAGCGGGTAGGTCTGATCACCATGCCGGTAGATCAGTCGGCCGGTCTGCATGTAGATCAGTTCGACGCCTTCGTGACGGAATTCGCCATAGGCTTCCGATTCTTCCGTCAGGGTGATGAGATAGGGTTCCATCCTCGGCGCGCTGTTCACGCCATAGCCCAGCAACTGATAGAGATGGCCTCTTCGGGTGCCGCGCCGGTCGATCAGCAGGCCCTGATTGGCAGGCACGAAGGATACATCGGTCGATCTCTCCATTCCGGAAAAAAAAGAGGAAATCGGCACGTTCAACGCTTCGGCCAGATTGTTCAGCGTGGTCAGCGACGGCATCGTCTGACCGTTTTCGATCCGCGACAGCATGCCTTGCGACATGCCGGCCGACTTTGCGAGTTCGCTGACCGTCATATCCTGCATGCGACGCAGTCGGCGAACCTCGATCCCGACTTCCGTTCCAAGATCGCGCGCCGGCGGACCAGCGGTCGTATCCGCCAGCAACCCAAGTTCGCTGTCTTCGGCCTGATCGTCGTGTTCGCTCATCGGTTTTCGCTCGTCCACCTCTTGTATCTGCAATCAAGCTTCACAAGTCGATGGGTTGTCAATGGAGGCCGGCCGGAATACAGACCGTCAGCGCATCGCCGTTGACCCGCAGGCCCTGCCGGGTAATGTCGTGCCGTATTGTGACCTGAAACGCCTGCTGGGAACCTGATACCGATGAATGACGTGGAACTGGCGCTTGAGGAGCTGCGGGCGGGACGCCCGATCGTGGTGACCGACGACGAAGGTCGGGAGAACGAGGGCGACCTCATCATGCCGGCGGAAACCGCTACGCCGGAACAGGTAGCCTTTTTTATTCGCCATACCAGCGGCATTCTGTGCGTCGCCATCGAAAGGGATCGGGCGCGAAGCCTGAATCTGGCGCCGATGGTTGCCGAAAACGATGCGCCGCTGGCGACCGCATTCACGGTGTCCGTCGATTACCGGGAAGGCCTGACCACGGGTATTTCGGCAAAGGAACGGTGCGCGACTGTCCGGGCGCTGGCGAATCACAATATCGGACCGAACGATCTGGTCCGTCCCGGTCATGTCTTTCCGCTTGTCGCGCGCAATGGCGGCGTTCTGATCCGGTCCGGCCATACGGAAGCCGCTGCCGACCTGGCCCGTCTGGCCGGGTTTCAGCCGGTCGGGTTGCTGGCCGAACTGGTCAACGATTCGGGCGATGTCAAAAAGGGCGTCGATATCGACGCCTTCGCAAGGGAACACGATCTGAAGCTGATATCGATCAATCAGCTCATTGCCTTTCGGCGCAGCCGAGAAACTTTGGTCGAGCGGGTGTCGGAAACCATGGCGGATACGGTTATCGGGCCGGCGCGGGCGATCGCCTATCGGACGCCCTACGACGATTATCAGCATCTGGCGCTTGTTTTCGGCGATATTGCGGATGGCGAGAACGTACTGGTGCGGATGCAGCAGGAAGATACCCTGAGCAACGTTTTCGGCGTGGACAGGGGTAGCCTCGGCCCGTCGCTGGACCTTATCCGCAAGGAAGGGCGCGGGGCGGTTATCTACCTGCGTCAGGGGGCTGTCGGCGTCGTCGACTCCAGCAGCCGCGCCCGGGGCGGTCAGGAAGAAGGTGAAGACGCAAGAATACGGTCGTGGCAGGAAGTTGGTCTTGGCGCGCAGATCCTGCGCGATCTGGGGCTGACCTCGATCCGGGTCATCGGCAGCGCCGAACGCCAGTATGTCGGACTGTCAGGGTTCGGCGTGACAATTAACGAAACCGTTCTGCTTCCCTGACCGGAACAAGACAGGACAAGGCCATGAGCGACCGCAGCGACAGGAAAATCGTCAACATCTTCGACGACGAATTCCTTCCCTACGATCTGGAAGGTCCGTTGCAGGAGGATATGGGCTATATTCCCCTCAGCTATGACAAGGACGGGGACGCCAACGGCGCCTATGCCATCAGCATGCAGCCCGGCGCGGCGACCATTCCGCATGTTCACGGCGGTAACGAGGATTATCTGATCGTTCGCGGAGAACTGATTGAATCCGACGGCACGGTTCTGAAACCCGGCGACTTCGTCCACTACGAACCGGGCACAAGGCACAATTCGCGAACTGAAACAGGGTGTCTGCTGATCGGTGTCGACTGGGGCAAGAAAGCCTGACGCAACCCGCTATTTGAAAGCGTTGCCGGGTGTAAAGCTGAAAAACATATGCGCCACGCGGTCGTCTTCGATCACATCCGACGCTTCATAGTAATCGATAGTTCCATTGGTGCGAAGAATGGCAATCCGCCCTTCGCCGAAGCACCTAACAAGCTCGTCCCTTTTCGGAACCGGTCCCAGAACAGCCGCGCCGGTTCGACTGGCTTTACCGTCGTTTTCTTTATCGTTCATATCAGCGCCAAGAGAGGACTTTAGAAGGCGGAACGCCATCGGTCGGGCGACTGTAACTGTCGAAAAGCGGCAGGTCGATAACGAAATAGGACAGTTCTGCAGCCGCCCGGATCGGACCGGGCGGCTGTTTTTGCGGAATCAGTCGGATAATCCGCCTATTCTGCGGCCATCGATGCTGACCGGGGCGCTTCGTCGCCATCCAGCAGGGCTTCGGCTATCCAGGCGTGAAAACAATGGGTCGGGGTATCCATGACCGGCGTCAGGACGCCGCCCCTGAACCCGCCGGATGCGCGCCCGCGCTGCATCGACTGCACGATGTCGACATCCTCTGCGAAGACCGTGCGCCACGTCGTCTGGTTCGACCGGCGCAGCATTTCGTAGTCGGACCCAGCACAGGATTCATCGTAGTAATACAGTTCCATCCGTTCATGCGTTTTCGTCGGCCCGTCCGGCTGGATGATAACAGCACTGTAGTGATCCTTATGCACCATCAGCAGCACATTCGGGAACAGCGCGATGTATTCCGCTCCGGTATGCCATTCTTGCGGCAGGCCGGAAATTTCCGGGAAGTGCGATCCGTCGCGCGACAGTTGCGGCTGATAGACGTTCGAGCGCTGGCCAGCGAACGACCCGTATTCCGCGATGTTTTCGTGGTCTTCCAGCCGGGAATACGTATTCAGGGCCGGATGGACCCAGGGCAGGTGATAGGCTTCGCAGAAGTTCTCGACCGCCAGCTTCCAGTTGGTGTCGAGCGTGAACTCGTTGGTCGAGTTCTCGCCGCCGTGAAACAGCGGAACATCGACGAAGAGCTTCCACCGCTGCATCAGTTTGCGGTGCTGGTCTTCGAAGGATTCGGCGTCGCCGGACAGGTTAACGAAGACGACATCCATGAAGACATGGCTGCGGATTTCCTTCAGGCCGTAAAGCGCCATATCGACGTCTTCATGCGTATCCGTATCGGGACCGCCGACGCAGGGTGTGTGGCGCAGGGCGCCGGAAAGGTCGTAGCACCAGGCATGGTAGGGGCATTTGATGATGCGTTTGCAGTTGCGCGGTTCATCAACCAGGATCGCGCCGCGATGGCTGCACACATTGTGGAAGACACGCACCGCTTTTTTCGTGTCGCGCACGATCAGCAGCGGCTGCCCGTTCAGCACTGTCGGGAAGACGTCGCCGATGGTCGGCACGTCCTTCGCAAAGCCGATGCCCGTCCAGTTTTTCGCGAAAACGCGTTCCTGTTCGACCGCAATGAATTCCTCGGACGTGTAGGTGGCGTTCGGCAGGCCGGATTTTACCGGCGAATCGACCAGAACAGCTTCGATCTCGGCGGTCAGATCGCTGTTGATATGCGCGGCAGTTGACATTATCTCGCTCCAGAACAAGGGTGAATGACATACATTATTCCGGTTTTTTTCAGCCGCAAGAGAGAGAATTTTTCACCCTGTTTCGGGCATCGGCAGCGCGCAAAATTTCAGAAGATCGTCTTGCCGTAGTCACTTGGCGACGCCAGGTTTTCCGACCGGATATATTGCGCCAGAATATGGGTGATCGACTGGTGCAGGTCTTCGACGATTCCGTAATTGGATTCCGGCACATGGATGTTGATGTCCGCCCTGTCTGCGCTGCGGCCGCCCTGAAAACCTGTTAGCGCAACAGTCTGCATCTCGTTCCGTTTGGCCCAGTCGATGGCCCGGACAATGTTCTCGCTGTCGCCGGAAGAACTGATGGTGATCAGCACGTCGCCCGGTTTCGCCAGCGATGACAGGGCGTGAACAAAGACATCGGCATAGTCGGAATCGTTGGCCGTTGCCGTCAGTGTTTCCATGTTCGAACACAGGGAGACGATGCGCGGGCGAAGGTCGGTTCCGCGCCTGATGGCGTTGATATGATCGCAAACCATCTGGTTCGCCAATGCCGCCGATCCGCCATTGCCGCAACAGAACAGCATGTTGCCGGCTTTGTATGTGCCTTCCAGCAACGCAGCAGCCTTGGCGATTGCCCTACGGTCGATACCGGCGGCGGCCCGGCCAAGGTCCGAGAAATAGGCGTCCGCGAAGGCGCCGGCGGTGTCCGGCTTTTTATCCGACAGGCTCATGCGTTGTGTTCCATTTCCGGTGAAGCCTCCTGTTGCCGCAAGAACCCGTTAACGGCGTCAGCCACGCGGTCGATATCCGTTTCCGAAAGATGCTGGTGAACCGGCAGGGTCAGAATCCGGCCGGCCTGCCGTTCCGTGGCCGGCAGCGCGCCGGGTCGAATATTCAGCGACGATGCGGCAGGCTGCAGATGGATCGGGACAGGATAGTGAATGGCGGTATCGATGCCGCTTGCCTTGAGGTGTTGCGCAAGACCGTCGCGGTTGTCGGTCTGAATGACGAAAGTGTGGAAGGTATCCGACGCGTACGGGCGTGGTTCCGGGAAATAGACAAGATTGCGATCCAGTGTGTTTCGATAGCGCGCCGCGTTGACCTGCCGCCTTTCGATGATCCCGGAGACTCGGTTCAGGCGATAGCGCAGCACCGCCGCCTGCAGCGCATCCATTCTGGATACCGCCCCCCATCGGACAACCGTATTGCGGTCGATCATGCCATGATTCCGGTAAAGCCTTGCGGTTTCCGCGCAGGCGTCGATGTCTGTGGTCAGATAGCCGGCATCGCCCAAAGCGTTCAGGTTTTTCAGCGGATGGGCTGAAAATCCCGCGGCGTCGCCCAGCACGCCGGCCATTTTCCCCCGCCAGGTCGACCCGATCGCCTGCGCCGCATCCTCGACAATCTTCAGGCCGTTCTGTCGGGCAATATCCGAAAGCTCATCCATGTCGCCGACCCGGCCGGTCAGGTGTACCGGCATGATCGCCTTCGTGCGGGACGTAATCTTTTCGCGAACGGATGCCGGGTCGATGGACTGGTCCGGCAGAACATCGGCGAAAACCGGCGCCGCGCCGAGATGGGCGATGGCGGCGGCGCTGGCGATGAAACTGTTGGATTGGGTGATCACCTCGTCACCGGCGGCGATGCCCAGACCGGCCAGCGCAAGAACCAGCGCGTCGGTCCCGGAATTCAGCGCGACGCAGTGTTTTACCGAAAGAAATGCCGCCATTTCGGATTCGAACGCCTCGATCTCCGCGCCGCCGACATACTGGCCGGATTGGAGGACGGTTTCGAGGATCGGCAGAAGCTCTTCTTTCTCCTGTGCGTACTGGGCCGCAATATCGACGTATTTAATGGGGTCGGGGGACATGGCGGGACCGCTACTTCAGCAGGGTCTCGAGATAGCGAAGGACATTTTCCGGCTCGACGGATTTGCTGTGACCGACAATGTCGACTTTCAGCGCGCCGGCGATATTGCCGACCAGCGCGGTTTCCCGGATTGGCGTATCGACCGCGGCAAGCGGCGCGGCATAGGCGAAGAAGGCGTCGCCGGCGCCGACGGTATCGACAACCCGCTTGGTCAGGGCCGGTATGCGTTCGATCTGTCCGTCGTCGTTCTTCAGGTAACATCCATCACGACCATGCGTGACGATGACGCTTCGTGCATCGATCAGCGAGCTCATTTTTTCGAGGATCAGGTTTTCGATACTGGCATGCTTGTCGGCGCAGGCAAGGCGCAGTTCCGGCGCGTCGAGGCAGACGAAATCGGCGCGGGGATATTTTGAAATCAGGTTGTAGCCGCGATTGCCGCTGTTGGTCTGAACGTTGACGGCGAGAAACCGCGCCTTTTCGGCAAGAATCTTCACCGCTTTGTCGTTGATCAGGCCATGGCCGAAATCGGTAACGCAGACGATATCCGCCTTTGCCGTCTCGGCGGCGAGCAGGTCGAGAAATTCCGCTTCCCGGTCCGCCGGCATCGGCGTGTCGTCCATGTAGTACACTTCGTGCATCTTGCGCATGTAACTGCGGTCGATGAACCGCTGTTTGCGAACCGTGGGCCGGCCAGGCAGGTCGATCGATTTAAGGGATATGCCGGGCTTCAGGCGTTTGCTGACAACCGCGTTCAGCGGGTCGTCCTGTCCGGTTGCTGTCAGCACGGTCAGCGTATCGTGAATATCGCTGACATGGTTGGCGGCCGCGATGACGCCACCGGCAAAAACTTCATGGCTGCGATACTGCGTCGCGATGATGCTTTCCTTCGCGGCCTGCCCCAGCGTATCGACATAGACATATTCATCGAGAATCACTTCGCCGACATACAGCGTTTTCATCGATCGCGCCCGTTCGAACCGGGCTCTGATATCCTGCAGGGTCGACCCCGTCGTATGGGCGTCCAGATAGGCGCGGACGTCGTCACTGACGACACCGAAATGCGTATTCAGCAGCGAGGAGGACGAAAAGACGATTTCATCCGTGAAAGTCAGTTCGCCGCCCAGCCGTTCGACGGCAAGGCGTTCCTTCTCAATCTTGCCCGTAACATCATCGGCGGCGTTGCGATAATCCATACCCTTCACGTAGCAGGCGGGCTGGACGGCCTCGATTGCGGGAATCGCCGAGGCGTCGTCGATTACCGATACATAATCGACCAGTTGCAAAGCGGCGATCATTTCCGAGCGAAGCGCCTGGTTGAACACCGGTCTGTCGATACCTTTTTTGACGTGGCGGTCGGCGGTAATGGTAACGACAAGCACGTCACCATGCTTTTTCGCGGCTTCGAAATGACGGATATGCCCGATATGAAGCAGGTCAAACGTGCCATGACACAGTACAATCTTCTTCCCGGTCCGGCGGAGCTGCGCCATTGTGGAGGCCAATGCCGGTAGATCGAGTATCGTCATGCGATAGGAGGCGCTGCTATGGAAAGTCATGAAGGTCGACCATTCTGCACTAAAAGATGTTTGTGTCGCCGGTTGAGCAAAGGCAATTTCTGATTCTGTCCGGGTCAGGACACCTTGTTCGATGGATGTTATGAAGACTCACAGTTTCGACTATATGCACTTATTGGACCTGTTTGACACGTCGGTTGCGGAAAATCTTCGGGGAACAGGGTTCAGCGAGCCTTTTCTGGCGCTCTGGGTGCCGGATCCCGACCCGGTTCGCAGTTTGACCGGTTTTATTCATGCCGTCAGCCAGGAAACGGAAGATACTGTTGAATTACTGCTGCCGGTTGACCTGCTTTCCGGGGACGATCGGCAACGCATTTCAAGCACCACATCGGCGGATGCGAATACTGACTGGCTTGAGATGCCGGATTCGTTGATCCTCACCGTAACGACGCGATCGGGCCGAGAGAAAGCCGATCCTGCCGGGAAGGAAGGCGGATTGCAGGATGTCGCGGCTTCGTCGGATCGACCGCAGAGCCTTTCGAACCGGCATGCACTGAATGGCGCATCGATTCTGCCACAGGTCTGGCGCTCATACTTCGCCCACGTACGTCGAAAGGACCCGGACCGGCCGGAAGACCTGCAGACCGGAGAATGGATCATGCACCGAACCGACCGTTGCTGGATTGCCTTCAGTCGCAGCGGTCAGATCGGCATCGTCGACGCCAAATCCGGTGTTTTCGATGACGATCCGGTTCTTTACGGTTTGTTATCCATTCTGTGCGATACAAGCATCGGTAAGCCGGTTGAAGAAGCGATCGCACATGGTCTTCTGCATGTTATCGAACGGTGCAAGCAGGCGCTGCCGGTGACCTCGCTGCCGGGAATTGTCGTTCCGGTGTCGCTTGGACCTGAATTTGCGTGCGCATCGGAACTGTTGTCGTTGTTCAGGCAGAATTCGGCAGAGTCGATTCCGGAATACGACGAATCACCGTCGAAGCAATGGTTGTCGATGGATGTGGGGCAGCGGCAACAGAAGCTCGGTCTGGCGATTGAACAGTTTCTATGCGGCGAGAACAGAATATCCGGCGATATCACACTGCTGGATGTGCGCGATGATCTCTCCGGCTGGCCGGTTCGGGTGTTCGTTCAATGCGGGCAGAATGTGGAAACAGAAAAACGGCCGGATATACTGAGAAAGCTGGAGCGCTTCCTGAAACAGACCGTGGACCGCAAACTGAATGTTTTCTATGAAACGGCAAAAGACGCCAACCGGATACGGCGGCTATAGAATGGGTAATCCTTCACAATGGCTCTGACAGAACATACCGACCTCATTCTTGACGGCACCAAGGTGCAATGGCACCAGGACAGAATCGAAGAATGGCGGCGGGGAGAACGGATCGCGCCGATTACGATCGATATGGCGCTGACCCGCGCCTGCAACTACGCCTGCCATTTCTGCTACGCCATGTTGCAGGAAAACGACCGCAAGCAGATCACGTCAAAGGTTATCAGGGACTTTCTGGACGATTGCGCTGAAATCGGCGTTCGAGGCGTCAGTCTCGTTTCGGATGGCGAAAGCACTGTGTCGCCGGTCTTTGTCGAAGCAGTGCAGCATGGCGCGAAGAACGGGCTGTCGATGGCCGTCGGCACAAACGCCTTCGTGCTCACGAAACCCCGTCTGCCGGATGTGCTGCCCTATCTGACCTATCTGCGGGTTAACTTCTCTGCCGGCGAAAGAAAACGCTATGCCGAGATCATGGGCGTGAAGGAGCAGTATTTCGACCGCGTCTGCCAGAACATCCGCGATATGGTCGCGTTGAAAAAGGCCAACAATCTCGGCGTCACCATCGGTATGCAGATGGTGCTGATGCCTGACGATGCCGATCAGATCATCCCGCTGGCCAAACTCGGCAAGGAGCTGCGCCCTGACTATCTGGTCATCAAGCATTGCAGCGACAACGAGGACGGCGACCTTGGCGTCGATTACAATCGTTATGAAGAGATGACCGACCTGTTGCGCGAGGCGGAGTCCTATTCCGACGATACCTACAAGGTTGTCGTGAAATGGTCGAAAATCGAGGCGGGCGCGAAACGGTCCTATCAGCGCTGCTACGGTGCGCCGTTCATGTTGCAGATTTCCGGGTCGGGCCTTATCGCGCCCTGCGGCATGCTGTTCAATGAACGGTACAAGCGCTATCACATCGGCAATATCTGCGATACGCGGTTCCGGGATATCTTCAGGTCCGAGGCGTATTGGGAAGTGATGCAGCACCTGGCCTCTACCGATTTCAACGCCCAGAAAATGTGCGGAACCCTGTGTCTGCAACACAAGGTGAACGAGGCGCTGGATGCGCATGTCAAAGGCCTGACCGACCTATCCCCCGCAGCCGGACAAAAACCGCCGTCGCATATCAATTTTATCTGAGTGACCTTCAGGTCAGGACGGGCGCTGTTTCACATCCGCGTTGATCGCGGCAATGTCGGGATGGCTTCTGAGAAAGGCGACGATGTCGTCCAGACCCGCATCGGCAAGTTTGTCGCCGAAACGGGCTTCCAGCGCGCAGATCGCTTCGTAATCCCGTGGTTCGTCGATGCAGAGACGAAGATCACCGCCTTCTAAGTCCGGAAAATACTGAATTGACGATCCTGCCGGTGCATTTCGGTACAGGTAGGGGGTGACGTGTTCGCGTTCGTACGGGTCGGAAGCGAGCCGCGCAGCTTCCTGCAACGCGGGCGCCGTAATGATTTCCGCATCGAAACCGCGCGGTATGCGCTGAAGGGAAATTGACCCATGTTTCGGATGGCCCTCGGCCATCGAGAAAAATTCGATCAGCCGGTCGACGTAGGCCGGGTCGACAAGCGGGCAATCCGCTGTCGTTCTGATCACGATATCCGCATCGTATTGCGCCGCGCAGCGGGCGAAGCGGTCCAGAACGTCGTTTTCCGAGCCGCGGAACACCGCTATCCCCTGCTGCTCAAGATCGGCCGCCAGATCGTCATCGGCGGCAGAACCGGTTGTGGCGACCATGATTTTCGTAATGTGCCGGGAGTGTGCCAACCGGTGAACATGCGTGCCGACGATTGTTCGGCCCAGCAAAGGCAGCATGACCTTGCCCGGCAGCCGCCCGGAGTTCATGCGCGCCTGGACAATCGCCAGTATGAAGGGGCCCGTGCTCATCCGGTCGGTTTCTTCGGGCATTTGGCGTGTGGCATCAGGTTTGGACCGTGTTAGTGTTTGCAGGATAACGGCCGGATCGATCCGGATCGAAGCTGTTTGCGAATATCATACCGGAATCGGCAAACGATGGGCAGTTCGGTAGGGTCGGAATTGAGGGTTGTTGTTGTGAAACTGCTGTCCCGATTCGAAGAAAAGCGAAAGCTACGGGTGTTCAAGCAAAGTGATGTCGGATACAGCCCTGTTTAAACAAAACCTGAAAATTCTGGCTCCTTATCTTTCCAAAACGGTTGCGGATGTTCTGCAGACGCACAGAAACCGGCATGTGAAAGTGCTCGGCGAACCGGGCAGCGAATCCCTCAATCTGGCGACACCGTCGGGACCGATCTACCAACCGAATGCGGTCGACTATTGCCGCGGGCAGGTGGCGAGGTTTCTTGAATCGCCGCGTCTGATAGCGCTTCCCGAGTATCTTGCCGGCACCGAAAACAGGCGGAATCTTGCCGCTGTCATCGCCGCGCATATATCCGGGATGGACTATTCGGTCTACGGTCGGGGATCTGCCGATTTTGGTGTGGTCGGCTCGCTCGTCTCGTTCGGCCTTGGGCTCGGCGTTCATGTTCAGGATCTTTACACCAGATTGCCGTGCCGAGATCTCATCATTCTTGAGCCGGAATTCGAGTTCTTCGTCGCCAGTCTGCACGCCATCGACTGGTCACCGATTGTCGAACAGTGCGAAGCCCGTGGCGGCAAGATACATTTCCTTCTCGAACGAGATCCCAATACAGCCTATGACGCGCTGGCCCTGTTCATGCGCGACCATTCCTATGGGCTCATTGAAGGGACGTATCTGTTCGACCACTACCGGCATAAAATTTTTCCTTCAATTGTGCAAAGGCTGTATCAGAGCGGCGCGAACCTGCTCTCCTATAACGGCTGGGCGGAAGACGAGACGACGCATGTCGTCAACCATGCCGAAAATGCCGCACGGAATATCGGGAAACTGTTGCCCGGACGGCCGGCGCTCGGCCGGCGGCCGGAAGACCAACCCAATCCGGCGGTTGTTGTCGGCAGCGGCCCGTCGCTTAACGCAACAATTGACCTGATCCGTGATCGGCGTGACCGGATCACCCTGTTTACGGCGGGGACCAGCCTCGGGGCCGTGCTGAAAGCCGGGTTGAAACCGGATTTTCACTGCGAACTGGAAAATGTCGACGTCGTACCTGACATGATCGGTAATCTGAAACAGCAATACGATCTGTCGGGCGTATCACTGGTCGCCTCGACGACCGTTCATCCGGCGGTGCCGCCCTTGTTTGACGACAGCATTTTCTTTTTCCGGGAAGGCGAAGCGCTGATGCGTCGGCTTTCTGGATCCTACGGTCAGATCGATATGGTGGGGCCTTCCGGCGTCAACACCGCGGTGACCATTGCCGGCAGAATGGGCTACCGGCAGATCGTCCTGTTCGGAGCGGATTTCGGTGTGCCGATTGAAGGGCCGCGCTATGCGGCCGGCGTCGCTTATGACGACATCGACAAGATAAACAGCGTCAGGCTACGGAAAGGCCTGTCGCCAACCACCGCGGCCGGTTCTGTGTCGTCCGGTATGAACCGCGTGGTGCCGGGCAATGCTGAAATGGATGTAAAATCCAACGACACATTGATCGGAATGCGGCATCGTCTGGAAGCGTGCATCAAGACAATGGATGCCGATGTTTACAATGTCGGTAACGGTGCCCGGATAATCGGCTCGAAGCCCTGCGACGCGGCGCGGTTTCATGTTCTGACCGAAAACATCGCACCGCGGCAGGAACGACAGACCGGTAAGATGGTTCTGTCAGTCGAGAAGGGCACACTCTTTCATCCTGAGGACATCGAGGAGATTGAGACGGGTTTCGAACAGGTGTTCGACGCCCTGGAGGTCGGTCTCGACCGCCTGATCGCTTCGGCCGATACCCTCACGATAGAACGGGTTTACGATGACATATCGCGCCTGATGTATTTTCCGCTTTCCGATACCGGACCTGCCAAAACGCGGGCAGTGAGAGCCGCGATGACAGGGTCTCTTTTGCGTATCTTTCATATGTTGCGGTCGCATTGCGCCCGCATTGCCGAGCCGCATAAGGATCGGTATCTGCGGGATGCGCTTGGTTTGGTGCGGGGCATGGGGGCTGCGTGGCGGGCCAGCGTACTCTACCCGATCAGGGACAGAAGAATCGAACTTGTTAACGGTTCTGCGCCACGCCAAACGCCATTGCAGACCGTTCTGCACCGAATCAGGCAGACGCAATCCGATGTAAACTGGCCGCTGGAAGACGCCATCGCCGAATTTCAGGGAAACCCAGGAGCCGACCATCTTGTGCGATACATCCTCAAGGAAAATACGATCCAGCGTTTGCATAACGACCGGGTCTGGCCTGCCTTCGACGGCACTCTGGCGCGACTGGTTCACGAACAGATAATGCAGTCGGAAGCCCTGGACCGGTTCATTTTTCCAGGTCTTGCCCTGCTGGCCATTGATCCGTCGGTGCGTGCGGACACTCGGCGGGTTGAAGATGTTAAGGCACTGATGGACCGGCGGCAGGCGCCTGGTGTGCATCTGCTGTTTTATGCCGGTGTGTTTTTCCTGAATGCCGGGTGCTATGGCGACGCGAAAGTATTCGCGGGGCGGGCGCTTGAACAGAACGGCGATGACGCGGGTATCAAACGGTTGTGGGCGAACGTCTTGCTGATGAACGGCGAGCTGGAAGAAGCCCTGGCGATGTATCGGTCAACTGAAGGAGAGAAGATTATCCTGCGCGTTACCTGCGCGGTGATCGACCTGGAACCGGTGGCGGCGGCCATCGTCGACGGCCTCGATGCCGGGATTGAGGCCTGCGGGAGAATGCGGGATAGTAGTCCGTCGCCCTCCATGATCGATTGCGTGGCGCAGGTTCTGCTGGAAAAGAAGACGGCTGAAGATGGCGGTTGCGATGCAAAGAACGCGTCGGACCTGGACCGGGATTATTTGTCTGTCGTCCGATCCGTGGTGCTAGACGCTTTCCGAAACAACCAGCCCTAGGCATCCTGCGACATTGATTTCGTTTTTTGCCTGTATCGGGGAAAGAAGCCGCTTGCGCCTTGCGCGATTTTGCCTGCTGACAGTTCGTCG
Organism: Alphaproteobacteria bacterium; assembly: GCA_040222995.1. GTDB lineage: Bacteria > Pseudomonadota > Alphaproteobacteria > UBA8366 > Aestuariispiraceae > JAVKBW01. The sequence continues at coordinate 62,616 of JAVKBW010000045.1, read as the reverse complement.
TAAACTTCACGATTGAAGATGCGGTTTGCGATCCGGTAGTTCACACGGCCCGGCCCGAATGATTTCTTGTAGGCCATCAGCGATTTCGCGCCACCACCGAAGTGGAAACTCTTGAATCCGTCCCTGGAAAACCGGTCGAGGACATGGTCGTACAGAAAGTCGTTCGGTCTCAGATGGTGATGCTCGGCAACGCCGTGACAGAGATAGGCGAAGATCACCGGCCCGTCGACAAGGTACAGGTGCGCGGCGCAAATCTCGCCTTCAGGCGTTCTGGCGAAAAACATCCGGCTCAGCGGCGTAATCTCGCGGATGAAGGATTGTGGAAAGAAGTAGAAGCCCGACGAGTTGATACGCCGGAGGTTTTCGTGAAAGACCTCGGTAAACAATGCCGGGTCGTCGATTTCCTCAGCAGTCAGTCCGTATTTCTCGCGGCCCTGACGCACCTGCTTCTGCCGGGAATTCGAAAATTCACTGAAAATCCGGTCGTAGCCGGCGGAAAGGTCGATGGCGACATTCTCGCAAAACAGATCGACATCGTAGGCTGAAAGCAGGGTTGTATCGAATGAGACAAAGGGGTGAAGCCGTACGAATTCGCAGACGATGTTGTTTTCCAGGCACCATGTACCGAAAGCCTCTTCGAACCCCCGCACGAGTCGCCTGCCGTTTTCCGTCGTTTCGGCCAGCATCCAGAACCCGCCGAAATCGAACACGGAAATCAGGTCGAACCAGTCATCGGTGTCGGGAATAGCCCGTCGTACGAAGGGATGGACCAGCTTTCCTTTATCGGTTTCATATACCGCAAGCATGGCGACGCCGCCCTTTTCCAGCGGCGCGGCGGCCAGCATGTATTTCGAGGACGCAAGGATGCTGATATCCGGCATGCCGGATATTTCTCTGTCCCATTCATACCTGTCAGTAACTACTCTAAGCATCGCCAATCGCTGTCGTCCGGGGTAACCCGGGCGATCTAATCACTGTTTTGCTGGAGTGCCGCCAGCTTGTTACTGGCGACAACCGGCATACCGTTTTCGTCTAGGTCGAAACGCGGCGCCGACATTTTCCGTGCCCCTATATCCCGGTTTATCCTGTCGATCAGGCATGCCGCACCGTCGGGGCGCTTTCTGATCAGGTACCGTATGGAAATGCGCGGTTCGGTCACAGTCGCCGGCTGCGTGCCGTGCAGGGTCAGGGCATGCCAGCAGAACACCGAGCCTTTCGGCCGCTCCAGGACCGTCTGCGCCGATAGGCATTCCCTGCCGTTGCGGCTGCGATAGCGCCATGTGCCTGTTTTTCGGTCAGTCAGGTCCATGTCGTGCGGGAAAGGGTCTTCGCCGGCCAGATGCGACCGGGGCAGAACGAACAGCGGAGCCTGACCGGGGCCAACATCGTCGATATAGACATAGACGGTCACGAAATCGGGTTCGGCGTCTTTCCAGTCGACCAGATCCTGATGAAAGTCGATGCCGTAGAACCAGGTGATGTCGGTGTTTTCCGGCCGCATGAAATGGGCCATGTTGTTCGACGGCTTGCCTTCAACCTGACGCCTGATCCATTCCGGCAGCCATGCCCGCGACACGCCGCAGACCAGCTTGCGCCGGAATATTTCGTAGCCGGGGCCAAGAAGTGCGGTCAGGAAGGCGGTCAGACGCGGTGTGTTTTCGATACGTTCGGAAAGCGGGGCCAGATCGTCCAGCAGATTGCAGCCGGGCCGGGGGTTTTTGTTGAAGGCGTTCGGCTGCAAGCGTTCGAATTCCGCTCGCTCCATGAACAGATCGGGTCCGAAATGCCGGGTTTTCCTGATTTCGCCGAGCAGAGTGTCACAGGTTTCAGTATCGATGAGGGGACCGAAATCCACAAACCCTTCGTCGCTGAAGGATTGCAGATCCAATCGAGCTGTTTCACACACAGACACGTCCCGTTACAGTGTTTCTATGCCAGACTTCATTCGCCAGTTTGCAATTTTTCGCAGGGGCTGCAAACCACTGAGTTTTGCGCTGATCCGCCGGCTGTTTCGCCGGATTGTCGCCGTCCGGTCTGTACTATGACGGAAAGGATGACTGCCCGGGACAGGCTGACTGAAACCGTGTGCGGCAGGGCGAACTATCCACATGCTGTGTTCGGCGGCCGGATGCGCGCCTGTATCGCGGCCTTGTACTGCGAACTTGCGGCGTCAGGATACGGGCTTGCGATCATACCGGCCAATGTCTGCCCGACACTGGTAACCGCCATCCACTATTCCGGCACGAATATTCTACTCGCCCCGACGGACCCGGAAACCGGTGCGATGGCTGATGATGCCACAGCGGCGCTGATACGCGGTGCAGCGTCTCGCGGCAGCATCATGATGGTGCAAAGCTATGGTTTCCTGCGCGATTTTCCGGAAACACTGGAAGCCGCGCGGTCGAACGGCTGGCTTGTCGTCGAAAACGATACGATGGCGACGCGGATCCTGACCGGCAATGCGGCCGACAAGTTATCGGCGGATGTCCTGCTGACCAGTTTCGGGCCGGGCAAGGCGGTTTCAGCCGGCGTCGGCGGGGCGGCCTTGTTCCGGGATTCCGCCCTCGCCGGATCGGTCGGCGAAAGAGTGCAGGCCTATCCGGCCATCGAAGATCGTCATTTCAGGCGCGATGTCTGGCTGATCCAGCTACGAAGGTTGTTGCGGCAGGGCCCGGATGAAAATGAAAGCTGGCTGCGGCATGGCGAATTCCTGATGGCGCTTGAACGGGACGATCTCTGTCATTCCCTTCCGGAAAAGTATATTGCCGACATTACGGGCGCGCTCGACAAGGCGCCGGATATGCTGGCGCGACGCAGGGAAAAGGCAGCCGACTGGGCCACGGCGCTGGATGGTTTCGATGGCATCCGTCCTGTCGGCGGACGGCAGATCAACCCCTGGCGCAGCATGTGGCTGGTCAGGGATCGCCGAGATAAGGTTGTGGCGGCAATCCGCAGGGCCGGGTTCGACGCTGGCACGAACTACCCCGATGTCCGGGAATACTTTCCAACCGTCCTGCCGTCGGGACCGGAAGCCGGTGCGCGGCAATGGACGGAATCAGTTCTTAACCTTTGGCTCGATGACCGTTATGATCGTGGAACGATACGGGACATTGCGTCGATCATCGGAAAGGCGCTGGCGTGACGATACAGGCATGTCTTATCCGGCGGTCCGGCACTGACCGAAAACCCCAGAGATTCTAGGAACGAACTGCAGATATGGATGTCCTTGGATTCGACAAGCTGATTTACCACCATGACCGGATCATGGGGATCGCGGAAGACCGCGCCAGCTTTCCGGTGCATATCACCGCCAGCCTTGGCAATTTCTGCAATCACAAATGCCGCTGGTGCACGGTCTATGCGACGCATCAGGACGCCGTGCGGCATATGGACTATGACCGGTTTACGGCATTCATCGAAAAGGCGGCGGCGCAGGGGCTGAAATCGCTGGCCTATGTCGGCAACAGCGAGCCGCCGGCCTATCCGCGCTTCAGAGATCTCATCAACTTTGTCCATGATCTCGGCATAGAACAGGCGATGTTCACGAACGGTTATCTGATTGACCGGTTCGAAGACGATATCTCCCGGTTTTTCACCTATATCCGGATCAGCCTGGATGCCGGAACGGAAGAGGTGCACAACGAAATGCACCAGGTGAAAGGTCATTTCCCGAAGATCATCAGGAACATCCGGCGTCTGGCGGACCGGAAGCAAGACGGGTTCCCGACAATCGGCGTGCAGTTCGCAACCCATCATCTGAACATGCACGATCTTGATGCCTGCGCGCAGGTGGTGAAGGAAGCCGGGGCGGAATATCTTTCGGTGAAGCCTGTTTTTAATTGGGGCGCGGCGGTCGGCGAGTTCATCGAACCCAACAACCTGACGCCGGAAGTGCTGGACCCGCATGTCGCGAAGCTGCGCGCCGACCACGAAGACAAGAATTTCAAGATTTTCTACCGGCCCTATCAGGTTCAGTCGGTCGCCGAAGACCGCAACGTGCTGACCTATGACCGCTGTGTGGCGGGTTTCTTCAGCCTGTCTGTGTATGAGGATGAACGGGTTGTCTGCTGCACGCCGCACAAGGTGCAGGTCGGCACCCTGTCGGACGAGCCGGCGGATATCGTCAGGCAAATCTCGGAAACGTCCAGGGGGATCGACCTGTCGAAATGCCCGCCGAGCTGCCGGTATCATCCGCTGAACGAGCTGGTCGATACGGTGCTCAACCAGGACCGCGCCCGACGGTTCCATCCGAATTTCCTGTAGTCACGGGTTTCCATGTCGATCTATGAAAGCATGAACGCCGCCCTTCGGCAGGAGCACGACCTTCTGTGCAACGGATTCGAGCAGCCGGCGTATCCGACAGTGTTTACGATATCACAGCCGAGAACCGCGTCGACCCTGTTTGTTCAGCTTCTGCTTGCCCGGTTCAGAATTGGCTATTGCAGCAACCTGATGTCGCGGTTCTGGGATGTTCCGGTTTTCGGGGCGATTTTGCAGCAGGACCTGCAACTGAAAATCCCGATGAGTTCCTTCAAGACCGAACTACAGCCGGAAGGGCCGCTGGAACCGAATGAATGGGGATTTTTCTGGCGTCGTTGGTTGAAGCTGGAAGGTCAGTCGCACTACTGCGACAATCCGGCGGAGGTTGATATTGCAGGCTTGCGGCGAGTACTCGCCACCATCGAAAATGTCTTCGATGCCCCGTTGGTTTTCGATTCGCCGTTCACGCATTGTAATATTGAAATCTTGCTGGGAGCCCTGCCGCAATCGGTCTTCGTCTGGACGCATCGGGAATTGTTCTATGTCTGCAATTCAATTCTGAATGCTCGTCTGAAACGCCATGGAACCATAGAGGGTTTTTTCGGCAATCGGCCACGCGTCATTGATCGAATTCTATCGTTGGACGATCCGGTCGAGCAGGTGGTTGAGCAGGTATACGAGACCCAGCAGGAAATCGAAGTTGTGTTTCAACGGCTGCCGGAGGACAGACGCCTGCGGCTTGATTATCCGGAAATGCTGGCGGACCCGACCGCCTCGATGGACCGGGTTGCCGCCCTTGTTGCCGGTAACGGAACAACGCTGCAGCCGACCGGCGGCAGCTTGCCGGTCTCCCTTCCGGTGCGGCTTGGCGGCGCTATCGTCAACCCCGATTTCAGGGACAGGCTCGTCGATTGTTTCGAGAAAAAATTCGGCTATCTGCCGGATGATTTCTAAAACGAGAGCCGTATTAACCTGATCTGGACCCAGGCAATCGTAAGGGTTCTCCTCGCAGGGTAAAAAGGTCTGCGAGTTCTTTCTGACCAGCAGGCTCCAAACAGTCGGGAAATTCCTGCCAGAGTATGTAATTGACCATGTCGATATGGCTCTGAGTTACATGATCTTTCAGACTGTGCCTGTCGGTGGGCGTAATATGGTCTGGTGCACCCGCATTGGTCGCCTCAATCTGCATTTGTTCCGGCGACGTATTTTCAAATATTTCCATTAGCTTTGCTTCGCTGAGGTCCACATCCAGTATCTTTGCAATTCGTCTGATTTCGTCTGGCCTGTTATTCACCATATCTTCATGGAAGATCAGATGCGCGCGGTCGTCTCTGGCATGTCGGATCATGGATGCCATCTGGCGGATATGTGGTCGCAGCCCACCCCAGGTCACGTGGGGCGATGTGAACCCGTTTATCATCATGGATAGGCTTTGTTCGTCCGAAATCCCGTCGAAGACCCCCTTGCTATTAGTCGATCTGCCAATCCCGGCATCGACATCGTATTGAAGATGGTTGGTCATGGAGACGAGCAGATCATAGATATTTCTGACCAGGTACAAGTTGGTGCAATCAGACCCGGCGAGCAGTGACCGCGTACGACTCGTGATTTCCGAATGCCAGATAAAGAAGCATCCCGGTGGAAACTCTATCTTCATTTCATTGTCGTAACCGGGAGGGGTCTTTCCGTCTATTTCAGGTTCGAACGGTTGAAGAGCGGTTATCGATTTCACGATTTCCCGCAGTAGCCATGTCCCGGACTTCATTAAAGTGGAAACAAATATGTCCTTGCTGACCGCTGTTGGGGAAAGGGGCGGTGATTGCGCAGCAAACGGTTTCCTTTCAATTGTCTCGAACGAATACCCATGATTTTTGTAAACTTCCAACGTGCGGTCCGGAACCAGTTTTCTGAAAGCGTCGACTTTCCAGCCAGGCCAACTTTCCATCAAGGTCTCTGGATTCGCCGCAACCTGTTTTTCCCCGCGGAACAATGTCGGGACCATTTCATACGCACGTTCAAGCTCGGATTTCGAGAATTGAATTCGGTCGCGCGTCAGAATTGCCAGAATCTTTTGAAAGATCACCGGGTCGTTAACCGTCCTTTCAATCTGGAAATGATGAGGCGTTGCCTTCAAATCGCTGACAGCACCGCTCAAGAGAACCATTCCCTGGTGTGATGCCCAGATATCGACGTCTTCCTTTTCGTAGGGTTTCAGGTTCAGCGCCTGAAATTTTCTGTGGCGGGCAACTTTCCATTCCCACAATAGTGGGTCGGCGCTGCCCTGACGCATACGCATGTTATCCGCTCGCCAACGTACATAAAATTCTAGCCAGGCGGCGGGATGCCGTACAAGATTAACGACCGGTATTGTCCGATAGCCGGCCTCCTGTTGAAGAACATTCGTCTGAACTGCGCGCCACGAATAGCAATCGCCGATAAACTGATAGGTCATGCTCATGTCATTGAGAAATTCGGTATAGCGGCATAGGTCTGGCCGTTCGCCTCTTGTTATTTCTGTAAAGTATTTCGGTCGTGACCCTTCGTGCGCCAGTAACGCAAAAAGCTCAGGGTGGCTGTTAAGGGCTTTCGGGAACCAGCCCAACCAGTGATCGGCGGCATAACCCCACGCCGTCACGTAGAACACCCGGTAGTCGTCAAGAAGTTCAGCCCTGATCGAGGGCCTGAAGCCTTGCGTTTGAGCGAGTTCAGGTTTTGCAGAAAACGTTTTGTTTTTCATCGCGTTTCAAGGGCTGTTGTTTGCAAAGGCGTATTCTTTCATGATGCAGGAGTTGGCCATACTAGCCAAACATGAAACACATAGTCCGTTTTGTATTCCTGCATGGTATTCACACTGGGTTGCGATGAACCGAGACTTGGCTACACAATATTCTGCGCAGCCGGTGTTTTCTGAAAAACAGGTTGAAGAACGCTATCAAAGTTTTGTTAGCGAATCGTATGCTCGGCAGGAGGCTGAGCGTGAAGCGGAAGCCGACCGACTGATTGAGAAGCTGTCGGAGGAAACTACAGGCAAACGCAGAATCGTATATTTTGCCGAAACACCGTATTTCAGCATTCTTCGCCAGGCGAAAACTTTGCGGAATGCGGGGTATGAAACGGTTCTTCTGTGTATGAAGCCGATCCCTGAAGAACTATCGACGTCTTTTGAAAATGCGTTTGATCTCGTAGGCGACGATTTGAGATCATTCGTCACACTTGGTCGACTGGCCGGTTCGATAAAAGCCTTTATCTTTCATATACAGTGCTGGATGTGGGGCTATCATACCGCCCGCCGGATTATTGAATGCGCCAATGATGTGCCGTGCGTATGTGAATTCTATGATGTTACCTCCGCTGTAACGACGCGGGAAAACCTTTATCGCATGTTGTCTTCACGGCCCGACCCCATTGGCATGGTCGATATGGATTTATCGATAGAGGGATTTCTGTTCCGCAATGCCGATGGAGTCGTGCATCGGCTGACGTCGAGACTGATCAATGAAATCCGTAAAAGCCATGCCAGCAATGTCGCCGATCTGCAGTTTATGCCATGGCCGGACAGCGTTCCAGATCCGTCGACCAGCGGGAAACTTTCAAATGAGTACGGTAAACCTTGTCTGGTTTATGCCGGGGCTGTGCATCCGTCGTCATCGGATCCCGGTTTGAGTCCGCTGGCGTTGTTTTCGAAAACGGTGGTCTCGCTGCTTGAACAGGGATGTGTAATTCACATTTATAACGATCCGCACCGCATGCCGGGCAGAACCGATCCGGATTATACGAAATGGTTTGAAATTGAATCGAGATTTCCGACGTTCAAGATGCTAAAGGGCGTTGGCCCTGAGCGCTTGCCGGTGCTGCTTTCCAGATACGATTTCGGCTTGTTGTTGACCGAATACACCCCGGAAGTCCTTCAAAACAGAAAGCGGTATTTCGAAGGGGCGATGGGCACCAAAATATTCTCATATCTGGAAGCCGGATTACCTGTATTGGTAAACAGCGAGGCCAAACTCGCCGGGAAGTTTGTTGAGGAAAACGCCATTGGATTAGCGTTTGATGCAGATCAGAGTATGCATTTTCCTGATACATTGAAAAATACTGATTATCGAAAACTTGTAAAAAATGTGGGTAGATACTGTCAGGTGAATTTGATGTCGAATAGAATATCAGAAATGATCGAATTCTATGAACTCGTGACGGGCAGGAAGAACCAGTGACTGAAATTGGACCTTCACCAGACGCAATGCAATTTCGGAAGGTTAGAGAAGCGGACCTTGCCGGCGCTGGCGACGCTGCCATGTATACAACCTGGACCGCCGGCATGGAGCATCGCGGTGTCGGGCGGGAATTTTCAGGACGGGGCAATCTGCTGAAATACTATGACTGTTGGGATATCTGGGAAACCTTGCCGCGATACGGGCGTCCCGACCCGGCGCTGGTCGATGCAAGTTGGTCGGTGACCCGGCGCACTTTTGATGCGCTCTCGCCGCCGACAGGTCACCGATTTCACAAGGGTGAGGCGCTTCCGGTCGACTATATCAATGCCGAGGACTTCGCCTTTCAGACACTTGGCGGCTTGAACCCACCAAAAAACAAAATGTGTGTAATGGATTTTGGCGCGGGAATGGGACGGCAGGTGAATATCTGGTCGCAGCGCGTTTCCGACCTGTCATGGATCGCCGTCGACGCGATAGAGATGGCCTATATGGCGCAGCGCTTCCATTTCTCCAATGTGCCGGACCTACCGCTGGTCGACTATATCGACGCACCCGATAGTTTCGAATTCGACGGACGACCGGCGATCCGGCATCTGCCGACCTGGCGGATGGACCGCATACCGGAAAACTCTGTCGATCTGGTGCTGGCGGTGCAGGTTCTGCCGGAGATAAGGGAAGACCTTGTTTTCTGGCTGCTCGACCGGTTCGGGAAAATCCTGCGGCCCGGCGGTGCGATCTTCATCCGCGACCACGACCTGCATTTCCTGCCGGGTCATGCCGTCGATATCGAGGCCGAACTGGCGGCGCGCGGCTATGTTCGGGAATACCGGGCCTACGCACAGGATCGTGTAGACCTGCATGGCATTCCCCGCCTGTGGCGAAAGCCTAACCCGGCCATGCCCCGGCGACCGGTCGACAAGGTTCGCAAGACGGAAATCGAGGCGCGGTACGGGAGGCCGGACTGTTAACCTGATCATCTCAGTTTGTTTGGCCAATGTAAGGCGATCCTGTTGCGGCATAACATGTGCTAGACTGGTTGCAGACAATACCGACCAGACTGTGTTTGCCGATGCAGCGAGGTAGAGTAAGTTGTCAGGTGATAGGCTGTGGAAAGGTTTAACTTTGGGCTAATTGGCCCGGTACTCAGGAAGAATAATGGCGCGAACCGTATCGAAACTTGTGGTAATGGTGTATCCGGATACCGATCTGGAAATGCCGGGCACGTATAATCTGCCGCTGAGCGTCATGGCGGCGGTAACCTGCCTGTATGAAGACTACGAAATCGTTATCTACGACCAGCGGATCGACCCGATTGAAAAGTACGAATCGGCCCTGGCGCGCCACCCAATCGCCGTCGGCATTTCGACGATGACGGGATCGCAACTTTTCAACGCCATAAAACTGGCCAAAATCGCCAAGGATTACAGCGCAGTGACGATCTGGGGCAACTGGCACCCGACCCTGTTGCCCGAACAAACCCTGAAACATCCCTATGTCGACTATGTCGTCACCCATGAGGGTGAAGAAACCATGGCGAAACTCGTGGCCATACTGGAGCGGGAAGGGGAAGCCGAGCAGAAAATCTGGCGCGGCGTCATCACCGACTGGTCGGCCATGCCGAAGGTTCCCTATCATCTCGTCGATTGCACGCAGTATCTTTTCAACGCCCAGTATCCGCACGCGCGGGTGCTGCCCTATACATTTTCGCGCGGTTGCCCTTTCCAGTGCGCGTATTGCGCCACCGGCAACATATTCCGCAAATGGGAACCGCAGGGCGTCGACCGCGCCGTTTCGAACATGATGGAGCTGGTTGAAACCTACGATCTCGACATGATCAAGTTCACCGACGAAAACATCTCCACCAACAAGAAGGTCTTCGGTCCGTTGGCCGAGGCGATCGATGGTCGGTTCGGCTGGCTGATCCAGAGCCGGATGGATTGCCTTAACAGGGTTAACCTCGACATGCTCGAAAAAGGAGGGTTAAGACTGGTGAGTGCCGGTCTCGAATCCGGGTCCAACCGCATCCTGGAAATGATCAAGAAGAAGGAAACGGTGGAACAGTATATCGATGTGAACAAGAAGCTCGCATCAACCTCTATCCGCAGTTCCTATAATTTCATGATGGCGTTCCCGGGCGAGACCTGGGAAGACATGATGCAGACTGTCGATCTCGGTCTGCGCTTGCTGGACGACAACCCGAACGCTTTCCTGAACCCCTACTATACATTCGTTCCCTATCCCGGCTGTGCGCTCAGCGAGCAGTTCGAACATCTTTTGCCGACATCGCTGGAAGACTGGGCGACGTTCGACCGGTTCAACGCTCAAACGCCGTTCAGCGAGAAATACCAGTTCGAGATCAGCAATATTGCGTTTTCCTCCAAGTATGTCGGCCGCCGGTTCATGATGAAGTTCCCTGGCAATGCGCGGGTCGAGGAATTCACGGACAGGCTGAAATGGTACTGGTCCCGCCGCGATTTCGGCTCTGACGACTGGTGGGACCTGCGGGAACAGAACCGAGAGCTGATGGCCGATCTGTTCGGCGAGTTTGCCTTCGACGGCGTGATTTCGGACCGGCAGGAGAAAGCAAAAAGCAATCATTCCCTGATGAAGATTGCCGAAACCAAGCTGCCCGATGGCCCTCAGTCTCCTAATATGGTCACAGCCGAGTACAAGGGCGGCTATGTGAATTCAGGCGCTTCGGACTACTGAGGTTCGGCAGTTAGCCGGCTTTCAGATCTTTCAGCAATTGCTGCGCACGGTGTCGCCAGGTGTGGTTGGCGAGAACCTCGCGTCTGGCGGTCTCGCCGATTTTCCGTCTTGCGTCATCGTCCGACAGCCAGCGCCGCGCCACGTCATGAAGTGTATCCCGGTCGTAGGCGGCGAAGTGAACGCCATCCTTGAAGCAGGAATTGAAGCCGCCGGGCGCATCGTTCCATGGCGAGGAAACGGCCATTATCAGCGCGCCGCTGGCCATGCCGTAGAACACCCGGTCGTGAAAATTACAGCCGTCCGGGTTGTCGTGCAGAACGATTTTCGACGAGCGGAACAGACGCAGCATCTGCCCCAGATTACCGACCGGCGGATGCGCCCAGGCGCTGAATTCGGCATGGCTGTCCCAGCCCGGGCCGTAAAACCCGACATGGTTCGAGATATCGGCGGCGCAGCGGGCGGCAGCGACACGATTCAGCAGGCGCGTATAGGCGATGCGCATGTTCTCCGTCGCCCATGTATTGCCGGGAATGGCGGTGTCAGGGTTGGCGGCGAGGGCCGCCGCGATGGCGGCATGGTCGCAAAACCCGGTCAGCGGCTCGAACAGCGATTCCATCACGGCTTTCGAGACCGAGGCGGCTTTCAGCAATTGCCATGTTCGATGCGCCGAGAATTTCGTTCGCCAGTAGGCCGGCCGATACGGCGCGGCATTGTTTTTCCGAACCCACCAGCGAAACCAGTCTTCCGCCGATTGCGCTTCCGCCGCCAGCGTGTCCTCCGACGTGTCCTGATGATGCGGTGGCAACATCGAGGCGACCATGACGATATCGTGCGCCGTCTCCGCCGTCGCGGCATTCTCTGCGTTGCCCAGCAGTTTCGGGTCGACAGCCGGTGCGAAATGCGATGCCGGCACGCTGAAAGCCGGTACATCGGCCGTCAGCGATTGCGGCTGGGCCAGATAGTAGATGAGATCGCCATCGATTGCCCGGTCGGCGGCGGTTTTGCAAACCGTGCTGCGGCAGTCCTGGAACCAGGTGACGTGCCGTGTTCCGGGTTCAAGCGCGGGACCGGTGGGGCGCGGCCGATTAACCTGAAATACAACGTCGATAGACTGTTCCCGGACGATGGACGCGACGGTCGACGGCCAGGTCGGCCGGTGCAGAACCCAGGCTTCATGCCCTTCGGTTCGAAGGGCAGTCGCCAGACCATCAAGCATCCGGTATTCGAATACGTGACGGTAATTGGGGATCAGCAAGAATTTCATTTCATTTTGTTTCTACCCGTATCGCACAGGCGGTTCAACGACCCGGTTGCATATCCAGTCTGGCTTGTCGTTAATACGTCGTGGCTTTGATTTGTTATGGAATAGCAATGTCTTATCGATTTGCGTCCGACTTTCCGCCGTCCGTGACGTATCTGACGGAACGGTTCGGGCATTCAGACCTTGCGTCGGCGCTGGACCGATTGTGCCGACGGCATCTTGGCAAGTCATCACCGGCGCAGGCACCGCCGCCTGATAGCAGCGTTCTGGTTGTACGGACAGCCAACCACCCGTGGGAAGTTCTGTCGGAGGCAAGCCTGGAGTTACTGTTCCCGAACCGGCGAAAGCCCTGTCTGTTCTTCATGCCAAAGGGTTACGCATGGTCAGGCGGCTATACCGGTGACGTAGAAGCAGAGGTTGTGACAACGGCGGATCATCTGATCCAGGCCATCGGGCAGATCAATCCGCATAGCCTGTATCTGCAGGTCGGCCCGCACACGAAATCCGAATTTCTCGCCGGCCTCATTACCGCCCGGTTTCCGGCACTACGGTTGATTGTCGAATTCTATGACATGAGCTGTTTTTTTTCCGATACGATCCAGCGCGACGTTCGCGACTGCACGGCCGAGGATATCGAGGATAGCTGGGCCGGCATCGCCGCCGCGCTGACGCTGGCGGACGATGTGATCGTCAAGGCAGGCGGCGATGACTGGCTGCGATTTTCCGAAACGGCTGCCGCACGGTGCCATACCTTCTTTCCAATGCTGGATAATGCGTTCCTGATCGACCAGGGCGACGCCGCCCGACGGGCCTGGAAACCGGCTGACGCGATTCGGGTGCTGTTCGGTGGCGCGGTTACGGCGTCGGAACTGGAACACGGGCCGGAACGGACGCCGGGCGCGAACTTTCTGCGGTATTTCGAGGCCATTGGCCGGTCGGAAAACTGCGCCATCGATGTCTTTAACGCGGCCGACAGGGGGGACGGTGAGGGTCGCTTTGCCACGCTGCGGTCCTGGTGCGCGGGGTTTGACGGCAAAGTGCGGTATCACCCCGCCATCGGTCAGGCCGATCTGCTGGCGCGGCATTCATCCGCCGATTTCGGGTTCTTCTGCGTTCACTATCCGGAGGACCCGGTCGAACATGTCGGGCGGATGGCTATTCCGAACCGCATGATGACCCATGTCTGCGGCGGCGTACCGGTCATTGTCGACGACCGCGCGGCCTTAATGGCCGATCTGGTCCGGCGGTTCGATGCCGGCGTGGTGATCGACCCGGCCGATCTGGCGGACCTGCCAAACCTTGTTGCTGGCCGCGATATGGCGACTCTGCGAGCCGGGATACAGGAAATGAAATCCTGGATGCTGTCGCAAAACCAAGTGTGTCTCGATGCTTTGAGGATGGTGCATCAAGTACCATCAGCGATTCACCGTCACTGAATGCCAAACGATTGGATGACAGAGCGTTCCGGTCAGTCGGATTTAAGAAGATCGGACAACTCTGCTGCGGCAGCACCGAGGTCTGGCATTGCATCCGGCTGGCCGGGAACGTTGGATGAAAGCCGCCTGATCGCATCGCCGCTAGGGGATGAACAGTGTTCGACCACGTCCCGCATCTCATCCATGTCGCCGTTGCAGTGAAGCGCGATGTCGCATCCCGCCGCCAGCGCGCCCGTTGTCCGGTCGCCCAAGGTGCCGGACAGGGCTTTCATCGACAGGTCATCCGACAACAGCACGCCATCGAAGCCGATCTGTTTTCGGATAACGCTGTCGATGCCGGCGCGGGACAGGGTGATGCAGTTGTCAGGGTCGAGCGCCGGTATCATCAGATGTCCGGTCATGCCCCAGGCCTGCCCCGGCTGGTCCTTGAAGGCTGCGAAATCCGTCTCCTGAAGTGTATCGAGGCCAGTGTCGATGACCGGCAGGTCGTGATGGCTGTCGACGGCGGCCCGTCCGTGCCCCGGCAGATGCTTGATAACGGGGGTTATGCCAAGCGACAGATACCCGGCGCAGGCTTCCGCGCCAAGCGTTCTCACCAGCGTCGGGTCGCCGCCATAGGACCGGTCGCCGATGATCTCATGCGCGCCGTCGATAATCAGATCGAGGCAGGGCGCGCAATTCACCGTTATTCCGGCGTCGCGTAACTGGATGCCGATAAGCTGCGCGTGCAGATAGGCGGCGCGCTTGCCTTTTTGAAGATCGGCTTCCGCAATTTTGCCGATTTCCCGCGCCGGCGGCGTTTCCTGCCAGTTCGGTGCGCGCAGCCGCTGAACGCGCCCGCCTTCCTGATCGATCAGAATGGGCGCATCGGGCCTGCTGACAGTCTCGCGCAATGCTGTGCAAAGCGCCTTTACCTGATCCGGCGTTTCACAGTTGCGTTGAAACAGAATGAAACCCAGCGGATCGGCGTCTTCGAAAAACCGCCGCTCGACATCCTGAAGCGCGGTTCCTGCAAGGCCGAGAATGACGGGTTTGGTCGACGGTCGAAGCTGCATGGGGTGAGTTTTCCGCATTATTTGATCGGCCTGGGAGTCTTGCAGAGATTCCTGAGGGCGTCGATGCCTCCTTTTGCCGGACGGGCAGTGGCAACCGGCTTTACCTGACCGAGAATTGACGGAATGATCGTCCGGCCTTTACACCTCGTTCCTCTATCGCCGGTCCGAACGGAAAGAATCACCTGACAGATGCAACGCGCGCTTAGCCAGAAACTGGGAGTCGAGGAAAAGTCGCCGCTGTGGCGCTATCTGTCGCTGTATTTCATCCGGCGGGTCGAGGAAGGCATTGTCGAACGATATTCGGATCAGGAGATGCGTTGCCCGGTCCATTTGTCGATCGGTCAGGAAGCGACGGCGGTCGGTGTGTCTTCGGCGCTTGGACCGGCGGACAAGGTGTTTTCCAATCACCGATGCCACGCCCACTATCTGGCCAAGGGCGGCGATCTGTACCGGATGCTGTGCGAATTGTACGGCAAGGCCGACGGTTGCGTCGGCGGACGCGGCGGGTCGATGCATCTGATGGCCCCGGAAGTCGGCGTGGATATCAGTATTCCAATTGTCGGCAGCTCCATCCCGCTTGCGGTGGGGCAGGCATTGCAGGACAGGCGCACCGGTTCGGACAGGGTGACGGTGTGCTATCTGGGCGATGGATGCCTCGAGGAAGGCGTTTTCCACGAATGCGCCAACTTCGCATCGCTTCATGACCTGCCGGTGCTGTTCGCCTGCGAAAACAATCTGTATTCGGTGTACACGCCGCTGCGGCAACGTCAGCCGAACCGCCCGCTTTCGGATCTTGCGAAAGCCCATGCCATGCAGACCGTCATGGCGGACGGCAACGATGTCACGGCCGTCGCGGGCGCGGCGCGGGAAGCAGTCGACGGGCTGCGGCGGGGATGCGGCCCGGTCTTTCTGGAGATGCCAACCTACCGGCACCGCGAACATTGCGGCCCCAACGACGACGATCATCTCGGATACCGGGAACCGGGGGAACTGGCCGCATGGCAGGTAGCGGACCCTTTACCCAGGGCCAGATCCGGTCTTGCGAAGGAACCGGATTTCAACGAGGTGGCGCTGCAGCAGATTGAGCAGACAATCGAAGCCTATATCGACGAGACGTTCGACCGGGCGCGTCAAGCGCCGTATCCGGCGGCAATCGACCCCGCGACCGGCGAGTATGCGCCTTCTGATCGGCCGGCGATGCCTGTAAAGGCGACGGCAGCCGTGCGGGAGATGTCGTTTGCCGAAGCGGTCTGCGACGGTCTGGGCGTATCCATCGACCGCGATCCTTCCGTCTACCTGATGGGCGAAGGCATAGACGATCCGTCCGCTTTCTGGGGCACAACGAGAGGGATTGCGGAAAGGTTCGGGCCTGAAAAGGTAGTGGAAATGCCGATATCCGAACTCGGCATGACCGGCGTGGCCATAGGCTCTGCGATGGCCGGCGCGCGACCGGTGATCAACCTGCAACGGGTCGAATTCGCCCTGCTGGCGATGGAGCAGATCGTCAACAACGCCGGCAAGGCGTTCTTCGCCGGCAACGGGCACCACACCGCGCCGATCACGGTGCGGATGATCGTCGGGCGCGGCTGGGGGCAGGGGCCGCAACATGCGCAAAGCTTGGAATCCGTCTTCGCGCATTTTCCGGGGCTGAAAGTCATTCTGCCAAGTTTTCCGGCGGACGCCAAAGGCATGCTGTGCGCCGCCATCGCGGACGAAAACCCGGTGCTGATTATCGAACACCGCTGGCTGCACTTCGCCAGCGGTGCGGTACCCGGCGGCTATTACGAAAATGCGTTGGACGGCCCGAAACGGATTCGCGAGGGCGTTGACGTCACGCTGGTGGCCAGTTCGTTCATGACGCTGGAAGCCGTGCGCGCCGCCGCCTTGCTGGACCGTATCGGCATTGTCGTCGATCTGATCGATCTGCGGGTCGTCAGGCCGCTAAACATCGACCCGATTCTCGCGTCCGTTTGCAGGACGGGGCGGCTGGTCTGTGTCGATCTCGGATGGTCGCTGTTCGGCGTGTCGTCGGAAATCGTGGCGCAGGTTGCCGAACGTTGCTTCGACAGTCTTGAAAAGCCGCCGGTGCGGATCGGCCCGGCGCCGTATCCGACCCCCAGTTCCAGGGCGCTGGTTGAAACCTACTATCCGACCGCGCGTTCGATTATCGAGTCCGTCACGGCGCTGCTCGGGACTGCTCAGTCGGACCGGGACAGGATTCTGCGTGTGCTGGACGAGGAAATCGGCGATCTTCCGGTCGATGTGCCCGACCCCGCCTACAAAGGGCCCTTCTAGGACGTTTGGAGATTTCGATGCGGGTGCGGTATTCGCCGTTGCAGCAACAGTTCGCCGATCCGGAGCCGATATTCGAGGCTCTGCGGGCGCTTGTCGCCAGCGGCGACTTCACCCTCGGCAGTCCTGTCGACGCGTTCGAGGCGGCCTTTGCGGCGAAACTGGGGGTCAAACACGCCATCGGCGTCGGGTCCGGCACGGACGCCCTGAAAATCGGATTGCGTGCGGGAGGAGTCGGACCGGGCGACGAGGTGATCACGACGGCGAATACGTTCTGGGCATCGGTTGGCGCGATTGCCGAGTTGGGCGCGACATCTGTTTTTGTCGATTGCGATGCCGGCTTCTGCACCGATGCCGATCTGATCGAGGCGGCGATTACCGAAAAAACAAAGGCCATCATGCCGGTTCATCTGACCGGTGGTGCCGCCGATATGCGGAAAATCATGGCAATCGCCGAAAAACACGGGCTTCACGTTGTTGAAGATGCCTGCCAGTCGCTGATGGCGCGGCTGGACGGCCAAGTTGTCGGCACGTTTGGCGCCTGTGCGGCCTTTTCGATGCATCCGCTTAAAGTGATCAATGTCTGGGGCGATGCCGGCGTTGTCGTCACGAATGACGACGGCATAGCCGAAACAGCCCGCCTGTTGCGTAACCACGGCCTGAAGAACCGCGATGAAATGGTGATGCTGGGTTACAATTCCCGGCTCGATTCCGTGCAGGCCGTGGTCGGAAGCTGGATCCTCGATCAGGTTGAGGACATCGTGTCGAAACGCCGGGCCAATGCGGCCTACCTTGACCGGCATCTGGCCCGCATGCCGGGGCTGGCCCTGCCGGCGAGATCGGACCGGGTGGACCATGTGCATCTGCTGTACATTCTGTTCGCCGAGAACCGCGACGGCCTGCTGGCGCATTGCCTGCAACACGGGGTCGAAGCGAAGCTGCATTATCCCGTGCCGGTCTATCTGCAGCCGGCGATGCGGTTTCTGGGCTATCGGGAGGGCGATTTCCCGGTAACCGACAGAAACTCCTCCAGCATGCTGACACTTCCGGTCGATCAGCATCTGGAAACGGCGGACCTCGACTACATGATCGATGTCATTAAAGCTTTCTGCACGGATCCCGACGCCGGTTCGTCCGTGTAATCCGCAGTCCCGGCCGTATCAGGGAAATCCACAATTTCGGCCGCCTCTCGAAGCCTCTACCTTCAGGGAAGATGGGTGAAAACTACCGGGGCTGGGTAAGGTCTGTTAAAATGGAACCGGGTTCTTCCGCTGAGATTCATTCGCCGTGTCGACCGGTTTTTGAACCGCCCGATGACGCGAAGATACTGGTTGTCGATGACGATACGACAAACAGCCTGATTCTGTGCGGCCTGCTGCGGACGAGAGGCTATCGAACCTGCTCCGTGTCGAACGGTTACAAAGCCCTGGCGATGATGTCCGCCTATCGCTTCTGGGCGGTTTTCATAGACATTCGAATGCCCGGTATCGACGGGTTCGAAACAATACGACGCATGCGCGAACTGGATTTGCCGCATCAGCCTGCGGCGACCCGGGTGGTGGGTGTTTCCGCCTCGGTTGAAAAGTCCGTTCTTGCAAAGGCGGAAGGTTTCGATGCCTTTCTGCCCAAACCGGTATACGGACAGGACTTGTCCGCCGTTCTCGCCTTGTTGAACAGGCTAGAACCGTCCCGGACGCGCAGCGGACATTCATAAAGAATTTAATATTTCTCTTTAGGGCATCTGTTTCCTATGATTGGCGTCAAGGAAAGAGGATTTGTCCATGCCTTCTGGCATTCCGAAATCGCACGAGAACATGGAAGCTCCGGCCGGTTCCCAATGCACTGTTTATGTTGTCGATGACCTCGAAACCAACCGGTTGCATCTGAACGAGTTGCTGTCGCGTGACGGTTGGCGTGTCACCGAGTTCGATTCGGCGCAGGCCTTTCTGGATGGTTTCGACGAAACGAAGCCGTTTTGCGTTTTGCTGGATGTCAGGATGCCGGATATGAGCGGACTGGATCTGCAAAAAATACTGAACGAGCGGGGCGTTGTTTTCCCGATTATCATCGTAACCGCCCATGCCGATGTACCGATGGCGATTTCCGCGATGCAGGCCGGCGCATACGATTTTATTGAACGTCCGGCTTCCAATGACCTGGTGCTGGAAAAGGTTGCCGGCGCCGCCAGGGAATCGCTTGTGCGATACGAAGAGCTGATCCACCGAAACCGGTTGAAGGCACGGATCGGCCAGCTCAGTCCGCGCGAAATGGATGTCCTCGAGGAAATGATAAAAGGCGAAATGAACAAGCAGATCGCCCATACGCTGTCGATCAGCGAACGCACGGTTGAAGTCCACAGATCCAATGTCATGCGGAAAATGGAAGTCCGGTCGCTGGCGGAACTGGTGCGTGTGATGATGCAGGTGCGTCCGTCGGGATCGACCGGCTGAGCCCGGTCGTTACACGGCTGCCGGAATGCACAGGGTAGCCTGTAACCGGCCATCCCTGTATCGGGTATGCAGCGAGCCGCCCATCAGCGACAGCAGAACCGTGGCATGCGGCAGGCCAAGGCCGATATTTTCATCGTTTTGTACGGCCCTCGCATAGGCCGATTTCCAGTCCGACCGGGTATTCAG
This sequence comes from Alphaproteobacteria bacterium, assembly GCA_040222995.1. GTDB lineage: Bacteria > Pseudomonadota > Alphaproteobacteria > UBA8366 > Aestuariispiraceae > JAVKBW01. The sequence continues at coordinate 42,756 of JAVKBW010000045.1, read as the reverse complement.
ATCGCCCGGATCGTCCGTTTCGTTGCTGATGGTGATTTCAATGAAACCGTCATCCCGGAGGTCGGCGCCGCCTTCCACTGTCGTGCCAGTTTTGGAAAACCGGACTGCGTTACTGAGTATATCGACCAGAATCTGCAGTATCCGCATCCTGTCGGCGTCCGCGACCAGGTCGCTGTCCGGCGCCGCCACCTTAACCGATACGGATCGTGACGCGGCCTCGTCGAGCACCGTCTCAATCGCGAAACGCAGGACATCCGAAACCGGCGTGGGATCGGCCTTGTAGTAAAGCGCACCCTGTTCGGCCTGCGCGAGATCTATCAGGTTGGTGACCCGGCGGACCTGCAGTTCCGCATTGAACAGGATCTGTTCCAGATATTTCAGTTCGGTTTCGGTGCGTTCGCCGTCATCGCGTAAAAGCTGGGCGAATCCGAGAACACCGTTCATCGGAGACCGCAGTTCATGACCCAGCAGGGCAACGAAGTCGGTAAAGGTGGCAGGCGGTTCTGTCATGGATTGTCTTCCGTTGTCGTCCACCCCAGCACGCGGTGTCTGGCGTGGTTCAGGTGAGCGATCATGAGTTGCTTGGCGCGCTGTGCGTCGCGGTGAGCGATAGCGTCCCATAATTCCCGGTGTTCGTTGTTATAGGTTTCTATTTCCGTTACGGACAGCACCGATTTTTTCATCTTGTCCCAGTTTTCGTGACTACGGACATCGTTAACGCCGGCATAAATCCAGACGAAAAGCGGGTTTCTCGTCGCCTGGGCGATGGCCATGTGGAAGGTCTCGTCGGCAATGGAAAACCGGTCGTAATCGCCATCGGCTTCTTCAAGTTCGATCAGATGGCGTTCAATTTCGTCGATATCGCGGGATGTCGCGTTGGCGCTGGCCGTCTGTACGATCACCGGCTCGATGGCCAGCCTGACGTCGATCAGTTCGACCGGGCTGGTGATTTCGGCGATTTCGCGGAGGCTGGGAAGGCCTGTCGTGACAACCGGCGCCTGCACATAGGTGCCGGACCCGGCGCGACGGACGACTAGGCCTTCGCTCTCCAGCAGGTTAAGCGCCTGACGAACCGTGTTTCTGGCTGCGTTGAAATGCCCGGCCAGTTCCCTTTCCGGCGGCAGCCGTTCGGACGGCTGATAACGGCCTGCGGCAATTGCCTCCCGCAGCCGGGCGGCAATACCCGACGCGCCGGCCCGGATTCTGACCGGATCGTTCGCTGAAATCGGAACAATAACTGTATCGCCACTCTCTGCCATGACAGGACAATGAACCAATTTTGAACCATATGGCCAGAAAAAAACGAAACTGGAATAAAACGGGTTTACAATTTATTCGTCTCATGGTCAGATTTTGCATGAAAAGGAACAAATTCTGATGAATGCGCCAATATCGGGGGAATTGGTTTAGAATTGGTTCATTCCCGGTGTACAAAGAACGATCGAACATGAACAGGCTCTATAAGGGGGACCGACCAAATGATGGATATTGAAGGTTTTGTGAACGCCGACGGCCGTGACGACATGGTCAAGCAGGTGCGGGCCAAAATTGACGAACTGGGTATCGAATACCTTTTTCTGCAATTTGTTTCGATTACAGGCCGTGTTTGCGGCAAGGGCATCCCGGCCGATCACTGGGAATCGATTGCGGAAAAAGGTTTTCAGCTTGTTTACGGCGCGACCGTGAACCTGTTCCTGAACCGGCACGGCGACTATCTCGGTTACGGTCCGCAGGACAAGGAACTGGTCGGTATTCCGGAACCGGAAACGTTCTGTCAGCTTCCCTGGGACAAGCGGGTCGCCCGTGTGTTCTGTACCCTGTTCCGGAACCGTGAAGAACGGCAAAACCCGGGTGCGTTCCTGACCGCCGACAGCCGCGGCAACCTTCGCCGTATCCACGAAGAGTTCAAGCAAAAGCACAACGGCCTGCATCTTCGTCACGGCGTCGAGCCGGAAATGATGTGGCTGAAAAAAGACGAAAACGGCAAGCCGAACGGCGGTTTCTCCGAGCCGTACTGCTACCACATCGATCAGTTCGAAAGCCTGCGCCCCGTGTTCATGAAGGTGATCGAATACAGCCAGGCAATGGGGCTGGACATGATTCAGGGCGACCACGAAGACGCGCCCGGCCAGCTTGAGCTTAACTTCATGTTCGACGATGCGATGCGGACAGCCGACCGGCTGACGACCTACCGTCAGATCTGTGCGCAGGTTGCGCGTGAATTCGGTCTGATCGCCTGCTTCATGTCGAAACCGTTCATGGGCGTTTCGGCATCCGGCTGCCACCACAACATCTCGTTCTGGAACGGCGGTGAGGAAAAGATCGTCGTACCGGGCAGAAGCGATCCGAATGCCGGCATGCCGCATAGCTGGACGTATCTGCAGGGCGGTGAAAACACCTTCATGCCGGATACCGATGACATTCAGATGCCAGGCAAGATCGGTCTGCAGGTTGTCGGCGGTATCGTGAAACACCTTGGCGCCATGACGGCGATCGGCAGTTCCACCGTAAACTCGTACCGCCGCCTTTGGGACACGGGCTTCTGGGCGCCGATTTTCGCGGACTGGGGTTATCAGAACCGCACGACCGGCCTGCGGATTTCCGCACCGGGCCGGTTCGAATACCGGTCGGTCGATTCGATGGTGAACCCGTATCTGATGGCCAGCGCGATCATCAAGGCGGCCGATGACGGTATTTCCAACGATATTCAGCCGGGCCCGCCGGAAGACCGCAACATCTACCAGGCGATGGAAGAAGGGAAGCAGGTCAAACGGCTTCCGATGACGCTTGGAGAAGCACTTGAAGCCCTCAAGAAGGACGAGGTCATTCAATCGGCAATGCCTGGAGAAATGTATCGCCTGTATGACGAATACAAACGCGATGAATGGGAGCGCTTCCTGCACACAACGACGGATTGGGATATGGACACCTATCTCAACTGCCTGCCGTAATCGCAGGACGCATAACGAAACACTTGTCGACTTTTGAGGAGTATACGCACATGTGCGGCATAGCCGGCATTATCCACAGAACGGGGGCGACGTCAGTAGGCGGTGAAATGACCGCAATGCTGCAGGCCCTGAAACACCGCGGGCCGGATTCGACAGGCTTTGCCCTGTACGGAACACCCGACCAGCAGTCCTTTGTCATGCGGCTGAAGGTTGCCGAACAGGAAGAGCTTCGTACCGGCTTTCGTATCCACGACCAGGTGAAGGAACGGATCGAAACCGTCGATTCCCGATTCGCTGAAATGGGTGCAAAGGTAACGCAGAAGGATAACGCAACCGAATATGCGTTGCGCTATCATTTCACCTATGGCGGCGACATGCGCCGGCTGGCGGATTTTCTTGAAGACGTTGACAGCGTTGAAATTATGTCGGTCGGGCACGGGCTGGAGTTGGTCAAGGATCTGGGAGACGCGACCGTTGTTTCGAATCAGTACGGACTGAATACATTCCAGGGCACGCACGGCATCGGCCACACCCGTATGGCGACCGAGTCGGATGTCGATATCCGGTCGGCGCACCCGTACTGGGCATTTCCGTACAACGACGTGTCGGTGGTCCATAACGGCCAGCTCACCAACTACTGGAATTCCCGCCGGGCGCTTGAGCGCAAGGGCCACCATTTCAAGTCCAATTGCGACAGCGAACTGATCGCGGTCTATATCGCCAACCGGATGGACGAAGGCGACGAGCTGGAAGAAGCGATGCACCGTTCGGTCGACGAGCTGGATGGCGTGTTCACCTACCTTGTCGCGACCTCGGACAGCCTCGGCATGGCGAAAGACGTCATGGCCGCCAAACCGATGGTTCTCTATGAAAGCGACGATATCGTTGCGCTGGCTTCGGAAGAAGTTTCGATCCGCGCCGTGATGCCGCATGAAATCGATACATACGACCCGTACGAAGGAGTGGTAATGGTATGGAAGAGCTGAAACTCGACGCAGGGTCGGAGGAAACGACCTCGCATATGATGGGCATGCATACCGAGCAACTCGCCGGACGCAGCCAGAAAGTTTATTTCGACGCGGAGGAAACGGAAAACTTCACATATCCGTTCCAGTTCGATGTCGATTTCAACAAGCGCGCGGAATTCGATGCCGCGGAGATGGATACGCGGGCGATCAACAAGAAGATTCGGTCGCTGATGGAAAGTGGCGTCGGTACGATCACCATGAAAAACCCGGGCGCGAAACACGCCCTGGCGGTCGGTATCCTGAACCGGCTGAATCTGACCATCGAAGGTAGCCTCGGTTACTTCGGCTGCGGTCTGATCGACGGCCCGAATATCCGGATCTCCGGTCGTGTCGGCTGGTCCTGTGCGGAAAACATGATGTCCGGTTCGGTCGTTATCGAAAAAAACGCCGGGTCCACCTTCGGCGCGGCGATCCGTGGCGGCGATCTGGTCTGCAAGGGCTCGGTCGGGTCACGTACCGGTATCGACATGAAAGGCGGAACCATCATCGTCGGCGGTAAAACCGGTGCGTTCTCGGGCTTCATGATGCAGCGCGGCCGCATGGTCATTCTCGGCGATGCCGGCAAGAACCTCGGCGACAGCATGTATGACGGCACGATTTATGTCGGCGGCAAAATCGAAAGCTGCGGTGTCGATGCCGTTGAAGCGGAGATGACGGAACTGGACTGTAAATGGCTTTCCAGAAAGCTGGATATATACGGCATGAAAGCGCCGAACGGCGTCGAAAAGATGACCAAGATCGTCGCCGGCAAGCAGCTCTGGAACTATGACAACCTCGAGCCTTCTGAGAAGAAGCTGGTTCTCTAACAGGCCGGTTGCGGCGATCAATACGAAAGGAAGGCAGTTATGCCAGACGATATGGAACGCGGCGACGCGCCGATCAAAAAAGTAAAGCGGGATACGAACCGCCTCGGTAAAAGCTTCATGTTTCCGCCCGAAGTTATGGATGACATCCATATCAAGTCGGAACTGGGCCGGTACCGGATGCGCGGGTTTTCGCTGTTCAAGAAAATTCCGACATGGGACGAACTGACGTTTCTTCCGGGTACGCTGACACGCTTCGTTATCGAAGGGTATCGTGAAAAGTGCCTGACGAAGACGGTTCTCGGACCGCGCTGCAAGCGGCCAATTGAACTGGATATCCCGGTATATATCACGGGGATGAGCTTCGGGGCGCTTTCCTACGAAGCGAAAATCGCCCTGGCGCGAGGCGCCACCATGGCCGGCACGGCGACGTGTTCCGGTGAAGGCGGGATGATTCCGGACGAACGCCGGTATTCCTCGAAATGGTACTATCAGTGCATTCAGTCCCGCTACGGCTTCAACCCGCACCATCTGCGGTTGGCGGATGCGGTTGAATTCTTCATCGGTCAGGGCTGTAAGGTTGGCCTCGGCGGCCACCTGATGGGTCAGAAAGTGACCGACCAGGTTGCCGAAATGCGGTCGCTGCCGGCCGGTATCGACCAGCGGTCGCCGGCCCGTCACCCTGACTGGCTGGGACCGGATGATCTGGCGCTGAAAATTCAGGAAATTCGTGAAGCGACCAACCACGAAATTCCGATTCAGCTCAAGCTCGGTGCGGCCCGCGTTTACGATGACGTTCGTATGGCGGCAAAAACCGACCCCGACGTTATCTACATCGACGGTATGGAAGGCGGTACCGGTGCGGGTCCGCACCTCGCTACCGAAGAAACCGGTGTACCGGGCATCGCCGCCATTCGCCAGGCGCGCAAAGCGCTGGACGATGTCGGCAAGACGGGCGAGATCAGTCTGGTCTATGCCGGCGGCATCAGAAACGGCGGCGACCTTGCAAAGGCGCTCGCCCTTGGCGCGGACGCCGTGGCGATCGGTCATTCGGCCCTGATGGCGCTGAACTGCAACAAGGACATTCCGGAAGCCGATTTCGAAAACGAAATGGGCGTGGAAGCCGGTTACTGCTACCACTGCCATACCGGCCGGTGCCCGGTTGGCGTGGCGACGCAGGATCCGAAACTGCGGTCCCGCCTGAACCCGGACGATGCGGCGGAACGCGTTTACAACTTCCTGCATTGCCTGGCGATCGAATGTCAGATGATGGCCCGTGCCTGCGGCAAGACCAACGTCCACAGTCTGGAGCCGGAAGATCTGGCGGCCCTGACCATGGAAGCATCCGCGCTGGCGCAGGTTCCGCTGGCCGGTTCGCAGCATACCGTCGGTCGTCCCGACATGACCCGTTACTAGGAGAGACAAAAATGAGCGACAAGGATATCGACCATTTTCTCAAGGGCGACGGCGTCGACACCGAACGAGAAAAAATCATTGGCCAGCATATCGGCTACCGGTACGACGTTAACCTGGTGCCCGATCCGGACAAGATCACCCCGTTCCTGAAACAGTACATGGAAATCATGGGCTGGGACGATCTGAACTGGCTTGAAGACGTTCACATGGGGTACGAAGAAGGCCGGCCGGCCGTTTTCGACCGCAATATCAACGGCTGGGTTTCGGTGCCGAGCGATATCGAGTTGCCGGATAACCAGCAGGATCGCGACATGATCGCGCGGGAACTGCTGATTAAATTCCAGATGTCGGATCGCCACCCGATGGTGGATCTGATGAAGGCCTACGCCAAGTTCTAGGGGGCTGGCCGAATTACGGTTCGGGGAAGGGCGTGCTCATCGGGCGCGCCCTTTTCGCTTTAGTATTCGTTTCCTGATTCAATGGGCATGAACGATCGCTTCCATTTGAACATGCCGCCCTTCAGTATGCGAATATTCTCCCAACCCAGCCGTTTGAGTTTCTTGTATACGCCGGTCGAAACGAGGTCGCTCTGACAGACCAATACAACCGGTTCGGATTTTGTTCTGTGTACGGCGCTGGATATGTCGCCGGCCTGATCCACAAGGTCGGATGCATCAAAACTGGCAGCGCCGGGAATATGGCCTTCCTTGAATTCCTTGGCCGGCCGCAAGTCGAATATATACGGCTTTGTATCGGAATGTAGCTCCGCTTTCAGGGCGACCGCGTCTATCGAATCCACCTTGCCGTGGCGTTTTCTGGACAGGACCGGCATCGCCATCAGAATCAGGACGAGAGCCAGCGGGATGAGCAGCAGCGGATCGAGGTCTAACATAGAAAACTTTCCTATTATTTGTTTAAAACCAGCATCTTGCAGGAAGATTTTCCCATAAAAAATATATGGATATTATCCCAGATTCTGGCACACTAACGTCCGCGTGTGTAGCCCGAATGAAACAGAATCGGTAGCCGGTCGCCATAAAGAAGCGAACGGATGTCCGGGCGGGGGAAAATTCGAAAGAGGTTATTACACGCAGGGTGTCTTTCTTGGGGAGGTCGCCCGGTCATATTCTTCCGCTCGAATGTTGTCGGTATGGACGCCGTCCATTACCGGCTATGCCGTAATGCGGGAGGTTGTGAATGGCCGATCAACTTGAAGCTCTCACAGTAATTTTTACCGAGGTCTATTACTGGATCACGGTAGTGTTCATGTTTTTGATCCATGTCGGGTTTTGCATGTATGAAGTCGGTGCGTCGCGCCGAAAGAACATGATGCACACCCTTATGAAGAATACGATGGTCATCCCGCTGGTGACGGTCACATTCTTCTATTTCGGTTGGTACATCTATTTTGCCTGGCCGAACGGTCCTGGTATTATCGGGCCGGTTCTTGATGCGCCCCATGCAACGCCATGGAGTCCTTTAATGGGCGCCCATCTCAGCGATGGCGACGGCTGGTCGCATATCAACGGCGTTTTCTGGGCGGCGTTCCTGTTGTTCTCATGGACAGCGGCATCGATCGTTTCGGGCGCGGTTATCGAACGGATACGGTCCGGCGCTTTCTGGTTGCTGGCCGTGGTGATCGGGTCCTTCACCTGGATCATCGATGCGGCATGGGGATGGCATCCGGACGGCTGGATGGTGCAGATTCTCGGTTATCACGATGCCTACGCGTCCGGGGTTATCCATGCGATAGCCGGCGGTTTCGCGCTGGGTATTCTGTGCAATCTCGGTCCTCGTATCGGAAAGTTCCGCGCCGACGGAACGCCACGCAACATCGTTCCTCATAATCCCTGGCTGGTGACGGTCGGTCTGTTCCTGATCTATACCGGCTTCTGGGGCTTCTACGTTGCGTGTAACATTCCGATTTTTGATGTCGGTGAAATGGCCGGTATGTCGGAATCGTTCTTCTCGACAACCAACATCTATCTGACGCCGACGACGACTTCGGCGATCACCTTCAACTTCCTGATGTCGCTGTCCGGCGGTCTGCTGGCCGGTTACATCGTATCCAAGGGTGACGGGTTCTGGACCTATTCCTCAGGCCTTGCCGGCGTTATCGCCGCATCTGCCGGTAACGATCTGTACCACCCGATCCAGGCGATGCTGATCGCCATGGTCGGCGTCTGGGTCGTATACAAGATGCACTTCTGGGTCGAACGTACATTCAAGATCGATGATGCGGTCGGTGCGGTAGCCGTGCATGGCTATGCCGGGTTCTTCGGCGTGGTCGTGGCCGGCTTCATGCTTTGGGGTTATCCGTCTTCGATGAATGCGGAATACGCCAGCATCACCCCGTGGGGTCAGTTCATCGGCGCGATCATCATGTTCGGTGTGCTGGGTTTCCTTCCGGCTTTCATCGTTTCCTTCATTCTGAAGAAGATGAACCTGCTGCGGATCCCGCCTGAAATCGAACTGGCTGGTCTCGATCTGGCTGAATACCATGGCCGGTATCTGGACGAGGCGGAAGTGCTCGATGCGGAAAAGGCCGAGGCACGTGCCCGCGGTCTTATCAACTGATCCTTAGGAAGGGAGACAAACTATGTCTACAGGATTTGAAACCTGGACCCAGAATCTGAACGATCTGGGACCGCTTTATCCCTTCGTCGGGACTGAGGGTATTCTGGCGATTGTCGGGATTGCCTCATGGATATTGTGGCATCTGATTCAGATCAGAAGCGAAAACAAGACGATTGATGAAGAATCGACGCGTTTTTCCGACAAGTCCAAGTTGGAACAGGCGATGAATGTGTCGAATGCGGAATCTCTCGCGATCTCCATGAAGGGGCACGCCTCGGATTTCGATTGATCCTCCAACTGCCTCTGTAGAGGCGCGAAGCCCCGGCCATGTGCCGGGGCTTTTTCTTTTCTGCTAAATACACATCCTTACATTGGCGTCGGCGGTACAAAACGGTAGAATCAATTCAAAGCTAGCGAGGGTTTATCATGACACAGAATTTCACCGTGGCTTGCGTTCAGACGGAAGTCAGCGACGATACGGCAGCAAACATCGAAAGAGCGCGAGGACTGGCGGAAGGCGCCGTGAAAGAGGGCGCCGGTCTTGTCTGCTTTGCGGAATATTTCACCGGCCTTGCGACACGCGACGGCGCACTGGACCCCGTTCCCTTTGCGGAGGCGGACCATCCCGCGCTGCCGGTTTTCCAGGCATTCGCCCGAGACAAAGGGGTGCATCTGCTGCTCGGATCGCTCGGAATCACCCTGCAGGACGGCACGGTCGTGAACCGCAGCTACGTGATCGACGGCACTGGCGGAATATCGGCCAGGTACGACAAGATTCATCTGTTCGATGTCAATCTCGGCCCAGGCATGACCTATCGCGAATCCGCCGTTCTTTCGGCCGGCGATCACGCCGTCGTCGCGCCGACGCCATGGGGCGGGCTGGGCCTGTCGATCTGCTACGACCTGCGGTTTGCCCATCTGTATCGCGCTCTGGCGCAGGGCGGGGCGTCGTTTCTGGCGGTGCCGGCGGCCTTTACCAAAAAGACCGGCGAAGTGCACTGGAAGATACTCAATCAGGCGCGGGCCATCGAACATGGATGCTTCGTGTTCGCGCCGTGTTCCTACGGATCGGTTGTCGGCGGCGGCGAATGCTACGGGCATTCCCTGATTATCGATCCCTGGGGCAAGGTTCTGGCGGAAGGCGCCGGCGACCGGGATATGGCGGTTCTGGCCGAGATCGATACCGGGCTTGTCGATACGGTCCGCAGTAAAGTTCCCGCCTTGCGTCATGACAGACCCTATTCCGTCGCGCCCGCCGCGCAATCGGCAGCGGAGTAAGCGGTATGCCAAGCAATCCGGTTCAGGATATTTCAGCCAATATGAGTACGCTCGACGACCGGCGTTACGGGTTTCTCGGCTGGCAGTGCAGACTTCGGCAACTGGCGGTCCGGCAACGCGAAGGGCGCCCCAGCGAAGGAATGACGCCGGCGATTTCGGCCGGCGGAGAAGATCTCGGTCGCGCCATCGTTCTGATCCTGAAAAAGCGGGAGTTCAGTGTGACGGAAGAACTTCGCCATATGGTGCAGTCGACCAACGATCCCCGCGTGGCGCGTGAAAAAGGACTGCGGTTCCTGGCGTCGAGTTATTATCAGCGCGCGCGCGAATTCCAGGATCTGATGACGGGGCTTTTCAGCCATGACAGCGAGATGGCGAAAACCCTGCTGCAGGCGGGACAGTGCCGCCTGCTGTTTGAGCAGTATGAACAACAGCATTCCGTTGCCTGCGACGTACAGCCGCTAGAGGCCGGCGATTACAGTTACGATGCGACGTACTGGCACAACAACCTGTTCAATCCGTCATTGCCGGCCAATCCGCTGATTATCGGATTCATGCCGATCTGGTGACCGGGCGGCCGGGTCATGCTTCGGCGCAGCTTACCCGGTTGCGGCCATTCTGTTTCGACAGGTATAGCTGCTTGTCGGCCATTTCCAGCAGGTCTTTCATTATATCCGGCGACTCGGGAATTGCCGTTACCGAGCCGACGCTGATGGTTACCACATCACTGGCGCTGGACGCCTTGTGCGGTATTTCAAGCTGTTCGACCGACATACGCAGTGTTTCACAGATAAGCTCTGCACCTGTGATGTTGCATTCCGGGAAAACGCCGACGAATTCCTCGCCACCGTATCTCGCCAGCATGTCACCCGGGCGGTTTCTTGGCGCAGCAAGGGCTTCACCGACAATGCGCAGGCAGGCGTCGCCTTTGCCGTGCCCGTAGGTGTCGTTGTAGCTTTTGAAATGATCGATATCGCACAAGACAACGGTCAGCGGCTTTTTGTTTCGATGCGCCCGCCGCACCTCGTCTGAATAGTGCAGGTCGAACGCCCGACGGTTCGCCAATCCCGTCAGCCCGTCGTGAAAAGCGATGTCTTCCAGCGCGTCGCGGTACCGTTTCAGGTCGAGCTGGTTTCGCACCCTCGCCTTTACGATGGCCGGCCGGAAAGGTTTGTGAATGTAGTCGATCGCACCGGCATTCAGCCCTTCTTCTTCTCCTTCTTCGCCCAGCGCCGATACGAATACGATCGGGATGTTGCGGGTATCGTCCCGATCCTTCAACTGGGCGCAAACCGCGTATCCGTCTATACCGGGCATTTTAACGTCGAGCAGAATGAGATCGGGCTGCTGTTCCGTCGCCATTTTTATGGCGGTCGCACCGTCCATTGCAAAGATAACCTTGCCGAGATCGTTGACTGTTTCCGCCAGCAATCGAACATTTATCTGCTGGTCGTCGACAACAAGAATTGTGGGACGTTGGCTATCCATTAGACGGGTCCGTGGAAAAGTGGTGGTTTATGTTTTGGCATCAATCTCAATCATTGCCGCAAGAATTTCCAACCGTCGCTTTGCCGTGGCGAAGTCCAGACTCTCGATCGCATCAAGCAGTTTCCCGGCTTCGGATGAATAAGCGCCGTTTAGTGACGATACAACGTCCGCGGCAATGTCGCGTGCGTCGAAGCTGCTTCTGTCCAACGCCCCGGCCAGCGTATCGTATCCGGCCTTGAACGTCACGGCATCCACCGAGCCGGCGGGGGCGCCGGAAGCCGTATCCTGCTGCACCGGTTGTATCTCGGTTTCGATAGCCTGAAGCGTCCCGGCATTCGCCGCGCCGAATTTATCGACAAGGTCGCCGTCGGGAACGTTGCCGGATTTCAGCACGGCTTCGACATTCGCCGCCGCCCGCGAAAGCGTATCCGCGCCGATATTTCCGGATACGCCTTTCACGTTATGGGCATAACTGGCTGCTGTTTCGATGTCGCCGGCTTTGATCAGGCCGTCCAGATGCGCGTGCGCATCGCTGAACTTGCCCTTGTAGGTCCGCAGCAGACCAAGATAGATGGAACGGTCGAGTCCCAGCCGGTCGATCGTGCCGTCTATATCCAGATAGGATGGTACGCCATCTGATTTTTCCGCCATTTCGTTACCGCTTCCTGGGGCTGTGCCTAAAACCTGTGAGAGTGTCTTTAGGAGATTGTTCGCATTTATCGGCTTGCCGATGTGATGCGCCATACCCGCTTGCCTGCACTTTTCAATATCTTCGACATGCGCGTGTGCGGTCAGCGCCACGATGGGTACGGCGGAGGCGTCGTACACTCTTCTTATCTCCCTCGATGCCTCAAATCCATCCATTCCGGGCATTTGTATGTCCATGAGTACGGCTGAATACCTTTTCGGGTCAAGAAAAACGGCTTCTACCGCCTCCTTTCCGTTGCTGACGACATCAGCGGTTGCGCCAGTATGCCGGGCGCCATTGAATTGATGGTTTTCAGGTTTTGCCGGGCAGTTTCGGATGTAACGTCATCGGCATTGAGAAACCCGGCGACGTTGTCGAGGTAGTGATGCAACAATGTATCGATGCCGGTGTCGCGCCGTGTATACAGTTCCAGGACGTTTTTGTTCTTTATTCCCGACAGGCCCAGATCCTCGGAGCCCTGGATCAGAGCGTTATGCGAATTTTCGAACAGCACCGACAGATCCTGCAGGGTCGTACGCAGATTCTCCTGCGCTTCGCGGGGCGCAGCGGCTATCTTGTTGGCGGCAAGGGTAATACTGACCGACAGCATTCTCTGCCGTCCGGCATGATTGATGATGCGTGCGTATTCTGCCTGGTTGGCAATCAGTTGCTGCGACTGCAGGTAGGATACTCCCGCCAGCCCGGCGATCAGAAGCATGCCAATACCGAATACCCAGAACAAAGATGCCGGTTTGCTGAATCCGGCAAACAGAGCATCCAGCGTCGTGCTTTCCGTTTTGGCGTCGCCAAGCGTGGCGTTGGTAATGCTGGTCGTATCACCGTCCGGGCGGGATTTAGCGAAATCCTTTTTCGGTGATGTTTCATCCATGCTTTAGGTTCAATACCCTGTTTCGAAGTAAAAGCGCGACTAATGGGTGTTATCGTTACAATTTATTTGTGAGATACTGTATTCACCACCATTATTGTGATGAATTTGACGTCAGGAGACAACGTGATGACAGCTTTGGCATATTCGGAATCGATTGATCCCTATTATGAAGAAAGGGTTGATCTGGCTGCGGTTTTCCGATGGACCGCCCGGTTGAACATGCACGAGGCCATCGCCAATCATTACTCGCTGGCGGTTTCACCGGATGGCGCGGAGGTGCTGATCAACCCGGCCGGCCGGCATTTTTCCAGGGTTCGCGCCAGCGATCTCCTGCTGTTGAACGTTCGCGACCCCGACCCGGCTGTCGCTGCGAAAGTGGACATGACGGCGCTGGCCATTCATGGCGCAATGCACCGCAACGCCCCGCAGGCGCGCTGCGTTCTGCATGTCCATTCGAAATACGCGACGGCGTTCGCCTGTCTGAAAGACAAGTCGATGCCGCCGATTGACCAGAATACCATGCGTTTCTACAACCGTATCGCCTACGATAACGGGTTTGACGGCATGGGGCTCGGCGACGAGGCGGAACGCCTGAGCACGACGCTCGGCAACAAATCCACGCTTGTCATGGGCAACCACGGCGTGATGACCGTCGGCAACACGGTCGCGGAGGCTTTTGATACCCTGTATTACTTCGAAAAGTCCTGCGAAACGCTGATAACGGCGCTCAGCACCGGCCGCGAACTGAATGTCGTCAGCCACGAGGTCGCGGAAAAGACAGCGAGCCAGTGGGAAGAATACTGTGAAAACCAGGTCCTGCACCTGACCGCCATCAAGGAAATCCTCGACGAGGAGGAGCCCGACTACCGGACCTGACCATCGGATCTACAGGCGGTCCCGCAGGGCGTACCAGGTCATCGCCAGGATCAGCAGAGGGGTTCGGAATGCCGGCCCTCCGGGAAAGCGCGGCGTCGGCAACTTGTTCATCACGTCGAATTTTGTTGCGACGCCATCGATGGCGTCGGCAAGGATTGATCCGGCGCCGGTCGCCATCGCCACGCCGCTGCCGGAATAGCCGGATGCGCTGACGATGTTACCGGCCAGCCGTTCGAAATGCGGCACGCGTTTCATGGTGATGCCCAATGTGCCGCCCCAGCCGTAGTCGATTTTGGCATCGGCAAGTTGCGGATAGACTTCCAGCATGCACTTACGGACGAAGCCCTTGATGTCGGCGGGAAACCGGTAGCCATAGCTTTCGCCGCCGCCGAACAGCATGCGTTTGTCGGCGGAAAGCCGGTAATAGTTCACCACGAACCGTGAATCCGCCACCGACGCATCGTTCGCGATCAGGGATTTCGCCCTCTCTTCGCCGAGCGGTTCGGTTGCGATGACGAAATTGTTGATCGGCATGACGCGCCGCGCGACCCGTGCATCGAGATCGCCCAGATAGCCGTTGCAGGCCAGTATCAGAAACTTCGCCCGAACAGAGCCAGTCTCAGTCGTCACCCGAACCGGGTCGCCTTTGGCGATATCCGTCACGCGGCTGTTATGGAAGATTTGCGCGCCGACAGCTTCCGCCGCCCGCGCCAGGCCAAGCGCAAAGTTCAGCGGATGCAGATGCGCGGCCTTCGTATCGTAGGTGCCGCCGTAATAATTGTTTGACCCGACAAGCGTGCGGATTTCCTCGCGGTCGACGAACCGGATGTCCTGAAAATCGTAATCGCGCTGCAGCTTTTCGACATAGGCGCGAGTATCCGGCACGAACCGTTCGCGATGATCGGCATGAATGCAGCCGGATTTCAGGTCACACGGTATGTCAAACCGCGCCACCAGATCACGCAGCAACGTGTTTGCATCCTGTGCAATATCCCAGGCTGCATGCGCCAGTTCCTTGCCGACAAGGCTTTCCAATGAGTCCTGGTCGATCCGCGGGCATGCCGCCGCCTGACCGCCATTGCGGCCCGACGCGCCCCAGCCGGCGCGATGCGCATCAAGAAGAATGACCGAATATCCGCGTTCCGCCAGATGAAGAGCGCTCGACAGACCGGTGAAGCCGCCGCCGACGATACAGACATCCGCCTCGTGATCGCCTTCCAGGCTCGGCCGATCGCTGTCACCGACGGCTGTCGCAGCGTAGTAGGATGGGGCGTGCTGACCCGGCCGGTCGTTCGTGTATAGAAGATTGGATGACATGATTCCGGTTTCGTCTTTGCCGTCTAATGTTCAAACTTTTTAATCGGGCTGTGTCGTTGTACCAAGGCGAAGGCGAACCGACAAAGAAGGAATTACGGAATGGCGAGGAAGCTG
This sequence comes from Alphaproteobacteria bacterium, assembly GCA_040222995.1. Lineage (GTDB taxonomy): Bacteria > Pseudomonadota > Alphaproteobacteria > UBA8366 > Aestuariispiraceae > JAVKBW01. Next base: position 27,334 of record JAVKBW010000045.1, on the reverse strand, counting down.
AGGGTCGCGGCGGCGCAGATGGGGCCGATTGCAAGGTCGGAAACGCGCGGGCAGGCCGTTGCCCGCATGATCGAGATGATGCGGGAAGCATCCGCCTGGGGGTGCAGGCTCGTGGTGTTCCCCGAACTCGCCCTGACGACCTTCTTCCCGCGCTGGGTGATCGATGACGAAGCGGAGCGGGATTCGTGGTTCGAAACCGCAATGCCGGGACCGGAAACGAAAGCCCTGTTCGACGAAGCGGTTCGACTGAAGATCGGTTTTCATCTCGGGTATGCCGAACTGGCGCATCAGGACGGCCGCAAACGCTATTTCAACACTTCCATTCTGGTTGACCAGACCGGAAAAATTGTCGGCAAGTACCGGAAAATCCACATTCCCGGCCATCATGATGTGATGGACCGGCCCGGCCAGCATCTCGAGAAGCGCTATTTCGAGGTCGGCGATCTTGGCTTTCGAACATTCGATGTGTTCGGCGCGAAAACCGGGCTTTGCATCTGCAATGATCGGCGCTGGCCGGAAACCTGGCGGGTGCTGGGCCTGAACGGGGCGGAACTGGTGCTGTGCGGGTATAATTCACCGGTCGGCCTGGGAGACCCGTTCGAGCTGGATGCGCTGGAACCGTTCCACAATCATCTCGTTTTCCAGTCCGGCTGTTACCAGAATGCCACCTGGGCAGTCGGCGTCGCCAAGGCCGGTTGCGAGGAAGGGTTCAACATGATCGGCCAGAGCGCCATTTTTGCACCGTCCGGCGAAATCGTGGCGCAATGCACGACGATGGGCGACGAGGTGGTCGTGCATGACTGCGACCTCGATCTGGCGGCGGAGTACAAACGCGATATCTTCAATTTCGCGGCGCACCGGCGGCCGGAACACTATTCGATCATCACAGACCCGAACCCGGCAGGCGGCGCATAGACCATGACATACGATACGATCATCAAGGGGGCGACCGTCGCCACCGCCGCCGATACGATCCGCTGCGATATCGGCATCAAGGACGGGCGCGTCGCCGTTCTGGCGGAAGACCTGCCGGAATCGGAAGCGGAAAATTGCGTCGACGCTTCCGGTTTGCTGGCGCTGCCCGGCGGGGTCGATGCGCATGTGCATCTGGCGGAAGACGGCTATGGCGGCCTTAAAATGGCCGACGGTTTTGAAACCGGGTCGATCTCGGCGGCCTGCGGCGGCACCACCACGATGATCCCTTTCGTTACCCAGAAACCGGGTATCTCGTTGCGGCAGGCGGTTGAGGCCTATCATGAAAAGGCGAAAGACCAGTCGGTCATCGACTACGCCTTCCATCTGATCGTGACCGACCCGACGGAACAGGTGCTGGGTCAGGACCTGCCGGCGCTGCTGGAAGACGGCTATACCTCGTTCAAGGTCTACATGACCTATGAAGGCTACAAGGTCGATGATGGTCAGATGCTGTCGGTTCTGGCGGCGGCGCGGTCGTCCGGCGGGTTCGTCATGGTGCATGCGGAAAACGATCACTGCATCCAGTGGCTGACCGCCGAACTGGAACGGGCCGGCGATACTCATCCGTCGGCCTTCACGAAAGCGCACGGTCCGGTCGTCGAACGCGAAGCGACCCACCGCGCCATCAGTCTGGCGGAGATTGTCGATACGCCGGTCTATATCGTTCACGTCTCCGCCGCCGGCGCGATGGACCAGATTGCCTGGGCGCAGGGGCAGGGCCTGCCGGTCTATGCGGAGACCTGCCCGCAATACCTGTTCCTCAGCCATGAAGACTTTGAAAAAGCCGGCTGGGACGCCACCAAATGCCTGTGTTCGCCGCCGCCCCGCGATGCTGGCAACCCCGATCAGCTATGGCGCGGTATCGCCAACGGCACGTTTCAGGTCGTCTCCTCCGATCACTGTCCGTACCGGGTTGAAGGACCCGGCGGCAAGATCGAGGCGGCGAAGGGTGAACTGCATTTCGACAAGGTCAGCCCCGGCGTGCCCGGTATCGAAACACGCATGCCGCTGATGTATTCCGAAGGGGTGGGGAAGGGGCGCATCGACCTCAACCGGTTTGTCGCCGTCACTGCCACGAACCCGGCGAAACTGTTCGGCCTGTATCCGCGCAAGGGCACCATCGCCGTCGGCTCCGATGCCGACATCGCATTGTGGGATCCGGAAAAAACGGTAACGATCACCAACGGCATGCAGCATTCCGGTGCTGACTACACGCCCTATGAAGGCCGCACCGTCACCGGTTATCCGGTGACGACGATAGTGCGCGGCGAAATCGTATGGTCTGACGGTGCGCCGACCGGCAAAACCGGCGGCGGCCAGTTCCTTCGCTGCGGTAAATCCGAGGCGGTGACGCGGTTCCGCAACGCCTGACCCGTCAGGCTTTCATCCGTTCCGACTTCGGATCGTACATCGGGCGCAAGCTGGCTTCGGCGGGGAAGCGTTCGCAGGCGACTTCGATTTCGAACGTTCCGCTGTTCACGAAGTCGGGCGTCACGCCATCCTCGCAATGGATGTAGCCGAGACCGACCGCGCCGCCCAGATGATGGCCGTAATTGCCGGATGTCAGATGGCCGATGATCTTGCCGTCGCGCAATACCGGTTCGTTGTGATACAGCAGCGGTTCCGGGTCGGTCAGCTTGAATTGCACCAGACGCTTGGTCAGCTTGCCTTCGTCCTTCTGGCGCAGCATCGCGTCACGGCCGATGAAATCAGCATTCTTGTTCGGCTTGGCGGCGAAACCGAGGCCGGCTTCGAGGATCGTGTCTTCGTCGGTGATGTCGTGGCCCCAGTGACGGAATGCCTTTTCCATGCGGCAGGAATCCAGCACATGCATGCCGGCCATTTTCAGCCCGTAATCAGAGCCGGCCTCCAGCAGGGTGTCGAAGACGCTGCGGGCGAATTCGGTCGGCACGTACAGTTCCCAGCCCAGTTCGCCGACATAGGAAATCCGCTGGGCACGGCCATAGGCGTAGCCCAGATCAACCGTCTGCCAGGTGCCGAACGGGAAGGCCTCGTTCGACAGATCAACGGTGGTGATCTTCGATAACAGGTCGCGCGATTTCGGCCCCATCACGCTCATGATGGCGGAGGCCGAGGTCATATCGGTGACGGTGCAGCGGGCATCGTCCGGGATATGGCTTTTCAGCCAGTGCAGGTCGCGCGTCGCCGCGCCGCCGGCGGTTACGATCATGTACTGGTCTTCCGCCAGCCGGGCCACTGTCAGATCGGCCTCGATACCGGACCGCTCGTTAAGCCACTGGGTGTAGACCAGGTTGCCCGGTTCGACCGCCACATCATTGGCGCAGATGCGTTGCAGCACGGCTTCTGAATCCGGCCCCTGAACCAGAAACTCGGAGAATGACGTGATATCGAAGAAGGCCACGCCTTCGCGCACGGCCTTGTGTTCAGCTGCCGCGTAGTCGAACCAGTTCTGTCGCTTATAGGAATACTCGTATTCCGGCTTAACACCTTCCGGCGCGAACCAGTTCGCACGTTCCCAGCCTGCCGTTTCGCCGAAACAGGCGCCGAGTTCGGTAAGCTTTTCATGCAATGGCGACGTCCGCACCCCGCGCGATGTCGCATACTGCCGGTACGGCCAGTGCATGTCGTACAGCAGGCCCAGCGTTTCGGTAACCCGTTCGCGCAGATAGCGGATGTTGTTCTGGAACGGCATGTTGCGGCGGATATCCATATCCGCCAGATCCATCGGCGGATGGCCGTTGACGATCCATTCCGCCAGCACCTTGCCGACGCCGCCGCTTGACTGGATGCCGATGGAATTGAACCCGGCGGCGACGAAGAAGTTCTTCAGTTCCGGCGCTTCGCCCATATGGTAGCGGTCGTCCGAGGTAAAGCTTTCCGGTCCGCAGAAGAATTTGCGGATGCCGGCTTCCTGCAGGATCGGCAGGCGTTCCATCGCGCCTTCCAGAACCGGCATGAAATGGTCCATGTCGCCCGGCAGTTCATCGAAACTGAAATCGTCGGTGATGGCCGACATATCCATCGGAATGGCATTCGGCTCGAACGCGCCCAGAAGAATTTTACCGGCGTCTTCCTTGTAATAGGCGCAGCCACCCTGATCGCGCAGCACCGGCAGGTTGCCCGGCAGGCCGTCGATCGGGTCGGTCAGAACGTAGTAGTGTTCACAGGCATGCAACGGCACCGAAACACCGGCCATCAGACCGACATCACGGGCCCACAGCCCGGCGCAGTTAACCACGAAATCGGCCTTGATATCGCCCTGGTCAGTGGAAACCCCGGTTACCTTGCCGTTGGCCTTGTGAATATCCGTCACCTTCACGTTTTCGATGATGGTAGCACCACCCATCCGCGCGCCCTTGGCCATCGCCATCGTCACGTCGATCGGGTTGGTCTGGCCGTCCTTTGGCAGGAAGACGCCGCCGACAAGATCGTCGGTGTTGGTCAGCGGGTGCATCGACTTGATGTCGGACGGAGTCAGGACATCGACATCCAGACCGAACACCTTCGCCATCGATGCGCCGCGTTTCAGTTCCTCGAAGCGCTCGCTGTTGGTCGCGATGGCAAGGCTTCCATTCTGCTTGAACCCGGTCGACTGGCCGGTTTCCGCTTCCAGCCCGGCGAACAGTTCGGCGGTGTATTGTGCGAGTTTCGTAAGGTTCTGGGTCGCGCGCAATTGGCCGACAAGGCCGGCGGCGTGCCAGGTCGTGCCGCAGGTCAGTTGCTTGCGTTCCAGCAGCACGACATCCGACCAGCCGAGTTTGGTCAGGTGATAGGCGAGGGAACACCCCATCGCGCCGCCGCCGATGATGACAACCTGTGTTTCACTTGGCAAAGCCGTGGCCATAGAACAGTCCTTCCGCACAACGTAAGAGATAACGGTATCCGAATAGCAGACAACATGCCGGGCGCAAACCAACGCGGCGGTCTGGAAGCACGATTTAATCTAAACTGGGTGTAAGAAAGACCCTACCCGACTGCCGGATAAACCAGAGCCGTCAGATCGTTCAGCTTCGTCCCCGGTTTATCGAGTGCGAAAACCGCGTCTTCAATGCGGCTGGCGCGATCCTTTCCCAAGACCGGATGGGTAAAGGCCCGGAACTTGTCGATCAGACCGGCCCTGTTGACCACAGCGAGCGGGTGTTCCCCCGGTGCGCGGGCGATACCGGAATCGAGTCGTCTGCCATCCTTCGTGATCACCACGGTGCGGCCCAGCCGGTCGGCCGGGAAATTCGCGTTGCAATGATCGCATTCGGTAACGGTGGTGACAGAGACGAGCCGGGCAATCTCCGGGTCGTTGAAGGTTTCGCCGGACACGGCTTTGGGACCGACCTCGCCGAATACCAGGGCGGCGGCGACCGGATAGCTGATGCTGTACTGCGCCTTGCCAGTGGTCTTCGGCATGTCCAGCGCAAGCCGGGTCGCGTTATGGAACGAACTGATCTCGATGGCGGCGACATCGTCGACCGTGATGCCGTGCTCGGCGCGCAGATCAAGCGCGGCCTTTATCGGCGCATGCGCCCAGCGGCAGATCGGATACAGCTTGATGTTCTGGTTGAGCGTCAGCCAGACCTGTCCAAGGTCAGCCCAGTAGGGGGCGGCGTCTTCCTGTTCGACGGTTATCGCGGGCGCGCCTTCAAAGCCGGCAAGCGCCAGTTCAGCGGCGGTCACCCCGACCATCGACCCCCAGCCAGAGCCGTCATGCAACATCGTCGGGTTGTCGATTTCACGCATCATCTGGCTGCGTGGGCCGTGATACTCGGCGATGCCGATGGCCTGGCGCAGCGTATTGGCGTCAGCGCCGGCAAGGCGGATGCCCAATGCCGCAACGGCCAGCGCGACCCAGGCGCCGGAGGTGTGATAGTCGCTGACCGTGCCGTGCAGCGCGACGCCGGCGCGGGATGCTATTTCATAGCCCAGCACCATCGTTGCCAGCATCTCACGGCCGGAAAGGTCGGGATTACGTTCGGCGAAGGCCAAAATACCGGGCAGCAGGCCGCAGCCGGCATGACCCTTGGCGAGGCTGAAACCGTCATGCGCGTCGAGGCTGTCGATTTGCGTCGCCCCGGCATAGGCAGCCCCACCGCCGCTGGCGGTTCGACCGTCGAACATGATGCGGGCGCGGTCGCCGTCGCTGCCGGCATTGAACTGACGGACGGCGATATCCTTGCCGATCCGGGCTGCGGGGATCGAATCCGCCGCCGCGCCGACGGCCAGCAGGTCAAGAATCAGATCCTGCACCCGAGCGATCACGTCGCCGGGAATGTCGTCGAATTGTGCTTTCAGGGTAAAGTCGGAGAACTCAACAGAACCGGCAGATGAATCCAGAGGCATGGCGCTCTCCATATATCGATATTGACATCGGCACTGGACGTCCCGATTACCATCCGCTCGCGCGATCTGCGGCAGTCGTCAGAAAACGACGCAAAATGGTATTACATTAGCCATTCGCCGGCGACGGCTGATACTGGTAGTGATAAGGAAAAATACTGATTCGATGCGCTATCTGTTCGCCAAGCACCGTCTGTTCCTGCTAAAATATGCCTTCGTTTTCTTTCCTGTGCCCATCATTCCCGGAACCTCCTGCCCGTGAACGCCGTCAATCACTATCTGACTGTCAGCGATGGTGTGAAACTTCGGTATCGTCGGCATGGCGCTGGTGGCTCTCCCATCGTGTTCCTGTGCGGTCTGGGCGACAACCTGACATCCTGGCAAAGCCAGGTCGATGCGTTTTCACCGACAAATATGGTCATCACGCTGGACAACAGGGGATCGGGCGAAAGTGAAACGCCCGAGGGCCCCTATTCAATACCGCGAATGGTCGACGATGTTCATGAACTGGTCGAAAGTCTTGGCTGCGGGCCGGTTGTCGCCGTCGGCGTTTCCATGGGCGGAGCGATCTGCCAGGAATGGGCGCTACGGTATCCGAAGGATATCGACAGGATGGTGCTGTGCAGCACCTGGGCCGCGCCGGATATTTTTCTCGATACGATCTTCAGTCACTGGCAATCAATGGCCCGGGCCGGTAACCGCCGGGCGCTGATAGAAAGCCTGCTTCTGTTCTGCTGGTCGCCTGATTATCTGTCGGCGCACCCCGAAGTCATTCAACCCTTTATCGAAGAAGAATCCCTGAATCCGCCTGGTCTGGTGGCGGCTGCGGACGCCTGCCGGGCGCACGATGCGATGAACCGCATCGCCACAATTGCGCAGGAAACGCTGATCCTGATCGGTGCGTACGATATTCTGATCCGGCCCGATCTGTCGCATGCGCTGGCCGATCAGCTCCCCCGCGTCCGGGTTGAGACGATGCAGACCGGTCACATGCCGTACTGGGAACAACCGGACGAATTCGCCGCAATTGTGCGGGATTTCATCGCCGCCTGATTTCCGGTTGCCGGGTCAGGCCATGTCGAGGTATCGCCGGCGCTCCAGATCGGTAACGGTGGTGTTGAAGGCCAGCACTTCCTCCCGGGCAATCGACAGAAGGTTGTCGACGAAGCGGTCGCCCAGAATGGCCCGCAACTGGCTGGATTTGTCGGCGACATCGACAGCTTCGGTCAGGGTAAGCGGAACCATTTCAACATTATCGTCATGATACACATTGCCGGACCGTTCTTTCGGCAGGGTCAGCTTGTTCTCGATGCCGATCAGGCCCGCGCCCAGCATGACCGCGAAGGCCGTGTAGGGGTTGAGGTCGGCCCCGCCGACCCGGTGTTCCCAGCGGCAGGCGGCGTCGGTTTCATTGATGAACCGGAAACCGCAGGTGCGGTTATCGACGCCCCAGGTCGCGGCCATCCCGGCGAAGCTGTCCCGCTCGAAGCGCTTGTAGGAATTCACCCAGGGGGCGAGCACAATCGTCATGTCACGGAAGGCCTGCAGAACCCCGGCGCCGTAATGTTCGCCGATTTCGCTCATGCTGTTCGGCCTTGCGGCGTCGAAAAATACGGGCGCGCTGGATTTGCCATCGACAAGGCTCTGATGGACATGCCCCGAGTTCCCGGAGATTCCTTCCTTCACCTTGGCCATGAAGGTGGCCATGTAGCCTTCTTCGACGGCAACCTGTTTGGCGACCATTTTGAACAGGGCCGCCGTATCCGCCATCGTTAAACCGTCGGTCTTCCGCAACGTCACTTCAAGCTGGCCTTCACCCCATTCGGGGATGCAGGCTTCGATTTCTTCAGGAAAATACTCGCGCAGACGGCGCACGATCGGTTCATGATACGCGCCCTCGTTGATTGCATAGCAATGCTTGTCGTCTGCGAACAGGCTCAGTTCTTCGCGCCAGCCACCGCGCCGGATTTTCTCCGCCGGTGTCGGCAGGATCATGAATTCCATCTCAATGGCGAAGACGTCCTTGTATCCCATTTCAGCGGCTTTGGCCTGTTTCGACCGCAATGTCGTGCGCGGGCACATGCCGCAATCCGATCCGTCAGGCCATGTCCAGTCCATGAACACGAAGGCGGTTTTCGGCTCCCACGGCGCAAGCCGTATGGTTGAAAGGTCCGGAGTGCCGAGGATATCCGGAATACCGGTTTCAAGAAGGCCTGAAACGGGGGTGTCGACCGTGCCGGTATTGATGACAAACCAGGCGAAGCGATACCCGGTTTTCATCGACTTCATGAAATACGACACCGGCAGGCGCTTGCCCCGCAGGGTGCCGAACTGATCCGTTCCGGCGACGATAACCGTTTCGATTTCGTGCGCTTCCAGAAATACCTTTGCTTCTTTTTCATCCATGATTGTCGCCTTTTTCAGTTGTCCGGCATTGGGCCGACGGTCAGATCGCGGATCATGCCCATGCGATCCCCCGCCAGAAGATTAACGACATGGCGGTAGGAACCGACGGTGTGATCTGCCGTCACCCGGTCGAGTTCTTCAACGGAAGATCGTCGCATCGCGTCGATCATCCTGTCGTGCGATGTCACAAGGTCCTGCATGCTGTCCCTGTCGGGATCGCCATTGTGGAAAAACGAAAAATACGCCAGACGGAAGAAATGGCCCAGCATATGCGTGTGAATGCTGCGCAGCATCGAATTGCCCGACGCCTTGTACATCATCGTGTGATATCGGAAATCCCGGTAGAAGATCGAGACATGGTCGTCCTGTTCGATCAGACGGTCGCAGCCGTCGAAAGCGCCGATAATCAGGCTTTTCTGTTCTTCCGACATGTTCTCCAGGCACAGGCGCGCCACCAGCCGGTCGGTCTGCAGACGGACTTCGTATAGGTCGCGCACTTCCGTCAGGTCGACGGGGGCGACCCTGATTTCCCGGCTCGGGCTGAAAACGACCAGCCGTTCGGCGGAAAGCCGCAGCAAAGCCTCGCGGATCGGCGTCCGGCCGAAGCCGGTCTGGTCCATCAGTTCCTTCTCGTTGATCATGCTGCCCGGCGCCAGCCGCCACTTTGCGATCATCGCCCGGATTGTCGGGTAGGCCAGGCTGCTCTGGGTCTGTTTGATCCGCTCCTCGCCATCCAGAAGCAGCAGGGCTTCGGTCAGGGCGGCGTCTCGATCAAGGCCGCCGAGGTCAAGGCGGTCGGCAAGCAATTGCATGGGCGTTGACATGACTTCTACCTGTAAAAGCCGGCGATTGTCGATCGAGGCAAAGCGCGAATTATGTTTATCATACAGCTCGTTTCCGGTTCCGGAATGGGTTTTGCGCTCTTGACCGCGCGCCTCTATTCTTTAATATATCAAAAATATACTCAAACGCAATCGTCAGAAAAACCGAACCGGACGCCATTGTCGGGTCGGTCGGGGATACAGGCAATGACCAGCACAGAAGCAGCCGTGAAATCTGAAAACAACGCCGCCAATTCGGTGGATGTCGTTGTCGTCGGCGCCGGGTTTGCCGGGCTTTATCTTCTGTATCGATTGCGCAAGCAGGGGCTGAAGGTACAGGTGCTGGAAGCCGGGGCGGAAATCGGCGGCACGTGGCACTGGAACCGCTATCCGGGCGCGCGCTGCGATATCGAAAGCATGGAATATTCCTACCAGTTTTCGGACGAGTTGCAGCAGGAATGGGACTGGTCGGAACGCTATGCGACCCAGCCGGAAATCCTGCGCTACATCAACTATGTCGCTGACAAATTCGGATTGCGGGACGGGGTTCGCCTCAACACGCGGGTGGATTCCGCAAGCTTCGACGATAGCCGGCGGATATGGACGGTGAAGACGGAAAGCGGCGATGTTTATGAAGCGCCGTTCTGCGTTATGGCGACCGGTTGCCTGTCGTCGATCAACATGCCGGATATACCGGGCCGGGATACATTCGAAGGGCTGGCGCTGCATACCGGCCAATGGCCGCGCGAGCCGGTCGATTTCAGCGGCATGAAGGTCGGCGTTATCGGTACCGGATCGTCGGGCATCCAGTCGATTCCGATGATCGCGAAACAGGCGGACCATCTCTACGCCTTCCAGCGCAGCCCGACCTATACGGTGCCGGCCCATAACCAGCCCCTCGACCCCGCAATGCGGGATGAGATCAAGGCGCATTACGATGAATTGCGTGAACGGGCCAAAGCCAACCGGGTCGGTATCGACTACGAGGTCGGCGAGAAATCCGTCTTCGACGTTTCACCGGCGGAACGCGAGAAGATTTTCGATGAATGCTGGGCGAGGGGCGGCCTGCCGTTTCTGGCCGGTTTCGCCGATCTGTTCGATACCAAGGAAGCGAACGATTATGCCGCCGATTACGTTCGCCGGAAAATCCACGCCATCGTCAAGGATACGAACGTCGCCGACGCCCTGTCGCCGGAAACCATCATCGGCTGCAAGAGGCTGTGCGTCGATACCGACTACTACGCGACCTTCAACCGAGATAACGTCACGCTGGTCGATCTCAGAAAAACGCCGATAAAAACGATTACGCCGGGCGGTATTGAAACCGAAGGCGCGGACTACGCGCTGGATGCGATCGTCTACGCCACCGGCTTCGATGCGATGACGGGCGCCCTTGAAAAGATAGACATCAGGGGCCGTGACGGTCTGTCGCTGCGGCGGAAATGGCATGACGGTGCGCGGTCCTATCTCGGACTCGGCATTGCCGGTTTTCCCAACCTGTTCACGGTGAACGGCCCGGGCAGTCCGTCGGTGCTCAGTAACGTTCTGCAATCCATTGAACAGCATGTCGACTGGATCGGCGATTGCATTGGCTACATGACGGATCATGGATATGATCTGGTCGAACCGAACGATACCGCGGAACAGGAATGGTCGGGGCATGTCAACGCACTGGCCGAAGCCTCGGTCTACCCGCAATGCAATTCCTGGTATCTGGGGGCGAACATTCCGGGCAAACCGCGTGTGTTTCTGGCTTACATCGGCTTCCCGGAATATACCGAAAAGGTCGAGGCGGTAACCCGCGACGGATACCGCGGGTTCGCCTTCGCCTGATACCGTTTCCGGTCCACGTCAGCCTTTTTTCTGATCGTCCCGCAGCAGGTAGACCGACAGAATAATCAGCCCCAAAGATGCGATGATAATCAGCGTGCCGACGGCGTTGATTTCCGGCGTGATGCCGCGCCGCAGGGTCGACCAGATATACATCGGCAATGTGTTGTCGCGGCCGATCAGGAAGAATGTCACCGGAATCTCGTCGAATGACAGGGTGAACGACAGCAGCGCGCTGCCGATGATCGCCGACCGGATATTCGGCAGGGTCACGTACCAGAATGTCTGCCACGGTTTCGCGCCGAGATCGGCCGACGCCTCTTCCATCGATCTGTTGACCCGCTGGAGCCGGGCGAACACCTGTGTCGCCACAACGCTGACCAACGCGGTGGCGTGGCCCATGATGACGGTTTCCAGGCTCAGATTGATGCCCACTGTACTGAACATGTTCAGCATCGACACGCCGGTGATGACGCCGGGCAGGGCGATCGGCAGCAGCACGAACCGCCGGAACACGGTCTTGCCGGGAAAATTGTACCGGTCCAGCGCAAAGGCGGCCGGCACGCCGATCAGAATGGTGATGAAGGTGGCGAATACCCCGACATAGACGCTGTTCCAGATCGCCGCCTGCAGATCGGCATTGGCGAACAGGGCTTCGTACCATTTCCACGTGAAGCCGCGCCACGGCAGCGACAGGATGCGGTTGTCGTTGAAGCTGAACATGATCAGCACGGCAATCGGCGCATACAGGAACGCCAGAACGCACATCGATACGCTGGTCAGGAAGCCCGCGCCGAACCGGTGGGTGAGATCGGCTGACATCGACGATGCGCCGACGCCGTTACCGCGGGTGCTGAGCGTGGTTGTTGATGTTGTTGTATCTGCGTTCATCGTTCTATCCCAAATCCAGACGGCCGGCCCGCTGCGCCTTGTCGGACAGCGAGATGATCGTGATAACCACGGCCAGCATGACAATCGAAAGCGCCGATCCCAATGGCCAGTTCAGCGCCGCGCCAAATTGCGTGGTCATGACGTTTGCGATCATGAACCCGTCCGGCCCGCCGACCAGCATCGGAGCGATAAAGTCACCCGATGTGAGGCAGAAGGTGAAGGTCATGCCCGCGATCACACCCGGCATCGACAGGGGCAGGGTCACCGTCCAGAACGTGCGAAGGGGGCTGGCGCCCAGATCCTTCGATGCCTCGATCAGGTTGCGCGGTATTTTTTCCAGCGCCGTGTAAAGCGGCATGACCGTGAAGGGAATGAAGATATAGGTCAGGGTAATGATCATCGAAAACTTGTTGTAGAGAAGCAGGTCGGTCGGTTCCGACAGAATGCCGCTCCACACCAGAAACGAATTCAGAATGCCTTCGCTGCCCAGAATCGTCTTCCAGGTATAGGCCCGCAGCAGATAGGAAACCCACAGCGGCACGATGACCGCCATATAGAGAAACAGCCGCACCCGCGCCGATTTGACGACGAAAATCAGGAAATAACAAAACGGATAGGCAAGCGCCAGAGCCGCCAGGGCGACGGTGCCGGCAATCCAGCCGCTCTTGAAAATCACCTGAAAATACTGCGGATCGCCGAAGATTTGAAAATAGTTGCCGAACTGGAATGCGGGTTTGAAGCTCGGGAATTTCTTCTCGTAGAAACTGTATGTCGTCAGAATCATGTACGGCACAAACAGGAATACGAATGTCCACAGCAACGGCGCGGACAGAACGCTCGCCTGTATAAGCTTTTGTCGTGTGGCGAGTCTCATCGGCGCGCCTCCGGCGGGAACATTGCGGTGTTTTCCGGGGCGAACGCCACCTGCACGCCGGCGCCTTTTTCCGGCAGGCCGGTATCGGCGGCCGAACCGGAAAGCTGGACGTCGACCATGAAGGGTTCGCCCGATTCCAGATTGACCTTGACCCGGACGCTGTTGCCGTGGAACAGCAATTCCTCGACGGTGCCGGCGATGGCGTTCATGCCGGACGTATCGTCCCCGGCTTTCAGCAGGCGGGCCTTTTCCGGCCGGACGCAGATCATCACATCACCCTGAAGCCCGCTTGCCAGCGCCCGCATCGATGCCGCCTTGAGTTTTGCATTGCCGGTGGAGACGGTGATCGCCGTGTCGGATTTCTCGACGACCGACCCGCGGAACAGATTGGACGATCCGATGAAATTGGCGACATAGGTGGATTGCGGATGCTCGTAAATATCCGTCGGCGATCCCTGCTGCGCGATTTTGCCGTTTTCCATCAGCACGACCCGGTCCGCCATCACCAGGGCTTCCGTCTGATCGTGGGTGACCATCAGGAAGGTCAGGCCGAGACGATCGTGCAGATGCTTCAGTTCGACCCGCATATTGGCGCGCAGGTTGGCGTCCAGCGCGGCCAGCGGTTCGTCCAGCAACAGCACCCGGGGTTCCTTGACCAGCGCGCGGGCCAGCGCGATGCGCTGCCGCTGACCGCCGGACAATTCGTGCGGCTTGCGCATCGACTGACCCTGCATTTCAACCGTCTGCAAGGCGCGTTCGACCGCCGGCGGTATGTCCGACTTGTTGGCGCCGGCCATTTTCAGGCCATAGGCGATATTGTCCCAGACATTCATATGCGGAAACAGCGCGTAATCCTGGAACACCATGTTTACCGGTCTGCGGTAGGGCGGAACATCGGTGACATCGTCGCCGCCGATAATGAGACGGCCCCGGTCGGGTGCTTCAAAGCCGGCCACCAGACGCAGCATTGTCGTCTTGCCGCAGCCCGACGGGCCGAGAAGGGTGACGAATTCGCCCTCTTCAACACTAAGGGAAACATCATCGACGGCCGTAACACTGCCGCCATAGATTTTCGTTACGCCTTCGACTTCAATAATAGATGCCATGTGCCTGCACGCTTCTCGTTAAAAAATTGAAAAAAGAATGTCGGACCGGATCGCTCCGGCCCGACAGGTCGTGGTTTATTGGACTTTTACGGCATTCCAGGTGTTGGTGTACACTTCCAGCCGTTCACCCAGGTTTTCCCACATCATCAGTGTTTTGACGTATTCGAGATCGTCCTGATGCAGGGTCGAGAACTGTTCAGCAGACATGCACTTCTTGGCGGCGACAGGGTTGGCGACGGAGTAGCCGTTCACGTTGGCGACACCGCACTGGCCCTGTTCCGAAATGGCCATGTTGATGAACTTGTAGGCGCAATCGGTATTCGGCGTGCCCTTAACGACCATCCAGGAATCCATCCAGCCTTCCGCCCGTTCTTCCGGCAGGAATTCCTTCACTTCGATTCCCTGTTCGGCCAGCAGAGCCGATTGATAACCGCCCCAGGTGTTTGAAATCCAGACTTCGCCCTGGGCATACAGATCGACCAGCTCACCGGCTGTCGCCCAGTATTTCCGGATCAGCGGCTTCTGTTCCAGCAGGGATTGTTTCGCCGCTTCAAGCTGTTCGTCCGACAGGTCATAGATGTTCATGTCGCCATTGTGACGGGCGGCAACATAAAGCGCACTCTTGTCGTCCCAGAGCGAGATTTTACCCTTCAGGCTTTCATCCCAGAGAATATCCAGGGATGTCGGCGGCGTATCAAACTTGTCGACACGATACATGAAGGGGATGGAACCCCAGGTAAACGGCACGCTGTAGACATCGCCTTCACCGGCGTTTTTCACAGCTTCCTTGAAGACGTCGTAAATTTCGCCAAAGCGGTCGACCTTGCTTTCGTCGATCGGTTCAACGAAGCCGGCCTGCACCATGATTCCGACCGTATCGATTGACGGCGAGATCAGGTCGTATACGCCGCCACCGGCGGCCAGTTTCGCGGCAAAGTCATCGTTCGAGCCGACATAGGCAGCCGATACCTTGCAGCCTGATTCTTCTTCGAATTGTGTGACAAAACTGTCGTCGGCATAGCCTTCCCAGGTCAGCAAGTTCAGTTCACCCGCAGCCTGCGCGACAGCGCTCCATGATACGCCCATCAGAACGGCGGCCGCCGCTCCGAGATATTTGTTTTTTAAACGCATTATCAACAAGCCTCCTCTGTGGTCATTATTGCCTCCAACAGCGTCGAAGGCCGATTTTTCCAAGCCTCACGCCAGGAATTTCTTACGTCGCATCCCGTCCTCAGCAAGTTGCTGAGGACAATATACCACGAATATACTGAATGTCACGCTAGCACAAACCCGCATGAACCCGGCGGTTTCAAGCCGTTTGAACAGGGGTATCAGGGTGCCGCGGAACGCCATTATTTCAGATCCTCCGCCCTGGTCTTGCGGACAATCGTGCCGATATCGACGCCTAATGCCGTCGCCGCCTTCCGTTTGCTGCCGTGAATGCGAATGGCCTCGTCGATCAGGTCGCGTTCGTAGGCCTTGACCATCGATTTCATGTCGTAGTCGTCACTGTCGGCGGCGTCCGGTTCGATCAGCCGCAGAGCGCCCGCGCCATCGACGACAAAAGACGGCAGGTCGTTTCGTGTGGCGACCGCACCGTCGATCAATGACAGTTGCAGCAATATGTTCTGCAATTCCCGGCAATTGCCCGGATAGACATAACGCAGCAAAGCGGTGCGGCACTCGGCGTTCACCGACAGAGCGGTTTCACGAGACTCGTTGATTCTTCTCAGCATGTGATCGATCAGATGGTCGATCAGCGGCGGCTGGTCGCGCAGCGCCGGCAGCGCCAGCGGCACGGAGGCCAGCCGGTAAAACAAATCGCCCCGGAACGCCCCGTCCCGGACAAGGCCCTGCAGGTCGCGGTTGGTGGCGGCGATTACCCGGCAGGCGACTTTCTTGCCTTTTCGCGCGCCGATCTGCTGTACGTAACCGTCATCCAGGAATTTCAGAAGCTTGGCCTGGAGCAGGGCCGGCATTTCGCCGATTTCGTCGAGAAACAGCGTGCCGCCATCGGCGTCTTCAAGCAGGCCGCGCCGGCCGGTCGACGATGCGCCGGTGAACGATCCTTTCGTGTGGCCGAACATTTCGGATTCGAAAAGCTGTTCGGGAATCGATCCGCAATTGACATGCACGAACGGGTCTTCCGGATTGCCGATCTTGCGGTGCAGGTATTTCGCAAGCTCGGTCTTTCCGGTGCCGGATTCGCCGGTCAGCAGAACCCGCGCGCCGACGGCAAGCGCCCGTTCGCCATGTTTGATGGCGGTATCGATGGCTGGCGAAATGCGGCGCTGGGTACCGAAATCGGGCGAGGCTTCTGTATCGTTGGTGAACTTGAACCGGTTGGTCGGGCGGTCACCCGCCGCCAGCTTACGCAGCCGGTCCAGCATCTGAAGATCGCGCATGGTGAACACAGCGGCCTGTTCGCCGCTTGCCCGGTCGCGTACGAAGCGGACGGAAACCAGCACGGCGCGCCGGTCGGCGGCGGTGGCGATGAAGTCGGACGCCGCACCGCGCAGGCAGATTTTTTCGGCCATCGTGAAATCGGCTTCGGCCTTGTCGCTCAGATCGGCCAGGTTTTCGCAGGTCATCTGACCCAGACCGAGAAAGGTTCTGGCCAGTCCGTTGATCGCCATCACCCGCTGATGCACGTCCAGGATAATCAGGCCGTCGGGCAGGCGGTCGATGACGCCGCTGAACAGCGTCGCCAGATCGGACAGGTCGGCGTGCTGGATATCCGTGACGGCGTTCTGTTCGGATGAATCAAAGAAGCGCATCGGACGCCTCCTTTTCATCCGCCGCGGCGGAGGGCGATCGCTTGATCTGGCGTTTGTCGACGGGCCTCAGGGCCAGCACCGCAAACAGATCATCCGTCGTCAGACCGTGCCGGCCGACACGGCAAATGCAGCTACGTTCCGTGCCATCGCCGCAGACCACGGAAACCGGATATTCCGTGCCCAGCACATCCGATGCCTCGGCGATATCGACCAGTGTCAGGCCGGGCAGCCATTGTTCCGACGACTGGCCCAGAATGTCGTCGACGGACCAGCCGAACTGCCATTCGACGGCGGGGTTGGCGGCCGCCAGCCTGCCCGATTTATCCAGCACCAGCACCGGTTCCGGCAGGGCGGACAGAATGCTGCTGAGCTTGTCCAGTTCGGATTCCAGATTCTTGCCCTTCCAGCCCCGGCCGCCGATCGGGCGCACCGTGCCCCACAGGCGGATCAGCCGGTTTTCGTGGATATGCGCCCGGACATCGTTTTCAGCGGTAATCCAGGTGCCGTCATAGAGCTTGTCGAGCGACACCGCCTTGTCGAGATGAAAGCGGTTGGCGAGGAGATTTCGGACGAATTCCTCGTTCTCGGCATTCTTCGGAAAGATAAACCGCACATCCTCGTTCCTGACGTCGCGGTCCAGCGGCATCTTGTACAATTCCTGCATCGCCGGGTTGAGGATGCGCCAGAAACACATGCTGTCGAAAAACTGCCGCAGCACTTCGTCTTCCGGCGCGGTCAGATCGACCGGCTCGACATATTCGATACACCACAGGGCTTCCGACGAAGCGCTGATGATGCTGTCCATCATGTCGTGATCGCGGCGTAACTGGCTCTCGGTCTGCCGGCACGGCAGCAATGTCAGCCGCAGACAACTCTTTCCTGAAACCGGGTCCGAAACGGTATCGGCGATGGCCTGCGCCGGTATGGCCCCGTTTCCGGCATCCGCCAGGGTCAGCCGGCATTCGGCCGGGGTATCCGCAAGTGAATCGCGGTCGAGCCGGGACACGACCTGGACGGAGTCTTCGGTAAACAGGCCTTTCAGGGTTGCCGATGCCGCTGCGGTTATGCCGTTCAGCCCCGCTATTTCGGCAAACCGGTCGTTGCAGTCGACAAGCGCCCCGCTTTCGTCCACCACCAGAATGCAGGCCGGTGCGGTCGAAAGCCAGGTCTGTCGGCCGGCATCCGTCATGCGGCCTGTCCCTGCTGCAGAAAGGTATCGATGCCGGGCGTCCGGTATCCGTCTTCACGCCAGATGACCGGAAAGTAGTTTTCGTCGATCACGTTGTCGCCAAGACGCTTGTAGCGGCTGTAAATCTTGCCGGTCATGAAATCCAGCGCGCCGGGATTGTAGGCGACATCCGACCGCATCGCGTGCAGAACCAGCGATCGGCGTGGATTCTTGCCCGTATTCGGGCCGGAACCATGCCAGACCCAGCCGTGATGGAACGACCCGCCGCCTTTCGGTACTTCCACATAGACGATGTCCGGTTCGACGCCTTCGCGCTTCGCGGCTTTCATCATCGGCGCACGGTAGTCTTTCGGCGCGTGGAATTCGCCTTCGGGCACCGCCTTGTGCCACTTGTGAGAACCGCGCACCAGCTCCATGGTGCCGCATTCCGCCGATGTATCGTCCAGCGCGATCCACAGGCTCAGCAGGTCCGACGGTTTGAACCATTCCAGATAGGCGCTGTCCTGGTGGTATCCCAGCGATTTTGTATTGGGTGGCTTCCACAGCACGTTGTCGATCATGACGCGGGTGCCCGGCCAGCCGCCCAGCTTGGCGATGGCCCTGCCAAAATCCTCGCGTGTGATGATGCTGGCGATGGTGCGGTTGGCCTTCCAGCCGTTGCAGATCTGGCGCGACATGGTCGGGTCGCCGGTGCCTTCCTGCCAGTTCACCTCATCCGGAGTAATACCGGTTTCGAACTTGCCGCAGAACAGATCGTCATAGGCGCGCCGCAACGCCTCGACCGTCGCCTCGTCAATGAAGTTATCGACCAGCAGCAGTCCGTTCTCGTTGAATTCTTCAACGTCGCTGTCGGAAACGCTAAACATTCGTCGGTTCTCCTTCCGGCCTTACGGCAGACAATCCAGGTAGGTTTTTGTATCCCAGTCCGAGACCTGCCAGATGAACTTGTTCCATTCGTCCCGCTTGTACCAGTCGTACACCGTATACATGTGATCCGGCAGAGCGGATTTAATGACTTCGTCTTCCGCCAGGGCGTCGAGCGCCTGATCCAGCGTACGGGGAATGCGGTCGACCTTTTCGCCCGCCGCTATCATTTCGGCGATGTTGCGGTCTTCCGGTTCGCCCGGGTCTATATCGTTGCGGATGCCGTCGTCGAAGGCTTTCAGCAGCGCGCCCTGCAACAGGTACGGGTTCACCATGGAATCGCAGACCCGGTATTCGAACCGGTCCGGACTGGAAACGCGGATCGCCGTCGAGCGGTTCTGCAAGCCCCAGCTTTTACCGACCGGCGCCCACAGGCCGGTATCGTTCAGGCGGCGATAGGAATTCACCGTCGACGCACCAATGGCCGTCAGCGCGTTCAGGTGCTTCAGCATGCCGCCTAGCGCCTGCCGGCCGATCTTCGCCGGCATCCACGCCTGGTTCGGGTCGCGAACCTCGTTGGTGCCGCCCCTGGTGTATTCAAACACCGCGTCCATGCCGGGCAGCTCGCCTTCAACAAGCGGGATGACTGTGTCTTCACCACCCCGCCAGAGCGACAGGTTGTGGTGACAGCCATTTGCCGGCATGCCCATATAGGGCTTGCTCATGAACACCGCGATCAGGCCGAATTCCCGGGCGACCTGCGCACAGATCTGCCGGTAGGTGGTCAGCCGGTCGCAGGTTCGCAGCGATTCATCGTACTGGAAGTTCATCTCGACCTGGCCGGGCGCATCCTCGTGGTCGCCCTGGATCATGTCCAGGCCCATCGCAATTGCGTAGTCGTAAACCCGCAGCCAGACTTCGGACAATTGTTCGAACTGGTCGATATGATAGGCGTAGGGTTTGGTGGTTTCATCGTAGGCGCGGCCCTCGGTGCCGGGCTTCAGCCACAGCATCTCCGGTTCGCAGCCGACCCGCAGGTGCAGGCCGTTGTGGTCTTCCGAGAACTTCTTGCGGATGCGGATCAGATTGCCGCGGCAATCCGTTTCCAGATACTGCGACGGCTTTTCCGGGTCTTCCTTGCTGTAGAAGACGGTGCAATAGACGCGCGCGATGCGCGGATTCCATGGCAACTGGCAAAAGGTTTCCGGGTCCGGCATCGCCAGCAGTTCGGATGCGGTCGGGGGATAGCCGATCAGATCGCCTTCCTTGTCGGCGAAGACGTTGGCGACGCCGCCGATCCAGGTCTGTACGCCGTCCTTGGCCGCTGTTTCCCAGTGACGCGCGGGCATCGCCTTGCCCATGATGCGGCCTGTGATGGAGATATACTGGTAATAGATGTAGTCGACCTTAAGTGCGTCGATTTTCGCGCGAACCTGCTTCACGAGGTCCGGGCGGGCGGGGGTGGAAAGATAGTCCTCAAGATCGGTCATAAACCAGCAGCTCCCTGTTTTTCGTATTCCTGTCTAGACGGCTTCCATATACCGCTTGCGTTCGGCTGCCGAGACATGGCGGCGCATGGCGCCGTCTTCATGCAGGCAGATATGTGAAAAGTGATCGACGAAGATATCGCCGAAGGCGGCGCGCAGCGGTTTGCACTGCTGCAGCTTTTCCGCCGCTTCCGCCAGCGTACGGGGTAAAGGTTCGCCGCCTTCAGCGCCGGCATCGGGACCGCCGTCGAGAAACGGCGGTGGCAGTTTCGCGTTGGTTTCGATGCCCCAAAGGCAGGCGGCGATGGCGAAGCTGAGGGTCAGGAACGGGTTGGTGTCGGACCCCGGCAGCCGGTATTCCAGCCGGCATCGTTCTGCCGGCGCGGGAACCACGCGAACGCCGACGGAATAGTTTTCCGGCGCCCAGCTTGAGGTTTTCGGCGCCCAGTTGCCCGGCGAGTGCCGGCGGTAGGCGTTGACCGTGTGATGGCTGAGGGCGAAACCGTCCGGCGCGAGCGCGACCATACCGGCGACGGCGGACCGGAAAGCCTCGCTCATCCCGTATTCGCCCTTCGTTTCGGGGAACAGGGCCTTGCCGGATTTCATATCGTGCAGCGACAGATGCAGGTGCCCGGAAAGGCCGGCGACGTCATGCGCCATCTGCGCCATGAAGCAGGCCGTGCGGCCCTGACGGCGGGCAAAGGCCTTGGTCATCATCTTGAAGAAGGCGGCGTCATCGGCGGCGCGCATCGGGTCTTTCGCCCGCAATGTCGTTTCCATGCAGCCGGGGCCGAGTTCAAGGCCGAGGGCGACCGGATCGATATCGCCGGCCAGCAGCGTGTCGCCCAGTTCGGAGACGAAATCACCGTAGATCGCAGCGGATTCCCCGGCCCAGCAGCGGTTTTCCGACGCAAACGGATCGAGCCGCCCGAACTCGTCCGCCCGTAGTTCGTCGCCGTCCTGGTTGAGAACGTGGAATTCGAACTCGAACGCGGCCTTCACGGCGATGCCGGCGTCGGCGGCGCGGTCGATCTGGCTTTGAAGCAGCGCCCGGGGCGATAAAGCGCCGGACGGGCCATTGTATTCGGCGACGGCGATGGCGGCGTTTTTCTCGAAAGGATAGGGTCGCAGGGAATTCGGGTCGATGCTGACGCTTTCACCGATGAACGGGCCGGACCCGGCGACGGCCTCGCCGACATCCCATTGCGGCAGGACATTCACGAAAGTGCCGTTCTCGCCGATCACGGCGTCGAGGTCTTCTGTACGGATACGCCGTTCGCGAAATCCCCCGTTCAGGTCGAACAATCCGACATGAACGAAATCACAGCCCTGATCGGCCAGTGTTCTGGATACGGATCCGGCTTTGCCGGCCTTGGCCTTCTTCGCCATATGTCTCTCCCTGCCACAATTTTTTGTGCGGCTTTTGCTGACTGTTACACAAACTGTGCCAGTTACCAGCAGAATCTTTGAAAGGAGTTAACTGTATGAAATACAATATAAAAAATAAATGCATGCAATGCCATTGCGGCTTGGAGATCGCGATATGATGATAAAATGCATCATATGATGAAATATTGCATCGCTTTGAAGGCATACAAAGGCGCGTTCTGTTGAAGCAGAACATGCCGTGCGGCGGCGGTCAGGGCAGGGACGGATACAGCTCCTCGTCGCCGGCCGACCAGACAGGGTATTTCCGCATGATATGCTCGAACAGACCGGAATTCAGCAACCCGTTCAGCCAGGCGTGCAGCCGCGGTGCCGGCTGGCGGTCGAACCAGCTTCTGTCTGTATTGGCGAACTGCCGGACGAAGGGAAAGATCGCGTAATCCGTCAGCGCCGGCCGGTCGCCGAAAAGAAAGGCCGACTGTTCGAGGCGGCGGTCGAGCCGTTCCAGAAACGCCATGCCTTGCGTCCGGTGATGCACCGGGTCCGTGCTGTCCTCATATCGGGTGGTGTATTTATAGCGGTCGAGGTGGTGCTTGAAGTCAGTGTCGGCCTCGGCGATCAGCGCCAGCATGTCGTCCAGCGTGTCGTTCTGAGGGGTAAGCCAGTGTTCCGGGTCGTTGCGCTTCAGCGTCCACAGCATGATGTCCAGGCTTTCCTCCTGCACGGTCCCGTCATCGAACTGCAGAACCGGCACGGTGGCCTTCGGCGACGCCGCGATCATTTCCGGCGGCTTGTCGCGCAGCAGAACCTCACGGTGGGCGTGGCGTTGTCCGCTGACGGCCAGCGCCATCCGCGCCCGCATCGCATAGGGGCAGCGGCGAAACGAATACAGGACCGGGCAGGCCGGGGCCGCGTCGTGACGTGTTACCTGTTCCGCACTTCTAGTCATGATGCTCTGTATTGTTTGACGTATCCGGTCCGAAAGCCTTGCCGATATGTGCCTCGCCACGCTGTTCGGCCAGCGTGACCTGGTGCTGCCGTTCCTTGTAACGCTGTTTCTGTTCCGCATCGCGCGCGTCGTAACAGTGGGCGCAACTGACGCCCGGTTCGTATTTCGGGTTCTGCTTGTCGGCTTCGCCGATCGGGGTGCGGCAAGCATGGCACAGCTCGTAACGGCCGGGTGCCAGCCCGTGGCCGACGGAAACCCGCTGGTCGAACACGAAGCATTCGCCGCGCCACAGCGAGTCCGGCTCGGGCACGGTTTCGAGGTATTTCAGGATGCCGCCCTTCAGGTGGTAGACATCGTCGATGCCCTGCTGTTTGACGAAGGCGGTCGCCTTTTCGCAGCGGATGCCGCCGGTGCAGAACATGGCGATCTTCTTGCCTTTGACGGCGTCCGGATCGCTTTCCTGTTGCTGTCGGAACCAGGCCGGGAAATCGCGGAAACTGGCTGTTTTCGGGTCGATGGCGCCTTCGAACGTGCCGATCTCCACCTCGTAGTCGTTGCGGGTGTCGATCAGGATGACGTCCGGGTCGGCAATCAGCGCGTTCCAGTCCTTCGGATCGACATAGGCGCCGACCGTCTCGTTCGGGTCGATGTCGGGTTCGCCCATCGTGACGATCTCTTTTTTCAGGCGCACCTTCATGCGGTAGAAGGGCGGGGCCGGTGCGCTCGATTCCTTGTATTCCAGATCATCGATGCCGAGGGTCGCCCTGATGCCGGCAAGCGCGGTATCGATACCGGCCCGTGTGCCGGCGATGGTGCCGTTGATGCCTTCCGGGGCCAGCAGCAAGGTGCCGCACAGGCCGGCGTCGTCGCAGATCTGCTGGATCGGCGCGCGCAAGGCCGCCACATCCGCCAGCGGCGTGAACCTGTACAACGCCGCCACGACGACCGGCATTGCTTCCGTCGCTGTGTCTGGATTGCTGGTTGAAAGGCCTGCGGTCAATCCCGTCGCTCCCTGGTGGCGGATAGCCGGTCTCTAAGTCGGCTGTCCCGGAAAACATGGTTCTACAGCAGCGCGGTTTCAAATGCCAAGGGCAGCGCGCAATCCTGCGTTACGGTTGCCTTTGGAGGACGCCAAGCCAGATAAGAGGACGGGAAGATAAACGCGGAGCTTTAGACGTCATGAGCAGGTCGAAAACAGCGACAGAACAGAATGGCGCGGTCAGCCTGCATTCTTTCAATGCAAAAGGAGTCGCTGTCGTTTTCGGCTCATCCGGTGGGATCGGTTCGGCGTTTCTTGCCGCGCTGGAGGATGCCGGTCACTTCGAACGCGTGATCGGCTTTAGCCGTAGCGGCCCGAATCGTTTCGACCTGACCGACGAAACAAGTATTGAAAGGGCTGTTACCGCAGCCGCCGACGCCGGGGAGATCCGGCTCGCAATCGACGCCACCGGGTTTCTGCATGACAAAAATGGCGGACCGGAAAAATCCCTGCGAGATTTGGACGGGCAACGATTGGCCCATTCCTTCGCTATCAATGCCATCGGGCCAGCAATGCTGATGAAGCATCTGCTGCCGAGACTGCCTCGTTCAGGCAAGGCGGCTTTTTGTACGCTTTCCGCCCGTGTCGGATCGATTGGCGATAACACACTTGGGGGTTGGTACGGATATCGTGCATCCAAGGCGGCGCTTAATCAGTTCGTAAAGACGGCATCGATAGAACTTGCCCGCCGGTCTCCGGAGGCGCTGTGTATCGCTTTGCAGCCAGGAACGGTCGCCACCGACCTGTCTGCGCCGTTTTCCGGAAACAGTTCGACAGTGCTTTCGCCTGGTAAGTCGGCAGGCAATCTTTTGAATGTGGTCAACCGTTTGCAAGCTGACGCAAGTGGCGGTTTCTTTGATTGGAACGGTGCTGAAGTGCCGTGGTAATCATTAGACGACTTTACCTAAGAGGCATAACACACGCCTCTCCACCCTAAATCCCGCCGCTACTGCGCGCCTTCCGTTTCGATCTTGATCGGCTCGCCGCAATGCTTGCAGTGAACCGCATCCGTTTCGTGCCGGTTGAGGCCGCATTCCTTGCAGGTGTAGGCCACCTTCTGCGGCCGGAAAATCGCCTGGGCCAGCCGTAAAAAAAGCGCGACGCCGACGATCATGATGAAAACCGCGAGCAGCCGCCCGATATCGCCGGTCATGGTTATGTCGCCGAACCCCGTTGTCGTCAGGGTGGCGACCGTGAAGTACAGCGCATCGACAAAACTGTTGATGTCCGGGTTTTCCCTGTACTGCAGGGCGAAGACCAGAGCCGTCACAAGAAAGATGAAGACGAACAGGTTGACCGAGCTGACAATGACGTCTTCGTGCTTGCGGAAGATCGGCGCCTCGCCGCGCAGATCGCGCAGGACATGGTAGGAATGCAGCAGCCGCAGCGTTCGCAGGACCCGCAGGAAGGCCATGTTCAGCCCTGTAAACAGGGCCAGCAACAGCGACAGGATGACCACGATATCGGCTATGGTATAAATCTGCCGCAACATGCGGATCTTGTCGGGGGCGATCCACAACCGCGCCAGGAAGTCGGCAAGAATGATCAGGCCGATGACAAAATCGGCGATCAGAACGCCGGTGGTGGGCAGCAGCGGCACGGTGAGGATGAAGAACGTTATCGTCGATATGTCGAAGACCATCAACGCATAGCGGAACCGGGTGGCCGCATGGCTCCGACCGGTATAGAGCAGCTCGACGGTTTTCTTTAGATCGGGGCTGGTCAAATCAACCTGGCTGTTTTGCAGGAAATGGTGCCCCCAGAGAGACTCGAACTCCCGACCCCCTGATTACAAATCAGGTGCTCTACCAGCTGAGCTATAGGGGCGACACGGGGTCGTAACCGTTTCGCGGGGCAGCGTGTAGCGCGAAACGCCGCCGGAATCAATTGTAACCGTATGTTTTCGTCCGCGCCAGCGCCGGATTGAACGCCATTGGCGGCGCCCAGGCCGGTTCGCGCGGCCGGTTTTATTGTCTCTGATTGGTGACATGATAAAGAGCGACGGCCCCGGCATTCGAGACATTGAGGCTGCCGACGGCGTTTTCCGCCATTGCGATGCGCACCACCTGATCGCAGTTTTCCGCTGTCAGACGGCGCAGACCCTTGCCTTCAGACCCCAGAACCAGCGCCAGTCTGCCGGAGGTCGGAAGGGCGGCCAGCGTATCGGCGCTGTCGCCATCCAGCCCGACGACCCAGAAGCCGGCCTCCTGAACCGTCTTCATGGCCCGGGCGAGATTGCCGACGCGCACCAGCGGCAGCGTCTCCAGCGCGCCGCTGGCCGATTTGGCGAGCGTGCCGGATTCCGGTGGCGCGTGGCGGTCGGGCGCGACCACGAAACTGACGCCGAAGACGGCGGCGCTGCGCATCAGCGCGCCGACATTATGCGGGTCCGTCACCTGATCGAGAATCAGGATGATCGCATCCTCGTCTGCTTTCGACGCAGCTTCTTCCAGCGCGGGCGGCGACAGCGGCGCGCACAGCATCGCAACCCCCTGATGCACCGCACCTGGCGGCAGAAGGGCGGCGATATCCGCCGGGTGCGTGTCCTGAATGTCGATGTTGCGGGATGCAGCAAGGTCGGCCAGATCGGCGGCGGCGTTCCGCGTGGCCCGCAAGGCGGTGATGGCGCGCGACGGGTTCTGCAGGGCGGCGCGCACCGGGTGCAGGCCGAACAGCCAGACGCCGTCGCGGCCGTCCGGTCCGGCGTGGCGCGGCCTGCCGCCGGTCTGTCCGCCGCGGTGGCGATTGCCGTCCTGGCGTTTTTTGTCGCTTTTCTGCCGATCGCGGGCCATGGGCCTCACTCCGTTATAGGGTAAAGGTGTAACTTCGCCGCAAAAGCCTGTTTTGCAACCCCTGACGGCGCAAGTTGATCATTGACAACGGCCCTGCCAATCCATAAACCGCCTTCCGCTGGCTTTGCCGAGCAAATCGCCAAGTGGAAGCGGTGCCGGAGGGGTGCCTGAGCGGTTAAAAGGGGCGGACTGTAAATCCGTTGGCTATGCCTACGTTGGTTCGAATCCAACTCCCTCCACCACGCTTCCCGCGGCGATCGGTTCGGACGCCGGCATAAGACGATTCCGGTGACCGGATGGTGGCCAGGGTTTGGGCGAAACGGTATCGCCTTCGTGGCGCTGCCGGTGGCGCGGGTGTAGCTTAATGGTAAAGCTCCAGCCTTCCAAGCTGGCTATGAGGGTTCGATTCCCTTCACCCGCTCCAGTTTTCGCCGGTTTCGGTTGGGTATTGGTGGATCGTGTTCGCGCATTGTCGGTTCGTGCAGGCCGGCCGTAGAGACGGAGAGATTAGAGATGGGTAAAGAGAAGTTTGAACGGAACAAGCCGCATTGCAACATCGGCACGGTTGGCCATGTTGACCACGGCAAGACGACGCTGACGGCGGCGATCACGAAGGTTCTATCGGAAGCGTATGGCGG
>JAVKBW010000019.1:0-550002 GCA_040222995.1 Alphaproteobacteria bacterium | reverse complement strand
TCGCCCGGCGTCTACCGCCGGTTCTGCCCGAATTGCGGGACGCCCCTGACATGGGAAGCGGACTGGGTCGGCTACGACGACGTTATCGAATTCTACATCGGCACGATGGCCGAACCCGACCGCTACCCGGCGATCAAGCATGTCTACTACGACGAACGGGTTTCCTGGTTCGACATTGCCGACCATCTGCCACGCTTCAACGCCGGCGACAGGGAAAATCCGGTTTCCCGCGAGCCGGCCTTTCCGCCGGACGCACCCAGGGACTAGCGACGTTGCTGGCGTCGTATTTCCTCGTGCTGATGCTGAAAGTCGTGATCGTGGTAACGCTCGCGGCGTTGCTGACAGACGACCCGTTCGGCCTGCGCGAGATACTGGGCGCGGCCCTGATGCTGTCAGCCGGCGTCATCAAGGTGTCCGCCGGCTCGAACGCTGCGGACAGTCGGAACGCCTGATCCCCCCGGTCAGACCACCGCTATGTTGACGGCCTTGTTTCCCTTGCGGTCCGGTTCAACGTCGAACGTGACCTTCTGCCCCGGTTCCAGTGTTTCCAGACCGGATTCCTTTACCGACGTAATATGGACAAAAACATCCTTGTCGCCATCGTCGCGGGTTATGAAACCAAAGCCGCGTGTCGTGTTGAAAAACTTGACGATGCCAGTCGTCATACCTGCATTCCTCGCTCCCTGTGACCCGGCAAGCCCCATGCAGACCGGGGCGACATTCGCGGCCTGTTTTTCAAGATTTCGACCGGCTAAACGTCACAATACTGAAACAATAATAGGGTTGTTTTCAGGCGCAACAGGTTTTTTGTTGGCGAATTGCCGGTCCGATCAGGTCTTTCGGCCGCCTTTCGGCGAACGGTGTGGGCTCGGGAAACTGCGAAACTGAAACGGTACGCGGCCTTCCTGGCGGTCTTCGCTGGGGGTCAGGCTAAAGCGTTCCTTGTAGACCCGGGCGAAGTATTCCTGCGAGGTGAAACCGCAGGCGACGGCGATCTCCATGATCGACATTTCTGTCTGGGTGACCATCGATCGAGCCCGGTCGAGCCGGATTTCGAGATAGTAGCGCACCGGTGTGACGCCGGTATGCGAGCCGAACAGCCGCTGCAACTGGCGGTTCGACAGGCCGGTTTCGGCCGAAATCTCGGACATCGGTATCGGGTTTTCCAGATTCCGCTCCATCAGGACGATGGCGTCTCGCAGTTTCGATGGCGCGGCATAGCCGACGGGTTCACGGTGGGCCGGCGACTGACCTTCCGAACCGGGGCGCAGGCGGTCGTGAAAGATATAGCGGGCGGCGGCGTTTGCGGCGTCGATGCCGGTCTGCAGACGGATGATCTCGAGCGCCAGATCGCTTGCCGCGGCCCCGCCGCAGCAGGTCAGGCGGTCGCGGTCGATGACGAACAGGTCTTCGGAAACCTGAAGATCGGGAAACAATTCACGGAAAACGGCGATATGTTCGTAATGGACGGTCGACGTATATCCTTTCAGCAGGCCGGCGAAGGCTAGCAGGAACGCCCCGGTATCGAGCCCGCCCAAAGCCGCGCCGTTGCCGGCGCAGCGGCGGATCCAGTCGAACAGGCGCGAGGCGCGGTAGGCTTCAGGGTTCCAGCTTGCGCTTATAAAAACGAAATCATACCGGTCGCCGGCAACCGCGATGCTGATTGTGTCGGTGAGGCGCATGCCGTTGCTGGCATCCACGGGGCCGCCGTCGCGGGTGACGAACTGCCAGGAATAGCGCGGTTCGCCGGCAAGATAGTTGGACGCGCGAAACGGATCGAGCAGCGCGGTCGTTGCCATGGCGTTGAATGACGGCAAGAGCAGGACGGCGATGCGGGTCTGGGTCGCAGATGCGTGTTTGGCGGAAGGGGCGGACACGGAGTTTCTTGTTTCCCATCGTTGTACGGCGCAAAAGTATAGAGTATTGTCGTATAATTCTAGAGGCTTAAGCTGATAGTACGCAAAATTAACATGCCGGGAGGCTGAAATGACAGCATCATCACGTCCGAATATTCTTATGATCATGGCCGATCAGCTCGCGCCGCATTTTCTGCCGTGTTACGGCCACAAGGTCGTGAAGGCGCCGGCAATCGACCGGCTTGCGGCAGAGGGTGTCGTATTCGATGCGGCCTACACCAACGCGCCGCTGTGCGCGCCGTCGCGGTTCGTGATGATGAGCGGCCGTCTGCCGTCGAAAATAGCCGCCTGGGACAACGCGGTGGAGTTTTCAGCAGAAGTGCCGACCTTCGCGCATTACCTGGCCGCCAACGGTTATAAGAGCGCGCTTAGCGGCAAGATGCATTTTGTCGGCCCTGACCAGTTGCACGGTTATGACGACCGGCTGACCACGGATGTCTATCCGGCGGATTTCACCTGGCATCCGGAATGGGAGCGGCCGGGCGAGAAGCTCGACTGGTTTCATAACATGGAAGTCGTCACCAGGGCCGGCGTCTGCACGCGGTCGATGTATCTAGACTATGACGACGAAGCAGTGTTCGAGGCGAAACGCTATATTTTCGATCAGGCGCGCGACGGTAACGAAACGCCGTTCATGCTGACGGTTTCAATGATCCAGCCGCACGATCCGTATCTTTGCCGTCAGGACAAGTGGGACCAGTATCGCGACGACGAAATCGATCTGCCGAAAGTGCCGTATGGCTCGGTGACGAAAGACCCGCACGGCGAACGCCTGCGGCACGGCTACGGCGCCAGCGATATCGACCTCGACGACAACACGATCCGCGATGCGCGGCACGCCTATTACGGCTCCATCGGGGATATCGACGACAAGATCGCAACCCTGATGCAGACGCTTGAAGAAGCCGGACTGGCCGATAACACGGTTGTCGTGCTGACGGCGGACCACGGCGACATGCTCGGCGAGCGGGGCATGTGGTTCAAGATGAGCTACTTCGAGAATTCAGCGCGGGTGCCGCTGATCGTGCACGCGCCGAAAATGTTTTCACCGCGCCGGGTGAAGGAGGCGGTGTCGCTGGTCGATCTGCTGCCAACCTTCGTCGAGCTTTCCCGCGACGGCAAAACGGGCGACTACGCGACGCCGGTCGAAGGCCGATCGCTGCTGCCGCATCTGGGCGGCACCGGCGGTCATGACGAGGTGATCGGCGAATATTTCGCCGAAGGGCTGGATACGCCGATGTTCATGATCCGGCGCGGATCGAAGAAGCTGATCCATGCGGCCTGCGACCCGGTCCAGTACTACGATGTCGAGGCCGATCCGACGGAAGTAAACAATCTGGCCGACGATCCGGCGCACCGCCCGGCGGTCGATGCGCTGCTGGCGGAACTGGACGCCGGTTATGACGTGCCAGCCCTGACGGAACGGATTCTCGAAAGCCAGAAACGCCGGCGCTTCCTTAAGAAGGTCATGCTGGATCAGGGGCAGGGCTGGGATTACCAGCCGGTTAAGGACGCGGCCGCTTCCTATATCAGGAACACGATGCCGATTTATCAACTTGAGAAAAAGGCACGCTTTCCAAGCGTGTAGCCATGGAGGATCGCGATGACGGAACGGTTGAGCCGTGATGAAATGCAGCATATCGGTAAAGGGTACGATCCCGTCGCGGCGAGATCGTTCTCAATCAACACCGACTGTTATCGCGATCCGAAATTCCTGAAGGTTGAACAGGAGCAGATATTCCACAAGACGTGGCAGTTCCTGTGCCATGAGGAGAAACTGCGCAGTCCCGGCAGCTACGTTGCGATGGACGTGCAGGGCCAGAGCATTGTCGCCATGCGCGGCGCGGACGGCGAATTGCGCGCCTTCTACAATGTCTGCAAGCACCGCGGGCATGAATTGCTGTCAGGCGAAGGCAAGACCCGGTTCGTGACCTGTCCGTATCACGCCTGGACATACAATCTGGACGGAACCCTGCGCGAGGCGCGGCGGTCGAACCTGATCGAGAATTTCGACAAGGACGATTTCTGCCTCAGCGGCGTGCAGGTCGAAACCTTCTGCCATCTGGTCTTCGTCAATCTCGATCCTGACGCCGCTCCTTTGGCCGAACAATCCGGCGATCTGGCGAAGGAAATCATGTCCTATGCGCCTGATCTGGCGACCCTGACCTTCGGTCATCGGTTGACCTACCGGATCAAGGCCAACTGGAAGTCTGTCGTCGATAATTTTCTGGAATGTTACCACTGCCCGGTCGCACACAAGGATTTCGTGTCGCTGGTCGAAATGGATACATACAAGGTGAAGACGCACGGCATCTATTCCAGCCACATGGCGAAGGCGGGACGGGGGCAGAACACCGCCTACGGTACCGATGCGGCGACGGTGACGGATCATGCTGTCTGGTTCCTGTGGCCGAACATGACGCTGATGCGGTATCCGGGGCGCGGCAATTTCATGGTCTGGCGATTCATTCCGACCGGACCGGAGGAAACCTACGAGGAATTCGATTTCTTCTTCGAAACCGCGCCGCCGACGGAAGGCGAGATGGAAGCGATCAACTACATCGATTCCGTGCTTCAGCCGGAGGATATCGGGCTGGTGGAAAGCGTTCAGAGGGGCATGCGTACGCCGGCTTTCAAACAGGGCCGCTATCTCGTCGATCCGGAAGGGTCGGGCTTGAGCGAACACGGGGTGCACCACTTCCACGGCCTTGTCCTGGAAGCCTACGGCAAGGCCTGTGCATCGTGAGCGCCGTTCGCGAAGATTATCTGAAAGACCGGGTTGCGCTCGTTACCGGTGGCACGGGCGGCATCGGCCGGGCGATCTGCACTCGCATGGCGAAGGAAGGCGCGCATGTCTACGCCGCCGACATCGCCGAACCAGGGGAGCCGTTGCCGGCGGGCGTTACTTTTTTAGCGCATGATGTAACCAGTGAAGAAAGCGCCCGGAACGTCATGGACCGGGTTGGCATCGACCACGGCAAACTGGATATTCTGGTCAACGCCGCCGGGATCGAGATCGAATACACGATCGAGGAAACCTCGCTGGAAGACTGGAACCGGATTTTCGCGATCAATGTCACCGGCACTTTCCTGACCTCGAAACACGCTCTGCCGCTGATGCGCGCGGCCGGGGCGGGGTCGATCATCAATTTCGGTTCCTATGACGGGTTTATCGCCGACCCCGGTCTCGCAGCCTATTGCGCGACCAAGGGCGCGGTGCACGCGCTGACCCGGGCGATGGCCTGCGACTACGGGCCGGAAAACATTCGCGTCAACGCCATCTGTCCCGGTTATGTGGACACGCCGATGCTGCAGAGTTTCTTTCAGGGCGCCGGCGACATCGAAAGCCTGAAGGACGAGGTGCGGCGGGTGCATCCGCTACGGCGCTATGGTACGCCCGACGACATGGCCAATCTTGTGAACTGGCTTGCGGGTGACGAAGCGCGCTATGCTTCCGGGCAGTTATGGGTGCTGGACGGCGGCCTGTCGGCCCAGGTTCAGCAAATGCGTTTATAGGGAGGCATAGAACAATGGCGAAAGCCGAGAGCATCATCATCACCTGCGCGATTACCGGGGGTATCCACACACCGACCATGTCGCCGCACCTGCCGATCACGCCGCAGCAGATCGCCGAACAGGCCATTGGGGCGGCCGAGGCCGGGGCGTCGATCATTCACCTGCATGCGCGCGACCCGGAAACCGGCAAGCCGACGCCGGATCCGGAAGTGTTCATGGAGTTTCTGCCGGTCATCAAACAGAGCACAAACGCCGTGGTGAACATCACCACAGGCGGCGGTCTCGGCATGACGCTGGAGGAGCGTCTGGCAGCGGCCAACCGGGCGAAGCCGGAGATGGCGTCGTTGAACATGGGGTCGCTGAACTTCGGCCTGTTTCCGCTGCTTCAGAAATACGACACCTGGAAACATGACTGGGAACCGGAACTGCTGGGCAAGACGGAAGATTTCATCTTCAAGAACACGTTCAAGGATATCGCTTATGTGCTGCAAAGCCTGGGCGAGGGACACGGCACAAAATTCGAGATGGAATGCTACGACCTCGGCCATCTTTACAACGTCGCCCATTTTGTCGACCGGGGCCTTATCAAGCCGCCGTTCTTCCTGCAGTTCATCTACGGCATTCTCGGTGGGGTCGGGGCCGATATCGACAATCTGGTGCACATGAATTCGATTGCCGACAAGCTGTTCGGCGACGACTACGAATGGTCGGTGCTGGCCGCTGGCAAGAACCAGATTCCGTTCGCGACAACCGCCGCCGTGCTGGGCGGCAACCTGCGGGTCGGTCTGGAAGACAGCCTGTATATCGGCAAGGGCCAACTGGCCGAAAATAACGCCGATCAGGTCGCCAAGATCCGCCGCATTGTCGAGGAAATGTCTCTCACCGTCGCCACGCCAGACGAAGCCCGCAAGCGGCTCGGCCTGAAGGGCGGCGATATGGTGGGTTTCTGAAGTAAAAAGAGGAGGGGCAACGATGTCCTATACGACGAAAATGCTGATCGCAGGAGAACTGGTCGAAGGCGGCGGCGAAAAAATCACTGTGCTGAACCCGTCGACGGGCGCGCCGATCTGCGATGTCGCGGAAGCGACGCCGGACCAGGTGGACGCCGCGGTGCGAAGCGCGCAGGAAGCGTTTCCGGCCTTTGCGGCGAAGACCCCGGCCGAACGGTCCGGCCTGCTGACGGAAGTGGCGAACCGGCTGGAAGCCGAGATCGATACGTTCACCGAAATCGAGTCGCTGGATACCGGCAAGCCGATTGGCGCGGCGAAAGACGAAATGGGCGCCTGTGTCGATCTGTTCCGCTTCATGGCAGGGGCCGTGCGGGCGATGACCGGGCCGCTGGCCGGCGAATACATGGAAGGCTTCACCTCAATGATCCGCCGCGATCCCGCCGGGGTTGTCGCCAGTATCGCGCCCTGGAACTACCCGCTGATGATGGGGGCATGGAAACTGGGGCCGCCGCTGGCGACCGGCTGCACGATGGTTCTGAAACCGTCCGAGCTGACGCCGTTGTCGACGCTGAAAATCGCGGAGATTCTGGCCGATGTGTATCCGAAGGGCGTGGTGAACGTCATTTCCGGGCGTGGCCAGACCACCGGCGATGCGCTGATTACCCATGGCGGTGTCGAGTTCATCTCGCTGACCGGGTCGATCCGCACCGCGAGCCGGGTTTTGGAAGCGGCAGCCGACGGCATCAAGCACACCCACCTGGAACTGGGCGGCAAGGCGCCGGTGATCGTGTTTGACGATGCCGACCCGGCAGCGCTGGTCGAGGCCGTGCGGGGTTTTTCGTTCTACAATGCCGGGCAGGACTGCACCCAGCCGTGCCGCCTGTATATCGCCGACAAGCTGTACGATAATCTGGTCGCCGATCTGGGGTCGGCGATTTCCTCGATCAAAACCGGCGCGCCGGCGGATGAAGGCGTCGAGATGGGGCCGATCATCACCGATGCGCAATACGCCCGCGTGCAGGGCGTTATCGACCGGGCCAAAAGCGCCAGCCACCTGAAATTCGTGACCGGCGGCAATACCGGCGGCAGCAACGGGTTCTTCTTCGAACCGACGCTGATTGCCGATGCCCGACATGACGATGAAGTGGTGCGGGACGAAATTTTCGGCCCTGTCGTCACGGTGACGCCGTTCAGCGATGTCGATCAGGCGGTGCACTGGGCGAACGACACGAAATACGGTCTGGCGTCGTCGGTGTGGACGAAGGATGTCGGCCGCGCCATGCAGACTGTCGCCCGGCTTCGCTACGGCATTACCTGGGTGAACACACATCTGGTCGGCTGTTCCGAAATGCCGCATGGCGGGATGAAGAGTTCCGGCTACGGCAAGGATATGTCGCTGTATGCGCTGGAAGACTACACCGTGCCCCGGCATGTCATGATCGCGCATTGAGGCAGCCATGAGCGGAATATTGAAGGGCAAGGTTGCCGTTGTCACCGGCGGCGGCAAAGGGATCGGCCGTGCGATTGGCGAGCGGTTTGCGTCGGAAGGAGCGGCTGTTTTGACCTGCGGCCGAGGGTCGGACCCAGGTGATCTGCCGGCGAATGCCGTGTGGGCGGTTGCCGATGTGAGTCGTCAGACCGACGTCGATGCGTTGGCTGATCGGGCGGTCGCGGAATTCGGTCGGGTCGATATTCTGGTCAACAATGCCGGCGTGCAGATTGAAAAGACGGTCGTCGAGTCGACCGATGCCGATTGGGACCTGCTGATGGGCGCGAATGCGCAGGGCGTGTTTCGCATGTGCCGCCGGTTCATTCCGGTGATGGCAGGGTCTGGCGGCGGCTCGATCGTCAATATCGGGTCGATCAGCGGCAACCATGCCGACCCGTCGATGGCGCTGTACAATGCGTCGAAGGCGTTCGTGCACGGGCTGACCCGGTCGATAGCGGTCGATCACGGGGCGCAGGGTATCCGGTGCAACGCTATCTGTCCGGGCTGGATCATGACGGCGATGGCGGATGCGGCTTTCGATCTGGCAGATGATCCGGCAGCGGCGAAAAAAGATGCTTTGGCGCGGCACGCGGTCGGCCGGTTCGGCCAACCGTCGGATATCGCGGATGCGGCTGTGTGGCTGGCCTCCGACGGGGCAGGTTTCATGACCGGGCAAACCGTTACGGTCGATGGCGGGCTGGTGGCGGCAACGCCGCTGCAGCCCGGTCTTTTTTAGGGAACTGAAATGAACGGTATCGCAACTAGCGTGGAGGTTGTCGGCATCGTAGGCGCGGGGGTAATCGGCGCAAGCTGGAGCGCCCTGTTTCTGGCGGCGGGCAGGGACGTCGATGTATTCGATCCGTCACCGACCGGTGAATTGGATACGAAATCCTATATCGAGCGCGCCTGGACGAGCCTTGACGAGCTCGGCATGGTAAAGCCGGGCGCGTCGCCGGACAGAGTGCGGTTCGTCGCCGACCCCGAAACGGCGGTGTCGCGGGCGCAGTTCATCCAGGAAAGCGTGCCGGAACGTCTGCCCCTGAAGGCGGAAACCTATAAAGCGATCGAACGGGCGCTTCCGCCGGATGCTATCGTGGCGACCAGTTCTTCAGGCCTTCTGTTGTCCGACATGCAGGCCGGCTGGATAGACCCGGGCCGGTTTATCCTCGGTCATCCGTTCAATCCGCCGCATCTGATTCCGCTGGTTGAATTGCTTGGCAATGACCGCACCGAATCCGGCGTGCTGGACGCGGCGGCGCGCTTCTACGAGGAATGCGGCAAGGTCACGATCAGAGTGAACAAGGAAGTGCCGGCGCATGTGGCGAACCGGTTGCAGGCCGCTTTGTGGCGGGAAGCCATTCATCTTGTCGTCGAGGGCGTCGCCTCGGTGGAGGATGTCGACAAGGCGGTCTGGGCGGGGCCGGGATTGCGCTGGTCGGTGATGGGGCCGCATCAGTTGTTCAGTCTTGCCAGTGGCGGCAAGGGAATCGACGGTTTCTGCGAGCGGTATGCCGACAGTTTTCACACCTGGTGGAAATCGATGGGCGACCCTGTTCTGACGGAAGATGTCGGCCGTAAACTGGCCGAAGGAATCGCCGCGGAAGAGAATGGCCGGTCATTCGAAGACCTTGCGGCGGAACGCGACCGCAAGCTGATCGCCGCCATGAAGGCTTTTCGGAACGTCGCCAACGCCTGAACTGGACATCGCCGGTATTCTCGTTTAACCACGCCAATTGTTGGCGAAAGGAAGAGACATGGCTGAAAAACTGCGTGTTGGAATCATAGAAACCGGGCTGGTATCGCCCCCGCTGGATGAGGATTACCCGTCCTATCCGTCGATGTTCTGTCTGCTGATGGACGAGGTTGACGATACCATCCACTACGAAACGATTTCAGTGCTGCAGGGTGACAGCCTTCCGAACCCGAACAAGTTCGACGGCTATATCATCACCGGGTCCAAATACGGCGTGTATGACGACGATCCGTGGATCGTGGCGTTGAAGGATTTCGTGGTGGCCGCCGATATTGCGGGCCGCAGACAGGTCGGCATCTGCTTCGGGCATCAGATTCTGGCGGAAGCCTTCGGCGGCAAGGTTGAAAAATCCAGCAAGGGCTGGGGCGTCGGTATTCAGAAATACGAAATCGCTGCAGGCGGCCCGTGGATGGAAGGGTCGCGGATAGCAGTCGGAGACACGATCAAGGCGCCAGCGATGCATCAGGATCAGGTGGTGATCCCGCCGTCCGGCGCGGAGGTGATCGTGACGTCCGATTTTTGCCGCTATGCCGGGTTCAAGATTTCGGACAATGCTATTACCTATCAGTTCCATCCGGAATTCGATGAATTCTACCTCGAAGATCTGATAAAGCTACGCAAGGGCGCGATCATTCCGGATGACATCGCCGATGCCGGGCTCGCCACGATCGACGGCGAGGACAACCGGATGGATGTCGCCCAGTGGATGGTCAAACACCTGAAACGCGACGACGGCTAGTCGCCGCCGGCTCAGGCGTAGCCTATGATCCAGCGGGGCATTAACGTTGCGCCGTTTCCCAGTTCGGATTCTGCCAGACGACCGCTTCGTTGCGGGGCAGGGGCGGCTTACCGAGGATGGCGTCGCTGAGTTTTTCGGCGATCATGATGGTCGGACAGTTGGTGTTTCCATTTGTGACCTGGGGCATGATCGACGCATCGACGATCCGTAGCCCCTTGATGCCGTAAACTTTCCCTTGCGGCGAGACGACCGCCATCGGGTCGGATTCCGCTCCCATTTTCGCCGTACAGGTCAGGTGCCACTGGGTATCGACCGCCTCGGCAAGCTTTGCGTCCAGTTCCTCGTCGGTTTGCGCCTCCTTGCCGGGAAATATTTCGTCACCGCAGAACTCGCTGAATGCCGGCTGAGATGCCAGTTCGCGCACCAGACGCGTCCCCTTGCGCAGCAGGTCACGGTCGCGCGGGTCATCCAGATAGTTCACCTTGATGCGGGGCGGCGAGGACGGATTGGAATCCCGTAGCCGGATTTCACCCCGGCTGTGTGCCCGCATCAGGCCGACATGAATCTGGAAAGCCTCTTCGGGAATCGGGTCCCAACTGCCGAACTTCATCGCGATCGGCGACAGGCAGATCTGCAAATCCGGGTAATCGACACCGGCGGACGATCTGATGCAGCCAACCGCTTCAAAATGATTGCTGGCGCAAACGCCGTCGCGCGAAACCAGCCATTGCAACCCTGCCGCCAGTTTGCGGATGCCCTTGGTGTAAGGGTAAAGCGTGACCGGCTTTTTGCAGCGGTATCGCAAGACAAAGTCCGGATGTTCGTTGAGGTTGGATCCGACGCCGGGCGCGTCACGCACAACGTCGATCCCCATCTCGCGCAGGTGGTCGGCCGGCCCGATACCGGACAGCATCAATAGGTGCGGCGTGCCGACGGCGCCGGCGGCCAGGATGACTTCCGTGCCGGCGGTGGCGGTTTCGACTATTCCGTTCGCGGTCTGGAATTCGACGCCGGTCGCCTGCGTTCCGTCCAGCAACAGGCGACGCACCAGAACGTCGGTCTTCACGGTCAAATTCGGCCGCGACCGCGCCGGTTCCAGATAGGCGCGGGCGGCGCTCCAACGTTCGCCCTTATACGTGCTTTGGTCGAACAGGCCGAAGCCTTCCTGACGTTCGCCGCAGATGTCGTCGGTCATCGGATAGCCGGCCTGTTCGCCGGCTTTCAGGAACGCCTTGAACAACGGGTTTTCGGCTCTCGGCCGTTTGATCTGCATCGGCCCGTCGGCGCCGTGATGGTCGCTGTCGCCGCCTGTATAGGTTTCCATGCGCTTGAAATATGGCAGGACATCGGCATAGCTCCAACCCTTGCAGCCCATCTGCTGCCAGGTGTCGAAGTCGCGGGCGTGACCGCGAATGAACACCATGCCATTGATCGACGACGATCCGCCCAGCGTCTTGCCGCGGTCGTGTTTCAGGGAACGGCCGCCGAGGCCGGGTTCGGATTCGCCCTGAAATGACCAGTTGTGTCTGGTTCCATTCAGGTTCGTGGTCATGGCGGCGGGAATTTTCAGCGACAGGGCCGTATTCGGCGGACCGGCCTCCAGCAACAGGACCGTCGTTCCGGGATCGGCAGAAAGCTTGTTGGCCAGTACGCAACCGGCAGAGCCGGCCCCGACGATGATGTAATCCGCCTTCATGTGGTCTCCAAATCTTGCTGATGTGTGTGAAAAGTCGTACGGCTGAGACGACACTTCTAGAGAACGGGACAGTGGTAAACCATGGATTTTACGACAGCACTGTCGAATAATGGAGGAATACGACGTGAGCGGGTTGCGGGTGCATACTGAAAAGTTGCGGGATGAATGGCTGGATGCCTACGGGCATCTCAATGAAGGCTATTATGTTGTGGCTTTCAGCGAAGCGAACTGGGCGCTGCAGGAACATTTCGATATCGGCGTGCCGTATTTCGAGAAGACCGGCTGCGCGCTCTATACGCTGGAATCCCATATACGGTATCTGAACGAGGTTCGCGCTCCTGCGGTGCTGGAATTCGAAAGCTTTATTTTCGGCGTCGATGCCAAGAAGGTGGTTATTGCCCACCGGATGCTGGTCGACGGCACCGAACGGGCGACATTCGAAGCATTTGCACTGCATTACGACCAGAAAAACGGTGGTACCGCGCCGTTCCCGGACGACGTTCTGAAAAAGCTGCAGGCGGCCTGCGCCGACCCGTTGCCGGACTGGGCAGGCGCTAGCGTCGCTATCCGCCGCAAGTAGGAATAAGTTGGACGTCCGTTCGATTCGACATTCTGCCGGAAATGTGGACACTTGCTGATCTTGTGACACAGACGCCGCAGGAGGCCGCGTATGCGCTTCGACAGCATCATGAGGAATGTAAGCAACGACCAGCTTTATTCGGTCGGGGCGGCTGTCGGCACCGTCGGTTTCGAACGGGCGGCGCTGGCGCTTCTGGCGGCGCTTATTCCCAACGATATGCAATGGCTGGTAATCTACGACAAGGTTAGTCGACCCCGGATCGTGCATTTCAGCATGACCAGCGAGGATGTCGGATTCTACATAAACCGCGAAGAAATTCCCGATCTGTACATATCCGGCTATTACCGGTTCGATCCGATCTACCGCTACTGGCGTGAAGTAACAGAGCCGGGTGTCTGCACCCTGCATCACATGCCGGTAAATACCTGCGATCCCTGCACCTACATCAGCGAATTTCTGCCGATAACCCATATGGAGGACGAGGCCGTTGTGCTGTTCGACTACGGCGACAACAAGGCGATGGGGCTTTGCCTCAGCCGCTCGTCGCAGTTCACCCTGGCGGAGGTCATCCTTATGCGGTCGATCTATCCGCTGCTGGCCGGCCTGTTCGACGCGCACCGCCGGCTGTATCCGGCTAACGATCCGAATGTCACGACGGTAACGTTCGGCGAGGTCAGCTCGGATTCACCGCTGGATTTCAGCGCCGCCGTCGAGGAATTTCTGCCGGAAATTCTGACACCGCGCGAACGGCAGATCGTCAAATGCGTTCTCGCCGGTTATCCGAACGCGGCGATCGCAAATTATCTCGGGATCGGCGAGGGAACCACCTGGAATCATAAGAAACGTCTCTACGGCAAGTTGGATATTACGGCCGAACGGGAGCTGTTCTCGATGTTTCTCGGTTTCCTTGCCAAACGTGACGCCAGCGAATTGCTGACCGCCGTATAGGGGCGTGTATCATGCCCCTTGCGAGCAACCTGCGCGTTGCGGCAGAGCAAAGAACGGTACAAATTTAGACCATGCTAATAGCGGCGGCGACCTTGACGCCGCTTAAAAAATGACCGCACACTTGTTTCAATCGCACCGCACAAAAACCAACGAGAGGCGCGATACCCGGGCAGGAAGCTGACAAAGCCAATTTATTACAATGCTTCGGTTCGCGGGTGGTGCTGTATGTATTCGCGAATGTTGCGCCGATGACTCGTTTATCACTTGGGAGACAATACTGTTATGAACATTAAGACACTACTTTCCGCAGCGGCCGCTCTGGCACTCGGAGCGGGCGCGGCGCAGGCCGAGCCGATCAAAATTCCGATCAACGAATGGACCGGCCAACATATCAGCGCCCATATTCTGGGTTCCGCATTCAAGGAGGCGGGTGTTGAGGTCGAATACGTCACCGCCGGCGCGGTGCCGCAGTTCGCAGCAATTTCCGTTGGCGATCTGCATGTGCAGCCGGAAACCTGGGATAACAATGTCGGCGATATCTATCCGAAAGCCGTCGCCAAAGGCGATATCGTGGTTGTCGGCGAACTCGGCCTGTCGGCACGTGAAGGCTGGATCTACCCGCCGTACATGGAAGAAAAATGCCCGGGCCTGCCCAGCTACAAGGCCCTGTACGATTGCGCACAGGCTTTTGCGACCGCTGAAACCTTCCCGAAAGGCCGTCTTATCACGTATCCGGCCGACTGGGGAACACGGTCGAAGGATTTCGTGGAACTGGTGAAGTTTCCGTTTGCCCCTGTTGCCGGCGGCAGTGAAGGCGCGATGGTTGCGGAAATGAAAAGCGCGCTTGCCACCGAACAGCCGGTCCTGGTGATGTTCTGGGAACCGCACTGGTTTTTCGCGGATCACGAAATGAACTGGATCGAATGGCCGTCGGACGTTGAAAACTGCGACACCGACCCCGCCAAAGGTGTCACCACGACGGAAGTCGGCGATTGCGGGTTCCAGCAGGCGAACGTTCTCAAAATCGCCAGTAAGGATTTCGCCGCGACCTGGCCGAAAGCCCAGGCTGTGTATGAAAATTTCAAGATCAACAACGGCATTCAGAACGTGCTCATCAAGGAAGTCGACAACAAGGGTCGTCCTCTTGAGGAAGTCGTTGCCGAATGGATGGCGGCAAATGAATCGACATGGAAGGCCTGGTTGCCGGGCGGCAGCTGAGGCTCGTGACGGTTTAGTTTGAACGTGGCGAGGTCGGTCTCTGCAAAGGGCCCGGCCTCGTCTGTTCCTGATTAAGCGGATATAAATCCGCCAAAAATGAAAACAGGTGAAACCCTGCCATGGCTGATGAAGCGAATTCGGCGGACGTAAAAATTTCCTGCCGCAATGTCTGGAAGGTATACGGGCCGAACCCGGACTATTATTTTGATCGCAAGGGATACGATCTCGATACGCCCGAACTGACGGCGCGGATGCGCGACGAAGGGCATATCCCGGCCTGTGCGGATGTCAGTTTCGACGTCCATGTCGGCGAGATTTTCGTCATCATGGGCCTGTCGGGTTCAGGTAAGTCGACCATCGTGCGATGCCTGTCCCGCCTGGTCGAACCGTCTTACGGTGAGATCATTCTCGACGGCGAGGACCTGCTGAAAGTCTCCAAGAACGAGCTGATCGACATCCGGCGGCACAAAATGGGGATGGTGTTCCAGAATTTCGGCCTGATGCCTCATCTCAACGTCATCGAAAACATTGCCTTTCCCCTGAAGCTTCAGGGCCTGCCAATGTCGGAACGCAAGAAGCGGGCGGAAAGGGTCATAGAGCTGGTCGGTCTGGAAGGGCGCGAACTGCATTTTCCGCGTCAGCTTTCCGGTGGCCAGCAGCAGCGTGTCGGCATTGCCCGGTCGCTGGCGGTTGAACCGGAATTGTGGTTCCTGGACGAACCGTTTTCGGCGCTGGACCCGCTGATCCGGCGGCAGATGCAGGACGAATTCCTGCGGATCCAGCAAAAGCTGCACAAATCCATTGTCTTCATTACGCATGATTTTCTTGAGGCGCTTCGCATCGCCGACCGGATGGCGATCATGCGCGACGGCGTCATCGTACAGATGGGAACGCCGGCCGACCTGATCGTCAACCCGGCTGACGACTACGTGAAGGAATTCACCAGCGACGTGCCGCTGGCCCGGGTGCTGCGCGCCCGCGAAGTCGCGCGTGAGCCGACCGGCTCCGTCGACGGCCTGGAGAAGATGAACGGGTCGATTTCGGTAGAAGCGCTGATGCCGCAACTGGCGCACCATCCCGACGGCATTGCCATTGTCGATGACAATGATGTGGTGCTGGGTGTCGCGACGCCACGCAGCGTAGTCGAAGTGCTCGCCCGTGAAGCGAGCGACAGGGGACCTTCAGCCCCATGAACGATCTGATCCGCCATGCTGACAAGACCTTCCTGCACTGGATTGCGATCCTTGTATTTACGCTGATCTGCATTTTTGCGAAGGACAGCGTTTCCTGGTTGAGCGCCTATCCTGACAGCTGGATCGTGCCCATCGTCGGCGTCCTGAACGCCATCATGGATATCATAATCGAGTATTTCGGTTGGTTTTTCAGGGGCTTGTCGACCATTCTTTCAGTGCCGATGGGCTGGATACGCGACTTCCTGCACTGGCTGCCCTGGTCTGTATCAATTGCAATCTGTGTGACCGTAGCGCACAAGGCATCGGGCTGGAAACTTGCCGCTTTTACCGGCCTCAGCCTGATGTACATGGTGATTACCGGTCACTGGGCGCCCAGTATGAATTCGGTGGCGCTGGTGGCGCTGTCCGTGCCGATTGCCATCATGATCGGTTTCATGTTTGGCGTTTTCGGCTTCTTTTCGCGTCGCGCCGAAAAAATCATCATGCCGACGCTCGACATGCTGCAGACGATTCCCGCATTCGCCTATCTGATTCCGATCCTGATTCTGTTTGGATTCGGGCCGGTTGTCGGGTTGATCGCGTCGCTTCTGTTCGCCTTTCCGCCGATGGTTCGCAACACCATTCTGGGGCTTCGGCGAGTGCCGGAGGAGG
This sequence comes from Alphaproteobacteria bacterium, assembly GCA_040222995.1. Taxonomy (GTDB): domain Bacteria; phylum Pseudomonadota; class Alphaproteobacteria; order UBA8366; family Aestuariispiraceae; genus JAVKBW01. The sequence continues at coordinate 533,353 of JAVKBW010000019.1, read as the reverse complement.
TGATCGAATCCGGCCTGATGTCCGGCGCGACAGACTGGCAGTTGTTCTGGCAGGTGCGTATTCCGACGTCGCTGCGGCAGATCCTTCTCGGGGTGAACCAGACGACGATGGCGGCGCTTTCGATGGTCATTATCGCCTCGATTATTGGCGGCACCGCCGATATCGGATGGGAAGTGCTGAGCACGATGCGAAAGGCGCTGTTCGGCGAAAGTATTCTGGCCGGCATCGTGATCGCGCTGCTGGCGATGAACCTGGATCGGATCACTGCCGGTCTGGCGACGCGCGAAAGCCGCGGCCTTGAAAGCGAAAGCTCGATTTTCCGGCGGCACCAGTATTTCTTCATTGGTGCGGCAGCTACAATTGTCCTGTTTGTCCTGTCCTGGGCTTTTCCGCTTCTGGCGGAATATCCGCGTGAGCTGGTTTATGCGCCGACAAAGGGGATGAACGCGGGCATCGAATATATCGTCGTGAATTATCGCGAAGTGATCGAGGCGATCAAGAATTCGACCATTTTCTTCGTCATGCTGCCGGTGCGGATCGGGCTGGAACAATCGGTCAGCCCGTTTTCCTGGGGCTTTGTGCTGACCAACGCCCATATCGTTGGCTATGCGGTTCTGATTACCGCCGTCGCTACCTTCGCGCTGTACCGTTTCAACGGCAAGATCGCGATCGGCGTCGCAATAGCCGGCATGATTTTCTACTTCGGGGTCACCCAGCTTCCCTGGCCGGTAATGTTCGCAGTGCTCGGTCTGCTCGCATGGCAACTGGGGGGTATGCGGCTACTGGTTATTGTCTGGGGCGGACTTGCGTTTTTGCTGACCACAGGCATCTGGGCCGAAGCGATGATGTCGGTCTATCTGTGTGGCATCGCGGTGATCATCTGCGCCATCCTGGGGTCGGCGATCGGCATCTGGGCGGCGCATAATGACAATGTGTCGGCGTTTTTCCGGCCGATCAACGACACGCTGCAGACAATGCCGCCGTTCGTCCTGCTGATTCCTGCCGTGATGTTCTTCAAGCTTGGCGATTTCACGGCGCTGCTGGCGATCATTTCCTACGCCATCGTGCCGGCGATCCGCTATTCCGAACACGGGCTTCGCAACCTGCCGAAGGAGGTGCTGGAAGCGGCGGAATCGATGGGCACGACCGGCTGGCAGTCGCTGGTGCAGGTAAAACTGCCGCTGGCGCTGCCGGTGATCATGCTGGGCATCAACCAGACCGTGATGTACGGCATCGCCATGCTGGTGATCACGGCGCTTGTCGGCACCAGCGATCTCGGCCAGCGTGTCTATATCGGGCTGGGTGACGGCGATTTCGGCGGCGGCATCGTTGCCGGGGTCGGCATGGCGATTATCGCAATCATCGCCGACCGGCTGATCCAGGCCTGGAGCAGGAAGAAACAGGAAGCGTTCGGTCTGGCCTAGACCGGACTGCAACCGGGAGGAATTCATGGCGGAAACCTGGTTTTCACATCGGGCGTTCGACGACGATATCACGCTGATCTGGGAAAATTTCGCCGCACCCTGGATGCGCTGCAATATCTGGCATGTCCGGGGCAGGGACCGCGATCTGGTGATCGACACCGGCATGGGCGTTAAACCGCTTAAGGCGGAAGTCGCGCGGCTTTCCGACCGCCCGCTGACGGCGATTTCAACACACGCCCATTTCGATCATATGGGCGGGGCGCACGAATTCGATACACGGCTGGGGCATCGTTGCGAAGCGGATATCCACGCCGACCCGACGGCGGAAAACAGCGTCTATGACGGGTATCTTGTGGCGGAAGCGTTTGAGCGCCTGTCGGAAGACGAGTTCGATATTTCAACCTATTCGGTAACGCCGGCGCCATTGACCGGGTATCTGGATGATGGCGATGTCGTTGATCTGGGCAACCGCGTCTTTCAGGTGTTGCATCTGCCGGGTCATTCGCCGGGATCAATCGCGCTGTATGAAGAGAAAACCGGCACCCTGTTCAGCGGCGATACCCTGTACCAGGACGATTACCTGCTGGATAATCTGTACCATTCCGACAAGGAACGGTTTCGAGAAAGCCTGTTGCGCATGAAGGAGCTGCCGGTAACAGCAGTGCATGGCGGTCATTTTGAATCCTTCGGGCGCGACCGGATGGTGGAACTGATCGACAAATACGTTTCCGGCGCGATGGTCGCTGCCGAACCGAAGGAATGGATCGACCGTATTGTTGAAGAAACCGGGGCCGGCAGGGCGTGAACTATCATGACAATTCCTGAATCAGCCGTCGAGATCGCCGCCGCGGTCCGGAACCGCCAGAGCAAGGCCACTGAAATCGTCGCCCGGTCGCTCGACCGTATTAGGCAGACCCAGGCCGATCTGAATGCTTTCACCGATGTCTATGACGACGAGGCGATGGAAGCGGCGCAACGTATCGACGCCCGAATCGCGGACGGCGATACCGTCGGGCCGCTGGCCGGGGTTCCGGTTGCGGTGAAGGATTTCACGCCGCTGAAGGGCAAGCGCACGACCTACGGATCGCTGGCCTACAAGGACAATATAGGGACGTTCGATCCGATCTACGTGCAGCGGCTTCGCGCGGCGGGCGCCATTGTCGTCGGCAAGACAAACACGCCAGAATTCGCCCATGCCGGGTTCTGCACCAACCGGGTGTTCGGCACGACTCTGAATCCCTGGAACACCGAGCACACGCCGGGCGGATCGTCAGGCGGCGCAGGGGCGGCGGTTGGCGCGCATGTGGTGCCGCTGGCCGAAGGCACCGATATGGGCGGGTCGATCCGCATTCCGGCCGGCTATTGCGGCTGTGTCGGGCTGAAGCCGTCGCTCGGCCGGATACCGATGGATATTCTGAAAAGTGTGCATGACACGATTTCCCATTTCGGGCCGCTGGCCCGGACGGTCGAGGATGCCTGGGCCTTCCTGAACGTTACGAAAGGCCCGGACGACGTCGATCCGATGTCGTTGCCGGCGCAGGAGATTGCCTTCGATGCGGATGGCGATGTGCGCGGCCTGAAAATCGGCCTGTCGATGGATCTGGGCTTCTTTGATGTGTCGGACGAGGTGCGCGCGGCGGTCGACCGGGCGGCAGCCGTTCTGCGCGACGCCGGCGCAACGGTTGATCCTGTCGATATCGCCTGGGACCGGTCTGTCGCCGATGCGATGATGAAGGGATGGTCGGTCTATCTGGCGGCGTTCGAAGGTCATCTGCTGAAGGACAGCAAGGATCTGCTGGACCCCGGCGTGGCTTGCATGTTCGAGGACGCATTCAAGACCTCTGCGCCGGAATTCAAGGCGATAGAAATGCTGCGCCGCCGGCTCTGGCTCGATCTTGTCGCAATTTTCAAGGGGCACGACGCGCTGATCTGCCCGACCGCACCGATTACCGCGCCGCTGGCGACGATGACGGATTTTGACTTTGGTGGCGAAACCGAGGACGGCAAGCTGATCTGGGCCGAAATGACCCATCCGTTCAATTTTACCGCGCATTGCCCGGCTCTTTCGGTTCCCTGCGGCGTCGGCGCGCTGAACCTGCCGATTGGCCTGCAGGTCGTCGGGCGGCGGTTTGACGAGGAAACCATGTTCAGGATCGGCCGGGCGGTTGAGCGGGGTGATCTGATGGCGGGACACAAGCCGCAGATTCTGGCGGCATGACGCTTCGGTTTACCGCCAACCTTTCCTGGCTGTGCAAGGAAGTCGATCTTCCTGACCGTTTCGCTCTGGCCGCCTCGCTGGGGTTTGAGGCTGTCGAATGCGGGCTGCCCTACGAGGTTTCTGCGGAAGAATTCATCGCAGGGTGGAAAAAGGGCGGTCTGCCGCTGGTGATGATAAACGCCGCGACCGGTGACATGGCGGCGGGCGAGTACGGTCTTGCCGCTCTGCCTGGGCGGGAGGCGGATTTTCGCGCCGCGCTGGAAGCCTCGCTTGCCTATGCCCTGCCGACCGGGTGCCGGTTTCTGCATGTGCTAGCCGGGATCGTGCCGCCGGACGTCGACAATTCCGTCTGCGCCGATATCTATGTCGAGAACCTGAAATGGGCCTGCGACGTCTGCGCCGGGCATGGCATGCAGGTGCTGATCGAGCCGATCAATACCGTGGAACGGCCCGGGTATTTCCTGTCCCGCACCGATCAGGCGGCGGCGGTGATCGACCGGGTCGGGCGCGGCGATATCGGCATCCAGTACGACACGCACAATGCACAGCTTATGGAAGGCGATCTGACCCGAACCCTGACCCGCTTTTTTTACAAGATCCATCATATCCAGGTCGCCGGTCTGCCTGACCGCTCGCCACCGGACCGGGGTGAGGTTGACCACGACCATATCTTCGACCTGCTGGAACGCCTCGGCTACGACGGCTGGATCGGCTGCGAATACCGCCCCGGCCCGGATACCGCCGCGACGTTGGGCTGGGCGGAACGGTTCGGTATCGGTCCCTAAGCCGCCGTGGCGCACCATTTCAGAAAGGCCTGCGCCGTCGGGGTTTCGAGCCGGTCCTGCGCCACCACGGCGTAATAGCCGTTTTCGGTGCGCACGCTGATATCCAGCGGCACGACGAGCCGGCCAGAGGCGAGATCGTCGTCCATAAAGCCCTGCCAGCCGAGCGCGACGCCCATGCCGGCGCGGGCGGCATCGAGAACGGCCGAATAGGAATTCGACTGAAACACCCGGTTCGCGCCAGACCGCGGGCCGCCGGTTTCCGTCATCCAGATCGCCCAGTTCATCCACGACCAGCGTTCGTAGGACAGGTCGACCAGATCGGCGCCGGCCAGCGCTTCCAATGATTCTATGGGGCCGTGCCGTTCCAGATATCCCGGTGAACAGACCGGAAAGACGACTTCATCGATGATCCGGATCGTGCGGAACCCCGGCCAGTCGCCATTGCCGTGAACGATGGCGGCATCGGCTGAGGGAACGAAGGCGTCGTCGATGGCGTCGGACGCGGTGAGATCGATCGACACGCCGGGCAGGGTGGCAGCGAGGGAGGCAAGGCGCGGCATCAGCCAGAAATGGGTCAGCGCGACATCGGCGACCAGACGCAGGCGGGTATCGGCGGCGGTGGCCTTTACGGCGTCGCTGGCGGCAACGAGATGGTTGAGAGCGACGGTGACGCTGTTCTGGAAATCCGCACCCTCGCGGGTCAACCGAACGGCGCGGTGGCGCCGTTCGAACAGGGCGACGCCCATGCGGTGTTCAAGCGCGCGGATGCGTTGGCTGACGGCGGACTGGGTGACGTTCATTTCCTGCGCTGCGAGCGTAAAGCTTTCATGCCGGGCCGCGGCTTCGAAAGCGGTCAGCAGATCGAGTTGCGGCAGAAGCTGGTGAAACTGTTGCATTAGAAAAAATTACCCTATTGGCTTAGTAACGAACGTTTGCCTTAGAAATAGTAACATTTAGACTGGTTCCATCAAGCCAATCCGATGGAAGGGATCAGCCATGAACAAGCCACTTATCGACCTTTTGCCGTCCGACAAAGGCCCGCTGCGCGACGACCCGGCGCGGTCCTACACCCTGCCGGCGCGGTTCTATACCGATCCGGAGATTTTCGCGGCTGAGAAAGAGAATGTGTTCTATCGCAACTGGTGGTGCGTCGGGCATAAAAGCCATTTCGCCGAGAAAGGGCAGTACCGCACCGTGGATGTGGTCGACGAGAGCCTGTTCGTGGTCCGCGACCGCAAGGGCGAGCTGAAAGCGTTCTACAATATCTGTCAGCACCGCGGGCATCAGTTGCTGTCGGGTGAGGGTAAAACCCAGTCCATCGTCTGCCCGTATCACGCCTGGGCCTACGATCTGAACGGCGATTTGCGGTCGGCCCGCAATACCGATGAAATGGTCGATTTTGAAAAATGCGATTTCGCGTTGAAGCCGGTCAAGGTCGAGGAATTCGCCGGGTTCGTTTTCGTCAATCTCGATGACGACGCAACCTCGATGGCCGATCAGGCGAAGGGGCTGGAAGAGGAAATCCGCAAATACTGCCCGCGCATCGACGAGCTGGTTTTCGCGCAGCGAGACACCTACGAAGTGGCCTGCAACTGGAAGGTTCTGGTCGATAATTTCCTGGAATGCTACCATTGCGATCCGGCGCACAAGGATTTCGTCGATCTGGTCGATATGGATACCTACCGGACGATTACCCATTCCTGTTTCTCCAGCCAGATCGCCGGCGCGCCGCGCAGCACCAACAGCAAGGCGTTCTCGTTCGAAAAGGGCGATGTGGATTTCGGCTATGCCGGCTGGTTCCTGTTCCCGAACCTGTCGATCTGGATCTATCCGGGCGAAACCAATATCTCGACCCTGCAGATCATCCCGACCGGTCCGGAAACGACCATCGAGTATCAGGACTGGTATGCCTTGTCGGATCAGCCGAGCCAGCAGTTGAAAGATGCGATGGCCTATCAGAAGGATGTCCTGCAGCCGGAAGATATTAGTCTCTGCCTCAGTGTCCAGAAGGGTTTGAAGTCGAAGGGCTACAATCAGGGCCGTTTCGTGATCGACAAAGGCCTCACCGAGCTCAGCGAACACGCTGTCCATCATTTCCAGAAGTTCATCGCCGACGCGCTGGACGCCAATCTGGAAAAGGCGGAATAGCGCTCGTTACCCGCACGGTGTTAGCCTGCATTTTCATTCGGCCCCGACGGCAGACGCCTCGGGGTCGAATTTTTTCGTATCAGGCAAAAGGTGGTATATCCGCTGGCTATCCGTGCTCGCTTTCGGAAAGCGATGAAATTGTTGCCTTTTCGCTTTTTTCGACTTACGGCAGTATGATTCCTGGCGGGCAGGCCACCTACCGTGAAAAATGTCATTTTCGTAGTGAAGCTTTTTCCGCCGATGCCGACCCGGCCTCATTGGGGAAAACAATGGTTCGACGATATTATGACCTGCCGTCCCTGACGGCGCTTGCCGCATTCGAGGCGTCGGCGCGGCACAAGAGCTTCAAGCTGGCCGCCGCCGAACTGAACGTCACGCCGGGCGCGGTCAGCCGGCAGATCAAGAGCCTGGAAGAGGAACTGGCGACGCCGCTGTTTCAACGGCGGCCGCAAGGCGTCGAACTGACCAACGATGCGGAAGACCTCTACGCAGTGATTTCCAATGGCTTCGGGCGGGCGTCCGAAGTCGTGCAGCGGATCAAGAGCGGCAGTCACATGAACAAGGTGACGCTCGCCTGCACCAACGCAATGGCGACGATGTGGCTGATGCCTCGGATGGGCGATTTCTGGCGCCGATACCCCAAGGTGATGGCTGACCATCTGATCCTCGACAATACGCGGGATTTCCGGCGCGCCGAGGTCGATCTGCGAATTCGATACGGCACCGGCGCCTGGCCGGACGAAACGGCAGTAAAGCTGTTCGACGAATGCATCTATCCGGTCTGCGGTCCCGCTTTTGCGGAAGCTCACAAAGACTGTCTGCCGTCGATCATTCCGACACTGCCGCTGCTGCATATCGATTGGCTGGACCCGAACTGGGTGGACTGGGATGAAATGCTGCGGCGGGCCGGTATAGCGCATGGTCCGCTGCCGGGCCGCCGGTTCAGCAGTTTCGCTGTGACGCTGCAGGCCTGTCAGGAAAACCAGGGCATCGCGATCGGCTGGGACCGGCTGATCCGGCAGTATCTGAAAACTGGTGCGCTGGTCAGGCTGACCGACCTGCACATGCCGGCGCCGGGCTCCTACTATCTAACCTGGAACGACAATCGCGAACCGACGCCCGCCTCGGAAACCCTGCGCGACTGGCTGCTGGAAATGGCGGAAAGAGACCTTGCGGCTGACGCAAACACCGCTTGAATGGGTACGACGTCGGGTCTGGCCGGAATCCGACTGCTGTTTTTCTCCGGTTCATGATTGCCAAGGGATGCCCGGTTTGGTCAGAATGCCGGACGGAAAACGAACAGGAGAGGCGGACAGGTATGGCAGACCAAAAAGTAATCGCATTTTTCCCGGAAGCGGCCTTCGGCCCGGCGCTGAATTCGGTTGGAATCGCGCAGGCCTGCGAGAAGCTCGGCCACAAAGCGGTGTTTCTGAGCGACCCGGGCATGATCGGCGTCTATGCCGGTTACGGGTTCGACGAATATCCGGTCAACATGTCGGAACCGATGCCGCCGGAGGAAATGGCGAAGTACTGGAGCGATTTCATCAACGGCCATATCCCGAATTTTAATCTGACACCTTACGAACAGATCGACAACTACGTCAAGGAATGCTGGGAGGCGATCGTCGAAACCTCGATCTGGGCGGAAAAGGAACTGCCGGGCATTCTGGACAAGGTGCAGCCGGATATCGTCTGCGTCGACAACGTTATCCTGTTTCCGGCGATCAAACGGTATGCCGAAACCAACGGCAAGCCGTGGGTGCGCATCATCTCGTGTTCGGAGAACGAGATCAGCGATCCGGATATTCCGCCGTCGCTGTCGGGCTGCAGCGAGCAGGACAAGGATTGCCACGCCCGGTTCACCGCCCGCTTCAATGAGGTGATGAAACCGTACCACGACAAGTTCAACGAATTTCTGAAATCCTGCGGCGAGGACCCGTATCCGCTGGGCCAGTTCTTTGAGGCGTCGCCGCATCTGAACCTGCTTCTGTACCCGGAACCGGTAAAGTTCAACCGTCGGAACCCGCTGGACCCGAAGCGGTTCCAGTATCTCGAAGGCTGCGTACGCAAGGACAAACCGTTTGAGATACCGGCCTTCAAATGCGGTACGGACGACCCGCTGATCTATCTCAGCTTCGGCAGTCTGGGTTCGGGCGATACCGATCTGCTGAAACGGATCATCGCAACACTGGGCGAAATGCCGGTGCGGGTGCTGGCCAATGTCGGAGATTATATGGACGAGTATGACGGGTTTCCCGACAACGTGGTTGCCGATAGCTGGTATCCCCAGCCGACGGTTATTCCCATGGTCGATGCGGTGATCCACCACGGCGGCAACAACACCTTCAACGAATGTCTGTATTTCGGCAAACCGGCGCTGGTGATGCCCTATGTCTGGGACGGTCACGACAACGCCATGCGGGAGCAGGAAACCGGCCACGGTTTCCATCTGCACCGGTCGAACTGGACCGATGACGAGTTCAAGGACCGGATCAACCGGATGCTGACGGACAAGGACATGCAGTCGAAACTGGCGAAAACGTCGGCGCACATGCAGGCCCAGAACGGCCCGGAAAAGGCGGCAAAACTGCTGGACGGTCTGTTATGAGCACGGCGCCGCATCTGTACGAACCAGGATCGATTGCCGACGTTGTCGACTGGGGTGTCGTACCGACCATGATTGAAGGCGAATCCCGGACGTCCGGCGTGCTGCTGCATCGCAACGAGGACGGTTCGTCGGAAACCGGCATCTGGATCTGTACGCCCGGCACCTGGCGCTGCCATGTCACGAGTGACGAATTCTGCCATTTCCTGGAAGGGTCGGCGACCTACACCCATGAATCCGGCGACGTCATTGAAATCCGGCCCGATACGGTGGCTTTCTTTCCGAAAGACTGGAAAGGCGTTTGCCAGGTGCACGAGACGGTCAGAAAAAGTTACATGATCCGATAGACGCGATGCCGTCAGGCTGTCTTTGCCGTTGTCTTGTCTTGTGACGGCTGACGGATCGGAAAAATCAGGCTGACTGTCGTTCCCTTGCCGAGGGTACTGCGCAGGGACAGCGTGCCGCCATGCAGTTCCGTCATGCGTTTCGTTAGCGCCAGGCCGAGACCGACGCCGCCATGCGCGACATTGATATTGGATCTGGCCTGCCCGAACGGCGAGAGGACAAGCGGAATATCCTTCTGGTCGATGCCGCAGCCGGTGTCTGATATCTCGATCTTTATCTTTTCGGGGTCACCGGCAACGGAAACCTGTGTATCGATCCGCCCGTCTTCGGGGGTGAACTTCGCTGCGTTCGAGTAGATATTGATGAGGATCTGCCGGATCAGCCTCTGGTCGGCGATGAAGTGGCTCGCCGCCGGATCGACGGTTACAGAAAACGCCGCTGTCTTCGCCGGCCGTGACGACTGGACGATCTTGATGCTTTCACGGATAGACGCCTCGGTTTCTACCGACGAGAACCGCACCTCGAACGTTCCGTGTTCGATCTTCGCCAGATCGAGAATATCGTCGATGATATCCAGCAGATGCTGGCCCGATTGCTTTATGTATCCGGCGTATTCCGCATGGTGCGACCAGTCGTCCATGTTGGAGATATTGCCTTCGATAATCTGGGAGAAGCCGAGGATGGAATTCAACGGCGACCGCAACTCATGACTCATATGGGCCAGAAATTCGGTTTTCGCGCGGTCTGCGGCAACCGCTTCTTCACGGGCGCGCCGCAGGGATTCCGCCAGTTCGACCGGCTCGGTGATGTCCTGAATCGTACCGAAGGAACGGATCAGCTTTCCCGATTCCGTGCGCACGGCCTGGCCGATTTCCTGAAGATGGCGAACCTCGCCATTGGAAAGTTTGACCCTGTAGGTGACAACGAAACGGTCGTGCATGTTGAGGCGGACATTCGACGCGATCTTGTATGATTCAAGATCGTCGGGATGGATGAACTGGAACATGTCCTCGGAGGAAAAGACGGGCTGTTCTTCGCCTTCCGTCGCCAGCCCCACCATTTTCAGGAAGTTCGGGGCGAGCGTAAGCGAGCGATCGTTAACCTCGTCCCATTCCCAGAAGCCGAGCTTCGTGATCCGCATCGCGTCGTTCAGTTGTTCCAGTGTCTGTTCAAGCTTGGCTTCGGCTTCTTTTTGCCGGCTGATATCGGTTTCGATACCGCCGATACCAATGGTATCGCCGGATGCGCCTTGCAGGGGAAACTTGTGCAACAGAACGGTGCGCGTGCGGTCATTTGCGGTCGGCACACAAATCTCCTGCACAACGGGCTGACCGGTTTCCAGAACCGTATTTTCGATTTCGGCAATCAAATCAGAATGCTCCGGTACGGACAGATCCTCGCTTCGCTTGTTTATGGGGTCTCTGCCGTCAGGGGTGAACCAGTCGCGGAACGTGTTGTTGACCAAAGTGTAACGGCGATCCATGTCCTTCAGCGAGACGGCGGCCGGTGTGTTCTGAATGAATGCTTGCAGCATCTCTCCGGCGTTTCTGCTGTTTTCCACGGTGGTTTTGGCGCCGCGAAAGATATGCAGCAGCGAAAACCCCGCCAGCAGGGCCGCGGCGATCATCATGATGGCGGTGACGGCGTTGAAGTCCCTGCCGAGCAGGGTGCTGCTGATCGGCGGACGGAAGATCAGATAGTAAAGGCAGACACTGGCGTTCAACGCCACCGCGCCGACGGCCACGATCAGACCCAGCACGCCCCTGCGCACACGGGAATCCCAGTTCGCATCCATTCTCGAATACACGGAACGGCACAACATGGCCCCGACCAGGAGGAATATTATGAAGAATGCGATTTCAACCAAGAAACACCCGTAAACAAACAGAACGCCGCATCGAAGCGTGGCATGATAGTCGCTCGATTCGGCAAACGCCAATGACCCGTAACGCCCCTGTTCGCCTGCAATTTCCGCAATAAACTCCGTTCATCCGTTGATCTATCGGCGAACGGCGGTCATTGTAGACGAAATACGTCGATGTATCAGGCGAAATGCCGCTTTTACGACGAAAAACACGTTCAAAGTATTCATGCTTGAGCGAACGGAACAGGGGATAAAAACATGATAAAAAGCATTCTGGTTGCAATTGACGGATCGGATAATTCTCAGCGGGCGCTGGATTTCGCCATTGATATCGCAAAAAAGTATTCGGCCAGCATTTCATTGGTCCATGTCGTTCGTCATATGCAGGTTCCGTTGAATCCCGGGCTGATGCAGGAATACGAGGCGATGGAAAGACAACGCCAGGATATTCTGATGAAAGCCGGCGAACAGTTGGTCAATCTGTCCAAGCACAAGGCGGAATCCAAGGGGTTCACGGATGTCGACGGAAATATTACGTCGGGCGACCCGGCCTCCGGAATTGCAAGTATAGCCAAGAAGAACAAGATCGATCTTATCGTCGCGGGCCGGCGCGGCCTGGGCAAGGATTCAGGCAAGGAACTGGGAAGCGTTTCCCGAAAACTGGTTAATCTGACGCAGATGACCTGCATGCTCGTCAAGTAACCGGTATGCAGTAATTCGTTGTGCGACGATCGGACGGCCGTCAGAGAATTGACGCGCCGTTCTTTTCGTTCTGGTATCGGAGTATTGATCGCGATCAAAGCGCTGCATGCGGGACGCCGATATACAGCGCGGCAGGGAGGAACGACCATGTCAGGTGAAATGGAAAAGACATACCGCCGGTCGATTGACGATCCGGCGGGCTTCTGGGCCGAAGCTGCGGCGGGAATCGACTGGATCAAACCCTGGGACCGCGTGCTTGACGACGATTCGCTGCCGCATGTCCGATGGTTCGCCGGCGCGGAACTGAATACCTGCTACAACGCGGTCGACAGGCATGTTGAGGCCGGGCGCGGCGATCAGGCCGCATTGATTTACGACAGCGCCATGACCGGCGCGAAACGACGTGTCAGTTATACCGAGTTGCAGGATCAGGTTTCCCGCATCGCCGGCGTTCTGAAGGCGAAGGGCGTCGGCAAGGGCGACCGGGTCATCATCTACATGCCGATGATCCCGGAAGCGGTCGTTGCAACCCTGGCCTGCGCCCGCCTGGGCACCATCCACAGCATTGTCTTCGGCGGTTTCGCGGCGAATGAACTGGCGGTGCGGATCGACGATTGCGGGGCCAAGGCGGTGATCAGCGCCTCCTGCGGTCTGGAGCCGAACCGGGTGGTCGAATACAAACCGTTGCTGGACGCTGCGATCGATATCGCGAAAAACAAACCCGAAACCTGTATCATCTTCCAGCGCCCCGAATGCCAGGCATCTTTGGTTGCGGGCAGGGACGTTGACTGGGTGTCGGAAATGGAATCCGCGAGGGCCGCCGATTGCGTGCCGGTCGCCGCGACCGACCCGCTGTATATCCTTTACACGTCAGGCACGACGGGCGCGCCGAAAGGCGTGGTCCGCGACAATGGCGGCCATGCGGTGGCCATAAAATGGTCGATGAAGAATGTCTACAATGTCGAGCCGGGCGCGGTGTACTGGGCGGCGTCGGATGTCGGCTGGGTGGTCGGCCATTCCTACATCATCTATGGGCCTTTGCTGCATGGATGCACGTCCGTGATGTTCGAGGGCAAGCCGGTCGGAACGCCCGACCCCGGGTCCTTCTGGCGGATCATCGAGGACTACAAGGTCGAGGTGCTGTTTACCGCGCCGACCGCCATCCGCGCCATCAAGCAGCAGGACCCGGCGGCGGACTTTGTGAAAAATTACGATACGTCGAGCCTGAAGAGCCTGTTTCTGGCCGGTGAGCGCAGCGACCCCGATACGATCGAATGGGCGCAGCGTACGCTGGGTGTGCGGGTGATCGATCACTGGTGGCAGACTGAAACCGGCTGGGCCATGGCGGCCAACTGCATCGGCATCGAGGAATTGCCGGTCAGGCTGGGGTCGCCGACCCGGCCGGTGCCAGGATGGAATATCCATATCCTTAGTCCGGAAGGGCAGGAAATGCCGCGCGGCGAGGTGGGGGCGATCTGCGTCAAGCAACCGATGCCGCCGAGCTCCTTCCTGACATTGTGGAATGCGGATGCGCGGTTCAAACAAAGCTATTTCGACGAATATCCCGGTTACTACAAAACCGGCGATGCCGGCATGATCGACGATGACGGGTATGTATTCGTCATGGCGCGCACCGATGACGTCATCAATGTCGCCGGCCATCGTCTTTCGACAGGTGCGATTGAGGAAGTGCTGGCCAGCCATCCGGAAGTCGCCGAATGCGCCGTCATGGGCGTGTCGGACGCTTTAAAAGGGCAGGCGCCTGTCGGGCTGCTTGTGCTGAACGCCGGATGCACGGTTGCCCCGGACGACGTGGCGAAGGAGTGCGTGAAGCTGGTGCGGGATAAAATAGGACCGGTCGCGGCGTTCAAATCCGCCGTGGTCGTGAAACGGCTGCCGAAAACCCGGTCCGGCAAAATTCTGCGCGGCACGATGAGCAAAATCGCCGACGGGGCATCCTATCCGATGCCGGCGACAATCGAGGACCCGGCGATTCTGGATGAGATCGAGGCGTCACTGGCGAGCATCGGCTACGCGAAGAAGTAGGAGGCGTCATGGATACCGCTTCGACCGATCAACCCGAACTGCTGATCGAAAAGACCCGTGAAATTGCGACGCTGATTCTGAACCGGCCGCGGCAGCGCAATGCCCTGTCCCGGTCGCTGATTGCGGAAACGCGGCAGGCGCTGGCGGATATCGACCGGGACGAGAGCATCCGTCTGGTGATCCTTTCCGGCGCCGGACCGGCTTTCTGTGCGGGCCACGATCTGAAGGAAATCCGCGCCAATCCCGACCGGGCGTTCCTGCAGGGTCTGTTCGAAGACTGCAGTGCGATGATGATGGCGGTGCAGTCGATCCGCCAGCCGGTCATCGCACGGGTGCACGGCATTGCGACGGCGGCCGGGTGCCAGCTCGTCGCGAGCTGCGATCTGGCCGTGGCCGCGGCGGATTCGCATTTTGCGACGCCCGGCGTCAATATCGGCCTGTTCTGTTCGACGCCGATGGTTGCGCTGTCGCGCGCGGTGCCGCGCAAGGCGGCGATGGAAATGCTGCTGACCGGCGAAATGGTCGATGCGGAAAAGGCGCTCGGCCTTGGGCTGATCAATCGGATCGCCCCGCTGGACGAGCTGGAGGCCGTGACGGACGATCTGGCCCGGACAATCCTGTCGAAATCGCCGGTGGCGCTGAAAATCGGCAAATCAGCGTTCTACCGGCAGATCGAAATGGGCGTCGAGGACGCGTATGATTATGTCAGCCAGGTGATGACGGAAAACATGCTGGAACGGGAAACCGAACAGGGCGTCGACGCCTTCCTGACCAAACAGCCGCCACCGTGGCAGAAAAAATAAACGACCCTAAGCGTCCACAAGCCGGTGGGTCTGTTCACCGAGGCCATCGACGCCGCAGCGCAATGTCTGACCGGCGCGCAGGAAAACCGGTTCCGGCTTGATGCCCAGGCCGACGCCCGGCGGGGTGCCGGTGGCGAGAATGTCGCCCGGTTCCAGCGTCATGAACCGGCTGACGAAGGCCACCAGTTCGCGAACCGGAAAGATCATCGTCGCGGTCGTGCCGTTTTGCCGCATCACGCCGTCGATTTCACACCACAGATGCAGGTCCTGCGGGTCGGGCACCTCGTCGGCGGTGACCATGTACGGGCCGATCGGGCCGAACGTGTCGTGGCTTTTACCCTTGATCCAGTGGCCGGTGCCGTCGAACTGGTAGGCCCGTTCGGAAACATCGTTGATCGTGCAGTAGCCGGCGACATGGTCCAGCGCGTCCTTTTCCTCGACGTATTTCGTGCGTTTGCCGATCACCACGCCGAGTTCGATTTCCCAGTCGGTCTTTTTCGAACCGCGCGGAATTTCGATGTCGTCGTTCGGTCCGCAGATCGAGGAGACGGATTTGCCGAACAGGATGGGTTCACTCGGCGCGGGCTGGCCGGCCTCGGCGGCGTGGTCGGCGAAGTTGAGGCCGATACCAAGCAGGGTTTTCACCGAGCCGACACAAGGTCCGATCCGTACCGTCGGGTCCAGCACGGGCAGGGATGCGGTATCGATTTTGCGCAAGGCGTCGAGGGCCGCCGGCGACAAAGCCGCGCCGTCGATATCGTCGATTTGGCCGGTCAGATCGCGCAGGCCGCCGTTTGCATCGACGATGCCGGGACGTTCCTCGCCGGCTGCTCCGTGACGGAATAGTTTCATCTGCGTCGTCCTTCCTGTCTGTCGAAAATCCCTGCTGACCGGTCCTGCTTCACGGACCGCCGCGCTGGACTGTAATACCTCGACCGGGCACCGGCATATTTTCTCATATCCGACGTAAATGGCTGGAATAACGCGATGAAAATCATGTTAGTCTGTTTTGCATGGAATTTCTGCCTGATTATGAAACCGCTGAACTGACGGTCCGGGGATGGCTGTTCTGGCTGCGGACCCGCGTCTTCAGTTGGTCAGTGATGGCGCAGATCGCCTTCATCGCCGTGCATTTCGCCCTGGCGAGCGTTCTGGCGGCCCGCCTGAAGGGCCGGACGACGGCGTGGTTCAGCCAGACCCTCGGCGCGGCCCGGCTGACCGGTTTTCTGTACCGGTTGCTGTCGCGCCTGCCGAACCTGATCCGCTGGGCGATGTTTTTCATCCTGCTGTGGCTGACGGCGGAAATCGTCGACCGCACGGTTCCGGACAGGATCGATAGCTGGTTGCTGCGCACAGCGGCCAGCCTGACTTTCGCCTGGATGGCGATTTCGCTGCTGGCGGCGGTGATCCGGACGAATGTGCTGGCAAGGCTGGCGGCGACCGTGATCTGGATCGTCACCGCACTGAACATTCTGCAGCTTCTGGACCCGACCATCGACATGTTCGACAAGGCGGCGGTTTCTGTCGGCGATGTCCGGGTTTCGGTGCTGATGATCATCAAGGGCGTGCTGTCGCTGGCGGTGCTGCTGTGGGGCGCGACGGCGCTTTCCGGCGTGCTGGAACGGCGGTTCCGCGCGGTGTCGGAACTGACGCCGTCG
Organism: Alphaproteobacteria bacterium; assembly: GCA_040222995.1. Taxonomy (GTDB): domain Bacteria; phylum Pseudomonadota; class Alphaproteobacteria; order UBA8366; family Aestuariispiraceae; genus JAVKBW01. Next base: position 516,755 of record JAVKBW010000019.1, on the reverse strand, counting down.
GTTCAGGTGCTGCTGGCGAAACTGACCAAGGTGACGCTGGTCGTGCTGGCCCTTGTCGTCGGGCTGAAGACCATCGGCGTGGATCTGACCGCCTTCGCCTTCTTCTCCGGCGCGCTGGGCGTCGGCATCGGCTTCGGGCTGCAGAAGGTTATTTCCAATCTGGTATCGGGCATCATCCTGCTGATGGACAAGTCCATCAAGCCGGGCGACGTGGTGGCCGTGGAACAGACCTATGGCTGGGTGAAAAGTTTCGGCGCGCGCTATGCGTCGGTGATTACCCGCGACGGCATCGAACATCTGATTCCGAACGAGGAATTCATCACCCGGCGGGTCGAGAACTGGTCGTATACCGACAGCAAGGTGCGGCTGAAAATCCCCATCGGGGTATCCTATGACAGCGATCTGCGTCTGGCGGCGAAACTGGCCATCGAGGCGGCAGGTGAATGCAAGCGGGTGATCGACGACCCGGCCCCGAAATGCCTGCTGATCGAGTTCGGCGACAGTTCGGTGAACCTGGAACTGCGGGTATGGATTGCCGATCCGAGGGAAGGGGTGCGCAACATTCGCTCCGACATCCTGTTCATCGTCTGGGACAAGTTCCACGAGGCCGGCGTCAAGTTCCCGTTCCCGCAGCGCGACCTGCATGTCAAAGGGCCCGTCGAAGTCACGATGGCGAAAGAGAGTGGCGTCGAAGCCGAGGGGTGAGGACGACGGCCGGGTCCGGCGGAAAGGAACCGCCGCCGGCCAATTTGAGACCGGCGGCGGGTTAACGGCTCGCCGTCAGGCGATGTTCTTCTTCGAGAAGTACCAGTCTGTATATTCGTAGCCTTCGTCCTTGCGGGTTTCCGCCTCGTCTTGGGTCTGCGGCGGCGGCACGATGCACATTTCACCCGGCTGCCAGCCTTCCGGCGTGGCGACGCCATGCGAGTCGGAGGTCTGCAGGGCGGTCAGCAACCGCAGGAATTCGTCGATGCTGCGGCCGTTCGACATCGGATAGTAAACCATCGCCCGAAGGACGCCGTTCGGATCGATCAGGAAGGTCGCGCGGACCGCCGATGTATCGCTGGCGCCCGGCTGGATCATGCCGTAGGCGTTGGCCACTGTCATCGAAAGATCCTCGATGATCGGAAACGTGATCTTGACGCCGAAGTTTTCCTCGATGCTGCGGGCCCAGGCGATGTGGGCGTAGTTGCTGTCGATGGACAGGCCGAGCAGATCGCAATCCCTTTCGGCGAACTTGTCGGCCAGTTTCGCAAACGCCATGAACTCGGTTGTACAGACCGGGGTGAAGTCGGCGGGGTGGGAAAACAGCACCAGCCATTTGCCCTTGTAATCGGCCAGTGTGCGCCGGCCATGCGTTGTTTTCGCATCGAAGGCGGGGGCGGGTTCGTTGAGGCGCGGAAGGCCCGAAGCGGCCCTGGTTTCTGTTTCGGTCATCTGATTATCTCCTTGTGAAGTGTTAACGATCACTTTTTAACAATTCTAATTCACAAGGAATGTGACTAAGTCACAGTTTCGGAGCGTGTGACGATATTTTGCCGATAAGGAACTGGATATTCAGGGCCCTGAAAACGTCGCGACACGGATTTTTGTGGTTGCCGGTCAAACGATGCAAGCCTGCACGGGGTCAGGGCTGAAACCCTGCGTAGAACCCGCTAGCGGCAGTCGACTGGTGGTTACCATGACATGGCTTGCCAATCCTCCGCCTGTCGGACTAGGTTTCAGGTCTGCCTGATGGGCTTGGAGACCAGTCTCCGTCCGTATCGGGAAAGATGTCCAAAAAGGACACACCGACCGTAACCGGTCTGGCAGGGGGATATATGCCGTCGTGGACTGACCACTATGTCCGGATCGTCGATTCCGTGAACCGCCGCATCGGGCGGGTCATGATGTACGGCATCTTCGCAATGGTTGCGATCCTGTTGTGGTCGTCGATTTCCAAGACATTTTTTCTGCCGTCGCTCTGGACGCTCGAAATGGCGCAATTCGCGATGGTGACCTATTACCTGCTCGGCGGGCCGTATTCGATTCAACTGGGGTCGAATGTGCGGATGGATCTGTTTTACGGCGAATGGTCGGTGAAGAAGAAGGCCCAGTTTGATGTCTGCACGATCTTTTTCCTGATCTTCTATCTCGGTGTGCTGCTCTACGGTGCAATCGACAGCACCAGCTATGCGCTGCAATACGGCGAACGGAACCCGACGGCCTGGCGGCCTTATACAGCACCGATCAAGATTATCATGTGCTGCGGGTTTTTCCTGATGCTGCTGCAGGCGGTTTCAGAGCTGATCAAGGATATCAAGACACTGCGTGAAAGTGCCTCCTGATGTCATATGAGGCCATCGCCATCATCATGTTCGCATCGATGATGCTGATGCTGATGACCGGTCAGCGGGTTTTCGGCGCCATCGGTGCTGTCGCCGCAATTGCGGCGCTGACGCTGTGGGGAACGGGCGGTTCCGGCATCCCGTTCTCGGCGGCCGTCAAGCTGATGAAATGGTATCCGCTGCTGACCCTGCCGATGTTCATTTTCATGGGCTACGTGCTGTCTGAATCCAGACTGGCCGATGACCTGTACAAGATGTTTCATGTCTGGATGGGGCCGATACGCGGCGGACTCGCCATCGGCACGATCGGTCTGATGGTGCTGGTTTCCGCGATGAACGGGCTGAGCGTGGCCGGCATGGCCATCGGGGCCACCATCGCCCTGCCTGAACTGTTGCGACGCGGTTACGATAAACGAATGGTGACCGGCGTCATACAGGCCGGATCGTCGCTGGGAATCCTGGTGCCGCCCAGCGTTGTGCTGGTTCTCTATGCCATGATTGCGCGTCAGCCGGTCGGTCAGCTCTGGCTCGCCGGCGTGTTGCCGGGCCTGATGATGGCCGGACTGTTCATTCTGTACATTGCCATCCGCTGCCGGTTCCAGCCGCATCTCGGGCCGCCGCTCGCCAAGGAAGAGCGGAATGTTCCGCTGGCCCAGAAGCTCGCCCTGCTGAAATCCGGCATTCTGCCGCTGTGTATTTTCGCCGCCATGATGGTTCCCTTCGTCAATGGCTGGACCAGTCTGGTCGAAAGTTCCGCCATCGGCGCGATGACAGCGTTTTTTGCGGCTGTCCTGAAAGGGCGGATGACCAGGGCGGTTTTTGAGACGTCGGTTCGCCAGACCCTGGCCATCAGCTGCATGTTCATGTGGATCATTCTGGCGGCCCTGGGGTTCGGGGCTGTGTTCGACGGACTGGGCGCGGTGCGGGCGATCGACAACCTGTTCACCGAACAACTGGGCCTCGACCCCTGGATGATCCTGATCCTGATGCAGCTTTCGTTTCTGCTGATGGGGACCTTTCTGGACGACACGGCGATGCTGGTGATTGTGGCGCCCCTGTACGTTCCGCTGGTTCAGGCGCTTGGTTTCGATCTGATCTGGTATGGCGTGCTGTACACGATCACGACACAAATCGCCTACATGACGCCGCCATTCGGGTATAATCTGTTTTTGATGCGGGCAATGGCGCCGCCGGAAATCGGGCTGAGGGACATATACAGTTCAATTATTCCCTTTGTTTTCATCATGATCCTGGCCTTGACTTTGATCATGATTTTTCCCGAAATCGCGCTATGGTTGCCGGACTATGTCTATTCAAAATAACAAGAACCCTGAAAAACGGGGCGGTAAGGGCGTTGTGCCTTAGAGATAACAAACAAAAACAGGAGGTTATCCATGACAACAAGACGTAAATTTCTAGCCGGTGCGGGGATTGCCGGCGCTGCTGCTCTGGCGGCGCCTGCCGTTCATGCCCAGTCCGTCATCAAGTGGCGGATGCAAACCTATGCCGGACCGGCCCTGGCCGAACACGTCATCAAACCCGCCATCGACAGCTTCAACAAGGTCGCCGAAGGACAGATGGAAATCGAACTGTTCTTTGCCGATCAGCTTGTACCGACCGGCGAGCTGTTCCAGGCAATGCAGCGCGGCACGATCGACGCCGTGCAGTCGGATGACGATTCCATGGCGTCGCCGACCGAAGTCACTGTGTTCGGCGGATATTTTCCGTTCGCCAGCCGGTACTCGCTGGATGTGCCGGTGCTGTTCAACCAGTACGGTCTGAATGAAATCTGGGACGCGGAATATTCGAAAGTCGGGGTCAAGCATCTTTCCGCCGGTGCCTGGGACCCGTGTCACTTCGCAACCAAGAACCCGATCAACAGTCTGGAAGATCTCAAGGGCAAACGCGTCTTCACCTTCCCGACAGCCGGCCGGTTCCTGGCTCAGTTCGGCGTTGTGCCGGTAACCCTGCCGTGGGAAGACATCGAGGTTGCCGTTCAGACCGGCGAACTCGATGGCGTTGCGTGGTCCGGTATCACCGAAGACTACACAGTCGGTTGGGCTGATGTGACGGATTACTTCCTGACCAACAATATTTCCGGCGCCTGGGCGGGATCGTTCTTTGCAAATATGGATCGCTGGAATGAATTGCCGGGGCATCTGCAGGAACTGCTGAAACTGACGATGGACAGCTCGCACTATTATCGCCAGTGGTGGTACTGGGGTGGCGAAGCCTCATTACGGGTGCATGGCACCAAAATGAAGCTGACGACCATTCCGGACAACGAATGGGCGGCCGTGGAAAATGCAGCGGTTGAATTCTGGGACGAAATCGCCGCAGAATCCGAAACCAAGGCGAAAGTCGTCAATATCTTCAAAAAGTACAATGCCGATATGGCGAAAGCGGGCCGACCGTATCGCTATAGCTGATCCGAAAAATCCAGTAACGGGAACGCGGCTTCGAAAGGGGCCGCGTTTTCGCTTTGCAGATCAATGTGCAACGGATGAGACCGGATCAACAAAGGTGAAACACGGCGAGTTCATCGCAACGACGGTGTTTTCAACTGGATGTCGGGGAGGGTCGGTTGATGCGTCTGTCATCCATCGAATCGGCGCTGATCGAAGCCGGAGTCGACTTCATCCCGGCGAACGGCGGCGAGGCCGGGGTGCGGTTGCAAAATTAATCTACTGGTTTTGGGGTTTTGAATCTCGGTTTTCGATCTGCTTCTTTTCACCGGGACTGAGATTGTCATAAAGTTCGGCAATAAGTTTTTTGTTGGAAACAAAGTGATTGGCAATGATGTTCACGATTGAAAAGAGTTTTTCAGCGGTGTCAGCCGTATCAGAGAGTTCAATTTCACCAGCGGGATGAATTGCAGTGTTCCCTTTGAGGCGAACGATGTCATAGGCTTGTTGAATAGTTGGATCCAGCCCTTTTTCTACAAGCTTTCCAATCATGTTATTCAGTTTGTCTTTTTTGCACCCTTCGGCTAGGCAAAGTTTTTCGATACACAGCCGAAGAAGTGCTGACGCGGAGCGAGGAGAAACATTTTTTACTCTGCTAGCTTCATTGTAGATAGACTTAATATCATCAGGCAGATCATTGTTCGGCGGTGGTCCACCTGCCGGTGGAGGCCAAACAATAGTCTCGCCAACCCAAATAGTTACCTGTCTACAACTGTAACAAGAACTTACCCAACAGTTATCTAATCTAGAACAATGTTGCGATTCAGGTGCATAAAAATTGTTTATGAATGCTTCGCCTTTAGGCGCAATTTCAACATACTCATCTAGAGCAGCAATTTTCTTCGGTTCATTGTGTCGTGACCGAAATATTGCATTTAAATTTACCATTGATTCGACGCTGGGAACTTGAGGCGCAGGATCGTCTCTAAGTATTCGTTTTACTCTCAGTAGAAACCAACTTTGTGCAGATTTGCTACCACATCTAGAGCAATTAAATCCGCTTTTACCGAGTCCCGGCGGTTCATATCTGAAACTTGGGTGATTCTCGGTCATCTTTCGTCCATTTGTTGACGTTTTGTTGACAGCCTCGACTACAGTGAATTGATTGGGAAATTATTTAGCCCTTAACTTATTGAAATAATTATAAAAAATGGTGCGCCCTGCAGGATTCGAACCTGCGGCCCACTGATTAAAAGTCAGTTGCTCTACCGACTGAGCTAAGGGCGCGCCGTACCGATGGCGACCTGATATAGAGGGCCGGTCCAGAAGGGTCAACAGACGATGTTCGCAAGTTTGCCGTAACCGGGGCTTACTGAATTTCCGGGGCCTGCCGATCTTCGGCATCATCCGGAACTTCGGTTTCGCCCAGCCCTTCGATCAGGGTCTGAACCAGCGGTTTGAACGTTCTGTAGGTATCGCCCCGGCTTTCCTCGGTGGTGACCGCGCCCTGCCAGAGAATATCCGGTCCACGCCGCACCTCGCCGTTCAGCCTGTATACGACCCGACCCGGTTTGTCCTTTTTCGCGCCGGTCAGCAGGCTGTCATTTGTGCCGGAATAGATGTTCACGCTGAAATCCACCCCGGTTTCCGAATTGCCGTAAAGCCGGCCGATGCCGCCCGCCTTTTTTCTGCCGTCCACCCCGGTGATTTCGGTCGAGATGAACAGCACGAGGTCGCTGAACTTGTCGACGGGATGTCCGACGGTCGGCAGGCCCTGACGGACATCCTCGGCAATCCGTGTGTCGAGCTCGGAATCGTTCAGCAGATCGACCGCCATTGGCGCGGCATCGCCGAACGGTTCATAGGAGGTCGCGCTCAGGGCGCCGGCGCCGAATTCGGAGAAATCCTGCGCCACGGCAGGCATCAGCGGGGCGGCGAACATGCACACCGCAACCATCTTCGCCGCGAACCTGCGCGGAGCGGGAAAGGGGCCGTTCCGGCCGTATCTATTCGCCACGGAATTCCTCAACCATCTCGCGAAGCTGTAACAGATCGTTGACGATCAGCTTGTTGCCTTCGCGGATGACCAGCCCCTTCTTGGACAGGTCGCTCAGCACCCGCGCAACGGTTTCCCGGGTCGTCGATACCCGGCTGGCGATATCGCCGTGAATCGGCACCGGTGAAATTACGGCCGAATCCTCGTCGGTTTCGTTTTCATGGGCGAGGCGGAGAATTTCAGCATACACCCTGTTGTTTGCGCCGAGCGTGCTGAGATCCATGATCCGGTCGGTCGATACGCGGATAACCTGGGCCATGCGCTGCATCAGGCGGACGGCGACCGACGGGTATTCTTTCATCACGTCCTGAAAGGCGCTCGGCGTCATGGTGGCGGCTTCTGTCGGCGCAACGGTTACGACATTCGCCGACCGGGGCTCGCCGTCGAGCGCGGCCAGTTCGCCGAAAATGCTGCCGGCCTGGATATCGTCGAAAGCGATCTCGCGCCCGGAGAAGGAGTAGTTCAGAACCCGCACTGCGCCCTGGACGATGAAATAGATATCCCGGTCATCGCTTTGCCGGTCGATGATCTGTTCCTGCGCAGGAAAGCTGTGCCAACGGCAACGGCGCTCGATATCATCGAGTTCTTCATCGGTCAGACCCGAGAAAAGCTTGATTTTGCTCAATGGTTTGCCGGCGACACCCACTAGATCCTCCCAATCCGCGTGAGATACAAAGTGTAGCATAGACCACCGTTTACCGTAGCGCGAGAGTCTTTATGACCGAAAACTTTCGTTTTCCTTTTCCGCAAAGGGTACGTGTCCTATAAGCGGACTACAGGGCTGCGGTCTTTGAGAAAATGTTCTCCGAACCAGAAGCACAGGGTACGGAAATCATGGCGAAAGAAGGAAAACAGGAAGGGGCTGTGTATGATGCACACGGCAATATCATCATCGGCGCAAAGGTAAAGGTCAGCCTGATGGGGCGCCTCCGGGGATATTTTCTCGCCGGCGTTCTGGTAACGGCCCCGCTTGCGATCACCGCCGCTGTCGCCTGGTGGCTGATCGACTTCGTCGACAGTCAGGTCGTGCCGCTGATCCCCGCGCAGCTCAATCCCGACACCTATATGAAAGAGGTGCTGGGGCTGGAAATCGGCCTGCCCGGGCTGGGCCTCATTGTATTGTTCGTCAGCATTACGCTGATCGGCGCGCTTACGGCCGGCCTCGTCGGCCGCTGGATCGTGCGGTTCTGGGAATCGCTGCTGAACCGCATGCCGGTCGTGCGCAGCGTCTATGCGGCGGTGAAACAGATTCTCGAAACCGTTCTGAAACAGCAGAGCAACGCTTTCAAGAAAGCCGTTCTGGTCGAATATCCCAGGCGCGGCCTGTGGGCGATTGCGTTCGTCACCAGCGACACCAAGGGCGAGGTCGAAACAAAAACACCGGGCGACCATGTGAACGTGTTTCTGCCGACAACGCCGAACCCGACATCCGGTTTTCTGCTGTTCGTGCCGGTTTCCGAGGCGATCCCTCTGGACATGACGGTTGAGGACGCGGTGAAAATGGTCATTTCCGGCGGCATCGTAACCCCCGAAATGCGGCAATCGTCATTGCCGAAACGCGACGAACCCGCCGCCGGCTGGGGCATCGTGCGCGAGGATGTGGCGGATGAGTCGCTGTCTTCCGAAGAGGCAGCGAAACAAAAGCTGCTGGACGGTTCAGGCAAGACCGGAGAAAACTAATCAACGCTCGTACGCATTGGTTCAACAGCCCTGACAGCGTTTGCTGGAATTCTGGCACTGGCCGCTAGAAAGCCAATTGACAGGATTTAGTTTCCGGCGCACGGTTTTTCGGTAATGAACTTTTGGATTGTGCAATGACGATCCTGCCTTTCAATCCGGCCGAAGATGGCCGCCGTGCAACGGGTTGCGACCTCGTAACCTGAAGATTGTGTCCTAAAACGGTTCTGTTTTTCGAGAGCAGGCCGGCTAAAACCGTGTTCCGGCATCTACGACACAAGTGCAAGTTCATGTCCAAATCATCTACAGGCCTGCGTATCGCCGTCGATATCGGCGGCACCTTTACCGATACTGTCCTGATGAACGCCAGCCGACATGTGGTGGCGACATCGAAAACACTGACGACCCATACCGATCCGGCCGAAGGAGCGCTTGCCGGCGTCAGATTGGCGATTGACGAGGCCGGCATCGCTCTGGCCGATATCGAGGGATTTATCCATGGCACGACGCTGGCGACCAATGCGCTGATCGAGCGGCGCGGCGCGACGGTTTCCACGATCACCACGGGCGGATTCCGGGATATCCTCGAGATCGCTTACGAACGACGCTACAACCAGTACGACATTGATATCGACAAACCTGATCTGATTGTGCCACGCACACGCTGCTTCACCATTGACGAACGCAGCGATGTTACCGGTGAAATCGTTAACCCGTTGGACGAAAGCGCCGTCGACCGGCTCGTCTGCGATCTCAAAGCGGTCGGCACCGAAGCCGTTGCCATCTGTTTCCTGCACTCTTACGCCAACCCGACGCATGAACAACGCCTTGCCGAATTGATAGGCGAGCGTCTTCCCGGCGTCGCGATAACGCTGTCCAGCGGTGTCAGCCCGGAGGCACGGGAATTCGAGCGTCTCTGCACAACCATCGCCAATGCCTTTATTCAGCCGCTGATGGCGCGTTATCTGAAGTCCTTCGCCAGAACATTCGCTGCAGAGGGATTGACCTGCCCGATTCTGATGATGACGGCCGGCGGCGGCATGACGACGCTGGAGACCGCCTCGCTCTATCCGGTTCGGCTGGTCGAATCCGGCCCTGCCGGCGGCGCCGTTCTCGCGGCAAACGCGGCGGAACAGTGCGGCCTGCCGGAAGTGCTTTCCTTCGACATGGGCGGCACCACGGCGAAACTGTGCCTGATTGACAACTACATGCCGCAAACATCCCGACGGTTCGAGATCGCGCGGGCGCAGCGTTTCATCAAGGGCAGTGGTATGCCGGTCCGTATCCCCGTTGTCGAAATGATTGAAATCGGCGCAGGCGGAGGGTCCATCGCGCATGTTGACCGTCTCGGGCGGCTCAATGTCGGGCCTGAAAGCGCCGGCAGCGAACCGGGCCCTGCAGCATTCGGTCAGGGGGGCGTGCGTCCGACAGTTACCGATGCCGATGTGGTGATGGGGCTGATTGAACCGTCGGTCTTTGCCGAAGGGCGGCTTTCAGTAGACATTGACAAGGCCAGAGTCGCTGTCGATGCCGATGTCGGCGAAAACCTCGGCCTTGCAATCGGCGCGGCCGCCAACGGCATCAGCCAGATCGTCGACGAGAACATGGCGGCGGCGGCGCGCATGCACTCTGTCGAATCCGGGAAGGTGCTTGGCCAACGCACGATGATCGCCTTCGGCGGTAACGGACCTTTGCATGCAACTCGCGTTGCGCGAAAGGCCGGCGTCGGCCGGATTCTGATTCCACAGGCGCCGGGCGTCGGGTCGGCGGTTGGTTTTCTCTTCGCACCGATTTCCTTTGAAATCGTGCAGAGCCGCTACACGATGCTGGATGGTGTCGATCTCGAAGGTCTGAATACGCTTTTCGGTACGCTGATCGACGAGGCTGAAACGGTAGTCCGCGCGGGCGCGCCTTCCGGCGCACTATCCTGCCGGCGCAGCGCCTTCATGCGCTATCGCGGGCAGGGGCACGAATTCGAAATCGATCTGCCGGACCGGCCGCTGTCTGCGCGAGATATCCCTACCTTGCGTGTTGCCTTTGAGAAAGAATACAGCCGGCAGTTCAGCCGTGCCGTGCCCCGCATGGAAATTGAAATCCTGAACTGGGCCGTTCGCGTTTCGACCGCCCGTATTCCGCCCGTACCTTTGGTCGATATACCGTCACCACGCGACGCTTTGCCGGAATCCCGGCATACGATTATCTGCGATCTGACGGGTGAAACCGTGGAAGCCGGTATATTCGAACGAAAGTCCCTTTGTCCGGGTGACCGGGTTGCCGGTCCCGCTCTAATCGTCGAACCGCAGACGACAACGCTCGTCAGCCGAGATTTCAAGGCTTTTATAGACGGCGGACACAACATTGTTCTCATCAGCACCAGCCGACCGGAGGCGCACATATCATGAGCCAGCCAGACCCGACTCGCCTGCAAGTGATGTGGAACAGGCTTCTCGCCATTGTCGAAGAGCAGGGTCAGACCCTCATTCGTGCCGCTTTCAGCCCGATCGTCCGTGAAAGCGGCGATATTTCAGCCGGTATTTTCGATTTTCAGGGGCGAATGCTTGTTCAGGCGGTAACCGGTACGCCCGGTCACATCAATACCATGGCCGAGGCCGTGAAAACGTTGCGCGGCCTGTTTCCGCTGCAGGAGATGAAACCCGGCGATATCTACATGACCAACGATCCGTGGATTGCGTCCGGCCATCTCAATGACTTTTTGCTGATGATGCCGGTTTTTCACAAAAACCGCATCGTCGGCTTCACGTCGTGTACGTCGCATCTGGCGGATCTCGGCGGTTTGGGCATGGGACCGGAAGGGTCCGATATTTACGATGAAGGGCTTCTGATTCCGCCCTGCAAGCTGAGCGATGGCGGCGAAATCAACAGTTTTCTGATGGAAATTGTGCGCGCCAATTCCCGCGAGCCGACGGCCAATGAAGGCGACATCTATGCCCTGATCGCCTGTTGCGAATCCGGTGCGGCGAGCCTGGTCAATATGATGGAGGAATTCAACATCGACGAACTGGACGAGCTGTCGGCCTACATCATTGCAACGTCACGGCGCGGCTCGCTCGAGGCGATTGCCGAAATACCGCCGGGCGTCTACCGGAACGCACTGCAAATCGATGGCTACGAGAGCGATATCACGCTTGCGGCAACCCTGACCGTCAGTGCTGACGGTATTCATCTTGATTACACCGGTACGTCGCCGTGTTCTAAGAAAGGCATCAACGTGCCGCTGAACTATGCGACGGCGTATTCGGTTTTCGCGCTTCGCTGCATCATCGGGTCCGATATTCCTAACAATGCCGGCTCATTGGAGCCGTTTACCGTAAGCGGCCCGCCAGGCTGCATTCTTAACGCGCAGCATCCGGCACCCGTTGCCCAGCGCCATACGATCGGGCAGATGACGCCCGATCTGGTGTTTGGCTGTCTTTATCAGGCCGTGCCGGATCTGGTTCCGGCTGAAGGCGCGTCGTGTCTTTATGACATCCCGATCCGCAACACGCCGGAAGCGGCGCAAAGCGGCGGCGATATCTTTGCTGTTGAACTGGTGCACAACGGCGGCACCGGTGCGAGACCGGGCAAGGACGGTCTGTCGACAACGGCTTATCCAAGCGGCGTCTGGGGGTCGCAGGTTGAAATGGCTGAAAGTTCGGCGCCGGTGCGGTTTCGCAAGCGGGAACTTCGGCGGGATAGCGGTGGCGATGGCCTGTATCGCGGTGGGCTCGGTCAGGCAATTGAGCTCGAACCGCGTGGCGACGAGGGCTTTCTGGTCTTTCTCTCCGTCGAACGCGTTAAATTTCCTGCGGCCGGTCGCGACGGCGGCCATGCCGGTGCGCGGGGACGCATCCGAATTTCGGACGGCAACGATTTGCCAAGCAAGGGAGCGTTGCGAATTGACCCGGGTGAGCGGCTATACTTCGACACGCCAGGTGGGGGCGGCATTGGCGACCCTCTGGAGCGCGACCGCGCCCGTGTTGCTGCCGATCTTGCAGCGGGACTGATCTCGGAAAAAACGGCGCGGGAAATCTATGGCCTTGCCGAGTGCGGAGCCGGAGAATGACAGTCCAACCGCAAGGCCATGTCGCGGCAATGAATGCCTATGCGCTGTCGCGGATCAATATACCGGCGGGCGTTGAGCCGGTACCGCTGAATCAGAACGAAAGCGCTTTCCCGCCCAGCCCGAACGCAATTGAAGCGGCAGCACAGGTCGCAGCCGGTTCGCATCTCTATTCCGATCCGGACTGGACCGACCTGCGCGCCGCCATTGCCGATCTGCACGGGATCGACCCTTCCCGAATATTGGTCGGCGCCGGATCGATGGAGCTGATTGCCGCGACGATTGCTGCCTTTACGGGACCGGGAAACGACGTTTTGTCTACACAATTTGGTTATGCCTTTTTTGCCAGTGCAGCCCGTGCCGTAAATGCCGGGTATGCGGCGGCGCCTGAACGGGACAGGGCCGTTTGCGTCGACTCCATTCTTCATGCGGTAACGCCTGCGACACGGGCCGTATGTGTCGCCAATCCCGGAAATCCGACCGGCACCCGGGTCGACAGCGAGGCTGTCCGGCGGTTGCGGGCGGAGCTGCCGGACAACGTATTGCTGATCCTCGATGAAGCCTATGCCGAATTCACGGATCATCTTGGCGAGCCGATGTTCGATCTTGTTGATCGTGGCGATACCGTGGTGCTGCGGACCTTTTCCAAGGCCTACAGTCTTGCCGGTATGCGTGTCGGCTGGGGCGTATTTCCGCCGGTAGTAGCTTTGGAAGTCCGAAAGCTTCTCAACCCGAACAATGTGAGTTCTGCTTCGCAAGCTGCCGCAACAGCGGCAATGCGTGATCAGGCCTATAAGAACATGGTCGTGGAGACGACGGCGGTTCGCAGGGATGTCTTCGCGGATCAATGCCGTGATCTGGGCCTCGACGTTTTGGAAAGCCATACGAATTTTCTGTTGCTCGGCTTCGGATCGGCGGACCGTGCGGCGCAGGCCGATGCCGTACTTCGGCAGCGCGGCGTGGTGGTGCGTCCGATGGATTCCTATGGCCTCGGCGATTGTCTTCGGGCAACAGTTGGAGACGAAAGCGCCATGAAACAGGCTACAGAAGCGCTGCGCGCCTGGACAGAAATGGAGAAAACATCGTGACAGCACCAAACCGTGGCCGGGCCCGTATCGGTGTTCTTGTGCCCTTCACGAACACCAATCTGGAATCCGACATGATCCTGCTGCGTCCGGCAGGTGTGTCCGTTCATTTCGTCCGCATGGGCGGGTATGACATCGACGCCATCCCGGACAGCGAGCAGATGGCGGGGCTTGGCGATAGCGATCTCAGCGAACCGCTCCGCCTGCTGGCGGGCGTTCGGCCGGATGTCGTACTGTATGGCTGTACATCGGCAACCCTGACGCACGGCACCGCGTTCGACCGGGAACTGGCGTCGACGATCCGTGACGGCATGGGCGTACCGGGCTTCACGGCCGCCGGTTCGCTGGTGGCCGCGATCAAATCACTGGGGGTCAGCCGGATTGGCTTCTCTTCACCCTATGTCGGCGCGATCAATGATCTGGCGGTTTCCTTCTTCACCGATGCCGGTATTGAAACCGTGTGTCGCGCCGATATCGGTCGGGATCTCGGAAACTATGGCCAGGGCGAATTGATGCCGGACGAGGTTTACGATCTTGCACTAAAAGCTGACAGCCCGTCGGCAGAGGCCATCGTGCTGTCCTGTACCGACATGCGAAGTGTGGAGACAGTTGAGCGGCTGGAGAGAAAGCTCGGCAAACCGGTCATCACATCAAATCAGGCAATGATGTATCAGGCTTTGCTGGCTCTCGGCATTAGCCTGTCGGAGGTTTCGTGCGGGCGGCTGTTCAGGGGATTGGTTTCAGCCTGACCGCAGGGTCGCCACGGCGGAATCGCGTTCGAACAGATATAGCAGAATCCGCAAGCTTTTACCTCGTTCCGACTTAAGGTCGGGGTCACGGTCGATGACCAGTCTGGCATCGTCCCGGGCGGTCTGCAGCAGGTCGTCATGTACCGCCAGATCGGCCAGCCGGAAGACCGGCAACCCGCTTTGCCGTGTGCCCAGCAATTCGCCCGCGCCGCGCAGTTTCAGGTCTTCCTCGGCGATCACGAACCCGTCCTCGGTATCGCGCATTGTCCGCAACCGGCGTTCCGCCGTCGCCGTCAGATTGCGCCCGTAGACCAGCAGGCAGGTCGACGCGGTATCGCCGCGTCCGATCCGGCCGCGCAACTGGTGCAGTTGGGCGAGGCCGAAGCGTTCGGCGTGTTCGACCACCATGACGCTGGCTTCAGGCACATCGACGCCGACCTCGATAACCGTGGTCGCGACCAGAATCTGCGCCGGGCCGTCGACGAAACGCAGCATCGCCCCATCCTTTTCCTTCGCTTTCATCCGGCCGTGCACTAGCGCGACCCGGTTTTCGCCGTACCGCGACAACAGGTCGGCATACCGGTCCTCGGCGGCGGCGACGTCCAGGGTTTCGCTTTCCTCGACAAGCGGGCAGACCCAGAACACCTTGCCGCCGCCATCGATCTTGCGCTTCACCGCATCGATCACCTGTTCCAGCCGGCTGTTCTGCACCAGCCTCGTGTCGATGGGTTTGCGGCCCGGCGGCTTGTCGCGCAGGCGCGAGACATCGAGATCGCCATAGGCGCTGAGCATCAAGGTGCGGGGGATCGGCGTCGCGGTCATCACCAGCAGGTCAGCGCCGCCTTTCTTGCGGTCGCTTTTGTTGCTGAGCGCGAGGCGTTGATGCACGCCGAACCGGTGCTGTTCGTCAACCACGGCGAATGTCAGGTCCTTGAAGGCGATATCGTCCTGCACAATGGCGTGGGTGCCGATCAGAATATCGATCTCGCCCGCCGACAGAGCGGCCAGAATTTCCTGTCGCGCCTTGCCCTTGTTGCGCCCGGTTAGAATGCGCAGCGTCACGCCGGCGGCCTCGGCCAGCGGTGCGATCGTGTCGAAATGCTGCCGGGCCAGAATTTCCGTCGGGGCGAGCAGGGCGGTCTGGCCGCCGCATTCGATGGCGTTCAGCATCGCGAACAAAGCCACCAGCGTCTTGCCGCTGCCGACATCGCCCTGCAGCAAGCGAAGCATGCGCTTTTCAGAGGCCATGTCGGCGCCGATTTCCTTCAGCGCCTCGATCTGCGAACCGGTCAGTTTGAACGGCAAAGCGTCGAGCACCTTTTTACGCAACCGTTTGTCGCCCACAATTTTCCGGCCCGGCAGGCCGCGCGCCTTGCTGCGCATGATCGCCAGAGCAAGCTGGCTGGCCAGTAATTCGTCATAGGCAAGACGCTGTCGCGCCGGCCCGTCCGGTTCCAGCGCGGCAAGGGAATCCGGGTTATGGGCGGTCAGCAACGCGGTCTGCCAGTCCGGCCAGCCGGTGCGCTGTCTGTAGGCCGGGTCGAGCCAGTCGGGCAGGACGGGCGCGCGTTTCAGGGCCTCCCGCACGGCTTTCAGCATCACTTTCGGGGTCAGGCCGGCCGTGAGCGGATAGACGGCCTCGACATCGGGAATTGACGATTTCTGCGCCGGGGCGACCACATAGTCGGGATGCGGCATCTGCGGCTTGTCGCGGTAGATTTCGATGCGACCGCTGACCAGCCGGGTTTCGCCGACCGGCAGAAGGCGTTCAAGATAGGCCCTGTCGGCATGGAAATAGACCAGAGACAGGGTGCCGGTGTCGTCGCTGCACTGAATTCTATACGGCCTGCGGCGGTCCGGCGGCGGCTCGTGGCGGTCGATTGTGACGGTTATAGTGACAATCCTGTCCGGCGGTGCGTCGGCAATTTTCGGGGCGAAGCGGCGGTCGACGATTTCCCGCGGCAGATGCCACAGCAAATCGACGACATGCTCTCCGCAGGCTTTTACCAGCAAACCGGCCAGACGCGGCCCGATGCCGGGAAGCGATGTCGTCGGGGCAAAAAGCGGGAACAGAATTTCAGGGCGCATCTTGGTCAGGCATGATCGATCGGAACGGGTTTCTGTGTATATGCTATCCTAGGCGCTGTGCCGGTGCCATGCCATCGGCAATGATTGTGTTCCGCGGCACTTGCCGGTCTGTGCCGGACGGTCTAATTCAGGGGCCGTGACCGGGAGATCGAGATGACGAGCGAGCCGACAGCAAACGACAATGACAGCCGGTCGGTCCGGCTGAAAAAGATCAGGTTTCGCGCCTGGCACCGGGGCACGCGGGAAATGGATATGCTGCTGGGCCGGTTTGTCGATACGAAACTGGATTCTCTGGACGAGGCCGATCTGGAAACCTTCGAGTTGATCCTGCAGATACCGGATCAGGACCTCTACAAGATGCTTGTCGATAACGCACCGCCGCCGGAAGCCGTGCGGGGGCCGCTGATGGACGATTTAATCGAACTAAGCCAGCATTTCCCCAGACCGTGACCGACCTTTCAAAATACATACTCGCGCCGGGCCGGACGGTTGTCGGCGGCGCGCCGGAAGGTCTGGATGCCTTTCTGATCGCCGGAGCGATGGAAAAAACCGATGGGCCGGTTCTGGTGATCGCGCGCGACGACCTTCGACGCACCCGTCTGGCGCAGCATTTCGCTTTTGCCGCGCCGGGCGTGCCGGTTCTGGAACTGCCGGCCTGGGATTGCCTGCCCTATGACAGGGTGTCGCCGAAGTCGGATATCGTCGCATCGCGGCTGGATGCCCTGTGCAAGCTGGCGCAATCGCCGGAAGAGCGGCGTATCGTCATTACCACGGCGAACGCGGCAACCCAGCGGGTGCCGCCGCAGGAAACCCTGCGCCGGTCGGGCCTGCATCTGAAGATCGGCGGCGCGATCGAACCGGATGCGTTCAACCGGTTTCTGGCGGATAACGGCTATCACCGTACGGGCACGGTGCGCGAACCGGGCGAATTCGCCGTGCGCGGCGGCATCGTGGATCTGTTCCCGCCCGGCGAGGAAAACCCGCTGCGGCTGGATTTCTTCGGCGACGAGCTGGAAACCATAAGGCGGTTCGACGCCGGCACCCAGCGCAGCCTGCCGGAAGATAAAAAACGGAAAAGCCTGACTGAAATCATACTGCGGCCGGTTGCCGAGGTGACCCTGAACGACAGCGCCATCCAGATGTTCCGGCGATCCTACCGCGAGGCTTTCGGGGCCGGGTCGGAATCTGATGAAATCTTCACCGCGATTTCCGCCGGAAAGCATCATCCCGGCATGGAACACTGGCTGCCGTTTTTCCACGAGACGCTGGAAACCGTGTTCGACTATGTGCCGGGTGCGCCGGTCTTCCTCGACAGCGACATGGCCTCCGTCATCGAATCGAGGATGGAGGCGATTGCCGATTACTACGCCGCCCGGCTGGATATGATGCCGAAGAAGGCGGCCAGCGCCGACGATACGGATAGTGACGACGCAGCGCTTGTCTACCGGCCCGTTCCGCCGGCCCGGCATTTTCTTGACCAGACGGAATGGTCGGAGCGTTTGGGCAATCGGCCGGTTGTGGCTTTTTCCTCCTACGCCTTGCCGGAAGGCGGCGACGAAACCGAAACGCGGCTGGATGCCGGCGGCCGGCCGGCGCTGGATTTCGCCACCGCGCGGGCCGATCCGAACCGCGACCTGTTCGAGGAAGTCGGCGCGCGGCTGTCGGCGGAAACCAAACGCCGAATCCTGTTCGCGGTCTACAGCGAAGGGGCTGCGGCGCGCCTGACCCAGCTTTTCCACGAACACGGCCTGCCGGACCTGCACCCGGTGAAGGACTGGACGGAAGAGGCGGGCCTTGCCGTAGGCGTGCCGGGACTTGCGGTGCTGGAGCTTGATCACGGCTTTTCCCGCGACGATCTGGTTGTCTGGACGGAACAGGACGTGCTGGGCGAGCGGCTGGCGCGGCCGCCCCGGCGTAGGCGGCGGGCCGAAGAATTCATCAGTGAGGTTTCTAGCCTGTCTGAAGGCGATCTGGTGGTGCATATCGACCACGGGATCGGCCGTTACGACGGTCTTGAAACCCTGTCGGTCGACAGCGCGCCACATGATTGCCTGCGGGTGATCTACGCCGGTGGCGACAAGCTGTTCGTGCCGGTCGAGAATATCGACACGCTGGCGCGCTATGGGTCGGAAGACGCGGGCGTGCAGCTCGACAAGCTGGGCGGCGTCGCCTGGCAGGCGCGCAAGGCGCGGATGAAGGAACGGGTTCGCGAAATGGCGGCCCATTTGCTGAAGATCGCTGCCGAACGCGAATTGAAGAAAGCCGAATCCGTAACGCCGGGCGAGGGCGGGTATGACGAATTCGTGGCCCGGTTCGCGTTTTCGGAAACCGACGACCAGTTGCGGGCCATCGGCGATGTGCTGGAAGATCTGGCCAAGGGGCGGGCGATGGACCGCCTGATCTGCGGCGATGTCGGCTTCGGCAAGACGGAAGTGGCGCTGCGGGCGGCCTATGCCGCCGCGATGAACGGCCTGCAGGTGGCGGTCGTGGTGCCGACGACCCTGCTGGCGCGGCAGCATTTCAGAACCTTCACCGAGCGGTTCGAAGGGTTACCGGTGAAAGTGGCGCAACTGTCCCGTCTGGTGACGACGAAGGAAGCGAATGCGACAAAGCTGGAACTCGCCGAAGGCGGCGTTGATATCATTGTCGGCACCCATGCCTTGCTGTCGAAATCGATAAAATTCAAGGATCTGGGGCTGCTGATCGTCGATGAGGAACAGCATTTCGGGGTCGGCCAGAAAGAACGCCTGAAACAGTTGAAGGCGAATGTCCATGTCCTGACGCTGACGGCAACGCCAATTCCCCGTACCTTGCAGATGGCGCTGACAGGTGTGCGAGAGATGAGCATCATCGCCTCGCCGCCGGTCGACCGGCTGGCGGTGCGGACTTTCGTGACGCCGTACGATCCGGTTGTCGTGAAAGAGGCCATTCAGCGCGAACGCCATCGCGGCGGTCAGGTTTTCTATGTCTGTCCGCGGGTCGCCGATCTGGGCCGGGTCGCGGAACGGCTGAGGGATCTTCTGCCAGATGTCAAAATGGCGGTGGCGCACGGCCAGATATCGCCCACCGAACTTGAAAACGTGATGAGCGATTTCGTCGACGGCAAATACGACATTCTGCTGTCTACCAACATTGTGGAGTCAGGACTGGATATTCCGACCGCCAATACCATGATCGTGCATCGGTCGGACATGTTCGGTCTGTCGCAGCTTTACCAGCTTCGCGGTCGGATCGGCCGGGCGAAACAGCGCGGTTACTGCTATCTGACCCTGCCGCCGAACCGCAACATCGGCGAAGCCGCCAAGAAACGGCTGGAAGTCATGCAGACACTCGACAGTCTGGGCGCGGGGTTCACGCTGGCGAGCCACGATCTGGATATTCGCGGGGCAGGCAACCTGCTGGGCGAGGAACAGTCCGGCCATATCAAGGAAGTCGGGGTTGAACTGTACCAGCGGATGCTGGAAGAGGCGGTGGCGGCGGCGCGGGATGATGTTGCCGAGGAGGTGGAGGAAACCTGGTCGCCGACGATCAATATCGGCGCGGCGGTGCTGATCCCCGAAGAGTATGTCAGCGACCTGCCTGTGCGGCTCGGCCTGTACCGCCGGCTTTCCGGCCTCAAGGATCGAAAGGAAATAGACGCCTTCGCCGTGGAACTGATCGACCGGTTCGGCAGCTTGCCGGAAGCGGTTGAAAACCTGCTGAAAGTCGTTGAAATAAAACAGCTTTGCCGCAAGGCGGGGATCGAGAAGGTGGAGGCCGGGCCGAAAGGCGGCGTTGTCACTTTCCGCAACAATTCCTTCGCCAATCCGCAGGGGCTGGTCGGGTTCATCCAGAAGTCGCTGAACACGATCAAGCTGCGGCCGGACCACAAGCTGGTGGTGATGCGCGCCTGGGATACCCCGAAACAGCGTATCAAGGGGGTGGCGCGCTGCGTCGCCGATCTTGCGGAAGTGGCTTCCTGATTAACTCGGACTATTCATAGCGACGCGGATTCCGGAGCGTGGCGCTGTTCTTCGGCGGACAGGTCGAACAGCGGCAGGAAGCTCTCCGGTTCCTGCGCACCCGATAGCGTGAACTTGCCGTCGATGATGAAGCACGGCACGCCGTTGATGCCGAGACGCCGGGCGAAAATATCCTCCGATACGATATCCTCACGGTCTTCGTCATCCGCCAGATAGGCGGCGGCGATAACGGCGTCGATCCCG
The DNA here is from genome assembly GCA_040222995.1 of Alphaproteobacteria bacterium. Taxonomy (GTDB): domain Bacteria; phylum Pseudomonadota; class Alphaproteobacteria; order UBA8366; family Aestuariispiraceae; genus JAVKBW01. The sequence goes on along the minus strand of JAVKBW010000019.1, from coordinate 496,103 downwards.
GCAGCGACGGCAATATCCTGCAACACCGCGGTTTCGCCGATATTGTGGCCCTGAAGAAAATACGCTTCGAACAGCCCCTGAATCACGGCGTCAGCACAGGCATGTTCCGGTCGTTGCGCGAAACCGATCAGACGATGCGCCTGGATCGTGTTCGGCGTGGTTCTGATAAGATCGAACCGAAAATCGATTCCGACCGATTGGCCGACATCGGCAATCCGTTGGTAAACTGCCCGTGCGCGATCCTCGCCACCGAACTTGGCGTTCAGGTAACTGCGCCGATCCATGCCGTTTTCGGTCATGTCCGGGTTTAGTTGAAAGGCCCGCCAGCGAAGCGAAACCGGATTGTTTGGCCTGAGCGCCATCGCCGCTTCAAGGCGTTTTTTACCGATAAAGCACCATGGACAGACCGGATCGGAGAAAACTTCTATTTTCATGCGGCGATGATAGCCGCTGCCTGTTGTCTTTGCACCCGGCTAGACCAGATTTTCCCGAGCCCGCGCCAGCAGGGTGTCGGCCGTATCGCCCTGCTTGAGGCCGGCGACCCCGCACTGAACGATGATGCGCAGCGGCGCGGCATCGCCGTCGATACGATAGTCGGTGTTCTGCATGATGCCGGTAATGCGGTTGGCGATGCGGTAGCCTTCGCGGTCGTCGGCGTCGCACAGGATAACGCCGATTTCGTATTCATCCAGGATGGCCACGGTATCGGTGGGCCGGACCAGTTCGACGATCCGGTCAAGAACCAGTTCCTTCAAAGCGGAGGCCTGTTCCGGTCCGACCGTATCGCGGATTCTTGCGATGGTCGGGATTCTGAAACAGGCAATACCGACACCGGTTTCGCGTTCGATGGCTTCGACAATGGACCGTCGAAGGTGAATTTTGAAAAACCGGCCGGAATAGGCGTCCGGCAACCCGTCATCGGCGGTTTCCGGCCCCAGAATACTCGCAAGCGGCTGCAACAGGGTTCGCTGAAACCGTTGCCGGTTAACCAGCAGCTTTACGTGCTGGACGGCCCTGGCTGCGTTTTTATCGCGTTCGAGCACAACCGAGGCGCCGACCCGGTACAGGGTTTCAGCCTGCCCGGCATCATCGATTGCCAGAATCGGCAGGGCGTTCAGGCGGGTATTGTTGCGGACATGGGTGCAGAAGTAACCGATCTTGTCCCGGTCCTCACCGCTGTCGACCATGACGATAGCCGCATCGACGCCGTTTTTGTCAATCCGGTCGGTCGCCCTGTAGGCATCCGATTCCAGTTCGGCATCCAGATCCTGATTGAAGACGCTGGCATAGACGCTTTTCTCATAGAGGTGGGCATTCGCCACCACCAGCACCTTGTACCCGGCCTGGGAGTCCGGTACCGCATCGGCTGGCGCCGCGGCGACAGCGCGGCCGAGATCGGCTGCCGTCGCCTGACGGCGTTCAAGCTCGTGGATCAGACGCGACATGCGAACGATCCTCGGCAGGCGCGCGAGGAGGATATCCGTCGGGCATGAATAAGAGGCAATATCGGCAACGCCGGTTTCCACCGCCGCCTGCCGGCTCGCGTCGGTTCCAACGTTATCCAGCAGAAACACGGGAATGCGCGAGGTTGCGGCTGTATCGCGGCACTGTACGGCGATTTCCATCTGGCCGGGCTCCGCGAACGGTCCCAGCAGAATGACATCCGGTCTGCGTTCGGTGGCCAACCGCATCAGGGTTTCGGCATCCGATGCGTGCCAGCCCTTGTATCCGGCATGCTTCAGCGACAGCAGCCGGTTGCGCGCCGCGTCGGTGTCGACATCTCCGACCAGAACGTGCCCTAGATGCGGCATCGTCTTGGCCTCGGAGGCTGGGGTGAAAACCGCCGCGTTGCCGCGCGGGATGGTCGGGGGCAATAGGAAACGGGATTTGGATACACAACAGGGCCTTGCGACGCTTGAATGATCGGACAACGCTAGGCATGATTCGAACAGGATATCGATTCAATCGCCTAAGATTTTAGGTAATTACCAGCCTACTGGGAGAAACCATCGCATGATCGTCGACCACCGCACCTATACCATTCACCCGGGAAAACTGAACACCTACCTGCAGATTTTTCAGGAAATCGGCCTGCCGCTGCAGCAGAAACACCTGGGACGGAATGTCGGATGGTTCACGTCGATGGATATCGGACCGCTGAACCAGGTGGTGCATCTGTGGGCCTATGACGATCTGGCGGATCGCGCCGCCCGGCGTGCCGCACTGGCCAAGGAAGCCGGCTGGGCCGAGTTTCTGAAACAGGCGATGCCGTTGGTCCAGACCATGGAAAACAAGATCCTGGCGCCTGCGCCTTGGTACGATCTGGACAAGGCGGCAAACGGCTGAAACGCGGGTTTCGCCGTCTTCTGACCGCAAGAACAACTTCTTACTGCATCGCTGGCTTGAATAATCCGGCGGATTAGCCCATACATCGCCGGCTCAAACCCAAGAGAGGCGCATGTCGAAAGAAGATCTAATAGAGATGTCCGGCACGGTGGTTGAAAAACTGCCGAATGCGATGTTTCGCGTTAAGCTGGAAAACGAGCACGAAATCATTGCCCATACGGCCGGCAAGATGCGGAAGTTCCGCATTCGTGTCATGGTAGGCGACAAGGTGGATGTTGAAATGACACCTTACGATCTGACCAAGGGACGCATCACGTTCCGCCACAAATAGCTGGCCCTGCCGGCCGGATTGTCCGGTTACCGGTACGGGAATTGCAGGGTCGGGCGATGGACGAAACGTCAAATCCTACCCTTTTTCACCAAAATCTGGTTGCGTTGCGGCCGTTCCTTTCGGACGCGCTTTTTTCGTATCTGATGACCGACTCCCGGCCTGGCGCGACGCTGGTCGCTGACGGGGACGGTAAGCTGAATATCGATCTCGGCGGACGGTTGCTGTATGCGCCGGATGCGGAAACCTATTGCCGCAATCAGGTGAACGACTTCGTCGCCAATCCGGTGCGCCGGGTCAGCCTGATCACCTCGAACTTTCTGTTTCAGCCCGATCAGCTCGGCCCGGCGGGCGAACCGTTTTCCTTTACGCCGCGGCCGGCGGATGCCGGGCGGCTGGCTAAAATGCTGCCGCCGCCGGGCGACCGCGTTGCCGGCGATATCGCCCGCGAACTGCTACCGCTGATAGACGGGAAGGCGCTTGACTGGTTTCCCGACCGTGATGCGGGCCACATGGTGATTTTCGGGATCGGCCTCGGCCTGCATGTGCCGATTCTGGCGGAACGTTTACCGGTACGGCATCTCATTCTTATCGAACAGTATCCGGAATTCCTGAAACTGTGCCTGCATGCCGTCGACTGGCGTCCGGTCACGGAAAGGTTTTCCGCCAGTGGCGGATCAATTTCCTTCGTTGTCGGCAACAAACCGGACGCCCTGGCAGCAGATATCATCGAGTTGATGCGCGGACCGGCCTATTCGCGGATCGACGGGGCGTTCTTCCAGACACATTTCAAGACCGAGGTGTTTGAACAGACGGTGGCGCGAATTCAGGAGCGCAGCCCCGAGATTGAGCGTAGCCAGGGGTTTTTCGAAGACGAACTGCTGATGATCCGCAATACCGCCGCCAATCTGCGGGCCGGGTCGCCGAGATTGTTTTACGATACGGGTCCGCCGCGCGACAGGAAAGACGCCGAACGGACGATGATGATCGTCGGCAGCGGCCCGTCTGTCACGGCGTCGATGCCGGAAATCCAGAGACTGCGGCGGGAAGGCGTGCCGATCATCAGTGCCGGCACCGGGATCGGCCCGCTGCTGGCCGCCGGAATTACGCCCGATGCGCATTGCGAAATCGAAAACGTGCCGGAACTGGTTGACGTAATCCGCGCCTATGACCCGGCGCATCTGAAAAAGGTGACGCTGTTGGGGTCAACGACGCTGGACCCTCGTATTCCGCCGCTTTTCAACGATCTGGTATATGTTCTTCGGGCCGGCCTGTCGTCATCCGCGCTGTTCGCGAAAGGCTTCCCGGCGAGCGGGCTGGCCGGGCCGACCGTCGCCAACATGGCCTGTCGTGTGGCAATGGGGTTGGGCTATTCGAAGCTGCTGCTGTTCGGCATCGATCTCGGTTCGAAGGACGCCGACCGGCATCATGCCGACGACACTTTGTACTATACCCAGGAAGGCGAGTGGTGGGAAAGCGGCAATGACATGGCGGCTTTCGTTATTCCCGTCGAAGGCAACCGGGGCGGCACGGTTTATACCAACCAGCCGTTTCTCGGTGCGCGGTCGGCCTTTGAGACCCTGTTCCGGGACCGAAAAAACGCAACTGTACTGAACTGCAGCGACGGCATGCGCATTCCGGGCGCAGCGACAGCGGAAGCAGGCGAAATATCGGCAACGGAGGCTGACAGTGCCGCCGGTTTTTCCGATCAGTTGCGCAATCTGCCGTCAGTCGATGGTAGCGGGGCCGATCTGCCCGCCGTGATCGCCGCTTTCGCCACGGGGTTCCAGGGCTGGGCCGACCGGGCCGACCGGCTGCTTGCGTCATTTGCATCGCGCAATGTCGATCTCGACGCGCTGCTGGATGCCGTCGATGCGCTGATCGAGCCGGGCAGGGACATTCGAAAGATAGAAACCCACGACGATCTTGCGGCCCTGTGCGCACGCGGATCGCTGCTCTCGGCGATGCAGTTCGCCCACACGCTGTATCGACGGATGCCGGACGATGCGCGCGCAGAATTCCTGACCTGTCTGACAGAGTCGCTTCGCCGGCACATTGCCGGTATGAAGGGAAAAATGACCCGCGACCTGAAACAACCGGATTGACCGAGGTTCCGCAATGACACCGTTCCGCCTGTTTACCGTACTTGCCGCGATGGCAATCTCGCTTGCCGCCTGCGATGAGGGGACGCCACGCGTCGTCACCGTCTCATCGAATACCGAGAAACCGTCGATCTATCTTCGCGAGACGGCGGTGACGGGCCTGATTCGCGTGTTGCTGGCCCCGGAAGCCGTCGCCAACGCATCAGGATATGTCGATGAAACCATCGCGGTAATGGAAAAGTCGGTGCGGCAGGCGCATCCGGTGTTTCAGCCGGTCGATACCTTTGAAACCGGGCAGGGTCTCATGGTCGTGCTTTTCGTCGGCGCGCCGAAAGGCATGAGCGGCCGGAGCCTGTGCAGAGGCGAACTGGACGGTGACAGCGTTCGCGCCGACGGTGAAGTGAAAATCATCGCGGCGATGTGCAAGCGCAACGATCTCGTCGGCGAGGTGCATGGCTGGATCGATGAAGCCGTCGCGGTTGGCGACAGGGACTACGGCAAAGTTATCGAACAGATGACCATCGCTATGTTTGCTGACCAAGGACAACACCGGTAAGCGGTCCGGGAACCCGCAACGGGGTCACTTCACGTACCGGCCCGGTTTCTTCCGGCGTCAGGAACAGGCCCAACCGCCGCGCCGCCTGCCCGTAGTCGACCCGCGATGTCAGCCGTGTCAGCAAGGGCGACAGGAACGGGCCGATCACCAGCGGGATAAACCAGATGGCGGAGCTGGGCGTATAGCCAAGCACGGCCGCGCTGAGCACCACCGCAAACAGCAAAGCCCATTTGTGATCGCGAATGGCGTCTAGGGTCGAGACATTGTAGCCGTCCCGGGTTTGCGGGTCCCAGCGGACGGACCGGCCTGATAGAACCGACAACACGAAACCGGTATGGAACATCATCATGATCGGCGCGTTGATGATCGAGATCAGCATTTCCAGAAACGCCCCGGTCATCAGCGACAATCCGCCGCCAAACCCGCGGCGGCGCTCGCGGCTGAACAGGGTCGCCAGCGCGCCCAGCAGCTTGGGCGCCAGCAGCATCGCCATAACGGTCCCGAACAGGGCGATGGCGACGAGGTTCAGTTCAGGCGGCAGCCAGGCGAACTGCATCGAGCCGGGGCCGACATAGTCGAGCGAGGGGTTGGCTTCCAGGATAACGGTGGCAATGCTGAGGGCGATGAACAGCAGCCATAACGGCGACGACAGATAGGACATGATACCGCCGAGCAGATGCAGTCTGCTTAACGGGTGCAGCCCCTTTTCGAACAGAATGCGGCTGTGCTGCAGGTTACCCTGACACCAGCGCCGGTCTCGCTTTGCATAATCCAGAAGGCTGGGCGGGGTTTCCTCGTAGCTGCCGTTGCCGACCGGGATATTCCACACCTTGAACCCGGCCCGCCGCAGATAGGCGGCCTCGACGAAATCGTGGCTCAGAATTTCGCCGGCCAGCGGCCCCTTGCCGGGCAGAACTGGCAGGCGGCAATGATCGAAAAACGCCCGGCAGCGAATGATCGCGTTATGGCCGAAGTAGTTGCCTTCGCCCATTTGCCAGAACGAAACGCCGGCATTCAACACCTCGGCGGTGACCCGTGCGCCGAACTGGTGCACGCGGCCGAACAGCGTTTCCGCAAGGATCGGCCGCGGCACGGTCTGCACGATGCCGACATCCTCGTTCGCCTGCATCAACCGGACGAGCGATTGCATCAGATCGCCCGACATGACGCTGTCGGCATCCAGAACGATCATGAAATCGTAGTCACGGCCCCAGCGGTGGCCGAAATCGAGAATGTTGCCTGCCTTTCGTCCCGCATTGTCCGGCCGCTGCCGGTAGTGCAGCGCCGCATCCGGCATTTCCTGCCGCAGCCAGTCGACGGCATTGCGTTCGCGTGCAGCGATTGCCGGGTCTGTCGTGTCGGACAGCATGAAGAAGTCGAAACGGTCTGCCTGTCCGGCGGATTTCAGCGACTGCCACGTCGACAGCAAGCGGCGCGTCGAGCGGTCGGGGTCTTCGTTGTAGACCGGCATGATGATCGCGGTGCGGGCCGTGATGGGCGCATTGTTGTCGAGATCCTCGAGGATCGGCGCCGACGCCCGGGCCGGGCGGGAATTGGTCATATACAGACCAAAACCGATGACCGCGTTCCAGAAATACATCGCGATCCACAGAAAAGAGAGGGAAAACAGGCCGAACATGACCCATTCGATTGCGCGGACGCCCTGTTCCGACAGCACGGAATGCATGGCGTCCATACCAAGAACTGTCATCGAAATGACCGGCGCGAAATACAGAATCCGCCGGGCGATGATGATTACGCGATCCATAGATAGCTCCAGGTTTCGGTCAGAACGTCATCGCCGCGTTTCAGATAGGCGCGCAATTCCGTCGTGTCCGTATCAATATTGCGAATTCGGGTCCTAACCCTGACCCGGCCGGTGTTTTCATCAACCGTCACAACAGGCGTGTCGGCATCGCCATCGCGAGCCGTGACCACTGCGTCAATGTTTTCGCCGATGCCCTCCGATCCGATCAGACGGCTTCCCTGGAAGTCGATCCGGATATCCAGATAGGGATTGTTCAGGTCTTTGTCTATGGCCTCGACACGTTCCGCCGCCACGTGCCCGCCAGCCGCCCAGCCGGGAACGGATTTCGTCGCCGTTAACGTGTATGACAGGGCGATTTCGCTGCCCGGACGCGCCGGTTCGGCAGGACGCCAGTAGGCGACGATGTTGTCGAAGTTGACGTCGCCGTTCTGGAATTCCACCAGCTCGACTGCGCCTTTTCCCCAGTCGCCGGCCGGTTCGACCCAGTAACCGGGGCGCATATGATAATTGAAATCGGGCGAGGCGTAGTCATCCGCGTTCCGGTTGCGCTGAAACAGCCCGAAACCGTGCGGAGCGCGATCTTCGAAGGAGGCATAGGCCGGCCATTTGCGTTTTACCAGAGGCCGCCAGATCCACTCGCCGGTTCCGGTCTGCACCGCAAGTCCGTCTGAATCGTGGATTGCGCCGGTATCCTCGTATCCCAGGGAATCGCGATCCCGGATGAACATGCTGGTCAACGGCGCGATGCCGAGCCGTTCAATCCGTTTCCTGGGATACAGGGAGGCCGTAACGCCAATTTCCGTATCGTCACCGGGCCGAATGTCGAACCGGTAGGCGCCGCTGACGGACGGGCTGTCGAGCAGGGCGTAGACGGTAAGGGGACAATCCGGTTCCGCCGGCTGCTGCAGCCAGAATTCCCGGAACAGCGGAAACTCCTCCGGCTTTTCACCGCCGGGATCGATGGCGAGGCCGCGTGCGGAAAGGCCGTACCACTGGTCGCGCCCGAGAAACCGGAAGTAGCTCGCGCCCCGGAAAACGATCAACTCGTCCTTCCAGTCATTCTGCGGATGTAACGGGTAAAGAACCTTGAAGCCGTTAAAGCCGCCGGCATCGACCGTCGCGCCATCGTCGGTCAGTCCATCCGCAGAGAAAGCGGCGGGGTCGTAATTAACGGTCATCACCGATCCGTCAGCCTTCAGTTCGTTGATGGCGATCAGTTCGTTTGCATAGACGCCGGGTTTGAGGAACCAGACCTCGTACCCGTCGCTACCGCTCCACAAGGCTCTGTCCGGGCTGAACCGGATCGTGCTGAACTCTTCCGGCGTCAGGTCTTTCAGAACCGTCGCCGAAGTCTGTGCCGGCGGCCGATAGGGTTGACCCGCCATGCGGCGGGCCCGGTCGGCCAGTTGCCTGAAGAAATCGCTGTCGCTCGCCAGCGCAACACCGGTCGGCAGGGCCGATGCGATGACGCTGCCCGCCGTTCGGGCCAGTAAATTGCGACGATTGATGATTGCCATTGTGAACCGATACTTTACGTCAATTCATGATGCGAATTCACTCGCACCGATATACTTTCTTCGCTGTTCGACGCACCGCTCATGAATGCCTGTAGTCGCGTTATATCTGATATGGCTGTTTTGTGTGGACACCTTTAGTAACCAATTCGTGACATCGAATTTAGTGGTGCAGGCATCCCGGTTTCGGCTAATTGCCAAGAAATAATGGCTATTTTAGGGCGATGGCGCGCCAATAGGGCGACTCTGTGACAAGGTTAGGGAAAACATACGCCGATGGCGACAGAAAGTAACATGATACCGCAAAGCGCGCCGCCAAAAATCCGCGACCCCCGGCTCGATTTCTTTCGTGGCATCGCGATGCTGATCATCTTCATCGCCCATGTTCCGTGGAATTACTGGAAGCTGTTCATTCCGGCCCGCTACGGTCCCAGCGATGCGGCGGAAATGTTCGTGTTCTGCTCCGGTTTTGCGGCGGCGATCGCCTTTGGCGGCACCTTCGTGCGCAAGGGATTCTGGCTCGGCACGGCGCGAATCCTCTACCGTATCTACCAGATCTACATTGCGCACATCATGATGTTCTTCCTGATCGCCGGAACGGTCGTGATTGCGACGGCCTGGTTCGGCGAGTCGATGGGCGACAGGAACTACGTCACCGATCTGGGTCTCAACCCGTTTTTCGAGGCCGATACCGGGGCGCAATTGGTCGGCCTGTTCACGCTGACCTACGTACCCAACTACTTCGACATCCTGCCGATGTATATCGGCGTGCTTTGCATGGTGCCGGTCGTCGTCCTGTGTCAGCGCATCCATATCGGCGTCGCAATCGGCTTCGTGTTCGGTCTGTATGCGCTGGCGCTGTTTTTCGGCTGGAACTTTCCCGCCGAACCGTGGAGCGACCGTCAGTGGTATTTCAATCCGCTGGGCTGGCAGTTGCTGTTTTTCACCGGGTTCGCGATCAGCCGGGGCTGGGTGAAGGTGCCCGAGCCGACACCGCTGCTGGTCGGTCTGGCGTTGCTCATCGTCGTTTTCGGTTTTCTGATCGGCAACACACCGACCTGGACATCGTCGGAAACGTTGAGCGCCATCCGTGAAACGATCCGCCCGTGGTTGCTGACCAAAACCTATCATGGGCTTTTCCGCTGGGCGCATTTCCTTGCGCTGGCCTATCTGGCCGTGGCGCTGCTGAAGGGAAGAGAGCACTACCTGTATTCGTCACTGTTCGCGCCGATCCGCAAGGTCGGGCAGCAGGCCCTGTCATCGTTCATCCTGTCGATGGCATTGTCCCGCGTCGCCGGGGTGGCGATCGATTATGTCGGGAAAGAAGACAGGCTGGGCGTGGCGATCGTCAACCTGGCCGGACTGGCGACCGTGATCGGATTTGCCTATTTCGCGGGATGGGTGAAATCGCATCCCTGGTCAGTAAAATCAGGTGCGCCGGCCGTGCCCGGTGTAACGGAACAGGCAACCCGAACCGGCGCTACTGCATCGGGTTCGTCCGGTAAAAAGGCCGCCGTTGTGGAGTGACGGGAAGATACTAACGGTTTCTGACGAATTCGCGGTCTTCGAAGGAAATGAACTGATCGATCATCGTCCGCCACACGGGTTCTGCGATATCGGTCGACAAGCCGGCCTCTTTGGCGGCGATTTTGACCTTTTCGACAACATCCTCGATCCGTGCCGGATCGCGCACGATATCGCGGGTCGGTTTTAGCCTTGCGGCACGGGCGACATAGGTCTGGCGTTCCGCCAGCAATTCGACCAGCAAGCGGTCGATCCGGTCAATCTCGTGTCGAACGTCTGACATCGACTGGCACTCATCGGCCCGCATGACAAATCCCCTTCCGGCGGCAGTATCGATGCCATGCGATACGTATCCGGCAGGGTGTTTGGCAAGTCCTGATTTTCAATCGCGGCCTGAAAAACCGCACGGCGGCCGGGTCAGGTGATGGATTCCGGGGGCGGGGCTTGTTCAATGATCAGGGAAATTTCACCGCCGTCATGGCTGAACGTTGTGCTTTCTGTAACCTGCTGGCCGTCGATCTCTACAGTGTCGTCGTCGCTGAGCAGGATTTTGAGGTCATCCTTGCCGCTGACCGATACGAGGTCCTCTACCGACAGGCTGAGGGTCGCGCCGCCGGCAACGCCGCTGAGGTCGATCGCTTCGATATTGGAGACGCCGGAAAGCTGATCGCCCGACATCGAGAGATGGTCTTCCGCGCCGGATACGATGCTTAAAGTATCGGTTCCGCGCCCGCCGTCGATTTCGCCGAATGAGACCGGTGCGCCGTCATCCGTCGGGAAGGAATCGTAATCGACGATCAGAGTGTCGTTCGCGTTTCCGCCGTACAGGACATCGTCCGAATCGTTCGCCGTCAGGGTATCCTTGCCGTTGCCGCCATAGATCGTGTCGCCGTAACCTTCGCTGACGATAGTATCGCCGAAGACGCTCCCGATGACTAACTGCCCGACCCCCTGATCCAGCACGCCGCCGATATCGTCGAGAATGTCTTCGACTCCATCCTCGATGTCGTCGATCACCTGGCCGATCCCGTCTTCGACCTCCTCCACACCGTCCTCGACGGTTTCGATAACGTCTTCGACGGAATCCACAATGGTCGGTACATCGATTTCCAGCGTCTGGATAATGGGGGCAGAGAAGCTCTGGTCGCCGCTCTCAAGATCGGCTTCGTGGGTTTGCGCAATCAGGGTAAGCTGAAAATCAGGCGCGCCGACCGGTACCGTAATCTTCAGCCCGTCCAGATCTTCCGTATTCAGCGAAATCGAATTGGCTGTTACAGCCAGTACACCGGAAGAATTCCAGACGATTGCGTTACTGGGAATGCCGTACAGGTTCATCAGCAGGGATTCGGCGCTGACCTGTTCGCCCTGGGCGTTAGTTGTATTGGTGTCGGACAGGGCGGCCTGAATGTTCAGGTCGGCCGAAAACAGGGCGGCTTCGCTGGTGCCCGTAACGGTGTTGCCGATACCGGCAACTAGATCCGGCGTATCGGCAACCGCATCGACAATAACTTCGTCATTGATCGGGCCGACAATCTGCGCAACCAGTCCACTGCTGTTGACCAGGGTTGCGGCAACGCCGATATCGAAATTGGCGGAGGAATTCGGCGCCGGCGTGACGGTGAGACCGGCCAGTTGTTCGGGGGTGAAAAGGTAGGTCGACGCACCGGTAAAGGTTTCGCCGTTTTCATTCGTCAGGATGGCGTCGACAGGAATGCCGGTGACCTGGATTTCCAGTGTGTAATCCGCTGTTTCGCCGGTTGTCGCCACCGCTATCGATAGTGGGATGGCGCTGTCTTCCGCGCCGCGGCCCGCCGTTACAGATAGCGAGACTTCCGGAATAACGTCTTCGACCTCGTCGACAACGTCCTCTACTTCTTCTTCGACCACCTCTTCGACATCATCGACAACATCCTCAACGACGTCTTCAACCTCATCGACAACATCCTCGACTTCATCTTCGACCTCGTCGACCACGTTTTCAACGTCATCGACAACGTCTTCAACATCGTCAATCACCTCCTCGGCGCCGTCGACGATGTCATCGACAATTGTCTCTGCGGTTGCAGCCGTGGTATCCGGCCCGCTGTCGGGGGGCGGTGAGTCCGGGTTGTCATCGCCGAGAGAACCGGAACTGCCTAACCGGGCTTCAGGCGCGGTTACCGGCGCATCGGTTGTTTGAGCAGGTTGGGCCGGTGAGGGCTGGGTTTCGCCGGCCGCCGTTTCGATCTCCGACAACTGGTCGGCCATATTGTCCAGAAAGGCTTCGTCATCGCCAAACCCCGGGATGCTTTGCGGGGGAGGGTGAAACGAAATTGCATCGCCGTAGGTCCGTTCCTGGACATCCGGCGGCATGATATAGACTTGCGACGGCGGAACGGTCTGCGAACTGATCAGGGTGCTCTCGCCGATCGACGTCAGCAAAGCGGTTCCCGCTGCGTTCTGCACGACGACAGCGCCTTCGAAAATGGTGACACTGGACGCGCCATCCACGGAATCGACGGAAACGGCGTACTTGGTTCCGCGGATGCCGATCGTTGCAACCGGGGTGGTGACGCCGACAGAATCCGGATCGTTTTTACCGATTGCGCCACTGGTGAAGACAAACGCCCCCTGCACGACGTTGAAAAGCTGGGAACCCTGAGCCGTCGCCGGATCGTAGATCAATTCGTCCAGCACAATCCGGCTTTCCGACGCCATCGACATCGTGCTTTTATCGACAAAGATAATGCCCAACGCCGCGCCCGGACCGGAAACAATGGTGTCGCCCTGAAACAGCGGGTCGCCCTCGGCCAGCGTAACCTGCGTTCCGTCGTTGCGGATGACGGTGATCGTTCCCTTGATGGCGTCGACTTCACCGATCGGCTCTTCAAGGGCCGACTGGCCGCTGGCTTGCGCGAATTCTCCGGGATTTTGCGGACCGGCCAGTTTCGCCGCGAGACCGGCGCTGATTTTCGCGCCGGCCAGGGTGAACAGATCGGGCGGACTGTCCTGGTTGAAATACCCGGTGATCTGAACCGTCTCGCCGTTCGGCGCTTCAAGGATAAGATCGCCGCCAAAACGGGAATATTCCGCCTGAAGCAGCAAATCGCCGTAGGGCAGCACAACCGCGCCGGCGCCGGCTTCGATGACATGGTCGGGACTGGCGGGCGGTCCGCTTGATTGCGTTCCGGTTTCGTTAGCAGGATCGAGTCTGGCCACGTTACGCTCCAACGGACATAACCCTTTACCGGGCTCTTTCGTCCCCGGCGAAGCATCTGCCCCAAATTACAATAACGGTCGTCCCCTACCGTCGGCACTATCACAACGTTTTTTGCTTATACGCCCGATAAAGCCGCGAACCAAAACAGCTTTCGTTAAAATAACCATGTAAATTAATAAAAAAATATTTCTAATTTTAGCTAAAATTTAACTTTTCTGTGACCCGTTCGATCCCGCTGTCAAATGCTTCTACATGTTTTCTGAATAGCCGGTTGGTAATGGCGATCAGCTTTTTCTGCCGGTCGTTTTCCATTCGCAACGCTAGATAGGCGGAAACCTGAAACATCATCATCATTGTGCCGTAAACCAGACCGGCCACTCTTATATCCGTATCCGGAGCGAATACCGATTTAGTAAACTTTTCATAATATGAAATGAAATCAGAATGTTCTGAGTTATCGCTGAGGCTGGCTGCCAGCCGGTCTCGCCAGTGCTTCCATTTATCGGCAAAGTCGGGCCAGGCCGTGTATCCGACCGCAACCTGTGTGGCCGACAGCAGCGAAGCTGCACCGCCCGCCGGCAAGGCGGAAGCGGCCAGAACACAGATCGCCTGCTCAACCGGACAAGGCGCGGCGCCGGGAACCAACGCGCCGCTGCCGATGTTCAAAAACCGTCTGCCGGGATAGCGGTCTATCAACTGGCCGAGCGCCTGGGCGGCGATCATGAAACTCTGGCTCGACAGGACAGGCTCGCCGAGATTGCCGTCGACCCGCAGATCGAACGGTGCAAACCCGAGTGACACCGGAATATCACCGGCCGGCACCGTACCGTAAACGGAGCTTTCGGCGTGGTGGCGTGCGGCGTCGGCTGTACCGAAATCGACGCCGGCGAGCAGAACGGTCTTCGCTCCCAGGGCCAAGGCGATGCGGGCCGCGACATTGGCGACCGTCGGCGTGGCATTGTGCAGGATCGGCGGCGGGTCGGCATACAAAGCGGAAGCGCAGGTGCCTTCTCGGATGTAGCAGTGATGGGTATCGAAAAACCGCACCGTGTGCGGCGAAAGGGCGGACGGGCCAATAAGAGGAATGGACGACAGGTCATGGCATGCCGCGACCGGCGCAATCACTTCCTGCAATTCATCGACATTTTCGATTTCACAGTGAAAGTCAGGCGTCACGCCATGCGCCAGCGCGACCCCCAGCCCGGTGCCCGCGGTCAGGACGACGGCCCGTCCGGCAATGGACCCGGCCAGAGACCGCAGGGTTTCCTCGGCAGACGGGCCGCTGCCGATGACTATGGCGGTCAAATCCGTGTCTACGGGAGCGTCCCTGGCGATGACAGGCAGGGTGCTGGACGGCGTCAGGCCGCGGCCGGCCATGTTGTCCGCCACATTGGAGACCATCTTGACCTCGTCTTCGAAAAAGCCGACCGAGGTCGCCAGGTTGGGCAACTGGCTGTCGAACTGTCGGTAAACGGATTCGATATCGCTTCCGGGCCGGCCCAGACGGTAGAAGGATCCGTCGATAAGGCCGTAATTACGGTCCCGTACGGCATCCTGCATCAGGGACGCCAGAAGCGTTACGCCTTTCGCGAGTACGAACCGGATGCGTCCGGATCGGGATTCCAGCATCCCCGCGATGGCCGGCCAGTCTGTCGTTTCGATGGTGGCGGCGAAGGCTGCGGGGTCGGATTCGCACAGAACCAGCCCGCGCACCGGCGTTTCTTTTATCAGCGCCTGGATATCGCCGCCTTGCGGACAACCGAACAGAAACAGGTAGCCCGAGCCGGGCAGGGGTTCCTGCTCGATGGTTTCCCCCGCCAGTTCCGCGTAAAGGTCCTGCACATAGTCGAACAGAAGATGCCGGTTGATCACCTTGATCGACGGCGGGCGATACAGAAACCGTTTCGCAGCAGGTCTGTCGCCTTGCCAGTCGGGAAAGGCCGGCGCGGACGTCGGTATACTGACAGCGGCGGCGATCTGGGGGGAAACGGACTTGAAGAAGGCGAGGTTTTTCGAACGCATCCGGTCTTATACCCGAAATTGAAGCGCACAGAAGCAATGGTTCACAAACCGGTACGAGTCTTTTATGTATTTTCCGACATTGCTTTTGGTTTTATTTGAAAAGACGTTATTGTGACTTCAATCACTTGCCGTTCGGGCGATTGGTTGTAGGGTAGGTCTGCTTGGGGAAGCGTTTATTCAAGGTGCAGGATTGATATGAGCGACGCGACAACAGTCGATCCGACGTCGACGGGAACGCAATTGGCCCAGGCAACAGCCGAACAGATCGGTTCGGTCGTTTCGGCAAACGGCGATATCACGATTACCCGGGTGGGCGGCGAATCGATTACCGCGGATTCGGGCACGCCTGTTTATGCCGATGATTCAATCGTCACCGGCCCCGGTTCAAGCGTCGGCTTCGAATTCATCGATCTTTCGACGTTTTCCCTCGGTGAATCCGCGCAAATCATTCTTGACGAGCTGGTGTACGACCCGGGCGCCGACAGCTCCATGGTGGTAAACCTCGTCGCCGGTACGTTTTCGTTCGTGTCGGGCGAGATCGCGAAATCCGGCGATGATTCAATGCAGATCACCACGCCCGTTGCGACCATCGGCGTTCGCGGAACGGCAGGCACCGGCGACCCGAACTCCGTCGTTCTGCTGCAGGAATCCGACGCGCCGCCGGGTGAAATCAGCTATACGACACAAGGCGGCTCGGTCACGCTGACCCTGCCTAACCAGTTCACCGGGGCAAACAGCCCGTTCGACAACCCGTCGACACCGACGATAATCCCGCTGAGCCAGATTCAAACAAACTATGGCTCGGCACTCTCCGAACTACCGGTCACGCTGCCTGCCAACGAAAACATTCAACGCACGAACCGAAACAATAACAACGATGACGATGGCGACAGCGGCGACGGTGAATCCGGCGAAGAAGATGCCGATACCGATGAGGATGCGGCCGCCGATGGCGACGGCGAAGAGGGTGAGGACACCGCCGAGGGCGAGGGTGAAGAAGAGCTGGCCGAAGGGGAAGGCGAAGAGGAACTAGCCGAGGGCGAAGGCGAGGACGGCGAAGATACCGCTGAAGGCGAAGACGGCGAAGATACCGCTGAAGGAGAGGGTGGAGAAGATGTCGCCGCCGCTGACGGTGGAGCCGGCCAGGGTGGCGATGGCAGCCCGCTTGGCGGCGACGGCGGCGGATTCGGCGCGCCACAATCCGGTCCGGTCAATGTAGCCGGCCAACAGCAGGAACAACCGCCGTCAAACCCCGAGGTCAAAACCGGCGATCCTCTTCCACCGCCGTCAGACCCTGTCGATCCGCCGAAAACAGTGCAGCAGGAAGTCGCGGCAACGCAACCGCCGCCGCCACCCCCGCCGCCACCGCCACCGCCGGAAGACGATGAAGACGAGGTCGTGGATGAGGACGGCGATGGAGAGGGTGTGGATCAGGGTGGCGGTACGATCGAATTCAACGATTCCGGAACGGCGACCCTGACAGCGGGCAACGACCAGATCCTGCTCGGCGCGGCATCGATAAACATAAACATTCTGGGAACCGCGCAGGCAGGCGACAGTTTCGCCGATTCAGTCGGTTCCGAAGGAACGCCGAACGGCCAGTCAATAACATTTATTGACGACGGGACGCACACATTCACAGTCGACGAGATCGAAGAGGTCAATTTCAGCGCAATCTCCAATCCGGTCAATGTGACGGTTCTGGGTACCGTTCCGGTAACGTTCGACAATCTGGGCAATCTGGATATCACGATTTCAGGAGACAGCGACGGCAACGAAGTTCTGTTGAACGGCGCGGATGCAACAAGCATGGTCGCCGATGTTTCTCTGGGCGGCGGAACCGACACTCTTACACTGTTGAACGGCGTCCCGAAGACCGTTTTTGTGACCGGTGTAGAAACCGTGGAAACCCTGAACAGCGGCAACGATATCACATTCAACGGCGGCACGGCGACGCTCGATTCAACCGGCGGCACCGGTTCTCAGGGGATCACGCTGCTGAATGGGGCGAATGTCACCTGGCAGGGTGCCGATGCGAATGTCGGCAGCGCCAGTTTCGATAGCGGCAACGAAACGCTTGCTTTCGAATTTGTCGTTAACGGCGGGATATTCGACGGACTTGGCGGCACCGATACGCTTGATTTCAGTGCCGGCCAGGCATCGGTCATCACCATCGCGAATTTTGAAAACTTCGTCGGCGGTGTTGGCGACGATACCGTCCAGACGACGACATTTCTGCAGTCGGGTAGCAGTTTCTCGGGCGGCGGTGGAGCTGACGTCCTGACGATACAGGGCGGCTCCAACACCTTTTCCGTCGACGGTTTCGAGGATGTTGCGAGCGTCGGCGGCGTTACCGACGTTATCTTTCTTGAAAGCGCTGTCAGCAACGTTACTTTCAACCTGTCCGGTGGCGGTGTGGACACAATAAACCTGTCCAATGATGTTGCGAACACGCTGAGCGTTGCCGCCACGGAAGCGGTGATTGGCGGAACCGGCAATGATACGGTGACCGCCCTGAGCCAGATCGGCACCGTCAACCTCGGCGGCGGGATCGATACGTTCAATCTCAGTGGCGGCCTCAGCGTTACCGCGAACCTGACAGGCGTGGAATTCGTCAACGGGCAGATCGGATCGGCGGAAGCGCTGACGGTTCTCAACACGCAGACCGGCACGATATTCGATCTGGGCGTTTCCGGCGGCGATAACGTCATTTTCAATGACAATGGCAACAATATTGCGATTTTCGAGAACGTTCATCAGGTAATCAGTGGTACCGGTGACGACAACTTCTCGTTCCAGGGCTCGGGCGTTATCGATATCGACCTCGGCGGGGGAACGGATTCCGTTTCGATATCGTCTTCCGCGCCAACGGATTTCGCGGGGATCAGCAATGTCGAGATATTGTCCGGCAGCGGTTTCGATGACGCGGTAATCGTAAACACCGCATTGACGGTCGGTAGTGTATATGCCGGCGGCGCAGGCAACGATATTCTGCAGCTCAACGGTGTAGTCAACAGCGCTTCGATTGTTCAGTTCGAGAACGTAAAGCTAGGGGCGTCCAGCGCAAGCCTTACACTGGAAGCTCCCGATGCCAATAACCAGACGTTCTCGTTCAGCAGCGGTGCGAATGACTTTAACCTCGCGGATGGTGGTAATCTCGTTACCTTTAACAGCGAGGATTCCAGCAGCAGCGATTCGATTACCGGGGGCAGCGGCAACGATACTGTAACCATAACTGGTGCATTTGGCGCAGGGTCTATCGATCTTGCCGGCGGGTTGAACGCAGTCGATGCGTCGGCTGCACAATTTTTCGATTCCACGCTGACCGGGGTCAATGATTTCGTTGGCAGCGCCGACGACGATACGGTGATCATGGGCAACGCCATGAATTCCGGCGATGTCTATGATGCTGGATCCGATGTTGAGGTCGGTGACCAGCTTGTTCTGACGGGCAACATCAATACCGGCACTATTACAAATTTCGAACAAATCAACGTTTCGGCCCAGAATGCGACGGTTACGCTTGAGGCGAGCGATCTTACAAACCAGCACTTCTTTTTTACCGTCGGGGGCAACACGCTCGATCTGGGGAACTTTAATCAGACAGTTCAGGTGACGTCCGACGCTGTAGGATCGAGCAGCACCGTGATTCTCGGTGGTGCCGGCGATCAGAACGTGACGACATTAGGATCTATCACGACAGTTTTCGATCTCGGGGACGGTATAGACACGATAACGGCGTCGTCTTCGGCCTCCGATATCTTCTTCTTCGGGGCAACCAGCGAAAGCCTTGTCGCGACACCGGATGTCATAAACAATTTCGATGCTTTCGATACCAATGAGGATATCGATTTTACGGCATTCGCCTTCTCGTCCTTCAGTTTCATCGGGTCGGCTTCGTTTACGTCCAACGGCACCGTCGAGGCGCGATTCGACGACGCGACGGATACGTTGCAGGTCGATACCAACGATGACGGATCGACCGATATGGCGATTGTCCTGACCGGCGTGAACGGCGCAGACCTGGATGCAACCGATTTCACGGTTTGAACGAACGGGAAACATCTGATGTTCGTGAGGGTGCAAGGCCTGTTAGCGGAAGAAGCCGCCGGAACCCTCAGCTCGGCAGTTGAAAAGCTCGGCGCGGCGTCGGAATCGGTCGACGGCCAGCCGCAACCGGTTAATCTTGATGCGCATGAACAGCACCGAAAGCTGGGCGATGCCGTGGTACGCGGGCTGACCGACAGCGCACCCATCGCCAGCCGGTTTTTCCCGAAAGCAATCGGCAGGCCCCTGTTCTGGCGAATGCAGGCCGGGTCGGAACACGGATGGCATACGGATCCGGCAATCGCGAACGGTGAAAGGCCCTTCCGGACCGACGTTACGGCCCTGGTGTTTCTGTCGCCGCTTGACTCCTATGAAGGCGGCGCCGTCCTGGTACAGGAATTCGGTAACGCCACCCGGTTCAAACTGCCGGCGGGAGACGCGCTGCTGTTCCCGTCGCATCTGATCCGGGCGGTGGAAAAGGTTGAAAGCGGCACGAGGATCGCCGCCAGCGTCGCCATGCAAAGCCTGATCCGTGATCCGGTGCAGCGCCAGATTCTGGTCGATGTCGATCAGGCGCGGCAGAACGCCATCGCGAAGGATGCCGGCGCGGAAGAGGCGGTGCTGTTGATGCGCGCCCACAGTAACTTGGTGCGGCTTTGGGCCGAACTGTAACGAAAGGACGTCCGGACGGGTAATCCCATGCTGGAACTCATCGTCAGATTGCTACGCCGGCCGATGACGACAGCCCTGTTGCTGGCGGCGACGCTGGTTGTAAACCTGCTGATGCTGGCGCCGCCGATTTTCGTCATGCAGGTGCTGAACCGATATGTCGCCTTCGGTGTCGATGGCACGCTTCTGGTCCTGACCGTCGGTGCGTTATTCGCCCTGGCGATGGAATTCGCTTTTCGCTGGGTCAGGCTGCGGCTGGCGGCCGTCGTTTCGGTGCAGCCTGACGAGGATGTTGCAATCGACAGCGCCCGCGGACTGATCGAAACGAAACTCGGCACCCTGCGGCAACTGCCGAAGTCGTTGCGGCGCAGGTTCAGCCGCGATGTCGATCTGATCCAGTCGGCCTACAGCCCGCCCATTCTGATGGCGCTGCTGGATCTGCCTTTCACGCTGATCCTGTTTACTGTCCTGTTTTTCATCAGCCCCGTTCTCGCCTTTCTGGCGATGACGGCGTCCGGACTTTTAATTCTGGTCGCCGTGGGACAGGCCGCCATTCAGGCCGCCAATCAACCTGTACCCAGCGATATATCGCCCTTTGTCGACGATATGGTGGACCGTCCGGAAACCGTGCGGGCGTTCAATGGCGCGCGCATGCTTATACGGTACTGGACCCAGACGATGCGGCTGCAACAGAGGAAGATGCGGCGCGTCGCCGTGATCCGTGGCGTGCTGCAATCGATATCGATGAGCATGACGGCGCTGACGACGATTGCGATTGTCGGCGTCGGCGCTGTTCTCGTCGTGCGGCAGGAACTCGATATCGGCGTGCTGATCGCCGCGAACATTCTGGGCACGCGGGCGGTTGCGGGCGTGTCGCGGGCAGCCATGACGGTGGAAACGCTGGCGCATGCGCGAAAGGCGAAACAACGGATCAGGGATCTGCGTCGGCGGCCGACGGAAACCGGCAAGGGATCGGCGCTCGGCGCGTATTCCGGCCGGTTCGCGCTGACGGATGTCGTCTACGCGTATCCCGGCCAGTCGTCGCCCCTGTTCGATCAACTGACGATCAATCTCGATCCTGGCGACATACTGGTCGTCCACGGCGCAAACGGAACCGGAAAATCGACTCTGGCCGAAATGGCGCTGGGGCTTGTCGAACCGTTGCGCGGGGCGGTCGTCGTCGACGGCCTGGACATGCGGCAGGTGGCCATCGAATGGTGGCGTAAGCAGGTCTGTTATCTGCCCCAGAACCCGGATTTTCTGAATGCCTCGGTTGCCGATAATCTGCGGACCCTGAACCCGGACCTCGATGACGAAGGCCTCAACCGGGCGATACAGATGGCGGGATGCCGACATCTGATCAGCGCCATGCCGAACGGGTTCGAAACAGACCTCGGCGTGTACGCGGATACATTGTCGCCCGGCGACCGAAAGCGGTTGGCTCTGGCGCGTGCACTTGTTTCCAACGGTCGGCTGGCTGTGCTGGATGAACCGCTGGAATGCCTGGACCAGGCCGGCAGGGCGTCGGTCGTTTCGGTGCTGCAGGCCTTCGCGAATGACGGGCGCACGATGATCGTCTGCTCGACGGAAGCCGGCATTATTCAGGATGCCTCGTGGTTTCTCGACCTTGATGCGTCGCCGCCAGTGCTGACCGAGGGGCCGCGCCGCAAGAAACAGCAGCAGAACAAGGAGGCGGCGGAATGAGCGCCCCATGGCTGAGCGATTTGCCGAAACCGCCCGATGACGGCGCGCCGGTCGCGACAATCCTTGTATTTGTTCTGATGGCGGTTCTTTTCAGCGGTTTCGGTTACTGGGCCTACGATTCCGAAATCGACATCGTCAGTGTCGCAGCGGGTGAAGTTAAACCCAGCAGCCGGGTGCAGAACGTGCAGCATCTTGAAGGCGGGATCGTTGACGAATTACTGGTGCGGGAAGGCGATTTCGTTTCCGCCGGCGATCCGCTCGTATCTCTGTCGGCAATCCGCAGCGAGGCGGATCTGGATGAATTGCGGGTTCGGCTGGCCGGGTTGCGTATCGACCGCATCCGCCTGACCGCATTGGCCGAGGAACGGGACACGGTTGAATTTCCCGACGACCTGAAAGCGGAAATGCCCGGTCTGGTCAACAAGGCGACGGCCCTGTTCGATGCGGCGACGCGACAGACACGGGCTAGAACCGATCGGCTGGAAAAGACGGCGCAGCAGCGGCAACAGGAAATTCGCGAAATCGAAACCCGGATGAAGAATACCCGCAACAATATGGCGCTGCTCGAAGAACAGTTGAAGATCAGCGAGGAGTTGCTCAAGAAAGGCATTACCAACCGCTACAATCATATCGATCTGGAACGCGAATTCCTCGAGATGAAAGGATCGGTGGAGGAAGACAAGGCGGCTCTCGGCGCCGCTCGCGCAGCCCTCGACGTCGCGGAGTCGATGATCCGCGAAGCCCGGTTTGATCTGGTTGAAAAAGCGCGCCAGGAACTGGCCGGCGTCGATGCGGAATTCGACGGTCTGTCGACCCGGGTTTCCAAATACCGCGACAGTCTGGCGCGCACGACCCTGCGCGCGCCGGTCGACGGCGTGGTGAAGGAACTGATGGTCAGTTCCATCGGCGAGGTGGTGAAACCGGGCGATACGATTGTCGCGCTGGTGCCGGGCGATGACCGCCTGATCGTCGAGGCGCAGTTGCCGCCGCAGGAAATCGGCTATGTGAAGGTCGGTCAGCGGGCGCTGATAAAACTGAATTCAGCCGACCTGACCCGCTTCGGCAACATCAACGGCACGGTCGCGCAGGTCAGCCCCGACCGGCTGGTCCTGCCGGACGGCACACCGTATTTCCGGGTCCGGATCGATGCCGACCGAAGCTATTTCGAACACTACGAAACGCGCTACGACCTGTATCCCGGCACGCAGGTCGTCGCCAGCATACAGACCGGTAAACGGACAATACTCGATTATCTTGTGTCGCCGCTTTTGGGCGGTGCGGGCGAAGCCTTCCGCGAACGGTAGGACGACGTAATTCGCGCGAGAAGGCCAGCGGCGGCGCCGGCGAGGGCGGGGTCTTTCGAGCTTGCGGCATCGGCCAGCGGCGTCAGCGCTTCGAAACTGTCGGCCGGTGACTCGTACTGAAACCGTACGATCATGTGAAACAATGGGCCCTGATGCACAACGCGCAGGGCAAACAGGTCTTCCCAGTTCAACAGCACGGCGTCACCTTGGCCCAACGCCAGACGCCGCGCAGCCTGATCGCTGGCCGAGACCTGAATATCGCCGCCTTTGAAACAGTCAGGACGGGACAGGCGAACGTGCAGCAGGGCATCGCAGCGCATGCCGGTCCGGTGGACCGCATCGACACCGTGCAGCGCCGGTACCGGCGCGCTGCCGAGGGACATGCCATCGAGAAACCGAATGAAATCCGGCCCTGAAACCGCTGAAAGACGGTCAGGCTGGATCAACCGGCGATGCTTTTTCATGCTGTTCCGAAGCGTTGAAACCGCTTTTTTCAAGACCGTTTCGCCCAGCGATTCGCCGGGCAGGGGAATCGGCTGAGGTTGAAACGGCGTTACGGCGGATTTGTAGCCGCCGCCGCGTATAGCGGTTTCAATCGATGCGGCGTCTTCCGCCGAGAGGAATTTTTCCAGAAATATCATTTCCAAGTCATTGAAAAAATTAACTTAATCGCAAGCGGTAAGAATTTGTACGTTCAGTCTGAAGCGGTGACAGGCGCCTGTCAAAACACCAAACGACAAATCTGAACTATTTATGCGTTTGTTCCTTTGTCTTTAGAAACTACTATATCGCCTGGTTCATTACATAAGATTTACTTCAGAGCCGCGAATTTCATTTGCGGTCAGGGGGAGATTTCTGAAGTGACGAAATGAGTCAAATGCGCTAGACCAATGCGCGGGGCATTGGTCATACCGGACGGGGACCGTCTTATGGGTTTGGGATGACGTACAAGTTTTTGGTAGTTTCTGCCGGACTGTTCTTGTCCGGGATTTGGGTTACTGCGGCGAATGCGCAGGACATGCGCGCCCGGCTGGAAGAGCTGTTGACCTCCGACAGTCTGATCGAGGCGGCGAAGCGCGATCAGCAGGGGGCGACGGAACGCCAGCGCGTCACCGAAGGAAACAACTGGCCGACCCTGAACATCAACAGTTCCGTCGGCCGGGAAGATCAAGCAAACGTCAACGCCAACGATACCCTGCTGACAGCACGGCAGCTTACCCTGACAGTCACCCAGAACCTGTGGGACTTCGGCGCAACAGACGCCGGCATCGAACGCTCGAAAATCGAACAGCGGGAATTCGCCTTGCGTGAGGAAATCGCCAGGCAGGATTTACTGTTGCAGGCCCTGGTCGCCCACCTGAATGTATTGCAGACACGCGAAGTCGTCGCTTTCGCTCTCAAGTCAGAAGACCGGCTGGCCGAGCAGGCGCAGGTTGAATCAGACAGAATCGAAGCAGGAAGCGGTGCGGAAACCGACCTGCTGCAGGTCCGGTCGCGACTGGCCGGCGCGAAAATCCGCCGTGTGACGGCGCAACGCGAAGCCGCCATCGCCCAGAACCTCTTCAACAGGGTCTACGGTTACACGCCGGAAGCGGTGACGCTGAGTGAAATTCCGGAACTACCGGCCAACGCCATTCCGGCCTCCGTCGATGAAGCGGTTGAGCTGGCGCTGGGTCGGAACATGCTTATGCGGGTTGCCCGGTTGCGCACTGATCAGTTATTGCAGACGGCAAAACAGACCGAAGCGGAAAGTTATTATCCGAATATCGATCTGATTGGCGAAATCAAATACAAGAACGACGTTGATGGTACGGAAGGCTTTGAACGCGATGCGGTCGGCAAGGTCGAACTGTCTTTTCCGTTCAATCTGGGGCTTACCGCGATCAATACGGTAAAGGCGGCGGATCTGGCGCATGAAGCCGGTATTTACAGGGTCAACGATCTGCAGGCGCAGATCGAACAGCAGGTTCGCGATGCCTGGGAAAACTACCGCACGGCGGTGCAGTCTCTGACGCTGGCGACCGAGCAGGTGGATTTGACGGCTGACTTCCTCGATCTGGCGAAGGAAGAACGCAAGATTGGCAAACGGTCGCTGATCGACGTGATTACCGGTGAAACGCTGTATCTGGACGCCCAGGCTGATGCAGTCGCCACGGAACGCACCGTTGAAATCGCCGGTTTTACCCTGCTGTCCCTGATTTCCCACCTCTCGATCGATACCGTAAAGATTGTCCCGTATAGCCCGTCTTCGGGTACATAAGCGGGGTCGCCCGGCATCCGGTGTCAGATGCCGCTTCTTGTCGCCGGTTGTTACCGAAATGGTAAAACACTTGTGAACAGCAAGCCGGTTTGGCTCTGGTTTATGGTTTAGGACAGGTGTTAACCTTCTGTTATTGTTAATTAAAAGCCAACGTTCACCCTTTGGATTCTGGAAAGAGGATGAAAATTATCCGATATCTGTTCAATGAGAACATTGACATCTGAATCCGATGTGATTACCTAATGACCAGCGCCGAGTTAAGCCAAATTGCGGGCGCTTTAAAAATGCAGCTAAAGCGGGGACCTTGTCCGGCGCGAAGCTGCGACAGGGTTTTTTTATGGCCTGGTCCACCCGAACGGACCCGCGGGATTTGATAGGGCAGCTTGCATCCGCGTTAACACTGCTAAAGCGCCACGGGGGAAACCTCCGTGGGCCCAGGTATTGGCTCTAGGAGTGTGTGGTTTGTCCCGGGACTATTTTCCAATTTTTATCGATACATCGAAGGGTGACTTGCTTGTCGTCGGCGGCGGCGAGAATGCGTTGCGCAAGCTGCGCCTGCTGCTGAAGACGAATGCCTCGATCCGTGTGGTTGCGCCGCGCGTTGTGGCGGATATTGAAGTGCTGGCAGACGCAGGAAGTGTTGTCTGGGAAGCGCGGGACGTGACGCTGTCCGATATCCGCAACGCGTCTCTGGTGATTTCAACGACCGGTATCGACGCGGTCGACCGGGTCGTCTCTGAAGCGGCGCAGGCCGCCGCTGTAAAGGTGAATGTCGTCGACCGGCAGGATCTGTCGACCTTCATCGTGCCTTCGATTGTCGACCGGTCGCCTGTGATGATCGGTATTTCAAGCGCCGGTACCGCGCCGGTTCTGGCGCGGCGCATCCGGGAAACACTGGAAGCGACGCTGCCGCCCGGTCTGGGACGGGTCGCCGAGGTCGCGAAAAGCCTGCGGGGCAGGGTCAGGGCGGCGCTCTCCAGCGGGTCGGACCGGCGCGCCTTCTGGGAAGGGTTTTTCAATGGTTCTGCATCCGACGCCATTCTGGCCGGAGACGGAAACAAGGCATTGGCTGAAGCGGAAACGCTGATCGCCGGTATCAGGGACAAGTCCGGCAGCCGGGGCCGGGTGACGATTGTCGGCGCCGGCCCCGGTGCGGCCGATCTGCTGACGCTGCGGGCCCTGCGGGCGCTGCAGCAGGCCGATGTGATTGTCCATGATGCGCTGATCGGTCCGGAAGTACTGGATCTCGCCCGTCGCGATGCCGTCCGGCTGTATGTCGGCAAGCAGAAAGGCCGGCACAGCCATAGCCAAGACCGCATCAATGGCATTCTGATCGAGGAAGCCCGTAAGGGATCGACGGTCGTGCGGCTGAAAGGCGGCGACCCGTTCATTTTCGGGCGTGGCGGAGAAGAAGTCGAAGCCCTGACGGCGGTGGGCATTCCTGTCGATGTGATCCCCGGCATCACGGCGGCGACCGGCGTGGCTGCAGCGCTGAAACTGCCGCTGACGCACCGCGATTGCGCTTCGGTGCTGAGTTTCGTTACCGGCCACCCGAAAACCGGCGGCGACGAACCGGACTATGCGGCGCTGGCCGATCCGAACCAGACCGCCGTGTTCTATATGGGGAAATCGAAAGCTGCCGACATATCCGCCCGGCTGATCGATCTGGGGCGGTCGCCGTCGACGCCGGTCGCCATCGTCGAGAACGCGACCCTGCCGGAGCAACGGGTGTTGAAAGGCACGCTTTCGACCCTGCCGCTCTTGAGCGATATCCGGAATGTTACCGGCGCGGCGCTGATCGTGATTGGTGAAACCGTGGCATATGCCGATCTGTCCGGTGCGGAAGACCTTGTCGCCGTCGTGTCGGCAGACGGCTCTTTTTCCGACCGCCGGTCGGCCTGAGAGGACATGAGAATGGCTGCAAAACAGAAATACCCCGAGATTGTCTCCGGAAACCGCCTGACGGACGGCGCTGTCGTCTATCTGTCTGCGGAAGGCGGCTGGGTCGAGAAAATCGAGGACGCGTCGGTCGCCGAGACCGAGGACGAACGTGCGGCTTTGGAAGACGCGGCGAATGGCGGTATCGCCACCCAGCAGGTGACGGGATGGGAATTCGCGGAAATCACCGAGGAAGACGGCGGCCGCAAGGCGGTCAAGAACATCCAGCATATCCGGTCGCTCGGCCCGACGGTGCGGCGCGACCTCGGCAAACAGGCAGAGCTTTACCAGTAAAATACAGCGAAAGACGAGAATACCGGCATGTATCGTTACGATGAATTCGACCATGATTTTGTTCGCCAGCGCGTCGCACAGTTTCGCGACCAGATTTCCCGCCGCCTGGCCGGGGATCTGACGGAGGACGAATTCAAGCCGCTGCGGCTGCAGAACGGCCTGTACCTGCAACTGCATGCCTACATGCTGCGGGTCGCTGTGCCCTATGGAACATTGTCCAGCAAACAATTGCGCTGCCTGGCCGATATCGCACGGAAATACGACAAGGGCTACGGCCATTTCACGACCCGCCAGAACATCCAGTACAACTGGCCGGCGTTGACCGATGTCGGCGATATTCTCGAACAGCTCGCATCTGTCGAGATGCATGCGATCCAGACCAGCGGCAATTGCATCCGCAATGTCACGGCGGATCACTTCGCCGGGGCCGCCGCCGATGAAATCGAAGATCCGCGCATCTATTCGGAAATCATCCGGCAATGGTCGTCATTGCACCCAGAGTTCCTGTTCCTGCCGCGCAAGTTCAAGATTGCCGTGACCGGGTGCGAGAAGGACCGGGCGGCGATCCAGATGCACGATATCGGCCTGACGCTGGTCCGCAACGAGGCCGGCGAGACGGGCTTCGCCGTTTATGTCGGCGGCGGGCTGGGCCGGACGCCGATGATCGCCAAGAAAATCAGGGACTTCCTGCCGAAGGTTCATCTGTTGAGTTATCTTGAGGCGGTGCTGCGGGTCTACAACCAGCTCGGCCGGCGCGACAACAAGTACAAGGCGCGGATCAAGATCCTGGTGCATGAAACCGGCACCGAAGAACTGACACGGATGGTCGAGGAAGAGTGGGACGCCATCAAGGATGGCGCGCTTGATCTGCCACAGGACGAAATCGACCGCATCACAACGTATTTCCGGCCGCCGGCCTTTGCCGACCTTCCGGCCGAATCCGGCAAGCTGGATCTGCGCAAGGCGGAAAACCCTGCTTTCGCCGACTGGGTAGCGCGCAGCGTGCATCCGCACCGGCAACCGGGATACGGCATCGTCACGATTTCACTGAAAGCAACTGGTGAAGCGCCGGGCGATGCGACCGACGCGCAAATGGAAGCCGTTGCCGATCTTGCGGAGCAGTACAGTTTCGACGAATTGCGGGTGACGCACGAACAGAACCTGGTGCTGCCGCATGTGCGGCTGGACGACCTGTTCACGGTCTGGGAAGGCCTGAAGGACGCCGGACTGGCGACCGCGAATGCCGGTCTGATCGGCGATATCATCGCCTGTCCGGGTCTGGATTACTGCGCGCTGGCCAATGCGCGGTCGATTCCGGTGGCGCAGAACATCAGCAACCGGTTCGCCGATCTGGCCCGGCAGAAGGATATCGGCGATCTGAAGCTGAAGATTTCCGGCTGCATCAACGCCTGCGGCCATCACCATGTCGGCCATATCGGCATCCTCGGCGTCGACCGCAAAAACGAGGAATTCTACCAGATCACGCTCGGCGGTTCGGCGGATGAAAACGCCTCCATCGGCAAGATTATCGGGCAGGGCTTCTCCGCCGACAGAATTACCGATGCGGTGGAAACGGTCGTCGATACCTATATCGACCTGCGCAAGGATCCCGCGGAATCGTTTCTGGATACCTATCGCCGGGTCGGCGCCGATCCGTTCAAGGAGCGTCTCTATGGCAACGCCTGAGAACAAGGCCGCACGGCTCGGCGACGTTCTGGCGGATGCCGATGCGCAAACGGTGCTGCGTGCCGCGCTGGTCGAACAGATTGCCGGCCGAACCGCTGTTGTCACCAGCTTCGGTGCGGAAGCGGCCCCGTTGCTGCATCTTGTTTCGCAGGTCAGGCCGGATGCACCGGTGCTGTTCGTCGATACCGGCAAGCATTTCGGCGAAACCAAAAGCTACGGACGCGATCTGGCGGCGCGTTTCGGCCTCACGGATGTCCGTTATCTGACGCCGGTTGCCGAAGTCGTCGATGCGGTCGACCCGGACGGCGTGCTGTTTTCAACCCAGCCGGACGTCTGCTGTGCGACGCGAAAGGTTGCGCCGCTTCAGGCGGCCTTGCAGAACTTTGATGCCTGGATCACCGGACGGAAGCGCTATCAGGCGGCGACCCGCAGCGATCTTGCCGTCGTCGATGCCGACGCCACCCATATCAAGTTCAATCCGATTATCGACTGGTCCCGTGAGGACGTGCAGGCGTATTTCGACGCACATGGTCTGCCGCGGCACCCGCTGGAAGCTGACGGTTATCTGTCAATCGGCTGCATGACCTGCACCGACCGCGTGCGCCCGGGCGAAGACCCGAGGGCAGGGCGCTGGCGCGGGGCGGCCAAGGTCGAATGCGGCATTCACCGGATCGAAGACGTTCAACCCAAAAGGCAAGGAGGGACCCATGCCGTTGTTTGATGGAAACGGAAAAGAAGTACGGGACGAGTGGACCGTTCTGACCGACGATGCCGAACTTCCGGCGTTGCGCCCGGTTATCGTGACGCTGGCGCGCTGGCGGAATGAAAAGGAGATGCTGATCGCGCGCGAAGGCGGTGTCGGCGTCGTTCTGACATCGGAACAGCTTGCCGGTGAAATTGGCGATGATTTGCAGCACCTCGACCTTGTGCAGGTGACCTTCCCGAACTTTGCCGACGGACGCGCCTATTCGACAGCCCGTCTGCTGCGCGAGCGATTCGGATTCAAAGGCGAAATCCGGGCCGGCGGCGATGTCCTGCTCGACCAGCTTCAGGCGATGCTGCGGGTCGGTATCGACCGGTTCGTGATCAGCAATGAACCGACGATACGCTGGACCCGCAAGGGGCACCGGCCGACGGTCGATCTGTTCTACCAGCCGGCTGTCGATGCGGCGCCGACAATCCGGGTATTGCGGCAGAAATCATATGAAGAACCGGCGCGACTGGCGTCGTAGGCAAGAAGGCGGACGGGCATGACTGTGGCCAAGAACAAAACGATCGATTTCGCAACCATCGCGGCCGAACGGGCAGCGCTGGAGTCGCTGGCGGAGCCGGCATGGCACCCCGATACGGCGGCGGTTCATGGTGGCGTCAACCGCAGCGGTTTCGAGGAAACAGCGGAAGCCCTGTATCTGACATCGGGCTATGTCTATGCCCGCGCGGAAGATGCCGAGGCAGCCTTCAAGGGCGAGAGCGACCGGTACATTTACAGCCGATACGGCAATCCGACCGTCGATATGTTCCAGAAGCGGCTGGCGCAGATCGAGGGCGCGGAACAGTGTTTCGCAACCGCCAGCGGCATGTCCGCCGTCTTCACGGCCCTGATTTCCCTCCTCAGGGCCGGCGACAGGCTGGTCGCCAGCCGGGCGCTGTTCGGATCCTGCTTTTTCGTCTGCAACGATATTCTGCCGCGTTACGGCATCGAAACGGTGTTCGTTGACGGGGCCGATCTCGACCAATGGAAAACGGCGCTGTCGCAGCCGACAGCGGCGGTGTTCCTCGAAACGCCGACCAACCCGACGCTGGAAATTGTCGATCTGAAGGCGGTTTGCGATCTCGCCCATGACGCCGGCGCGCAGGTGGTGATCGACAACGTGTTCGCCACGCCGATGCTGCAACGGCCGATCGACTACGGCGCCGATGTGATCGTCTATTCGGCGACCAAGCATATAGACGGGCAGGGAAGGTGTCTGGGCGGGGCGATCCTCGGCACGCGCGACTATTGCACCGAAAAACTGATGCCTTTCATCCGGCATACCGGCCCGAGCCTCAGCCCGTTCAATGCCTGGGTTCTGTTGAAGGGGCTCGAAACCCTGTCGCTGCGGGTAGAGCGGCAGAGCAGGGTCGCGCTCGATATCGCCACCTGGCTTGAGGAAGACCCCCGGGTATCCCGGGTGCTGTATCCGCATCTTGAAAGCCACCCGCAATTCGATCTGGCATCCCGGCAGATGAATCTGGGCGGTACGGTCGTGACCTTCCGGATAGAGGACGACAGGGCGAAATCCTTCGCCGTGATGAATCGGCTGAAGCTGATCCGGATTTCGAACAATCTGGGCGATTCCAAAAGCCTGATAACGCATCCGTCGTCGACCACGCACTATCGGCTGACCGAGGAAGAACGCGCCCATGTCGGCATCACCGAAGGGATGATCCGGCTTTCGGTCGGTCTGGAACACAGTGGCGATCTGATCGCCGATCTCGACCAGGCTTTGGCGGTGACGGCATGATGGAAAGGACGGATGTCGTCGGTATCGATGCGGAAGAAGCCCACCGTCTTGTCGAAGTGGGTGATGCGGTACTGATTGATGTCCGTGAGGAAAACGAATGGCGGACCGAACGGATACCGGGGGCGGCATTGTATCCGCTGTCGCGGTACGACGATGTCGCGCCGACCGGCGATCCTGCAAAGATCGGGGTTTTTCATTGTCGCAGCGGCAGGCGGACCGCCGATCATTTCAGTCGTTTCGTGAAGACGCAGTACAGAAAGGTAGTACACATGGAAGGCGGCATACTGGATTGGAAAGCCCGGGGCTATCCGACCGTGTCGGGCGAACCGGCCGAGAGTGCCGGTGTCAGCGGCGATGGCGGCGGTGGTTACGGCGCGGCCACAAAACGTTATCGGCTACTGACCGGCCCGGACGATCATAGCTTTTGCGAACGGGTGACGGTTGCGTTGAATGAGGGCTGGCAGCTTTATGGCTCGCCCTCGGCGACCTTCGACGGCACGCGCGTTATCTGCGCCCAGGCGGTTATTCGCGAGGAAACGCCGCCGACCGGCCTGCATTTCGCACATTTTTGATACCGATGGCTCGGCTTCTTCATCATCCTGCTTGGCAGGACAGGTCTGGCGCGTTAAACCGCTGGCGTTTCGATGCTGCGCATCGGTGCGGAGGTGTGCCGGAGTGGTTGAACGGACTGGTCTTGAAAACCAGCAGGCGGGAAACCGTCTCGTGGGTTCAAATCCCACCGCCTCCGCCATTTTGATCCAGGACAATTGAATTCAATGACCTGTCTGGACCGTTGAACCGGTACAGACTGTCGGGTAGACACATGCAGCATAGGGACAAGGACGAAGGATATGGAAGGGTTGACTGACATCGCCGCCGAAAAGAAACCGGTATCGCCGAATGCTCCGACGGAGCAGGAGGTCACCTATGTCAAACACTGGACCGACCGGCTGTTCTCGTTCCGCATTACCCGCCCGGCCAGCTTCCGGTTCCGAAGCGGCGAATTCATTATGGTCGGCCTGCGTCAGGAAAACGGCAAGCCGTTGCTGCGCGCCTATTCGATCACCAGTTCGATCTGGGACGAGGAGCTGGAGTTCTACTCGATAAAGGTACAGGACGGTCCGTTGACGTCCCGTCTGCAGCACATCCAGCCCGGCGACACGGTCATTCTCGGCAAGAAACCGACCGGCACGCTGGTACTGGACGCATTGTTGCCGACGAAGCGTCTCTACATGTTTTCAACCGGTACCGGTATTGCGCCGTTCGGCAGCCTGATCCGCGACCCGGAAACTTACGAACGCTATGACGACGTAATCCTGATCCAGACCTGCCGGACGGCGGACGAACTGGCTTATGGCGAAGACCTGGCGGCCAATCTGAAGGATGACCCGCTGGTTGGCGAATTTGCGGCGGAGAAGTTCCGCTTCTTTACCACCGCGACGCAGGACCCGGACTATCCGCGCACGGGGCGGATCACCGAATGGATGGAAAACGGCCGCCTTTACGAGGCTCTGGGCGTGCCGCCGCTGAACCCGGAAACCGACCGAGTGATGATCTGCGGCTCGATGGCGATGTTGCAAAGCATCAAGGCGCTCGCTGAAAAGGCCGGCCTGACGGAGGGGTCGAACAGTGCGCCGGCGGAATATGTGATCGAAAAGGCGTTCGTGGGATAGGGCGGTTCAGCCGCCTTCGATAATCCTGTCGATGAAGTTCTTGATCGCCTGCTTTGAATCGTCGTCGAGTGACGTAAACTGAATACCGCAGCCGAAGCCGTTCGGCATGTCACGGACGCTCATGACCTTTGCGTAGTTATTTCGCGTCTCACCGCCGAGCAATGACAGCGACAATTTGATGGAAACATCCGTGAAGGGTTCCAGTTCCTTGGTCATGACCGCAAAAAAGCCGTTGTAGCTGATATCCTTCAACTGGCCATGATAGATGTCCGGCAGAAGATCCTTGCCGGAGACAACCTGGAAAGTGAAGGCGGATTCCACTTCGACCCGCACACTGGTTCGGACTTCGCGGCGCGGCACCTGCAGGCCGTTTTCGCCTTTCAGGCCGGTAACTTCATAGAATTTCGCCGGTTCGTTCTTCCCCTTGACCCGCACCGTGTTCAACTGGCCGACTTCAACGAATTTCTGAACCTTGTCATGGGTGAATTCACTGATCAGCACCTGTCCCCTCAGGCTATGGGATTCGATCCGTGACGCCAGATTTACGCCGTCGCCGATGACCGTGTATTCGTTATACAGGTTTGAGCCTATCTGTCCGGCGGAGACGGTGCCGGTGTTTATTCCGATGCCGATGAACAGTTCAGGCAGATCTTGCTGGCGACTGAGTTCGTTGACCCGATCCATGGCGACCTGCATTTCCACAGCGCATGCGACGGCGCGTTGCGGGTCGTCGTCTTTGTGGTCCGGCGCGCCGAACAGAACCAGGATGGCGTCGCCGATATACTTGTCGATAACGCCTTCATATCGCTGAATAACTTCATTCATGTGCGTGAAGTAATTGTTCAGCATGCGGACGATCTTGTCGGCTGTGTGACGCTCGGAAATGCTGGTGAAACCGCGAATGTCAGAGAGCAGTATCGTGACTTCGCACAGTTCGGTATGGGCATCGATATCGAGATACTCGTCGATAACCTCGCCGATTTTTCTTTTCAGTTCTTCTTCGGTGGCGGCGTCGGCTGCTCGGACAGTCGTAAACAGGCTGTCGACAAACCTCTGTTTCTTCAGTTTTTCTTCAATACTTCGCATTCTTGCGCACCGGGTTTATCGGGCCTGACTCTAAAGCTCGGGCGGATAGTTGTTACTATAAATGTTTGAATGAACTATTGCTCGTGCCCCAACCAGCAATAAGTATTTCGAGACCAATACATTAGTACTGCAAAGTATATGTCCTGGTTATACTTTTGTAAAAAGACAGTTTTACGAAAGGAAAGCTGTTGTAGAGCGCTTGGTCAGCGTGATTTTTTTGCGTGAAAAATATATCCGAGTACGTTCATCAGAAACTGCGCGGCCAGGAAGGCGGTGCTGCCTGACTGATCGTAATCAGGGGCGACTTCGACGAAATCTATCCCCACGATATCGCCCTTGCCGACGAGACCCTGAAAGATCTCCAATACTTCGTAGTACAGGAACCCGCCGTGGCTCGGCGTGCCCGTGCCGGGGGCGATCGAGGGGTCGAACCCGTCGACATCGACGGTCGCATAGTAACGCACCCCGTCCGGAATGCGCGCCAGCACGCCTTCGGTTCCGAGCCGCCGGACATCGCGGACGGACAGGATATCGGATCCCGCCGCCCGCGCCGCATCATAGTCCGCCTTGTTGGAGGACGAGACGTTGCGGATGCCAAGCTGGGTAAACCCGGTGACGTGCGACAGTTCCGAGGCGCGGCGCAGCGGGTTGCCGTGGCCGTATCTGACACCGTGGCGTTCATCGACGAAATCCAAGTGGGCATCGATATGGATGATATGCACCGGCGGCTGGTCGTCGAACGCCCTGATGCAGGGAATGTGCACGGAATGGTCGCCGCCGAGGGTCAGGGGAAGGGCCCCGGCTTTCAGAATCTTGCGGACGCCGTATTCGATGTTGTCGTGGCTCTGGATCGTGTCGGTATGAATGATATCGGCGTCGCCGATATCGACGATGGTGACTTCGTCGCGGGGCAGGTAGGTGACATCGTCCTCGAAATCGTAGGCGCCCCCGTGTCCGAAGCAGAACAGGGTCGAGGCCTCGCGGATCGAACGCGGGCCGAAACGCGCGCCGGCGCGGTACTGGGTGCCCATGTCGAAGGGCGCGCCGAGGACGGCGACATCGGCGTCGATTGCATCCCAGTCCAGACAGACCGGCTGTTTGCCGAACGTGCAATGGCCGACGAAGGGCAGGTTCAGGCGTCCTTTTTCATATTCGTTTCCGGCCATTGCGCTTCCGTTTCCTATTGCTTCGTGGGTAACGACAGTTGATCCGGGCTGGTGACCGGCGGCCCCAGATAATCGCCCATGATGAGGCTGCCCGGCACCGGCGCCAGAAGTCTGACACTGCTGATATCGACGACGCCTTCGAACAATGTCTTGATGCCATGATCCGCACAGCGTTTCGCCATGCTGCCGAGCGCCGGAAGACTGCGCTTCAGGTGATCGGCATCGACCGAGAAGCTGGAATCGAGAATGATGTAGTCGGCCGGCAGGGTTTTCAGAACCTCTTCACTGATCGCGCCGATCTCCCGTCCGATGAGGGCGATGCTGAATCCCGCCTTGCGGAGAACCTGGATTGCGCTGATGCGGCCGACCTGATCCGGGGTAAGCCCTTCAAGCCGGAGGATGACCCGCCGGTCGGGGTAGTAATGTGCGAATTCGACAAGACCTTCCATCATGCCGGGGGTCAGCAGCGAACGGATCGAAAGGCTGATGGCGATGCCGGTGCTGTCCAGCCCCTCGCTGTCGACGATAAAGCGGCATTGCGCCATGTCCACCGCGCTCCGCAGATCCGGCTTTTCGGCGGTAAGCGAAATGATTTCCTCGACGCCCAGACCGTCATCCTCCAGATCGGCGCGGAATTCCGCGAGAAGGTGGTCGATCTGCCACGATTTAGGATCCAGTATCGGCCGGTAGACAACGGAAAGCTGGTCGTTCTCGACAACCTGCTGAAGCAGCGCCGTGCGGTTGGCGCGTTTGTCGACCCAGGCGGCCTGGCTGTCCGCAAGCGTGTCGAAAATGATCGCGTCCAGACCTGAATCGACGAATTCGTCGATGGCGTGCCCGACGGCCTGGTTGATGTCTTCGTGCGACATGCCCTCGCTGTCGAGAGCGATCTGCGTTGCGCCGACGGTAAGCGACGCGCCGGTCGGGTCGAGCCTGCCGGCATAGGACTGCAGATCGCCGGTGAGGGCGCCGACATCGAGGCTTCTTTCGGCGACCAGACCGTACTTGCCGGAATCGACGCGGTTGACGGTTTTGCCGTCGATACTGTCGCGCCGCAGCCGATCCTCCACCTGGCGCTGAAAAACGCCGGCCTCCTCATCGGTCAGACCGAGCGAGGAGACAGCGGAATCGACATCGCCGAGATCGACAAAGGTGAGGTTGAGGTCTTTTTCCTGATGCTGCTCCAGCAGCCGCTGCACATCGTCGACAAGGCCCTCCGCCGAATTTTTCGGCCGGCTTTTCAGTTCCAGATCCGGGTCCCACTCAAACCGCAGCAGAAAATGGTCCTTGGCATTGGTGACCGGCTGGCCTGTCACCGTGCAGCCGACGACCCGGTGCTGCATCCCTTTTAGGAACAGGATCATGGTTTCCATCGGCTGTTGCATGGCCACGCAATAGGTGATCTCGGTCAGCAGTATTTCGGATTCCGGGTGAATCAGCATCGACAGGTTATGATGCCTGATTTCGTCGCGGGCATAACCCAGCACCTTGTTCGAAAAACCTGTGACGCCGAGAATATCGCAGCCTACATCGATGACGAAATCGAACCGACGCTCGCGCGTGGTGTCTGCATCGTCAATTATTTCACCGTTTTTTGTCAGTGTGGGAGGCATGATTACGGTTTTTCTGCTTCCTGCGTCTTTGCCGATTGCGCGGATAGTGCCGTTCTCTTTTAAACCATATGCGGCGGCAAAAGAAATTGGCAGTTTGTTTAGGGGCTTCCGCCATCCGAATCAGTATAGCCAGCGGGATATTCGTCTTCGGGAAGAATAAAATGAAAACCTGTTTTATCAACGCCTTACTGATACTGGCTTCAATCGCTCTGATTTCGGGTTCGGGACCCGCGCAGGCGCAGAACGCGTCTTTTGATGACTGGCTGTCAACGCTTCGCGCCGAGGCGATCGGCCGCGGGATCAGCGAATCGACCCTTGATATCGCGTTTGCCGGCCTGGAGCCTATCGATCGGGTGCTTGAACTGGATAAAAGCCAGCCTGAATTCACCCAGACGTTCTGGACCTACCTGAACCGTGCGATCTCCGATGCGCGGATTGAACGGGGCAGGGCGCTGCTGAAGGAACATGCTGCGCTGCTGGCCGAGGTCGAGAAGCGCTATGGCGTTCAGCCGCGGTTTCTCGTGGCGTTCTGGGGCCTGGAGACCAACTTCGGCGACTATACCGGCGGTTTCCCGGTGATCGGAGCCTTGGCCACGCTGGCGCATGACCCGCGGCGTAGTGATTTTTTCCGGAATGAACTGATGCACGCGCTTTCGATCCTGGAGGCAGGCGATATCACGGTCGACCGGATGTCGGGGTCCTGGGCCGGCGCAATGGGGCAGCCGCAATTCATGCCATCGACCTTTACCGGTTATGCGCGGGACGGCGATGGCGACGGCAAGCGCGATCTGTGGAACAGCTTGCCCGATGTTTTCCATTCGGCGGCCAATTATCTGTCCCAGGTCGGCTGGAGCGGCGATGAAACCTGGGGCAGAGAGGTGCTTCTGCCGGCGGATTTCGATCTCGATCTGGTCGGTCTGGAGACACGCAAGCAAATTGGAGACTGGTCGACGCTGGGTGTCACGCGGGCGAACGGCAATGCGCTGCCGGTTGCCGATATCGAGGGGTCGATCGTGTTGCCGGCCGGGCGAAACGGCCCCGCCTTTCTGGTTTACGGCAACTATCGCGCCATTCTGGTCTGGAACCGGTCGACGCTGTATGCGCTGGCCGTTGGCATCCTTTCCGACCGGCTGATTAATCTGGGACGCCTTGTCGCCAGCCAGCCCGAGAATGACCGGCCCCTGAGCCGGACTGAAATTCTCGCGATGCAACACAATCTGAACAAACTCGGGTTTTCATCGGGAGAACCGGACGGCATGGTCGGCCCGATGACGCGAAACGCGATCCGCGATTACCAGCGCAAGGCCGGGTTGCCGGCGGATGCCTATCCGACGGACGAATTGTTGCGGCGGATCGATGCGGAGGCGGCGGCACAGTGACGGTTTCGGCGATTTATCGGCGGTTTCGACGTGACGGTATGCGGGAATCCTGTTTCGATACGCTGAAATCCGCTGCGGCGTTTCTTAAAACAGTCTCCGATTAGAGCCTTGATGACGCTTTTCCCCTCTTTCAGGTTATTGGTTCTGCTGTTGACGGTTGCCGTATTGCCGGCCTGTGCGGAATTGCAGTTTCTGTCGCAGGCGGCGAAAGAGGCGGGCGGAACCGCCGAACCGGTTCGTCAGGAAACCCTGATCGCCACTGAGAACGGCCAGCACTATAAGATCGGAAATCCCTATCAGATCAAAGGTGTGTGGTATTATCCTCACGTTGATTATGATTACTCGGAGGAAGGTATCGCCTCGTGGTACGGCCCGAACTTCCACGGCAAGCCGACGGCGAACGGCGCTGTTTTCGATCAGAACAAGGTGTCTGCCGCCCACAAGACCTTGCCGTTGCCGTCAATCGTTCGGGTCACAAATCTGGAAAACGGGCGCTCGCTCAAGGTGAAGGTGAACGACCGGGGGCCGTACTCGAAAAACAGGATCATCGACCTGTCTCGGCGTGGCGCGCAGTTGCTTGGATTCGAAAATCAGGGAACCGCCTTTGTGCGGGTCGAAGTGGTAGAGGACGAAAGCCGGCAGCTTGCTGCGGTAATGCAGGGGATTGCCGTAGATTCCAACGAAGCTGCGGTGCCGCTGCCGAAAGCCGCGCCATCGGTTTCTGTCGATGGTCAGGATCTGGCGGCGCCGGGATCGGTTGAAGAACTGCCGCCGCCATCCGAAACCGCAGCGGCGTCGGCACCGGCCGCCGAACCGGCTGCGGTTGAGCGTGAATTGCCGGATTCCGAGGAAGTGATCCGAATCGTTTCGGCGCCGACAACGCCGCATGCTTTCATTCAGGCGGGCGCGTTTTCGCAATATGTTAATGTCCAGCGCGCCCAGTTGCTGTTATCGAACCTTGGCAATGTTCAGATCGAACAGGTAATGTCGTCATCGACGCCCTTGTTCCGGGTGCGGATCGGCCCGTTTACCTCGGTCGATGAAATAGACCGCGTCCTCGAACAGGTGGTCGATGCAGGGTTTCCGGATGCCGATATCGTCGTTCCCGAGTAAATATGGGCATCGCCACAAAACTGCCGTACTCGACCCTTATCGTAATGACCTGAGCCGCATTTCCGCTATCACACCAAACCTACCGAAACCGGAATCATGATTTTTAGACCAACCGAAACCGCCCTGAAATTCCTGCAAGTTTTCATCGTCGCCATTCTTGTGCCGACCGCCTGGACCGCCACCGCCACGGCGCAGGATATCGAAACCAATGCGAAGCAGGCGATGCTGATTGATCTGACGTCGCGGGCCGTGCTGCTGGAAAAGAACGCGGATGAACGCATGTTCCCGGCGTCGATGACCAAGATGATGACGGCCTACATTGTGTTCGAGCGTCTGCGGGACGGCACCCTGTCGCTGCAGGATGAATTCACGGTCAGCGAAAAGGCCTGGCGCAAGGGCGGATCGAAAATGTTCGTCGAGGTGGGTAACAAGGTTTCGGTGGAGGACCTGCTGCGCGGCATTATCATCCAGAGCGGCAACGATGCGACGATTGTCGTGGCCGAAGGCCTGTCGGGGTCGGAAGACGCCTTTGCCGATGAAATGAACGCGACTGCGCGATCGCTCGGCATGATGCATACCAACTTCAAGAATGCCAGCGGCTGGCCGCATCCCGATCACTATACGACCGCGCGCGATCTGATGACGCTGGCGATAGCCTCGATCGAGCAGCATCCGGAATTCTACCACATGTATTCGGAAACCAGCTTCACCTATCACGATATCGAACAGGGGAACCGTAATCCGCTGCTGTACCGCGATATCGGCGCCGACGGGCTGAAGACCGGACATACCGAAGCCAGCGGGTACGGCCTGACGGCCTCGGCCGTCAACGACGGCCGCCGGCTGGTGCTTGTGATCAACGGAATGGAATCCAGTCAGGAACGGGCGGATGAAGGCGTCAAGCTGCTGACCTGGGGGTTCCGGGAGTGGAACAGCTATGACCTGTTCGCCGCGAACGAGACTGTCGACACCGTGCCGGTTTGGCTCGGCGAACAGCCCAGCGTCGCCCTGTATGTGGATGAACCGCTGACGGTGACGATGCGGCGTCGCGCGCGCAAGGACCTGAAGGTCACCGCGCATTACACTGAACCGGTTCCGGCCCCCATCACCGCGGGCACCGTTCTTGGTGAAGTTACCGTTACCGCACCCGGCATCGACCCGGTTTCGCTGCCGTTGAAGGCGGCGGGCGATGTCGGGCAACTGGGCGCTGTCGGCAGGTTGAAGGCCGCCGTCAACTACCTCGTCTGGGGCAACGGGTCGTGACGAAGCCGGCGCGGGGCCGGTTCATCACCTTCGAAGGCGGGGAAGGCGCGGGCAAGTCGACCCAGATCGCCAGGCTCGCCACCTGTCTGCAAAAGCGGGGGCTGAGCGTCGTCCAGACCCGTGAACCCGGCGGCACGCCGACGGCGGAATCCATTCGGGACGTGCTGCTGGCCGATCTTCCGTCGGGCGAGACATGGGATCCGCTGGCCGAAACGCTGCTGCATTTCGCGGCGCGCCGGCAGCATGTGACGGACCTGATCGAACCGGCGCTCGCGGCCGGAAGCTGGGTCTTGTGCGACCGCTTCTTCGATTCAACGACCGCTTATCAGGGGTATGGCATGGGGGTCGATACCGGTCTGGTCGGTGACCTTCGCCGCCTGACCCTGGGTGACTTCCGGCCCGATCTGACCCTGCTGCTGGATATCCCTGTGGAGCAGGGGCTGTCCCGAGCCGGCAGGCGGGCCGATGTGGATACCCGGTATGAAAAGATGGCGTTGTCGTTTCACGAAAAGCTGCGCAACGGTTTCCTTGCGATCGCCCGAAGCGAACCGGATCGTTTCCATGTTGTCGATGCGCTGCTGTCCGCAGACGCGGTCGAAAAAGAGATCGCCGATACGGTTGTGACGCGCTTCGATCTTTCGTAAGCAATCGGTATGGCTACCGAATCTGACCCCGAAGACCTGCCCTGGCCGCATCCGCGCGCAAACCCGGCCTGCCTGGGGCATGAAGACGCTGAACAGGTGGTGCTGGATGCGTGGCGGTCCGGCCGCATGCCGCATGCCTGGCTGATCAGCGGTCCCGAGGGAATCGGCAAGGCCACCTTCGCCTATCGAATGATCCGGTTTGTCCTTTCCGGCGGCGGCGAAACGCAGGGCGGCGGCCTGTTCGGCGAGGATCTGCCGGCGACATCGCTCGCGACCGATCGGGAATCGTCGCTTTTTCAGCGTATCGCCGCGCAGGGCCACGCCGACGTAAAAGTTCTGGTGCGGGGTATGGCCGACGCCAACGGCAAACCGACGCCGACGGTCATCAATGCCTATGCGACCAGAAAGGCGGTCGAATTCGCCTACCGGACGTCGGCGGAGGGCGGCTACAAGATCATCCTGGTCGATCCGGTCGACGATATGAACCCGTCCGCCGCCAACGCCCTTTTGAAAGCGCTGGAGGAACCGCCGGGCAAGGCGCTGTTTCTGCTGGTATCGCACCGGCCGGGCGGGCTGTTGCCGACGATCCGGTCGCGGTGCAGAAGCCTGCGCCTGTCGCCGTTGCCGACCCAGACGGTCGAAACCCTGCTGTCCGACACCCTGCCGGACGTCGATGCGGAAACCAGAAACTGTCTGGCGCGTCTGTCCGACGGCAGCATCGGCAGGGCCCTGTCGCTGCAGGCGGCGGGCGGGC
Source organism: Alphaproteobacteria bacterium (assembly GCA_040222995.1). Classification (GTDB taxonomy): domain Bacteria; phylum Pseudomonadota; class Alphaproteobacteria; order UBA8366; family Aestuariispiraceae; genus JAVKBW01. The sequence goes on along the minus strand of JAVKBW010000019.1, from coordinate 453,647 downwards.
TGGATCTGTACCGGGGCTTCGTCGATCTGTTGCAGGGCGATCCGTTCGACTGGGCGACAATCCATACGCTGGGCGATACGCTGGCCAGAAAAGGGTCGGAAGCCGCCTATGCGTCCTTCCGGGAGCTTGTCGACTGGTGGCTGTCGCGGGCCGTGATTGCCGCGGCCCGGTCACAGCGGCCGGCCGAGATACTGATCGGGGAAGACCGCGCCTACGGGCGTCTGCTGGCGGCAAACAGCGCCACCAAACTGGATGATTTGCGGCGCATCGTGGCCGAACAGCTCGGCCGGACGGATCCGCCGGCCAACCTTTCGAAAAAACAAGTGATCCTGCTGACCTTCATGACGCTTGAGCCAGCGATGCGGGGCAGGTAAACCCTGTAGTTCCGCGCCGTTGGCAGATTGAGAAAGCAGACATGAGCGACAGTAACCGGTTTTACATCACCACCGCGATTTCCTACGTGAATGGCAAGCCGCATCTCGGCCATGCCTACGAGGCAATCGCAACAGACGTTCTGGCCCGCTTCAAACGGCTGGACGGTTATGACGTGATGTTTTTGACCGGCACTGACGAGCATGGCCAGAAGGTCGAAAAGACGGCCAGGGCGGCCGGCAAGGAACCACGCGAATTCTGCGAGGAAATCTCCAGCAGTTTCAAGGAGATGATTTCCCTTCTGAATATATCGAATGACGATTTTATCCGGACGACGGAACAGCGCCATGTCGACAGCGTTCAGGCAATCTGGCAGCGGCTTCAGGAGAAGGGCGATATCTATCTCGGCAAGTATGCCGGCTGGTATTCAGTGCGCGACGAGGCGTTCTTCGGCGAGGACGAACTGACGAAAACGGAGAACGGATCGTTTCTGGCGCCGTCGGGTGCGGAAGTAGAATGGGTCGAGGAGCCGAGCTATTTCTTCAAACTGTCCGAATACGGCGACAGGCTGCTGGCGCATTACGAGCAAAACCCCGGTTTCATCCTGCCGGCCTATCGCCGCAACGAAGTGGTGAATTTCGTCAAGCAGGGGCTGACCGATCTGTCGGTGTCGCGCACCAGCTTCAACTGGGGCATTCCGGTGCCGGGCGACGACGCTCATATCATGTATGTCTGGCTGGATGCGCTGACCAACTACATCACCGCCACCGGCTTTCCCGATACCGATGCCGAGTCATACAGGAAATTCTGGCCGGCTGATGTGCATGTCATCGGCAAGGATATCGTGCGCTTTCACGCGATCTACTGGCCGGCCTTCCTGATGTCGGCAGGTCTGCCGCTGCCGAGACGCGTGTTCGGCCACGGCTTTCTGAACATCGAAGGCCAGAAAATGTCGAAATCGCTGGGCAATGTGATAACGCCGGAAGCGATGGTCGACGAATTCGGCCTCGATCAGGTGCGTTACTTCCTGATGCGCGAAGTGCCGTTCGGCAATGACGGGTCGTTTTCCAAGGAAAGCATGGTGCACCGGATCAACAGCGATCTGGCGAACGATTTCGGCAACCTGTCGCAGCGGGTGCTGTCGATGATCGCCAAGAACTGCGCCGCCGCCGTACCGCAACCGGGCGCGCTGCAAGACGCAGACGAGGCGTTGCTGGGTCAGGCGAAGGCGGTTCTCGGCACGATGCGCGAGGCGATGGACGAGCAGGCGATCCACAAGGCGCTGGAAGCCGTCTGGTCTGTTGTCGGCGAGGCCAATCGCTATGTCGACGCACAGGCGCCCTGGGGGCTGAAGAAAACCGATCCCGAACGGATGCAGACGGTGCTGTACGTTCTGGCCGACGTGATCCGCATTCTCGGCATCTATGCGCAATTCGTGGTGCCGGCCTCCGCCGCTGCGATGCTGGATCAGCTTGCTGTCGATCCGGATCAACGGAATTTCACGGATATCGAGGCATCTTTGGTGCCGGGGACGCCGCTGCCGAAGCCGAGTCCGGTTTTCCCCCGTTATGTGGATGAATCGGAAACCTGATCCTCTCGAAGGTCTGGGCGTGGCGGGTTGCGCATGACGGCGCAGCCGCTTATGTCACGTAAACACCCGGTCGCGATACCGGGGCAGGTTCCATTCTGACGTCAACAGGTTCAACAATGCTGGTCGATAGCCACTGCCATCTTGATTATCTGCAACGCGAAGGACAGAACCTGGACGATGTGGTCGCCCGGGCGAAAAATGCCGGCGTCGGCATCATGGTGACGATATCGACGAAACTCTCGACATTTCCCGAGGTCCGCGCGATTGCGGAACGCTACGATTCCGTATTCTGTTCGGTCGGCATTCATCCGCATGACGCCGATGAAGAATTTGACGGTAATTCCAGCGCGTTGACCGAGTTTCTTGTGAAACAGGCGGAACATACGAAAGTCGTGGCGATCGGCGAGACGGGCCTCGACTATTACTACGAACACAGCAAACGGGACGCCCAGAAAGAGAGCTTCCGGGCGCATATCGCCGCTTCTCGCATTACCGGCCTGCCGCTGGTCGTGCATACCCGCGATGCCGATGACGACACGATGGCGATCCTGGAAGACGAAATGGGGAAGGGCGCGTTTCCCGGCCTGATCCACTGTTTCAGCGCGACAGACGAACTCGCCAGGCGATCGGTTGCCATCGGGATGTCGATTTCGCTGTCGGGGATCGTCACGTTCAAGAGCGCGCAATCCATCAGGGATACGGTGCAAGGCCTTGATATGGAATCGCTTTTGGTCGAAACGGATTCACCGTATCTGGCCCCGGCGCCGCATCGCGGCAAGAAGAATGAACCGGCCTTCGTCGCCCATACCGCGGCCGCGGTCGCCGAACTGAAAGCGCTGTCGGCCGACGATCTGGCGGATGCGACGACGGAAAACTTCTACCGGCTGTTTTCAAAGATCGACCGGTCTGCTGCGGGAGCCCGTGCTTGAGCCTCGAACTGGTGATCCTGGGATGCGGCTCATCCGCCGGTGTGCCGCGCGTTGCCGGCGACTGGGGCGATTGCGACCCGGATGAACCGAAGAACCGCCGCAGCCGGGCAGGGCTGCTGGTGCGGGCCGCCGGATTGACCATTGTGATCGACACGCCGCCTGAACTGCGATTGCAGTTAAACGATGCGAATGTGCAACGAGTTGACCGGGTGTTCTTCACCCACGCCCATGCCGACCAGACGCACGGCATTGACGAGCTGCGGGGCTTTTATCTTCATCAGCGTGAAAAGATCCATTGCCACGCCGACCCGGTGACCCTGAAAACCCTGCGTGACCGGTTCGACTATTGCTTCACGGAAATCGCCGGTTATCCGCCGATCCTTGTCGGACACGAGATGACCGGGCCGGTAACGCTTGAAGGACCGTCCGGCGATACGGTTCGTATCGTGCCGCTCAAGGTCGTTCACGGGGCGATCAACGCCTACGGCTATCGCATTGAATGCAAGGGAAAAGCAGCGGCTTATCTGCCGGATGTTTCGGACATACCCGAACCCGAATGGGTAAAGATGGCCGGGCTCGACTGCCTGATTCAGGACGCCTTGCGCTACAAGTCGCATCCGTCGCACACGAATGTTGATACGGCTTTGGCCTGGATCGAACGATGCCGGCCGGGAAGGGCGGTTCTGACCAACATGCATATCGATCTGGACTACAGGACACTGGCGGCGGCGCTTCCGGAAGGCGTCGAACCGGCCTATGACGGAATGGTTATTACCGTTTGAAGGCAGCATCCTTGCCGTCAGGCGCTAGACCGGTTTTCTGCCGCGCATATAGCCCTGGCGCATTTCACCCTTTTCGCAGACCAGCGCCATAACCCGCCAGTTTTCCACAAAATGGTCGGCGTTTTCCTGTCCGATCTTCGACACCATCCGGTTATAATGTGGCCCTTTAAGTGACTGATATTCTTCCTGAACGACGTTTCTGTACCAATCGGACGCATCGGCGATTTCGATGTCGGTGAAACCGGCTTCATTCAGCAGGATTTCGTAGTCTTCGAGGGTCTGCATTGCATAGGTCAGGCCTTCGAGTTCGAACCACTGCAGCATTGTCTCACTGTAGGGGCCGGGAATCTTGAGCCAGTCATAGGTCGAAAACCAGCCGCCGGGTTTAAGAACCCGCATGACTTCGGCAAACATGCCTTTCTTGTCCTCGGTCTGCGTCAGCGCGCCGGAACTGAACGCCAGATCGAACGAGTTTGCCGGAAACGGCAATGGACCGATCTCGACGGTTTGAAAGATCGCCTTGTCGGCGATGCCAATCTGTTCGGCTTTCGCTGCCGCACGCGCGACCAACGGTGCTTCAAGGTCGATTCCGGTTACCGTCGCGCCATGGTTCTGAATGAGGTGAAAGGCCGGACCGCCGATGCCGCAGCCGATATCCAGCACCGATTTGCCGTTCAGGTCCATGTCGCGGACCATGCGGTCGACATTGCCGGGGCCGCCAGGCGCCATGTATCCGTCGCCCCAGACAAGCTCCAGAACATCGATCATGGCGTCGCCATATTCGTCTTCATGTGACATGACGGGGCTCCGGTATAGGTCTACAGAAACAGGTTTATCATCGTAGTTTATTGTGATTGCTGGTATTATACATGGGTAAAGTAACTTGAGAATTTTCCATAATATATATTATGTCGTTTATGGATGTGGATGGCGATGGTGCGGGCAACGGCACCCTGTCGCCGGGTTTTGCATGAAAATCTGACGATTACCCGGTTCCCATTCGCCGAATCCGATTATCAAGGATGCATGACCGGAACCGGACAGATTGATCGCCTGCTGGGCATCATGGCGGCGTTGCGCGACAAGGACTGCGGCTGCCCGTGGGATATCGAACAAACATTCGCGACCATCGCGCCCTACACAATCGAGGAAGCTTACGAAGTCGCCGATGCCATCGCCCGCGATGACCTGCCCGACCTGAAGGACGAACTGGGCGATCTGCTGCTTCAGGTCGTTTTTCACGCCCGCATGGCCGAAGAACTCGGTGAATTCGATTTCGACGCCGTCGCCGGCACCATTTCCGATAAAATGATTCGCCGTCACCCGCATGTCTTCAGCAGCGGCGATGCGGATACGCCGGATGCGGTAAAAACAAGCTGGGAAACCATCAAGGCGGCTGAGCGCGCCGAGAAACGATCGTCCGATACGCCTACATCCGCCCTCGACGGTGTGGCGATGGCCCTTCCCGCCCTGACCCGGGCCGAGAAACTCTCGAAACGCGCGGCACGCGTCGGGTTTGAATGGCCAGCAATATCAATGGTTTTCGATGATATCCGCGAGGAACTGGACGAACTGGAAGCGGAAATCGGCGAGACGTCGGATCCGGACCGGCTGGAAGACGAAATGGGCGATCTGCTGTTCTGCATAGCCAATCTCGCACGGACCCTGAAGGTCGATCCGGAAGCAGCGTTAAGACGCACCAACGCGAAATTTACCCGCCGGTTTCACTTTGTCGAAGAACGTGTCGCCGCTACCGGCGGCGCGGTCGAGGAAGCCGACCTGGAAGTGCTCGACAGGTATTGGGATCAGGCAAAGGACGCGGAACGTCAAAATCGATAGCCGTCCAGCCTTGATATTGTTCTATAACATATTGTTTTTATTAAAATAACATCATTACGTTACGAAAATGAAACGAAAAATTCCGGTTGTCGTGGTTTTTCGCCAAAAATCAGGCTGCCGGAAACGATTTGGCTGAATCGGAACGGAACCGGGTCCAATCGTGAACACGTCACGAAAATGGACCGAATCGGGTACATATATAATCAACTACAAGTGTATACGTGGATCGGATGACCGACGCCGCGAAGCACATGGTCTCCCCGGTCGGTCAGCCCGTCCTTTACCGGCAGGGCCGCAGCGAGATCACCGGAAACGACGATCCGGCACTTGTATTCCTTGTTAAGCTCTTCCAGACGCGCCGTTTCGTTGGCGGCGGACCCGACGACGGAAAACTCGACCCGGCTGGGAATGCCGATATTGCCGAAGATTACCTCGCCGACATGCAGGGCGATGCCGAGATCGAAGGTTTCGCCGCCGCCGATGCCGGTGGCGCGGTTGAATTCGTTCATCCGTTCCACCGCGCGGCGGGCGGCCTGCATCGCTTCGGCTGCCGCCATTTCCATGGTTCGCTTTTCGTCGATCCTGAAAATGCCGAGCACGGCGTCGCCGATAAACCGCAATACCTCGCCGCCTTCCTCGACCACCGCTGTGGCCGTCGCGTCGAAATAGGCGTTCACAAGGGCCAGAAACGTTTCGCGCGGCAGGCGGTCGGCCAGCGGCGTGGAATTGCGCATGTCCGAATACCAGATCGCCGCCTGGATGCTCTCGCCGTCCCCCAGCTTGATATGACCGTCCAGAACGCGTTTTCCGGCATCTGCGCCGAGATAGGCGTAAAGAATGTTCTCAGCCATCGCTTCGCGAACGTAGAGCTTGGCGCAGACCGCGAGCCGGCTGACCAGCCGGTCGACCGCCGCCCGCCCCTTGTCGCCGAAACCGCCGGGCGCATCGGTCGCCCAGGACGAAATCATCCCGTCGCGTTTGGTGATTGCCCTTTCCGGCGGGGAAACAAAGCCCTGCATCATTGCATAGTATCCGGTGGCGCCGGTTTGCCGCAGTTCGGCCAGGATCGGAAATCCGTGATCTGTTTTCCTGATGTCGTAGTATCGGTTGTAGACGTGGTCGATTTCCATCATCTGATGGAACGGGCTGCTGAACCAGTCGTCATCCGGGGCCCGCGCGGTGGTAAACTGCCCGCGCCTGATCCCCTCGCCCCGCTGCCATGTCATTGATGTAACGTCGAAAAGTGGATGCAGCGTCGTCATCGACAGGTGAACGCGAACCAGCGGAAATACCGTTCTGTCGAATTCCGTGCAGGCACAGGAAAACATCGCCTCGAAGTCGGACGAACCGAGCGCGGCGTCGATCAGGCAATCTATGATCGGAGCAAGCGGATCCTTCATACCCCGATCCTAGATCAATTCGCTGAGCCTTGTCAGTCGTTGGCGACCAGATGCATCAGGCTCGACGTATCCCAGCGGTTACCGCCGCGCGCCTGAACCTGGGCATAGAACTGGTCGACAAGCGCCGTCACCGGCAGGCGAGAGCCGTTGCGTTTGGCCTCGCCGAGACAGATCGACAGATCCTTTCGCATCCAGTCGACGGCGAACCCGAAATCGAACTTGCCTTCGCACATGGTCGTGCCGCGATTGTCCATCTGCCAGGATCCGGCCGCGCCCTTTGAAATGACGTCGATGACGGCTTCCATATCGAGCCCTGCCCGCTGGCCGAAATTCATGCCTTCGGACAGGCCCTGAAGCAGGCCGGCGATGCAGATCTGGTTGACCATCTTGGTAAGCTGCCCTGCCCCGCTGTCGCCCATCAGGCGGCAGGATTTGGAAAAGCAGTCGATCAGCGCTTCAGCCCGCTCGTAGTGCTTTGCATCGCCGCCGCACATGACGGTCAACTGGCCGTTTTCCGCCCCGGCCTGGCCGCCCGATACCGGCGCATCGATAAAGCCGATGCCCTTTTCCGCGGCGGCTTTGTAAATTTCCCGCGCGACATCGGCGCTGGCCGTCGTGTGGTCGATCAGGACCGCACCATCGGCCATGCCGGCCAGCACGCCGTCATCGGTCAGCGTCACCGACCGCAGGTCGTCGTCATTGCCGACGCACATAAACACGAACTCGGCCCCGGCGGCGGCTTCCTTCGGCGTCGGCGCGGATGTTCCGCCGTAGTCGCCAACCCATTTTTCGGCCTTTGCGCCGGTGCGGTTGTAGACGGTTACGTCATGGCCGCCCTTCTGAAGGTAGCCCGCCATCGGGTATCCCATAACGCCAAGACCGATGAATGCTGCTTTCGCCATACTGTATTTGCTCCTCTGTTTTGTGATCCGTCTGGTTCCGTTCGACCGGTCAGGCCGGTGTCAGAACCGATTTCAGTGCCATCCAGGTTTCCTTGTCGGGGGCGGATAGCAGTTTGTAGGCCCGATCGACCGGGCTGTATGCTGTATCGTCGATACGCTCTACGTAGCCGCCGGCTTCCTGCAGGATCAGGACGCCGGGCGCGTGGTCCCACATCCATATCCTGTTATAGAGCGCGAAATGCCGCTCGCCCAGTGCCTGGGCCACGAAATCGTGGCCGGCGCAACGCAGGTTGGAGAGCGTGCCGAATGTCGCTTCGCAGGTCGCCTTCATGGCCGGGCGCTTACCCGGTTCGAAACAGTTCAGGCTGACCTGACCGGTCATCGATGCCTGCGGCGGCGGCTGCGGCACGCTCAACCGGCGCCGCCCGACAAACGACCCTGCCCCCTTTTCGGCCGTAAACATACGATCCGTCAGCGGATCGTAAACCCAGCCGCGCTGCGCGATCCCGTTTTCAATCAGCCCCACCATCATGCAGAAGGTCGCTGTGCCGTTCGCGAAATTGCGGGTACCGTCAATCGGGTCGATGACCCAGACGGGCGCATCGCCGGCAAACCGTTTTTCGATCTCGGCATCGCGTGAATGGGCTTCTTCGCCGACACAGGTCGATCCGGGCAGAATTTCGGTCAGACGGTCGGCCAGATAGTATTCGGCTTCGATATCCGCGACGGTGACGACGTCGCCTGGCGATTTTTCCTGAATGTGGTGGTCGGCCAGCGCCTGGTAGCGGGGAAGAACGATTTCTTTCGCGGCATCCCGCAAGGCTGTTGAAACCAGGTCGGTGTCGAAGTCTTTCACGCCGTTTACCGCCGCTTGTTGTTGAAGAGTGGCTGTGATGGATCGTGGCAAAGAACAAAGCCGCGCCGGAGGGTTTCCGACGCGGCCTGTCTTAGCATGCAGTGCGACGGGAACCAACCCGCCGCGCCGTATCCTGACGAAAGCGTTACATCATGCCGCCCATACCGCCCATGCCGCCCATGCCGCCCATATCCGGCATGCCGCCTGCGCCCTTTGGCTCAGGCTTTTCGGCAACCATGGCTTCGGTCGTGATCAGCAGACCGGCGATCGAGGCTGCGTCCTGAAGGGCAGCGCGAACCACCTTGGCCGGGTCGATGATGCCGGCTTTGACAAGATCGCAATACTTGCCTTCCTGCGCATCGTAGCCCCAGTTGGTGTTGTTGCTTTCCATCATCTTGCCGGCGACGACGGCGCCATCCTGGCCGGCGTTTTCCGCAATCTGGCGGGCCGGTGTCTGAAGCGCGCGACGCACGATCTCGATACCGACATTCTGGTCGGCGTTTGCGCCCTTGAGCTTTGCGAGGTCCTGAACCGAATACAGCAGGGCTGCGCCGCCACCGGCGACAATGCCTTCTTCAACCGCGGCGCGGGTTGCATGCATCGCATCGTCGACGCGATCCTTGCGTTCCTTCACCTCAACTTCGGTCGCACCACCGACGCGGATAACCGCAACGCCGCCGGCCAGCTTGGCCAGACGTTCCTGCAGCTTTTCCTTATCGTATTCGGACGAGGTTGTTTCGATCTGCGCACGGATCTGGTCGCAACGGCCAAGGATGTCCTTTTTCTTGCCGGCGCCGTCAACGATGGTGGTTTCTTCCTTCGTGATGGAGACCCGCTTGGCGGTGCCCAGCATATCGACCGTAACATTTTCGAGCTTGATGCCGAGATCTTCGGAGATCACCTGCCCGCCGGTCAGAATGGCGATGTCTTCCAGCATCGACTTCCGGCGGTCGCCGAAACCCGGAGCCTTCACCGCGGCAACCTTCAGGCCGCCCCGCAGCTTGTTGACCACCAGGGTCGCCAGCGCTTCGCCTTCGATATCCTCGGCGATGATCATCAGCGGCTTGCCGCTCTGAACAACGGATTCGAGGATCGGCAGCATCGCCTGCAGGTTCGATAGTTTCTTTTCGTGCAGCAGGATGTAGGGGTTTTCCAGCTCGGCGGTCATCTTGTCGGTATTGGTCGCGAAATACGGCGACAGATACCCGCGGTCGAACTGCATGCCTTCAACGACTTCCAGCTCGGTTTCGAGGCTCTTGGCTTCCTCGACCGTGATGACGCCTTCGTTGCCGACCTTCTGCATCGCTTCCGCGATCATGTTGCCGACTTCCTTGTCGCCGTTCGACGAAATGCGGCCGACCTGGGCGATTTCCTCGGATGTCTTGATCTTCTTGGCGCGCTTGGCAATCGATGCAACCACGGCTTCTACAGCCAGGTCGACGCCACGCTTCAGATCCATCGGGTTCATGCCGGCGGCGACAGACTTCGCGCCTTCGCGAACGATCGCCTGGGCCAGAACCGTCGCCGTCGTCGTGCCGTCACCGGCGATGTCGTTGGTTTTCGACGCGACTTCACGCACCATCTGGGCGCCCATGTTTTCGAACTTGTCTTCCAGCTCGATTTCCTTGGCGACCGTGACGCCGTCCTTCGTGATGCGCGGTGCGCCGAAGGACTTGTCCAGAACGACGTTGCGGCCTTTCGGGCCGAGCGTGACTTTTACAGCATTTGCGAGAATATCAACGCCGCGCAGCATTTTTGTGCGGGCATCAGTGCTAAATTTTACGTCTTTGGCAGCCATTTAATGCGCCTCCAGTTTTATATCGTATTCAGTATTCGGGATGTTCAGGCCTAAGCCGGTTCCGGCGATCAGCCCATTACACCCATGATGTCGGATTCCTTCATGATCAGAAGGTCCTTGCCGTCAAGCTTGATTTCCGTGCCGGACCATTTGCCGAACAACACCTTGTCGCCCTTCTTCACGTCGAGCGGCGTCACTTTGCCTTCTTCCGACTTGTGGCCCGATCCGACGGCCAGGACTTCGCCTTCCATCGGCTTTTCCTGCGCGGTATCCGGAAGAATGATGCCTCCGGCAGTTTTTTCCTCGGCATCCAGACGACGGACGAGTACGCGGTCATGAAGTGGACGGAATTTCATGGTTTCCCCTTTTCATTGTTTGCAGGCGTCTGCGGTTGGAAAAACGCTGACGCTGTTCGGTTTGCGTTGTGTCGTTACGGAAGGCCGTTATTAGCACTCCCGTATGGTGAGTGCCATGGATATGGAGAGCCGCGAGACGCAAGTCAATCAGTATCGTGACCGGTTGCCCGAAATTAAGATATTTTGTCTATTTCTGGAGAGACTTCCTGTCAGACCGCCTGCTTGTACCGGCTGTCGGCAAGGTCTCCGTGATAGCCGAAACGGTCTTCGAACTGCGCCCGTGTGGCCGGCGCGAGGGCGACGGTAACGTCAATCCCCTCTTCCTCGTCATGGCGGTCGCGAAGATCGGCCCGTTCATGCAGCCAGGCAAGCGCCGCGCCGTCGCTGTAGGGAAGCCGGTACGACACGATCTCGAACGCCGATGCGAGCACCCGGTCGATCCGCGTCAGCAGTCTGTCGCAGCCGTCACCGGTCAGGGCGGAAACCACCACGGCCCCGTCTTCGCGCGCCGCTTTCGCCATTACGTTCGGCCGGTCGGCCGGCGGCAGCAGGTCGACCTTGTTCAGAACCTCGATGCGGTATTCGTCTTCCTTGCGCCCCAGTTGCGCCAGCACCTGTTCGACATCCGCCTTCTGGGCATCGGTATCGTCGTTCGCAATGTCGCGCACATGCAATATCAGATCGGCCTCGGTTACCTCTTCCAGCGTGGCCCGGAAGGCGGCGACCAGGTCGGTCGGCAGGTCGGAGATGAACCCGACCGTATCGGACAGAATGACCGTCGCCCCGGACGGTAGCGTAAGCTTCCGCAAAGTCGGGTCCAGCGTGGCGAACAGCATGTCTTTCGCCATCACAGTTGCGTCCGTCAACCTGTTGAAAAGGGTTGATTTTCCCGCATTCGTATAACCGACCAGGGCAACCACGGGGTACGGTACCCGCTTGCGGGCGGACCGGTGCAGGCCGCGGGTTCGGGTGACCCGGGTCAATTGTCGTTTGATTTTGGCGATCCGTTCGTCGATCAGCCGGCGGTCGATTTCGAGCTGGCTTTCGCCCGGCCCGCCGATGAAACCGAGCCCGCCGCGCTGCCGTTCGAGGTGCGTCCAGCTTCGCACCAGACGTGACCGCTGGTAACTGAGCGCAGCGAGTTCGACCTGTAACACGCCTTCGTGGGTGCGCGCCCGCGCGCCGAAAATTTCCAGAATCAGCCCGGTTCGGTCAATGACCTTCGTATTCAGGGCCTTTTCGAGATTACGCTGCTGCACCGGCGAGACCGTACCGTCGATAATGGCGACGTCGATTTTCTCGGCTTCGATGTCGGCCGCTATGCGTTCGATGACGCCCATGCCGAGCAGTGTTGCCGGTTTCGGGTTGTTCAGCCGGACGATTTCGGACCGGCGAACGTTGAGATCAATCGCAGCGGCCAGGCCGACAGCCTCGTCAAGCCGCAGATCGGCGGATCGGCCGGTTGTCTGTCCGGCGATGTCGGGAACAATCACATAGGCGCGGCGCCGGCCGGTTTCCCGGGTATATCCGGCCTTTGAGGTCCTGCCTGTATCGTCTGATCGGTTAATGAGTGTCAGTCCTCGTCCTCAGCAGCCTCGCCATCGCCCGAGGTCGGGTCGAAAAGCTGAACGGGCTGTGATGGCATGACAGTGGATATGGCATGCTTGTACACAAGCTGCGAATGGGCATCACGGCGCAACAGGACGCAAAAATTATCGAACCACGTAATAATTCCCTGCAGTTTCACACCGTTGACCAGGAAAACCGTGACCGGCATTTTGACCTTGCGCAGATGATTCAGAAATACATCCTGAAGGTTCTGATTCTTTTCTGTCGCCATCGTTTCGTCCCCCAATCGCGCTCGGTAGAGTTTTCATAGTCTTTTGCGAACGTGGCATTGTTTTTCTTGTTTTTTTTAGCCACCGGCGACAAACCGCCGACGATTGCGATAAAATATAAGGCAACAAGATAACAATCCGAACGATACCCGTCCGCACGGAATACAGTCTTTTACGGTAAACTTGTGCCCTCTCGCAAGCCCAGTAACGACATACACTGCGAATGTTTTACCGGTTGCCTGGCGGTAACGCGTTAAAAACTTCAATTAACTCAGGCAGATCGGACAGAACGACATCGGTGTTTTCCCGGGTTTCCGGCGACAGAACGGGGGCGTCGTGAACCAGAATTCCCCGGCATCCGGTCGCCGCCGCGAATTTCATGTCGATCGGGCTGTCGCCGACATACCAGATCCGCCGGGACGGCGTCAGGCCGGTGCCGCTCAGGGCAAGGTGCATCGGCGCCGGGTCGGGTTTGTCCCGTTCGGCGTCGGTTGCGCCAATTCCGGCGTGGATATGGCCGCCCCAACCGAGATGGGCGATTTCGTCGCGCAGGAACGCGCCCTGTTTGTTGCTGACGATGGAACACGGCAGGCCGGCCCCGGCGATTGTCCGCAGCAGGTCTTCCGCCTGTTTGATCGGTTGCAGTCGTTCGAGGTGAAGCGCGCCAAAGGTATCGTAGAACACGGTCGCCGCATCTTCCCAACGGTCGCCGAACAGGTCCGGAAACGAGTCGCGGAGTGATTTCGCAACCCGTTGCTTGGTCTGTTCCAGCGTCCATGGCGGCTGTTCCATCGCCACAAATGTCGCCTCCAGCGCCGCGTGAATGATCGGCCAGGTATCGACCAGCGTGTTGTCCCAGTCGAAGACAACGGCCTGCGGTTTCGTCTCCAGGATACCGATGGCGGGCGAAGGCATGGTCTAGAAATACTCCAGGCGAACGGCGAACATTTTTTCGACCTTGCGCACCGCCCCGGCCGACGCCAGCAGAATGACCCTGTCGCCTTCCAGAACCTCGGTTTCCGGCCTCGGCATGATGACTTCGCCATGGCGCACGATCGCGCCGATAATCACGCCGGCGGGAACCCGGGCATCCTTCAGCGGCGTGCCGACCAGCGGCGTCGTCTGCAACGCTTCCGCCTCGATCACCTCGGCGAAGCCGTCGCGCAGGGAATGCACGGACCGGATACGGCCGCGCCGGACATGCTGCAGGATCGTCGACGCGGTGATTTCGCGCGGGCTGACGACGACATCGACCCCGAGCGTGCTGATCAGCGAACCGTAGTTGGACTTGTTGACCAGCGCCGTGGCGCGCTTCACGCCGTATCGTTTGGCCAGCAAGGCGACCAGAATGTTGGTTTCATCGTGGTCGGTTACCGCGACGATGGCCTCCGTCTGCCTGACATTGGCTTCCTCGAGAATTTCCGTGTCCAGCGCATCGCCCTGGATAATCGTCGTGGTCGGCAACGCTTCCGCCACGGCCCGCGCCTTCAGCGGGTCTTTCTCGATGATCCGGACAACGCAATCCTCGTTGTCGCCTTCCAGACGATTGGCGAGGTTCGCGCCGATATTGCCGGCGCCGACGATGAGGATGCGCCGCGATTTTACGGATTCGCTGCCGAAGACCGCCATCGCGCGGTCGATATGGGTGGTGTCGGCGCAAAAATAGACTTCATCTCCCGCCAGCATCTGGTCGTTTGCGTTCGGGATGATGAAATTCTCGTTTCGGACAATCGCCATGATCGTGATGTTCAGGTCGGGGAAAAGCGTGGTCAACTGCCGCAACGGCGTGTTCACGATCGGGCATTCCTCGGTGCAGCGCGCGCCGATGATGCGCACCAGATCGTCCGCCATCGGGATCATGTCCGCCGCGCCGGACAGGCTGAGCCGCCGTTCAATGGCCTTCGCGACTTCGACTTCCGGCGAAATGATAACGTCGATCGGCAACTGGTCGCGGGCGAACAGGTTTGCCCAGGCGGGTTTCAGGTATCCGGGCTGCCGGATGCGCGCGATCTTGGTCGGCACGTTGAACAGGGAATGCGCGACCTGGCAGGCCGTCATGTTGACTTCGTCGCTGAATGTCACCGCGATGATCATATCCGCATCGCCGGCCCCTGCCCGTTCCAGTACGTCCGGCAGCGATGCGTGGCCGACAAACGCCTGCACATCCAGGGAATCGTTGATTTTGCCGATCAGTTCGGGCGACTGGTCGACAACGGCGACGTTGTTCTGTTCACCCGACAGATAGCGGGCGATATGGAAACCGACCTGCCCGGCCCCGCAAATAATCACTTTCATCGGTGCATTCTCTCTATCGAATTACGGATCGGCCCGCGACCGGAAGTCAGGCAGAATCCCGGGCATTACGCAACGCATTCTGCAGGCCCAGGCCTTTCAGCTTGCGGTGCAGGGCCGCCCGGTCCATGCCGACATATTCCGCCGTGCGGCTGATGTTGCGACCGAACCGCAGAAGATGAAACATCAAATATTCGCGTTCGAATGCTTCCCGTGCGTCGCGCAGCGGCTGATTCATGACATCCTGGGCGCGTTCCCAACTGAAGGACTTGTTTTCCTGTTCGCCGATTGCCCGGGATACGGCTTCGACGCTGATCGATTCCTTGCTGTCCGGCGGCGTCAGAAGCAGCAGGCGTTCGATCACATTGACCAGCTCCCAGACATTGCCGGGCCAGTCGTGCGCCTGCATCGTGGCGATCGCCTCCGGCGACAGCGGGCGTGGCGCCCGGCCCTTCGCGGCGGCCGAGCGAAGCATGATGGTTTCGGCGAGTTCAGCCATGTCTTCCAGCCGATCGGCCAGTGGCGGCAGTCCGACCGGCACGACATTCAGTCGGTAATACAGGTCTTCCCGGAAGCCGCCTTCTTCCATCGCACTCAACAGGTTCCGGTTTGTCGTTGCGAACACCCGGACATCGACCTCCACCCAGGGGCCTCCTCCAACCCGCTGGAATTTCTGACTGTGCAGAACCCGGACGATCTTGCCCTGAACCTCGACCGGCATGTCCGCGACCTCGTCCAGCAGCAATGTGCCCATATGGGCCTGTTCGAGCACGCCGGTGATCCGGGGCATATCGCCTTCCGGCTCCTTGCCGAACAGGGTCGTTTCGAACCGGTCGTCCAGCAGGCTGGCACAGTTCATGACCACGAAAGGCCCGTCTCTGCGTTTCGATTTTGCATGGAAAAGCCGGGCGAGTGAGCTTTTTCCGGCGCCTGCCGGACCGGTAAAGAGTATCCGGCTGTCTGTCCCGACGACCTTGTCCATGATGCGGCGGATTTCCTGAATGGCCGGCGACTTGCCGACCAGTTCCGCTTCCTTGCTGCCGGTCATCAGGCGCAGGGTTTCGTTTTCACGGCGAATTTTCACATCCTGCAAGGCCCGGCTGACAGTGTGCAGCAGAACATCGGTCTTGAAGGGTTTCGAAATGAAATCGTAGGCCCCGGTTTTCGTGGCGTTGACCGCCATGTCGAAGGTGCCGTGGCCGCTGATCATGATCACCTGCAACGCCGGATGGTCGCGTTTCAGGATTTCCAGAACCTGCAGGCCGTCATAGGCGCTGCCGGCGAGCCATACGTCGAGAATAACCAGAGAGGGCAGCCGCGCCGCGACGGCTTCAAGCGCGCCCTCGCCGCTGCCGGCTTCGCGGGTTGCGTATCCTTCGTCTTCCAGGATGCCCGCAATCTGCATCCGGATATCCGCCTCGTCGTCGACAATGAGTATTTCGTAGGCGTTATGGTTCATCAGCCGATCACCTGTTCTTTTCTTTCCGGATTTCCCGGTTCCTGTATATCGTCCGCCTGAACCGGCAGTGTCAGGGTCACTTTGGCCCCTGACGGACTGGCGTCGCCCAAGACGAGTGTGCCGTCATGGTCTTCGACAATCTTCTTGACGATAGCCAGTCCGAGTCCGGTTCCCTTCTCGCGTGTCGTCACATAGGGCTCCGTCAGCCTGTCGCGATGTTCGGTCGGAAAACCCTTTCCGTTGTCTGTTACGACAATCGATGTATGAGTCTGATTTTGCGACAGAATCAGCGATATTCTTCCTTTCGGCAGGTCATCGCCCCGTCGGCCGTCAATGGCATCCTTCGCGTTCTGAAGCACATTCGTAATAACCTGCGCGATCTGCCGTCCGTCACACCGTTGATGCATTGATTCTGGAATATCCACATCATAGTCAATATCGGGATTCGCGCTGCGCTGTAGAAATACCTGCTGGCGGCACAAATCGGCCAGATCGACATCCGTCATGGTCGGCGCCGGCATTTTTGCGAAATTCGAGAATTCATCGACCATCCGGCCGATATCGCCGACCTGCCGGATAATGGTGTCGGTGCAGACCACGAATGTCTCAGGGTCGGTGGTTATCTCCTTCAGATATTTCCGTTTCAGACGCTCGGCGGACAACTGGATCGGGGTCAGCGGATTGCGGATTTCGTGCGCGATGCGGCGGGCGACATCGGCCCATGCGGCCTGACGCTGGGCATTCATCAGGGCGGTTATGTCGTCAAAAGTGACGACCATGCCGGTCAACTGGCCTTTTTCGAGCTGCCGGGCGATACGGACAAGTAGGGTTACGCTGGTATCGCCGCGCTCGATTGCGATTTCCCGGTCCAGCCCGGCCATGGCCGTCGAGGCCGGCTTTTCCCCTTCCTTCAGTATTTCCGCCATCTCGGGCACGACATCGGAAAGGCTGTGTCCGATGAACTGTTCCAGCTCCATGCCAAGAAGTTCTGAAGCGCGCCTGTTCGGCAGATCGATATGCCCTTCCGGATCGAGCCCGATCACCCCGGCCGACACGCCCGTGAGAACCGTTTCCGTAAACCGCCGCCGACGGTCGATCTGTTCGTTCGCCTGCAGCAGTTCTTTGCGCTGCGAGATCAACTGCCGGGTCATGCGGTTGAACGCCCGGCTCAGGATGTCGAGTTCATCGCCTTGTTCGGTAACCGGCACCTGGGCGTTCAGATCACCGCCCCGAACCCTTTCCGTCGCGGCGATCAGACGGCTGATCGGCTCCGACAGCTTGGTTGCGAAATTCAGACCGATCCACACCGCGGCCAGCAGCAGCAACAGGGCGATCAACATGAAGGCCAGGGCGAACGACACCTGGATTTCCGACCGCTCCGATTCCAGTTTGACGAATTGCCGCACCGCGCCTTCGGTTTCCTCGACATATTGCAGCACGGACGGATCGACCGCCCGGCCGATGATCAGGTAGGTGTCGATAATCGAATCGAGCCGGATCAGGGCGCGGACCCGGTCATCCGCATCGCTTTGCAGGATCACGACTTCGCCTTCGCGGGCGCGTTCAATGGCGGCGGTGCTGATCGGTTCGAATTCAAGCGAGATCGTCAGACCCGACCGGGCAAGGATGCGCCCCTGGTTCTCGAAGATCAGGGCTTCCGACAGGTTGCGCGAAAACGCCTGGAAATCCAGCACCCTGTCGAGCAAGGCCGGGTTGGACGACAGGGCCGGCGCATCCTTGTTGATGGCGCTCGCGAGCCACAGAGCATCGGCCTCGATGTTATGAATGTGTTCTTCCAGATAGGCCTGGGCGATCGCCTCGCTGTTGTTCAGCGCCGTTCGAATTCGCTCGGAAAACCAGGATTCCAGACCGAGATCGAAAAACAGCAACGAAAAGCCGGCGACGATCACCGCCGGTGTTGCGGACAATACGGCGAACATGGCGACGAGACGCACATGCATGCGCGCACCGGCCGCGCCGCGTCGGCGTTCCGACCAGATCCGCACAATACGACGCATCACGACAACGCCGAGAAGCATCAGCAGAACGAGGTCGACGTAGATCAGGGTGACGAGGTTGTCGGTACCGCCCTGCTTGCCGGGATCGTCCGTCGTGATGGCCACATAGGTCGCGATGCCTGCAACAACAGCGGTCGCCGCAATCAGAATCGTAAAAATCCGGGCGATTCTGTTCCGGTTGGAATCGTCACGCAGCCATGCCGGCATCCGCCGGTTTGGCGCAGCCGGCGTTTCGTCCGGCGATCCGGACGGCTCTGCTGCTTCTTCGGTCATGCAGCGGCCTCGGCCGGGGGCACAAGTGTCATGATATCCGTCATGGCGATTTCGGCGTTCTTACGACAGTAATTTCCAGTTCCCTGACCTTTTTCCTTAAGGTATTCCGATTCAGGCCCAGAACGTCAGCGGCTTTTAACTGATTGCCGTTGGTCGCCGCCAGGGTCAGCGAAAGCAACGGGCGTTCGACTTCGCGCAGAATTCGGCCATGCAATCCATTGGCCGGCAATTCGCCGTTATGAGAATCGAAATACCGCCGCAGATGCTGTTCGACGGCGTCGCTGAGACTGGTTTCGCCGTTTGTCCCGGGTGCGCCGGACGGGGACGGTTCGATTTCCGAAAGTTCGGCGGCTACGTCATCGCTGCCGATCGTGTCCTGAATAGACAGGGCCGCCAGACGACGCACGAGGTTTTCAAGTTCCCGCACGTTGCCGGGCCAGCCATACCGCTGCAGCGCCTGCATGGCGTCCGGCGATATGGTTTTTTGCGACAGACCCAGATCGACCGATTCCGCCAGAAAATGACTAACCAGATCGGGAATATCCTCGCGCCGGTCGCGCAAGGGCGGCAGGCGGATCGGCACGACATTGAGCCGGTAGTATAGATCCTCCCGGAACAGCCCCTGCCCGACCTGACGTTTCAGGTCACGGTGGGTTGCGGAAATAACCCGGACATCGGTTTTGATGGGCGTCCGCCCGCCAACCGTGGTGTATTCGCCCTCCTGCAGCACACGCAACAGGCGGGTCTGGGCGTCCATCGGCATATCGCCGATCTCGTCCAGAAACAGCGTGCCGCCTCTGGCCTGTTCGAACCGGCCGGAATAGCGGGTCGTCGCGCCGGTAAACGCGCCTTTTTCATGCCCGAAAAGTTCACTTTCGATCAGTTCGCGCGGAATCGCCGCCATGTTGATGGCGACGAACGGTTTACCTTTCCGGTTCGAAAAATCGTGCAGCGCCCGCGCGACCAGTTCCTTGCCGGTGCCGCTTTCGCCGGAAATCAGAACAGAAAGATCGGTCGCCGTCAGCCGCGCTATCGCCCGGTATACCGTCTGCATCGCCGTCGAACGCCCGATCAGCGGTATTTCATCCTCGCCGTCCGGAGCGCTTTCCACCGCGCCGGAAGTTGCGCGGGGCTCATCGAGTCCGCGCTGAACAATGGCCAACAACTCATTGAGATCGAAAGGTTTTGGAAGATATTCGAAGGCGCCTCTTTCGTTAGCCTTGACGGCAGTCGACAGGGTGTTCTGGGCGCTCATCGCAATGACCCGCAGTTCCGGCCGGCGTTTCTTGATCTGCGGGATAAGGTCCAGACCGTTGCCATCAGGCATTAACACGTCGGTGATGACGATATCGCCCTCGCCTTCATTGATCCATTGCCACAGAGAGGCGACGGAACCGGTGACTTTCACGTCATGGCCGAGACGGCCCAGCGCCTGGTTCAGAACCGTCCGGATGGCGGCGTCGTCATCTGCGATCAGGATGGTTGCGGGTTCCATGGGTTAATGCTCTGCCTCCAGTTCCGGCGTATGGGCGGTCTTCAGCATCGGCAGGAAGACATTGACCCGGGTACGGCGCGCTTTGCTGTCGACATCGATCAGGCCGCCGTGATCGCCGACGAGTTTGGCGACCAGCGCCAGTCCCAGACCGGTGCCGCCAGGCTTGGTGGTGATGAACGGGTCAAACAGATGCGGCAGGATATCCTCCGGTATGCCGGAACCGTTGTCTTCAATCCGCACCATCATCGGCAGATACATGCGGCTTTCGACCCCGGGCACCGTCAATCGGACGCCGGGTCTGAAGGCTGTGGTGATTTTGATTTCGCCGTCCGGTCCGTCGACGGCTTCGACGGCGTTTTTCAGTAGGTTGAGGAAAATCTGCACTAGCTGATCGCGGTTGCCGAGAATTGATGGCAGCGACGGATCGTAGTCGAACTGGATCGAAACCCCTTTTGCGAATCCCGCCTTGGCGAGTTTGACCACGTGATCGAGAACCGCGTGAATATTGACCGGTCCGCGACGGATCGTCGGCGACTCGCCAAACACGTCGAGCCGGTTGAGCAAGGCGACGATGCGGTCGGTCTCGTCCATGATAAGCCGGGCCAGGGATTTGTCCTCTTCCGTCGCTGCCGATTCAAGCAACTGCGCCGCGCCACGAATGCCGGAAAGCGGATTCTTGATTTCATGCGCCAGCATTGACGACAACGCCGTGATGGACCGGGCGGCCCCCTGCCTGACCAAAGTCTCGTCGATCCGGCCGGCCATGGCCTCGCTTTTGAAGACAATGATCACCGACAGATCGGTGTCGCCGCCGGGCGCGACATCCACGCTCATCGACTGTTCGCCGATTTTGGGTGTTGCGATGCGCAACCGGTGTTCGGTCATGCTGTTGCCGGTTCGCCGCGCCTTGCCGACCATCGACAGGATCGGGCTGTCAGGCGGAATAAGATCCTGCAGGTTCACGTTCAACAGCGATGCGGCGCTGGTCTTGAAGAACTGTTCGGCCGCCAGATTGACGTAGACCACATCATTCGACTCGTCGACAGCCATCACCGGGTCCGGCATCGCGTTCAGCACGATTTCGGCCATGGCCCCCTGACGGCGGGGTTCGAACAATCTTTTGAAGGCGTTCGTATTCATCTTACGCCGCGACCGGCAGGGGCTGCCGTACGTCCCCGGTTTCACCGAAAAACGCATCTATCTCGGCGAACACGCTGGCTTTCTGGTCGAGTTTCATGACCTGTTCGCGGAATACTGCGGCGTTGGGGCGTCCGGCGGCGTACCAGGCGAGATGCTTGCGCGCCATGCGCACGCCACGGTGGTCGCCATGATGGTCCAGCATGGCCGAAAGATGGGTTTTGACAATGTTCAGCAGGTCATGGCGGTTGGACGCAGCCATACGGTCGCCGGTTTTCATGTAGCGCACGATATCGCCGACAAGCCATGGACGGCCGTAAGCGCCCCGCCCGATCATCACACCATCAGCGCCGGAAGACGAAAGCGCCCGATCGGCGGCATCGAAGCTGTCGATGTCGCCATTGACGATAACCGGAACGGACACCGCCTGTTTGACCTGCCGCACAAACCGCCAGTCTGCGGTCCCTTCGTACTTCTGCGCCCGGGTTCGGCCATGCACGGTTACCATTGAAATACCGGCATTTTCGGCGATCCGGGCCAGACCCGGCGCATTCCGCTCGTCGATATCCCAACCGGTCCGCATCTTGACGGTCACCGGCACATCGACAGCTCCGGCAACCGCCTCCATGATCGCGCCGGCAAGCCGTTCGTCGCGCATCAGGGCCGACCCGCACAGCTTGCTGGTGACCTTCTTCGCGGGGCAACCGAAATTGATATCGATATAGTCAGCCCCCTGTGCTTCCGCGAAACGCGCGGTTTCGGCCATTGCCTGCGGATCGTGTCCGGCGAGTTGCACCGCCATCGGTGCGGCATTGTCGTCGCGGGCGATGCGTTTCATCGTGCCGTCGGTGTGCCGCAGGGCCTCGTTGCTGGCGATCATTTCGGAAACGACGACACCGCCGCCAAGCTGACGGACAAGACGCCGGAACGGCAGATCGGTCACCCCCGACATCGGCGCCAGAAAGACAGGTGTATCAATCGTGACGGAGTGCCGGCGACCGTGCAGAACAAGAGGCGATAGTCGTGCCGACATGACGGGAACAGTTCCGGTTCAATCTGGTTTGCGACAAACTACGGCAAGGTTTTGCCTAAATAGTAGGCACAATGCAATCCAAACCTTGTTCTTGCCGACTATTCAGACAAGCAGCACATCGGTAACAAATTTAACGCCGGGATAGGCCAGCGTCAGCGCCAGATGCGCGCCCAGCAGATACCGGACCGCCAGACGGCCCCGCAGACCGAAGCGCCAGTGCGCGAACAGCATCGCCACGATGCCGGCGAAAGCGATCAGGGTCAGCACCGATTTATGGTCGAAGACGATCAGCGTGCCGTCGTGAAGCAGGCTGACGGCCATGCCGCTGAGAATGCCGATGGCGAGCAGGCCGGCCGAAACGGCGAGAAGCTGGAACTCAAGGCCTTCCGCGTCCCGCACCGCCGGCAGGCCGGATACAAGACGATTGGTCAGCCCGCCGGCATCCTTGCGTTTCAGCGCTCGTTCGCGCAGCAGGACGGCGACGCCGGCGCAGGCGGCAAGCGTCAGCATCGCGAAAGTCAGCACCGCCGTGACGACATGCACCAGGGTCCAGGTGTCGGGTAATGCCGTCATCGTTTCGACGCCCACCGCGTTCGACCAGACCGTCGCCAGCACGGCGAGCGGCAGGGTGTAGAGGGCGATCAGAAGCGACAGGCCGCGGATCCGTCGATCAAGAACGGTCCCCAGCAGAAATATCAGCAGCGTGGCGGATACGATGATCCACAGCGACGAGGCAAAGCCGGACGCCCAACCGTCGGCCATATGGTGGAAAACCACGGTTCCCGTACCCGCAAGCGCGACGGCGGCCAGCAGCGGTAGCCGCGCGGTTTCTGCCGGACGGGCAAAACCCTGCCCCGCAATCATCGGCATGATGCTTGCGATAGCGCCAAGTTGCAGCCAAAAAGACAGGTGTGGCATTGAGCTTTCGTTCGGTGCGGATTTTTACGGTTGGCAATCGATAACAGGATATTCCCGTTGACGCGACCAGAAAGCGAGCACGCCCCTGCCAGTATCCCCGTTGAAAGTCTTCGGGATGTTTGCGTGGTCGTGGTCGCCGCCGGCTCGGGCAGCCGGATGGGCGGTTCTGTGCCGAAGCAGTATTGCCTGCTTGGCGGCCGGAGCGTTCTGGACCGGGCCGTCGAGTGCTTTCTGAACCACAGTCGGGTCGGTTTCATCCAGCCTGTCATCGGGCCCGATGCCGCGTCACTCTATGCGTCGGCCAGCGCAGGATTCATCAATAACGACAGAGTTATGGTTCCGGTTTCGGGAGGCGATACGCGGCAGGCTTCCGTTCTTGCCGGTCTTGAGGCGCTTGCCGGATGCGGCGCGCGGTATGTTCTGATATCCGATGCGGCAAGGCCGTTCGTCACCCAAGGACAGATCGACCGGCTGCTGGCCGCCCTGGACGCCGGTGAACAGGCCGTCATCCCCGCAATCGCCGTTGTCGATACGCTGAAAAAGGCTGATGCTGACGGGATTGTCGAAACAACGGTGTCCCGCGACAGCCTGTTCCGGGTACAGACACCCCAGGCCTTCCTGTTTGACGTCATTCTGTCGACGCATCGGGACCATACCGGCGACGACCTGACCGATGACGCCGCCGTCGCCGAGGCGGCGGGCATCCGGGTCAAGCTCGTCGAGGGCAACCCGGCGAATGTCAAACTGACGCTTCCCGAGGATATGAGAATGGCCGAATCCGCCCTGCAGACGCCGCGCACCGGAACGGGCTTCGATGTTCACCGGCTTGAGCCGGGCGACGGCGTCATGTTGTGCGGGGTCTTCATTGACCACGACAGGCAACTGGCCGGGCATTCAGACGCCGATGTCGGTTTGCACGCCCTGACCGATGCAATTCTCGGCGCGATCGGCGACGGCGATATCGGCGATCATTTCCCGCCCGGCAACCCGGCCTGGAAAGGCGCGTCGTCGGACCGGTTTCTGGCCCATGCCGGAATGCTGGTAACAGACAAAGGCGGCCGGATCACCCATGTCGATGTTACCCTGATTTGCGAAAGGCCGAAGATCGGTCCGTTCAAGGAACGGATGAAACAAAGGGTCGCGGACATTCTTGGCATCGGGACCGACCGGGTGAGCGTCAAGGCGACAACGACGGAAAAGCTGGGCTTCACCGGACGCAATGAAGGGATTGCGGCGCAGGCCGTGGCGACGGTGCTGTTGTGACAGACCCGACAAAACCCGTCCCGCTGTCCGATCCGGGCGTGATGATCGCGACCGTGTTCGGCATCGGGCGCATTCGTCCCGCGCCGGGCACATGGGGCTCGCTTGCGGCCCTGCCCCTGCCCCTGCTCGCGCCGGCCGGTTTCGATCCGCTGTTGCTGATTCCTGCCGCCGCCCTGGCCTTCATCATCGGCTGCTGGGCGGCAAACCGGTATCAGCAATTGAGTGGCGCGCATGACGCGGGCGAAGTCGTCATCGACGAGGTCTGCGGACAGTGGATCGCGCTGTGCCTGGTTGCACTGACACCGATTGCTATCCTTGCAGGGTTTGTTCTGTTCCGGCTGTTCGATATTGTGAAACCGTGGCCGATCCGGTGGGCCGACAAAAACATTGGCGGCGGTTTCGGGGTGATGCTGGACGATGTTCTGGCCGGGGTTGCGGCGGCAGTCTGCCTTTACGGAATCGCGTTGATTTTCGGCTGGCCGACCCGATTTTAGAACCAAGACCGAATCAGGAATACGCCGAAAGCAATTGATAATGCGTGATATTTCATTGGATTTACGGGAAGTTTCGGAAACCGTTCTGACGCTCTGCCGTAATCAGGGGCTGATGCTGGCGACGGCGGAATCCTGCACCGGCGGGCTTATTTCCGCCGCGCTTACCGCCATCCCCGGCTCGTCCGATGTTCTGGAGCGCGCTTTCGTGACCTATACGAACACGGCCAAGCACGAGATGCTCGGCGTGCCGTTGCCGCTATTCGAAACGGTCGGCGCGGTATCGCAAGATGTCGCCGCCGCCATGGCGACAGGCGCGAAAGCGCATTCGAATGCCCGGATCGCCGTTTCGGTTACCGGTGTCGCCGGGCCGGGCGCGTCTGAAAGGAAGCCGGCGGGTCTGGTCTATATCGGTGTTGCCGGCAGCGACGATACGGTTCGGGTCGAGGAATGCCATTTCGACGGCGACCGTGACGCCGTTCGCCATGCCGCCGCCCTGAAGGCGCTGCACATGGTTCTAGACGCTATCGATAAAGGCGGCCGGACCGCCATCGCCTGACGTTTCAGGTTTTGAAGGCCGGCGGCGGCGTTGTCAGAAGCGGGTCATCTTCGTCGTCATCATTGTCGATGACGTCATCGATATCCAGTGCATTCTCCGGGGCTGACGGATCGGGTAATGGCGGTGCTTCCGGTATTTCCTGTGCCGCATGGTTTGGCGCCGACGGATCAGGCAAGGGCGGCGGGTCGCCGACATCGGCCGCCGGGCCTGAAAGATCCGGCAAGGGTGGTCCGTCGTCTATATCGTCCTCGCCCTCTACCTCCGCGATGTCCGGCTCGCCCAGCAAACGGGCCACCTCTTCCGGCGACAGCGCGCGATGCACCGTTGGCGGAGATGCCGGTTGCGACGCCGGCTTGGTTTCTTCGACGGGTGATGAAGCGGCGCTATCGGGTTCTGTCGCCTCGTCATTTTCCGGGCCGTCGTGCGGCAGGTCCGGCGGCGCAAAGGGGGCCGCCGTTTCCGGAGCCGGGCTACCGGCACAGGAAAACGCCTCGTGCAGCGGGTGTTCCCGTGTATCGGCCAACCGTTGCAGGTCGGACGTCCATTCGCCGTAAACCTGCAGAAGCTGTTTCGGATGCGTCAGACGCTGCCAGTCCAGGGCGGCCAACCGATAGGCCGCCTCTTCCAGATGCGCGACAGTGGTGTCTTCCACCACGGTATCGGTATAATCGACGCCATCAGGACAGTTGACCAACGCAGCGGTCAACATGCGGGCGACTTCGGCGACACGAACCGAATCCGTCAGCGAAAAGCTCGCCTGATCGAACAGAACGCTGCGCGATTCCCCTTCGATCATCACTGCGATGCGCCGTGGCGTTTCAGTTTGCTGCAGGCCCTGATTGGATTGCACGTAAAACCGCACCCGCTCGACTTTCAGCAGCGACCCAGGCTCCAGACATTCAAGCACCCGCTGACAGGCGAAATAGGTGTCATGCGCGCTGGGGCGTGAAAGCCGCTGCAGCGAAACCGTTTCACGTTGCCCGTCGCCGTCGCATTCAACCCCGGCGAAGGCCAGAGCGCGCTCTATCGCTTCGAGTGTGCTGGACCGGGGGTCGCCGACGCCGCGTTCGATGTTGTTGAGCGTGGCCAGCGCGACGCCGGCGGCTTTCGCCAGCTCGCTCTGCTTGGCGTTGATCAGGGCCCGGCCGGCGCGAATTTGTGCTGCGGATATCATCAATTCACCCAATTATTAGGGACCATGCCTAATTCAATGGGTGTCAGACTCACTACAGGAATGCAAGACCAAATGCTGTGGTCTGCCGCCAGAGACCCACCAGATGCTGTGAAGAAGGCTCATTTCAGAAGCGGAGTCGCCGGTCCTTTCTGACTGCAATCGTAGTTGAAAAGGACTTAGGAGCGGTCGGAATAGAGGTCATCGGCGCGGGTTTCGAAGGCGTGGACCATCTTCCGGACGGCCTCGGTGAAGACAAGGCCCATCAGCCCCTGAAGCAGGCGCGACCGGAACTCGAAATCGACATAAAAATCGATAATGCAGCCTTCCACCGTTTCCTCAAAAATCCATTTGTTTTCAAGGTACTTGAAGGGTCCATCTTCATAGGAAACATCAATCATCGGAACCGCGGGGTCGAGCGTAACGCGGCTGGTGAACCGTTCCGTGATGCCTTTAAAACCGATCACCAGATCGGCAACAATCAGACGGTCCGACCGTTCGCGGATACGCGCCGCCTTGCACCAGGGCAGAAAGTCCGGATACCGCTCCACGCCCGCCACCAGATCGAACATCTGGTCGGGCCTGTATGGCAGTGGTCGTCGTTCCGAGTGGCGCGGCATATCAGGTGATAACGGGAATCGAGCGGCGGAGTCGAGCCTGCCGGCTACGAAGCCGCCGCCAGTTTCCGTTCCCGCGCCGCCCGCAGCTTCCGGAAATCGTCACCGGCATGATAGGACGACCGGGTCAGCGGTGTGCTGGATACCATCAGGAAGCCCTTGCCGCGCGCCATTGCGGCGTAGCCGTCGAATTCTTCCGGCGTCACGAACCGGTCGATGGCGGCATGCTTCACCGTTGGCTGCAGGTACTGACCGATGGTCAGGAAATCGACGTCAGCGGCGCGCATATCGTCCATCACCTGGCCGATCTCTTCGCGGGTTTCGCCGAGGCCGACCATCAGGCCGGATTTGGTGAACACCGACGGGTCGAGTTGTTTCGCCCGATGCAGCAGGTCCAGCGAGGTGAAGTATCGCGCGCCAGGGCGGATCGACGGATACAGCCGCGGTACGGTTTCCAGATTGTGGTTGAAAACATCCGGCCGCGCCGCCGAAACGATTTCAAGCGCGCCTTTCTTCTCCTTGAAATCCGGCGTGAGGATTTCGATCGTTGTTGCGGGCGAACGCTTGCGGATCGCCTCAATCACAGCGGCGAAATGCGCCGCGCCGCCATCCTTCAGATCGTCCCGGTCGACCGAAGTGATGACGACGTGTTTGAGGCCGAGTTTCTCAACCGCCTTTGCGGTATCTTCCGGTTCGTTCCTGTTCAGGGCGTCCGGCTTGCCTGTGATGACGTTGCAAAAGGCGCAGGCCCGGGTGCAGACCTCGCCCATGATCATGAACGTGGCGTGGCGCTTCGACCAGCATTCGCCGATATTCGGACAGCCGGCTTCTTCGCAGACCGTCACCAGACCGTGTTCGCGCACGATATCGCGCGTCGCCTGATATTCGCGGCTTGCCGGCGCCTTCACGCGGATCCACGACGGTTTGCGCTGGATCGGATTATCCGGCCGGTTGCGTTTTTCCGGGTGTCTTACTCGAGCGGATGGTTCAAGCGTAAAGCCCATATCGGTATTCAAACTCCTGCCGATTGCAGTCTAACAAGTATTTTGTGCCGGACGCGGCACAGGTCAATTCGCATGACGGATGACGATACGGTGATACCCCTGCCCGATTTCCCGCATCGCCGTGCTGACGGCATCCGTCATCGCATGCAAGGCTGTCGGATCGTGATCCGGCGATTGCGGGTCCATCGACAGGTTGGTCACGATCACCAGAATATGGGCCCAGCCGTCCGGTCCCCATTCCAGTTCACGCTCCAGGCGCACGACATTCGGAAGTTCGATCACGTTTCCTCCCAGAGATCGAACGATCCCGGACTTTACTTTATTTGGCAAGTATTTATGCGCCTCTGCGAAGGACGCCGCGCCTTAAACAATCCAATCCCCCTGCTACATATGAATGACTTTGCCGTAGGCGTCCAGAACCGCTTCGTGCATCATTTCCGACAGGGTCGGATGCGGGAAGACGGTATGCATCAGTTCCGCTTCCGTCGTTTCCAGCGTTTTGGCGACGGAATAGCCCTGGATAAGCTCCGTCACCTCCGCACCGATCATGTGCGCGCCCAGCAATTCGCCGGTCTTCTTGTCGAATACCGTCTTGATCATGCCGTCCGGCTCGCCCAACGCAATCGCCTTGCCGTTGCCGACGAAGTTGAAGCGCCCGACATTGATGTCGTATCCGGCATCCTTCGCCGCCTGTTCGGTCATGCCGACCGAAGCGACCTGCGGGTGACAGTAGGTGCAGCCGGGAATGCGCGACGTATCCAGCGGATGGACGTCCTTTTCGCCGGCGATCTTTTCGATGCAGATAACGCCTTCATGCTCCGCCTTGTGGGCCAGCCAGGGCGGGCCGGTCAGGTCGCCGATGGCGTAGATGCCGGGCTCCGCCGTGCGGGAATACCTGTCGGTTTTGACATGCGTCCTGTCGACCTCGATCTTGGTGTCTTCCAGGCCTATATTCTCGACATTGCCGACGATGCCGACCGCCGAAATGATGCGGTCGACCGTTATTTCGGTTTTCTTGCCTTTGGAATCCTCGATCGTGGCGGTAACGTCGCTGCTGTTCTTCTTGACGCCGGAGACTTTCGACCCGGTGATGATCTTCATCCCCTGCTTTTCGAACGCCTTCTTGGCTAGGCCGGAAATTTCGGCATCCTCGACCGGCAGCACCCGGTCCATCATTTCCACGACCGTCACTTCCGCGCCCAGGGTGCGGAAGAAGCTGGCGAATTCGATTCCGATCGCGCCTGACCCGATAACCAGAAGCCGCTTCGGCATCGTGTCGGGCACCAGGGCTTCCATATAGGTCCAGATATACTTGCCGTCGGTCTCAAGGCCCGGCATTTGCCGCGCCCGCGCGCCGGTGGCGAGAACAACATGCTTGCCGGTCAGTTCGGCAACGGCCTTACCGTCCTTTTCCACCGATACCTTGCGTGCGCCTTCCTTGCCGCCGGCCAGTTTGCCCCAGCCGTCGATGACATCGACCTTGTTCTTTTTCAGCAGATACCCGACGCCCTGGTTCAACTGCTTCGATACGCCGCGCGACCGTTCGACGACTTTCTTCAGGTCGAAGGACGCGCCCTGTACTGACAGTCCGTAAGCATCGGCATGCGTCATGTAGTGGTAGATTTCCGCCGACCGCAGCAACGCCTTGGTCGGGATACAGCCCCAGTTGAGGCAGATACCGCCAAGGTGCTTGGCTTCGACCACGGCGGTCTTGAAACCCAGTTGTGCGGCGCGGATGGCGGTAACGTACCCGCCGGGTCCGGCGCCGACTATGACGACATCGTAAGATTTTTGCTCGGCCATGGTTTTATCCTTTATCGAGCGTCTGTCAGAGCATCAACGCGATGGGGTCTTCGATCAGCGCCTTCAGTTCTTTCAAGAATCCGGCAGCGACCGCGCCATCAATGCAGCGATGATCGACCGCCAGGCTGAGGCTCAGGATTGTGGCTGTCGCTAATGCTCCGTCTTTGACAATTGGCCGGGCTTCGCCCGCGCCGACCGACAGGATACCGCCTTGCGGCGCGTTGATGATCGAGTTGAAACTCTTCACACCGAACATGCCGAGATTGGAGATCGAAAACGTGCCGCCCTGATATTCCTCGGGCTTCAGTTTTCCGTCCCGCGCCCGGCCGGCAAGATCCTTCATTTCCGCCGAAATCGTCGCCAGCCCTTTCGAGGCGCAATCCTTGATGATCGGGGTGATCAGCCCGCCGTCAATCGCCACGGCAACCGCCATATCGACCCTGTCGAATTTCAGGATCGCCTGTTCGGTATAGGCGACATTCGCGTCCGGCACGCGTTTCAACGCCAGGGCCGAGGCCTTGATGATGAAATCGTTCACCGAAATCTTGTAGTCCGCACCGTCGCGCTCGTTGAGCTGTTTGCGCATCGCCATCAGATTGTCGATGGCGACATCGGCCTGGACGTTGAAGTGCGGTACGTCTCGCGCCGATTCCGTAAGCCGCCGCGCGATGGTCTTGCGCATATTGGTGTGCGGTATCGCTTCCGCCTCGGGCAGCATCTTGAAGATCGGATCGTCCTGCGACAGCACGGCGGAAGCCGCTGCCGACGCTTTCGGCGCTGCCGGGGCGCTTTCTGCCGCCGTGGCAGCCGCGGGCTTCTCGCCGGCCTTGGCCGAGCCGTCCTTCATCGCGGCGTCGACATCGGCCTTGATAATACGGCCGTGCGGGCCCGAGCCGGACATCTTCGCGAGGTCGAGACCGTTATCCTTCGCAATCCGTTTGGCCAGCGGGCTGGCGAAAATCCTGTCGCCTTTCTCAGCCGGCGCATCGGCCTTTGCCGGCGCTTCCGGCTTCTTCGGTTCCGGCGCTTTTTCTTCGTTGGCCCCGGCCTTGTCGTCCTCTTTTGGCTTTTCGGCGGCCGGCTTAGAATTATCGCCACTGCCGGACGCTGCCTTTTCCGCGTCGCCGGCGTCTTCACCTTCTTCGAGAATGATTGCGATCAGCGTATTGACCGCCACATTCTCCGTCCCGTCCGGGACGAGAATCTTACCCAGAATTCCTTCATCGACGGCTTCGACTTCCATTGTCGCCTTGTCAGTTTCGATTTCGGCGATGACATCACCCGCAGTGACCTCATCCCCTTCCTTAATGTGCCATTTGGCCAGAGTGCCTTCCGTCATGGTCGGCGACAGGGCCGGCATCAGAACATCTATCGTCATGCGCCTTCTCCTTTAATCCGTCCGACGGTCAAGATCTGTAACAAACGGCTTTCGCCGCTTCGACGACATCATGCGCCTGCGGCAGGGCCAGTTCTTCAAGATTGGCCGCGTACGGCATCGGCACGTCCTTGCCGTGCACCCGCGTCGGCGGCGCATCGAGATAATCGAAGGCCTGTTCCAGCATGATCGCCATGATTTCCGACCCGATGCCGGAAAACGGCCAGCCTTCCTCGCAGGAAACGATACGGTTCGTTTTCTTGACGGATTCGACAATGGTCGCTGTATCCAGAGGCCGGATCGTTCGCAGATCGATCACTTCGGCGTCGATCCCTTCCGCGGCCAGCACTTCTGCTGCTTCCAAGGCCTTGCCGACCATGATCGAAAAGGCGGTGATGGTGACGTCCGAACCTTTGCGGACGACCTTCGCCTTGCCGATCGGCACGGTCCAGTCATCGGTATCCGGTACTTCGAAGGACTTCCCGTAGAGCATTTCGTTTTCCAGGAAGATGATCGGGTTCGGATCGCGGATGGCCGATTTGAGCAGCCCTTTCGCGTCCGACGCCGAATACGGCGCAATGACCTTCAGACCCGGACAATGCGCGTACCAGCTTGCATAGCACTGGCTGTGCTGGGCGCCGACCCGGCTTGCCGCACCGTTCGGACCCCGGAAGACGATGGGCGCGCCCATTTGCCCGCCGGACATATAAAGCGTTTTCGCCGCAGAGTTGATGATCTGGTCAATCGCCTGCATGGCGAAGTTGAAGGTCATGAACTCGACAATCGGGCGCAGCCCCATGAAGGCCGATCCGACGCCCAGCCCGGTAAAGCCGTGTTCGGTGATCGGCGTATCGATGACGCGCTTCGCGCCGAATTCTTCCAGCAGACCCTGGCTGACCTTGTAGGCGCCCTGATATTCCGCCACTTCCTCGCCCATCAGGAAGACTTCCGGCGTGCGGCGCATTTCTTCCGCCATGGCGTCGCGTAACGCCTCTCGCAAGGTTACCTCGACCATCGCGCCGTCCCAGTCGGGTTCGGGGTCGGGCGCTTCGGGCGAGGGAAGCTGAGGCATGGCCGGCGCTTTCATATCGGCTGAACCAGATGAAGGTTCTTCGTCTTCCTTCGATTCCGGTTCTGCGGGCTTTTCATCGGCTTTTTTGGATGATCCGCCGCCTTCCAGGGCGCTTTCGTCCTCGCCCTCTTCCAGCAGCAGCGCGATCGGCGTGTTCACGGCGACGCCTTCGGTTCCTTCCTGAACCAGGATCTTGCCGAGCGTGCCTTCATCGACGGCTTCGACTTCCATCGTCGCCTTGTCGGTTTCGATTTCGGCGATGACATCGCCGGCGGAGACGGTATCGCCTTCCTTCACCGACCATTTGGCCAGATTTCCTTCAGTCATTGTCGGCGACAGGGCCGGCATCAGAATTTCAATGGGCATTTTCTAGCTCCCCAAGCGAGTATCCGGTTTATCAGGCGTCGATCAGAATGTTGGTCCACAATTCCGATACGTCCGGTTCCGGACTTGATTGTGCGAAATCGGCGGCGTCGGCGACGATTTCCTTGATTTCCTTGTCGATGGCCTTGAGATCGTCCTCGCCCTTGTGCTTGCCGTCGATCAGGATCTTCTTGACGGATTCAATCGGGTCGCGCGTCTGGCGCATCTCGTTGACTTCTTCCTTGGTGCGGTACTTCGCCGGATCGGACATCGAATGTCCGCGATACCGGTAGGTTTTCATTTCCAGAATGAACGGCCCCTTGCCGGCCCGGCAGTGTTCAACCGCCTCCTTGCCGGCCTCACGTACGGCCATCACATCCATGCCGTCGACCTCGACCCCGGGAATGCCGTAGGCCGCGCCGCGGTCGTGCAGATTGTCGGCGCTGGCGGAATGCCGGGCGGTGCTTGTGCCCATGCCGTATTTGTTGTTTTCGATCACGTAGACCGCCGGTAGTTTCCAGAGGGCCGCCATGTTGAAGCTTTCGTAGACCTGGCCCTGGTTGACCGCGCCGTCGCCGGTATAGGTCAGGCAGACATTCTTGGTGTCGCGGTATTTCATGGCGAAGGCGATTCCGGTGCCGAGCGGAACCTGCGCCCCGACGATGCCGTGACCGCCGTAGAAGTTCTTCTCTTTCGAGAACATGTGCATCGACCCGCCCTTGCCTTTCGAATAGCCGCCTTCGCGGCCGGTCAGTTCGGCCATGACGCCGCGGGCTTCCATGCCGGTTGCCAGCATGTGGCCGTGGTCGCGGTAGGTGGTGATGACAGCGTCATCGGGCGTGATGCAGCTTTGCATGCCGACAACAACGGCTTCCTGGCCGATATAGAGGTGACAGAAACCGCCGATCAGGCCCATGCCGTAAAGCTGGCCGGCCTTTTCCTCGAACCGTCGGATCAACAGCATGTTCCGGTAGTCTTCGGTGAGCTGTTCGACGTCGATATTGGCTTTCTTGGCCGGCGACTTGCTGGCCGTGGATTTTTTCGCTGCGGCTTTTTTGGCGGACGTCTTTTTCGACGCGCCGGATTTGGACGGAGATTTTGCCATGTTGCCCCCCATTGGGTATTTCAGAGTGCTTTCGACGCCGGTATGCCGCGTCGGGCTCTTTTATTACATTAGACCTAGCCCGGCTTGGTTCGTATCGCAAGGATTGCCTTGGTTTTCGCGAATGCAACCGATGCACTGAAACCGCACCCGGAAGAATGATACGGCACCTAACCCCTTACCATGTTTAGGTATTCTATACCCGCAACCTGTTGTCACCGTACGGTGAACTTGCGAGGAAATATTAATGATTTGAGGTAGCCGGCCGACGGCGCGAGATATGGCCCCGGTTATTCGGAATCCGGAACCGGCAGGAATATCATCAGGTCGTTCCGGTCCAGCAGGTTGAACAGAAGACGCGCCTGCTGATCCAGCATGTCGAGGTCGAGCCCCTTCGCCCTTAACAGAGATACACGCCGCTCGAGAACTTCCCGATGTTCCTGAATGGCGGCAAGGGTCGTTTCGGCCCGATTAACTTCCTGTGACATCCGCCAGTACGACAGAAGTCCCCGGTCGCCCTGGACCGTGTGATAGGCGAAGTATCCCAGCACGCACGCACCGATAACCGGAATCGTGATCTGTCGGGCTCGCCGCCGGATTTCTGTCAACACTGCCATAGGGCACAGAATCACATTGGCGATTCCGCGTCAATCGGCAATATTTTCAATGACTTAGGCAGTTAATGCCGATAGGCAATATATGCCGTTTAGACTATGCCCCGACCGCTATATCTGGTGGCTCTTAAAGCAGATCAATGCCGAAGCGCGCCGCCAGGGCTTCACCGGCATATACCGCCGAAACGCCCAGTTCCTGCTCGATACGGATCAACTGGTTATATTTCGCCATCCGGTCGGACCGGCTCAGCGACCCGGTTTTGATCTGTCCGCAATTGGTGGCGACCGCCAGGTCGGCGATGGTGGAATCTTCCGTTTCGCCCGACCGATGCGACATAACAGCGGTGTAGGACGCCCTGTGCGCAGTCTCCACGGCCTCCAGCGTTTCGGTCAAAGTGCCGATCTGATTCACTTTCACCAGCAGGGAATTGGCGAGACCGCGCGCGATGCCGTCGCGCAGGCGTTCGGTGTTGGTGACGAAAAGATCATCGCCGACAAGCTGCACTTCGTCGCCGATCAGGTCGGTCAGCGCCTTCCAGCCCTCGAAATCGTCTTCCGCCATGCCGTCCTCGATGGACTTGATGGGATAGGCGTCGGTCAGCGCCTTCAGGTATTCGGCGTGACCGGCCGGGTCGAGCGTCTTGCCCTCACCTTCCATCACGTATTTTCCGTCCCTGAAATACTCGGTCGAGGCGCAATCGAGCGCCAGCACCATGTCGGTGCCTGCGTTCAGGCCGGCGCGGTCGATTGCCGCCATGATGAAGTCGAGCGCTTCGGTGGCGGATGAAAGGTTCGGCGCGAACCCGCCTTCATCGCCGACATTGGTATTGTGGCCGCCTGCTTTCAGGCCGTATTTCAGGGCATGGAATACTTCCGATCCCATCCGCACGCCTTCGGCGATGCTGCCGCCGGCCAGCGGCATGACCATGAATTCCTGGATGTCGATCGGGTTGTCCGCGTGTTCTCCTCCATTGACGATGTTCATCATCGGCACCGGCAGAACGCGGGAGGAAACGCCGCCGACATAGGCGTAGAGCGGCCGGCCGCTTGCCTGCGCCGCCGCCTTCGCCACGGCCAGCGAGGCGCCGAGAATGGCGTTCGCGCCCAGCCGGTTCTTGTTCTCCGTGCCGTCCAGTTCGATCATCATATCGTCGATGGCGGTCTGGTCTTCCGCATCCATGCCGACCAGCACATCGAGGATTTCGCTGTTCACCGCATCAACGGCCTGGGTGACGCCCTTGCCGTTGTAGCGTGAGCCGCCGTCGCGCAATTCGTGCGCCTCATGCGCGCCGGTCGAAGCACCGCTGGGGACAGCCGCCCGGCCGAACGAGCCGTCTTCCAGCATGACATCGACCTCGACCGTCGGGTTGCCCCGGCTGTCGAGGATTTCGCGGCCCAGAATATCGACGATGGCGGTCATGACAGGTCCCTTCCCCAAACGGTAAAAATCAGGCCCGACCTATAGCGGCAGTTTGTTACAGTTACAACGTAGTCTGCGACGGGATATGCCTAGAGCGCGACCGCCGCCCGCGCCGCAATATAGACGCCGAGGATCAGGATTGCGGAAAGAAACACGGTTCTGAACTGTCTTTCAGGCACCTTTGCGCGAATGCGCTGGCCGATCAGCATGCCGGCGACGGCGGGAACCAGCGCGGCGGCGGAAACGCCGACCGTTTCGCCGCTCATCAGCCGGTTGTCGGCGAGCGCCAGCGACAGCGCCGACCACGAGACGGTAAACAGGATACCCATCGACTGCACCAGCCGGTCTCGGCCGAGATCAAGCGCTTGCAGATACATCACGCCGGGCACCACGGACGACCCGGTCAGGCCGGTGATGAACCCGGTCAGAATGCCGACAACCGGGGTCATCCAGATTTCATGCCGGCCGGGATGCGAAATTCTGGGAGTCGTCAGTCCGAGAACGGCATAGGCGACAAGGATAACGCCCAGCACGCCGGCGATGGCGGTTCCATCTGACTTTGCGAGAATGCCCGTGCCGACCCAGGCGAGCGCCGCCGTAGTCAGCAGCAACAGCCACAGCCGTTTCATCAGTTCCCGGAAATATCCGCCGGCCAGTCCCTGCCAGATATTCGTGGCGATCACCGGCACGGCGGCGAGCGCGAGCGCGGTTTCCAGCCCGTAGACCGCCGTGCCCAGACCGACGGCGATTGTCGGCATGCCGAGACCGACGACACCCTTGGAAAAGCCGCCGAGCAGGAAAATCGCGCCGACGATCAGCAGACCTTCAGGCGACCGGATATCCATGAACCATCAGTGCAGTGGCCGGGCCTTGGCCAGCCGGTCGAACTCACGCAGGGTTTCAAGCAGATCGGAAAGCTGGTGCAAAGGCACCATGTTCGGGCCGTCGGACGGGGCCGTGTCGGGATCCTGGTGGGTTTCCATAAAAACCGCCGCAACCCCGATGGCGATGGCGGCGCGCGCCAGCACCGGCACGAATTCGCGTTGGCCGCCGGATGTCGCGCCCTGCCCGCCCGGCTGCTGCACAGAGTGGGTGGCGTCGAACACAATCGGTTTATTCGTCTGCTGCGCCATGATCGGAATGCCGCGGAAATCTGTCACCAGCGTGTTGTAGCCGAAGCTTGCGCCCCGTTCGGTCACCATGACCGACTCATTCCCGGCCTCCTGTATCTTCTTTACAACATTCTGCATGTCCCAGGGGGCAAGGAACTGTCCCTTTTTGACATTCACCACCTTCCCGGTTCTGGCGGCGGCAACCAGAAGATCGGTCTGGCGGCACAGAAAGGCCGGAATCTGCAGCACATCGACGGTTTCGGCGACGGCCGCGCAATGCTCGATTTCGTGTACATCGGTCAGCACCGGACAACCGATTCTTTCCTTAACTTCGGCAAAAACATCCATGGCCAGCGACAGGCCGATGCCGCGCGGCGAGTTGATCGAGCTTCTGTTTGCCTTGTCGAAGGACGATTTGTAGATGAAGTTAATGCCCAGCCGGTCCGTCATTTCCTTGACCGCCGACGCCATTTCCAGCGCGTGGTCGCGGCTTTCCATCGCGCAGGGCCCGGCGATCAGGGTGAACGGCAGGTCGTTGCCGATTTCGAAATCCTGCACACGCACGCGGTCGGTCATGTAAAGCACTCTTCCTAAACGAGCCGCGACTGTTCCTTGGCGGCCTTGATGAAACTAGCGAACAGCGGATGCGGATCGAACGGTTTCGATTTCAGTTCCGGGTGATACTGCACGCCGACGAACCACGGATGACCGGGCAGTTCGACGATTTCCGGCAGTTCCCCGTCCGGCGACATGCCGGAGAACACCATGCCGACTTCTTCCAGCCGGTCCTTGTAGGCGACATTTACCTCGTAGCGGTGCCGGTGGCGTTCGGAAATATCGGTGGCATTACCGTAAATCTGCGATACGAGACTGCCGTTTTTCAGCCGTGCGGGATACGCGCCAAGGCGCATCGTACCGCCCTTGTCTGTCGATTCCGAGCGGGTTTCGAGGCGGTTGCCCTTGGTCCATTCGGTAAGCAGGCCGACAATCGGTTCCTTGGCCGGTCCGAATTCCGTCGAATTGGCGTCGGCGATGCCGGCCATGTTCCGCGCCGCCTCGATCACCGCCATCTGCATCCCGAAACAGATGCCGAAATACGGAATATTGCGTTCGCGCGCGAACTGAACCGCCTTGATCTTGCCTTCCGCGCCGCGTTCGCCGAACCCGCCCGGCACCAGAACCGCGTCGGCCCCTTCAAGCTGGTAGACCGGGTCTTCTGATTCGAAGACCTCGGATTCGATCCATTTCAGTTTCACCCGCACATTGTTGGCGATGCCGCCATGAGTTAGCGCCTCGTTCAGCGATTTGTAGGCATCCAGCAGAACCGTGTACTTGCCGACGACGGCGACGGTCACCTCGCCTTCCGGCGAGCGCACGCCGTGGACGATTTTTTCCCATCGGCTGAGGTCGACCGGTGCGGATTCCCCGTCTTCCAGCAGATCGAAGAACTTCAGGACTTCGGTGTCCAGGCCTTCGCGGTGATAGGTGTTCGGCACGTCGTAGATCGTGTCGACATCAAGCGCCGGAATGACCCGGCTTTCCTTGACGTTGCAGAACAGTGCGATCTTGCGCCGCTCGCCGCGCGGGATGTCGCGGTCGGCCCGGCACAGCAGCAGATCAGGCTGGATCCCGACCGAAAGAAGTTCCTTCACGGAATGCTGGGTTGGTTTGGTTTTCAACTCGCCCGCCGCGCCGATAAAGGGCAGCAGAGTGACATGGATGAACAGTGCGCGTTCAGGGCCGAGTTCGTTGCGTAACTGCCGGATCGCTTCCAGAAACGGCAGCCCCTCGATATCGCCGACCGTGCCGCCGATTTCGCACAGCACGAAATCCTCGTCGTCCAGGTCGCTGACCACGAAATCGCGAATGGCGTCGGTGACATGGGGAATCACCTGCACGGTGCCGCCCAGATAATCGCCCCGGCGCTCCTTGGCGATCACATCGGAATAGATCCGGCCTGTCGTGACGTTGTCGCTCTGTTTCGCCGGAACTCCGGTGAAACGTTCGTAATGACCGAGATCGAGATCGGTTTCAGCGCCGTCGTCGGTAACATAGCATTCGCCATGCTGGTAGGGGCTCATGGTTCCCGGATCGACGTTGAGATAGGGATCAAGCTTGCGCAAGCGGATCTTGTAGCCACGTGCCTGCAGCAACGCGCCGAGAGCGGCGGAAGCGAGACCCTTTCCAAGCGAGGAAACCACGCCGCCAGTGATGAATATAAAGCGTGCCGACATGGACCTGAACGTTATCGGATTCAAAACGGAAGGGCCAACCTAAAGTCATCCGTCCGGAAAGTTTTTCGAACGGTTGACGGTAACCGGCTCAGCCCCGGTGAATGGCTACGACCATGCGATTCGGCGGCCGCTCACAACTCTATTCAGTCGCGGGAATTGTCGGTTCGGTCGATTCCGGAACAGCGGGGTTGGCCGCCGGCGCGACATCGATGACCGATGTCGGTTCGCTGCGGTGGCCCGACACGATCGCCAGAGCCAGACTGGTGCAGAAGAACAGGGTCGCCAGGATCGCCGTTGCCCGGGTGAGCAGATTGGCCGATCCCCGTGCGGTGAACATTCCCGCACCGCCGGCGCCGCCGCCTCCACCCATGCCGAGTGCGCCGCCTTCGCTGCGCTGGAGCAGAACGACGATCACAAGAGCGAGCGCCAGAATGAGATGGATAACG
Organism: Alphaproteobacteria bacterium; assembly: GCA_040222995.1. Lineage (GTDB taxonomy): Bacteria > Pseudomonadota > Alphaproteobacteria > UBA8366 > Aestuariispiraceae > JAVKBW01. The sequence continues at coordinate 413,713 of JAVKBW010000019.1, read as the reverse complement.
AGAAGGATAACGTCCATGAAGTCCTGCCTGACCAATTCGTCAGCGGTTGAAAGTTTCAATTGGCGCGGGTTTTAGCGGAACCGCACGGACATGAAAAGCATCTTGACGCGTCGGATCGCATTGGTGACGCCCGTTCACAGGATTTATACCCTGGTTTTCTTTTGTGGCGCGCTGCAATGCTCTATATTTTGCATTGCAACATAACAAGTTTTTGCACCGAAATCGCAAAACGCACGGTCTAAGCGGCAGCCGAAAATGCCGTATCTACAGGGTGGAACTTTTAACGTAATCAAGGAGTTCCTCCATGTCACTTGTAAGACTTAGCGAAATCGACCCGAGACTGCACCTGTCTCATGAGACAGACAGGCAAACGCCCGTAGCCGCACCCGAACCGCTCAGCAGAGTCGAAATACGGGCGGCTGTCGAACGGGGTCATGCCTTGCGGGCTAAATACATCGGTGAGATCGCGAAAAACGCCTGCCGACGTATCGGCGAACTGATCGACAAAGCCGGCAATCGGCTCCGCAGCGGCCATTTTACGGCACACAGCGCCCGGTAAGTAAGACTCCGAAGAAACGATTTAAATGTCAGGCCGTCGCTGCGACGATCGCCAGAAAGTCTTCGGCTTTCAGGCTTGCGCCGCCAATCAGGCCGCCATCGACATCGGCGATGGCCAGAATTTCCGCGGCATTGCCCGGCTTCATCGAACCACCATACAGAATTCGCATGGCGTCGCCGGCTGCCGTGCCGGCTTTTCCCGCGACTTCCTGGCGAATGTGCGCATGCGCTTCGGCGATATCCTCAATTGTCGGTGTCCGTCCCGTCCCGATCGCCCAGACCGGTTCGTAGGCGACAACCGTTTTTTCGGCCGTCGTGCCGTCGGGCAACGACCCGGCAATCTGCTTCGAAAGGACAGCAAGGGCCGACCCGGCATCCCGCTCCGCCTCGGTTTCGCCGATACAGATGACGGCGACCAGACCCGCGCGATGCGCCGCTTCGGCCTTCTGGCGGACATCCGCATCCGTTTCACCATGATCGGTGCGGCGTTCGGAATGTCCGACAATTACATATGTCGCCCCCGTATCGGCCAGCATCTCGGCGGCGATATCGCCGGTATGCGCGCCGCTTTCCGATGCATGACAATCCTGACCGCCGACTTTCAGCGCGCCGCCATCCACCGCGTCGGCGACTGGACGGACATACAATGCCGGCGGACAGACAAGAACTTCCGCCTTTGTCGTTCCCAACCCGGCCTCGACGTTTTTCGCCAGTAAAGTCGCATCATTCAGACGCAGGTTCATTTTCCAGTTGCCTGCAATGAGAAAGCGCCGATCCGTCATTCCTGTCCTCTTTCGCGTTTGGTGTTGATTCAATTGGGATTTGTCTTCGCATCATCCGACCCGGATGGCAATTGAGATATGGCTCGGGCGGCTAAATCTGACGTTGAAATCGGGGGCTGGACCCGCCCCGCGCCGCCCCCTATGATCCGCGCCTTTCTGGCACCTTTTACACTTGAGGCCCCACATGCTCAGTGCAATGCGAAAATCGGTCGGTTCGACCTTCGTGAAGATTTTCATTTTCGGCCTGCTGATCGTCAGCTTCGGTCTGTGGGGAATCAGCGACTATGTGTTTTCCACCGGACAAAGCGGTCCAGCCGCCGTTGTCGGCGACGATGAAATAACCGTTGCCCGTCTGTCCGATGAATACCGTCGCGACCTGCAGCGGATGAACGCCGCTGCCATCGACCCTGAACAGGCGCAGGCTCTCGGTCTCGCCCGGCAGACCCTGCAGCGGCTGATCGGCCAGTCGCTGCTGGATCAGGAATCGTATGACCTAGGACTGACAGCGACCGACAATCAGGTGCGCCAGCGGCTGCAATCCGACCCGTCGTTTCAGAGTGAACTGGGCGGTTTCGACCCGGATCGGTATCGCGCCATCCTCCGGACGACCGGCACAAGCCCGACGGCCTATGAAGCCAATCTTCGGCGCGAGGTCGCCCGGTCCCAGCTTGCCCAGGCAATGGTGACCGGCATCCAGGCGCCGCAGGTCCTGGTCGATACAATGGTCAATTACCGGACGGAAACCCGGACAGCAGACTACCTGACCGTCACCGTAAACGAGAGCCGCAAACTCGCCGCACCGGACGACGCCGAACTCAACGCGTTCTACGAAGCGGAAAAGGAATCCTTCCGCGAACCGGAATTGCGGCAGATTACCTATCTTTCGCTCAATGCCGAAGCGGTGGCGAAGACAATCGAGGTTTCCGACGATGAAATCCGCCAGGCCTACGATAACCGGCTTGCCGAATTCACGGTTCCCGCCCAACGGTCGTATCGCCAGATGCTGTTTTCCGATCAGGACAAGGCTGAAACCGCGGCGAAAAGGCTGCAGGACGGAGAAGCCTTTGAAGACGTCGCCGCCGATATGCTGGGGGATGTCGATATCGAGGATCTGACATTCGGTCCGCTCGGCCGGGCCGAAATACCGGATGATGCGGTTGCCGCTGCGGTGTTCGATACCGATCCGGATACGGTGCCGGATGCAATTGAAGGCGCTTTCGGCTGGACGGTGGTCGAGATCACGTCGTCGGAAGGCGGCACGGTGATGCCTTTCGAGGATCTGAAAGACCGGCTGCGGGAAGAACAGGCGCTGAACGAGGCAATCGAACTGGTATATTCGCTGTCGAACGATCTGTTCGACCAGCTCGGCGGCGGCGCATCGCTGGAAGAAGTATCGGAAACGCTGAATCTTCCGCTGAAAAAGATCGACGGCATCAGCCGGTCCGGCGTCGACGCATCGGGGAACCCTGTCGATGTTCCGGCCCCCAACCAGTTTTTGTCGGTCGCGTTCGAAACCGAAATCGGCGCTGACAGCTTCATCACCGAAACCGAAAACGACGGCTATTTCGTGCTGCGGGTCGAAGGCGCCAAGCCGAGCCGTATACCCGATCTTTCCGAAATCAGGGACCGCGTTGTTGACGCCTGGAAGGCGGCGCAGCGGCATGAAGCCGCCGCAAGCCAGGCCGAAGAGCTCGCGGAACGAATCCGCAACGGCGACGCCATCTCGAAAGCCGCATCTTCCGCCGGTGTTACCTGGGCAACCAGTGGCGCGATTTCCCGCGATGCGCGGGAAACCGGCGGACTCGGCCAGGAAGCAGCCCAGGCTCTGTTCGAAATGAAGCAAGGTGAGGTCAATGTGATCGAAACTTCCGATGGTTTCGTTGTCGCCAGGCTGAACTCGATCAATCAGGGGCAGAGGGATTTCGACGAAATGGAAGCCCTTGCCAACCAGCTTCGGATCGGGATGGCCGGCGATCTTCTGGACCAGTATGTCGAGGCGCTGAGATCGGACTACGGTGTGGAGATCAGAGACGAAGGCCTGAGTGAAGTGTACTTTCCCAACCTCGCCGGGCAGCGCAATTAACCAATAGCCCGCCATCTGAAAAGCGCGACGCAATGCAGGTTTCACCAGAACTCGAGGAATTCGAAGTTTCCTATTCGGACGGACGGCCCCAGGTTGTCTGGACAAAGGTTGTCGCCGACCTGGAAACCCCGGTTTCCGCCTATCTGAAACTGGCCGGCGAAACCGAAAACTCGTTTCTTCTGGAATCCGTGGAAGGCGGCGCGATCCGCAACCGGTATTCCTTTATCGGCATCAGCCCCGATCTGATCTGGCGTTGCCAGGGCAACATGGCGAGCATCAACCGTCAGGCGCTTTCCGCCCCTGACGCCTTTGTTGAAGACGACAAACCGTCGCTGGATTCGCTGCGCGCGGTTCTGGCGGAATCGGCCATCGACCTGCCGGAAAGCCTGCCGCCGATGTCGGCCGGTCTGTTCGGGTATATGAGCTACGACACGATCCGGCTGATCGAACGTATTCCGGACGACAACCCGGTTACCATCGACACGCCGGACGGCCTTTACATCCGCCCGACCGTGATGGCGATTTTCGATTCCATCGAGGATTCCATTACCATCGTTACGCCGGCGCGGCCACAGGACGGCGTGCCGGCTTCGGAAGCGTATTCGGCAGCCCTGGAGCGGCTTGATTCCGCGCGCGCCGCGCTGAGCCGCGGGCTTTCGAACAGTCTTTCGGATCGGACGGATACGACAAATCTGCCGGAACCGCAGGCGAACATGACGCCGGACGGCTACAAGGCGATGGTCGCGAAAGCAAAGGACTATATCGGCGCGGGCGATATTTTTCAGGTCGTGCTGAGCCAGCGATTCATGACGCCGTTCACCCTGCCGGCCTTCTCGCTGTATCGCGCCCTGCGGCGCACAAATCCCTCGCCGTTCCTGTATTTTCTGAATTTCAACGGTTTTTCCGTTGTCGGATCCAGCCCGGAGATTCTCGTCCGGGTGCGTGACGGAACAGTTACGATCAGGCCGATTGCCGGAACCCGGCCGCGCGGCGCAACGCCGGCGGAGGACAAGGCGAATGCGGAAGACCTGCTGGCCGATCCGAAGGAACTCGCCGAACACCTTATGCTGCTCGATCTGGGCCGTAACGATGTCGGGCGAGTAGCAGAGATCGGCTCGGTCAAGGTGACGGAACAGTACATGATCGAACTGTATTCCCATGTCATGCACATCGTTTCCAACGTCGAGGGCAAGCTGGATCCAAAGCACGATTTCCTGTCAGCCCTGATGGCGGGTTTTCCGGCCGGAACGGTATCCGGCGCACCGAAAATCCGGGCGATGGAAATCATCGACGAACTGGAACCGGAACGGCGCGGCATCTATGCCGGGTGTATCGGCTATTTCGGGGCCGACGGCGCGATGGATACGTGCATTGCGCTCCGAACGGCAGTCGTCAAGGATGGCGCCATGTTCGTTCAGGCCGGCGCCGGGATCGTTTACGACAGCGTGCCGGAAAACGAGCATCAGGAATGCGTGAACAAGGCCAAGGCCCTGTTTCGCGCGGCGGAAGAAGCCGTGCGCTTCGCACAGGGCGGGAATTGATCATAGCCGGAACCGAAAAGACGCTTTCGACGATCGAAGAGCTTGAAGCGCTTTACGGCCGACCGATTGAAACCGCGCTGGTGAAGGAAATTGACTATATTTCCGATCACTACCGCCAGTTCATCGAAGCATCGCCGTTTCTTGTTCTGTCTTCCGTCGGACCGGAAGGCCTGGATTCATCGCCACGCGGCGACCCTGCCGGATTTGTTGAAATCGCTGACGAAAAGACGGTCCATATTCCGGACAGGCGCGGCAACAACCGCATCGACACCCTGCGCAATATCGTTCGCGATCCGCGTGTGTCGCTGCTGTTCCTGATCCCCGGCGTGGGTGAAACCCTGCGGATTAACGGCACGGCGGAAATCAGCGTCGACGAGGATCTGCTGGCCCGGTTCGAAATGCAGGGCAAACTGCCGCGCAGCGTCATCCGGATAACGGTCGACCGCATCTACTTCCAGTGCCAGAAAGCCCTGGCCCGGTCGAAACTCTGGGATCCTGCTGCACAGATCGACCGCAAGACCCTTCCGTCGACAGGCTCGATGCTGTCTGAGCTGTCGAAAGGAAGTATCGACGGGACGGCATACGACGATGATTACCCCGAACGTCTGAAGAAGACGATGTACTAACCGGCCGTCCACACGGGCGACTGTGGTTCGGCCATTTCCCTGTCCCTGTTTACGCTTTCCTGTGAAAATGCCGGTACACAGACGGCTAAATACTCGGCGGGTGCATCAGGTGTACTGTAGCGAACCCATTCCCCGGCTTCGCAAATAATACAATCTCCCCCTTTCAGCATTTTTGCTCCGTGTTCCGTCTCCACTTTCAACGTTCCCGAGAGGACCACGGTAATCTCTCGGAAATCCGGTCTCTGGCCGGCCTCGGACCATCCGGCAGGACTTTCCATCCGGGCGAGCGAGAATTCGTCCTCGCCGTGCATCCGACCCGCATACTCGAAAATAAACTTCTCGACATTACCCGCTGCACGAAGGCGGACAGGCGTTCTGAGTGCCGGCATCATTTACTCTCCCGAATCTGAATTCGGCATTACCCGTGACTGTTCCGTCTCGGTTACGACTACGTTGACGGGATGATTGGCCTTTTGCGCGTTGGTACCATTGTCGAGGGTGCGTGTTAGAAGCACGGTATCACCGCCATAGGCGCATACCGATGGCTCGGGAAGGGGGCGAGATTCGATGCGCACAAAGCCGTAACGGGCATAGAATGCTTCCGACCGCGGTGTCTGTGAGAACGTCTGAACGCTCATTTCCGCACATCCGGCCGCCTTTGCCCTCTCGGCGGCGGCGGTCAGAAGCCGGCCTCCCACGCCACGGCAGCGCCAAGGTTCATAAACGGCAAAGGCATTGATGTACCAGCTTTCCGGAACCAGCCGCTCAAGTTCCAGAAACGGAAGGAGCACCGGATCAATAGCCGCCGGTTCACCCTCGTCGGTTTCCAGCTTGTATCCAAGGATCATACCGGAGACCTGCCCGTTCATTTCCGCGACGATGGCGTTTCGCCAGGAGAACCCGCCGTGATCCCGCATGGCTCGGCGGATGCCGACGTCAAGCGGCGTCTCGCCGGGACCGGCCATGCCGGCCCACAGCCATTCGGGTATGCCCGCGCCCGCTATGGCGATCAGCTCGGCGAGCGCTCGCGCATCCGAAGGGCGGGCGTCACGAGTTTCCATCGATGTAACGCTATCCAACATGCCGTTACCTCACTTCCTCACCACGAACCAGACGTTCATCGGGTCGTGCGGCAGGGTGTGCCGTTCGACGCTCGCGAATCCCGCCTCGTCCAGATACTGTTCGGCCGTCTCCCAGCCCCACATGGTTCCAAGCCCCTCGCCGCCCTGGCCGATCGAAACCGGCGTGCAATGTACGAGTGACACGGCATAAAGGAGTGTCGCCATCGGGAAGCCGGTATTGTTCTCCAGGTGCGCCGACCCGCCGATATCCTGCATCAGATAGATGCCGCCTGATCGCAACGATGCGCAGAGTCCCTTGACCAGGCCGAGCGGATCTTTCTGGTCGTGAACCGCATCGAAACTGGTAACGAAATCCCATCGTCCCGGATCGCTATAGCCGGTCAAATCGCGGGTCTCGAACGTTACGTTGGTTATCCCTTCCGCTTTAGCGGTCTTCTGCGCAAATTCTATTGCGTCGCCACATAGATCATACCCGGTGAACTGGCTGGCGGGATACCGCTTTGCCATGGCAATCAACGCCGAGCCTCGGGCGCAACCTGCATCAAGTACGTTAATGCCGTCCGTCAACCGTGCGTCAAGTTCCGGGGCCAGCGGCAGGATATTCTCGAAGAGGCCGGCTGTCACCGTCTGGCCGCTGTCTTCCGCCATGATCTGATGGAAGCAGGGATAGTCGCCGTACCCGGTACCCTCGCCCGTTTCCATGATATGGATGGTGCGATCTTCGATCTTGCCAAATAGCGCGATATGCTGGGCGTAAACAGCAAGATTACCCAGCGTCGCATCGCGGGTGAGACAGGCAGCGTGTTCCTCTGGCAGGTAGTAGGTTGCGTTCTTCGGCTGGTATTCCAGGATCCCTGCGGTGACCATAGCCGCCAGCCACTCGCGTACATAACGCTCGGCGAGGCCGGCCGCATTGGCTATTTCGACGCTTGTCGAGGGCGTGAGATCGGCAAGCGTATTGAAGAGCCCAAGCCGGTGGCCAAGCGATATCATCGCCGCCGCCGCACCAGCATCGAGCATTTCCCCCACCCGTTCGGCAAAGGCTTCTGCTTTATCGGTATCAGGTGTCCGTATATCAATATCCAACATTGTGTAATTCTCCTGTGATGTGGCTGCAGGATAGGGTCGGACTGGTACGATCACGAGAGCGGTTTTCGCCATAAAAATGGCAAATCGGCCAATCGTATTCATAATTTATTGCAATTTTGACGATGTTTCGGCCATCATACGGGGATGTCAGAGAGCAAGCCAACCATCGCTGTCAGCCTGTTGGTGCTTCCCGAAACCTTTCCGGCTGCGCTCTACAGTTTACATGAACTCTTCTGGTCTGTGGGACGCATATGGGGGGATATCACGGGCGAGCCTGAAACCGCTGCCCGCCGTTTCGCCCCAACGATCACATCGCGCATCGGTGTGGCAGCGCCATCTCCGGCCGGGCCGCCGATAGCTGTCGATGCGGCCCTTGACGATGGTCCGACGCCCGACGTTGTCATCGTAACCGATCTTGCTCTGCAGCTTGATACTGAACTAAGCGGTCGATGGACTCATGAGGCTGACTGGATACGTAGGATGCATGCCAACGGAGCCGTGATCTGCTCGATCTGCTCGGGCGCACTGTTTTTGGCCGAGTCGGGATTGCTCAGTGGACTGGAGGCTACCTCGCACTGGTCGGTGGCGTCCCTGTTTCGCCGGCGCTATCCCGACGTCCAGCTCAGGCCGGAGCGAATTCTTTGTCCGGCTGGACCTGAACACCGGATCGTAACCGCCGGCGGCGCGTCGTCATGGAGCGAACTCGGCCTCTATCTGGTTGCTCGTTTCGCCGGAGACGTTGAGGCGCGGCGTATGTCGAAGCTTTTCGTGATCGGCGACAAGAGCGATGGGCAGCTTCCATTCGCTGCCATGGCCCGTCCTTCACAGCACGCAGATGCCGCCATCGCAGATGCACAGGTCTGGATCGCAGACAATTATACAGCCAGCAAGCCGGTTGCCCGCATGGCGGAGGTAGCCGGTCTGCCCGAGCGCACCTTTTCCAGGCGCTTCCGGAAGGCTACCGGTTACGCGCCTGTCGAATATGTTCAGACGCTGCGAATTGAAGAAGCAAAGCAGATGCTGGAAACGACTGACGAGCCCACCGATTCTGTCGCGCTGGCAGCAGGTTATGCAGATCCTGTATTCTTCCGCCGTGTTTTCAAAAGATCGGTGGGTGTCACGCCGGCTCGTTACCGTCAACGCATCGGCTTGTTACCGCGGGCATAACCGGCGTGGATTTGTACCTGCAGATGTAAAGCTTCTGCAGGTGCGGAAACGTCGTCCGTTCAAGCTGCCATCGAATTATCGGCAAGGCTTTTGACGACGACTATTCCGAAGACCTGAAGCAGGCGAACTATTAGACCGTCAGCCCTGCGGGTAGTTACGGCGGACAATCGCAGAAATCGGTACGAGTTGATATCCCCGGGATTCCACGGTTTCCAGCCATTCTTCCAGTTCATCCAGCGTTTCGTCATGCGGATGGCCGATAGCGATGGCGAACCCGCGGGACTTTGCGACCCCTTCGGTGCGCCGCAATTGCCGTGCTATTGCTTCGCGCCGCTGATCGTGATCCAGAAAAATGTCGCGTACCGCATTCGGCAGACCGACCGTGCGCGCCAGTTTATAGCCGACGGAATCCCGTGTCGTGATTGAATCCAGAAACAGCAATCCCCTCGCCTTCACTTCCCGGATCAGCACCTCCATGCCCGGCGTCCAGGCCGTGAACCGGCTGCCCATGTGGTTGTTCAAACCGACAAAGCCATCGAACTGCGACAGGTTCCAGTCGATCCGCTGTTTTATCTCGGCGAGGCTGAGGGATGTCAGAAGCGCATGCGGACCGGGATCGACATCGGGGCTCATCGGTTCCGTCGGCAGATGCACCATTACCTCGTGGCCGTTGCCGCGCGCCGTTTCGACCAGGGCCGGCAGATTGTACCCGTAAGGAATGAAGGCGAGCGTCAACCGTCCCGGCAGCGCGATGGCGCGTTCGCTGCGCGGCTGGTTGATGCCGACGTCGTCGATCACGATGGCGATCATGGGGCGGGTATAGTCGACAGGAATCTGAACCGCATTCTGACGCCACAACGGAATCGCCGGACTGCGGTCGAGCTGTTCAGGCTCCGGACGAGGCGATTGCGGCAGGCTGGCGGTCTGCGTGTCCGGTTCGACAGGCGTTGTTTCAGCGTCAGGCGCCGGGTCTACGATCAGGGGGATTGGCCCCTGCTGTTCATCCGATGGATTTGTCGCCGCCGGTTCGTCCGGCGCGATATCGGCGATGTCGATCGCCGTCGTTTCAATGTCAGGTGATTCGATGTCCGGTATTTCGGTTTGCGTCGGCGCCGTATCGTCGATCAGGCCGATTTCGGGTATGTCCTGAAACACCTCGTCCGGCAGTTCTTCCGGCGGTTTTTCCTCGTACGCATATTCCTGCAGGGCGCGTTCCGAGCGGTAAACCGTCACCGGCAGGGAATATTCGCCGTCCTCGGCAACCTGTTCCTGCTGCCAGTCATCGGCTTGCGGCATATCGACATCCGCCGCCGGACGATCCTGCTCGACGAACACGTTGCCGATGCCGATTCCCGCCACCAGCCCGACCGCGAAAACGCTCAGGGTCAACCCTCCGACAAGCGCCAGCGAGGACCGTCTTACTCCCAGAAACTTCCGCTTTGCTGTCCGGGCCGACGAAATCGCCGGGCCTTTCGGCGGTGGCGGTTCCCGATCCACATTACGTTTCAGCGGTCTCGGCGGCGTCGAACGCTCAATCTGTTTCCACATATCCGCCCTGTTTTCCGCGATGCATTATGCGATGGCAATGATACAGATCGATTCGACCATCCAAAAGGCGCTTTACAGACAATCCGCACTGGCCATTTATACCGTGAACGCATCTTCCGGTTTGAAACCTCGGCCAGCCTTGGGTAAGACCGGGGCTGCACCTGTTTTCCATGGCCTGGCCCGGGATTTCCGTCATGTATGTGATGATCGATAACTACGACAGCTTTACCTACAATCTCGTGCATTACCTTGGCGAGCTGGGCGCGGAAATGCGGGTGGTCCGCAACGACGCCCTCAGTGTGGCGGAAATCATGGAAATGCGGCCGGACGGTATCGTGGTATCGCCGGGCCCCTGCACGCCGAACGAGGCCGGAATCAGCGTCGATCTGGTGAAAGCGGCCCTGCAAACGGGAACGCCGCTGCTGGGGGTCTGTCTGGGACATCAGTCGATCGGCCAGGCACTGGGCGCGTCCATCGTTCGCTCACCGGCTGTCCTGCATGGAAAAACGAGCAAGGTAAGTCATGAAAACAGAAGCATTTTCAAAGATTTGCCGTCCCCCTTTACGGCGACGCGGTATCACAGCCTGACGATTGATCCGGCTACGGTTCCTGACGAGCTTTCGGTAACCGCCATGGCTGATGACGGCGTTATCATGGGTGTTGAACACCGCGAGAAGCCTGTTTTCGGCGTGCAATTCCATCCTGAAAGCATCGCGACGGAACACGGTCACCGATTGCTCGACAATTTCCTGTCCTATACCCGTCACTGAGAGAAAAGAGGCCTGTCATGTCCGATATTTCGCAGGATCTGAAACCGCTTATCATCAAAATCGGTGATGGCGCATCGCTCAGCGAAGGCGAAGCAGAACAGGCGTTCAATATCATCATGTCTGGCGAAGCCACAACGGCGCAGATCGGCGCGTTTCTGATGGGCCTGAAAGTGCGCGGCGAAACGGTGGACGAGATTACCGGCGCGGTTCGCGTGATGCGCGCCAAGGCGCTGCCGGTGAAAGCCCCTGAAAACGCGATGGATGTCGTCGGCACGGGCGGTGACGGACACGGCACCTACAACATTTCAACCGCGACTGCCTTTGTTGTCGCCGGCGCTGGCGTGCCGGTCGCGAAACACGGCAACCGAGCGGCATCGTCGAAGGCCGGCACGGCGGATGCCCTGTCGGCGCTGGGCATAAACCTCGACACCGATATGGCGAATGTCGAACGGTCGATTGCGGAAGCCGGCATCGGCTTTCTCTTCGCGGCAAGGCATCACAGCGCGATGCGGCATGTCGGACCGGTTCGCGCCGAACTGGGCATGCGGACGATTTTTAATATTCTGGGGCCGCTGTCGAACCCGGCCGGCGTAAAACGGCTGCTTGTCGGCACATATTCGAAGGAACTCATGGAGCCGATGGCGAGGACTTTGCTGGCCCTCGGCGCGGAAGCGACCTGGGTCGTACACGGCGCGGACGGGCTGGACGAGCTGTCGACCACGGGGCCCAACCATGTCGCCCGGATAGCCAATGGCGCGATTGAAACAGTTATGGTTTCCGCCGCCGACGCCGGTCTGCCGGAAGCCAGCCTGAGCGACCTTCTCGGTGGTACGGCCGAAGAGAACGCGGCGGCAATCCGCACGGTTCTGTCGGGAGAAGCAGGCCCGTTTCGCGATATCGTTCTGTTCAACGCCGCAGCGGCCCTGATTGTCGCCGGCAAGGCAGACGGTCTGAAACAGGGCGTGAAACTGGCCGCCGCCGCGATTGATGACGGCAAGGCGCAGGCCGCGCTGGATAAAATGATCGCGATTTGCGTACCGCCGAAAGAGGCGACCGCATGAGCGATGTCCTGACAAAGATCTGCGACGACAAGCGCGACCACATCGCGGCGCTGAAAAAGGTCACGCCGCTGGAAAAGATGCGCGACAGGGCGTCAGGCGGCCCGCAGCCGCGCGGCTTTATCGACGCACTGAAGAAGAAGCATGAGGCCGGGTCTTTCGCCCTGATCGCGGAAATCAAGAAGGCATCGCCCTCGAAAGGGCTGATCCGCGCCGATTTCGCCCCGTCCGCCCTCGCCCGCGCCTACCAGTCCGGTGGTGCAGCCTGTCTGTCGGTGCTGACCGACGAACCGTATTTTCAGGGCAAGAACGATTATCTGACAGCGGCGCGCATGGCGGTCGGCCTGCCGGTTTTGCGCAAGGATTTCATGCTCGACCCGTATCAGGTCTATGAAGCGCGCGCCATCGGGGCGGACTGTATTCTGCTGATCATGGCGGCGCTGGAGGATGAGCAGGCCGCGGAACTCGAAGAAACAGCCATCGAACTGGGACTGGATGTTCTGGTCGAGGTTCACGACGCCGGGGAACTCGACCGCGCATTGAAGCTGAAAAGCCCGCTGATCGGCATCAACAACCGGAATCTCAAGACACTGGACGTCGACCTTTCGGTGACTGAAGAGCTGATCGGCAAACTCGGCAGCGACCGCATACCCGTCAGCGAAAGCGGCCTCTACAAGCATGAAGATCTGCAGCGGATGTCCACAGCCGGCGCACAGACCTTCCTGGTCGGTGAAAGCCTGATGCGGCAGCAGGACGTTACGGCGGCGACAATCGCCCTGCTTCAGGGAACAGACGATCAACGGCAGGCCGGCTGAAACGATGACAAAAGACACAGGCGATCAGGGGTTTACCCATTTCGACGCAGACGGCAACGCCGTCATGGTCGATGTGTCCGACAAGGATGTAACGGAACGGACGGCGACGGCAGGCGGTCGGGTGCGCATGCTGCCGGGAACCCTGGCGGCCATTCGCGATGGCCAGGTCAAGAAAGGCGATGTGCTGACCGTGGCGCAGCTTGCCGGCATCATGGCGGCCAAACGGACGCCCGATCTGATCCCGCTGTGCCATCCCCTCGCCCTTACCTCGGTGAAAGTGTTCCTTGAGCTGAACGAGCCCGAAAACTTTGTCGAGATAACCGCCACCTGCAAATTGAAAGGCCGGACGGGTGTCGAAATGGAAGCGCTGACCGCCGTTTCCGCAGCGGCGCTGACCGTCTACGACATGTGCAAGGCGGTCGATCGGGGCATGCGCATCGAAGATATCCGGCTGCTCGAAAAAGCCGGCGGCAAATCCGGCCACTACATAGACCCCGACCGGGCGAAACCTGCATCATGATTTCCGTCGAAGACGCCCGCGAAAGAATTCTCGCCGCCCTTCCCGTCCTGCCGGGAGAACAGGTCGGGCTGCTGGATGCGTTCGGGCGCGTTCTGGCCGAAGATGTCGTGGCGCGTCGCTCGCAGCCACCACAGGCCGTATCGGCAATGGACGGCTACGCTGTTCGGGTGGAAGACGTTTCGACCGTGCCGGCCAGCCTTGCGGTCGTCGGCGAGGCGCCAGCCGGCAGAGCCTATACCGGCGCGGTGGCGGCGGGGGAAGCCGTACGGATTTTTACCGGCGGCCCGGTACCGGATGGCGCGGACACAATCGTCATTCAGGAAGATACCGACCGTGAGGGTGATACCGTCGTGGTTCGGGAATCGGCGGCGGCCGGCAAGTTCATCCGCGCCGAAGGACTGGATTTCGCCGAGGGGGAAGCCCTGCTTTCCTCCGGTTCGGTCGTTACCGCGCGCGATGTCGGTCTGGCTGCCGCGATGAACCGGCCCTGGCTGATGGTACGGCGGCGGCCGCGTGTCGCCATCCTGGCCACCGGCGATGAAATTGTGATGCCGGGCGATCCCGCCGGTCCGTACCGGATTGTCAGTTCCAACGCGCTGGCGCTGGCCGCCGCTGTCAGGACATTCGGCGGCGACCCTGTTCTGCTGGGCATAGCCAAAGACAGGCTGGATGCGTTGCACGAGGCCATTGCCGCGGCCAAAGGCGCTGATCTGCTGGTTACGACCGGCGGCGCATCGGTCGGCGATCACGATCTGGTACAGGAAGCACTCGGCAGCGGCGGACTCAAGCTCGACTTCTGGCGCATTGCAATGCGCCCGGGCAAGCCGCTGATGTTCGGCGACATGGCGGAAACGCCGGTTCTGGGCCTGCCCGGGAATCCGGTATCGACGCTGGTTTGCGCCCTCGTTTTCCTCAAGCCGGCGATGGAAAAACTGCTGGGATTGCCTGCCGACACGACCCCGTTGCTGAAAGCAACCCTGACCGAAGCCCTGCAGGAAAACGACAAGCGGCAGGATTATCTTCGGTCCACACTGGACGGCGTTCCGGGTGACTGCAGCATCACGCCGTTTGAAAGGCAGGATTCCTCCATGCTCAGCCGGCTGGCGAAAGCGGATGCGCTGATTGTCAGGAAGCCTTTCGCTCCGGCGCTCGATGCCGGCGCAACGGTCGACTATCTGCCGATGCCGTCCGGTCTCTGGCGGCTGTAGGTTTTCCACAGAATCTGAAAAACAGCGAATTTGTACCAACTTCGTTGACACAACATAAGAACACAAGTAGAACGATGGCTGCAGGTTGTTGTTTTGTTCCGCGCTCTGGGGATAAATCCCGCCGCGTTCGAAAGGTAAAACAATACCGTGCTTTGTGTCTAAAGGGATTCTCCGGATCGGAGAAGATAGAATGAAAGGTTGAGTTCCGTGCTGACCCGCAAACAATACGATCTATTGTTGTTTCTGCATGCGAGATTGCAGGAAACCGGTGTTTCCCCGTCCTTTGAGGAAATGAAAGCCGCACTTAATCTGAAATCGAAATCGGGCATCCACCGGTTGATCACCGGTCTGGAGGAACGCGGTTTCATTCGCCGTCTTCCCCACAGGGCGCGGGCGCTGGAAGTCGTCAAGCTGCCTGAAAATTCCAGCATGGACGATCTGCCGACGCGAAATCGCCGGGTCGAGAGCATTCAGTCACAGGAAATCGGCACCAGAGGCGCTGCGATGCGCGGCGCCGGTGAATCGGTGCCGCTGCCCCTGTACGGGCGTATCGCGGCCGGTACGCCGATCGAGGCGCTTCGCGATCATTCCACGCAGGTGGATGTGCCCATCAACATGCTGGGGCGCGGCGACCATTACGCCCTTGAAGTTGACGGGGATTCCATGCTCGAAGCGGGGATCTTTGATGGCGACACCGTCGTTATCGAACGTTGCGAAACCGCCCGTGACGGCGATATTGTCGTGGCGATGGTCGAGGGATCGGAAGTCACTCTGAAGAAGTTTCGCCGACGGGGCCACAAGATCGCCCTTGAACCGGCCAACCAGCAGTATCAAACCCGCATCTACGACTCGTCGCAGATCAACGTTCAGGGACGTCTGGTCGGTTTGTTGCGCCGGTACTGAGGGTTTCATCGTTCTCCGGCAGGGCGGAGCCACAGTCTGTCCCCGCCCTTCTCCGCCGTTTCGATTGTGATGCCGGATTCCGTGATAAAAAGCGCATGCGCGCCGTTCCGGTACAGCGAAAAGAAGTCGATAACGGTTTCCGGCCTATCGCACAGCCGGCGGTAAACCGGTATCGGCGCAATAACCACATCCGACAGACGGCAATCGTCGATCAGGGCGCGTGGATCGGAAACAAGCGCGACGGTCCGGTCTTTTCTGGTCAGAAGGCATCCGAACCGGTCGCATCCGAAGTCCGTTCGCTCCTTTTCATCTGCAAAGGTGACGGGATAGTCAAACCCGTACGCCTGTCGCCATTGATCGGCAGTAAACCGCTCTCGTCGAATGGTGTTCAGCGCCAGAACCGTCCCCGTATCGAACCCGACCCCCATCAGCCGCGCATCGCCCGATACCAGAATATCCGGCCGTGGAGCCGTCATTCCGATACTGACGCCGACAGTGATTCCGATCCAGCCGAAATGCCGCCAGCGCGCCCGCCAAAGACACAGCCACAGGCCGCCGGCAACCACCGCCAGCAATCCCGCCACGGGCAGCATCGGAAACCGCAGCAAGGCGCCTTCCAGAGCCCCGATTGTCTTCGCGATCGTCAGGATGCCGTGCAGGCCGGTAATCGCCGGCCAAAACACGATGCTTTCCAGACCGAACGGCATCGCCAGCAGGCCAAGCAAGGCAAACGGCATGACGACAAACGCCATGATCGGGATCGCGGCGAGATTGGCGACTGCGCCGTATCCACCAACCTGCCCGAAATGGTGCCAGGCAAATGGCGCTGTCGCAGCCCCGGCGATGATGGTCGTGAAGATTATGCCTGTCAGGTACAACAGGCCGATCTTCACCGGACCGGCCTGTGATCGGCTGTTCCGCCATCGCGGAGCGAAGGCTTCATAAAAGGCGACCAGCGCGATGACCGCCGCGAACGACATCTGAAAACTCGGGCCCAGCATGCTTTCCGGCTGCAGCATCAGAACGACGGCTGCCGCCCAGGCAACCAGTCGCATTGAGATTGCGGAGCGGTCGGCCAGGACGGCGATCAATACCAGCCCGGTCATGATGAAGGCGCGGATGGTCGGAATCGGCGCGCCGGCCAGAAAGACATAAAACAGGCAGGTGACCAGAGCGACGCTCGCCGCGATTTTCTTGATCGAGAAATCCAGAGCCGCCGACTCGAAACCGGCCATTGCAAACCGCAAGCCGAAGAATACCGTTCCCGCCAGAAGACCGAGATGCAGCCCGGATATCGCCAGAAGATGCGCCAGGCCCGAAGCCCGCATCGCGTCCAGCGTTTCTTCGTTCAGAGCGCTTCTGTCGCCGACGATCACAGCTGCGGCGATAGCGCCGGCCTGATCCGGATATGCCTGTCTGATCCGAACGGCAATTGTGTCGCGCAGCCGGTTCAGCATGACGCGCCAGCCGTCGCTGTCAGACCGCGCGAGAAGCTCGACAGGTCCGACGGCGAACCCGCTGCCGCCGAGTTGCTGAAACCACGACCAGCGCCGGAAATCGAACCCGCCCGGCACGGCAGGCGGACCGGGTCCACGCATGACGGCGCGTACCGAAACAAGATCGCCGATTTCCGTATCGGTCTGCTTTGCCGTCGATACCCGCAGGCGAACGGGCAGCGGTTCCGAAACAACCGGATCGATGGCGGTGACACCGATTGTCAGCCGCGTTCGGCCGGGCCGTCTTTCTATGCGTTCGATATGCCCTGTGACGGTCATGAACCGGTCGGAGGGGGCCAGCAGAACCGTTCCCGTCAACCGGGTCTGTATGCCGGCAGCGGTGAAGCCCAGCGTTACCAAAAGACCCAGCAGGACCAGCGGAAAGGATTTCGAAAGGGCGGGCCTTCTAAATATTGGCGGTGCGGCGGCCAACACCAGAAATACCGCGAACGAGAAAGGTCCGGCCCAGGGAGAAGGTTCCACCGGCGCCGCGAAAAACAGGCCGATACCAACACCCAGCCCGACCGGTATCCACAGAACCCAGCGACCGGGTTCCTCGCCGCCGCCGATCAATCGGTTTCGACTCAACGGCTTTTCGTCTGGCGTGTGACCGGCGGATTTCATGCAGCCGATGATGGCAATAGCAATGACGAAACGAAAGAACAGAGTTCCCGCTTACAGACTTGGGTGAACTGCCGCTGCGTGGTACACCGCGCGCCTGATCATCATTACTGAAGAGCCGCTCCCATGACCATCGTAACCCGCTTCGCCCCCTCGCCTACCGGTTTTTTGCATATCGGCGGCGCCAGGACAGCGTTATTCAACTGGCTGCTGGCGAAACATCATGGCGGTAAGTATCTCCTGCGGATCGAGGACACCGACAAGGCGCGGTCGACCCAGGAAGCGATTGACGCAATTATCGACGGCCTGGACTGGCTGGGGCTGAAGCCGGACGGCGATATCGTTTTCCAGTCACGCAACGCCGAAAGACATGCTGCGGTCGCGAAAGACCTGCTGGAACAGGGCAAGGCCTACAAATGCTACTGTTCCTCCGAGGAATTGCAGGAAATGCGCGATACGGCGAAAACTGAAGGCCGTCCGATACGGTATGATGGACGATGGCGTGACCGCGACCCCTCGGAAGCTCCGGAGGGGATTGATCCGGTCGTGCGGATCAAAATGCCGCAATCCGGCGAAACCGTTATCGATGATCTGGTACAGGGTCCGGTGACCATCAAGAATGAACAGCTTGACGATTTCATCCTGCTGCGGTCGGACGGGTCGCCGACTTATATGCATTCCGTCGTAGTCGACGACCACGATATGGGGATCACCCATGTGGTACGGGGCGACGATCACCTGACCAACGCGTTCCGGCAGTATCATGTTTTCAAGGCCTGTGGCTGGGATGTCCCTGATTTCGCCCACATTCCGCTGATCCACGGCCCGGACGGCGCCAAACTTTCCAAGCGTCACGGTGCGCTGAGCGTCCATACCTACCGCGACGAACTGGGCTACCTGCCTGAAGCCCTGTGCAATTATCTGCTGCGGCTCGGCTGGGCGCACGGGGACGATGAAATCATCGACCGGGATCAATCGATTGAATGGTTCGATCTCGGGGCGGTCGGCAGATCGCCGGCACGGTTCGATTTCGCCAAACTGGACAACCTTAACGGTCACTATATTCGGGGCGCCGACGACAAGCGTCTGGCCGATCTGGTCTGCACTCGGCTGGGCCTGTCGCCGGACAGCGAGGCCGCAAGGCGTATCGCCGAAGGCATGCCCGGCTTGAAAGAACGGGCAAAGACCATTGTCGAACTTTCTGACAATGCTGCATTTTATGCTGAAAGACCGGTATATCCCCTGACCATTCCAAAGGCCGCGAAACTGTTGAATGAAGAAGGTCAGGAGCGCCTGAAGGCCGTGCGCGATCGGTTGGAAAATGCAAAGACATGGCAGGCGGATGCGCTTGAAGAAGACCTCAGAACGCTGTCGGAATCGCTTGATGTCGGTCTGGGCAAGCTGGCGCAGCCGCTACGCGCCGCGCTTAGCGGTTCCAACGCCTCGCCAAGCCTGTTCGAGGTCATGGTTGTCTTCGGACCAGAAGAAACACTTGCGAGAATAGACGCAGCCCTGGCCGCCGGCCCATCCGAGTCATGGTCCTGAACGTTTTGATTTTAAACAATTAATTTCTCTCCAAACGGCATTTTATTGCGTTCGTTCTGGGGGCGTCGTATAACGTCGCACGTGTTTATTGCGCCGCGGAATAAACGGTTGGAAACAGCGGCTATCCGGCTAAATCGCGACATCTAGATCGTGGGTGGCGGATCAACAGCCAACATTGAAGGGGGCATTCATGACACACGAAGACGGAGCGCATGAAACGGGCCATATGGTCCTGACAGATCCGGAAACCGGGAACAGCTACAACCTGCCCGTCATCGAGGGGACGGTTGGCCCGAAGGTAATCGATATCCGCAAACTTTACGCGGAATCGGGTTGCTTCACGTTCGATCCCGGATTCACATCCACCGCATCCTGCGAGTCCGACATCACCTTTATCGACGGCGACAAGGGCATTCTGCTGCATCGCGGTTACTCGATCGAGGATCTCGCCGAAAACTGCAATTTTCTCGAAGTCTGCTATCTGCTGATGCACGGCGAATTGCCCAACAAGGATGAATACACGCAGTACGACCGCACGATCACCTATCATTCGATGGTGCATGAACAACTGCTGAACTTCTATCGCGGTTTCCGCCGCGATGCGCATCCAATGGCGGTGATGGTCGGCGTGGTCGGCGCGTTGTCGGCCTTCTATCACGACAGTACGGATGTAAACGATCCGGAACAGCGGATGATCGCCTCGCACCGTCTGGTGGCGAAGATGCCGACAATCGCTGCCATGGCCTACAAGTATTCCGTGGGCCAGCCGTTCATCTATCCGCGCAACGACATGAGCTATGCCGAGAACTTCCTGCACATGACTTTCGCCGTCCCGGCCGAGGAATATCATGTGAGCCCGGCGGTCGCGCGCGCCATGGAACGGATTTTCATCCTTCATGCGGACCACGAACAGAACGCGTCCACATCGACGGTTCGTGTTGCCGGGTCGTCGGGGGCGAACCCGTTCGCCTGCATTTCCGCCGGTATTTCCTGCCTGTGGGGGCCTGCCCATGGCGGAGCGAACGAAGCCGTTCTTTCCATGCTGGAAGAGATCGGCCACAAGGACAACATTCCGGAATATCTCGCCAAGGCGAAAGACAAGAACGATCCGTTCCGTCTGATGGGCTTCGGCCACCGGGTCTACAAGAACATGGACCCCCGCGCCGGCGTTCTGAAAAAGTCCTGCGACGAAGTACTCGACGAACTTGGCGTCAGCGATCCGCTGCTTGAACTCGCGCGTGAACTGGAGCGGATTGCGCTGGAAGACGATTACTTCCGCGAACGCAAGCTTTTCCCGAATGTCGATTTCTATTCCGGCATCATCCTGAAAGCGATCGGCTTCCCGACCAGCATGTTCACGGTTCTGTTCTCGCTGGCCCGTACCGTTGGCTGGGTTGCGCAGTGGAATGAAATGATCAGCGATCCGAAACAGAAAATCGGTCGCCCACGCCAGCTTTATACCGGTTACGACCAGCGGCCGTTCGTACCGTTCGACAAGCGGTAAAACCTTTCTGAATTCCTTTTTCGGCCCCGTCTTTTGGCGGGGCCGTTTTCTTGCAGGAATCTTTGACCGTCAATCAACAATCTGACAGGCTTCCGACATGACAGAGACATCCAATCCGCAGCCCGTAGATGCGTTCACTATCCCCCGTTTCGCGGGGCCGGCAACATTCATGCGGCTGCCGCTGCTGACCGATCCGTCGCAAGTCGATATCGCGCTGATCGGCGTACCTTGGGACGGCGGCACGACCAACCGCGCTGGTGCGCGGCATGGACCCCGTGAAATCCGCAACCAGTCGAGCCTGATCCGCAAGGTCCATCATGTCAGCCGTATCGCGCCCTACGATCTGTGCCGTGTCGCCGACCTGGGGGATGTCAGCGTCAACCCGATCGACCTGATGGATTCCCTGCAGCGGATCGAGAAATCGTTTCAGCGCGTGCATGAAGCCGGAGCCGTGCCGTTATCGGCCGGCGGCGATCATCTGTGTACATTGCCGATCTTCAGGGCCATCGCGAAGGACCGCCCCCTCGGCATGGTTCATTTCGATGCTCATTCCGATACCAACGACCGGTATTTCGGCGACAACAAATACACCCATGGCACGCCGTTCCGGCGCGCTATCGAGGAAGGTCTGCTGGATCCGAAGCGGACAATACAGATCGGCATCAGGGGGTCGATCTACAGCGACGCCGATATGGCGTATGCGGAAGAGATGGGCATCCGGGTTATATTTATCGAGGAATTCGACAGGATCGGCGTGGATGCCGTGATTGCCGAATCCCGCCGCGTAGTCGGCGCCGGGCCGGCTTATATCTCCTTCGATATCGACGGGCTGGACCCGGTATACGCGCCGGGCACGGGTACGCCGGAAATCGGCGGCTTCACCACGCTCGAAGCGCAGCGCATGGTACGTGGCCTGCAGGGCCTGAATCTGGTTGGCGGCGACGTGGTCGAAGTCGCCCCGCCCTTCGATGTCGGCGGGCTGACAGCATTGACGGGCGCGACGATGATGTTCGAAATCCTGTGTGTACTGGCGGATTCGATTGCAAGCCGGAGGTAAACCGGAAGGATGGCCGACGATACTGCGACAACATCGGTTTCCCGGCAGGAAATGCGCGCCTTTTCCGTTCGCACAAACAGCCAGGCGCTGATCCGCCTGGGTTTCCTGATTGTTGTCATCGGCCTGACGAGCGGTGCGATTCACGCCACCACCGAAACCTATCTGTTCGTGCCGGCGATGTTTCTGCATGGCGTCGTGCTGGCGCATCTGTTCTCGCTGCAGCATGAATGCGAACACCACACCGCCTTCCGGTCCCGGTGGATTTGCGGAACGCTTTCCTGGGTCTGCGGGTTTTTCATCATGGTCGCCCCGCGTTATTTCCATCACGAACATAACGCCCATCACCGCTATACCAATCTTCCCGGTCAGGATCCTGAACTGATCGATCTGCCGAAATCCTTCGGTGCTTACGTGATCTACATCTCATCCATCAGGTACTGGTACGGGCTGGCGGTTTCACTGCTTCGTAACGCGTTCGGCCGGTTCACCGAAACCGAAAAGTCGTTCATTCCCGCGGGCGAACGACGGCTGGTTTCCCTCGAAGCCTGTGCTTTTATCGCAGGGTATGGTGCGGTTGCCGCAGGATCGGTCGCAGCCGGATCCGACGCCGCCCTCTGGTACTGGGTCGTGCCGCTGTTGCTTGGGCAGCCTGTCATGCGGGCAATCCGCATGACCGAACATGTCGGTCGGCCGCAGATCAGGGACCGCGGCAAGAATACCCGGTCGACCCTTGTTTCCGCGCCGATGCGTTTTTTGTGCTGGAACATGAACTTCCACGCCGAACATCACTTCGCGCCGGCCGTGCCATTTCACGCTCTGCCCGCCCTTCATGAAAGATTGAAAGGCAGCCTGTTCGTCGAACATGACGGCTATATCGGCGCGCACCGTGACATCGTCAGGATGATTGCGGCCCGGACTGCCCAATAATCTGAAGAATTGTCCGTGCCGCGCAGATGCTGGGCATTTCGTCGCCCGGTCTTAAAGAGTTCAAAGTGTCCGCCGCGGCAGCCAATTGGTCGTTTCCATCGCCGGACAGCAACCGGTCAAGATCCGCTGCGAGGATATCGGCTTTACATTGATCCTGCAGGCGTTCCGGTATGATCGGTGGCTCGCCGTTCCTGACGCGCAGAATGTTGACGATGCTGGCATGGTCGATCTTGACCAGCTTCCGCACAATCCAGTGGCTGACGGGATTGAATCGATAGGCGATGACAGTCGGTACGCGCGCCAAAGCCAGTTCAAGCGACACCGTGCCGGAAACGGCAATGGCCGCATCGCTGGCCGCCATTGCATCGTATTTGTCCGTAACATCCGTTGTGACGACAAAGGGCACGCCCCAGGACCGGGCACGGTCTTCAACAAGCTCTTTCAGATGCGGCAGGGTCGGCAGAACAATCGACAGATCGTTGTACCGTTGCCGCAGCAGCCGGACAGCATCGCCGAACACATCCAGATGCCATTTAACCTCCCCTGACCGGCTGCCGGCCAGAACCGAGATCAATTTAGTATCCGGCGCGATGGCGTGATGCCTGCGGAAGACGACTCCGTGGCCTTTGTCCGCCCCGCATTCCAGCACGGAATGGCCGACAAAGGTGCATGGCAAGCTGACGGCCTCGAAATAGGGCGGTTCGAACGGCAACAGCGCCAGAAGATGATTGAAAGCCGCCTTGAACTTGTAGACGCGCTTCGGTCGCCACGCCCACACGGTCGGCGCGACATAGTGAATGCGCGGGATATCCCTGTTTTCGATGCGTTTGACGAAACCGCGCGCAAAGCCCGGAGAATCGATGGTGACCACGGCGTCAGGCCTCTTTGCCGCCACATCGTCTGCCGCATCCCGCATGCGTCCGAGGATCCGGCGCAAATGCGGCAGGATTTCGACGATGCCCATAACGGAAAGTTCCTGCATCGGGAAAAGCGACGACAGCCCTTCCGCCTGCATTTCCGATCCGCCGATGCCGGCGATGCGGACTTTGCCGCCGGTTTCCTCCCGCAAGGCGCGGATCAGACGCGCGCCCAGCGCATCGCCCGATGCTTCGCCCGCCACAATGTAGATCAGCGGACTGTCCGTCACGACGGCGGGCTTTCGGACAGTACATCGATTGCCTCGACGAACAGGCCCAGACGGTCGGCGGTTTCGGTAACCGCGTCCTGATCAATCACGATCGTCCGCTCTGCCTCGATGGCGATGCCCCGCAACTCCGCCGCGGCCGCGTTTTCCACCGTATCGACACCGATAGTCGGCAGGTCGGCCCGTTCTTCCTGACCGGGTTTGGCGATTTTTACCAGAACACCGCCGGCACCGTCGCGGCGCAGCCCGCTGCAGCGCGTGAGAAGAGCATCCGTGCCTTCGATAGCCTCGACACCCAGAACCAGTCCCTGCTGAACCACCACCGCCTGACCGACATCGACCGGCCCCATTGCCTTTAATATCGCCAGACCCCGTTTGATATCGGCCCTTGCCTGATCGTCCGGCGTTATCTTTCCAAGGCACCCCGCCCCTATGCCCTGACGGCCGAGAACGTCCGAGACCGAAACGACCCGGAATCCGAACCGGGTTTCGATATGGCCGATGACGGCTTTCAACAGCGCATCGTCGCCGAAGGCTGACTTGCCGACCGTTGCAAAGAATTTCAGCGCCTCGCTGTCCGGCCGCATCTGGGTTACCGACGGCCGGGCGACCTTTCCCGCCAGCACCAGTTCGGTCACATCCGCATTTTTGAATGTGGTTGCGATTTTACCGACCGCGCCGAGACGGATAACCGCGCCGGGATGATCGTCCAGCAGGTCGGGATCGCCCTGACCATCGAGAATAACCAGAAAATACGGTCTGCCCTTTTGCCGGCATGCGGCACAGATTTGACGTGGCAGGTCACCGCCGCCGGCGATAATGCCGAGCGGTGCCGGGTTAGTCTGCATGCCCCACTTGCGGCTGGGTGATGCCACGGGACGATTGTTCGACCATGAAGGTGACGATATCCATCACGGCAGAGTTTTCGCCGAACAGTTTTTTCACATCCTGCACGCGTTCGCCCATCGTTCCCTCGTCGGCGAACAGCATTCTGTAGGCCCGGCGCAGGTTATGGATGTCTTCCTTCGAGAATCCCCGGCGTTTCAGCCCGACAATGTTCAGGCCGGACAGCCGGGCCCGTTCGCCCATGACAGAGCCGAATGGAATGACATCGTTCTCCACTCCGGTCATGCCGCCGACCATCGCATGAGCGCCGATCCGGACGAACTGATGAATCGCGGAAAGCCCGCCGATGATGGCAAAATCGCTGACGACAACATGTCCGGCCAGGGTCGCGTTATTGGCCATGATGACATGATTTCCGACGATACAGTCATGCGCGACATGCGCGCCGATCATGAACAGCCCGTCATTACCCACCGATGTGAGAGATCCGCCGCCCTGGGTGCCGGGATTCATCGTCACATACTCGCGGATCCTGTTGCGATCGCCGATTTCAAGCCGGGTTTCTTCACCGGCGTATTTAAGATCCTGCGGGTTTCCGCCGATCGAAGCGAAAGGATAAATCTCGGTTTCTCTGCCGATTGTCGTGTGGCCTTCGATGACGACATGGCTGCGAACCCGCACGCCGTCGCCCAGCGTGACATTCGGTCCGATAATGCAATAGGGGCCTATTTCGACGTCATCGCCGATTGATGCCTTTTCGTCGACGATGGCCGTCGGATGGATGTTCGACATTCAGTCGTCCTTGATCATCGCCGAAAATGTTGCAGACGCCACGACGACGCCATCGACCTTGGCTTCGCCCAGAAATTTCCAGACCGGTCCACGGTTCTGTTTCTTGTTTACGTGGATATGCAGTCGGTCGCCCGGTTCGACCGGACGGCGGAACTTGGCGTCTTCAATTGTCATGAAATACACCAGCTTGCCTTCGCTTTCGGGACCGAGGGACGTGACGACCAGGGTTGCCGCCGTCTGGGCCATGCTTTCGATGATCAGAACGCCGGGCATGATCGGCCGTTGAGGGAAATGGCCCTGAAATTGCGGCTCCGTCGACGTAACGTTCTTGACGCCGACGGCGCTTTCGAACGGTACGATATCGACAACGCGATCAATCATCAGAAACGGATACCGATGCGGTATCTTCTGCATGATGTCATTGACGTCGAGATCGTCAATCTTTGGTGTGCTTTCGTTCATTCCCCTACTTGCCCCGCTTTTTGGCAATGTTTTCCAGATAACCCTGCTTCCGCAGCCATTCCCGATGCGGCCCCGCCGGTATACCTGCGACCGTTTCCCCCGGCGCCACATTCTTAACCACGCCCGACATACCCGCAATGCGGGAACCTGACCCGATCTCCAGATGGCCGATAATACCCACCTTTGCCGCACAAATAACAAAATCGCCTAGCATCGTGCTGCCGGCGATCCCCGTCTGCGCTGCAATAATGCAATGCCGTCCGATAACTACGTTGTGCCCGATTTGAACCAGATTATCAATCTTGGTGCCGTCACCGATCGTCGTGTCCGGTCCCATGCCGCGGTCGACCGTGGAATTGGCGCCGATCTCTACATCGTCGCCGATGAGAACCCGCCCGATTTGCGGCAATTCGACATGTCCCCTGGCATCCATGGCGACCCCGAAACCACGGGTTCCAATCCGAACGCCGGGATGAAACCGGCAGTTTCGCCCGATGACGCAGTATTCAAGGCTGGCTGAAGCGCCTATCCGCGTTCCCTCGCCCACGATGACACGGGGACCGATATAGGCATTCGCGCCAATTTCGACGCCATCACCGATTTCCGCGCCGTCGGCGATAACGGCACCGGCGGCAATACCTGCATTTTCAGAGACCTTCGCCGAAGCTGACACGGCGGCGGATGGGTGACGTTCTGCAACAACCTCTGTTTCCGGGTAAAATGCCCGTGTAATCAGGGCGAACGAGCGGTAGGGATTGCCGCTGATCAGAAGGTTCATCCCGGCCGGCGCCCGTTCCTTGTCGTGTTTGCTGATGACGCAGGCGCCTGCCTTGCTGGCCTCGAAGGCGGCAATGTATTTGCGGTTTTCAAGGAAACTGATGTCGGATTGCGTAGCCGTATCCAGCGCCGCTGTATCGACGACCGAAAAATCCTGGTCCGCCTTTGGGTCAAGGTCTGCTTCCGCCAGACCGGCAAGTTCCGCCAGGTTGAATGGGCCGGATCGACGAAAGAATCGGGAATCGGCCATTACTGGCGCTTTCTTGCTATTGCGTGTCCAAGGAAACGGATTGGATTTTGCCGTTAAGGCGTTCCAACGCTTCCTGGCTGATGTTCAGGCGGTTATCGGCATAGGCGACGGTCTGGTCCTGCCTTGACATATTAAGGATCAGATGGATGCCTTTTTCTGCGGCGATTTCATTGACGACAACAACCAGCGCATCCCTGATCTGGCGGCGCGCCGAAGCATACAGCTTATCGAGCGTCTTCTTGACATCGATTGCTTGCTGTCTGAGCTGGGCGACTTGCGTTCGCAGCTCATCTTCCCGCGCTTTGAGAACCTCGCTATCCAGCAATGTCTGCTGTGATTGCAGTTCCTGCCCCTTTTCCTGCAGTTCCTTTTCACGGCCCGCCAGTTGCTCCTGATAGGCTGCCCGCCGGGATTCAACCTGCTGGCGCAGACTGTCCCACGCAACCGATTGCCTTTCGACACCGTTAATGTCGATGACGGCAATGACAGGCTTAAAGGCATCCTGCGCAAACGCGGCGGATACCGGCAGCGAGAACAAGATCAGCAGTGCAGCTATGTGCTTAATTTTCATTGTCCACGACACTATAGCAATCAAAGTGCTTTAGAAACGGGTGCCGAAGTTCAGGCGGAAAAACTCTTTCTCATCGAATTCTTCATCGAGAACAGCCTGCGACAGATCAATCCGAACTGGCCCAAACGGGGAATTCCATGCGAGTCCGACGCCAACCGCTGCTCGGATCGATCCGGTGTCGCGGATTTCGGGACCGCTATCGTCAGTCTCGGAAAGATACCCAACATCCGAAAACGCAGCGCCTTTCACGCCGAATTCTTCCGGCAGACCGATCGGGAACAGAACCTCCAACGTCGCATTCGCGCGCTGCTGGCCACCCAGGGCGTCATCTGTTGCAACATCTCGAGGTCCAGCGCCACCGTCTTCAAAGCCGCGCAGATTGTCGCCACCCAGGAAAAACCTGTCGGTTACCCTGACATCGTCGCCAACACCGACAATGTGGCCGAGTTCGCCGCTCAACGATGCGACAACATTATCCGTAATGCTTTGGTAGTAGATTGCGCCAAGTTCCGACCGAAGAAATCCGACGGTGCCGCCCACGCCTGCGAAATCATTTCCGAATCGGATCATGTAACCATCCGTCGGATCGATGCTGCTGTTACGACGGTCATATGTCAGATCATGACCGATCAGGCTGATATATTCCGTCCCCTGCTGTTGACGAATGAACCGGGACGCATTGTTGTTCACGCGGTTCAAATCCTCGACGGAAAACTTGTATCGAAGGGTCTGACGCAAATCGTCCGTGATGCCGTAGCCGATACGCAAACCGGCGCCGGTTCTCGTCAGGTCGAAAGAGCTTGCGTCCTGACGGTCTGTTTCGGTTCGGAACAGGTCAACGCCGCCTGACATTTCCTTGTCGAGGAAATACGGTTCGGTAAAGCTGATGTTATAGCGCGCGTCTTCCTGCGACACCGCTGCAGACAGCACGAGGTTCTGTCCCCGTCCAAGCAGGTTGCGTTCACGTACCGAAACTTCGGCAAGCGCACCGACCGAACTGGAGAAACCGGCGCCGACGCTGAACTCGCCGGTCGACTGTTCCTCAACATCGACTTCGACAACCGTCTTGTCGCGGGCAGACCCCGGAATGTTGTTTACTTCGACCGTTTCGAAGAAACCAAGGCCACGCAGTCTGTCGCGGGAACGCCGCAGTTTAGAGCTGTTGAAAGCATCGCCTTCGACAAGCTGAAATTCCCGCCGGATAACCTTGTCCAGAGTTCTGATGTTGCCCCGGATATCGATCCGCTCGACGTAGACCTTCGGTCCCTCGCCGATTTCGAAGGTGATGTTGATAACGCGGTTTTCGGCATCACGGTCAACGATCGGGCGCACCTGGGCGAAAGCGTAACCGCGGTCGCCGACCGCATCCGTAAGGGTAAGAACCACGTCTTCGACGGCATCGGCATCGTAATAGTCGCCGGTTTCAAGTTCGATGAGCTCTTTGAGCGGCTCCGCGTCGACTTCCGGAATTTTCGAAATCACGTCGAAAGTACCGAAATTGTAGCGCTCGCCCTCATCCACCGTGAAGGTGATGAAAAACGCTTCACGATCTTCGGTCAGTTCCGCAATCGCTGATTCGACGCGGAAATCCGCAAAACCGTTCGCCAGATAAAACCGCCGCAGAAGTTCACGGTCGAATGTCAGTCTGTCCGGGTCGTAGGTGTCGTTCGATGTCAGGAAGTTGTACCACCGCGTCTGTTTGGTCTGAATTTCACCAAGCAGAGCGCTGTCGGAAAAAAACCTGTTGCCGATGAAACTGATTTTCTCAACGCCTGTCGGCGGCCCTTCCTCGATCTCAAATGCCAGATCGACGCGATTCTGTTCGAGCTGAATAACCTTGGGTTCGACCTTGGCGGCGAACCTTCCGCTGCGGCGATAGATTTCAACAATCCGCTTCACATCGTTCTGAACCCGGG
The DNA here is from genome assembly GCA_040222995.1 of Alphaproteobacteria bacterium. Lineage (GTDB taxonomy): Bacteria > Pseudomonadota > Alphaproteobacteria > UBA8366 > Aestuariispiraceae > JAVKBW01. The sequence continues at coordinate 384,055 of JAVKBW010000019.1, read as the reverse complement.
TGCGGGTGTAGACAACGCGGGGGCGCAATTGCACTTCGGATTCCAGAATCTCATCCGATATCCGCTTGTTCCCCTCGAAGGCGATTCGGTTGATGATCGGGTTCTCAACGACACGGACAATCAGTCGGTCACCCTGCCGCTGCAAAGTCACGTCCGCGAAAAGGCCGGTCGCGAACAGTGCTTTCAGGGCCCGGTTTACGGTCTGGCCGTCGAACGGGTCGCCTTCCTTCAGGGTGATGTAGGACAGAACGGTGTCGGGCGCGATACGCTGGGCGCCTTCGACAACGATCTCGTCAATCACCGGACCGGTCGTTGTGGTCGGGGTTTCCTGATCCTGCTGGTCGATGGTCACACCACCGGAAGCCGGTGCGGGCGGAATGATATCCGGCACTTCGCTTTGAGCATAAACGGGCGCGCATACGAAAACGGAGCACGCAATTACTGCGGCGCCGGTGAAGCTCCGTGGAAAAGGCGCGATGGCGCGCAGCATATATGCTCGTTTCCTTATCGATTCGATCAGAATGCAAGCAAAATGATCGGTAACACTAAACATTATACTTCAACAACACTTCGCCAATACTAGGACCAACCAAGATTAACGAAGTCGTTGACGGTTACGAATACCATGAGACACAAGATAAACGCCAGCCCGATTCTCAAACTAAATTCTTGAATTCGTTCACTGACAGGTTTCCCGCGCATCGCTTCGATGGCGTAAAACAACAAATGCCCGCCGTCCAGCATCGGAATGGGAAAAAGATTGATAAGACCGAGATTTATCGACAGCAGAACCATCAGCCCGACAATCGCCAGACCGCCTGATTGCGCGGCGTCGTTCGACAGTTCGGCGATCCGGACAGGCCCGCCCAGTTCGTCCGTGCCGCGGTCTCCCAGGATGATTTCACCGACCGCCGACAGCGTCAGAACGGTCATGTTCCAGGTGTCGCCAACGCCCTGCGAAACGGCGTCCACCGGACCGAGCGGCCGGTATTCCGGCGGCATCGGCCGCACGCCCAACAGATAACGTTGTTCGACGGCCCCGTCCGCCGTCTGGAATTCGCTCATCCGGGGCGTCACCGTTACCCGGTTTTCAACCCCGTCACGAACGTAAACAAGCGGCATGGGATCGCCGGCGCTGGCAAGGACGGCCTGGCGAAGATCTTCGAACGTTCTGATCGTAACGTTACCGGTACCGACTATCGTGTCACCCGGCTGCAAGCCGGCTGCTTTGGCCGCGGACCCTTCGACCACGCTGCCAAGGGTGCTCGCCGCCGGCGTTTCAAGATCGGGTTTGCCGATCACGGCATAAACGAAGGCCAGCACGACGATTGCAAACAGAAAATTCGCGCCCGGACCGGCGGCAACCACAGCCGTGCGCTGCGCCAGGGATTTGTGTGAAAAGGAAACCTGCTTCTCGTTCGGCGTCATCGGGCGTTTTTGCGTGCCATCCGCATTCATCACGGAATGTTCGCCGAACATTTTCACGTACCCGCCCAGCGGCAGAAATCCTATCTTCCAGCGGGTTCCGGATTTGTCAGTCCAGCCGACAATTTCCTTGTAGAAACCGATGGAGAAGGTTTCCACCCGGACACCGCACCATTTCGCGACGAGATAGTGCCCCATTTCATGGACGAAAATCAGGATTGACAGAACCAGAATGAAGTTTCCGTATCCGAAATCAGCCAGCAGACTTTCAAACATCTTTATCTCTTTCGGACAGGACGCGCCCCGTCAGCTTGTCGGTTTATGCGACGGTGCGGCGATCGATCAATTCGGCGGTTGTTCGCCGGGCCTCGACATCGATCGCGATCGCATCGTCCATGGACCTGATATTCCGGTGGTCATGGTTTTCCAACGCCGAGGCGACAACGTCAACAATTTCGAGAAATCCCAGTTTACCATCGAGAAAAGCCGCCACGGCGATTTCGTTCGCGGCGTTGAATACAGGTGGGGCCGACCCGCCTGCTTTCAAGGCGGACCGCGCCAGCGAAAGCGCCGGAAATCGTGTATCGTCGGGCTCTTCAAACGTCAGTGCGTCGATAGCGGTGAGATCGAGTTTCGGGGCATCGACCGCCATGCGCGTCGGCCAGGCCAGCGCGTTGGCGATCGGGGTCCGCATATCCGGCGTACCGAGCTGGGCCAGAACCGACCCATCCAGGTATTCAACCATCGAATGGATAATGCTTTGCGGGTGGACCAATACATCTATCTTTTCCGATGGCTGGTCGAACAGGAACGACGCTTCGATAATTTCCAGCCCCTTGTTCATCATCGTGGCTGAATCGACGGAAATCTTTGCGCCCATGTCCCAGTTCGGATGGGCCACCGCTTGCGCCGGCGTGGCGCTTTTCATCTGTTCATAAGTCGCTGTCCGGAACGGGCCGCCGGATGCCGTCAGAATCAGCCGCGAAATGGTTTCCGGCCGCCGGATATCCAGCACCTGAAATATGGCGTTGTGTTCGGAATCGACCGGCAGCAGCGTCGCCCCCGCCGCCTTCACTTCCTCGATGGCCAGTGACCCGGCGCAGACCAGCGTTTCCTTGTTCGCCAGCGCGACCGTTGCGCCCTGACGGATCGCCGCAAGTGTCGGGGCGAGACCGGCGGTTCCGACAATTGCCGACATCACCCAGTCCGCCGGTTCCGATGCCGCCGCGACGATCGCCGCCTGCCCGGCCGCCGCCTCGATTTGCGTGCCGGCAAGGGCTTCCCGTAATTCGCCGAGCCTGTCTTCCTGCGCAACGACGGCAAGCCGGGCATTGACCCGGATGGCCGCCGCCGCGAGCGCCTTTGCATTTACGTTTGCCGTCAGGGCGACGACATCGAACGCACCCGGTTCACCCGCGGCGATCAGGCGCAAAGTGTTTTCGCCGACAGAGCCGGTTGCGCCCAGGATGGTGATGCGTCTTGTCGTGCCATGCATGGCGTTTTGTCCCGTATCCATACGATCAGGCTGACGATATCATGCCGTAAACGGCCAGCATGATGGCGAGAACCGGCGTTGCGGCCAGGAAGCCATCCAACCGGTCAAGCATGCCGCCATGGCCCGGAATGATCGACCCGGAATCCTTAACATTCACCCGACGCTTCAACCAGGATTCAAAAAAGTCTCCCGCCTGCGATGCGACCGACAGCACGGCCGCTCCGAATACGACCGCGCCGGTCATGCCGTTGGCCGGCCCTTCCAGCAGGCTGTGCGGCGTACCATGATAAAAGGAATGAAAGACGAATGCCGCGACCAACGATGCCGCGAGACCGCCGAGCGCCCCTGACCATGTCTTGTTGGGGCTTATCGAGGGCGCGACTTTCGGGCCGCCGATCATTCGCCCGGTCAGGAAGGCAAAGACATCCGTCGCGATGACGATGATCAGCAACAGGGTGAACAGACCGAAACCGTCGGCCTGGCCGCGAATCCAGATGGCTGACAAACTGGCCAGCCCGATATAGGCGATACCGCCGCCGATCAGGCGCTTTCCCCTGTTCCCTTCCAGTCCCGCAACGCCGACCGCAGCGAGAACCGAACAGATCGCCAGTGTCGGCAAAGCGTATCGCAGGTCCGTCGATGCGAGAAACACGGCAACCGGCGCACAGGCCAGAACGATCAGCAGATACCGTGACGGTTTTCTACGAACGGCGCTCAGCGTTCCCCATTCCCAGGCCATCGTCGCACAGAGGATCAGCAGCATCAGATCGAACGGCAGACCGCCGGCATAGTCAGCGAACGCCACGACCGGCACGATAATCGCCGATGAAACAATCCGCAGATGCAGTTCGCGTTTGAAGTCAGGCTTTGCTTGCACTTGCGCCATATCGACGATCACGCCGTTTGAATTCCGAAAGTGCGTTCTGGAAATCGTCTTTACAGAAATCCGGCCACTTCTTGTCGATAAAGAAGAACTCCGTGTAAGCCATTTGCCATAAAAGGAAATTGCTGATTCTTGTTTCACCGCTGGTGCGAATCAGAAGATCGGGATCGGGGATGCCGGCGGTATCGAGATGAGCGGCGAAGACATCCTCGTCAACCGCATCCGGGTTGATCAGGCCCAGCGTTGCCGATTTGGCGATACGGCGCGCTGCATCGGCAATTTCGTGCCGGCCGCCGTAACTCAGCGCCAATATCAGCGTTAAGGAATGGTTCTCGGCAGTCCAGCCTTCCGAATCCTCGATCAGCTTGACGATATCGGTGGGCAGCTTTTCCCGGTTGCCGATAACCCGAAGCTGAACGCCGTTGGAATGCAGTTCGGCAATCTCGGATTTCAGGTACCGTCGCAGCAATCCCATCAGTTCCGCCACTTCGTCTTCCGGCCGGCGCCAGTTTTCCGTGGAAAAGCCGAACAGCGTAAGATAGCGAACCCCCGATTCCCGTGCCGCAGTGACCGTTTCCCGCACGGCGCGAACGCCGCGCCGGTGCCCTTCTATTCTGGGCAGGCCCCGTTCCTTGGCCCAACGCCCGTTGCCATCCATGATGACGGCGACATGTGCTGGAGTTTCTGATGGGGGCTGGGTCATCGATTGTCCAAAGAATTCGAGTCGAACGCAAACATAGCCTGGCGGCTAGACGTGCATGATCTCCGCTTCCTTATCGGCGAGCGAGGCATCGACAAGTTCGATATGCTCGTCGGTAAGCTTTTGTATCTGATCGTGCAGCCGGCGCGACTCATCCTCGCTGAGATCACCGTCCTTTTCGCTTTTCTTGACCGCTTCCATCCCGTCACGGCGGACATTGCGGATGGCGATGCGCGCCTGTTCCGCGTATTTGCCGGCAACCTTGGTCAGGTCGCGGCGGCGTTCCTCGTTCAGTTCAGGGATCGGAATGCGCAGCACATTGCCTTCGGTCAGCGGGTTCAGACCGAGGTCGGATTCGCGGATCGCCTTTTCGACGCTCTTTACCACGGTGTTGTCCCAGACGTTGACGCTGATCATTCGCGGCTCGGGTACGCTGACGCTGGCAACCTGTGTAAGAGGCATTTCTCCGCCATACGCATTGACCACGATCGTATCCAGCAGCGACGGGCTGGCCCGGCCGGTGCGCAAACCGCCGAATTCACGGGACAGCGCCTCGATTGCACCGTCCATCCGTCGTTTCAGGTCTTTGATTTCTGAGCCTGACATCGTTGAATTGCCTCCTGCGCCACCGCCAATGGCGCTTCTGAATCGCGGCGGTTCTACTGGTCAGTGACTATCGTATAGCGGCCCTCGCCGTGCAACACTTTGGCCAGCATCCCCGGCTCGTAGATGGAAAAAACCAGGATGGGAATACCGTTCTCGCGGCTCAGCGTGATCGCCGACGCATCCATGACTTTCAGATCGCGGGACAGCACATCCATGTAGGTCAGTTTTTCGTACCGTTTGGCATCGGGATTCTTGACCGGATCGGAATCGTAAACGCCATCGACCTTGGTCGCTTTCAACATGGCGTCGCATTCCATTTCCGAGGCGCGCAGGGCGGCCGCCGTGTCTGTGGTGAAGAACGGATTGCCGGACCCGGCGGCGAAGATGACCACCCGCCCCTTTTCCATATGCCGGACAGCGCGCCGGCGGATATACGGTTCGCACACCGTCTGCATCGGTATCGCCGATTGAACCCGCGTGTTCAGACCCATCTGTTCCAGCGCCGATTGCATGGCCAGCGCGTTCATCACCGTCGCCAGCATGCCCATGTAATCGGCCGTGGTGCGTTCCATGCCCGTCGCCGCGGCCTGAACGCCGCGAAAGATGTTGCCGCCCCCGATGACGAGGCAGATCTGGGTGCCGAGTTTGACGGCCTGGGCGACTTCGGCGGCAATGCGGGAAATTGTTTTCGGTTCGAGGCCGAATTCCTGTTCGCCCATAAGGGCTTCGCCGGACAGTTTCAGAAGGACGCGTTTGTACCGCAACGGTGAAGAAGGGGAAGGTTCGGACTCTCCTGTTTCACCCATGCCACGCTTTCCTTTCAAATCCAGTTGCGCCCGATAGTAAAACGCCGCCCCGTTTATATCGGAGCGGCGTCTGATTGTCAGCCTTTGACGGCTTCCGCGACTTCGGCGGCGAAGTCGCTTTCTTCCTTTTCGATCCCCTCGCCCAGGGTGTAACGGACGAAGTCCTTGATGGCGACCGGCGCGCCGACATCGGCGGCGGCGTTGGCGACCACTTTCGCAATCTTCGTTTCGTTGTCGATGACGAAAACCTGTTCCAGAAGAACGACTTCCTCGTAGTACTTCCGCAGCCGGCCCTGCACCATCTTCTCGACGATCTCTTCCGGCTTGCCCGAGGCGCGCGCCTGTTCGGCGAGCACTTCGCGTTCGCGGTTCAGCGAGTCCTGATCGACGCTATCGACGGTCAGGAATTCAGGGCGGGCCGCCGCGATATGCATCGCGATCTGCTTGCCGAGCGCCTGCAGCTTTTCCGAATCGCCGGTCGATTCCAGCGCAACCAGAACGCCGATCTTGCCAAGGCCCGGCGCCAGCGCCGAATGCACGTAGCTGGCCACGATGCCGTTATCGACGGAAAGACGGTCTGCGCGGCGGAATGTCATGTTCTCGCCGATTGTCGCCACGTTGTGGGTCAACTGCTCCTCAACCGTGCGGCCCGTGCCGGGATAGTCGGCGGCGAGAATGCCCGCGGTTTCATCGCCGATCTCGCTGACGATACCGGCAACGGTCGAAACGAAGCCCTGGAAGGTTTCGTTCCGCGCCACAAAGTCGGTTTCGGCGTTGATTTCGACGATCGCGCCGGTCGCGCCATCGGACGATACGCCAACCAGACCGTCGGCGGCGACGCGGCTGGACTTCTTCTGCGCGGCGGCGAGTCCCTTTGTCCGCAGCCAGTCGACCGCAGCTTCCATATCGCCATCGGTTTCCGCAAGCGCCTTCTTGCAGTCCATCATGCCCGCGCCTGATTTCTCGCGCAGTTCCTTTACCAGTGCAGCCGTAATTGCAGCCATGTTTCTATCCCCTCAATGAACGTTGTCGTTCAATAAGTCTGTGATCCAATCAATGTGAAATCCGGAACGGACGGCCGTACCGCGTACAAATGTCCGTTCCGGTGCAAATCAACCCGCTGTCGCGGCCTGTTCTTTCGAGTCCGACTCTTCCGCCGCAGCCGGTTCGGCCGGTGCTTCCGCAGGGGCTTCCGATGCCGCTTCGGCAGGCGCTTCAGCCGGCGCTTCCGTCAGTTCTTCCGGTTCCGGCAGAACTTCAGGGGCCGGTTCGGCGACCGCGCCCAGATCCTGGCCGCTGCCGGACATCGAAGCCTGCAGACCGTCAAGAATCGAGCTCGTTACCAGCGTGCAGTACAGGTTGATCGCGCGCATCGCATCGTCATTGCCCGGGATCGGGAAGGTCACGCCATCCGGATCGGAGTTGGAATCGACAACCGCCACGACCGGAATGCCCAGGTTGTTGGCTTCCTCGATGGCGATCTGTTCCTTGTTGGTGTCCAGCACGAACATGATGTCCGGCAGGTTGCCCATTTCGCGGATACCGCCGAGGGCGATCTCCAGCTTGTCGCGTTCGCGCTGAATGCCCAGCAGTTCCTTCTTGGTCAGGCCGGTGCCGCCTTCTTCGAGGCGCGCATCCAGCTCTTTCAGGCGCTTGATCGAGCCGGAAATGGTTTTCCAGTTGGTCAGCATGCCGCCGAGCCAGCGGTGGTTGACGAAGTACTGGCCGCTTTTCAGCGCGTTTTCCTTGACGATCGACTGCGCCTGGCGCTTCGTGCCGACGAACAGGATGCGCCCGCCGGAGGCCGCGACATCGCGGATCGCCGTCAGGGCCTGGTGCAGCATCGGCACCGTCTGCTGCAGGTCGATGATGTGAATGCCGTTTCGGTCGCCGAAGATGAACGGTTTCATCTTGGGGTTCCAGCGGCGGGTCGTGTGGCCGAAGTGAACGCCGGCTTCCAGTAGCTGACGCATGGTAAACGTAGGGATTGCCATCTTTATGGCTCCTTCCTTTTCCGGTTAATCCGCCACGGGGGTGGCCTTTTACAGGCACCGGATGGAGCGAACGGAACACCCGCCGCGCCGACCCCGTGTGAGAGATGAACGCGATATACGCCCGGAGACCGGAAGGAGCAAGAGCGAAGTTACAGCATCAGGCGTCTGGCACGATATCGCACACGATCGCAGTGCCGGGTTCAGTGCCGGTATTAAGGAACCAGTGTTCCGTCTCGGCATCCTCTACAATTGCCGTGTCACCGTTTTCAGGAAAGCGTGTTTCACCGCCCGGGCGGCCTTCTACCCACTCGCCGTCGATAACCGCGACAAGGCCCGGTTTGTCCGCATGGCTGTGGCTCGCAATCTGCCCGCCGGGCGCAATGGCGATGCGGCGAAGCTGCAGTTTGTAGCCGGTCAATCCGATCTGTTTCGCCATTGAAACGCCGGATACATGTCCAAGCGCCTCAACGGTCAGGCCCTTGTGTTCGGTCGGTGGCGCCATCGTCGCCAGCGACGTTTCTGTCATCACGCCAACTGCATAACCGAACACACCGACCGAACCGCACAGAACAGCCACCTTGATTGTGAAAAATTCTCGTGTTCTGCTCATGTTAACGTCTCCATCTGTGAAACTGATCGGCTTAGCGTAGGAAAGCTTCGCAACCTGTCGCAAATGATTGTTTTTAATGAGGCTTATCAATTTGGATAACGTGCGATGAAACGGTGTTTACCTCCCTTCACCGGGCTGCGCGCCTTTGAAGCGGCAGCTCGCTTGCGCAGCTTCAAGGCAGCCGCCGAAGAATTGCACGTCACCCAGCCCGCGATCAGCCACCAGATCAAGAAACTGGAGACGTTCGTCGGCGTTGAGCTTTTCAGCCGCCATCCACAGGGCGTGACACTAAGCGCCGACGGCGAGACCTATTACGAGGACGTGTCCGCCATACTTGATACGCTGGATAGATCCACAACCCGAGCCAGGGGTGGCGAAAACGGTCAGCCCTTTGTCGTCCTGTCCACGCCGGCCTTTTTGTCTCGCTGGCTTCTGCCGAGAATCGATGCGTTTCAGGAGGCTTTTCCCGATATAGATTTGCAGATCGCCGAAACAGACAATCCGATGGCGTTTCCGACATCCGGCGCGGATGTGCTGATACAATACGGGCATGTACCCTGCCCTGAACTGACGGTCGAACCGTTCCTTTCCTCAAGCCGTTATCCGGTTGCCAGCCCTCGGGCCGTGCAAAAATACGGTGCGGTCGATGCTGTGTCGGGCAGTATGAAGATACCGTTGTTGCGCGACCTTGTGGGCGATGACTGGCGTTCCTGGTTACGGCGGGCCGGTATCGACGAAAACACGGTTTCCTGGGGCGCCACGTTCGCACATTGCGAACTGACGCTGCGTGCGGCGGAACGCGGCAGCGGGGCAGCTCTCGCCTATACGGCCCTGTTGCATGAAGAACTTGAAGACGGCCGTCTGGTTGTCCTGTCGCCAATCGAAACCAAACCGAAGATAATTTATTCGCTGGTCTATCCGGATACCTGGGCCGGCGACAGAAAGATTCAGCGGTTCAGGGATTGGCTCTTCAGCGCCGCCGAAGAAACGGAAACCAAAATCGGGAAGCTGAATCTGGCCAGAACCGGCTAAATATCCAGCACGTCGATGACGCCGTTAACGGCCTTGACGGCCTGGCGCAACGGCGCGGTGATCTTGTACTTGCGGTCGAGTTCGACGCGCACGTCGCCGACCGCCCTGCCCGGCATCACGAAGACCACCAGCCCGCGCCCTTTCTGCCCGTGTTCGCGAAACAGGGTGGCGAGCGCCTGTACCGGCTCCTCCGACGCGAACAGGATTTCCATGCCGTCCGCCGCACTTGCCGCCTCTTCTTCCAGCGAGGACGCGGATAGAACGGTCAGACGCGGCGTGTCTTCCGGCCGGTGCTGAACATCCACCGTCATCACCAGCGGCTCGCCGGAATCCAGCAGGTCGCGCGCCGTGTTCAGCACTTCCTGAAACATCGTCACTTCGTAGGTGCCGGTCGTATCCGACATGCCGACAAACGCCATTTTCGAACCGCGCGAGGTCGTCGTGATGCGTTTCGAGGTGACGATACCGGACAGCTTGATGCGGGAATCCCGCACCCGGCCGGATTCGACATCCATCCAGTTTTCGACACCCAGCCGCCGGCAGGTTTTCGCAAACGCCTCCAGCGGGTGCGAGGACAGGTAGAAACCGATGGCCTCGAATTCCGCTGTCAGCCTTGCCTGTGCGTTCCAGTCGGTAATGTCCGGAAGGCGCGGCCGGTGGGCATCGCTGTCGCCACCCATCGCATCGCCGAACAGGCTGACCTGGTTGCTTTCGCGCTCCGCCGTCGCGGCGGCGGCATGCGCCATGATCGTATCGACCGACCGGAATATCTGCTGCCGGTTGGGCGAAATGCTGTCGAACGCGCCGGCCTTCGCCAGATTTTCCAGCATCCGCTTGTTGATTGATTTGGTGTCGAGCCGTTTGGCGAAGTCGAACAGGTCCTTGTACGGACCATTCGCCTTGCGCTCGTTAACGAGCCCCTGTACCGCCCCCTCGCCGACATTCTTCAGCGCGGCCAGGGCGTAGCGCACCCGGCGTTGCCCGTCCTTGTCGGTTTCGACCGAGAACCGGGCTTCCGATGCATTGACGTCCGGCGGCGCGAGCTCGATGCCAAGCCGGTCCATTTCCGCCCGGAAAACGTTCAGCTTGTCGGTGTTGTGCATGTCCAGCGTCATCGAGGCGGCCATGAATTCGACCGGGTAGTTCGCTTTCAGCCAGGCAGTCTGATAGGCGACCAGCGCATAGGCGGCGGCGTGCGACTTGTTGAACCCGTAGCCGGCGAAGGCGTTGATCATGTCGAAAATGCGGTTGGCTTCCTTCGCCGCGACGCCGGAATGTTCCAGCGAACCGTCGACGAAGCCCTTCCGCTGGGCGTCCATTTCAGACTGGATTTTCTTGCCCATGGCGCGCCGCAGCAAATCAGCCGCACCAAGCGTATAGCCGGCCAGCACCTGCGCCATCTGCATCACCTGTTCCTGATAGATCGGGATACCGAAGGTTTCGCGCAGCACCGGCTCCAGCTTTTCATGCGGATAATCCGGCGTTTCCTCGCCGTGCTTGCGGCGGATATAGGTCGGAATGTTTTCCATCGGGCCGGGGCGGTACAGCGCGACCAGCGCGATCAGATCCTCGAACCGGTTGGGACGCATCTTCTTCAGCACGTCCCGCATGCCAGACGATTCCAACTGGAACACCCCGGTCGCATCGGCCCGGCACAGCATTTCAAAGGTCCGTTCGTCATCCAGCGGCAGGCTGGAAATATCCAGCGGTTCGGAAACATCCGGCCGGGCGTCGATCATCTCCTTCGCCTTGGCGATGACGGTCAGCGTTTTGAGACCCAGGAAGTCGAACTTCACCATCCCGGCCTGTTCGACATATTTCATGTTGAACTGGGTAACCGGCATGTCGGATTTCGGGTCTCGGTACAGCGCGACCAGCTCGTGCAGCGGGCGGTCGCCGATGACAACACCGGCGGCATGGGTCGAAGCATGCCGGTAGAGGCCTTCCAGCCGCAGCCCCATATCCAGCAGACGCCGCACCGAGGGCTCCTCGCTGCGCATGTCCTGCAGGGCCGGCTCGCCTTCGATGGCCTGTTTCAGCGTGACCGGCTTGGCCGGGTTGTTCGGCACCAGCTTGCAGATCCGGTCGACCTGCCCGTAGGGCATCTGCAGCACCCGCCCGACATCGCGCAGAACCGCGCGCGCCTGCAGCTTTCCGAAGGTGATGATCTGGGCGACACGATCCCTGCCGTATTCCTCCTGTACATAGCGGATCACCTCGTCGCGGCGGTCCTGGCAGAAGTCGATATCGAAATCCGGCATCGATACGCGTTCCGGGTTCAGAAACCGTTCGAACAGCAGGCCGAACCGTAACGGGTCCAGGTCGGTGATGGTCAGCGCCCAGGCGACGACCGAACCGGCGCCTGACCCACGGCCCGGACCGACGGGAATATCACGCTTTTTCGCCCACTGGATGAAATCGGCAACGATCAGGAAATACCCGGGAAAGCCCATCTGTTCGATGGTCTGAAGCTCGAAGTCCAGGCGTTCACGATAAGGCTTTGCGGCTTCGTCGCGTTCAGCCGATGTCATGTCCTCGGTCAGGACATGCACCTCCAGCCGGTCGTTGAGGCCCTTGACCGCCATGTCGCGCAAGGCATCCGGTTCGCTGCGCCCGTTCAGGTTCGGAAATGTCGGCAGCAGCGGCTTCGACAGCGGTACGGCAAAGGCGCAGCGCCGGGCGATCACCACCGTGTTGTCGACCGCTTCGGGAATATCCGCGAACAGGGTGCGCATTTCTTCCGCCGTCTTGAACCGGTGTTCGGGCGTCAACCGGCGGCGATTGGAATCGTTCACATAGGTGCCCGAGGCGATGCACAGAAGCGCATCGTGCGGTTCATACATCGCGGCATCGGAAAAGTAGCAGTCGTTGGTCGCCACCAGCGGCAGATCGTACCGGTAGGCGATATCGACAAAAGCCGGTTCGGCGCGGTCTTCATCGACGAGGCCGTGCCGCATCAGTTCGATATAGAACCGCCCCGGGAAAGCCTCGGCCAGCGCCGAAACAAGCGCTTCCGCCTTGTCTTCCTGCCCGTCCAGAAGGTGCCGGCCGACAGGGCCTGTGACGCCGCCTGAAAGCGCGATCAGCCCCTCCGACCGCTTCACCAGCGTGCTTAGCGGAATCTGCGGCTGGCTGTGGCCGTCGGACTCCAGAAACGCGCTGCTGGACAACGCCATCAGGTTTTCATACCCGGTCGTATCCTTTGCCAGCAGAACCATCGGCGCGGGGGCCGGCGGCAGTCCGGCCGACATGCCGGCCGGTACGTCCGCATCGGCATCGAGCATCGATATACCGATCTGCAGGCCGATAATCGGCTGAACGCCGGCATCCGTCGCCGCCAGTGAAAATTCCAGCGCACCGAACAGGTTGTTGGTATCGGTGACCGCGACAGCCGGCATTTGCCGGTCGACGCACAGTTTCACCAGATCCTTGATGCGCAGCGCGCCTTCCGACAGCGAATAGGCGGAATGGACGCGCAGATGGATGAAATCGGCAATGCTCATGGTTCAGAGACTAGGGCGAGTCCGGCGCGTCTGTCATTCCCCCGATCCTGTGGATACCGGGGATGAATGCCGATTTTCACTCAGTGCTGCAGGAAGCCCCGTGACACAGGTCAGGCGTTCTTGCTACCCAAAGACCCGAGCCAGCGGCATGTAACGTAGAATACCGGCGTGAAGATCAGACCGAAGAACGTTACGCCCAGCATGCCGTAGAAAACTGCCGTGCCGAGCGCCTGCCGCATTTCCGCCCCGGCGCCGGTTGCGATCAGCAGCGGCACGACACCCAGAATGAACGCGAAGGCCGTCATCAGGATAGGCCGCAACCGCAGCCGGCAGGCCTCAATCGCCGCTTCGACCCGGTTCAACCCGCGATCCTCCGACTGTTTGGCGAATTCGACGATCAGAATCGCGTTTTTCGCCGCCAGACCGATCAACACGACAAACCCGATCTGGGTGAGGATGTTGTTATCCATGCCGCGGAAAATGACACCGGAGACAGCCGCCAGAAGACACATCGGCACGATCAGGATGACGGAAAGCGGCAACAGCCAGCTTTCATATTGCGCTGCAAGCAGCAGGAAGGTGAAAACGACGGCCAGCCCGAAAACGTAGATCGATGCATCCCCGGCCAGCTTTTCCTGCAGCGCCAGGTCGGTCCATTCATAGGAAAACCCGTCCGGCAGGTTGGCGTCCAGAGCGGATTCCATTGCCGTGATGGCCTCGCCGGTCGAGACGCCGGGGTTGTTGGTCCCCTGAATCGCCGCGGCAGGATACAGGTTGTACCGGGCGACGCGGTACGGTCCTGTCCGGTTCTCGAACGTGGCGACGGAGCCGATCGGGGTCATGTCGCCCCAGGAAGACCGGATACGCAGTTCGGCGATATCGTCCACCGTATCCCGGAACTGGCCGTCAGCCTGTGCTGTCACACGATAAGTGCGCCCCAGAAAATTGAAATCGTTAACAAAAGCAGAACCGAGATAGATTTCCAGCGTTTCAAAGATATCGCCCGGCAAAACGCCGATCTGTTGCGCTTTCACACGGTCGATATCGGCATAGATTCGCGGCGTTGCGGTGTTGAAAACAGTGAACGCGTAGGCGACTTCCTTAGCCTGGAAAGCCTGTCCGATTGCAACCTGCGCCGCGCTTTCCAGCGTTTCATAACCGCGCCCGCGCCTGTCCTGCACATACATTTTCCAGCCGCCGGTGGTGCCGACCCCGCGTACAGGCGGCGGTCCGACAACGAAGATGTTGGCTTCCTTGATCGACTGAAGCGACGCGGAAACCTTGCCCAGGATCGACATATCCGTCAGGCCTTTTTCAAGCCGTTCCTCGAAGGGAGCCAGCGGCAGGAACACGACGGCGGCATTCGGCGCGTTTGTAAAAGTCGCGCCGTCGAGACCGACAATACCGACCGCGCTCGCGACGCCATCCTCCTGCAGGGCGATATCGACCGCACGCAAGACGACAGTATCGGTTCGGTCGAGCGAGGCCCCCGGCGGCAATTGCAGTATCGCGATCAGGTACCCCTGATCCTGGGTTGGAATAAAGCCTCTCGGCGCCTGCTGAAACTGGTACCCGGTGAACCAGATCAGGCCTGCATAGGCGACCAGCGCGACAACACTGATCCGTAGGATCGATTTCACGAACAGTGCATATCCCGTCGACAGTTTGCCGAAGAACCAGTTGAAGCCTTCGGAAAATTTCCGTACCGGCCAGCCCATCATGTGCAGGATCGCGGCGAATCCTTCACGCTTTTCGTGCGAGGAAGCGTGCGGCTTCATCAGGATCGCGCACAAGGCCGGTGACAGAGTCAGCGAGACAAAAAGCGAAATCACGGTTGCCGTTACGATGGTGACTGCGAACTGGCGAAAGAACTGGCCGCTGATCCCTTCGAGAAAGGCGGATGGCAGGAACACAGCGACAAGCACAAGGCTGATCGCTACCAGCGCGCCGCTGACTTCCTTCATCGTCTTGTGCGCAGCCTCCCGCGGCGACATGCCATCGCGGATAAAGCGTTCGATGTTTTCAACCACCACAATCGCGTCATCGACAACGATTCCGATGGATAGCACCAATCCGAACAGCGTCAGGTTATTGACGGAAAACCCGAAGAAATCCATGACGAAGAACGTGCCGATCAGCGAAATGGGAATCGCCACGATGGGTATGATCGCCGCGCGGATCGTCTGCAGAAACACCAGGATCACAAGTACGACCAGCAGGATAGCCTCAAGGATCGTCTCATAAACCGCGTTGATCGATTCCTGAATGAACTCTGTGGGGTTGTAGACAATCTGGTAATCGACCCCGGACGGGAAACTTTTGGCGATATCCGCCATTTCCGCCAGCAGCGCGTCGGAGGTTTCAAGCGCATTCGAACCGGGCCGCTGGAAAATGCCGATCGGCAGCGCGACATTCCTGTCGAGGTAGCCGTTGATCGAGTAGTCCTGCGCGCCGAGTTCGATCCGCGCGACATCGCTCACCCGCACCTGGCCGCCGTCGATGTCGGTCTTGATGACAATGTCGCCGAAGGCTTCAGGCTCGACCAGTCGGCCCTGGGTCTGGACGCTGATCTGGAAGGCCCCGGGATCAGGCACCGGAATCTGGTTCACGGCCCCGGACGCAACCTGAATGTTGTTCTGGCGCAGGGCGGCGACAACCTCGCTTGCGGTCAAATCGTAGGCGGCGACCCGTTCCGGATCGAGCCAGATTCGCATCGAATAGGCCCGTTCGGCGAAAATCGTCGCCTGACCGACCCCTTCAATACGGGCGAGCCGGTCGATCACCTGCGTGCGGGCATAGTTCGATATGTAAAGCTGATCGCGGCTGTCGTCGGGCGACAACAGATGGATAACCATCATCAGATCGGGTGAATTCTTGCGGGTGCTGACACCCAGTCTGCGGACTTCTTCCGGCAATCTCGGCTCGGCAATCGACACCCGGTTTTGCACCAGAACCTGGGCCTCGTCGAGATCGGTCCCAAGCTCGAATGTGATGGTCAGCGTCAGTCTGCCATCGGCAGTCGACTGGCTGAGCATGTACAGCATGCCTTCGATGCCGTTGATTTCCTGTTCGATCGTCGTGGCGACCGTATCGGCGACAACCTCGGCGGACGCGCCGGGATAGGTGGCGGAAACCTGGATCGTCGGCGGCACGATTTCCGGATACTCTGAAACAGGAAGCCGGAAATACGAAACGGCGCCAACGATAACGATCAGGATGGCGACGACCGATGCAAAAATAGGCCGATCAATGAAGAAGCTCGATATTCTCATCGATTGCGCCTCAATTCAGCGGCGTCAGAGAAAGGGTCACAGTCTCGGGCGTCACCGGGTTTCCGGGGCGGGCCCGCAGAATTCCGGCCGTGATGACGCGGTCCGTTTCCTTCAACCCTTTCTTGATGACCCGCAGACCGCGGTGAATCGGGCCGGGTTCGACAACCCGGGTTTCAACAACGTTTTCCGCGTTGACAACATAAACCAGCTTGGTCGCCTGATCGGAAACAATGGCGGCATCGGGAACCAGCAAGCCAAGATACGGATCGGACATTGCAACGCGCACCCTGCCGAACAATCCTGCTTCAAGCACATGATCGTCGTTCTTTACGGTGGCCTGAATGCGCAGCGTGCCGGAATTGGGGTCCAGGGCGTTATCGATAAACGATATGGCCCCAGTCCGGGACCAGTCGTTTTCATCGGCCAGGCGAATATGAACGACATTGCGAATGCCTGTATCCGTCGGGCGGCTATCGCCGCCATGCAGCCGGATGTAACGAAGAACCTGCGCTTCGGATGCATGGAATTCGAAAAGCAGGGTATCGTTGGACAGAACGGTCGCAAGAACCGGCGACGCGGCATCGCCGCCGGCGATCAGGTTGCCTTCGTCGACTTTCGCATCGGAAATCCGGCCGTTGATCGGCGACGTTATCCTGGTGAAACCGAGATTAAGCTGTGCTGTACGCAGGGCTGCTTCCTTGACGTTCAAGGCGGCCCGGGCGCGCTGCACTTCCGCCTTGCGCTTGTCGACTTCGCTTTTCGCAATGTTGTTTCTTTTTAGAAGGTCCTCGCCACGAGCCAGTTCGAGATTGGCAAGTTCCAGATCCGCCCTGGCCGATGCTATCTCGGCCTGCGCACTCGCCACACTGGCCTGAAACGGTCTCGGATCGATCTCGAACAGCAGATCGCCCTCGGAAACCCTTGCGCCGTCTTCGAAGGACTTTTTCTGAAGATAGCCTGAAACCCGCGCCCGGATTTCAATCAGTTCCTGGGGGATAAACCGGCCGGTTAAAACGTCATAGTCCGTTACCTCGACCTGGAGCGGAACGGCGACATCGACAGACGGTGGCGTCTGGCTTTGTTGAGCGGCGACCGGACTGGTCAATCCGAGAAAAGCGGCCATTACGGCCGGCAGGAAAGCGGCAACTGATTTCATGGATATTCTTTCGACGAGATGCATCGGATCAGAGTGCAAGACCGCTATTCTAGCGATCCGGGAATTGCGAGCCCACGTCATACTATTGCCTGTTACTGCTTTTTTCATGTGAGATGATATCGGTTTATTGTGAATTGCCTGGCCGGGTTGGGTTTATCAACCCGTTTTCCAGCGTGAAAACACGATCCATACGTTCCGCGAGCGCCACATTATGCGTTGCGATCAGGGCGGCCAATCCTCGTTCGCGCACCTGCAACAGCAGAATTTCGAACACCTTGTCCGCCGTCGCGGGATCCAGATTTCCGGTCGGTTCATCCGCCAGCAGGACGGACGGCCCGTTCGCGAGCGCTCTGGCGATTGCAACCCGCTGTTGTTCCCCGCCGGAAAGACGCGAAGGCCTGTGTTTCACACGTTCGGACAAGCCGACGGCATTGAGCAGCGCCAACGCTGTTTCCCGGGCCTTTCGCTTCGGTGCGCCGGCGATCAGTTCCGGCAGCATCACATTCTCAAGGGCGTCGAATTCAGGCAGAAGATGATGAAACTGATAGACAAATCCCAGCTTGTCGCGGCGAATGCGGGTTCGTTCGGCATCCCGCATCCGGTTGCACGATGCGCCATCGACCAGGACGTCGCCGCCATCCGGATATTCCAACAGACCGGCGACATGGAGCAACGTGGATTTGCCGGCACCGCTCGGAGCGACAAGGCCGATTAATTCGCCCGGCGCAATTGTCAGATTGGCGCCGTTCAAAACGGTCAGTGCGGTTCCGCCTGTCTTGTAGGTTCGGACGATATCGCGGAGTTCAAGCGCCGGCTCACTCATAGCGCAGCACATCCACGGGATCGAGTCGAGCGGCGCGCCAGGCCGGATAGATCGACGCAAGGAAGGACAGGAACAAAGCCATCGCCACCACCATGATGGTCTCGACACTGTCGATCCGCGCCGGCAGGCGCGACAGGAAGTATATTTCAGCCGAGAACAGGTCCGTTCCCGACAAAGTCTGTATCCATTGCCGGATCTGTTCGATGTTCAACGCGAAGGCGATGCCGAGCGCCGCACCGGCGGACGTGCCGATCAACCCCACAGACGACCCGGTCATGAAGAATATCCGCATCATCATCGACCGGCTGGCGCCGATGGTGCGCATGATGGCGATGCCTTTCGCCTTGTCGTTCACCAGCATGATCTGGCTGGAAATCACATTGAAGGCGGCGACGACGATAATCAGTGTCAAAATCAGGAACATGACGTTCCGCTCAACCTGCAGGGCGGTAAAGAAACTGGCATTCGTGCGCTGCCAGTCCTGCACCCTGACGGCGGGGCCGGCCACCGATGCGATCGGCGTTCGCAAATCGGGCGCGATTTCGGGCGACGTCGCCATGACCTCAATCGCGGTCACCGCATTTTCTTTCTGAAAATAGATTTGCGCTTCCGCCAACGGCATGAAGATGAAGGTGCTGTCGTATTCGTACATGCCGATATCGAACAACGCATCGATTTCGTAGGTTTTCGTCCGCGGCACCGAGCCGAAAGCGGTCGATGTGCCGTTCGGAGAAATCAGTTTCACCTTGTCGCCGACGGTCAGCCCCATCTTTTGCGCCATGCGCGAGCCCATGATGACGCCCTGCCCGTCGTCGAAACGTGAAAGATCGCCGAGCCTTACCGCATTCGCGAGCGTGTCGCGGGCCAGGAAATCCTGCTTGCGGACACCGCGGACGACGGCGCCGCTGGCGACACCGTTCGCCGTCGCCATGACCTGACCTTCAACCAGCGGGGTTACCATGACGACGCCGTCGACCTTCAACACCCCGTCGATCATCGATACGTAGTCGTTCAGGCCGACCGGGCCGGCGCTGATCGTCAGGTGGCCGTTGATACCGAGCACCCGGCCCAGCAATTCGTGGCGGAATCCGTTCATGACCGCCATCACGATGATCAGGGTCGCCACGCCGAGCATTATTCCCAGCAGGGAAAACCAGGCAATGACGGAGATGAACCCTTCCTGCCGCCGCGCGCGCAGGTACCGGAAAGCCACCATCCGTTCGAGAGGCGAAAACATCGTTTCGATTACCCGGTCAGCTTCGACAGGGCGGTTTCGACGCTGACTTCTTCCTTTTCGCCGGTCTTCCGGTTTTTCATCTCGACCACGCCGGCCTTGACGCCGCGCGGCCCGATGATGATCTGCCAGGGAATGCCGATCAGTTCCATGTCGGCGAACTTCACGCCTGCCCGCTCGTCACGGTCGTCATAAATGACCTCAATGCCCGCATCCTGACATTTGCCGTACAGGTCGGCGCAGGCGGCATCGCATCCCTCGTCGCCCTGACGAAGGTTGATGATAGCGACCCGGAAAGGCGCCACCGCTTCCGGCCAGACGATACCGGCATCGTCGTGGCAGGCTTCGATAATGCCGCCCGCCAGCCGCGAAACGCCGATGCCGTAGGAGCCGCTCTGAACGACGGCCTGGCCGCCATCCCCCGTGGCAAGTTTGGCGTCGAAGTATTTGGAATACTTGTCATTAAAGAAGAAGATGTGCCCGACTTCGATGCCGCGCGCCGTTCGTTGCGCGTCTTTCGGCACTTCCTTCTGGAACCGCTCTTCGTCATGCTGCTCATCGGTCGCGGCGTAGGGTGCCGTGATCCGTTCAACCAGGGCCTGGGTTTCCGCGACATCGTCGAGATTCACGTCAACGGTTGTCAGATCCCAGTCCAGAAGATCCTGATGGCACCAGACCTGGCTTTCGCCGGTTTCGGCCAGAATAATGAATTCGTGGCTGAGATCGCCGCCGATCGGCCCGGTATCCGCGGCCATCGGTACGGCTTTCAGGCCCATCCTCGCGTAGGTGCGCAGGTAGGCCACCATTTGCTTGTTGTAGGAATGCCGGCCGGCTTCAGCGGAAATATCGAAGGAATAGGCGTCCTTCATCAAGAACTCCCTGCCCCGCATCACGCCGAACCGAGGCCGTACCTCATCCCGGAACTTCCACTGGATGTGATACAGCATGCGAGGAACGTCCTTGTAGCTGTGCGACCCGGTGGCGAAGATATCCGTGATCATTTCCTCGTTGGTCGGCCCGTACAGCATGTCGCGTTCATGCCGGTCGGTAATCCGCAGCATTTCCTTGCCGTAATCGTCGTAGCGGCCGGATTTACGCCATAGATCCGCTGACTGAATGGTCGGCATCAGCACTTCATGCGCACCGATGCGGTCCTGTTCCTCGCGCACGATCTGCTCGATTTTCTTCAGCACCCGAAAGCCGAGCGGCAGCCACGAATAGATGCCGGCGCTTTCCTGCCGGATCATCCCTGCGCGCAGCATCAACCGGTGCGACACGATCTGCGCCTCCGACGGAACGTCGCGCAGGGTAGGCATGAAATACTGGGACATACGAACGGCGGGCGATAAACGCATGGCTGGTGGCTTTCCTGAAACAGTCATCAATGAACGGCTGTTTTAGGGATTGCCGCGGGTTGAGTCCATGCACAGATGCGGCGCGGTTCATTTCGTTGGTGGAACCGGCCGTTTCAGGGCATGATCGCTTTTTCCCTACCGGATGAGAAAGCCAGTCCCTCGTGTCCCCTGTACATATCCTGCTCGCGCTTCTGGTTCCCGCCGTCTGGGGATTGGGATTTGCCCTGGCCAAACTGGGAATGGATCAGTTTCCGCCCTTTCTGATCATGAGCATGCGGTTCGCCATTTCAGCCCTGGTGCTGGTCTGGTTCGTGAAACCGCCCTGGGGCCATATGCGCATGATATTCCTGATCGCGATGGTCAGCGCGACGATACAGTACGGGTTCACCTTTTACGGACTGCGAAGCCTTGACGCGTCAACCGCGGTTATCGTGGTTCAGCTCGAAGCGCCGTTTCTCGCCCTGCTGGGCGCCGTGTTCCTCAAGGAAAGGCTCGGCTGGAAGAAGGTGTCAGGGATGGTCCTGGCGTTCGGCGGCGTCGGCCTGATCGCCGGCGAACCGAGACTGGACGGCAGTCTGTTGTACGTCGGCATGGTTTGCGCCGGCGCGCTGACATGGGCGATCGGACAGCTCATGATCCGCCAGTTGAAAGAAGTATCGGGCCTGGCCATGCTGGCCTGGGTTTCGGTTTTCGCCGCACCGCAGATGTTCGTGGCGTCAATGCTTGTCGAGTCCGGCCAGTTGCAGGCGATTTCGCAAGCCAGCATCGAACAATGGGGGATTGTTCTGTATCTGGGCCTTATCATGACGGCTATTGGATATCTTGCCTGGTATACGCTGGTAAAAAGCGTGCCGTTCAGCAGTATCGCGCCGTTCCTGCTGTTGACCCCGGTGACGACACTCTGTTTCGGCTACTTTGTGATCGGCGATGTCTTTACGGTCGCCATGGCTGCGGGATCCGCGATGGTTCTGGCGGGAATCGCGATCACCACAATTCAACGACGCACGGCGCTACCGCTCGCATCCGACTGAACCGATATTACTCTTCGGCGGTGGTCGTCCTGCGGGCGAAGCTCACAAACGATTCCTTGTCCAGCGGCTTGCTGTAATGGAAGCCCTGAATGAAATCGCAGTCCATCCTGCTCAGGTATTCTAGCTGAACCGGCGTTTCCACGCCTTCGCCAACGACCTTCAGATCGAGGGCGTGGGCCATGGCGACAATCGCACTCGCCAGGGCGTTGTCCTGCGGGTCATGATTTATATCGCGAACAAACATCCGGTCGATCTTCAGCGTGTCGAAGGGAAACTTCTTAAGATACGACAAAGAGGAATAGCCGGTGCCGAAATCGTCAATCGCAAGCCGGACGCCCATCTCGTGCAGACCGTTCAGCACCACGGCGTTTTCCGGAATGTCGCTCATGATAACGCTTTCGGTGATTTCCAGCTCCAGGCACTGCGCCGGCAGGCCGGTATCGTTCAGCGTTTCACGCACCAGATCGATCAGGCGCGGCCGTGTCGAGGTGAATTGCAGCGGCGAAACGTTCACCGCGATGCACAGATCGAGATTCAGGGCTTCACGCATCTGCATGGTTTCCCGGCAGGCGGTGCGTAAAATCCATTGCCCGATATTGCTGATCATTCCGTTGTCTTCCGCCAGCGGAATGAATTGTGCCGGCCCGATCCGGCCCAGGGTCGGATGCTCCCAGCGGACGAGAGCCTCCATCCCCATCAGCGTATTGCTGCCCGGTTTGATAACGGGCTGGTAGTGGAGAACGAGCTCGTTCCGCGCCAGCGCCTTGCGCAACTGGTTTTCAAGCAGCAGATGTTCCTGCGCGTGACCGTCGATATCCGGCGAAAAGAAATGGAAGGTGTTCTTGCCCTTCGCTTTCGACCGGTGCATGGCGGCGTCGGCGCTTCGCAGCAGTGTCGCGGAATCGCGTGCATCGCCGGGATACAGGCCGACACCTATACTGACCGTAACGGCAACTTCGTGGCCGTTTATCAGAAAAGGGCGCGAGCACCGGTCCAGAAGTTTCTGGGCAATGTTCTCGCAGTAGCTGACAGTTTTCAGGTCCGGCAGAACGACGAGAAACTCATCCCCGCCCAGGCGCGCGACGGTATCGCCGTCTCTGACCGACGCACGCAAATGCTCGCCGATCCGCACCAGCAGTTCATCGCCGGCCGGGTGGCCGAGGATATCGTTGATTTTCTTGAAGTTGTCGATGTCGACCAGCATCACTGCGGTAATCAGTTTTTCGCGCCGCGACCGCACAATCGCCTGACCGAGACGGTCCATGGCGAGATCCCGGTTCGGAAGATCCGTCAGAAGATCGAAATTCGCGTGGTGCTGCAGGCTTTCTTCATACTTTTTCCGCTCGCTGACATCGATCAGCACGCTTAACTCTTCAACGACGGCGTTCTCATCATCCGTAATGCTGGACGTATAAAGCAGCCCGTCCAGCGTGTCCCGGTTCTTCTTGATAAACTTGCACGGCACGACCGGCCGTGTGTCCGGCTGAACGGACCGCGCCTCTTCGTCGTTCGGCTTCTGGCGGATCATGAACCGGTCAATCGGTTTGCCAACCACGTCGTCTTCGGAATAACCTGTAATTTCAAGCCAGTAGTCGCTGACATTGACAATCACGCCTTCCGGCGTTGTCGAACAGGCCATGACCGGGCTTTTATTGAACAAGGTCCGATACCGGTCTTCGCTTTTCCGCAGTTTATCTTCGGCCAGAAGCTGCTGGGTGATGTCACGGGCCGTTCCCCGATACCCGATGAAATCGCCGGTTTTAGGATCGTAGACCCGAACCCCGCTGAGCAACTGGAACCTCTGTTCTCCGTCGGCTCTGAGGACAGAAAACAGAACGTTGCGGAACGGTTTGTTCCACTTCATTTCCAGGGCGTCCTGATCTTTCGTCAGAAAATCGCCGAGCTCGTCCAGTGTCCGCCCCTTCAGTTCAAGCGGATGATAGCCCAGAGATTCCATGACCCGCTGCGAAACAAAGGTCAGGGCGTGATGCTGGTCGGTTTCCCAGATCCAGTCCGACACCAGACGGGAGATGTCCTGAAACCTGCGTACCGCCCAGGCCGGACCCGGCTCGCCGGACGCATGTTCCGGCGCGTCGACCGGCTCGCCGAACCTGTCGCCGCTATTGAGCTTTATCAAAGGCATAAACGCCGCCCTCCAACTGCCGGATGGCGGCCAGGTAATCGGAACCGCGACGCCACCTGTGCAGAACGTCCCACGCCGTGTCGCTGGAAATTCTTCCGTACAGTTCCATTGTCTTCCTGGTATCCCGCTTCAGGACCTTTTTCGTAACCGGCCGGGTCTGGCGGCTGAGAACGAACAGGCGCTGGAATGCTTCCGGATCCGTCTTCAGGGCCTTGCAGGCAATTGCCAGACCCTCGCCACCCGGTTCAAACATGATCCGTCGGGCCAGAATATCAGACAGCCCGGTCAACCGGCGGAACACCGCGAGGAAAAGCGGCACAAGGCCTTCTTCCAGCAGGGCTATCAGCAAATCCGTATTGAGGCGCCCTTCCGCCTCCAGCCTGTCGAGAAGCACGGCGCGGCTGTCGCCGGACTGGCGATCCTCCCGCGTCAGTTCTTCCAGGGTTTTACGCGTTGCGTCCTCAATCAGTTCGTCGAGATCGCCGACATCGACATCGTACCGGTCGACGATATAGTTCCGCAGTGCGACCGAAACCCAAAGGCACATTTTCTTCGCAAGATCAGGGGGCAGATCGGACCGTTTGACGAGCGGTTCCTGGAAGGTGTCGACCCGTTTGGATTCCTCGACGAGGTATTCCATCATTGCGCGCGATATCCGCGAGTTGGTGTTCTCCAGAAGGTTCGTGATCACCTTTTCCTCGCCCGTGCCGATCAGGGCATCGGACAGGTCCTCGCTGATGTCTTCCCGCAAGGCGATGGCGAGCTGATGCTCCAGCGTCCGGTGATGCACGATCTCGATAAGATCGCGGTCTTCCAGAACATGGCTTTTTGTCAGAATGGGATATGCGATTTCAATCTGGTCGTTCGCCAGTTCGACACACAGGTCATGCGGCGCTTTGCCGTCATTCGCCAGCAGGGTCGAGAGCTTCAGCCTGAGCGGCACTTCCAAATCGCGGACAAGAGAATGCAGGATGTCGAACATGATAGAGCGTTCGGCATCCGTAAGGTCGCCTTCGTCCAGAAAAAGATCGGTGATGACCTCTCCCAGACGAGCTCGGCCGTCGACGGATTTTTGCCGCGCAAGCGCAAACAATTCCTCAGCCGATAACATCTGCAACACGTCCCCCAACTCACCCAATAATAGTCTTATTTACTTATTGAATTCTTAAGAAGAAAAGGCCGGTATTTGAAAGAGTGCACTATTGGGAATTAGAGGCAATAAAAAATTTATAGAAAACAATATATTATCTACAGAATGTAGTGCGCCAGCGACGAACCGCTAGATGCTGTACTTTTAGAACCCGAAGCGGCATTCTTCCTGTCATCCGCAGTTTTCTGCATTACCAGAGTTTTCACGCACATTCCGTAGAACGTGTTTTACCGTGCCGATACAGTAAAAGTTGCGATTGTTACAGTAGTATGAAAGTGCAGAATATTTGTCTTGTTAAACGTTATGCAGAAGGCTCGGAATTCACGGCAAAAACCCGGCGGCGGCGCATCGGTCGAGCACATCCTGTCTGGCTGAATCGACAAGCGGCTCGCCGTTTATGGTGACCTTGCCGGAGAGAATATCGAACCGGACCTGGGCGACGGTGATGGTCGATTCATTCGATGCGAAAACACCGCCCGAGACCGCTTCGGCTGCGATCTGCGCTTCCGCCGCACCGAATGATGCCGCCTCGTCCTGCAAGGCTTCCCGGGCCGCCTGATTGATATCGAGTGCCGCTTCGTTGGCAGTCAATGCCGCGGCGTTGGCCTGAAAAGCCGCATCGGCGGCCTGAAACTCGGCGCTTCCGAAAATCGTTTCCTCCAGTTCGGCAATCTGGGTCGCCCGGTCATCAAGCACCGCCGGGTCGGTTTGAAGGTCGCCGCCTGTCGCGGCGACGATTGCCGCCTTCTGCGTTTCAAAATCGTTAACGAAGACATCGCGCGCCGCAGTCACCTCGGCCTGTTCGGTTTCCAGTTCGGTCTGGATCTGTTCCAGACCGATCGTCTGTTGCGATATCTGCGCCGCAAGAGCGCTCTGCTGAGCAGAGAGTGTCTGAAACGTATCGGATCCGAACACTTCCTGTTCAAGAAGAGCGATGGCATCGTTTCGCTGGACCAGTTCCTGATTGGTTGGCGTATCGCCGCCTGTCGCGGCAATGATAGCGGCCTCACGGGCATCGAAGTCTGCCTGTATCAGGGCAAGTTCCGTTTCAACCTCCTCGGCATCCGCAAGCAGCCCATCCAGGGTTTCATTGAATGCAGCGTCCTGCAGGGCTTCCAGTTCTACCGGGTTTTCCGCCAAACGATCTGCAAGCGCCTGTCGCGCGGCCGCTTCGCGACGGTCTGCCTGAAAGGTTACCGGATTGATTGTGATCGGAAACTCGATCACGTCCGGCAATGTGTATTGAAACCCGGAATGCAGGTCAGCGGATTCCACGGCGTTGCCCCGAACGTCCACACCCGGCTGGTAGGCGACATCGGCCGAGCGCGTTTCGATGGCCAGCCGCCGACAGTCACGCTTTGTAATCCGGATGCGAAGAACTTCCGGTTTGTCGGGGGCGCGCGGCGCGGTTCCGGATGTGCCGGCAAAGCCGCCGTCATTGTTAAAGGGATTGTCCGTCCCTTCCTGCGCCATGGCCTGGGCAGTCAGCAGCATCAGGCATAAAAGGCATGCCGTTTTTCGCATTGAAAGCCACTTCCTTTTCCTGCGGTTCAACAGTGTATTTTTCTCCAAGCAAGAAGAGAGCCAATTCGCGCTAAAGCCGATTTACCCTGATATGGCGCAAAACCGGCTCTAAATACGAAAAAAATAGATGACGGTTGGTGAATCCTGACCTATTATTCTTCGAAAGCGACATCAAGATCGCAGCCCGAGGCTTAGGGAGGAAATCAAACTTAAAAATAAAAATTGAACGTTTACTCAGCGTCAATGAAAACAAACCAAGCGGGGCAGTGCCCCGCTTTCTTTTTAGTGTATTTATTTCAACAAGTTAGCTGTAAAACTTTAACCCCGGATTCATCCAGGCCGGCTGCAGCTTTGCAATATTCGCATAGACCGGGCAATCCTTGCGATGCGTACCGGGCAGATAGCCGATCGACATTAGAAATTCACCGGTTATTTCTCCGCCGGTAAACTTGAACGTTTTCTTGAACAGCTTGACCCATTCAGATTTGGTCAAGGGATGGTGCGCGTCGATCCAGGCGGCGAAGCCGCCATGGCTGTCGCGAAACGATCTGACGACCTGCGCATTGTGGATTGCCGCATTCACTTTCAGCCGGTTCCGGATAATGCCTTCATCGTTCAACAACCGGTTTCTGTCAGCATCGCCGTACTTGGCGATCCTGTCGATATCGTAATTGTCGAATGCGTTCCGGAAGCCTTCCCGCTTTTTCAGCATCAGTCCCCAGTTCAGGCCAGCCTGGTTGATTTCCAGAACAAGGCGTTCGAACAGTCGGCTTTCGTCGCTCTCCGGCCAGCCGTATTCCGTTTCATGATAGGCAGCGTGAACTGGGTCGTGTGGCGCATAATCACAATAATGGGTCGACATCGTTATCTCCGCATTCGTTCCTTTTTTGTTCTACTATTGAAATGCGCAAACGACAAGCGCCTTGGCATCGATAAACCTCGGAAAGCCTAAATCTAGAAAAATAGTCAAGCAGCAGCGAAAACTGATCGGAGCGCCCTAATCCAGCGGGCGGCGGAACGTGATCCAGTCGAGATCGTGGATCACCCAGAACAAGCCGAATAGCACAAGCGATATGCCGGTCGTAATCAGCACCTTCTTCAGAAGATGCGGATTTTCCGGCGCGCCGGCCTGATGCCCCTCCTCGACCGTTTCAGGCTGCCGGTTGCCGAACGGCAGCACCATGAAAAGCACCAGCCACCAGATGATGACGAATACAACGATCACGGTGAATACGGACATTTTTAAACCTGTTCGATTTCCACCAGAGTGCCGCAGAAGTCTTTCGGATGCAGGAACAGCACCGGTTTACCGTGTGCACCAATGCGCGGTTCGCCGTCGCCCAGCACCCGCATACCATCGCCTTCGAGCTTGTCCCGCGCCGCCATGATATCGTCGACCTCATAGCAGACATGGTGCATGCCGCCGTCGGGGTTCTTTTCCAGAAACTTCGCGATCGGCGACGTATCGCCCAGCGGATGCAACAGCTCGATCTTGGTGTTCGGCAGGTTCACAAATACCGTCGTCACGCCGTGTTCCGGCAAGTCCAACGGATCGGAGATATCCGCCCCCAGCGTGTTCCGGTAAACCGCCGCGCCTGCTTCAAGGTCCGGCACGACAATCGCAACATGGTTAAGACGCCCGATCATCATTCAATGTCCTACAGTCGATGCAGATGCACGGTGACGGGCGGCCGCTTGCCGGTCAATCCCTGCAGGCAGCGACGGACTGCCACACGCACGGTTTCGGACACGGCATCATCGTCTTCAAGGCGTTTGCCCTTCATCCGGTCAATCGCGTCTTCCGCCGCTTCCGCCACCTGTTCGAGCATGGCGTTTTCCTCGTCTTCCTCGAACAGGCCGAAGGCCGTGACCTCGGCATCGCTGATCAGTTCCTTGCCTTCCATGACGACGCTGACCACGGCGCAGCCATTCCAGATCATCCGTTTGCGTTCGCGGATGGCGTCGCCGTTGATCGGCGTCAGGCGCTTGCCGTCATAGGCGAGCCTGCCGGTATAGACTTCATCGACAACTTTCGCCCCGGCCCGCGTCAGCGACAGCACGTCGCCGTTCTTGCCCGGATGCACATGCGGCACCTGGCATTCCCGCGCCAGCCCGGCATGGGCGCTGAGATGCCGATATTCGCCATGCACCGGGATGGCGATATGCGGCCGGATCCACTGATACATCTGGGTCAGTTCATCCCGGTTGGGATGGCCGGATGTATGGATATCCGCATCCCGTGAGGTCACGATCCGCACGCCCAGTTCGGTCAGCCTGTTTTGTAACTGGCCAATGCCGACTTCGTTGCCCGGAATCTCGCGGCTGGAAAAGATCACCGTATCGCCCTCACCGAGCGTTACGGTCGGATGATCCTGGCGCGCGATACGGGTCAATGCCGCGCGCGGTTCGCCCTGGCTGCCGGTGCAGATCAACAACACCTTTTCCGGCGGCAGGCTGGCCGCCGCGTCATCGTCGAGAAACGGTGGCAGGTCCTTCAGATACCCGGTCGATTTCGCTGCCTCGACCATGCGGTGCAGCGACCGGCCGACCAGAACCGGATGCCGGCCCGATGCTTCCGCCGCCTTGGCCGCGCTTTCGACCCGCGCGACGTTGGAGGCGAAACAGGCGACCGCGACCCTTCCCTTCGCCGTCATCACGACATCGATCAGCGCGTCGCGCACATCGCCTTCCGAGCCGGATTTACCCGGCGACATCGCATTGGTGCTGTCGCACACCATGGCCAGCACGCCGTTTTCACCGGCTTCGATCAGCGCCTGTTCATCGGTGCTGGGGCCGACCATCGGGTCCGGGTCCAGTTTCCAGTCGCCGGTATGCATGACATCGCCCGCCGGGGAGCTGATAATCAGCGCGTTCGGTTCGGGAATGGAATGGGTCAGCGTGATCAGTTTCACCGTGAACGGTGTGAGATCGACGGTGCCCGACATCGGAATTTCGATCACCGGCACCCGGTCGCCAAAGTCGGTCTCACCCAGTTTGCGCCGAAGCACCGCCGCGGTGAACGGCGTCGCATAAACCGGGCATTCCAGCCGTTCCCACATATAGGGCAGCGCGCCGAGATGGTCTTCATGCGCATGGGTAAGAACAAGGCCGATCAGGTCTTCGCGGTGTTCCTCGATGAACATCGGGTCCGGCATGATGACATCGATGCCGGGCGTCGTCCCGTCGTCGAAGGTAATGCCGCAATCGACCATCAGCCATTTGCCGGCATGGCCGTAGAGATTGAGATTCATGCCGATTTCGCCGGCGCCGCCGAGCGGCAGGAACAGAATCTCGTCGTCGCCGGGAATGCCGGTCGTCGCGAAGCGGCTCATTTAGGGCCCCGGTTGAGATGATAGATGCCGGCAAGGCCCCGAACTGTCAGGGAACGGTCCGTGTATTCGATCGCCGGCGTCTTCTCGGCGAACAGATCCGCCAGACCGCCTGTGGCAACAACCTTCATATCGATTTCGTACTCCGTCCTTATCCGCGCGACCATGCCCTCGATCATGCTGACATAGCCCCAGAAAATGCCCGATTGCATCGCCTGCTTCGTTGTCTTTCCGATTATCCGTTCCGATGGCGCGATTTCCACCAGCGGCAGTTTGGCTGACGCCATGTAGAGCGCTTCCAGCGACAGATTGATACCCGGCGCGATCACGCCGCCCCGGTAGTTGCCGTCGCCGTCGACAACATCGAAGGTCGTCGCCGTTCCGAAATCGATGCAGATCGCCGGGCCGCCGTAACTGATATGCGCCTCGCGGGCATTGACCAGCCGGTCCGCTCCGGCCTGATCGGGACGGTCGATCAGAATTTCAATCCCCAGCGCCACGTTCTTGTCGCCGATCACGACGGGATCGCCATCGAAATAGCGGCGGCACAGGCTGACCAGATTGAACTGGGTTTCCGGAACCACCGACCCTATGACCGTGCCGGTAATGGCCTCCGGATCGACGTCGTTCAATTTCATCAGCTCGCGCAGCCAGACGATGTATTCGTCCGCCGTGCGTTTCGGATCGTTTGAGCAACGGAACGCCTTGACGAATTCGCCGTCGTTGAAGACGCCGAACACCACATTCGTATTCCCGCTGTCGATTGCCAGAAGCACGTGTTTTTATATCCGTATCAGAGGTTTGCAGGGCTTAAACCAGTCGGGCCCTCAGGTAAAGGTTCTGCGTTGCCGCCGAAATCCGGATTGCGCCTTGCACCCGCCCGGTTTTGGCGGTTTCGTAGCATAGATACGCCGACTGGGGGAGCCTGCAGCCGTGCCACAAGAGACCGATACGACCAGCCACCGTTACATCCACGCGGATATGGGGCCGGAGATGCCGGAGGATCCGTCTCAACGGGTCAACTGGGTGGTCAGCACGGATGACCCGGTCGAGAAGAAACGCCGTTACGATGTCTGGGCGAAACACTACGAACAGGATCTTCTGGTAAACGACGGATATCAGGCGCCGGACAAAGCGCTGGATGCGATGCTGCGGTTTGTACCGCAGGCCGCCCGCATTCTCGATGCCGGCTGCGGCACCGGTTATGTCGGTAAGCTGCTGCACGACGCGGGATATCGTAACCTTGTCGGCGGCGACTATGCCGAAGGCATGCTGGAAGTCGCGGCGCAAAAGGGTGTATACGACACTCTCGACCAGATCGATCTCTCAACCGCCCTGCCCTACGAGGATAACAGCTTCGACTGTGTCGTAACTGTCGGCATTCCGATGATTGTGCCGGGAACCTGCATGAACGAATTTGCCCGCATCGTGAAACCGGGCGGCAAGATCGTCTATTCCTCCGGCGAAGCGCAGTTCACCAGGGCCGGGTTCGATACCGTCGTTGCCGCACTGACAGCGGAAGATAAACTGGATGAACTGATCGACCCCGAACCCTACCAGGCGTTTCTGCACGTCAACACGGATGTCATGTTCGCCGTGCGGGTGTATGAGGTGACAGGATGACCCGGGCTATCTGAAGTCGTCCACCAATCTATCGATAAGGTGCATTCTTTCGTGTAGCACCGTTACGATACCGATCTTCCCGGAACGAAACCTTTTCCAGTAGACGATGTGTTTTCGGTACCGAAAATAGTATCCTGAATCTCCCAGTTCAGCAGGTACAGGCCGAGAGAAAACAGTTTCTGTTTCAATATTGCCAAAACTTTCGAACAACCCGTGAATGTAGGCGTTCGCTTGTTCCTTACCCCAATTCTGCAGCGTGTAGCGATATATCTCGTCAAGCCGGTTGCGCGCTGCCTCCTGAGCGACGAATAAGCTCACCCCTCTCCGCCATTCCTGAAGATGATATCCTGAGCCGTCACTTCAACGTAGCTGTTATCCGGCTGTGAAAATGCCTGTGACAATTCAAGTTTAAGCTTTTCATAAACCGCAGCCTCAGCGCGTTCCTTATCGCGGCGAATGAGGTCGCGGACATACTCGCTGACATTCTCGTAATTCCCGTTGTCACCGATGTTGGAGGCGACAAACTCGCTAAGCGCACCGCTAACCCGAACGGTCATCGTTGTTTGTTTCGGCATTGTACGATCCTGAAATTGATTAATATTGCTTAATATTAATGACAGTATCGCAGTTTATCAATTCCAACAGTTCTATCGAAAGAAAACATCCCCGGCCGATATCTTTTCGGTATTGCCGTCTTCGGTTTTCAGGATCAGCGTTCCCGTTTCATCCATGTCGGCGAAAATGCCGCGTTTCTCGCCGTCCGGCAGACGAATGGTGACGGGTTTGCCGAGACCGGCGGAAACGGACAGCCATCGCGCCCGGACAGGATCGAAGCCCTGTCGGTTCCAGCGGTCGGTCCATTGCGCCAGCGCCGCGATATAGCGTTCCAGCAACGAGGCCGGGTCGATGGCGGATCCGGCCTCGCGAAGGGTAGTCGCCTGATAGGGCGTGTTGTCCGGCGCCGAGGCGATGTTGACGCCGCTGCCGATCAGCACCGGCGAGGCCGTTTTTCCGTTTCCTTCCAGCAGGATACCGGCGGTTTTCGCATCGTTTAATAGCAGGTCGTTCGGCCATTTCAGCGATACCGCGCCGGCCGGCAGATCGTCGGCCACGGCCTCGGCCAGGGCGACGCCGGCGACCATCGCCAGTTGCGGCGCATCGGTCGTCGGCCGGTCGTGATAGAGAATGACAGTGGCGTAGAGATTGCCCGGCGGCGACGACCATTGCCGTCCGTGGCGTCCGCGTCCGCCGGTCTGTTCCGCCGCCCAGACAACTGCGCCCCGCGCGCCGATCCCGGACTTCGACCCGATCATGTCGCGGGCGACATCCATGGTCGAACCGACGGCATCGAAACGATGCAGCACAAAGCCTAACGGGAGAACGGGATCGGCCATTGTCAGGCGCGCCAACGGTGCGGCCCGGCAATCACCCGAGCAGGGACATGGCGGCGAAACCGGCGGGATCGGTGACGATTTCCATATAGATGAACATCGTGGCGGTGATCGCCCCGGTTATGCCCATCACCCAGCGCAGGTGCCAGTTGTCGAGCGCATCCAGCGTTTCGGCGGCCTCGTCGAAATACATGATCTTGATGATCCGCAGGTAGTATACGGCGGCGATGACGCTGGTTACCGCGCCGAATATCGCCAGCGTATACAGTTCGGCCTCAAGCGCGGCGGAGAACACGAAGAACTTGCCGAAGAACCCGGCCAGCGGCGGAATCCCCGCCATCGAGAACATGAAGACCATCAGCGCCAGCGCCATCATCGGACGGGTCTTGCCGAGTCCCGCCAGATCGTCGATCCCTTCGACCATGCGACCCTGCACCTTCATCGACAGGATACAGGCGAAAGTGCCGACATTCATCACCAGATAGATCGAGAGATAGATCAGCACACCCTGCACGCCGGATTCGGTTCCGGCGACCAGTCCCATCAGCGCATAGCCGATATGGCCTATGGAAGAATACGCCATCAGGCGCTTGATGTTGGTCTGCGCGATGGCGGCCAAAGCGCCCAAAGTCATCGAGGCGATGGAGACGACATACAGAACCTGCTGCCATTCCCCGATCAAATCGCCGAACGGCCCCAGCATGACCCGAAGCAGCAGCGCCATCGCCGCCACTTTCGGCGCGACAGCGAAGAAGGCGGTAACCGGGGTCGGCGCGCCTTCGTACACGTCAGGTGTCCACATATGGAACGGCACGGCGGATACCTTGAACGCCAGACCGGCGATCAGGAACACGATGCCGACGACCAGGCCTTCCGATACCGGCGCGCCCGACGTAAATTGCGCGGCCAGCGCATCGAACTGGGTGTGGCCGCTGAAACCGTAGATCATCGACATGCCGTAGAGCAACAGGCCGGACGACAACGCCCCCAACACGAAATATTTCAGGCCGGATTCTGACGACCGCAGCGTATCGCGCTGGAACGCGGCGATGACATACAGTGCCAGGCTTTGCAGCTCCAGGCCGATATACAGCGAGATCAGGTCGTTCGCCGACACCATCAGCAGCATGCCGAGCGTCGCGAAGACGATCAGCACCGGGTATTCGAACCGCGCCATGCCTTCGCGGTGGATGTAGCCGTGGCTCATCACGATCGCCAGGAACGACCCCAGCAGGATCAGGATCTTCATGAAGACGCCGAAATCGTCAGCCACGAACAGATCGAACATCGCCAGATTGCGTCCGCCCTCGCCCGTCACCACAAGAACGGCGGTGATGACAATCGACAGCAGCGCCAGCGTGGTGACGATACCGAGCGCCTTTTCCTCGCGCTGGAAGACACCGACCATCATCAGCGCCATGGCGGCGCAGGCCAGGAAGATTTCCGGCAGGGCTGGCAGAAAAGCAGGCAGGTCCGTCATTGGGAAGCTTCCCCGGCTAGAGTTGAGGCGGTTTCCATTGCGCCGGCGGCGGCGGCCAGGTCGCTGTTGTATTCGGCGATCAGGTGATTGATCGAAACTTCAATCGGTTCCATGAAGGACGACGGGTAGATCCCCATCCACAGCACAAGCAGGACCAGCGGCGCGAAGATCGCGATTTCGCGAATGCTCATGTCCTTGATGGTCAACAGTTCTTCCTTCACCAGCTTTCCGAAGATGATCCGGCGGTACAGGTAAAGCATATAGGCCGCACCCAGGATCATGCCCGTTGCGAGACCGGCGGCCAGCCATGTCGACGCCTGATACGCGCCGACCAGGATCAGGAATTCGCCGACGAAACCGCTGGTGCCCGGCAGACCGACCGAAGCCAGCATCATGAACATGAACACGACCGCGTATTTCGGCATCCGCTCGACAAGGCCGCCATAAGCGCCGATGTCCCTCGTATGCATCCGGTCATAGACGACACCGACGATCAGGAACAGCGCGCCGGAAACAAGGCCATGGCTGAGCATCTGGACGATGGAACCGGCAATCGCCTGTTCGTTGATGCTGAAGATGGCCGCCGTCACGAAGCCCATATGAGCGACAGAGGAATAGGCGATCAGTTTCTTCATGTCCTCCTGCGCCAGAGCCACCAGCGAGGTGTAGATAACCGCAATCACCGACAGCCAGAACACGAAAGGCGCGAAGTATTCGGACGCTTCCGGGAACATTGGCAGCGAGAATCGCAGAAAGCCGTATCCGCCCATTTTCAGCAGCACGCCGGCCAGAATGACCGACCCGGCGGTCGGGGCCTGAACGTGGGCGTCCGGCAACCAGGTGTGAACCGGCCACATCGGCACTTTCACTGCGAAGGAAGCAAAGAAGGCAAGCCACAGCCATGTCTGCAGATCCGCATCGAAAGCGTATTGCATCAGGGCCGGAATATCGGTCGTGCCTGCCTGCCAGTACATCACCAGTACGGCGACCAGCATCAGCAGCGATCCGAGTAGTGTGTAGAGGAAGAATTTGAACGCGGCATAGACGCGGTTCGCGCCGCCCCAGATGCCGATGATCAGGAACATCGGCAGCAGCACGCCTTCGAAGAAAATGTAGAAAACCAGAATATCGAGGGCGCAGAACACGCCCAGCATCATGGTTTCCAGCACCAGGAAGGCGACCATGTATTCCTTGACCCGGGTTTTGATCGCATCCCAGCTCGCCAGAATGCACAGTGGCATCAGGGCGGTCGTCAGCATCACGAACCAGATCGAGATTCCATCGACCCCCATCCGGTAGGACAGGTTGAGCGCCGCCATCCAGTTGACGGTTTCGACCATCTGGAAATCGGCCGTCGATCCGTCCAAATTCGACAACACGAAGATCGAAAGAACGAACGCAAAAATCGTCGTCCACAACGCAGCCCAGCGCGAATTGTTCGCGATTTCCTGTTCGGTGCCGCGCACCAGGATCAGGATCGCCAGGGCGCCCACCAACGGCAGGAAGGTCAGTATTGAAAGGAGCGGTCCGTCAAGCATTACAGAGTTGCTCCCCTTAACCCAAAATCATGTAAATGGTGACGAAGAAAACCACGCCGATCAGCATGGCGAAGGCGTAATGGTAGACGTAACCGGACTGCAGGAAGCTGGCGCCGCGCGCCGCCTGCAATGTCCGTGCGGATACGCCGTCCGGGCCGAACCCGTCGATTGTCGCGCCATCGCCCTTCTTCCACAGGAATTTTCCGATGGAAAATGCCGGACGAACGAAAATAGCGTCGTACAGTTCGTCGAAATACCACTTGTTGAACGAGAACTTGTACAGCGGCTGCAGCTTCGGCGTCAGGCGTGCCGGCGAATCCGGCGCCACCACATACATGTAGTAGCTGAGCGCGAAGCCGATAACGCCGACGGCAAGTGGCGAAACCTTCACCCAGAACGGCACGTCATGCGCGTGATGCAGGGCCTGGTGGGTGTCCAGGATCAGGATCGAGGTTCCCCAGAATTCCTCGAAGTTATGGCCGACAAAGTTTCCATAGAAAGCGACGCCGGCAAACAGCGATCCGAGGACCAGTACAACCAGCGGCAACAGCATCACCGGCGGCGATTCATGCACATGGCCCATCGTGTGATCGTCGGCCCGCGGTTTGCCGTGGAAGGTCATGAACAGCAGGCGGCCTGAATAGAAGGCGGTCATGAAGGCGGCCAGAATACCCAGGATATAGGCATAATTGCCGACGCCGGTATGCGCGGCGAAAGCGCTTTCGACGACAATATCCTTGGAGAAGAATCCGGCAAAGCCGATCGAGGTTCCGGGAATGCCGACCCCCATCAGCGCCAGCGACCCGATCCACATCATCGCATAGGTATACGGGATCATCTTCGCGATGCCGCCCATCTTGCGCATGTCCTGTTCGTCGGACATCGCGTGGATCACCGAGCCTGCACCGAGGAACAGCAGCGCCTTGAAGAATGCATGCGTCGTAAGATGGAACATCGCGGCGGGATAGGCTGAAACGCCGGCGGCGAAAAACATGTAGCCAAGCTGCGAACAGGTGGAATACGCAATCACCCGCTTGATGTCGTTCTGCGTCAGGCCGATTGTCGCGGCAAAGAAGGCCGTCGATGCGCCGACAACCGTCACCACGGCCAGCGCCGTTTCGGAATATTCGAAGACCGGCGACAGGCGGCAGACCATGAACACGCCGGCGGTCACCATGGTCGCAGCGTGGATCAGGGCGGAGACCGGCGTCGGGCCTTCCATCGCGTCCGGCAGCCAGGTATGCAGGCCAAGCTGCGCCGACTTGCCCATCGCCCCCATGAACAGCAGCAGGCAGGTGATGGTGATGGCGTTGAACTCCATGCCCAGGAAAACCAGCGTCGTATCGGCCAGACCGGGGATCACGGCGAAGATCGTGTCGAGGTTAACGCTGTCGGTCAGCACGAACATCGCGAAGATGCCGAGCGCGAAACCGAAGTCGCCCACCCTGTTTACCAGAAACGCCTTGATCGCCGCGGCGCAGGCGCTGGGCCGGTCGTACCAGAAGCCGATCAGGAGGTAGGAGGCGACGCCGACCCCTTCCCAGCCGAAGAACATCTGAACCAGGTTGTCCGCCGTCACCAGCGTCAGCATGGCGAAGGTGAAGAAGCTGAGATAAGCCATGAACCGGGGGATCGACTTGTCGTGGCTCATATAGCCGATGGAATAGACATGTACGACGGCACTGACGGTTGTCACCACGATCAGCATCACGGCGGTCAGCGTGTCGATTTTCAGGGCCCAGTCGAAAACGAAATCGCCGGAGGCGACCCAGGTGAACAGAGTGATCGTATAGTTTTTCGCGCCTTCGTCACTGAAGATTGCGGTGACGTCAAAGAACACGATCCAGGAAAAGACTGCGGCAAGAATCAATGCTCCGCAGGTGATGATCTGCGAAACCCTGTCGCCCATCATTTTGCCGAAAAACCCGACAATGAAGGCGGCAATCAGGGGCAGGAATACAATAGCGGCTTCCATGATGTTCGCCCTACCCCTTCATCATGTTGACTTGGTCGACGGCGATCGACGCTCGGTTGCGGTAGTAAACCACCAGGATCGCCAGACCGATCGCCGCTTCGGCGGCGGCCACGGTAAGAACGAAAATCGCAAAAACCTGCCCGACCAGATCGTTCAGATGAGTCGAGAAAGAAACCAGATTGATGTTCACCGCAAGCAGCATCAGTTCAATCGACATCAGGATGACGATGATATTCTTCCGGTTCAGGAAAATGCCCATCAACCCCAGCGTGAACAGGATCGCCGCGACAGACAGGTAATGGGCGAGACCGATTTCCATAACTAAATTCCCTCCCCCGGACGAACTTTCACATTTTTGATTTCGGCGGATGCGCTGCGATTGATCTGATCTGATATCCGCTGTTTCTTGACGCCCGCGCGCTGCCGCAGGGTCAGGGTAATCGCCCCGACCATGGCCACCAGCAACACCATGCCGGCGCCCTGGAACAGGTAGACGTATTTGGTATAGAGAAGCTGACCGAGCGCCCGCGTATTATGGACATCGGCAGGCGTCGGCGCCGCCGTCGCGCCGATCGTTGCGGGATCGATTGTCCAGCCGATCGACAGGATCACCAGTTCCGCCGCCAGCACGAGGCCGACCGCAGCGCCAATCGGCAGGTACTTGATGAACCCGGCGCGGAATTCCTCGAAATTGACGTCCAGCATCATCACGACGAACAGGAACAGCACGGCAACCGCGCCGACATAGACAATCACCAGCAGCATGGCCAGAAACTCTGCGCCCTGAAGCACGAACAGTCCGGCTGCGTTGAAGAAGGCAAGAATCAGAAACAGCACCGCATGGACAGGGTTCTTCGCCGTGATCACCATGACGCCACAGGCGATGGTTACTCCCGCAAAAAGATAAAAGGCTAAAGCCTGAATAATCATATGGCCCCCCGGCGACCTGTTAGCCTGCCCGCACCCTACCGGTACGGCGCGTCCAATTTCAGATTGGCCGCGATTTCACCTTCCCACCGGTCTCCGTTCGCGATGAGCTTTTCCTTATTGTAGAAAAGTTCCTCTCGGGTTTCGGTGGCAAACTCAAAATTCGGTCCTTCGACGATGGCGTCCACCGGGCATGCCTCCTGGCAGTAACCACAGTAGATGCACTTCGTCATGTCGATGTCGTAGCGCGTCGTGCGGCGGCTGCCGTCTTCGCGCGGTTCAGCTTCAATCGTGATGGCCTGCGCCGGACAGACGGCTTCGCACAATTTGCAGGCGATGCACCGTTCCTCGCCGTTCGGATACCGGCGCAGGGCATGTTCGCCCCGAAAGCGCGGGCTCAACGGCCCCTTTTCATACGGATAGTTGATCGTGTGCTTCGGCCTGAACATGGCTTTCAAGGTCAGCGCCATGCCGCTCAGCAGTTCGCCGAGCAGAAACGACCGGGCTGTTCTTTCTAGTGTTGCCATCTCAATTTATCCTTTGTCTCGGCCGATCAGTTGGGAACAAGGTCGAACGCGACGAGCACGCCGGCCGTCCCGACAAGCCAGATCAGGGTGAACGGCAGGAAAACCTTCCAGCCGAGACGCATTAACTGGTCATACCTGTAGCGCGGGAACGTCGCCCGAACCCACAGGAAACAAAACAGGACGAACGCGATCTTCAGGGCGAACCAGATCGGGCCCGGAATCATGTTCAGCGGCGCGATATCCAGCGGCGGCAGCCAGCCACCGAGGAACAGGATGGCCGTCATCGCGCTCATCAGAATCATGTTGGCGTATTCGCCGAGGAAGAACAGGGCGAACGCCATCGCCGAATATTCGACGTTGTAGCCCGAGACCAGTTCGGCTTCCGCTTCCGGCAGGTCGAACGGCGCCCGGTTGGTTTCCGCCAGGGCGGAAACGAAGAAGATCACGAACATCGGCAGCATCGGAATACAGAACCACACCGTGCGTTGCGCCTCGACCACATCCGACAGATTGAGCGACCCGACCAGCAACAGCACCGATGCAACCACGAACCCCATGGCGACTTCGTAGGACACCATCTGCGCGGCCGACCGGAGCGCGCCGAGGAACGCGTATTTGGAGTTCGAGGACCAGCCGGCGATGATGATGCCGTAAACGCCAAGCGACGAGATCGCAAACAGGTACAGCACGCCGACATTGATATCCGCCAGCACCCAGCCCTTGTCGAACGGGATAACCGCCCAGGCGATCAGGCTGAGGATGAAGGTAATCATCGGCGCCAGGATGAACAGAACCCGGCTTGCGCCCGACGGGATGATGGTTTCCTTCAGGAACAGTTTCAGGCCATCCGCGAAAGGCTGCAGCAGGCCGAACGGACCGACGACATTCGGTCCCTTGCGATACTGCATCCAGCCGATCACCTTGCGCTCCGCCAGGGTCAGATACGCGACCGAAATCAGCACCGGCACAACGATGCAGAGGATATAGAAAACGATGGTTACCGTCGGCAGCGTGTAGCCGACCCACCATTCCGCACCACCGAAAAGGCTCTCCAGACTAGACATTGGCGCTGACTTCCTCCTCACCGCCGTGCAGGATCACCCGCGTGCATTCAGCCATCGTTTCCGATGCCCGGCTGATCGGATCCGTGCTGTAGAAAATCGCGACCGGCGATATGAAAGCCGCCGACTCCATTTTCGATGCTTTCGACGGCTTGCCCAGTGGCGCTGCGGATGCCGTGTCGATTTCCCGCATATGCGGGCAGGCCGTGTAGATTGCGTCGCGCAGGTTGCCGAGATTATCGTACGGCAGGGTCTGCGCCAGCACATCCGACAGCGCGCGCAGGATGGTCCAGTCCTCGCGGGCGTCGCCCGGCGGGAAGACAGCCCGGCGGGCCATCTGCACCCGGCCTTCCGTGTTCACATAGATACCGGCTTTTTCCGTATAGGCCGCAGCCGGCAGGATCACATCGGCCGCATGCGCCCCGACATCACCATGATGGCCCTGATAGATCACGAAAGCGTCGCGCAGCTTTTCCGTATCAATCTCATCCGCCGCCAGCAGGTAGACGATCTTGATATCGCCGGATTGCGCGCCGTCGATAATGCCCTCGACATCGCGACCGCCCTCGCCCGGCACGAAACCGATATCCAGCCCGCCGACCCGGCTCGCCGCCGTGTGCAGGATGTTAACGCCGTTCCAGTCGTCCGAAACCATGCCGGTATCGTCGGCCAGCTTGCGAACGGCGGCGAGCACAGCCGCGCCGTCCTTGCGCGCAACTGCACCGGGGCCGACGATAACCATTGGCCGTTCGGCGTCTTTCAGCACCTTGGCGAATGAATGCTTGCCGTCAACCAGCTCCTGCAGAGACTCCGGCCCGGCGCCGATATAGTCGTACTTGTAGGTCAGGTCTTTCTGTTCGCCGATTACCCCGATTTTCGTGCGGGACGCCAGCCATGTCTTGCGAATGCGCGCATTGATGATCGGCGCTTCCCAGCGCGGGTTCGACCCGACGATCAGAATGGCGTCTGCGTCTTCAATCCCCGCGATTGTGGTATTGAAGATATAGTCGCCACGGTTTCCGGCGACCAGCTTCGCGCCGTCCTGCCGGCAATCGATTGACGTCGCGCCGAGACGCCCCATCAGGTCCTGCAACGCATACATCGACTCGACGTCGCACTGATCGCCGGCGATGGCAGCGATTTCCGACGGCTTGACCGCATCGACCTTCGCCTTGATCGCGGCAAAGGCCGCTTTCCAGTCGGCCGCCGCCAGCTTGCCGTCCGCGCCGCGGAGATATGGCTTGTCGAGCCTGCGCTTGCGCAGCCCGTCGCAGGCGTAGCGTGTCTTGTCGGAAATCCACTCCTCGTTCACGTCTTCATTGAGGCGCGGCAGAACCCGCATGACCTCGTTGCCCCGGCTGTCGACCCGGATGTTGGAGCCGACTGCATCCATCACATCGATGCTTTCGGTCTTTTTCAGCTCCCACGGACGGGCCTCGAAGGCATAGGGCTTGGAGGTCAGCGCCCCGACCGGACAGAGATCGATCACATTCGCCGACAGCTCGCTGGAAATCGCTTTTTCCAGGCTGGAAATCTCGGCGTTTTCACCCCTGTTCAGAAGCCCCATATCCTCGACGCCGCCGATTTCGGCACAGAAACGGACGCAGCGGGTGCAATGGATGCAGCGGGTCATGATCGTCTTGATCAACGGCCCCATATACTTGTCTTTCACCGCGCGCTTGTTCTCGGCAAATCGGGAACCATCTCGGCCATAGGCCATCGCCTGGTCCTGCAGGTCGCATTCGCCGCCCTGGTCGCAGATCGGGCAGTCGAGCGGATGGTTGACCAGAAGGAATTCCATCACCCCGTTACGGGCCTTTTTCACCATGTCGCTTTCGGTGAACACTTCCATGCCGTCGCCGGCCGGCAGAGCGCAGGACGCCGCCGGTTTCGGCGGACCCGGTTTTACTTCGACAAGGCACATGCGGCAGTTGCCGGCAATCGACAGCCGTTCGTGATAGCAGAATCGAGGCACTTCCACGCCGGCCTGCTCGCAGACCTGAAGCACGGTCATGCCTTTTTCGAATTCGACTTCTTCGCCGTTGATCGTCAGCTTCGGCATGTCATTCCGTTCCCGTATTCGTCCATGCGCCCATCAGTCTTCGTCATTCCGCCGCCGCGACCTGAACCTGCGTGCGGTTCTTGATCCGGTCCACGATCTCGTCGCGGAAATGCCGGATAAGCCCCTGGATCGGCCACGCCGCCGCATCGCCAAGCGCGCAGATCGTATGACCTTCAACCTGTTTGGTCACATCCCACAGCATATCGATTTCCTCGACCGTCGCCCGGCCTTCAACCAACCGGTCCATCACCCGCCACATCCAGCCGGTGCCTTCACGGCACGGCGTGCACTGGCCGCAGCTTTCGTGCTTGTAGAAATAGCTCAGACGGGCAATCGCCTTCACGATATCCGTCGACTTGTCCATGACGATGACCGCCGCCGTGCCGAGGCCGGACTTGACCTCCTTCAGCGCGTCGAAATCCATCAGAACGTCGTCGCAGATATCTTTCGGAATCAACGGCACGGACGATCCGCCCGGAATGACCGCCAGAAGGTTATCCCAGCCGCCACGCACGCCGCCGCAATGGGTTTCAAGCAATTCCCGCATCGGGATCGACATCGCCTCTTCGACATTGCAGGGCGTGTTCACATGACCGGAAACGCAAAACAGCTTGGTGCCCGAATTGTTTTCCCGGCCGAACGATTTGAACCAGGAGGCGCCGCGCCGCAGGATCGTCGGCGCTACCGCGATGCTTTCCACGTTGTTGACCGTGCTGGGGCAGCCATACAGGCCCGCCATCGCCGGAAACGGCGGCTTCAGGCGCGGTTGCCCTTTCTTGCCTTCCAGGCTTTCGATCAGCGCG
Source organism: Alphaproteobacteria bacterium (assembly GCA_040222995.1). Taxonomy (GTDB): domain Bacteria; phylum Pseudomonadota; class Alphaproteobacteria; order UBA8366; family Aestuariispiraceae; genus JAVKBW01. The sequence goes on along the minus strand of JAVKBW010000019.1, from coordinate 340,597 downwards.
GTTTCCTCGCCGCAGATATAGGCCCCGGCGCCGTGATGAACGAATACATCGATATCCAGACCCGATTTACAGGCGTTCTTGCCGACCAGGCCGGCCTCGTATGCTTCTTTAACCGCAGCTTCCAACACCCTGTATTCATGGCGAAATTCACCACGGATATAGATGTAGGCGGCAGCCGCGCCCATGCCGGCACAGGCAACAATGCACCCTTCGATCAGCTTGTGCGGATCGTTACGCATGATTTCCCGGTCCTTGCAGGTGCCGGGTTCGGATTCATCCGCGTTCACGACAAGATAGGCCGGCTTGCCGCCGGTATCCTTCGGCATGAACGACCATTTCATGCCGGTCGGGAAACCGGCCCCGCCGCGTCCGCGCAGACCGGAAGCTTTCATTTCCTCGACGATCTTGTCGCGACCGAGATCGATCAGCGCCTTGGTGTTGTCCCAGTCGCCGCGCTTTTTCGCAGCCTCCAGGTTCCACGCATGATACCCGTGCAGATTGGTGAAGATGCGATCTTTATCTTCAAGCATGGCGTCAGTCTCCCCCCGCCTGTGACGGGGCATTCGGGGCATCCGGCGTTTGCGGTGACGGACCGGACTGTAATGTTGTCGGACCGCTTTCGGGTTCGGACGTCACACGGCCAATCTGGGAACCGACCCTGACCGGTTTTCCGTTCTTCAATCCTTCCAGAACCTCGATAATGCTGTCCGGCGTCAGATCTTCATAGAAATCGTCATTGATCTGCACCATTGGCGCGTTGCAGCACGCGCCCAGGCATTCCACTTCCAGCAGGGTGAAAACACCGTCTTCGGTGGTCTCGCCGCTATGGATGCCGTATTTCTTCGTGATCGCCGCGGATATGTCTTCCGCGCCGCGCAGCATGCAGGGCGTGGTGCCGCAAAGCTGGATGTGGAACTTTCCGACCGGTTCCAGATTGACCATGGTGAAGAAGGTCGCGACCTCCATCACCCGGATATAAGGCATATCCAGCATTTCGCTGATGGTCTCGATCGCCTCGCCCGTGACGTAATGGCCGTTTTCATGGTTCTGTTCCTGCGCCAGAAACAGCAGCGCCAGAACCGCCGATTGCTTCCGGTCGGCCGGATACTTGGCGATGTTCCGTTCCGCCTCTTTCAGGGATTCGCCCTCGAACGCAAACGTACCGCTCATCGGTCAATCTCCCCGAACACGACATCGAAGCCGCCGAGCACGGCAACGGAATCGGCCAGCATGTGGCCTTTGCAGAAATGGTCCATCGACGCGAGATGCGCAAAGCCGGGCGCGCGAATCTTGCAGCGATACGGCCTGTTGGTGCCGTCGGCCACCAGATACACGCCGAATTCGCCCTTCGGCGCTTCGACCGCCGTATAGGTTTCACCTTCCGGCACGTGGAAGCCCTCGGTATAGAGCTTGAAGTGCTGGATCAGTGCTTCCATCGACCGCTTCATGTCGCCCCGGCGTGGCGGCGCAACCTTGGTATCGGTCGTCATGACCGGGCCTTCGGGCATCTGCTCGATGCACTGGCGGATGATCCGCAGCGATTGCCGCATTTCCTCGACCCGCACCAGATACCGGCTGTAGCAGTCGCCGTTCTTACCGACCGGAATGTCAAAATCCATCTTGCCGTAGACGTCGTAGGGCTCGGCCTTGCGCAGATCCCACGCCAAGCCCGAACCACGCAGGGTCGGCCCGGTGCAACCCCAGGCCAGCGCGTCTTCCGGTGAAATAATGCCGATATCGACCGACCGCTGTTTGAAGATGCGGTTGTCGGTCAGCAGGCTTTCCATGTCGTCGATGAATTTCGGGAACTGATCGGCCCAGTCGAGGATCTGTTGCGCCATGCCGACCGGCAAATCCTGGTGAACGCCGCCGACCCGGTAATACGCGGCGTGCATCCGCGCGCCGCTGACGCCCTCATGGAATTCCATCAGCTTTTCGCGTTCCTCGAAGGCCCACAGCATCGGGGTCATTGCGCCGACATCCAGCGCATAGGCGGGAACGTTGAGAAGATGGTTCAGAATGCGGCTGATTTCAGCGAACAGAACCCGGACATACTGGCCGCGTACCGGCACTTCCAGACCGAGCAGCTTTTCCGTCGCCAGACAGAAAGCGTGTTCCTGGCACATCGGCGCCACGTAGTCCAACCGGTCGAAATACGGAATCGCCTGCAGATAGGTCTTGTACTCAATCAGCTTTTCGGTGCCGCGATGAAGCAACCCGATATGCGGGTCAATCCGCTCGACCACTTCGCCGTCCATTTCCATCACCATGCGCAGCACGCCATGGGCTGCCGGGTGCTGCGGCCCGAAGTTGATCGTCATGGTCTTGATGGTCGGGTCTTCCGATGGTGGCACCGGAGCCTGAAGAGATGTCGTATCCGGGCTCATGCACCGCCCTCCTTCGCATCATCCGCCGACACATCGGCCTTTTCATCACCCGGCAGATGCGGAGTCATGCCTTCCCACGGGCTGAGAAAATCGAACGACCGGAAATCCTGCCGCAGCTTGACGGGTTCATAGACGACGCGGCGCTGTTCATCGTCATAGCGCACTTCGACATAGCCGGTGAGCGGAAAGTCCTTGCGCTGCGGATGGCCCTCGAAGCCGTAATCGGTAAGAATCCGCCGCAAATCCGGATGGTCGGTGAAAAACACGCCGTACATGTCCCAGACTTCACGTTCGAACCAATTGGCGGACGGCCAGATCGTCGTCACGCTCGGTACCGGCTTTTCGTCGTCCGTCTGCACCTTCAGCCGAAGCCTGAAATTGTGCTTCAGACTGAGCAGATTGTAGACGACTTCAAAACGCGGATCCCGGTCCGGAAAATCGACGCCGCAGACATCGACGCAACTCTTGAACTGGCAGTTGGCGTCGTCCCGCGCGAACTTGCAGATTTTCAGCAAACCCGCCGCCAGCACCACAACAGACAATTCGCCGTTCGCAATCGTATGGGAGACGATGTCGGTCGGAAACTTCTCGGCCAGGTACTGTCCAAGGTCCTGCAAGGCTTCCAGTTTTTCGTCCGTTATCAACGATACGCCCTCTTCGTTTCCGAGCCCATGAACCTAGCGGGCGATGGTGCCGGTGCGTTTGATTTTTTTCTGCAATTGCAGAATGCCGTATACCAGCGCCTCCGCCGTCGGCGGGCAGCCCGGCACGTAGATATCGACCGGCACGACCCGGTCGCATCCGCGCACCACGGAGTAGGAATAGTGATAGTAGCCGCCGCCATTGGCGCAGGACCCCATGGAGATTACCCAGCGCGGCTCCGCCATCTGGTCATAGACCTTGCGCAGGGCCGGCGCCATTTTGTTGGTCAGCGTGCCGGCGACGATCATCACATCCGACTGCCGCGGACTGGCCCGGACCACGACGCCAAACCGGTCGAGGTCGTAACGGGGCATATAAGCGTGAATCATTTCAACAGCGCAGCAGGCGAGACCGAAAGTCATCGGCCACATCGACCCGGTACGCGCCCAGTTGACGACCTTGTCGACATTGGCGATGACGAACCCCTTGTCCTGCAGTTCGTCAGTGACGGCCGATAAGGCCGCGTCCTGCGCCGCCCCGGGCGGCAACGGCGCCTGTGTCAGGTCGGTTGCGCTCATTCCATCACTCCCATTCCAGCGCGCCTTTGCGCCATTCGTATATAAATCCGATGGTCAGAATGCCGAGGAACACGATCATCGACCAGAAACCGAACATACCGATGTCGCCCAAGGCAACCGTCCACGGGAAAACAAAGGCCAGTTCCAGGTCGAAAATGATAAACAGCAGCGTCACGAGATAGAACCGCACATCGAACCGCGACCGGGCGTCGTCGAATGCCTCGAAACCGCATTCATAGGCCGACAGTTTTTCCGAATCGGGGTGCTGGGTCGCGACGATCATGCTGGCGAAGACCATGATCGCAGCGAGTCCGACTGCGATCCCCAGAAAAACCAGAATCGCAAAGTACTCGCGCAGTAAATCTTCCATGACTACCCCACACTCGTCGACGACGACGTTTTCGCTTCCCGTCACCAGAACAGTGATCGGAAGCCAGCATCCGTTTTAAGGCTAACACCAACGCATGCCGTCACGCCATCGGCTTGATCGCGCCCGATCGACGCATATTCCCCCAAACCATCGGCTGGCAAACGGTTAAACCATTCCGCCGATTATTGAAAACAATAAAGAACATCCCCTATGCCGCAAAGCAATAAAACCCGTCAAATAGACAAAAAACAAAACAATCATAAAGCCCTAGCACCATGTCCTATCGGCGTGAAAAGGTCAAAGAGCCCGGCAGATGCAACGATCATGCTTATGACGATATAACCCCCGTTTTAAAGCTGATTCCTGTACATCCCGTCGACGCCGGATACCGACAATCCGTTTATGGAAAGAAGCTCGATTACTTCGCAATTCGCGCACGAATACACGCCGTCTGGCCAGGCTTTGCCGGTTACACAGTTTGAATGATATGCGGTGCCGGAATGCGCCATCTTCACCCTTTGGGAAGTGGCGCGAGTGACGGGGCTCGAACCCGCGACCTCCGGCGTGACAGGCCGGCGCTCTGACCAACTGAGCTACACCCGCTTAAGGCGGTCTGAAAGGCGTTTAGCGAGCCCCTCAGAGCGCGCTTGTTTACTTTGGCCAACAGGGCCTGTCAAGCAAAGCAAACCACGACTATTCAGGAAAAATGGTGGGCGGTAACGGGATCGAACCGCTGACCCTCTGGGTGTAAACCAGATGCTCTTCCAGCTGAGCTAACCGCCCTCATTTTCAACAATCGGCAGCGTAATACGCCGCAGCACCGGGAAGGTCAAATCCTAGCTGACGATCCCGACCCGGAAAAAGAAAAACGACCGTCATTCCTGCCGGTCGTCATTCTCAAAACCTATCAGAACGGTCTTAGTTGACCGCGTCCTTGAGGCCTTTGCCGGCTTTGAATTTCGGCTGTTTTGATGCCGGAATCTTGATTTTTTCGCCGGTGCGTGGATTACGGCCTTCCGATGCAGCGCGATTTGCCACGCTGAATGTACCGAAACCGACGAGGCGAACTTCATCGCCGCCCTTCAGCGAACCGGTAATTGAATCGAATACGGCATCGACTGCCTTCGTTGCATCGGCTTTGGAAAGATCCGCCGAGGATGCAACCGCAGCTACGAGATCGTTCTTATTCACTGCAAGCCCCCTTCTGACTATACGCGGGTGTTTTGTTGCGCGACATGCACAACCGGGATACCAACAAAGCACGTTTGCACGACCGGATCGTATCAGTCGAATGCCTCATTGACGTTCGAATAGTATGAAGATTCCCGAAAACCCGTCAATCAATATCCCCTAAAAATCCGCAGAAAACTGCAGATTTTAGAAGAATTAGACAAACATTCCTGTGGATAAGAGTCGGCCCGGGCTGTTAACCCGGGCCGCCATTGCCACTGCACCTGAATAATCGAAACCTAGTGAGTCGTAATTCCGGGCAGTTCATCTTCTTCGGTTGCAGGCTGTACCGCCTTGGCGGCGGCCTCCTGGTCTTCAGGTGTCCACTCGATCGGAGTCAGCTCACCGGCCAGAGCCCAGTGCAACACTTCGTCGACCGTCGAGACAGGCAGAATTTCGAGGTTTTTCTTAACGTTATCGGGAATATCCTCGAGATCTTTCTCGTTATCCTTGGGGATAAGTACCGTCTTGATCCGGCCCCGAAGCGCCGCCAGCAATTTTTCCTTCAGCCCGCCGATCGGCAGGATCCGGCCTCGCAGGGTGATTTCTCCGGTCATGGCGACATCGCGTTTCACTGGAATACCGGTTAGCACCGAGACGATCGATGTAACCATGGCGACACCGGCCGACGGCCCGTCTTTCGGGGTGGCCCCTTCCGGAACGTGGACATGGATATCGCTTTTCTCGAACACCGTCGGTTTCACACCGAAAGAAGGCGCCCGGCTCTTGATATAGTATTCAGCGGCCATGATGGATTCGAGCATGACATCGCCCAGTTTCCCGGTCTTGGTGACCTTGCCCTTGCCGGGGACCAGAACCGATTCGATGGACAGCAATTCACCGCCGACTTCCGTCCAGGCCAGGCCTGTAACAACGCCAAGCAGATCCTTTTCTTCCATTTCGCCATAGCGGAATTTAATGACGCCGGCATAGTTGGACAGGTTGCCGCTGGTGATCTGAACCCGCTCCTTGCCGTCCTTGACGATATCCTTGATCGCCTTGCGGCTGAGATTGGCTATCTCGCGTTCCAGACTCCGCACACCGGCTTCCCGGGTATAGTGACGGATAAGCTGACGCAGGGCGTTTTCAGAAAGCGCGAATTCCTCTTCCTTCAGCCCGTTTTCCTTCATTTGCTTCGGCAGCAGGTGACGTTTGGCGATTTCGATCTTTTCGTCTTCCGTGTAGCCCGGAATGCGAATGATCTCCATGCGGTCCATCAGTGGCTGCGGCATGCTCAGCGTGTTTGCCGTGGTCACGAACATCACGTCCGACAGGTCGTAGTCGACCTCAAGATAGTGGTCGTTGAACGTGCTGTTCTGTTCAGGGTCGAGCACTTCCAGCAAAGCGGAAGACGGATCGCCCCGCCAGTCGGCGCCCAGCTTGTCGATTTCATCGAGCAGAAACAGCGGGTTGGACTTCTTCGCCTTTTTCATACCCTGGATCACCCGCCCCGGCATCGACCCGATATAGGTACGCCGGTGACCGCGGATTTCCGATTCGTCCCGCACACCGCCAAGCGACATGCGAACGAACTCACGCCCGGTCGCCCGTGCGATCGACTTGCCGAGCGAGGTTTTGCCGACGCCGGGAGGCCCGACCAGGCAAAGAATCGGTCCCTTGACCTTCTTCATCCGCACCTGAACGGCGAGATATTCGAGAATCCGGTCCTTGACCTTCGCGAGACCGAAATGGTCGGCATCGAGAATTTCCTTGGCTTCGTTAAGGTCGTTCTTTACCCGGCTGCGCTTCTTCCAGGGGATAGACAGCATCCAGTCGAGATAGTTCCGGACGACCGTTGCTTCGGCCGACATCGGGCTCATCGACCGCAACTTTTTCATTTCCGCCAGCGCTTTTTCCCGCGCTTCCTTGGAAAGCTTGGTCTTGGCGATCTTTTCTTCCAGCTCGGCAAGCTCGTCCTTGCCTTCGTCCGTTTCGCCGAGTTCTTTCTGTATCGCCTTCATCTGTTCGTTCAGATAGTACTCGCGCTGGGTCTTCTCCATCTGCCGTTTCACACGGTTGCGGATGCGCTTTTCAACCTGAAGAACGCTGATCTCGCCTTCCATCAGCGAATAGATTTTCTCCAGTCGCTCGGTAACGCTGTCGATTTCCAGCAGTTCCTGCTTTTCGGCGATTTTCAATGTCAGATGCTGCGCGACCGTATCGGCCAGTTTCGACGGTTCCTCGATCTGGTTGATCGATACCAGCACTTCCGCCGGCACTTTCTTGTTCAGCTTGATGTACTGTTCGAACTGGGTGACGACGGCGCGGCTGAGCGCTTCCATTTCGTCGGGACTGGCCCGTTCGTCATCAAGTTCGGTGGCTTCGGCGCGGAAGAAGGAATCGTGTTCGACAAAGGAATCGATGCGCGCGCGCTTCGTCCCCTCGACCAGCACCTTCACCGTCCCGTCCGGCAACTTCAGTAATTGCAGCACGGTGCCGATTGTACCGATTGAGTAAATATCCTCGGGGGCCGGATCGTCCTCACCGGCGTTCTTCTGCGTTACAAGCAGGATCTGCTTGTCATCTTTCATCACGTCTTCAAGCGCCCGGACGGATTTATCCCGGCCGACGAACAACGGCACGATCATATGCGGAAAGACCACAATGTCGCGCAGCGGCAATACGGAGTACACAGCAGACGGCCCGCGGTCGCCCGGAGAAGTGATTTCTGATGATTCTGTCATATATCTGTCTTTCGATTCACGCGGCACATTTCGCCACCGCTTGATTTGCCAATGCGCCAACCCGTTAAACGGCACCGACGCCTAGTAGAATCTGGCGCACAGTACCGATGGTTCAAGCTGAATCTTCGAGTATTTTTATCCAAACGGAATTGCTTACCCGCCGAATCCTGTGGATAAGCCCGTTAAAACACCGAAACTAAAGGAAAATCCCGTCTTAAGCGCTGCTTTCGACGTCACCGCGCCGCTCGGCATAAATATACAACGGTTCGGCCCTGCCTTCGACAACTTCGCGGTTTATCACCACTTCCTCGACCGATTCGAGCGACGGCATGTCGTACATCGGTTCCAGAAGGATGCTTTCCATGATAGACCGAAGGCCCCGTGCGCCGGTTTTCCGCTCGATGGCCCTGCCGGCAACAGCCCGCAGCGCATCGTCGGTGAACTCAAGCCGCACGTTCTCCATTTCGAACAGACGCTGATACTGTTTCAGCAACGCATTGCGCGGCGCCGTCAGAATTTCCACCAGCGCATCCTCGTCGAGATCGGTCAGGGTCGCAAGAACCGGCACCCGGCCGACGAATTCCGGAATAAGGCCGAATTTCAGTAGATCTTCCGGCTCGATCGCGCGCAGAATTTCACCAACATTGCGGTCTTCTTCCGACCGGACATCCGCACCGAAACCGATCGACGACCCCTTGCCTCTCTGCGAGATGATCTTTTCCAGACCGGCGAAGGCGCCGCCGCAGATGAACAGGATATTGGTGGTATCGACCTGCAGGAATTCCTGTTGCGGATGCTTCCGCCCGCCCTGCGGCGGTACGCTGGCGACAGTTCCTTCCATGATTTTCAGCAACGCCTGCTGGACGCCCTCGCCCGACACATCGCGGGTGATCGACGGGTTGTCCGATTTGCGGCTGATTTTATCGACTTCGTCGATGTAGACGATGCCGCGCTGCGCGCGTTCGACATTGTAGTCTGCCGACTGCAGCAGCTTCAGAATGATATTCTCGACATCTTCGCCGACATAACCCGCTTCGGTCAGTGTCGTCGCATCCGCCATTGTGAACGGAACATCCAGAATCCGCGCCAGTGTCTGCGCCAGCAGGGTCTTGCCGCACCCTGTCGGCCCGATCAGCAGGATGTTGGATTTCGTAAGTTCGACATCATTGTTCTTGGATGCGTGGCTGAGGCGCTTGTAGTGGTTATGAACCGCAACAGCCAGAACCCGCTTGGCGAAATCCTGCCCGATCACATAGTCGTCCAGCACTTCGCGAATTTCGAGCGGTGTCGGAACGCCGTCGGAATTCTTCGAGACGGTCGTCTTGTGATCTTCACGGATGATGTCCATGCAGAGCTCAACGCATTCATCGCAGATGAATACCGTCGGTCCGGCAATCAGCTTGCGGACCTCGTGCTGGCTTTTGCCACAGAACGAACAGTAGAGGGTGTTCTTGCTATCGCCGTTGTTGGATTTGCTCATCGCGCGATTCCACTTTCATCTTTCGTAGCGGTGTCAGACGACCGTTTCACCGATCGGGGCCACCGCGCCGCCGGCCCAACGGGCCACCTTGCCCTTCTTATATGATGACCCACCAGGCCGGACGCCTCAATACGCAAATGACATCATCGTCGATCAAACGTTGGCGAGCGGCGATTCAGGCCCGTTCCAGGGAAGCACAGACCGTGCCATGAAACGGCCTTTATCAGCATCAATCGCCCTTGCCGCCACCGTCGCCATCGCCGGAATCGGTCACGACCCGCTGGGACACAACCTCGTCGATCAGCCCGAATTCCTTGGCTTCTTCGGGACTCATGAACTTGTCGCGCTCCATCGCATCTTCGATGGTCGCCAGATCGCGCCCGGTATGCGCCACATAGATCTGGTTCAGGCGTTCGCGCGTACGCAGGATTTCCTTGGCCTGAATTTCGATATCGGTGGCCTGGCCCTGTGCGCCGCCCGAAGGCTGGTGAACCATGATCCGGCTGTTCGGCAGGGCGAATCGCTTGTCCTTGGCGCCGGCGGTCAGCAGCAGCGATCCCATCGACGATGCCTGTCCGAGACAGACTGTCGAAACATCCGGCTTGATATACTGCATGGTGTCGTAGATCGACAGGCCCGAGGTTACGACGCCGCCAGGCGAATTGATGTAGAACGAGATGTCCTTGGCCGGGTTTTCCGACTCAAGAAACAGAAGCTGGGCGCACAACAGGCTGGCGACGTAATCGTTTACCTCGCCGGTCAGAAAGATAATTCTTTCCTTCAGCAGCCGGGAATAGATGTCATAGGACCGTTCGCCGCGATTGGTCTGCTCGACGACCATTGGCACCAGGTTGTTCATAACGATGTCTGTGGGATGGCTCATTTCGGTCCTCGCCTGCGAAGGTCAGTTCTGTCTGAAACGGCGGCCAGCCGGCCTAACCGGAAAGAAATGCACAGCCGCTTCCGGCTGCGCATTCTCACTACTTAGTCATTCACCACCCGGTGCTGCAAGACCACAGCGCCGAACAATGTCTGCATTCCGGTCAATCGTCCGATTTCGACGCTTCTTTTTTAGCCGTCGCCTTCTTCGCGCCGGCTTTCTTGGCCGTCGATTTCTTCGCCGAGGCCTTCTTAGCCGCCTTTTTGGCCGGCTTTGCGGCCGCACCGTCTTCGTCATCGAAAAGCTTGTCGACCGGCACTTCCTTGTCGGTGATTTTCGCCATTTCAAGAATGAAATCGACGACCTTGTCTTCCATCAGCGGCGCCCGCAGGCTGGCCTGCGCTTCCTGATTCGACTGGTAGAATTCCATCACCTGCCGTTCCTGGCCCGGGTATTTCTGCGCTTCCGTGATGGCCGCCCGCTGAATGTCCTCCTGCGACACCTGGATAGCGTTGATGCGGCCGACTTCCGACAACAGCATGCCAAGCTTGACGCGGCGCTCCGCGATGTTGCGGTAATCCGACTTTAACTCGTCATCGGACTTGTCCTTGTCCTCTTCATCGAGGCTACCGGCTTCCTTTGCCTGCTCGACCTGCGACCAGATCTGCTCGAACTCGCTATCGACCATGGCCGGCGGAACATCAAAATCGTGGCCGTCTGACAGAACGTCGAGCAGGTCCTTCTTCAGCCGGCTGCGTGAAACATTGCCGTAGTCGGCTTCCAGCCGTTCGCGCACCTGTTCGCGAAGCTGGTCGAGCGATTCCAGGCCGAGCGTCTTTGCGAATTCCTCGTCGATATCATTGTCGACATAAACCTGTACGTCCTGAACGGTAACGTCGAACACGGCATCCTTGCCGGCCAGTTCCGCCGAACCGTAGTCCTCCGGAAACGTAACCTTGACCTCTTTCTCGTCGCCCTTCTTGGCGCCGATAAGCTGGTCTTCGAAACCAGGAATGAAGCGGTTCGACCCGAGTTCGAGGTTGTGGCCTTCCGCCGTACCGCCGTCGAATGCAACGCCGTCGATTTTACCGACGAAATCGATCACGGTAACATCACCGCTGGCGGCCGCCTTTCCGTCTGCCGCCGGTTCGGTCTTGCGGAAATCCTTGGCCAGGCGTTCCAGCGCCTCGTCGACTTCCGATTCCTCGACCTTCGCCTTCATCCGGGTCAGTTCGATAGCGGAAAAGTCCATCGGCGTAATGTCCGGCATCAGGTCGACGCCAATCGTGTAAACCAGGTCGGATCCCTTGTCGAAACTGCTGATTTCGATCTTCGGCTGTCCCGCCGGCCGGATTTCCCGCTCGTCGAGCACTTCCTGCGACGTTTCGGTAACCGCTTTTTCGATGACTTCACCGAGAACCGAATTCGTAAAGCGTTGGCGTAGCACCGCCATCGGCACCTTGCCGGGACGGAAGCCGGGAACGCGAATGTCGCCGGCGACTTCCGACAGGCGCGCATCTACGCGCGCATCCAGATCGGAGCCGGTAATCGTCACGCTGTATTCGCGCGATAAGCCGTCGTTTTTTGTCTCTGTGACTTGCATGAATTTCCTACCATCAAAATCGTTACGACACGGCCGCCCGTGACCGGCGGATAAAACTCTTTTCGGGCCTGAGCCCAGTTGGTGCGGGCGAAGGGACTTGAACCCCCACGGATTTACATCCACCAGAACCTAAATCTGGCGCGTCTACCAATTTCGCCACGCCCGCCCGGACTGGTCTGGATACACCGTAATCCGTCGGTGCCCCGCGCCAAAGCCGCGGTTCTATACCAATAGGGATCGGACGCGTCAAAAGGGAAGAATTAAGGGATGCCGGTATCGTTTCTGTGTCTTCCGCCGTCCCGGGTCAGGCTTGGTGATAGGTTTCCAGAAATGTCGACAGGGCAAGCACCCGGGGACCGTCGAGGAAACGCGATTGCGCGCTCGTTCGTTTGATCTCGACTTCGTATCGTATATGGGGGATTCCGAAACTGTCGGATGACACCGCAAGCACCCTGGCGGTTTCCACCATCTTGTCCTTGCGATCACGCGTAAATTCCGCGCCTGCTTTCAGAAACCGTGTTTCCTTGCCTTTCCGACAAAAGAAGCTCGACCGTTGGCGACCACGGAAACCGATAAAAGACGTGTTGTTTTTGCCGCCCAAGTGTAGCGCAACCATTACCCATCCCCTGGATGAAATCGCCGGAATTACTGTCGATCCTGAAGTAATTCCCGTATCTACTTCATTTAACGGCAGATTATGTTAATAATTCTTTAAGAATCAACAAAGAACATCGACGACGAACTTCAGACCAGCCGGTTCGCCGGAAAGGTGACGCAGGCTGTCGTTCCCGCACCCGGAGCGCTTTTCAGTATCAGATTGCCGTCATGCAACCGCATGAGCTCACGCGAAACAGACAATCCCAGACCGGTACCGGACGCCTTTGCCGGTTTACTGCCACTAATCTCAGCCTGAACGAACGGCGAAAAGACCCTGTCGATATCCTGTTTGCTGATGCCGATCCCGCTGTCTTCCACCTCCACGCACAGGCCTGACTTGTCCCGATACGCCCGAATGACGACTTCCGCGCCGTTCGAAAACTTGGCGGCATTCGACAGCAGGTTGATAAACACCTGTCTTATTCGCAGTTCGTCAATGCGGACTTCCGGCAACCCTTCCTCGATTTCGTACCGTACCGGTAGTTTGGTCTGTTCGCTCGCCGGGGATCCGGCATCCCAGGTCGAGCTGGTTACCGCGGGCAGCCGCAGGATCAGATCGCCGATATCGACAGTCGTTTCACGCAAGACCAACTCGCCGGATTCAACCTTGGCGAAATCCAGGACATCGCCGATGATGCCCTGCAGATGCTTGGCGCTGCGGTGAATATCCGCCGCATATTCCCGGTAGGATTCCGGAACCGGTCCCCGCAACTGACTCATGATGATCTCGGCAAAGCCGATTATCGGGTTCAGCGGCGTCCGCAATTCATGGCTCATTTTCGCAAGAAACTGGGCTTTCGCCTCATTGGCAGCGGAAACCGATCTCGACCACATCACGAAAACCAGAAGCGCCGCCGCCGCCAGCGCAACCGTGACGGCCGAGATTTTCGGAAACAGATCGCTTAGCAATGCATCGCCCGGCCTGGCAGGCTGCCAGCACATCCAGTAAATCACTTCATTCGATATGTTCTTCAGAGCGACATGGGCGGTGCTGTCATTTACAGGCGAAAGCTTCAGCCCCTCCAGCATGAACTGCTTCGATATCCGGCTCATCAGCTCCGAATCCAGCTCCCGGTAGAAGATCAGGATTGGACGCGGCGCCTGCGCCAACGGGTATTCATCAAGCTCCTCATAGGTAATCAGACTGCCGACAACCAGATAGATCTTTCCGCCGCGCCTGAGGTAGGTATGGAAGGGTTCCGGTTCGGCGATGCTGCTTTCCTTGATCGTCATCAGAAAAGCATCAGCACTGTCGCCGAGGAATTCCTTCGCATCGACAGGCATTTCCTCGTCCATGGACGAATGGAATTGCGTTTCCAGGTTTGCGCTGAGCCCGTACGTGCCGGTATAGCCGAACTGTTCCTGCAGGTAACTTCCGATGTTATCGTCAGCCCAATCGTTGTCGACCGTACTATCGAATTGCAGAGCGATATCGTCCCACCAGGCATAGTCGACCAGCCGGTTGGTCATTTCGTCCTGCACCCCCTTCAGCGCGGTTTCAGCCAGATGCACCTGCCCGTGAACCGCGACTGAATTCTCGCGGTCCGCTGTAATGTTAAGCAGGTAACCGATCGCGCCGATCGCCGCGAAAAAGAAAAGGAGTGTCACCAATATTGCCTGGGCGACACCGCTTCCGGCACTTCCGGCTCTGGTTGATCGACGGTCGACCATCGACACAGAATCCTTAAAAGAATATGCCCCCAGCACTTCGCACCCTATCCCATGAATCAACCGGGTCAAGCTATGTCGGCGGCTGATCGGGCAATTCAGCCATCAGGATTTCAGGCAGGTTTTCGATGATGTCTTCGGGGATAAGACCGAAAGCCGGCTTTCTTCCGGCTTCGGCATGTAACCATACCGCCGCCGAAGCCGCCTCGAACGCTGGCGCCCCCTGGGCCAGCAGCGACACAACAATACCCGCAAGCACATCGCCGCTTCCCGCCGTCGCCAGTGCGGGGGTTGCGTTGGCGTTGATGACGCACCGGTCGTCCGGCGCCGCAATCACCGTATCGGACCCCTTCAGAACGATAACCGCGTTCGACCGTTTCGCAGCCTCACGGGCGGCCTCCATCTTGTTCGGACCGGCTGCGTTCGGCGCGAGATCCGGAAAAATACGCCGAAATTCACCGGTATGCGGCGTCATCACGCACGGCCCCTCGATCGCATTCAGCAGAACTTCCGGTCCGCCTTCGAAAACACTGACGGCATCGGCATCGACCACGGTCGGCCGTTTCTGTTTCAACAGGGCGATGACGCGCTCCCGCAACTGTCCTGTCAAACCGGCGCCGGGACCGATGAGAAAGGAAGCCGTCCGTGTATTTTCAGCCAGTTCGCGTAATCCCGCCGTATCCCTGAACGGATGTATAACCACGCTTTCAAGTGTCACCTTGTAGACGGTCTGCGCTTCCTGCGGCGTCGCCAGCGTGACGATACCCGCCCCCGACCGCTGCGCCGACCGGGCCGCAAGGCGCGCCGCGCCTGTCATGACCGCGCCGCCGACAATAACGACATGTCCACGGGAGTATTTATGATCTGAAGCCGTTGGCCAGCGCAGGCAGTGCCGCCAGAGCGCTGGGTCGTTCCGCCACGCCGGTCCGGCGAGCGCAGCAACGGTCTCGTCGGCAATGCCGATATCCGCTACCGTCACCACGCCGCAATGGTGTCGTCCGGGCTGCAGCAGGTGGCCGGGCTTTAACCGGCAGAAGGTGACGGTGCGCGCCGCTACCGGGGCAAACCCCAGAACAGCGCCGCTGTCGCCGTCGATGCCGGACGGTACGTCGACGGCCAGAACAACCTTGCCATTTGCCGCTTCCAGCGTTTCGCGAACCGTTCCGTCAATCGGCCTGTTCAGACCGGCGCCGAAAATCGCATCGATCACGAGGTCCGCTCCGTCGACACTCTGCGGGGTCAGTTTTTCAGTTTCGCCGGTCCATAGAGCCGCGTGATGCGCCGCATCGCCGCGCAGTGCCTCCCGGTCGCCCAACAGCGCAACGCGCACGGCCCATCCCCTGTCGGCAAGATGCCGCGCGGCGACAAAACCGTCGCCACCGTTGTTTCCCGGCCCGCACAGAATGGCGACCGTGCCCGCCGGCCTCATGTCAGAGGCGCAGTCGGCCACGGCGAATCCCGCCCGTTCCATCAGGTCAGCCCCGCTGGTTCCGCCGTCAATTGTCCGTTTATCGGCCGCGCCCATTTCCGCCACGGTTAGCAGGCGGAACCGGTCTGTTGCCGCATCCGGCGAAGTAGCGGGAAATTGGTTGGGCGTATTCGTCATGCGGAGGCCATACTAGGACGGGAGTTCGGTCTTTGTCATGCCGGTTCGGAGCGCCGATGGAATGCGGTTTCTTTCACCTCTGTTGCTAGCAGCCTTGACGCTGTTGACGGCTTGCGACGACGCATCGGACGTTTCGGTCGAATACCGGCACATACGCCTGCATGCGATGCTGGCCGAAAAGGCGACGACCATTCCTGTCGTGTTTCACGCCAGCCCGGGCAGCAATGTCGATGCGTATCTGCTCAGTGCGCTTTCCCGGCAATCCGAAAAGATGGAACTGCCAGGGCTAAGGTTCGCGCCCTCAACGAAGCGACCGCTCGCCGACATGACAATTGAAGTCGCCTACCAGCCGGACAGAACCCTGTCCGGGATATCGCTTTGTCAGCACAAACAGATTGGCGGCCGTGAAACGTCGGGAAAATCCGTCACGCTGGCCATCGCGCTGTGCCACGACGGCCGCAGGCTTTCATCCGTCCGGGGCGGGGTACCCCTGCCCGGCGATACCGAAGGAAATGCCGCGGCTCTAACGACTTTGATCGACGGTATGACGGCGGCGCTTATCGGTCGTTGACGAATTCACCGAACCGATACAATTTGGTCGCCGTGCTGTCACAATCCTTCTCTATCAAGACCGGACGACCAACCGCCCGTCCCTTCGGGCACTCGCGGAGAGCGCCGGCTGATGAGAATAAGGTAGGCTGGCGCTCGCCGCTTTTTTTTTGAAATCCACGATCCTTCATTCAACCGGCAGAACCGTCTTGCCGATGGCCGTGCCGCTTTCCTGAATCCCGTGCGCTTCTTTCAGCGTTGCCGCGTTCATCGCCGGGAGAACCCGTTTGACCGTCGGTTTGATCCGCCCCTGATCGACGAGTTCCGCGACCCGGCACAACAGGTCCGACTGCACCTTCTGGTCTTCCGTCTGGAACATCGACCGGGTAAACATGAACTCCCAGTGAAACGACAAAGCCTTCTGCTTCATCTTGACGACATCCAGCGTCCCCGGATCGTCGATCACGCAAACCTCGCCGCGCGGCTTGAGCAGGGCGACGATGCTGTCGAAATGGTCGGCGGTTCGGGTCAGTGCCGCCACGTATTTCGGCTGAATGCCAAGACGCGCCATTTCCTCGTCCAACGGACGGGTATGATCGACAACCTCGTCCGCGCCCATTTCCAGACACCATTCACGGGTATCCGGCCGGGAGGCGGTTGCGATCACGCGCAGACCGGTCAGCGCCTTGACGAGCTGAATCAGGATCGACCCGACCCCGCCGGCGCCGCCGATCACCAGAATGGCGTCGCCTTCGCCATCGCCTTCCTTCAGCTTGAAGCAGTCGAACAGCATTTCCCAGGCCGTGATCGATGTCAGCGGCAGCGATGCCGCCTCGGTCGCCGACAGCGACTTCGGCGCGCGCCCGACCAGCCGAGCATCGACGGCGTGATACTGCGCATTGGTGCCGGGCCGCGTGATATCGCCGGCATAGAACACCTTGTCGCCTTTCACGAACCCGGTCACACCGCCGCCCGTTTCCTCGACAACGCCGACCGCATCGAAGCCGAGAACGGCATGGCCGCTTTCCGGCTCCTTGCGCATCCGCACCTTGGCATCGACCGGATTGACGGAAACGGCCTCGACACGCACCAGCAGGTCGTTGTTGCCGACCTTCGGCATTGGCAGCTCGATATCTTCGAGCGCATTGCTTTCCGTAAGCGGAAGACTTTTTGTATATCCAACGGCCTTCATGTACCCGGTTCCCCTGTCGATATTGATCATTGAAAGGTGCTGGCGCTTTAGTATCAATGATTGGCAGCCATTAAAAATGATTATCGCCCAAAACACCTGTTACCGAATTCGCCCTATGCCGGAACACGCATGAGATCGCCGTCGCAATGAGTCTGGACATCGCGATTATCGCCGCCGTCACCCTGGCGGGACTGGTTCTCTGGTCCCGGCCGGTGCACCGGTCGACGACCTGGAAAGCGATGGCGACGCCCCTCGCCTCGATCATCGGCAGCGGTTTCCTGGTTCTCGGTCCGATCCTCGACAGCGCCTACGGAAAATACGCGCCGCTCATCATGGCAATTTTGTGTATTGTCGCCTACGGGTACGGCGCGGCCATCCGCTATAATATGAAGCAGATTTCGGGCTCCGGCCGGCACGAAGCCGCCCTTCTGAACAGCCTCGAAACCGTCGCGTCATGGTCGCTCGGTTTCTCCTATATCATATCGGTCGCCTATTATCTGAACCTGTTCGGCGCTTTCGGCGTCAGTCTCACCGCCGTCGACGATCGCGCCCATGCCCAGCTTCTGACCTCGGGCGTGTTCATCCTGATCCTGTTTGTCGGCTGGACCCGGGGATTCAAATCGCTGGAACGCATGGAATATATCGCCGTCTCAATTGAACTGGCGGTGATCGCCGGGCTGCTGACGGGTCTGACCGCCTATTTCTACGGCCGCGCCGCCGATCAGGCGCTGATCGTCAATCAGCCGACGCAGACCGGGTGGTCTGCCATCACCCTGGCATTCGGGTTGATCGTGACGATTCAGGGGTTCGAGACGTCGCGCTATCTGATGAAAAACTATGATGTGAAAACCTGCATCCGGTCGATGCGCTGGTCCCAGTTTCTCTCATCCCTGATCTACATGCTCTACATTCTTCTGTTGGCCTATGTGTTTGAACGCGGCGATCTGAAGCTCACGGAAACCGCGATTGTCGACATGATGGAAATCGTCGCGCCCATCCTGCCGGGCATGCTGGTCGCCGCCGCTCTGGCGGCGCAATTCAGCGCAGCCGTGGCCGATACCAGCGGCGCCGGCGGATTGTTCAATGAATTGACGGCCGAAAGGATGTCACCGCGCATGGCCTATGCGTTGCTGACGCTGGTCGGCGTGACGCTTACCTGGACGGCGGATGTGTTCGAGATCATCAGCTACGCCTCGCGGGCCTTCGCGGCCTATTATGCGATACAGGCGGCGATCGCCGGACTGGCAGCCTGGCGGAACCGGGATACCCTTCGCTGCGCCCTTTTCGGCAGCCTCGCCCTCCTCGGCGTGCTGATCGCGGTGTTCGGACAGGCCGTCGAGGGCTGATGCAGGCGGCGACAAACTGGCAGCGCCATCGTAACTATCAACTCTTATCGACCCGCGGTGCCGGATCCTTCACCGCCAAATCGCGTTGCCAGATAGCCGATCACCAGTCCAACCAGCGCCCCTTCGGCGACAAACCAGAACGGCGAGGATACGATCCCCTGCGGACCGACCATCGCCACCAGAAATTCCTGCATCAGATCGTACGCGAAGAAGGTAAGCACAAAATTCAGCCACGCGCCGACAAGGGTCGATCGAAACCACCAGGGCAACGGCAGGTTCAGAACCGGATGTCTGGTGAAGAGCCCGAAAGCGCCGATCACCGCGCCGACCGTCGGATACCACAGCAAAATGCCGATCCTTGGATGCATACCGACATCAGGCGCAATGAACGGCATGGCGAAAAAGCCGATCAGGCCAAAAACAAGCCCGATCACTTTGCCGATCACGATGCGCCGGGTCATTGACGGTGGATCGAACATGCTGACCTCCGATGCTTGCTTGATGACCGGTTCAGCATAACGGCAGCGGCCGGCCCTGCCGTGATCTGCATCAAACCCGCCCTTCCGGTCTTTTAGGATATAGTGAAAAAGCCGTTCGTCATGAAGGCGAACGGCTGAGGCCGGGTCTGACAAAAAAGGAAATAGGGTGTATGATGGGAAGCCGGAATTGAGTTAAAAAACCGCAGAAACACTGGACTTTTTAGTGCTCATCAGTGCAAGGTCATACCACCATATTGTACCAACGTTTAAGACACTGGTGTCCCAAATGGTCTTCGCCCCATCGCATTTGTTCGACAACTATGAAGGTCAAAGCGTTTTCGGGGAGATAATCCATTCGATAGGCGTTGAGATTGACAGACTCCCTAAAAGCCAAATTCTTCAAACTCCCATAGAAGACTTAGTAGAACATTTCTACGACCGTTTTGTTGTAACTCCGGTAACAATCCATTCCGAACTCGCAACCCAAGACCAAGAAGAAACAATGGTAGACGTAAGCCGTGATAGAAATCGCTATTTCAGTCCGGGGTCGGAACCTAGATATCCCGGAACAAGAATTACTATCTGTTATCCATTCACAGGGAATTCGAGGCTTTTGCAGACTACCCCTTCCACCTTCTTTTCAACTCACCCAATAGGCGAAATCTCGAATAGTCCCACGTTAGGCGGGTGGGTAATAGTGGTTACTGTCGAATATACAATTGACACGAACAATCAGAGAATTGCGGATGATGTCCGCAGAAATTTCGATTTGATCCAGCGCTACCTTGAATTCGCAAATGCAGATGCTATGAGCTTCAATGGACAGTTAAAAGCCCGAATTCGTGATCGCATTGAGTCAAGAAAAACTAGGCTCAAAAAAAACGACGGGCTGGCAGATTTGATGGGTATCCCTCTACGTCAAAATCCAAATGCTCCAACCTTCAATCCGGTTGGCATTGAGAGAAAGATAGTCAAGCCGTTACCACCTGTGCCAACCGCAGCATATGAACCTGAGCCGGGGATTACTGGTGATCAGTATGAACATATCTTGAGCGTAATCCGGTACGTAGGAATTTCTATTGAAAAAACGCCCGGAACCTTCAACGGAATGAATGAAGAAAACATTCGGGACGTGATTCTTGCTCACCTCAATGGTCACTACAACGGCGTTGCAACAGGAGAAGCATTTCGAAAGCGCGGAAAGACAGATATCCAGATTGATCAGGATGGCAAATCCGCCTTTGTTGCCGAGTGTAAAATATGGACAGGTGCGAAAACAGCTTCACAGGCCATAGATCAACTACTCGGTTATCTCACATGGCGAGACTGCAAAGCGTCGCTGATTTTCTTCAACACTAAGAACCAAACGTTTTCGTCTATCCAAGAAAAAATGCCGGACGTGTTTCAAAACCATCCATTGTTCAAACGTGCTATCCCTAATTCCGAGCCGGGGGAATGGCGTTGTGTCTTCAAGTCACAGGATGACGAGTTGCGCGAAGTAACCATTCACACCTTCCTCTTCGATCTTATTGTAAAATGAGAACTTAAATGCGGCTCTTCGCTTATTGCACCCCGGAAATACAAAAACACTACAGCAGAGACATATAAGTCATAGTAATAATGACTTAGTTTGCCCCATGGTATACTTAATCTTAATACCTTATAAGATTTGTAACCGACTGAAAACACTGAAAGTCTTTTGAAACAGTCCCATTAGAGGAACGATGGGGTGGCTGATGGGACTTGAACCCACGACCTCTAGAATCACAATCTAGCGTTCTAACCAGCTGAACTACAGCCACCGTCGCGTCCGTGAAAACGCAGCCGGGCTTGTACGCTTTCAACCCTCACCCGTCAAGCAATCCGCGGCCATTGCGGCAATGGTTTCCGGTCGATAAAACGACGGTATGGTTACAGACACCAAAATGCCCGCCATGCCTGTCTCCGCCGCCGACAGGCTGGCCACGGAAAGCGCCTTCGCGGTATCCGCCCGGGCCGCCGAACTGGCGGCCGAGGGCCGCGACATCATCAATCTGGGAATCGGCCAGCCTGACTTCCCGACCCCGCCGCATATCGTCGAGGCCGGCATCAGGGCCATGCAGGACGGGCATCATGGCTACACCGCGCCCGAAGGCATTCCGGCCGTGCGGGACGGCGTTGCCGACGATCTTCACCGGCGGTACGGAGTCGACGTGTCACCGGACCGCGTGACCATCGTGCCGGGCGGCAAGGTCACCATGCATCAGGCCATCCTGCTGTGTGGCGAGCCGGGGGTCGAAATCCTCTATCCCGATCCCGGTTTTCCGATCTACCGGTCGATGATCGCCTATACAGGCGCGACGCCGGTACCGTATCCGGTCGGCGCTGATGATGGATTTGCGATGAAGGCGGATACCGTTCTAGGCATGGTGACCGACAGAACCCGGTTGCTGATCCTCAACAGCCCGGGCAACCCGACAGGCGGCGTCACGCCGAAGCAGGACCTGGACAGGCTGGTCGCCGGGCTGGAGGAACGGCCGGATATCGCCATCCTGTCGGACGAGATCTACGGCCATCTGGTTTATGACGGTGCGGAACACACCTCCCTTCTGTCCTACCCGTCGGTTGCCGACCGGCTGATCCTGCTGGACGGCTGGTCGAAAGCGTATGCGATGACCGGCTGGCGGATGGGATATGCCGTCTGGCCGCAGGCCTGGATCAACACCGTCACGCGCCTGTCGGTAAACAGTTTTTCCTGCGTCAACGCACCGGCCCAGTATGCCGGTCTGGCCGCTCTCACCGGGCCGCAGGACTGCGTCGAGACGATGCGCCGCGCCTTCGACGAAAGACGCCGTTATCTGATCCCGGCGCTGAACGATCTGCCCGGTCTGTCCTGCGCAGAAAGCCGGGGCGCGTTCTATGCTTTTCCATCGGTTCGCGAAACCGGGCTTACCGCCACCGCGTTCCAGACTGAACTGATCGAGCAATGCGGCGTCGCAACCCTTGCCGGGTCCGGCTTCGGTGCAAACGGTGACGGTTATGTCCGGTTTTCCTACGCCAACAGTCTTCAGCGTATCGAAGAGGCGGTTTCGCGTATCAGGGATCATCTGAACGCCCGCTGATATTATCTTGTCTGCATATTATTTAGGCATTTGTCTGTTTTGAAGGCATTCGATCTTCGGCCATGATTTTCAATATACGCATAACCTATTGGTATTATTTGAATAAATTAAATTTCGGAACTGGCACGGCACATGCTAATCCGATCCCTGAACAGTAATCAACGCCCATGACTAATATGCGGCCTTCGCCGAAGTGAAGGCCTGTACCGGTCAGGGTGCAGGGCAAGGAACCAGACCGTGAAAAAGATCGAAGCCGTTATCAAACCGTTCAAACTGGATGAAGTTAAGGAAGCACTGCACGAGATTGGCATCCAGGGCATTACCGTTACCGAAGCCAAGGGCTTCGGCCGACAGAAAGGTCATACGGAGCTCTATCGCGGTGCCGAATACGTCGTCGATTTTCTGCCGAAAGTGAAGCTGGAGATTATTCTGGAAGACGGCCTTACCGAACGCGCCGTCGAAGCCATCCAGAACGCCGCGCAGACAGGCCGGATTGGCGACGGAAAGATTTTCGTGTCCAGCATCGAAGAAGTTATCCGTATCCGTACAGGGGAACGGGGACCGGACGCCGTTTGATCAAACCGTTCCGCCGATGCGGGCGGGACGACAACAACAAAAGCTGACCCTAAGCATTTTTAAGGAGAGAGTATCCCATGTCAGACGCCAGCAATGTGATGAAGATGATCGAGGAAAACGACGTCAAATACGTCGACTTCCGGTTCACCGACCCGCGCGGCAAGTGGCAGCATACAGCCCAGCATATTTCCACGATCGACGAAGAAATGTTCAAGGACGGCATCATGTTCGACGGTTCGTCGATTGCCGGCTGGAAGGCGATCAACGAAAGCGACATGATCCTGATGCCGGATCCGTCGACCGCATGCATCGACCCGTTCACGGCGCAGCCGCAGCTTATTCTGTTCTGCGACATCATCGAACCGTCGACCGGCCAGCCCTATGACCGCGACCCGCGGTCTATCGCCAAGAAGGCCCTCGCCTATGCGGCTTCGGCCGGCATCGCCGACACCGCCTATTTCGGCCCGGAAGCCGAATTCTTCGTGTTCGATGACATCCGTTGGAACATCGACCAGAACAACATGGGCTACAAGATCGACTCCGAAGAAGGCCCGTACAACAGCGGCGCCGAATTCGAAGAAGGTAACTTCGGTCACCGTCCGGGCGCCAAGGGCGGTTATTTCCCGGTTCCGCCGGTCGACAGCGGCACCGATCTGCGCGCCGAAATGGTGACGGTGATGACCGAAATGGGCATCAACATGGAAAAGCACCACCATGAAGTCGCCCCGTCGCAGCACGAACTCGGCATGAAATTCGGCACGCTGATCGAAATGGCCGACGCCATGCAGAAGTACAAGTATGTCGTCCACATGGTCGCCCACGCCTATGGCAAGACAGCGACCTTCATGCCGAAGCCGATCATCGGCGACAACGGCTCGGGCATGCACGTTCACCAGTCGCTATGGAAAGACGGTAAGCCGCTTTTCGCCGGGTCCGGCTATGCCGATCTGTCGGAAATGTGCCTTTACTACATCGGCGGCGTGATCAAGCACGCCAAGGCGATCAACGCCTTCACCAACCCGTCGACCAACAGCTACAAAAGGTTGATACCGGGCTTCGAAGCGCCGGTCCTGCTGGCCTATTCCGCCCGCAACCGGTCTGCTTCCTGCCGTATCCCGTATGTGTCGAGCCCGAAGGGCAAGCGCGTCGAAGTCCGTTTTCCGGACGCCACCGCCAACCCGTATCTGGCCTACACGGCGATGATGATGGCCGGCCTCGATGGTATCGAGAACAAGATCCACCCCGGCGAGCCGATGGACAAGGACCTGTACGATCTTCCCCCGGAAGAACTGGCCAACGTGCCGACCGTCTGCGGTTCGCTGCGCGAGGCACTGGAAAATCTGGATGCCGATCGCGGTTTCCTGACCAAAGGCGACGTGATGACCGATGCGATGATCGACGCCTATCTCGAACTGAAGTGGGAAGAAGTCTTCAAACTGGAGCACACCACGCACCCGATCGAATTTGCGATGTACTATTCTTCCTGATCCTGCCGGATTACGGTTATGGAAAGGGCTCGGCACTGCCGGGCCCTTTTCCAGTTCGCATCTGTATCGACATAGCGTTATGGTCGCGGTCCCGCAGGAACCGCATGGCAGGAGCAGGCCCGCATGGCAGACATGGCCAAAGCACAGAAATCGACAGAAGCCTTCCGGTTCTTCGACAACCGCGAGAAATACCTGCTCTTCGTGACCACCTGCTCCGAAAAATGGGCGGTTGCCGACCGCGTCGGAAAAGAGATCAAGCACATCAAACCCTCCCAACCGGCTCTCAAGGTTTTCGATGCCGGGATGGGCGACGCCAGTGTTCTGACCCTTGTGATGCGCGAGTTGCACTGCCGCCACCCGACCACGCCGTTTCTGGTCGTCGGCAAGGAAATCAGCCTTGAAGACGTCAGGCTCAGCCTCGACAAGATGGCCGACAGGTTCTGCGAACATCCGGAAACCGTATTCGTCATGTCCAACCTCTACTATGCCGACGCGTCGCATCTGCGCCCGGCAAGAGAAGAGGAGATCGCCCGGTTGAACTGGTACGATGTGCCGCTAAAAGGCACTACAGCGCATGAGTTCGACGAACAGATCAAGGCATTGCAACCGACACTGACGGAAGGCTGGCAAACACGGGTCAGCGAAAAAACCGGCAACCCGCATTACGTCAACCCGTCGGTCATGGTGCTGTACCGCGAAGACCACAAGTTCCTGCTGGACCGCGTGATCCCGCGCCGGGACGACTGTGTCGGCGATGGCCCGACCTGCCCCGGCTCATACGATCTTGTGATGGCGAGCCAGCCGTACCGGGCCCGGCAACCGGCGGCGTTCAAGGTTAACAAGATTCTGGCGCCGCTCGCGCGCTGTCTGCGCAAGGGCGGACGGATGATCGTTGTGCAATCGACCGGGCGGGACCCCGGCATGGAAATCGTCAACCGGATCTGGCCGGACGAGCATCCCTTCGAAACACCTGCCCCGTTGCTGGTCGATGAACTGCGGAAAAGCCTGAAAAATGACGGGGCGGACTTTCGGTTTCTGGAAAACCCGAGTGACGGCGCGCTGTTCCGCTACAATCTGCATGCGATGCCGAACGAGTTGGGCAGCAGCATCGGAACATCAACCCTGCTTGCCGCCTGGAATGCCGCCGTCTACGTCGCGCAGATCGAAGATGCGCGGCTGACCGAAGCGATGCGACAAGGCGATTTTCTGGAAGTTACCGCTGATGTGTTACGCAAGAATGGGGGGTTGTGGTTCCTCGACGAGGCTTTTGTGGTGCACCGGTGAACCGGACTGCTATGCAGTACAGTGCCTAATTACACCGCGTCGTCAGGCGGCTGTTCATCCATGCTTTCAACATCCTCCGGCAAGGTCAGCCAGGGATGCTTGTGCAGGTTCCAGACGGCATAGACCGGCGGGGGAAAGGCAGGATCGGCAAAGCAACCGATGCCGATATTGATCATGTCCGGCGCCCATTCTCCGTAGCTGAACACGGTCGATCCGCAAGCCTTGCAGAAGTGTTGTTCGAACCAACGGCCGGATTCGGCCTGTCTTCGCCACGATTGATGATCGCCCGAAATGTCCTTCACGGCCGATTTGGGCCAATAGCCCGAATAATCGAAGGCGCTGCCGGTCATTCGCTGGCAAGCCAGGCAACTGCAGACACCGTGAAACGCGGGCTCGCCCGAGATCGTTACCGATAGCTGTCCACAGGCGCATTGTGCCGTTCGATCCACGTTTCACTCCTTCTCGTATTACTGCCTACTCGGGTATCTCCACCCTTTTTTCAGCGCCGCCCCATTCGTGAACGCTGTCATGGGCGCGAATGACAACGGCATCAATACCGGATGGAATGCTGACACCGGACAGCGACCGGGTGAAGGGTTGTTCGTTGACATGGGGATGCTGCAGGACGCGTTCGCCCAGCACCGCGCCGTCGCCATCCTCCACAACCCACTTGTCCGCAAAGTGATCCCATCCCTCATCGTCATGCCGCACGGTTACGTCGAAGCGATAGGCGCCGTCGCCCTGCCGGTGAACCTCGACGCCGACAACATCCGCCTCGCCGGCCTGCGCCGACGCCGCAAGCAGCGGCATCAGAAAAGCCGCGGCGAACAGCGATGATGCAGCATATTCAAAGGTCATGAACTTCCCTCCGTGCTCCGATCCTTTATCCGGGCACGTTAGTCTCTTCAGCGCAGCGGGTGAAGCGGCGCGGTCCATGTCGCATAAAGCAACAGCAATCCGGCCAGCAGAATAACAACGCCGCCCAGCATCGCGACACCATCGACGATGACCGATACGAGCCCGGCCCGGTCCGGAAGAAACCGCATCAGATGCAACGCGCCCTTGCGCGAATAGACGGAAAGCGTGGCCACAGCGGAGACCGTTATTGCCGTTCCCAGCGCCATCGCCATAACGGCCGCCACACCGGCCCAGGGCAGACCAAGGCTAAAAGCGACCAGCAGGGTCAGAATGCCGCCGCTACAGGGCCTGATGCCGATTGAAAACACTATTGCCGCCATCCCTGCCAGGGAAAGCGGCACGTCCAGGTCGGCGCGAGACGGACCATGGGCATGGCCGCAATGAGAATGGCTGTCGAGACCATCGTGATCATGCTTATGCTCGGATTTCCGACCATGCCTGTGGCGATTGCGAATCCGGCGAAATCGGGACACGAGAAGCATCAGTCCGACCAGCGCGACCAGCCCATAACTGACAATCTCGAGGTTCGCCGTTGCGCCCTGCGCCTGACGAAGCGTCATGCGCATGACGGCAACGGTTGCCGTCACCGCCACAATCGCGGTGATGCCCTGAACGAATGACGACAGGACGGCCAGGACCACCCCGCGCCGAAGCTGGCTTTCCTGAGTGAGAAGATACGTGGATATGACAACCTTGCCGTGGCCGGGACCGGCGGCGTGAAAAACACCATAGAAAAAGCTCAGCCCCGTCAATGTCCAGGCAGCGGCGATTCCCTCTTCCTGGATCAGGCGCATCGCCGTCGCGAGCTGCTGGTGGAGATTGCGCTGTACCGACTGAATATCGGCGACAATGCCGGTGAAGGAAAACGTTCCCGCCGGCGCCACGGCGAATACGATCGCACCGACAGCGGCGACAACAATCAATACCGCGCCGATCGGCAGGGCTATACGCAATGCTAGCGGCATTCGACATCCACCCGTTCGGCGAACATACGGCCAAGAGAATCATCGGGTTCGGCATCGGGCGGCAGCGACTGGGCCAGCGATACGGCTTCCATGGTCGGCGTCGGCACCGTGATCCGACCGGTGCAGCGTCCGGTTTCCGGACCCCGAAACGCTATAATGTCACCCTTCATATGCAGTATTTCGACATAGTAGGTTGGATCGAACACCCTGTAGGAAACGTTCTCCTCGAAAACATCGACCGGCGATTTAAGTGGCGCGGTGAAGCGCATCCAGATTCGGCCGCCTTTCATCTCGGTCTCGAAATCCAAAACCGGTTCAAATGTCAGGGTTTCATCACCCGCCTTGATCTCCGTGAAGTAGTTGTACTCAAACAGATTTTCGAGATTGCCCCGGGCAAGGTCGGTCAGCGCCCTTGTGCCGGATTCGCTCTCCATGTCCCATCCGTCGGTCGCAAACACCGAGTAGAACTCGTCGAACAGCCATTCCTGCTCCATGGCGACCAACCGGCCCTCATCATCGAGAACCAGGGTTGTTCTGAGATCGATCCAGGCGTGAGGATGCGCGGCCGCCCGTTGGGAATGGCCGGCTGCCAGCGTGGCGACAAGAACCAGCAGAAATGTCAAACGTCGCATAGGTCGATGTTTCTGATTCGGTATTCGAGCGTCAACTTTGTGCTTCCAGAAAATCGATAATCTCCCGCATGGTATGAATGACAACCGCGCCTTCAGCGGCCAGTTCTGCGCCATCGCCGTGAGGCGCATAGCCGAAGCATCGCATATGGGCGTTGGCTGCGGCTTTCGCACCGATGATACTGTCCTCGACCACCATAACATCGGACGCATCGACGCTGAAATGGTCGGCAGCCGCGAGAAAAATCGTCGGATCCGGCTTTCGCTTTCCATAACGGTGACCGGAAAAGCAGGCGTCGGCGAAGCGGTCCCACATGCCATTCTGACCGAGCGTGATCCGCATCTTTTCCTCCGCCCCGTTCGAGGCGACGCAACAGGGAATGCCCAGGTCGTCCAGCGTTTGAAGCAGTGCCGGAATGCCGTCGATGACGGACACGCCCTTTTCCAGCTCGGCATACATTTCAACATAAAAGGCATCGACCCAGCCATCCGGCAGGATAACGCCCCGCGTTTTGGCGAAAGCGGGCACGTCCAGCATCGATCCGCCCTGAAAATATCTCAGACATTCTTCGGGGCCGATGGCCAGACCATGACGCGTCAGATTTTCCGACAGCAGTGTGTTCGCGATGTTTTCGCTGTCGACCAGCACGCCGTCGCAATCGAAAATGAACAGGCTCGGCCGCATTTCCAGCTATACCTCTACGCCGCCGGGTTTGCGGATGTTTCGCGGCCGGCCGTTATCGTCGACCGCTACGAAGGTGAAAACACCCTCGGTCACCTTAACCCTGGGTTTCTGTCCCTGCCGCAAGACCCATGCCTGAAGACGCAACGCTATCGACGTTCGCCCGATTCGCTCCACGCCGCCGAAACAGGCGATGACATCGCCGACTTTTACCGGCTGATGAAAGGTCATGGAATCGATCGAAACCGTTACAGCACGGCCTTCCGTCACGGATCGCGCCAGGATGCCGCCCGCCATATCCATCTGCGAAACCAGCCAGCCACCGAAAATATCACCGGCGGGATTCGTGTCCGCCGGCATCGTCAAGGTCCGTAACTGCAGTTCGCCGAATGGCTGTTCTTCGCCGTTTCCGGCCGCTTCCGACTTTGCCATGTACTGCCCCTACATCTGGTATATGAAAGTTAGAATGCACACCGTATAGGCTTGTTGACCCCAGTGCTGCAAAGTATAATGACGGTATGTCAGATTTGTTCCAAGCCGCGTTGCCGGATGATCCCGGCGGCTATTCAGCAAAAGATATCGAAGTTCTGGAAGGGTTGGAACCCGTCCGGCGGCGTCCCGGCATGTATGTCGGCGGGACGGACGAAAACGCCCTGCACCATCTTGTCGCGGAAATTCTCGACAACGCGATGGATGAGGCTGTCGCCGGCCATGCAAACCGGATCGAAATCAACCTGCTGGAAGACGGATCGGTGATGCTGCGCGATAACGGCCGTGGCATTCCGGTCGATCCGCATCCGAAATACAAGGACAAGTCCGCGCTGGAAGTCATCATGACGACGCTGCATTCCGGCGGAAAGTTTGGCAGCAAGGTCTATGAAACCTCCGGCGGCCTGCACGGGGTCGGCATTTCAGTGGTGAACGCCCTGTCTGAAACCATGACAGTAGAGGTCGCTCGGGATAAAAAGCTGTACCGGCAGACCTTTTCGCGCGGCAACCCGACTGGGAAACTTGAGGATCTTGGCGAGATCAACAACCGCCGCGGGACGACCGTAACATTCCGCCCGGATCGCGAGATTTTCGGGACATCGGCCCGGTTGCGGCCGCACCGTTTGTTCCGCCTCGCCCGCTCGAAAGCCTATCTTTTCCGGGGAGTCGAGGTTCGGTGGGCCTGTGACCCGGCGCTGCTGAAGGACAAGGCCGAGGCATCGGTCCCCGAAAAGGAAGTGCTGCATTTTCCGGGCGGCCTGAAGGATTATCTGGCCGCGTCCCTTGGCGCCAGGCCGACCATAACGCCACGCGCCTTTGCCGGTGAAATGAAGGCGTCGGACGGTATTGGCCGTGTCGAATGGGCCATACACTGGCCGTATGACGGTGACGGCTTCGTCAGTTCATACTGCAACACCATCCCGACCGCACAGGGCGGGAGCCACGAATCAGCCATGCGCTCTGCACTCGCCAAGTCACTGCGGACATACGGCGAACTGACCAGCAACAAGAAAGCAGCCCAGATCACCGCAGACGACGCCGTCGGCGAATGCTGCGCCCTGCTTTCCGTTTTTATCCGCGAACCGCAGTTTCAGGGCCAGACCAAGGACAAGCTGGCCTCACCGGAAGCCGGCAAACTGGTTGAAAACGCCCTGAAGGACCGGTTCGATCACTGGCTGTCGGAGGACCCGGCCTCGGCCCGGGATCTGATGGAGCGGATACTAGAGAAGGTCGACGAGCGCCTGAAGCGGCGGCAGCAAAAGGAACTGCAACGCAAGTCACCGACCCGGAAACTGCGTTTGCCCGGCAAACTCGCCGACTGCACCGATAGCGGTTCCGACGGAACCGAGATTTTTCTCGTCGAGGGCGATTCCGCCGGCGGTTCCGCGAAGCAGGCACGGAACCGGCGCACCCAGGCTATTCTGCCTTTACGCGGAAAAATCCTGAACGTCGCCAGCGCCAGCACCGAAAAACTGCAGGGCAACCAGGAAATCAAGGACATGACCCAGGCGCTCGGCTGCGGTGTCCGGGGCGATTTCGATCTCGACAAGCTGCGCTACGAGCGCGTCGTCATCATGACCGACGCCGATGTCGACGGCGCTCATATCGCTTCCCTTCTGATGACCTTCTTTTACCGGGAAATGCCGGGACTGGTGGAATCCGGCCGGTTGTTTCTCGCCCTGCCGCCGCTGTACCGGCTGACCCAGGGCGGCAAAACCGTCTATGCCCGCGACGATGCCCACAAGGACGAACTGTTGAACACCGAGTTCAAATCGAAATCGAAAGTCGATGTCAGCCGGTTCAAAGGGTTGGGTGAAATGCCTCCGGCCCAGTTGAAGGAAACCACCATGGACCCGGCGAAACGGACATTGATCAGGGTCGTCCTGCCCGACCGCAAACGGGAAGAAGAACTGGAAGATGCGCGCCGGACGGCCAATCTGGTCGATGCCCTTATGGGCAAGAAAGCCGAGAAACGCTTTGATTTTATTCAGAAAAATGCTGAATTTGTTCAGGATATCGATATCTGAAGAAAAGCGACAGATTACCGGTTCACTTGTTGGGCTGCCGTACTATATAATGAGTTTGGGAAGGCGGGATATCACATGAGGAGATTTGTCATGGCCCGGTCTTTTATCATTAAATCGGCAGCTATTTGCGGCACGGCACTATTGGCGGCCTGCGCAGGCGTCGGCGATTTCACCGTCAGTCGGCTGCATCACGAAAGCACGTATCAGCACCCGCAGATCGCTTTTCTGAATGCAAACAAGGAAATGCGGGTCGAGTTCTACAATATTCCAAGCGATATCGACCAAGAACAGTTTATGACGGTCGTTACGGAAGAGATGCGCAAGGGCAAGGAACGAATCGATATCGATTTCACCCCGGCCCCGGCGCCGAACGCCCCGCCACATACCCGCGTGATGATCGCCGCAAATATTGCCGACAATGTGCATGTTCGCGGCAGTTGTGCGGAACCGGAACTGCTCAGTAATCCGCAATCGGGTCCGGTAAAGGATCTGACCTTTGTGTTCTGCTACGACGAAGACTACCGCTCGTCGCTTCGACTGGAAGCGCCGCCAATCGCTGCATTCCAGTCAGATTCGTATCGTCAGGCGATCCGTGTCGCGACCCGCCAGTTGTTGCCGCTGGTGCCGCGCGACAACCAGCCCGGAGACGGTTGCAACAGCACCCTTCTCTGCTGAAAGAAACTGTTTCTATTTCAGTAAGGGAGCAATGGACTTGAAGGCCGGTGTTCCGGCCTTCTCGGCCCATTCGAAGGCAACCATTTCACTGGACGCAATTGTGACGCCGGCAGCCCGCAACCGGGCGATACCCAATGCGTGATTTTCCGGCGTCCGGCTGGCGACAGCATCCGCGACGACAACCGGTGAAAACCCGTTTTCCAGCGCCCCGAGCGCTGTCTGAAGAACGCAGACATGCGCTTCCAGGCCGGCGATAACCAGAATTTGCCGGTCTACATTTCGCAGTCTTTCGGTCAGGGCCGGGTCGCCGAAGCAGGAAAAATGCAGCTTTTCATACCGCGGCGCATTCCCCACAAGACCGGATACCGACGATGCGGTTGCGCCAAGTCCCTTCGGGTACTGTTCGGAAACCGTCACCGGAACCGAAACGACATTCGCGGCACGCGCCAGCAAACCGATTGCTTTTTCCACAGCGGGAAGCCCGTGCATCGCCGGAGCAAGCTTTTCCTGCACATCGACAATCAATAACTGTGACAGGTTTGCACCGATGAGCATGAATTCATCCTTTTCACTAGGTAAACTGCGGCAAAGACCCTGCTTGCGATTGACTCTCGGGGTTTCCGCCATATTATCCGCGCCAGCGATTGCTGCAGACAACCACGTAGTTGTAATAAGCGAAGAGTATCAGAAATACAAAATCGCGCCACGGAACCGATAAAACCCTGATTCACCGAAATGGTTCCAAACAAAAGTTCAAAGGAACGCATGCCAACAACATTTACCGATCTCGGCCTGGGCGACGACGTTTTGCGCGCCGTCCATGACGCGGGCTATGAAAATCCCACACCGATCCAGGAAAAGGCGATCCCGCTGATCCTGATGAACCGCGATATCCTGGCTTGCGCCCAGACAGGCACCGGCAAGACAGCGGCCTTTACGCTGCCGATGATCGACATCCTCGCCGAAGGACGCGCCCGCGCGCGCATGCCGCGGTCGGTTATTCTGGAGCCGACGCGCGAACTGGCGGCGCAGGTTGCCGAAAACTTCGAAACCTATGGCAAATACCACAAACTGAGTATGGCGCTGCTGATCGGCGGCGTCTCCTTCAGCGAACAGGAAAAGAAACTCGATCGCGGCGTCGACGTCCTGATCGCGACGCCGGGCCGCCTGCTGGACCATTGCGAGCGCGGCAAGGTGTTGCTGACGGATACCAAGATTCTGGTTATCGACGAAGCGGACCGCATGCTGGACATGGGATTCATTCCCGATGTCGAGCGGATCGTCGGGCTGATGCCGACCATTCGGCAATCGCTGCTTCTGTCGGCAACGATGCCGAAGGAAATCAAACGGCTGGCGGAAAGATTTCTGATCAACCCGAAAGAGATTGCGGTCGATCCGCCCTCTTCCGCGAATACATCGATCGTTCAACGGGTGTTTCCGGTTTCGCCACGTGGCAAAAAGAAAGCGCTACGCGATTTGATGGCAATCGAAGAAATCAGCAACGGTCTGGTGTTCTGCAACCGTAAACGCGACGTGGCGGAGCTGCATCGTGAGCTTTCCCGCGAGTTTGACGATATCGGCGCCCTGCATGGCGATATGGACCAGTACAAGCGGATGGAATGCCTCGACGCTTTTCGCAAGGGCGAAATCCGCGTTTTGATCTGTTCCGATGTCGCCGCACGTGGCCTGGATATTCCGACCGTTGGCCATGTATTCAACTACGATGTTCCGACTCATGCGGAAGACTATATCCATCGCATCGGCCGTACCGGCCGGGCCGGCCGAGCCGGCAAGGCATATACGCTTCTGACCAAGGGCGATGAAAAATTCTGGGCCGCCATTCAGAAGATGACAGGCATGACCGTCGAAACGGTGACGCTGGATGGCCAGCCTCTGGATGATGCGGAAACGACAGACGAAACCGAAGCCGCACAAGATTCCGATAAACCGGCGGCAAACAAACGCGGCCGCTCGCGCCGCAAGAACCCGCCTTCGGCTAAAAGCAGTCCAGCCGAGAAGGAATCGGGCAACCGGAACGAAAAAACCGAAGACTCTCCGAAAAGCCGGTCCAACCGGGAAGACAAGGGTCCGATCAGCCAGAATGAGCGTACCGCGAAGGAACCGTCACGGACACGCCAGGCACGCAACAATCAGGATGACGATCAGGACGATTTAGAGGATAGCAACATCCCGTTCGGCAAGAGTGAACACGTTCCGAACTTTCTGCTGCGCGCCTAGTTTGTTCGTCGGTCAGGCGTAAACTCCGCCTGTCCCGCTTGAACCGCCTGTTGAATTACCGCAGACTCCCGGCCGGTTACTTCACAGGCGCGATTACACAGAATGAACACCCTCGACATCCGATTGAACGCCTATCGGCCCGATCTTGCTGATCGTCGGCTCGAAGGTTCGGTCAAGGCAGAGTCGTTCTGCGATGGCGTCCCTTATCAGGTAGCGGCGGCATCCCTGCCGGTTCGGCAACAGCCGCGCCCGACAGCTCCGCAGGATACGGTTCTGCTACATGGTGAAACCGTTCGTGTTTTCGACACGGGCAACGGCTGGGCCTGGATACAGAACGACGCGGACAGATATGTCGGCTATGTCGACCTCAATGGGCTGACAGCCACAATCAAGCCGCCGACGCATCGCGTCGCAACCCTGCGTACCCTCGTGTTCCCCGACAAAAGCATCAAATCGCCGCCTTTGGTGAATCTGTCGTTCGGCGCCCGGGTTACCGTATCGGAATCACAAACAAAGTTAGCATCCGTGTCGCTGCCCGACGGCCGAACCGGGTTTATCCCGGCCGAGCACCTCGCCCCTGTCGACAGTGTCGAATCCGATCCGGTCGCCGTGGCCCTGCAGTTTCTGAACGCGCCCTATCTCTGGGGCGGCAAGACAGCGGACGGACTGGATTGCTCCGCGCTGGTTCAGCTTGGCTTTTCCGCCTGCGGGATACCCTGTCCGCGCGACACCGACCTGCAGGAAGCGGAATTCGGGTATCCGGTCGACTTCAGCGGCGACGAAGCCGTGCTTGAACGCGGCGATTGCGTCTTCTGGCCCGGCCATGTCGGACTCTGGATGGATGAACACCGGTTCCTTCACGCCACAGCCGCTTTCATGAAATGCGTTATCGAACCGCTATCTACCGCCATTCCCCGAATTTCCAGGGATGCCGGACTCGAAGTCAGTTCGGTGCGCCGGCCCGGTACCGGGAAAGCCTGATGCCGGCAAAGAAAGCCAATCCGCCCCGGGCGTGGCAACGGATGCTGAGCGGCCGACGGCTCGACCTGCTGAACCCGTCGCCGCTGGACATCGAAATTGAGGACATCGCCCACGGTCTGGCGCGGATGTCACGCTGGAACGGCCAGACAATCGGAGATTGGCCGTTTTCGGTCGCGCAGCATTCGTTATTGGTCGAAAGCCTTCTGGTCGACATGAAACCGGAAGCGCCCAGCGCCTGGCGGATGGCGGCGTTGCTGCACGACTCGCCAGAATATGTCATCGGCGATCTGATTTCACCTTTCAAAGCGGCCGTCGGGCTGGATTACAAGGCATTTGAATTACGGTTGCTGAGCGCCATTCATATCCGGTTCGGCCTGCCGGCGGAGCAATCCGCCACTCTTGCGAAGGCAATCAAGAGAGCCGATCAGGCCGCCGCCTTTGTCGAGGCCACACAGCTTGCCGGATTCGAGCGAATGGAAGCGAAACGGCTGTTCGGCGCGCCGCCCGCGACAATCGACAAGTACCGGCTTTACCCCTCGCCAACCGATACCGTGAAGCAGGATTTCCTGAAACGGTTTGAAACAATCAATGCGGCACTGGCAGTTAAAACAAAGTTGCGCTAAAAGTCTCAGGTAGAAACGGCGCCTGCCTTTTTACGAACAAGAAATCTGGTCAACAGTCCCGGTGGTTTCCGCATGCCCTCAAAAGCCAAAGTCATACGCCTGAAGGAAGTTCGCCCCGCCGAACACCCCGATTCCGCGCGGCCGAGCGCGACACAGGTCGCCTACCTGAAACGGGGACTGGACCAACCGGGTGGCAAACTTCCCCTGTTCGACCTGCAGGGCCAGCGCTACAACGACCGCACCATCCGTACATGTATCGAACACGGTTGGGCCGAACCCTGGTTCAATAATCCGCTGAAACCGGACTGGCTGGTCTGCAAGCTGACCGAAGACGGTCGGACCATTTTGAACGGCGGCTAATCCGCTCTTGCAGAAAGCGCAACGTCTTCAATTTTGATGCGGTAGGCCAGCAACGCCGCCTTCAGCACGCCAAAAACAACTACCGCTTCCCACCAGCCGAACGCCATTGGCAGCGTCACGATCTCGACCCAGGCGACGATATAATTCGGGTGTTTCAGGAACCGGTACGGCCCTTTGCGAACCAACGGCGCGCTCGGCACGGTGATGATGCGGGTCGTCCAGAACCGGCCAAGCGAGGCAATCACCCAGACTCGCGCCGCCTGCATCGCCAGAAACACCGCGAACGGCAACCAGATCAATTCCGGGTCCTTCAGCGCATACCAGACGAGCGCCGCAAGCCAGCTTGAATGAAGGATCACGAACAGCGGATAATGCGCCGCGCCGACTTCGACCGCTCCCTGCTCCTTCAGCGCTTTCGTGTTCCGCGACGCCAGCACCAGTTCACCAAGCCGCTGAACGGCCACCGCCAGTACGATCCACAGCGCCAGCGTCATCACGCGAAATCCAACAGCCCCATGCCAACGGAAAACCCTGGGCCCAGGCCGACCATCAGTCGTTTACCGCCCGCGCCCTCGTCAATTGTACGCCGGAGGACCGCCAGCACCGTCACCGCTGACATGTTGCCTGAATACTCCAGAATATCCGCGCCACGGCGAAGATCGTCGGCAGGAACCGGAATGGCGTCTGCATAGGCTTCCAGCACTTTGGCCCCGCCCGGATGCAACACGAAGCCGTCAAGCGCATTCCAGTCGAGATCGTTGTCCGCCAGAAACCGTTCCAGCAGCGGCCTTAGACGGGTTCCGACAATATTCGGAATATCGCGCGAAAACAGCACGCCGAACCCATCTTCCTCAATGGTCCAGCCCATTACCTGGTCGTCTTCCGGCCAGGTATGTTCCGCTATCGCGCCGAACGTCAGGATCGGTTCGCCATCGGTTTCGCCGGATTGCAGAATTGCCGCCGCCGCGCCGTCGCCGAACAGGGCAGAAGCGATGACATTGGCCTTGGACGTATCCTGCGGCCGGAACGTCAGTGCACAGAGTTCGACGACCAGAACCAGCACCCGCGATCCGGGCCAGGCCCGCGCAAGATCGGCAGCCCGCGCCATACCGACAACACCGCCGGCGCATCCAAGGCCGAATATCGGCAGCCTTCGCACGGAGTTCTTCAGGCCCAGCCGCCCGATCAGCCGCGCTTCAAGACTGGGAGTCGACAGGCCGGTTGTCGAGATACAAACAACGGAATCGATGTCTTCCGGCGCAAGGCCGGCCTCTTCTATCGTCTGCCTGCCCGCCTCTTCCAGTATGGCGAGGGCGTTTTCGACATAGAGATCGTTACGTTCGCGCCAGCCGTGCGGTTCCCGGTACCAGTCGATCGGCACGCAGGACCGGCGTTGTTTTATGCCCGCGTTTCGGTACGCCGTCTGCATTTTTTCGAAGAATGCCGGGCGATTGCCATACAGGTCGCGGCACAGGTCGATAACATCTTCCTGATCGAGAATATGCGGCGGTGAAGACAGGGCCAGCGAGGTCAGAGAGACCGGTGTCACGATGCGTCTCCTCAACAACCCAACCCAAAAGGCAACCTAGCCCGCGGAACGAGCGCACCCAAGCAAAAACAAAAGGGGTCCGCAGCATATACCACAAACCCCGGGCCTGCCGGCATTGCGTTGGTCGGAACGGCAGGATTCGAACCTGCGACCCCTTCACCCCCAGTGAAGTGCGCTACCAGGCTGCGCTACGTTCCGCCTCGCCAACGTCGCTCGTTTCCTATTGCTTTCAGCATCGTTTTGCAAGCGAAGGATCGTCATCCACCACTACACCCCGTTACGCGGAATGCGTTCGTTCCAGACCTTCGAGAAAATCCTCGTATCGCCTTCATAGGCATCCAGAACCGCATCGATGACGAACTCCGTCTCTTCGGCGCGCATTTGAACTTCGCCAGTAGTTGTGGCCGACCAGCCGCCCCGCTCAAAATGCTTTTCCCACACGATGCTGAACCGCGCGGATAGAGGATCGTCCGGGTGAATGGAATACAACCGTTCCGCCGCTGACCGGAAGGTCCAGTCGAATTCATCGATCCGGGCCAGCGGTTCGACAACCAGCCATCTTTGGGTTAGCACGCCTGTCAATGCATCCTGTGTGATTTCATGCGCAGTCTCGCCCGGTTCGATGATCGTCATCTGGAGCGGTTCCATCGCTTCCGGCGGGCCGAAAAGCGGCAGCGACGCATCTTCCGGCAGATCGGGCCGAATCGGCAGGGTCAACGCACTTTCGCCGCAGGAAATCGTCAGTACGGTCTTTGCCGGCGACGGCCAGACAATCGGCCAATAGGCGTTCGACAGCGCCAGCCTGATCGTGCTACCGGCCGCGAACCGGTGTCCGCACTCGCTGAGCTGCAAGCGAATACGATAGGTCTCGCCGGACGTCAGCGGTTCCGCGACCTCATGACTGTTGCGGTGTGTGAGGTTCAGCAAGCCGAAGCTGACCCGCGTGGCCGATCCGTCGGGCCTGACCTCCGACAGGGTGGCCGCGAGAAGCGCATTCGGCTGATCGGAAGCAATGTCGATATTCAGCACCGGAGCGCCGAGAATCTGGAAATCTTCCGTCAGCACGTCGCTATCCTGAACCTGGCTCAGCCCCGCTTCGACCCGCTGATCGCCAGGCATGTCCGTAACCGCCCCGTGGGGACACCACCTTCCGGCCTGTGACCCGACGGTTTGCGGCGAATCCACAATCAGGGTCTGCGAGCCGACCGTCTCGGAGGCGGAAATCAGCCCGGCAGGCGACAGTTTCATGTCGAGACCCGATACACCGTGGCCCGGCCAACCGGGCTCTGCGACCCAATGACCTTTCCGGTCGCCGTAGACGGCTTTCGCCTTTTCGGAATGGTTGATCCAGGCCCGTAATACCGGCTCGTCCATGATGCCGGTATCCTCGCCCTTCAACCAGTAATCCCACCAGCGGACGCATTCAGTCAGGAAACCGATCATCGGCCCCGGATGCGCCAGGTTGGGATACTGATGCGCCCACGGTCCGACCAGCCCCTTCTTCGGGCAGGAAAGGCCCTGTAACATGCGGAAGATCGCATTCGAATACCCGTCGGCCCAGCCACCCACCAGATAACAGGCGGCTTCAATGTCATCATAGTTCTCGCAGATCGATCCATGCTTGTAGAAGTCGTCGCGCAGTTGATGCCGATGCCAGTCAACCGGCCACAGGCCAGCGCCGTTCAGCCTTTCCAGCCACAGATCGCGCCACTTTTCGCCGACATTCATCGGGTCCGGCGGCGTCGAGTTTATCGACATCATGGTGCTGCCCCAGCTTATCTTGTCGGTCAGCAGGCAGCCGCCCATGATGTGAATGTCGTCGGCGTAGCGGTCATCGGTGGAACATAGCGATATCACGGCCTTCAGGTTGGGCGGGCGGCGGGCGGCGACCTGCAAGCCGTTGAACCCGCCCCAGGAAATACCGATCATGCCGACATTGCCGGAACACCACGGCTGCGCCGCGATCCAGTCGATCACTTCCAGCGCGTCGTCCTGTTCCTGCTTCAGATATTCATCCGTCAGCAGACCTTCTGAATCGCCCGAACCACGAAGGTCGACTCGTAACGCCGCATAGCCGCGACCGGCAAAGAACGGGTGGGTCAGAACATCACGCTCCGCCTTCGCGTCCCGCTTCCGGTACGGGATATATTCCAGAATGGCGGGAACCGGGTTTTTCCCGGCATCTTTCGGAAGCCAGATCCGTGCAGACAGATTGACGCCGTCCGACAGGGGAATCTGCGCATGTTCCTTCATCTCGATGTCGTTTGGGATACCAGACATATCTAACCTTTCGGGCGGATGAACTGACTGTCTTCCCGTTTACACGCCGTTACGGGGAATCCGCTCGTTCCAGACTTCGGAAAACACCCTGGTTTCACCTTCATAGGCATCCAGCCACGCATCGATGACGAATTCGGTCGCTTCCGTCCGCATCGAGATTTCGCCGTTCGTGGTGACAGACCACTCGCCCCGCTCGTAATGCTTTTCCCAGGCGATATCGACAAAGGCCGACAGGGGATCATCCGGGTGGATCGAATAGCTCTTGTCGACAGACGCACTGAAACTCCAGTCATAGGCATCGATGCGGATCAGCGGGTCGAAGTTCCGCCAGCGCTGGGTCAGCACGCCGGTCAGGGCATCCTGGATGATCTCATGTGACTTTTCACCCGGCTCGATAACGGTCATTTCAAGCGGATCGGGCGTTTCCGGCTCTGCGAAAGCCGGCAGCGATGCATCATCTGCCTGATCGGGCCTGAGCGGCAGCGTCAGCACGCTTTCACCGCAGGCGACCGTCAGCACGGTTTTCTCCGGCGACGGCCAGACAATCGGCCAGTAGGCGTTCGACAGCGCCAGCCGGATCTTGCTTCCTGCCGCAAACCGGTGACCGCATTCGCAGAGTTGCAGGCTTTTTCTGTAGATCTTTCCCGGTACGAGAGGCTCAACCGCTTCATGGTCGCTGCTATGCGTCAGGTTCAGCATGCCGTAACTGACCCGTGTGACGGACCCGTCCGGCCGGACTTCCGACAAGGTCGCCGCGAAAATCGCGTTCGGCTTGTCGGAAGCAATATCGATATCCAGCATCGGCGCGCCGAGTATCTGACAATCCTCGGTCAAAACGTCCCCATCGATAACGAGGCTCAATCCGGCTTCCATCCGCTGGTCGCCCGGCATGTCTGCGCCGACGCCATAGGCGCACCATTTGCCCGCCTGCGACCCGACGGTTTGCGGTGAATCGATTGTCAGGCTCGCCATACCCGCGTCGCTGTCCGCCGACACCAGTCCCTTGGCCGACAGCTTGAACTGCAAATCGGAAACGCCGGGTCCGGGCCAGGCCGGCTCTGCAACCCAGTGGCCTTCGCGTTCTTCGTAAAAGGATCGCGGTTTTTCCGAATGGTTGATCCACGCGCGCAGTTCCGGCTCGTCCATGATGCCGGTGTCGTTGCCTTTCAGCCAGTAGTCCCACCAGCGCAGGCATTCCGTCATGAAGCCGATTTTCGGACCCGGAAAGGCCAGATGCGCGTACTGATGCCCCCACGGCCCGACCAGCGCCTTCTTCGGGCAGGATAGCCCTTTCAGCATGCGGAAGATGGCATTGGAATAGCCGTCGGCCCAGCCGCCGACCAGATAACAGGCGGCTTCGATATCGTCATAGTTCTCGCAGACCGATCCGTGCTTCAGGAAATCGTCGCGAAGCTGGCGCTTGTGCCATTCGATCGGCCACAGGCCCGAGCCTTTAAGGCGCTGCATCCACATGTCGCGCCACTTGCCGCCGACATTCATCGGGTCCGGCGGCGTCGAATTGATCGCCATCATCGTGCTGCCCCAGCTAATCTTGTCGAGCAGCAGGCATCCGCCCATGGTGTGAATGTCATCGGCGTACCGGTCATCCGTGGAACAGAGAGAAATCACGGCCTTGAGCTCAGGCGGTTTGCGAGCGGCAACCTGCAACCCGTTGAAACCGCCCCAGGAAATGCCGATCATGCCGACATTGCCGGAACACCAAGGCTGCGACGCTATCCAGCTTATCACTTCAAGCGCGTCATCCTGTTCCTGCTTCAGGTATTCGCCCAGCAGCACCCCGTCGGAGTCGCCCGAGCCGCGCAAATCGACACGAAGCGCCGCATACCCGTGCCCGGCAAAATATGGATGGGTCAGCGCATCGCGTTCGGCCTTGGCGTCTCGCTTGCGGTAGGGAATGTATTCCAGAATGGCCGGCACCGGGTTTTCAGCCGCATCCTTCGGCAGCCAGATCCGCGCCGACAGGTTGACGCCGTCCGACAGCGGTATCAGCACATGTTCCATCATTTCAATGTCGTGGGGGTAGTCGATCATTTCAGTGCTCCTGGTCGGATGTTTTGGCCGCCCCACCCTTCAGGTGCGCGGCGGACTGGTTGTAAAGCAACGGATTGTTGCTGGCGTTCTGGTCGCTGTTCTGGCGGTCCTTATACAAGTCGATTGCGGTGCGAACGGCCGGTCTCTCCTTGATGCGTTTTCGCCAGTCTGCGACATTCGGAAAATCATCCAGCGACG
Organism: Alphaproteobacteria bacterium; assembly: GCA_040222995.1. Classification (GTDB taxonomy): domain Bacteria; phylum Pseudomonadota; class Alphaproteobacteria; order UBA8366; family Aestuariispiraceae; genus JAVKBW01. Next base: position 298,132 of record JAVKBW010000019.1, on the reverse strand, counting down.
CGCCGAGCGGTTTTGCGATGAAGGCCCAGGGAAAGGCCATCATATCCGCAATCGTGTAATCGTCACCCAGAATAAACCTCCTGCCTTCGAGCCGACTTTCCAGAACCCCGAGATTTCTGTCGTATTCACCGGCATAGCGTTTCAGGCTGTAATTCTGCCCGTCCGGCGCATAATTCCGAAAATGGCTGAGCTGCCCGGCCATTGGCCCCTGATTGCCGGTCTGCCAGAACAGCCATTCCAGGCATTCCTTTCGACCCAGTGCATCGGACGGCATAAAGCTGCCAGTCTTTTCCGCCAGATAGAAAAGGATAGCACCGCTTTCAAAAACAGGAACCGGTTCGCCTTCGACATCGTGATCGACGATCGCCGGCATTTTTGCGTTCGGGCTGATCGCCAGAAATTCCGGCGTGAATTGATCGCCCGTTGAAAGCTGCATCAGATGCGTTGTGTAGGTCAGCCCCATTTCTTCAAGCGCAATCGCGACTTTCCAGCCGTTGGGGGTTGGTGCGTAGTAGAAATCGATCAAGACGCCTCCTCTGACACGATGGAACGCGCGATCAGCTCGTCAATTGCCGTGGCGTCGTATCCGGCCTCGGCGAGTATCTCCCTGCTGTGCTGGCCGAGGCCCGGTGCAGGGTCGAACCGTTCAACGGGCGAGCCGGAAAACTGCGCCGGGGTTCGGGTTTGCCGCAGACGACCGGCCTTCGGGTGGTCGTATTCAACGACAATCCCGTTGGCGACCACCTGGGCATGACGGATGGTTTCCCGACGGGTCAGAACCGGGGCGCAGGGAATGTCTTCCGCTTCCAGCCGGTTGATCCAGTTATCTGTCGTGTCGCCGCGTAATGCATCCTGGGTCAGGTCAAGCCGTTCGCTTTTGTATATCTCAAGTCCTTCCTCCCGGGAGAACCGTTCATCGTCGATCCACTCCGGCCGGCCGGCGACCCGCGCCAAGGCATGCCATTCCTTCAGCCTCACCACGGCGACGCTGATATAGCCGTCGGCAGTTTCATAGATCAGGTCGATGAAGCTCTGTGCGGTTTCCTTGTCCAGCTCGTCGCCAACGAAGGTGTGGCCGTTCATGTCCGAACTCCACAGAAACGCCAGAATGGCGTCCAGCATCGACAGACGCACATGCTGCCCCTCGCCTGTCCGGCCTTTCGCGATCAGCGCGGCGCAGATCGCCTGCGCGACGGTAAAACCGGTCAGCTTGTCCGGCAGAATGGTGCGCACCAGTTTCGGACGCACATCATCCGACCCGGCCTGCACCGTCGTCAGTCCGCTGAGCGACTGGATCAACGGATCGAATACAGGCTTGTTGGCATATGGACCGTCAAAACCAAAGCCGGTGATCGAAACGTAGACCAGACCGGGATTAATTTCGCGCAGAACGTCTTCGCCAAGTCCGAGCCGTTTCATCACGCCCGGCCTGAAGTTCTGGATAAAGACATCGGCGCCGGCTACCAGCGTCTTGACGATTTCCAGCCCGTCCGGCGATTTCAGGTCGATGACGATCGACCGCTTGTTCCGGTTGTTGTTAAGAAAGGACGCCGAAACATCATGCCGGCGCGACGCAACCAACCGCGTATGATCACCGCCGCCGATTGGCGATTCCACCTTGATGACATCGGCCCCCTGATCGGCCAGGATCATCGTGCCCAACGGTCCGGATATCATACCGGTGAGGTCGACGATTTTTATGCCTTCAAGAGGGCCGGGCATCGGGAATCTTTACACCTTCGCCAGTTTCTTCTGCGCGGCTTCGCGGATATTGGACAAAGTCGTCGCCGGGTTGATGACTTCCGGATCGATCACGACTTCAATCAGGGCCGGCCTGTCTGCCGCCATGGCGCGTTCGAAGGCCGGTTCGAAATCGGCCGTTCTGGTTACCCGTTCGCCGGATGCGCCGAAGGCTTCGGCATAAGCCGCGAAATCCGGGTTCTTCAATTGCGTGGCGCTGACACGGGCCGGAAACTCCCGTTCCTGATGCATGCGGATCGTACCGTACATGCTGTTGTTGATGACAATAACGACAATGTTCAGACCGTACTGAACCGCTGTCGCCAGTTCCTGACCATGCATCATGAAACAGCCGTCGCCGGCGAAGCAGATGACCGGTCGTGACGGATCGGCCGCTTTCGCGCCGACCGCGGCCGGCAAGCCATAGCCCATCGTGCCCGAGGTTGGCGCAAGCTGCGTCCGGTACTGCCGGTGACGCAGAAACCGGTTTCCCCAACCGGCGTAATTTCCGGCGCCATTGCACAGTACGGCCTCGGGCGGCAGGCGGTCACGCAGCCAGCCGTAGATTTCATCGAGCCGTACATCGCCCTGAGTGGGCTGCGGGACGCAAAACGCTTCAAAACCCGCACGCGCTTCTTTCGTCCAGTCGGCCCAAGGGTGGCCGGTAATCGGGTCCATCTCCTTCAGCGCCGCCATCAACGAACCGGCAGACGCATTGACGCCCTGGCTCGGCTGATAGACCCGGCCGATTTCCTCCGCGCCCGGATGGGCATGAATCAGATGAATGCCGGGCACCGGCACCTGAAGGCGCGTATAACCATCCGTTGTCATTTCGCCCAGGCGTGGACCGGCCACAAACAGCCAGTCCGTTTCCTTCAGTTTTTTCAACAGGCCCGGATCGGCCCCGATCCCGAGATGCCCGACATAGTTCGGATGGTCATTGTCCATGTAATCCTGACAGCGGAAACTGCAGGCGACCGGCAAATCGTTGTTCTCAGCGAATTCGGCGACATCGGCAGTGGCCTGCGCCGACCACCCGCCGCCGCCGATCAGCACGAGCGGCCGTTTTGCATTCTTCAACGAACGCCGCAGTTCCGCGATCTGTTCCGGCCCGGGATGCGTTTCCGTCCGGCGGTACCGAACCGTTGGCGATGGATGGCACGGATCGACCAGCATGTCTTCCGGCAAGGCCAGCACGACCGGGCCGGGCCTGCCTGACGTCGCGGTATGAAACGCACGACTAATATATTCAGGGATACGCGCCGCATCGTCGATCTGGTCGACCCATTTCGCCATCTGGCCGAACATGCGGCGATAGTCAATTTCCTGAAACGCCTCGCGGCTTAACATGTTCCGCGCGACTTGCCCGATCAGCAGGATCATCGGCGTGGAATCCTGAAACGCGACATGCACGCCGGCGCTCGCGTTGGTCGCCCCCGGTCCGCGCGTGACGAAGCAGATTCCCGGTTCGCCGGTCATCCGCGCAAAGGCATCGGCCATCATCGCCGCGCCGCCTTCCTGCCGGCAGGTAATGAACGAAAGGTCTGGATGATCGACCAGCGCATCGAGCGCCGCCAGATAGCTTTCGCCCGGCACGCCGAACATTATCCGCGCGCCGTGTTTTTCCAGCTCCTGCATCAGAAGTTCGCCGCCGGTGACGGTTTTGTCCGAAAGTGTCATTGATGGTGTCCCGTGCCGAAAATGTCGGAAATATGCTTACGACACTCGGGCAACCTCGAAAAGGGCCGCAATGGGCAAAACTGTTATCCGGTGCCTTTCGACTGCAGGCGGTATTCACGGCCGGGATAGGACAGAACAACCGTTGTCACGACCCCCGATTGCAGCCAGGTTCGGCGGTCGATCCGAAACAGGGCTTCGCCGGGTTCCACGCCCAACAGATCAGCTTCCTCCGCGCCTGCATTGATCGCCGAAAGCACATGTTCCGCGTCGGTATAGGGAACACGGTCGACCAGCCATCCATTCGGTCCCGCTTCCTCGAACCCTTCCTTTCCTGCAACCGGCACCACATCCAGATTGATCCATCGGTCCTCTAGCTGGAATGGCCGTCCATCTGCGAAGTGCAGGCACCGCACATGCAGGGCCTTCACCCCGGTGGCAATACCCAGTCTCTGCGCTATTGCTGCTCTCGGCTTTTCGATCCGCCTATCGAGCAGGCGGTAGCCATAGGATGCGCCTCTCGATTCTATTTCCTCGCGCACCAATGGGATACTGAAGCTTTCCGCCCGGCTCTGGCGTTGCGCAACGACCGTTCCCGCCTTGCGTTTGCGGTCGACCAGCCCCTGTTCCGCCAGTTCACGCAGCGCTCTGTTGACCGTCACCCGGGCGCAACCGAAGCTTTCAGATAATGCCTGTTCTCCCGGTATCACTTCACCCGGTTTCCATTCGCCGGCCTGTATGCGCGCCAGCATCTCACGCTTTACTTTCTGATATACCGGTCCGTCGCTCATGTTCTATACCCCGCGCAATGCAGCAAGAGCATGACGATATCGCCCGACGATACGGTCGCGGGCGATATGCCGGCCCTCGCGAACAACATGCCGCCCGGCCGACCAGACGTCCCGAACCAGGGAATCATCGCCCGCGAATATAAACGCATCCAGCAACCGATCACCCGCAAACCCATCGAGCACGATATGATTTCCATCAAGGGCAACCAGATCGGCCCAGGCGCCCACTTCGATCACCCCGGATCCACGCCCGAGCGCCTGCGCCCCACCCCGGCAACTTCCTTCGAAAAGCGTGCGCCCGGCGGAACCCGTCTCGCCGGAGAAGACGACACGTGACCGGTCGCGCAGCCGTTGCGAATATTCCAGCAGCCACAGTTCTTCGGTCAGGGAAATCCGGACATTGGAGTCCGACCCGACGCCGAATGCACCGGATTTTTCCATGAATTGAACCCCGTTGAATATGCCGTCACCCAGATTGGCTTCGGTGATCGGACACAACCCCGCCACAGCGCCGGATTTCGCCATGCCGGCGGTTTCCGCATCTGTCATGTGGGTGGCGTGGATGAGGCACCACTTGCCGTCGACATCGCAATTGTTCAGCAGCCAGGCGACCGGGCGCGCGCCATAGGCGGCTTCTACTTCATCGACCTCCGCCGTCTGTTCGGCGATGTGGATATGAACGGGTCCGTCGCCGAGGCTGGCGGCAGCTTTTTTCAGAGCATCAGGCGTCACGGCTCGCAGGCTGTGCGGCGCAATGCCGATCATCCCATCCGGCCCCACAGATTGAACAGCCGGCCTGGCAGCGTCGATCAGCGCGGCGAACCTGTCGAGGTCATGGCCGAACCTCACTTGCCCATCGCCAAGCGGCCGGTCGTCACAACCGCCCCGCATATACAAAACGGGCAGGTGCGTGAGGCCGATCCCGGTTTGCTTTGCTGCTGCAGCGACACGAACCGACATTTCCGCCGGATCGTCATAGGGCTTCCCGTCCGGTTGATGATGCAGGTAATGAAACTCGCCAATGGAACCGAAACCCGCTTCCAGCATTTCCATCTGCACCAGGGCGGCGATGGCCTCCACCTGATCCGGCGTTATCGCCGCAACGAACTTGTACATCAGGGTTCGCCAGGTCCAGAAACTGTCCGTGCTGACGGATGACCGGTACTCGGTCAGGCCCGCCATGGCGCGCTGAAAGGCGTGCGAATGCAGGTTTGCGGGCGCCGGCAACAGAACATCGTCCTTCAAAAGGACGTCGCCGTCACAGGCTTGCGTGCCGACTTCAATACGCGCGATCCGTCCTACCCCATCGATCTCAAGCCGGACGTTTTCATCCCAGCCCGTCGCCAGCAACGCCCGCCCGACATGCAGTATCGTCATTTTCCTGTCCTGCTGTTCGATATTATGTATGGACATAATATATTTATGTGCGTAAGAAAAGGAAATCTTGATTCTGAGTGAGACGGCAGATGACTGACAGATTGCTGATCAACCTGCGCATAGCGACGATGCGGCAGGACGGCGTGCCGTACGGCATGATCGAACACGGCTGCATGGTTCTTTCCGGTGACAGAATCGTCTGGACAGGTGAGCGAAAATCACTTCCGATGAAGTACAAATATACGCCCGAGGAAGATATGCAGGGCAGGCTGGCGACCCCCGGCCTTATCGACTGCCATACCCACCTCGTATACGGCGGAGACCGCGCGAAGGAATTCGAACTGCGTCTCGAAGGAGCATCCTACGAGGAAATCGCCCGAGCCGGTGGCGGGATCGTTTCAACCGTTTCGGCGACCCGCTCCGCCACAGAGGACGAGCTCGTCGCCAGCGCCCTGCCCCGGCTTGATCATCTGATCGCCGAAGGCGTCACCACCGTCGAGATCAAATCGGGCTACGGTCTGACGGCAATCGATGAAGCCAGAATGCTGAGTGCGGCCCGTAAACTGGGAGAGCAACGTGCTGTCGAGGTAAAGACAACCTTCCTCGGTGCGCATGCGCTGCCACCGGAATACAATGACCGGGCCGACGACTACATCGATATCGTATGCAACAACATGCTGCCGGCCGCTGCGAATGTCGGACTGGTTGATGCGGTCGATGCGTTCTGCGAAAACATCGCGTTCAGCGTAGACCAGACCAACAAGGTATTCGCCAAGGCAAAGGAACTTGGCCTGCCGATAAAGATTCATGCCGAACAGCTTTCCAATCTTGGCGGCACCGCCCTCGCCGCATCCTATGGCGCGATTTCCGCCGATCATCTGGAATATCTCGACCAAGCAGGGGTCGACGCCATGGCGAAAGCCGGCACGGTGGCGGTGCTGCTGCCGGGCGCTTTCTATACGTTACGCGAAACCCAGCTACCGCCGGTTCAGGCTCTGCGCGACGCCGGCGTACCGATGGCGCTTGCGACTGATGCCAACCCTGGCTCATCGCCGCTGACGTCTCTGCTGCTTGTCCTGAACATGGCCTGCACCCTGTTCCGTATGACGCCTGAGGAATCTTTGATGGGCGTCACAAGAAATGGCGCCAGAGCATTGGGTTTATTGGGAAAAACCGGAACGCTTGAACAGGGCAAGCTGGCCGATATCGCAATCTGGGATGTCAGGGAACCGGCCGAGCTTTCCTACCGTATCGGATTCAACCCCCTTCACCGCCGCATCTACCGCGGCGTCGATTCCTGATTTCAAGGAGACGATCATGAGCAACCCCCGCCATAATGTTCGCGACGTCCGTGCGCCACGCGGTACGGAACTGAACTGCAAGTCCTGGGTAACGGAAGCGCCGTACCGGATGCTGATGAACAACCTGGACCCGGATGTCGCGGAAGCGCCGCATGAACTGATCGTCTATGGCGGTATCGGCCGGGCCGCGCGAACCTGGAACGATTTTGACCGGATCGCGGCCTCGCTGAAAACCCTGAACGAGGACGAAACGCTACTGGTGCAATCCGGCAAACCGGTCGGCGTGTTCAAGACGCATGAAAACGCGCCCCGCGTACTGATCGCAAATTCCAACATCGTGCCGCACTGGGCGAACTGGCAGCACTTCAACGAACTCGACCGCAAGGGTCTGATGATGTACGGCCAGATGACGGCCGGATCATGGATCTATATCGGCACCCAGGGCATCGTGCAGGGCACCTACGAGACCTTCGCGGAAGCCGGCCGCCAGCACTATGACGGCAACCTGACCGGCAAATGGATTCTGACCGCCGGTCTGGGCGGCATGGGCGGCGCACAGCCCCTCGCCGCCGTCTTCGCCGGCGCCTGCTGCCTTGCCGTCGAATGCGATGAAGACCGCATCGATTTCCGTATCCGCACCCGCTATGTCGATGAAAAGGCGAATACGCTGGATGACGCGCTCGCCATGATCGACGCCTGGACCAAGGCCGGGGAAGCGAAAAGCGTCGGCCTTGTCGGCAATGCCGCCGACATCTACCCCGAACTGGTCAACCGCGGCGTGAAGCCGGATATGGTGACCGACCAGACATCGGCGCATGACCCGGTGAACGGCTATCTGCCGTCAGGCTGGACGATTGCTGAATGGCGCGAAAAGCGTGAGAGCGACCCGGATGCCGTCGAAAAGGCGGCCCGTGCTTCAATGAAGGTGCATGTTCAGGCGATGCTTGATTTCTGGGATCGGGGTATCCCGACCCTCGACTATGGCAACAACATCCGTCAGGTGGCCAAGGACGAAGGGCTGGAAAACGCCTTCGCCTTTCCCGGCTTCGTGCCGGCCTATATCCGTCCGCTGTTCTGCCGCGGCGTCGGCCCGTTCCGCTGGTGCGCCCTGTCCGGCGATCCGGAAGACATCTACAAGACCGACGCCAAGGTGAAGGAACTGATGCCGAACGACGAACACCTGCATAACTGGCTGGACATGGCGCGCGAGCGGATCGCCTTCCAGGGTCTGCCGGCGCGGATCTGCTGGGTCGGTCTCGGCGACCGGCACCGGCTGGGCCTCGCCTTCAACGAAATGGTCGCCTCGGGAGAGTTGAAAGCGCCGGTCGTGATCGGCCGCGACCATCTGGATTCCGGCTCTGTCGCCTCACCCAACCGGGAAACCGAAGCGATGAAAGACGGCTCGGACGCAGTGTCCGACTGGCCCTTGCTTAACGCGCTGCTGAACACTGCCGGTGGGGCGACATGGGTATCGCTGCATCACGGCGGCGGCGTCGGCATGGGCTTTTCCCAGCATGCCGGCATGGTGATCTGCTGCGACGGGTCCGACGATGCGGCAAAACGCATCGAGCGGGTGTTGTGGAACGACCCGGCGACCGGGGTAATGCGGCACGCCGATGCCGGATACGACATCGCCATCGACTGCGCCAGGGAACACGGCCTGCGCCTGCCCGGCATTCTGGGGAACTAGAAATGACCCTGATTCTCACGCCTCCCGACGTCGATCTCACCACGCTGGAAGCCATCTATCGCAGCCCCCAACCGGTGTCTCTCGATGCCGACTGCCGGGAAGCGGTGGAAACAGCGCATGCGACTGTCATGGCGGCCGCCAACGGAAAAGATGCCGTCTACGGCGTCAATACAGGGTTCGGAAAACTGGCGCAGACCCGCATCGCGCCGGCGGATACCGCAACGCTGCAACGCAATCTGATCCTGTCGCATGCCAGCGGTGTCGGCCCGGCCCTAGCCGACGGCGTCGTGCGATTGATTATGACAACAAAACTGATCTCGCTGGGCCGGGGCGCATCCGGCGTGCGGTGGGATCTTATTCAACTGTTGCAGGCCATGTTGTCGAAGAACGTCCTGCCGGTGATCCCGGCGCAGGGATCGGTTGGCGCGAGCGGCGATCTTGCCCCCCTCGCCCATATGACTGCCGCCCTGATAGGCGAAGGCGAAGCGACGATCGATGGCGAGCGGATGCCCGCTCGTGATGCGCTTTCGAATGCCGGGTTGGAACCGATTGAACTCGGGCCGAAAGAAGGCCTCGGCATGATCAACGGCACCCAGGTTTCGACCGCGCTGGCGCTCGCCGCCCTGTTCGAAACCCGTCGTCTGGCAAAAACCGCCTTGGTAACGGGTGCGCTTTCCACCGACGCCGCAATGGGGTCGTCCGCCCCGTTCCGCGCGGAAGTGCATGAGCTTCGCGGCCATGCCGGACAGATCGAGGCCGGCGAGGTTCTGCGCGCGCTGATGACCGGCTCGGAAATACGGGAATCTCACCGCGAGGACGATCAACGGGTGCAGGACCCGTATTGTCTGCGCTGCCAACCGCAGGTGATGGGGGCGTGTCTCGACCTTCTGGACGTCATTGCCCATACGCTGGAAATCGAAGCGAATGCGGTGACCGATAATCCGCTGGTGCTGGAAGACGGCGATATCGTTTCCGGTGGTAACTTCCATGCTGAACCGGTGGCCTTCGCGGCCGACCAGATGGCGCTGGCGATTGCCGAGATCGGTGCGATTGCACAGCGCCGCATCGCCATGCTGGTCGACCCGGCGATGAATTTCGGCCTGCCCGCCTTCCTGACACCGCGTCCGGGTCTGAATTCGGGCTTCATGATTGCCGAAGTCACCAGCGCCGCGCTGATGTCGGAAAACAAACAGAAGGCGGCCCCGTGTTCCGTCGATTCAACGCCGACCAGCGCTAATCAGGAGGACCATGTTTCGATGGCCTGTCACGCTGCTTACCGGCTGCTTTCGATGAAGGCCAACCTGACGAACATATTGGCCATCGAATATCTCGTCGCGTCACAGGGCATCGAATTTCGCACGCCCCTGCAGACCAGCGCACCGCTACAGGCGGCTATCGACCGTCTGCGCGACGACGTGCCGACGCTGGGCGACGACCGCCTGATCGCGCCGGATATCGAAGCTGCAGCGAACCTGGTGAGGAGCGGCGCGGTACTGGATGCGATCGAGAACGGGCTGGACTAAACCCGATCTAGTCTACCAGCGCACCATGCACCAGCGCCTTCAGTTCGGCGCGGTTCGGGTAGGCGTCGGACGGAATAAGCTGGGTGAAAAAAAGCACCGTCAACTGTTCCACCGGATCGGTCCAGAAAAAGGTGCTGGCCAGGCCGCCCCAGCCGAAATCGCCGACAGATCCCGGCACGCCCATCTTCGCCGGGTCGGTCACCACCGCCCCGCCGATACCGAAACCCACGACATCCATCGGCATTTCGGCGAACGATGTCGGATTTACCGAGGCGACCGTGCTCGGCAGGTGGTTCTGCCGCATGAAGGATACGGTGCGTGGTGACAATAATCGTTCACCATCTAGCGCCCCGCCCCGGCGAATCATTTCGCCGAACCGGAAATAATCATCGAGTGTCGACAGCAGCCCGCCGCCGCCGGAGAGCGTTGTTACCCGTCCTTCAAGATACCGGCTATCTTCTGCTGAATCATACAGCCGCATAGGATCGGTGTCGGTCAGCTCGCAGCAGTCGGCGAAGCGGTCGATCTTGTCTTCCGGCAGAGCGAACCATGTTTCATCCATGCCCAGGGGTGCAAATATCTCGTCGCGCAGAAACCGGTCGAGCGTTTTGCCGGACACCGCTTCAACAACGCGCCCCGCAACATCGATGGACGCGGAATATTCGAACCGGGACCCCGGCGTGAACATCAATGGTAGGGCGGCAAGATCGCGAACCTTTTCCGCCAGTGTTTTGTTATCGGGAAAAAAATTCAGCCCCGCCTTGTCATAGGCATCGGACAACAAAGACTCGTTCAGCCCGTAGGTCATGCCCGCGGTATGGGTCAGCAGGTGGTGAAGGGTCGGCGCGGCGCAGGGTTCGGTCTGATCGAGCGACGTTGCGCCATCGACCAGCGCGCGGCAATCCTTGAATTCCGGCAGAAATGCGCTGACCGGCGCTTCAAGATGAACAAGACCTCTCTCCACCAGCAGCATCATTGCCGTCGAGGTTATCAGTTTGCTCATCGAGAAAATCCGCACGATGGTATCCGCCGCGAAGGAAAGCTGTTTCCCGATCGACCGGTTGCCGGTTTCGAACCGGTGTACGATGGTGCCGTTGCGCGAGATCAGGACCGAGCAGCCGGGAAACTTTCCGTCGTCCACATAGCGCCGCATCCAGTCGTCGATCCGCCCCAGACGCGCCTGGTCGAACCCTTCATTCTGTGTCATGCTGTATCCTATCTCAGTCAGTCGCGGGCACGATACATTGGTTGCCCGGATATGACATCAGGCAAAATCAAGCAGAACTATGTGTCCGTTGACGTCAAAGCCGGATAAAAACCGAACCGGCCTCTATTTTGACTTCATAGGTTTGAAGATCGACGCATACCGGTGCGGAGAGCGCCTTGCCGGTCGGAATATCGAACCGTCCCTGGTGTAACGGGCATTCGATTACCGTGCCGATGACAATGCCGTCTTCCAGATGCTGTTCTTCATGGGTACAGAGCCCGTCTGTTGCGAAAAACCCCTGTTCGGTATTGTAGATCGCATAGGACCGGTCGCCGTGATCAAAGCGTACGAGATCTTCCTGTTCGATTTCATCAGCATCGCAGACGCGGATCCAGTCGCTCATTTCCCGATCCTTTCAATATTCTCGCTGTTCATGTCATCGATGCCTTCGCAACAGGCGTATAACCGCCTTCGGTTATCATGTGCGGCGCCTGGCGGATGGTCGGCGCTTTGGTTGGTTTACCGAGCGAGCGCCAGACGACAACCTGCAATACTTCCCGGTTGGTCCTCCAGAACCCCGGGTCCGGCTCCGGCAATTGTTTCGCGACCAATGCGTTCAGCTTCGGCAACGCATACCACGGCACCTGCGGATACAGGTGGTGTTCGATATGAAAATTCATGTTCATGTACAGGAAACGGCCCAGCCAGTTGGTACGAAATGACCGGGTGGAGTGGAGAATGGACGGATTGTTCTCTTCCATCTCGACATGCTGGATCAGGGTGAACAGCAGCATTACCGGCCACCCGACGAGGCGCGGGATAACAATAAACATCAACGGCCACATATAGCCGGCAACAATTAATCCTCCGATTCCGGCATAACCGAGCAGAAACAGCCTTGCACCCCATTTGAGTTTTGGCAGTTCTGTTACCGGCGTATAAACCCGGACCTTTTCGTCGAACCTGCCGAACGCGTGCCGGACCAGCAGTTTGATATAGTAACCAAGGTAAAAAATACCGGAAACTTCCTTCAGCCAGCCGGCAAACGTCATCGGCGTGTCGAATGGCATCTGGCTGTCGAGACCAACCTGCCAGGTATAGGTATGGTGCCGGGTGTGGGAATACCGCCGGTGATACGGTTCTTCGCCATAGAAAAACGCTGATAGGTAAAACACCGTTTCGTTCAGCCAGCGGCTTTTGAACGCCGTGCCATGCGCGGTTTCATGGCTGATCGCATAGACCGGCACACAAAACACCGTCGCATAGGCCAGCATCGCCGGAATGATCCACCACGTGCCCCAGGCAAAATGCACACCGATACCAGTCACGCCCAGCATGATCCCCCATTGCAGAAGATACAGCAGCCCTGGCACATCGCTGCGCCTGGCGATTGCCTTCATCGCCTTTTTGTCGATTCTGATACCGGAAGAGGATGCATTGGTCGGTCGATGCTCGGTCATGCAGATGATCCTGGAACAAGTGTGCATTTCAACACCTGAAGTGTGCCGAGGCGGTATCCTCTTTACGAACGAATAATCGTCGGTCATAAGATTAGTGAAACTTATGTGCCGGTAATGAGGGCTGAATGGCCAGAGACAGACTTCCGCCGTTGAACTGGCTTCGCGCATTCGAGGCCTCGGCCAGGCATCTCAGTTTCACCGGGGCTGCCGGCGAACTGAACATGACGCAATCGGCAGTCAGCCAGCAAATCAAGGCGCTGGAAAACCATCTGGGCCGGATGCTGTTCTACCGCCGCACGCGGGCATTGGAATTAACTCAGTCCGGCCACACCTATCTGCCGACAATCCAGGAAGCCTTTATCACCCTGGCGCGCGGCACGAACGCCCTGCTGGGGGCGGATGGTGGCCAGATCCTGGAGATCAAGTCCAACCTCGCCTTTTCCGTTTTCTGGCTGACGCCACGTCTGAACCGTCTGTTCGACAAGCACCCGTGGATTTCCATAAACATCACCACGGCCCTGTGGCCATCATCCGAGCCGCCAACCGGCGCCTGTGTCGAATTCAGGTTCGAACGGGTCGACTGGGACGGTGTTATCGGCGAACGGATCAGCCACGACACGATCTTTCCTGTCTGCAAGCCGGAAATCGCCGCTACATTATCATCACCGGAAGACCTGCTGTCGCATCGTCTGTTTGACTGCGACCAGATTCTTGGTGGCTGGGATGGCTGGCTGGCGGCGCAGGACATCACCCTGCCCGATGATACCGACATCAATCTGGCAACTACCTTTGTTATAACCCTGACGGCTGCGATGGCGAATACAGGCATCGCCCTGGCGCATGAAACGATCGCCAATGGCCTGATAGACAGCGGACAGCTGGCCCGCCCGTTCGCGGCCAGCATTCCGATGCAGCAGGCCTATTACTACGTCAAACCGGCGCGGAAAATGGCCACCCCCGCCACCGAAGCCTTTACCGAGTGGCTGTCGGAAGAACTCGGCCGCTCTCTCTAGGACCGCGGTTTTTCCTTTTTCGGGTCATAGGCGCAAACGCCGGTGACCTTTGCACGGAGCCTTTTCTGGTGGCCGTCCAGCTTGCCGACTTCGACCTCCGTTCCCGGCTCGGCATACTCGACCGCTATCCGGCACAGGGCGATGTTTTTCGACAGTACCGGTGATTTCATTGCGCTGGTAATGACACCGACCTGGTGCCGCCCGACCCGCACGCAATCGCCGTGTCCTGCGACCTCGTCGCCGTCAAGCTCCAGCCCGACCAGTTTGCGCTGCGGGTTGTCCTTGCGTTTCTGCAGGGCGTCGCGGCCGATGAAATCGTCGTTTTTGGATTTCAGCGGCACCGTGAACCCGATCCCGGCCTCGAAGGGATCGGTCTGGTCGTCGAATTCGTAATTGGCGAAGATCAGCCCGGATTCGATGCGCAACATATCCAGTGCTTCCAACCCCAGCGGCGCAATGCCGTGCGGTTCTCCGGCTTTCATGATCGCATCCCATACCTCCGGCGCATTGTCCGGATGGCACCATACTTCGTAGCCCAGCTCGCCCGTATAGCCGGTTCGCGACACCATGATCGGAATGCCCTCGTAGCCGCCTATCCTGCCGACGAGGAAACGGAACCAGTTCAGTTCCTCCAGTTCCGGTTGATGCGGCGGCGTCCAGACGATTTCCTTCAGAATGGCGCGGCTGTTCGGACCCTGGACCGAAACGTTGTGAATCTGGTCGGTTGATGATTTGACGATCACGTTCAGATTGCGCTTTTTAGCCTGCTCCCGCAGCCAGTCGCCACCCTGGTCGGATCCACCTATCCAGCGGTAGTTGGTGTCGGTCATGCGGAACAGCGTGCCGTCGTCGATCATCGTGCCGGTCTCGTAGCACATCGCGCTGTAGACGACCTCACCGACGGACAGCTTGCGGACGTTCCGGGTCAGACAGACCTGGCACAGTTCCTCGGCATCCGGCCCCATGATCTCGAATTTCCGCAGCGCGGTCAGGTCCATGATGATGGCCTTCTCCCGGCAGGCCCAGTATTCTGCGTTGGCGCCGTAGGCGGTGTAGGAGTTAGGCAGCCAGTAGCCGTTGTATTCCACGAAATCGCGGGTCAGCGCCGATGTGCGGGGGTGAAATCCTGTTTCTTTTGTCATTTCCAAATCCGAATCCGTTCTCTTGCGAAACCCAAAGGAGCGTTTGATTTTTTCCGTGCTGTCGTAAACCCGGACATGAATGTCAGTCGGGTTCCAGCCGTTCGCGCTGTCGATATCGTCCGGACAGGCGCTTGTGACGCATAAAAGGTCTTCCTGCGCCCGCATCAGCGTGTAGTCGCCAGGCCGCGTCCACGGTTCGTCGGCATGGATCTGGTTATCGTCCAGCCAGGTATTGAAAAACAGGTTGATCGCCATCCAGGCCGGACGGCTTTCGATACCGTATGGCGCCAGTTGCCCATTGAAATTGTCGGCGCAGTTTCTGTGTCCGATATAGCCAAGGTCATCATAATATCGCGGGTGGCAGGTCGTACCCAGCGTGTCGTGCCGCAACACGGAATCCTGCACCACTTCCAGCAGCGGAATCATGTTCTGGTCGAATACCTTGGAATGGAATCCGGGCTCCACATATCCCTTGCCCTGAAGCATCCGCGTCGTTGTCGTGTCCAGCGGCAGCGCCCGCCCCTGATCGACCGTACGCATCGAAAACGCCTGGAAGTCGGCGCATTGCCGGCCGAACTTGTCGATGATCTGGACATACTGTCCTTTTTTGACCTCGTAGGCCTTCGCTGTTGTCCGGTCGACCTGAAAATCGGCCGTCGGGTCGGCCAGGGGCTCCGGCAGCCATCCCTCACCTTCACGCATCGGGTTGGCGCGCTTTATGAACATAATCAGTTCCGTCGGCGGCATACCGCCTTCGACCGACATCGCATCACCGACGGACGTCAGCGCCAGCATACCGTTTTCGGCGGCGGTGAATTCAACGACGTCGCCTGCTCCGCTTTCGGGTCCGAAGACGGTCATGCTGCGGAACTTGCCCGATGTCAGCTTGTGGGCGTCCATGCGTTTCCGAAATCGTTGATCTTCCGGCCGCCGGCTCGCCAGTTTCGCGACCAAGGCCGGCGCATCGCCCGTCTTCAGCGCGCCGACGATCGCGTCGGAAACTTCTCCGCTTTTGTCAAAAGCCACAATCTCGCAGGGCTGCGCGCCTTCCACATCGCGAATGCTGATATGGTCGCCGGCCTCGACCGGAACGACCACGGCAGCGCCGCCGGCTATTGTATAGCGTTCAACACCCAGCCCCAGACCACCGAGGCCCGGCTGGCTGGACCAGGGCATCGCAAAATTGGCTCCGATCCCGACGTCATCAGGCATTTCGACCTCCCGTTCGCTTGGTTAAGCTGTTCATCATGGCATCTTCTCGCCGGCGCTCAATGTCCGAAACCCGCCGCGTACGAAAACAGCCACGACGGCCCCGTTTTCAGACACGGTCCGGTGCCGGGACCCGCCGGGCAGCGACACCACATCGCCAACCTTGTAGCAATGGCCGTCATGATCCGTCAGATCGCCTTCCAGAACGACGAACTCCTCAAATCCCAGATGTTCGTGTTCGATCGACACACCGCCCGGTTCGAACTTGATGATGAAAGCGCCGTCACCCGTCTCTTCGTTGTACGAAATATTGCACCATTGAAGGTCAGACTGATCGGTGCCCTGCAGCCCGTACGACCTGAACGTCGCCTCTTTAAAATTGACGACCGTACGCAGGTCGCGCATTGGCTGTTGCATTCGCTTACTCCCGTTCAACGCTTTTCGATACGGATTCACCGATCCTGTATCGTTATCTTATCACGAATATTTTTAATTGTACCACTTTACTACTGTTTTGAACCATTTTATACCATTTAATTCCAGATTTTTGAAATTCGCCTGAAATTACAATCCTCTCCACCAGACGGGGGCCCAGACACACGGTAAAATTTGGCGGATTACAAGGCGAGATGGCACTCGGAGCCTGAACATTATCTGTTTTACCGTGCTTTTTTTGGTTGGAATTGGATTACAAACACCTTAGTGTTTTTTCAACAGTGTCGAGGCCGCGTGCAAACCGGATACTAGGGGCGCACGAAACAGACCAATTCATTGGTTGCCGGTTTCGCGTTGAACAGAACTTTTCACAGGTCGGGAGATACAAGATATGACACGCGTCGCAGTAATCGGGGCAGGCCCCAGCGGGCTTTCAGCCCTTCGCGCATTCCAGTCCGCAAAATCCAAGGGCGCAGACATTCCTGAAATCGTCTGCTTCGAGAAGCAGGCATCATATGGCGGGTTGTGGAACTACACATGGCGGACCGGCCTTGATGAACACGGCGAACCGGTCCACGGCTCGATGTACCGGTATCTGTGGTCCAACGGCCCGAAGGAATGCCTCGAATTCGCCGACTACACCTTCGATGAACATTTCGGCAAGCCGATCGCCTCCTTCCCACCCCGCGCGGTCCTGTTCGACTACATCAAGGGCCGGGTCGAGAAGACCGTTGCGACCGAATGGATTCGCTACAACACGGCCGTGCGCTCGGTAACCTATGACGATGCATCGGGCATGTTCTCGGTTACAGTGCACAATTACGACAAGAGCCATACCTATACCGAAGAATTCGACTACGTCATCAACGCCAGCGGGCACTTCTCGACACCGAATGTCCCCTATTTCGAAGGTATCGACTGGTTCAAGGGCCGCGTGCTGCACGCCCATGATTTCCGTGACGCCCTGGAATTCAAGGACAAGGACATCCTGATCGTCGGCGCCAGTTATTCGGCGGAAGACATAGGCTCGCAGTGCTGGAAATACGGCTGCAAGTCCGTAACGCTTTCGTACCGCACCGCATCGCCCGGCTTCGACTGGCCAGACAACTGGGAAGAAAAGCCGGTTCTGACGAAGGTTGACGGAAAGACCTGCTACTTCGCAGATGGGTCCAGCAAGGATATCGATGCGATCATCCTGTGCACCGGTTACCTTCACCATTACCCGTGGTTCGGCGATGACCTGCGGCTGGAAGACATCAACCGATGCTGGCTGGTCGACCTTTACCAGACCGTTGCCTGGATCAAGAACCCGAAACTGTTTTATATCGGTGCGCCGGATCAGTGGTTCACCTTCAACATGTTCGATGCGCAGGCCTGGTGGGCGCGCGACGTCATCATGGGGAGGATCGAACTGCCGTCTCAGGCCGAAATGGAAGCCGACAGCAAGAAGTGGCTGGCCATGGAAGACGCCGGCGTAACGCCGAAAGATGCGTGGGAACACCAGGGCGCCTATACCCAGCGGCTGATCGACCAGACCGACTATCCTTCGTTCGACATGGACGCTGTCCACAAGGAATTCTACGCATGGAAGAAGAACAAGGTGGCAGGCATCATGACCTTCCGCGACAAGGCGCATACGTCTGCGATGACCGGCAAGCTGTCGCCGGTTCACCATACGCCGTGGGTTGATGCGCTTGACGATTCAATGGAAGCTTACCTTTCGGAAACTCCGGAAGCGGCTGAATAGACCGGACTTATCGTTTCGCCAGCGGTCCGCCGGTCCTTCACGGGACCGGCGGATTGTTTTTGAAGCGGAAGGAAGCAGCGAGTTATGACGTCACACCGCGCGACCCAACCCGGCCCGATCCCCGCCAGTCCCCTGCCCTGGGATACCGGCGAGCCGCCGGCGCGTCCGATCACCGTCAAAGTGCGCGACATTGCGACCGTCATCTTCAACCGTATCGTCACCCACGTTTATCCATTGGGAACGCGCCTGCCGTCCGAACGCGATCTGGCGGTCGATTTCGATGTCTCCCGCAATACGGTGCGCCAGGCGCTCGACCTGCTGGAGGTTTACGAGATCATCGAACGCCGGTCCGGCAGCGGATCGTCGGTAAAATACCGCGCCGAGCCGATCCAGCAGACCGTGCCATCCGGCCAGATGCCGAATGCGGGGTTTCTCGATCTCGATGAAATATCCGAGAACGCAAGCCCGCTGGAACTGAATGTCGTCCGCACGATCCTTGAACCGGAACTTGCCCGGCTGGCTGTCATCAACATGTCAGCCCGCGAGATCAGCGCGCTGAGGGATATCCAGGAACAGATGGACCACGTGACGACAAGCTATGAGGATTTTTCCCGGTTGGACGAAGCCTTTCATCTGCAACTCGCAAAAGGCACGCACAACCCGATCCTGATCGGCATCTACACCCTGCTCAACCAT
The DNA here is from genome assembly GCA_040222995.1 of Alphaproteobacteria bacterium. Classification (GTDB taxonomy): domain Bacteria; phylum Pseudomonadota; class Alphaproteobacteria; order UBA8366; family Aestuariispiraceae; genus JAVKBW01. The sequence continues at coordinate 279,124 of JAVKBW010000019.1, read as the reverse complement.
GTGCGCCAGCATGCGCATTGGGCCAAGAGCAAGCACAAGACGCTAACGCCGCAGCGCATCCGCGATTACAAACACAAGCACCGCTCGATCTGCGACGCCATCGAGGCGCGCGATATCGAAAACACGGTAGAGTTCGTGAAACTGCACATGACCGACGTGCATGAAGACCTGATCGGCGGCTGATCCGCTACGATCCTGGCCACACTTACCCGGCCTCGTTCAGATACTCGACCCGCTGATACCACATCTGCTCCAGCGCCTTCATGTGCCTGATAAGAATATCGCCGTGCGTTTCGTACCAGTCGGTCAGCGAACAGAATTCCAGTATTCTGGCCTTGCTGTTCTTCACCTGCACCACCGGCCAGTTGCCGATCAGCGCGTGGTCGATGCCAAACAGCTCCCGTCCCCACCAGCGCGCATCGCCGAATACATGCTTGCCTATTCCGCCGGTTTTCATCGCCGCCAGAACGGAAATCGGGTCGAAGGTTCGCGCACGCTGCACCGCCGCGCCCCATTGTTCGAGGATCGCATAATATTCCCAGGAAACCGCGCTCCAGGTACCGGGATAGCGGTGATTGTATTCGGCATAGAAATCCGCGGGTTTGGAGAAATTAAAGGCCGGATTGTTCAGGGCCGGATCGTCGAAGTCAGGAAAGTGGAACAGAAATCCTTCCATGAAGTCCGCACTGGTGCGCTCGATCATCCGGACATAGTTGTCGGCGGTGCACGACAGCATCTGCCCGGCATAGCCCAGACGATAGGCCTCTTCCGTCAGGGCGTGAAGCACCGGTTCGACCGCTGCCCCCCAACAGACGATATCCGCGTTGGCGCCGACAAGCGCGGACGCGATAGACGTGACATCGGGCGCTGCAGCCGGATAGACGACATCCTTAATGACCTCGATCCCCGCTGCCTCGAACGCGGCCCGGTAGCTGGCATGCGCCGGAAGCCCCAGGGCATCGTCCTGCCCGCAGAGCGCCACGGTCTTCAAATCGGGGCGGTTTTTCGCCAGCCATTCGACGCCGGCAAGATTGTACAGCGGATGCACCTCGCACGGCGCGATGAGATACGGCGAATCCGGCGACAGATCGCTCGGCAGCAGAGTCGTCGTCAGCATTTTCTGACTGTTGACGTAGTCTCGAACGGCAAGCCAGTCGTCGCCGCCCAACATCATCAGGCAACTGATCTTGTCGTCCTGAATCAGCTTTCTTGCGCCTTCCAGCGCCTTCGCCGGTTCATAGGCGTCATCGAAGGAAATGATGTCGACACGGTAACGCTCATCCCCCAGGTCGAGGCCGCCGCGCGCGTTCACCCAGTCGGCCCATATCAGACAACCGTCGCGGCCGGGCTGACCCCAGGACGTTACGCTGCCCGTCAATGGCGCCAGCACGCCAACTTTCACGGATTTGTGGCCGCGCAGGTTCAGCCGCGGCATGGCCGCGGATATCGTCATCGACGTCGCCGAGATCGGTTTACGCGCCAAACCCGCCTACTCCCTCAGAACAACCGCACTGAACACAACAATATACTGATTCCAACCATACCTTACCATCTCCGTCCCGCAGGTCCATACGGATCCCCGGTCTTGCCAAGAATGATTACGCCAGCCATCTTGACCGGACCACGGGAATTCAAAGATCGAGGATGTCTCCGCCATGCATTTTCTACTTGTTCGTTTTCACAACCACGAAAATCTTGGCATTGTTCCCGACATTCTGGTCGAAACCGGGATTCGATGGACCACGATCGACGGCGACGGTCCCCTGCCGGAAGATGTCGACCATATCGATGGCGTCATCGTCTATGGCGGCGTTCCGAATGTCTGGCAGGTGGATAGATATCCCTGGCTGCCCGCGATTAAAAGGTTTCTCGCCGACGTGATCGAACGGAACACCATCCCGGTCCTGGGTATTTGTCTGGGTCATCAGCTAATCGCCGAGGCAACCGGTGGCGCCTGCCGGAAGATGCCGGCCGATGAAATCGGCATGAAACCAGTAGAAGCCCTGCCCGCCGCCGGCGACGATCCGCTGCTGCGGGACTTCATCTCGGGTACGCCCGTACTGCAATGGCACGGTGCGGAAGTCTGTGCACTGCCGGAAAATGCGGTCCATCTGGCGAGCAATGGAACCTGCGCCATCCAGGCCTTCAGATTAGGCACGATGGTATGGGGGCTTCAGTTCCATATCGAAGGCACGCTCACCACCGTGCCGGTATGGGCTTCAACCAAAGCGTCGGTAGAGGAACTGGAATCCAATTTCGGACCCGACGGCTACTGGATATTCCGCAACGAAGCGCTGGAGCATATACCCGAACAGATGAGTGAAGCGCGCAAGATTTTCGGTAATTTTATTGCTGTCGCGGAACAGATGCGACAGGGAGAGCCGGTTAAAAGGACCGCCGCGCAGTCCTGACATCGAGCAGCAGGGCTTCAAGCTGATCCTTGACGGCCATGAGTTCAGCCTGCTTTTCGGTTGAAACCGGTGCTGACGGTTTCGCGCTCAGCACTTCTTCGATGCGCACTTTCGACGGTTCCACCCTATCGACGGAATTCGCCTCGTCGGCGGACGGGGCCGAGGTTGCGTCTGTTTGCGTCGCCGGTTCTGACGATGCCGTTTCCGCCTCTTCCGCAGGCAATCCATCCATATCGGCAACCAGTCCCTTGGCCCCTTTTTCACGAAGGCGTTTCTGAACGCCGCGTATGGTAAAACCGTCGGAATACAGAAGGTCGCGAATACAACGCAGCAGCGCCACGTCTTCCGGCCGGTAGTAACGCCGTCCGCCGGCCCGTTTCAGCGGCTTCACCTGTGTGAACTTGGTTTCCCAGAATCGCAGCACGTGCTGCGGCACATCCAGATCCTGCGATACTTCGCTTATGGTTCGAAAGGCCGACGCCGATTTTTCAGATTTCGACGCCGCGCCGGCAGCATCAGTCATCACGTCGCCTGTTTATCCGAATTGTGGGCGTTGATGCGGTTCTTCAACACATGGCTGGGACGGAACACCAGTACCTTGCGCGGCAGGATCGGTACTTCCTCACCGGTCTTCGGATTGCGGCCGATCCGTTCGCCTTTCTGTCTGACAGAAAAGCTGCCGAAGGAAGAAATCTTGACCGTTTCACCGCGGGTCAACGCATCCGAGACCTCGCCGAGAACGGCTTCCACAAGCTCTGCGGATTCATTACGAGATAAACCGACTTCCTGATAAACACATTCGGCCAATTCAGCCCGCGTTACCGTCTTGTCAGACATGGCCGTTCCCCTCACCGGCGAAGTTACCGTGCTCGCTCCGCTTCCGGTCTTGATGGCAGACCAGGCCACTGACCGAAACTTGATTATAAGTCATGAAGTTAATCGTGTGTCTTCGCGAGGTCAACGAACAATAGACCCCGCGTGTACGATTTACGACAGGGCCGTCACCAGCGAAGGATGGCTGAACCCCAAGTGAAACCGCCGCCCATGGCGGTGAGTGCGATCAGATCGCCCGGCTTGAACAATTGCCGTTCGAAGCCATGCGTCAGTGCAAGCGGTATCGTCGCGGCCGATGTATTCGCATGGTTCTGCACCGTCACGATAACCTTTTCGTCGGATACGCCCAGCTTCTGCCCCACCATATCGATGATGCGCGCATTTGCCTGATGCGGGATCAGCCAGTCGAGTTCATCGACGGACAGTCCGTTCGCCTCCAGGCCTTCCATCACCACTTCGGTCATCCGCGCCACCGCCTGTCGGAAGACGTCCTGACCGTTCATCCGCACATGACCGGCCAGGCCGGTCGTTGCAGGACCGCCATCGACATAGAGCTGGTCGTACTTCGTGCCGTCGGCATGCAGATGGGTCGAGAGAATACCCCGGCCGTCGTCGCTGCCGTTGATCAACGACCGTTGCAGGACAATCGCGCCCGCCCCGTCACCGAAAAGGACGCAGGTGCTGCGGTCCGACCAATCCAGAATTCTGGAATACACTTCAGCGCCGATAACCAGCGCCCGGGACGCCTGGCCGAGACGGATCATGTTGTCGGCCATTGCAAGCGCATAGATGAAACCCGAACACACGGCCTGAACGTCGAATGCCGGTCCGTTCACAATTCCCAGCGTCGCCTGGACCCTCGTCGCGGTCGCCGGAAAGGTATTGTCGGGTGTCGTTGTCGCCAGGATAACAAGATCGATATCCGCGGCCACGGCCTGCGCCGCGTCCATCGCCTGTTTCGCCGCCGAGACGGCAAGATCGGATGTCAGTTCACCATCAGCCGCGATGTGCCGACGCGCGATACCCGTCCGTTTCCTGATCCATTCGTCCGAAGTATCGACATATTTCGCCAGATCGTCATTGGTAAGTACTTTTTCAGGCAGGTAGGCACCCACCCCGGTAATCTGGCTACGATAGGACGTCATTGAGCTGCTGCTTTCGAATCCCGGGCAGGGTCAAAACTTTCAAGGTCTGTCTTCATGGTTTCCATAAATCCATGGCTTACCATGTCCGCGGCGACCCCGATCGCATTCGCGAATCCGATGGAATCCGTTCCGCCATGACTTTTTACAGCGATTCCGTTCAGCCCGACAAACACGGCGCCGTTATACTTGCGCGGATCGACGCGGCCCCGCGCCTTTTCAAGCGCCCGGCGCGCCAGCAGATAACCGATCCTGGCGAACAGGCTGTGCCGGAAGGCCTCACGCGTATAGGCGCTGACCAGCCGCGACGTTCCTTCAGCGGTTTTCAGGGCGACATTTCCGGTGAAGCCGTCGGTCACCACGACATCGACCGTTCCCTTGCCGATATCGTCGCCTTCGACAAAACCCGCGAATTCAATCGGCAGGGTGGAGGCGCGCAGAATGGAGGCAGCCTGTTTCAGGATATCCTTGCCCTTCATTTCCTCGACGCCGACATTCAGCAGACCGATGGTTGGTTCGCGGATGCCAAGGACCGTGCGAACAAACACTTCGCCCATAACAGCGAACTGCACCAGGTTGTTGGCGTCGCATTCGACATTCGCGCCCAGATCGAGCATGCAGCTTTCGCCGCGCAGGGTTGGAAAAAGCGAACAGATCGCCGGGCGGTCGATGCCCGGCAGTGTGCGCAGGCAGAATTTCGCCATCGCCATCAGCGCGCCGGTATTGCCGGCCGACACCACGCCGGCGGCATCGCCGTTTTTGACGGCTTCGATAGCCAGCCACATGCTGGAGTTACGGCCGTTGCGGAGCGCCATCGAAGGCTTGTCTTCGTTCTGGACGGCATCGTCGGTATGCCGAATCTCGACGCAATCGGCCAATAGCGGTTCCGCATCGACCAGCGGTTTCAGCCGCTTCTCGTCGCCATACAGCAGAAAATGCAGCTCGGGTTGCCGTTCCCTGGCGATTGCAGCGCCGGATACAACAATTTCGGGGGCACCATCGCCCCCCATCCCGTCTATTGCAAGAATTATACTTTCGGTCACCTGAGTCGCCCTATCAACGGCGGCACAGCGCCGCCCGCTGAATCATGCGGCATCAGGCAACAGCTTCGCCGCCGTGTCAAATCTACCCGTGGATTGCGAATGCTCAGACGCCGGCGGCTTCGACGACTTCACGACCGTCATAGTGACCGCAGGAGGCGCAAACATGATGCGGCAACTTCAGCTCGCCACAGTTCGGGCACTCGGCCGAAGACACCGCAATCAGCGCATCATGAGCCCGACGGTTATCGCGACGCGACCGACTAACTTTTCTCTTTGGTACAGCCATTATCTTTACCCGGTTCCTTAAAAACGAGCGGCTTCATAACGAATATGCCGGGCAAGAGCAAGCGCTGTGCACAGCTTATCGCCAGATATTCTCTACTTGCGCCGCTTCAGCGCAGCCAGCGCCGCAAACGGATTGTTCGGCGCATCGACGGTGATGCCTTCGCCGAGCTCTTCGGTATCGATTACAGCATCCTCCGCCCGGGGGAACGGATCGAGCGCCAAAGACAGGTGTTGCGCCGTCAGCTCGCCAAGATCGATCGCCCCATTATCGAACGCTTCCGGCGGATCCTCGTCTTCCAAAGTCAGTTCAACATCAAGATCGGCTTCTTCGGGACCGAATTCCGCAACGATCCGCTCGTCGATCGTCGCCGGTACCGGCCGCAGCGACGTGACACACCGCTGGGTGACAAACGCTTGGATTCGGCCTTCCACCCGAATCAGCGGCCCGGCGCCGACGGATTTGACGGTATAGTCGCCGACCAGACTGTCTATCCCGATCAGATCGAACCGTTTGGCCAGTTTTTCCCGTTCCGCTGCTTCCGCCGTCACCGTGTAGTCACGCCCCAGCCTCGGCACATCGATTGCCTGAACCCGGCGTGAAAATTCCGGCGTGGGGTTTTCCTTGCTGGCTGACATCGTAAATCCCCTTACCTATATTACCGCCGGTTCGGGAAACCGGACGCGCCCCGACAGTATCATTTCCTTCTGCTGCGCCGCCAAATCATCCGAAACGGTTTGCGCGTAGCCCGCCAGCGCCCTGACGGCGGGCGCGCCGGTTTCTTCAGACCGATAGACGTTACGCGCCAGCGCCTTTTCGAACGCGTCCTGCGCCGCGCCACCGGAACACGCGGCGTGATATGCTTCCAGACGCCCCAAAGCGGCCTTGGCGAGCGCCTTGATCTTCTTCGGCACGCTCAGATCGCCCACGCCCATTTCCCGCAAGGCCGCATCCAGATCGTCGATCATGCGGTCGGTCAGGCAGCGCAGGGCCGGGTGATCCCGCTCTTTGCCTTCGAACCGGTTCAGAACAAGGAACAGATGCAGCACCAGAATGTCGAATCGCCCATCCAGCGAATCGGACACGGAAAAATCCGTATAGAACACCGGTAATCTCGATTGACTGCGGATATGCTCGTACAGGTCGCACGCTGCCCTGCGGTCCGTTTTTCGCGCGAAAAGGCCGGAAATCGATAACATGGGCGTGGTCTTTCCGTTTGTTGGACCGCATTCTTTAACGGCTTGCGTTTGACAGCAAAACACCCCGATGCCATATCTCGGCACGGATACGCAATGTTGCGCCGGGATGCCCTTAGTTCAAGCATCCGTGACAGTATAAAGCCTGGAAAGAAGCCGGTTTGACTGATCGAAACGAAACGCTGTCTGGAAACGGATACCGTCGCCGCGGCGCGCTGGCAATACTGACCTGTCTCTGTATCGGTCTGGCCGTAGCCGGATGCACGCCCAAAACGGCATTACGGGGCAACGAGCCGCGCGAGGCTGACCTGGAAAAACTGCAGGTTGGCGTTGCCAGAAAGGCGGATGTGCAGCAGATCCTGGGAAGCCCCTCCGTTCTCGGCACCTTCGATTCCAATGTCTGGTACTACATGAGCCGGAAAACGGAACAATGGGCGTTCTTCGAACCCGATGTCATCGAACAGCAGGTTCTGGCCGTGTATTTCGACGACCAGGACGTGCTGCAGCATATGGAAACCTACGACAAGGAAGATGCGCGAGACATCGCCTATTCCGACCGGGAAACGCCAACGGCCGGAAATAAACTGGGCTTTTTCGAGCAGATATTCGGCAACCTCGGCAAGGGCAGCAAGCTCGGCAACTAGCGCGGCGACCCGCATGGAAATCCACAAACTGACCGGATTTATGGGCGCCGAGGTTTCCGGCGTCGATCTCAAGACGCCGGTGGCGGCCAATCTCGCGGCCGCATTGAATACCGCCCTCGCCGACCACCACATGATCGTGTTCCGCGGTCAGTATTTAACCATCGAAGAACAGAAACGGCTGACGCTGACCTTCGGACCGTTGATGCGGCTGCCATATGTTGTGCCGATGGATGATGACCCGGACGTGATCGCCGTCCGAAAGCTGGCAGAAGAAGTAAAAACCGGCGTATTCGGCGGCGACTGGCATTCCGATTTCAGTTTTCTGGAGAACCCGCCGGCAGGCTCGATTATGAATGCGGTCGATGTTCCAGATGTCGGTGGCGATACGGTGTGGTCCAGCCAGGCGGCGGCGTATGATGCCCTGCCCGCCAATCTGAAGCGTATCGTGGACGGTCGCAAGGCGGTGCACACAGGCAAGCCCTACGGAGTTGCCCACGCCCCGCCGGAAGATGAACGCGCCAACACATCGATCAGAATGACTCGCGGCAACCCGAACGCGGACCGCGAAATCCTGCATCCCGCCGTCGTTACCAATCCGTTGAACGGACAAAAGGCGCTGTTTCTCAATCCGATCTACACGACCCGGTTCGACGGCATGACCGAGGAAGAAAGCCGGCCCCTGCTCGACGCGATCTACAGATACGCAACCCGACCCGACTTCTGTTGCCGGCTGCGCTGGCGCAACGGCGATGTTGCCGTGTGGGACAACCGGATGTGTCTGCACTTCGCCACAAACGACTATGACGGCGTCAACCGCCTGCTCTACCGCACCACTTTCGCAGCGGAACCGCCACGTTAGGAAAACCCCGGCGCCGGTGCACCGGGGTTCCTGTGTGGCTGGATCAGGCGACCTGCGTCAGCGACGGTTTCAGCTTACCCGCCCTGTTGCGGAACGCCTGGTTCACCGGGCTGAACGGCTTGTGGGCGAGCCGCTCGTTCGCCAGCGCCGAAGCAACCGGCGCGTTACCGGCGCGCAAAGCCGCTTCCACCAACGTCCAGTCGATTACGTCGCGCTGGGCGTGCGATCCGCCGAACGCATTGGCGATGAACCGTGCCGGATGCAACGTTTCGACAGCTTTGGCATAGTCGCCATTGTAAAACGCCTGGAACCCTTCGATCAGCGGCTGACCGATAGTACGGCACCAACCGGCGACTTCCGAATCCGCTTCATCCGTGTTGCGGTAGGTCTTGAGGATTTGCTCGACCCTCTCCTGCCGGCCCGCACCGAGATGACTCATGGCCGCATGCCAGTCATTGAACGGGTACAGTTTGCCATCGGCGTGCTGTGCCCAGACATCCGACTGTTCCAGCCAGCGGTCTCCAACATTGAGACCGGAGATATCAAGCCGCCACAGCAATGCCGACGCATCGACCAGATCCACCGCAACTTCGCTGTTACCGTCCCGAACTGCAGTATCGTAGAGCGAAAGCGCTTCATCTGACTGGCCAAGATCGAGATGGAAGATTGCCCGGTGCCACCAGTTGTGAACCTTGAAAAAGTTGTCATCGCCTGACCAGTGCGGCTCGCGGGTGATCATCCAGCCGACCCCGTCCTGCGCCCTGCCTTGCATTTCCATGACATGGGCAACCGCGTGATGCGCCCAGCAATCCAGCGGATCAAGATCCAGCGCCTTTCGGCCGGCGTCTTCGGCGCGGGCATAGTTGCTTGCTTCCTCGTACCCGAAGGAAAGCAGCCCGATGACAATCGAATAGCCGGGGATATCCGGGCTCCAGTTCGGCAGAGCGCGAAGGATACGATCCCGCATGTCCCGGGCATTGGCGCGGAAGAAATCCATCAGCACACCGGTCTGCAAGGCGACGATATCGCGCGGATACAGCATACTGTGACGATCGAGCTGAACCGCCGCCTTTGTCCAGTTGCCCGCCAGAAGATGGTTCAGGGCCGTGACATGGGAGGCTGAACGATCATCGAGGGTCGAGGCCTTCAGCGCCTCGACAATCGAAGCGGCTGCCGCCGTTGCTTCCGGCTCTGTCGACAAGGCGAACAGATAGGCTTTCAGCACTTTGGCCATCGCGAATTCGGGCGAGGCTTCAATCGCCTGATCAACAAAGGCGACCGGGTCGCCCCGGTAGATATTGAAGGCGCGCACGGCATTCTCGTAGTGCGCCAGACTTTCGGGCGTAGCGCCCGCTACAGGATTACCCTGACAATCAGTTAACATGGTCATGTCCTTTTCGGTCATACAGTTGTTTTAGACGACCATTCGAAACGTTACATCCAGGATTGCGGAAAAAGCGTGATACGGGTTATATCGGCGCTGTTTTCGCAATAGATGATGCGTGTTCCAACGGTGTCGGGAACATCGCAATTTTGGCGTCAGACGCCTAGGCGACTTGTGGTAAAGTTTTCTATGTTTTGATATTTTATTTAATATCAATTGGTTAAGACTCTTTCAGTGACTTAAACGGTAAGTTTGTCTTCTAGCCCAAGGCAAAACTATACCACGAGTCCGGTTTTTGGAGATCAGTCATGCGCAAGGGCGAACGCACCCGGCAGCAGATTCTGGAAATTGCAGAGGCAGCCGTTCTACAAAAAGGGTTCGGCGGCACATCGATCGACGAACTGGTCGCCGAGGCCAATCTGACCAAGAGCGGGTTCCTGTATCATTTCCGGGACAAGAACCAGCTCGCCCTCGCGCTTATTCAGCGGTACATCGATAACGACCGGGCCATATTCGACAATATCTTCGACCGGGCTGCGGAACTGTCTGACGACCCTTTGCAGCGTATGTTGATCGGGCTGAAGCTTCTGGCCGAACTGCTGGACGATATAGAAGGCGGCCATCCAGGCTGCCTTGTTGCCACGGTATGCTATCAGGAACGGCTATTCGACCGCGAGGTAATCACCCTGAACCGGGAAGCCGTTCTGGAATGGCGGGCGCGGTTTCGCGGCATGTTTGACGATATCGAGGAAAAGTATGAACCGGCAGAGCCACAGGATACGCAAGACCTCGCGGATATGATCACGACAATCATCGAAGGCGGCATCGTCACGGCGAAGGCGCTGGGCGAGCCGCCGATCCTGCCGCGGCAAATTCTGCTACTGCGCAGCTACATCAAGCTGATGTTCCAGCCAAAGAACGTCTGAACGTTCAGGCTTTATCAGATTCAGCCGTTGCGGGCTGGGTTGACGGAAAACTAACCGTCACCGTGGTACCGACATCGACAGTGCTCTGAATCTCGATTTCACCGTTATGAAGTTCGACGAGCGACTTCACGATGGCAAGCCCGAGCCCGATTCCTTCTTTCGCCAGATGAGAATCTATCTGCGTCGTCACAAACGGCTCCATGATGATCGCCAGTCTGTTGGCGGGTATGCCGACCCCCTCGTCCCGGACGATCAGCCTGTGCCGGCCATCCGAAACGGTCAGGTCGACATGAACCGACTTGTGCGCCGGCGTAAACTTGATGGCATTGTAAAGCAGGTTCATCAGAATCTGCATGAACGACCGTTCATCCGCCACCAGAGGCGGTAGACCGTCCGCAATGTCGCTGACGAGCGTCACCTCGTTAAGCTTCGCCTTCGGCGATACGATCTCAATACATTCGGTGACGACGCTCTGAACGTTCAAGTGCTGCATATCCATCGACCGGCCGCCGGCTTCGATGGAAGACAGATCGAGAATGTCGTTAACAAGGGAAAGAAGAAGCTCGCCACTGGTATGGATGATCTTTCCGTAGTCCTGATACCGAGTCGAGTCCGCATCGAAGTGCTGGTTGGCGATGATGTCGGAAAACCCGATGATTGCATTCAGCGGCGTGCGAAGCTCGTGGCTCATCGACGCCAGAAACCTTGATTTGGATTCATTGGCGTATTCGGCCTGACGCTGCGCTGCCCTTAACCTTTCTTCGATCTGTTTCGTCTGGGTAATGTCATGCACCAGCCCGACCGTTCGGACCAGTTCGCCATCCTTGTTGTAGACAGGTTCACTGTATTCCTGCAGATGGCGGATTTCACCGTCAGGAAGAACAACCCGATAGGTGCATTCATACCGAGTTAACTCTTTCGGCGGGTTTTGTATGTACTCATTGACACGGTCCCGGTCATCCGGGTGAACCCTGTTCAGAAAGTCCTTGTAGGTAAGTTTCCTCGAACCGCTGTGCAGCCCCCATAACTGCTTTGTCAGTTCCGAATTTGCTACATCGATATCCTGGCTTTCATCCCATACCCAATGGCCGACCTTGCCGATCCGCTGTGCCTCCTTCAGCCAGAAAAGGCTGTCTTCCAGTTCTCGGCTGAAGGCATCCCGGGTATGGGCCTCTTCACGCAACCAGAAAAACATCCCGGCGGAAACGGCAAGAAGGCCACCGAGATACCCGACGACGTCTTCAAGTATCAGTACGATATCGATGGCCCCCGTATTCTGGCTGCCATCGATGACATCAACCGCATGAGCGACGGCGGCCAGTTTCCCGAGCAGCAACAGGCAGACCCCTGCAACAGTCAGCTTCCAGCCAATCCTATTTTCGACTTCATGTACCCGTTCGGTTCGGATAAGCATGACCAGCAGACCGGCGAGTACGACAACCGTTGCAATGTCCAGGTAGAGACCCGGCATAGTCATATCCGTTTCTTTCCATCGATCCTTCACAAACCAGGATCGAGTGCAGCAAATTGAGCCATACAGGCGTCCGGTTGCCTGACCGAATGGTCAGAAGGCGATTTTCATCGAACCGCACACACTTTCGCTACAAGGCTTTCGCGGCAACAGGGCGTCGGTTCAAAGCCTTCATCAGCCCCTGTTCGCCAATGCCGTTGATCAGAATAGCAGAAACACATTGCCTAAACGTTAATTTCTATCCGCGTCCGGATCATGCAGACACCCCGTTTGCGGGCAATACAGCATAAAGAAAACCCCGACGCCACAGCGCCGGGGTTTTGCTGGTACCGAATTGGCGCCGGTTACTAGCCGTGCGCGAGCACCGCCAGAAGCAGGATCGCCACAATATTGGTGATCTTGATCATCGGGTTGACTGCAGGACCCGCCGTATCCTTGTACGGATCGCCGACCGTGTCGCCTGTCACCGCGGCCTTGTGGGCTTCCGAGCCCTTGCCGCCGTGGTTACCGTCTTCGATGTACTTCTTGGCGTTGTCCCAGGCACCGCCACCGGCGGTCATCGAAATCGCGACGAACAAGCCGGTCACGATCACGCCCAGCAGCAGTGCGCCAAGCGACGCGAAACCGGCTGCCTGACCGGCAATTGCCGTAATGACAAAATATACAACGATGGGCGACAATACCGGGAGAAGCGACGGCACGATCATTTCCTTGATCGCCCGCTTGGTCAGCATGTCAACACACCGGCCGTATTCCGGCTTGGATGTGCCGTCCATGATGCCCGGGTTCTCCTTGAACTGGCGCCGCACTTCAACAACCACCGCGCCACCGGCACGGCCAACCGCCGTCATGCTCATCGCACCGAACAGATACGGCAGCAGACCGCCGATAAACAGGCCGACAACCACATACGGGTTGGTCAGCGAGAAATCGACCGGGATATGCGCGAAGAACGTCTTCAGATCGGCGTTGTAGGCCGCGAACAGCACCAGCGCGCCGAGACCGGCGGAACCGATCGCATAGCCCTTGGTGACGGCTTTGGTCGTGTTGCCGACCGCATCCAGCGCATCCGTGGTCTTGCGGACGTCTTCGTCCATTTCGGCCATTTCAGCGATACCGCCGGCATTGTCCGTTACCGGGCCGTAGGCGTCGAGCGCGACAACCATACCGGCCAGCGCCAGCATCGTGGTTACCGCGATGGCGATACCGAAAAGACCGGCCAGAAGGTAGGTCACGATGATCGCCGCACAGATCAGGATCGCAGGGATCGCCGTGGCTTCCATGGAAACCGCGAGACCCTGGATCACGTTCGTGCCGTGACCGGTTTCGGATGCCGCAGCGACCGAACGGACCGGGCGGTAGTTGGTACCGGTATAGTATTCCGTCACCCATACGATCAGCGCCGTCAGGACAAGACCTGTAACCCCGCACCAGAACAGGTTGCCGCCATTGAAGGTCGTGCCGTCAACGACGAATTCCGTATCCATCCCGACCACATAGGATGTGATCGGCCAAAGGGCGATGGCTGAAATGATCGCACTGCCGAAGAAGCCCTTGTACAGCGCGCCCATGATGTTGGTGCCGCCGCCGAGACGCACGAAATAGGTGGCGACGATTGACGCGACGAGGCAAATGCCGCCAATCGCCATCGGATACATCAGCATGCGTTCCAGGTTCGGGTCGTTCGACAGATAGATCAACGCCAGAACCATGGTCGCACCGAGGGTCACGACATAGGTTTCGAAAAGGTCTGCCGCCATGCCGGCGCAGTCGCCGACATTGTCGCCGACATTGTCGGCGATCACGGCGGGGTTGCGGGGGTCATCTTCCGGAATACCGGCTTCGACCTTGCCGACCAGGTCGGCCCCGACATCGGCGCCCTTGGTGAAGATACCACCGCCGAGACGGGCAAAGATGGAGATCAGCGAGGCGCCGAAGGCCAGCCCGACCAGCGGGTCGATCATGTCGCGGCCGGTTGCGCCCATACTGTCCAGGATCGCGTAATAGACGGAGATCGACAGAAGCGCCAGACCGGCGACCAGCATGCCCGTCACCGCGCCGGACTTGAACGAAATGTCCAGTCCCGCCGCCAGGCTTTTGCGGGCCGCTTCGGCGGTCCGCACGTTGGCGCGAACCGAAACCAGCATCCCGACATAGCCGGCCATGCCGGACAGAATCGCACCGATGAGGAAGCCGACCGCCGTTGTAATGCCGAGTGTAAGGCCAAGAATAATGGCAACGACAACACCGACGATGCCGATGGTCGTGTACTGCCGGTTCAGATAGGCCGATGCGCCCTCCTGAATGGCGGCGGCGATCGTTTGCATCCGCTCGGTACCGGCAGATGCGTTCAAAATACTGCGCGATGTAACCAGCCCATACAGGACTGCTAAGACGCCACACGCGATGATGAGCCAGATCATGCCCAATACATCCTTCCCATGATTAGTGTCATGACAGAACAGCGACCGGACCGGGCCTTCTTTTGACCGGACCCGAGACCAACCGGTGCCCCTCCCAAAAAGTATCCGCCCGGGTTGGGCGGATACCCTGAAAATCGGCGGGAACATAAGGGATGACCCATGCCTTGACAAGGCAGGCTGGCCAACACTGCTACACAGCCCGGCGATTACCGCTGAAGCGAAGCCACAATGCAGCGGCCAACACGATGCCGATCGGCGCAACAACGACCATATTCACAGCATCCCAACCGACCAGCGCCTGCAACAACCCCGCAGAAAGGCTGGCGATCGAGACCATGCCGAAAACAAGAAAATCGTTTATGCCCTGCACCCGGTTGCGTTCCTCGGGCCGGTAGGTTTCCGTCAGCAGGGTCGTACCGCCGACGAACATGAAATTCCAGCACAGGCCGAGCAACACGAGGCCTACGCCGAAATTTGCAAGATCGATTCCCGAGAGTGTCACCGCGATACAGGCGAAACCAAGCAACGTGCCGATCTTGATCACGGCCAGGACGCCGATTTTACGGATGATGTGGCCGGTCACGAAACTCGGCGCGAACATCGCCAGCACGTGCCACTGGATAACCGACGCCGTATCCCCGAATCCGAAGCCGCAGAACGCCATGGCCAGCGGCGTCGCGGTCATCACCAGCGACATCGTCGAATAACCGAGCATCGCCGACAGCACGGCGACGATGAATGCGGGTTGCCTGGCGATTTCCCGCATCGGCCGGCCCGTCTGCTTGCGCTGGGTCGCGGTGAGCGGTGGAATTCGAACGAATTGCAAAACGCAGATCGACAGGAGACACAAGGCCACGATGGATAGATACGACCCGGCAAACAGGTACGGGCCCATCCCTTCCCGCGTGAATTTGGCTATTTCCGGCCCCGCTATGGCCGCGAATACGCCGCTGGCCATCACCAGCGAAATCGCCTTGCTGCGAAACGCATCGTCGGCGACTTCCGCCGCCGCGAACCGGATGTACTGCCAGACACCGTTATGCATGCCCAGAATGAAACCGCCGAGGACAAGCAGCCAGAATTCGTGCACATAGATTGCATAGGCAGAAATCAACGCCGCCGTGATACCGATCATCTGCCCGAAGGAAAAACCTGACCGCCTGCCGAACCGGCGCATGAACATCGAGGCGGGAATGGTCATCGACACGGTGCCGACGAACATAAGCGACAAAGGAAGGGTCGCGAGCGCCGGTTCGCTGATATCGCCAAACACAGGTAGACGGTAGATGTGTGTCGGGTCCGCCAGCATCGACGCCGCCAGCGCGGTTACGACCATTGTCAGGCTTGACCCCGTGAATGACAGGGCGAGACACACCGCAAGCAGAAAGACATTGCGGCGCATGTGCGGCAGGCTTGCCGGTGTGGTTTCTGTTACTGCCTCTGCCATTCGGAATATCCGTCCCGATGAAATCATCGTCGCCCGCATCAGTTATCGGTCGACGCCGCTCTTGCCCAGCGATAATTGGTCTCGCGCGCCGGTGCTAACCGCCCTGCTTTTCGTAAACGCCTTCAATCAGCACCCGATTGAAGTTTTCCGCCCCGAGATTCTTTACGGCGATTTTTGAAATGAACTTTTTGATCGTCTGCGTGCTTATCGGCGCATCGAGCGGAATAGAGGCGAAATAGCGGTGCAATGCGCTGTACATCTGATCCTTGATGCGGGGCATGACGGTCAACGTCAATTGCCGTGCATCCTGATCGGCAACCTGAAACGTCACTTTCACCATAACATATTTCCGGACCGACCCCTGCCGGATAACCGGAATCGTCATGGCGTCGATTTCCACCAGCACCGGGTCGACCGGCGGTGGCGGCGGTTCCGGCTCCGCTGTTTCTTCGGCTGGCTTCATCATCAGGAAGTAATAGGCCGCGCCGCCGCCACCACCCAGAAGCAGTAACAACGGCAGCACGATGAGGATCATTTTCTTCATGATCCTTCATAAAGACCGAACCGTTTTGGAACGCAAGAGGCAACGCCCTGATCGCCAAGCCGTTCTATAGTTGTCTCGCGCCTTCTCCGGCAAAGGGGTAAGATCAGGAATGCCACTTAACCTGCAGGTCTCCCGGAGTAGTGCGGCGAGACATTTCAGGATACTCCGGCTATGCATTTTTTTGCGCAATTTAAAGCCGCAGTTACTGCAAACTTGTGGCGCCGCAAACGGAAACAGCCGCCCGAAGGCGGCTGTGGTTAGTTGTTTATAAAGGCGTCTACGGCCTGTTTGCCCTGCGCCGGCGGGCCAATACCCCGATCCCTGCAAGGCTGAGCGCCATTAGCGGCAGCGATGCCGGCACGGGTACAGTGGAGACGACAGCTTCGGTGAAGTCATAGGTCACGGATACCGTACCGGTCAGACTCGGCGTCAGGTCTTGCGGTTGCCCGAAAAAATCCAACGCCGGCAATAAGCCGCTGAGAACCAGCGGCCCGTTCGTCGAGGCCGAAAAATTAAAGTCAAAGTTACCGGAGCCGACATAGGCTGCAGTGCTGAAGTCGCCAAACGTCGTATTTGCAAATATCGTTCCCCGGGAATCGAAGCCGCGTTGAACGTTAACCTGAACACTGACCGTACGCTCTCCGGGGAAGACAAAGTTACCCAATGCGGATGCAGGTCCAACATCAAAACTCCCGCCGATATCCCCGTCATCGAGAAACTGATTTTCCGTGCCGAAAAAACCGTCAGGATCATGCCCCCTAACGGTCAGTGTATTGGGATCGATGACCGCCGTTGCCGTCGAAAAACTTTCGTTTTCGTACTTGATACTTAGCAGTGAGGTCAGATCGTAGGAAATCTGCACGAAATTGAGCGTACCCAGCGACGTATCGAACTTCTGCACACTGGCTGTTTTGGTCGACCCCGGCAGGCCAATCAGTTCGCTTGTGAAAGAAACCGTTGCCGCCTGGGCCGAAACGGCGGCCAGGGTAATGCCAACAACGAACACCAAGAAATTGGCACTACGTTTCAATAATCCGATTATCATGTATTTTCCTTTTCCGATCGAATATCAGCCCCCAAGCTCGATTGTTGAAAGACTATCCCCTAATTTTGATTTGATCAGGACAAAGATCGTAAAATTCCGATATAATTTCTCTATTTTTTCCCCTGGATGAAAAATGAAAATCACAAAAACAGATGCTGTTCTTATCAACGCGCTTCAGGAGAATGCCCGTATCGGCCTGGAGACGCTTTCCGAGATGACCGGTCTTTCAACCGCCACGGTTCAACGGCACCTGAAACGGTTGAAAGACGATGGAGTCATCTCGCAAGAAGTCGTGCTGGTCGACCCGACACGTGCGGGTCAATCCATGACATTTGTTGTCATGGTCGAACTTGAACGCGAACGACTGGATCAGCTCGAGGAATTTACCAAGCGGGCCACAGCCGAAGCACAGGTTCAGCAATGCTACTACATCACCGGAGAGGCCGACTTTTGTCTGGTCTGCACAGCGCGCGATATGGATGATTATGAAGCACTGACACACCGTCTCTTCTTCGGCGACGCGAATGTGCGCCGCTTTCGCACATCCGTCGTGATGAGCAGAAAGAAAGTGGGCCTTGCCGTGGCTGTCACCGCCGGTTAGACCGCCCCTGCCGGCGTCGGCACGCTGCCGGCCGCCAATCGATTATCGTGTGTTTTCTATAGATTTGCCGGTTATTTTAGGCATCGGCTGTTGATGGTGGGATGGTCCGGCCCCTTACTGCGACGATGCTCCCATTTCCGGGTTTAGGCTATGCGGTACGCGTTTGGATGCCTTACGGTTCGGTATGCCGCGTTTGATGGCCGTGCGCGACGGCTGGAATACTGGACATTCTGTCTGCTCAGCGTCCTTCTGGGCTTCGCCGCCGGCGGCGTCGACGGATGGATCAGTCCGGCGCGCTACCCGACGGATATCGGCATGGTCTCGCTGATTTACCTGCTGCTGATGATCATCCCGTCCATTTCGGTTACGGTCCGGCGGCTGCATGATACCGATCATTCCGGCTGGTGTTACCTGCTGGGGTTTATTCCGGTTATCGGCTGGCTTTGGCTGTTCGTGCTGATGCTATTGCCCGGCACACACGGCCCTAACGACTATGGTGACGACCCTATTTCCCACACGACGCCCCGGCAGGAAGTGTTAAACGCACTGGGGCGGACCGTTTGAAATCGAATGGCAGCTAATCGGCAACTGCAATTGCCAATACATACAAGCCCGTATTAGTATTGGCTGTATAAAACCCGACTAAACTATTTAAGGATGCTAGATAATGGATTTGGCAATTCAGTGCATCACAAAAAAGTACGCCACATTCACCGGGCGGGCGCGGCGCAAGGAGTACTGGCTGTTCGCACTGCTGTACTTTATCGTCAACCTTGTATTCGCGGTGATCGGTGGGTCGCTGTACTCCGCATCTTCCCTGCAGGCCCTCAACACGGTTTCGATTGTCATCGTTCTTGTGCTGTTCCTGCCATCCCTGGCGGTCACTGTAAGACGATTGCACGATACGGACAGATCTGGCTGGTGGGTTCTGATCAGTCTAATACCCGTGATCGGTACAATCTGGCTGCTGGTGCTATTAGTGCTGCCGGGTACACGCGGTTCCAACAACTACGGTGAAGATCCGCTCGGTAGCGACACCTCGGCAACCAATGCGGCATTGTCTGAAACGTCCTGAAGAGCCAGCCGGTCTAACCGTGCAGATAGCCCGGTTTGGCGAATGAGACGGCATTACCGTCGGCATCGCGGGCGACAACGCCCGAGCCTTTCACAAGCGATCCGATCTCGGTGATCGGCACGCCGGTTTCCGCCGCCAGTTCCGCAATCTGCCCGCGCCGCGATTCCGGCGCGGCAAACAGGATTTCATAATCGTCGCCGCCGGTCAGCGCAGTTTCCAGCAGGTCCGGGTCCATCGCAATGGCGGTCGCCGCCGCATCGGACAATGGCACGGTAATGGTATCGATTGTCGCGGCAAGGCCGGAGGCAACCGCCATATGGGTGCAATCGGCAATCAGCCCGTCTGAAACGTCCATTGCCGCCGTCGCCAGGCCGATCAGTTTCGGACCGACGGTGACGCGCGGGTCAGGCCGTTCGTAGCGGTTCCGCAGATAGTCGTTTTCCGCCTGATCCAGATCCGCCAGCTTGTAGGTCGCCGCCAGTAGGCCGAGCGCACCGTCGCCGATGGTGCCGGTCACAAACAGCCGGTCGCCCGGATTCGCGCCGAACCGGTGCAATGCCGTGCCGCGCGCGACTTCGCCCATCGCCGTAATCGTCAAGACCAAAGGCCCCGTCGTCGACACCGTATCGCCGCCCAGCAGACCAATGCCGAATTCTTCCTGTTCCGCCGCCAGACCGGCGGAAAACGCCAGCAGCCAGGCATCGTCAATCTTGGCCGACAGGGCCAGATTAAGGCTGTAGGCGGCAGGCACCGCCCCCTTGGCGGCGAGATCGGACAGGTTCACCCGCATCAGTTTCGCGGCGACATTTCCCGGCGTTTCACCGCCCAGATAGTGCACTGTTTCGACAATCGTGTCGGTGGTGACGACGAATTCGTTTCCGTCGGCCGGGCAGATCGTCGCCGCATCGTCGGTCAGGCCGAACGCGCCGGGCAAAGATGTCGCAAGCGGCTTGAAATACCGGTCGATCAGATCGAATTCACCGGGCCGGGCCGGCTTTTCGGAATCACCCGGCATCCGCCGTCACTTCGAAATCGTC
This sequence comes from Alphaproteobacteria bacterium, assembly GCA_040222995.1. GTDB lineage: Bacteria > Pseudomonadota > Alphaproteobacteria > UBA8366 > Aestuariispiraceae > JAVKBW01. Next base: position 258,759 of record JAVKBW010000019.1, on the reverse strand, counting down.
CGGCCGCAGGGTGCGGGCCAGCCGTTCCAGTACGCCGTTGACGATTTTCGGTTCCGGACCGTCGAAGAACGCATGCGCCAGAGCCACGTACTCGCCGATCGTCAGCGCGGCGTCAATATCGCCCCGGGCCGACAATTCGTAGGACCCGCTGCGCAGGATCGCCCGCAGGATCGGCTCCATCCGCTCGACCGTCCGGTTTTCCTGCAGGCAGGACTGCAGCATGCCGTCCAGATCGACCCGGCGCGTCGCGACACCGCGCACGATATCGGTGAACAGGTCGGCCTCGGCCTGTGACTGCCCGCCTTCATCCAGGGTCGCCAGATAACCGGCCTGGGCATAGGCGTCGATCACCATCGACGCAGGGTGTTCCGTCAGATCGACCTCGTACAGGGCCTGCACCGCGGCAAGCCGCGAGGCTCTGCGTTTCTGGCCGGTTGATTTGGGTCTGGACATTAACCTGCCTGCCTGTCTGGTCTATCTCGGATAGAGGCCGAAGCGGTTCTTGTGTTCGATCATCGCAAGACACGCATTGGCAACCGCCCCGCCCTTGTTCTTGCGATCACGTTTAGCCCGTTCCCAGGCCTGCTCCTCGTTCTCGACCGTCAGAATACCGTAACCGAGCGCAAGGCCGAAATCGGTTGCCAGGTTCATAAGCCCCCGGGCGCTCTCGCCGCAGACATAGTCGTAGTGCGTGGTCTCGCCCCGGATAACGCAACCGAGCGTAACATATCCATCGTAAACATGGCGGTCTTCCAGTTCCTGATGCGTCAGGGCATAAGAAACGGCGGCCGGAATTTCGAACGCGCCGGGAACCGCCATCCGTTCATAGGTCGCGCCGCCGGCTTCCAGCGCTTCCAGCGCACCGGCGGCCAGTTCATCCGCCAGGTCCTCGTAGAACCGGGCTTCGATCACAAGGATATGCGGCGAATGGTCAGCCATTGCTTGGGGTTCCTGTTTCTAGAAGGCGCGCAACATAACGGGCCAGGGGATCGATCTCAATATGAACCGGATCGCCCGATTTCAGGCCGCCGATTGTCGTTCTTTCGGCGGTATGCGGGATTATGTTGACGCCGAAGCGAGCACCATCCACCTCGTTCACCGTCAGCGACACGCCGTCCAGCGCGACCGATCCTTTCGGGGCGATAAACCGGGCCAGGGTATCCGGCGCGATAAAGGTAAACCGAAGGCTGTCGCCTTCCGGCCGGATGTCCTCGACCTGCGCCAAGCCGTCGATATGGCCTGAAACGATGTGGCCGCCCAGTTCGTCACCGACTTTCAGCGCCCGCTCCAGATTGATACGGGTTCCGACCTGCCACTTTTCAAGCACCGTTTTCGACAGGGTTTCCGCGCTGACATCAACGGCAAACCAGCCGCCGGGCGTTCCCGGTTGGTCGTTTGCCTTGTCGATCACGGTCAGACAGGGGCCTGAACAGGCGATCGATGCGCCGATATCCACGCCGTCCATATCGTAGGCGGCCGCGATGACGAACCGCGTATCGCCGCGCTGCTCTATCGAACGGACTTCGCCGATCTCTGTAATGATGCCTGTGAACATGGATGGGGAGTTAAACTACTCGCCTAGCAGGCGCAATACGTGTCGAGCGTATCCGGGCCGCACCGTTCCTGGCAGACCAGCCGGTAGCGCGTCATATCGCCCAGCTTGTCGAGGCCAATGCCGGCAACGGCGGCCAGGCCGTCCGCGCCGATCACCCCGCCGGCCCGCGCCCAGACGATAGTGTCCACCAGATTTGCAGCCAGCAGGCTGGCGGCAACGCCGCCGCCGCCTTCGACCATGATCCGGGTAATGCCTTCTTCCGCCAGCAGGGCCAGCGCGACGCCCATATCGACTCTGCCGTTGCGGTCCGTCGGACAACTGACGATTTTTTCCAGCCTCGGTTCCAGGCGGGATGTGTCGGCTCCCTGCCCGGTTACCAGCCAGACCGGATGGCCGTCATCCAGCATGGCGGCGTCCACCGGCATGCGCGCCGAACTGTCCAGCACAAGCCGAACCGGCTGACGTCCTGTATATCCGGGCAGACGGCAGGTTAGCGACGGGTCGTCCGCCAGCACGGTTCCGATGCCGACCAGCACCGCATCGTTTTCCGCCCGCAACAGATGCGCCCGGGCCCGCGCCTCGTCGCCGGTGATCCACTGACTTTCGCCGGTCGATGTCGCGATCCTGCCATCCAGGCTGGTCGCCAGCTTCAGTGTCACGAAAGGCCGGTCTTCGGCGATTCGTCGGAAAAATCCGGTATTGAGGGCGCGCGCCTCGTCTTTCAGACAATCCTCTATAACCGTCAGGCCGGCCTGTTTCAGCCGCCTGAAACCGCTGCCGGAGACCCGCTCATCCGGGTCCGTGCAACCGGCGACGACCCGCGCAATACCGGCAGCAATAATTGCTTCGGTACAGGGCGGTGTCTTGCCATGATGATTACAGGGTTCAAGGCTGACATACAGTGTGCCGCCCTTCGCGTGCGCGCCAGCCCGACGCAATGCCTCGGTTTCCGCGTGCGGCCGTCCGCCCGGCTGGGTCCAGCCGCGTCCGACGACCTTTCCCTCGGCATCGACAACAATGGCGCCAACAGCCGGATTTGGCCAGACCTGCCCCAGTCCGCGCCGGGCCAGCACCAGCGCCTGATGCATGTGAATTTTGTCGATGTCGGTCGTCGGCACCGTCTACGGCCAATCTGAACGGTCAGTCATCGCCTTCGGGACGGACTTCCGTATCGATGAAGTTTTCGAAATCGCTGACTTCACGGAAGTTTCGGTAAACCGACGCGAACCGGACATAGGCAATCTGGTCAAGTTGCCTTAGCGCTTCCATCACCATTTCGCCGACCGTTTCGACCCGGACATCGCTTTCGCCGCTGCTTTCCAGTCGGCGTACGATCGAGTTCACCACCCGTTCGATGCGTTCGGGATCGATATTCCGCTTCCGAAGGGCGATCCGCATCGAGCGCAGCAGCTTGTCGCGATCGAAGGGTTCACGCTGCCCACCCCGCTTCACGACCTGCAATTCGCGCAACTGCACCCGCTCGAACGTTGTAAACCGGGCGCCGCAATTCGGGCACAGCCGCCGCCGGCGGATGGCGTGGTTGTCCTCTGTCGGGCGAGAATCTTTAACTTGTGTGTCGTCGTGACCACAAAACGGACACCGCATTGCGCGTCCCCTTGGAAGCATGAGAAACCGTAAGGCGCTCTAATAAAGAGGATTCGAGCCGCCCCGTCCAACCCGAATTCCGGGTTAGTGTAACGAAATGCCGAACTTTCAGCATGCCGTCGGTTTCAAAAACCCCGGGCAATGGCCCGGGGCTTCGTCAACGTCAACCGTCAGTAAAGCTTCGGATAGATCGGGAACCGTTCGCACATAGCCTCGACCTTTTTAAGAACCGCCGCCTCGACCGCCGAATTGTCTTCCTTGTTGGCGGCCAGGCCATCCAAGACTTCGATGATCAGCCCGCCGAGTTCGCGGATATCCGCTTCCTTCAGCCCGCGGGTCGTCGCCGCCGGGGTGCCGAGCCGGATGCCGCTGGTCACCATCGGCTTTTCCGGATCGAAGGGAATGCCGTTCTTGTTGCAGGTGATGCCGGCGCGTTCCAGACTCTTTTCGGCGATGTTACCGGTAAGGCCTTTCGGACGCAGGTCGACCAGCATCAGGTGCGTGTCGGTGCCGCCGGAAACGATATCGAGTCCGCCTTCAACCAGCGTCGCCGCCAGCGTTTTCGCATTGGCGACCACCTGGGCGGTGTATTCCTTGAATTCCGGGCGCAGGTCTTCACCGAACGCAACCGCCTTGGCGGCGATGACATGCATCAGCGGACCGCCCTGCAAACCCGGGAACACGGCGGAATTGAATTTTTTCGCCAGGCCTTCATCGTTTGTCAGAATAATGCCGCCACGCGGACCGCGCAGGGTCTTGTGCGTCGTCGATGTCGCGACATGGGCGTATTCCAGCGGGTTCGGATGCTGGCCACCGGCAACCAGACCGGCGAAATGCGCCATGTCGACCATGAAATACGCACCCACGGAATCGGCGATTTCACGGAACCGTTTGAAATCGATGAAGCGCGGATACGCGGACCCGCCGGCAATGATCAGCTTCGGCTTGTGTTCCCTGGCAAGCTTTTCAACCTGATCGAAATCGATCTGCGAGGTTTCCGGGCTGACATCGTACTGCACGGCGTTGAACCATTTACCGGACTGGTTCGGCCCAGCCCCGTGGGTCAGATGGCCGCCGCTGGCGAGCGACAGGCCCATGAACGTATCGCCCGGTTGCAGCAGGGCGAAAAACACGGCCTGGTTCGCCTGCGCGCCGGAATGCGGCTGCACATTGGCGAATTTGCAGTCGAACAGCTTGCAGATGCGCTCGATCGCCAGATCCTCGGCGTCATCGACGAATACGCAGCCGCCATAGTAGCGGCGGCCGGAATAGCCTTCAGCGTATTTGTTGGTCATCACCGAGCCCATCGCCTGCATCACGGCGCGGCTGACGATGTTTTCCGACGCGATCAGCTCAATACCCTCGGCCTGACGCCCGAGTTCCTGCTGCATCGCCTTGAAGATCGCCGGGTCCCGGCTTTCCAGTTCCTCCGTGAAGAAGGCATCCAATTGCGTCTTTTCCGTCGCGCTAAGCGATTCAACTGTACCCATGACCCCGCCCTTTCGTCCGTCTGTGGTTCGGCCTGTCTGTGTAGTGGCCTGAAGGTTTATCCATTGTGCGCATTACGACATTTTTTCCACTCGTCGCACATGTCGCCCCGCTTCGAATGCGGTATTCAAGAAGACGTCAAGACAATCCAAAGCCGCTTCCTCGCCCATCGTTCTAGCGCCCAAAGCAAGCACGTTCGCGTCATTATGCTGCCGGCACAGCCTTGCATCCGTCGTTGAGTGACACAAAGCCGCCCGGATATGACGATGGCGGTTGGCCGCAATCGATATGCCGATGCCGGTTCCGCAGACCAGCACGCCGCGCTCGGCCCTGCCGTCGGCAATCGCGTCCGCCAGCTTATCGGCGTAATCCGGATAATCGACCGATTGCGATCCGTCAGCGCCGAGGTCGAGTGTTTCATAGCCGTTTTCGGTCAGCCGCTTTTGAAGAACGGCCTTCAGCGCAGTTCCGGCGTGATCCCCGGCGATGGCAATTGGCTTGTTGCTCATGGCCCCTTGTCTTTTCTGCCGTGCCCGGCGGTTTCTGTTCGGCGGCGTCAGCCGCGAGTTGAAGCCCGGTGACTATCACATCCCGGCCCCGAAATACCAGAAAAACGATGGAATGCCGCAGATGCTGGCGATAGCAGGACGGCAGGGAATTTCAGCGGTGTATTCTACTTCCGATTTCTTGCGTCGTCTTCCCTAATTACTTCACAATAACAAAGTGATATTCTTACAAGAGCCGCTGTATATTGTGGTTATTTGAAAGTATATGCGTTCATTTAGGTTATAATACTTATATCAGAGTAAAAATTACTGTCCCAAGACAAAGTACAAATTTTTAATATTGATAATTTCCTTTAATGCTGGTTTCATGCCAGTGCTTACGCGGGTCAGCAAAGTCAAACTGTAGTCGATGCAAGACTTTTATTAGATGACACGCGGTTATTGGGGAATAATGAGAGGACGCGGGAATGGCCGATCAAAGTAATGGGGGAACCCAGCGCGCCGACCTATTGCGCATGACGGCCGATGTTGCGGCCGCTTATCTCAGCAATAACAGCGTGGCGACGGGTGACGTGCCGAGCGTGATTTCCTCTGTCTACCGTACACTGACGGACCTTAACACCGATGGTCCGCGCCCGGCCCGCGCCAGCAATCAGAAAGCCGCCGTACCGGTCAAACGCTCGGTTACGCCTGAATTCCTGATCTGCCTGGAAGACGGCAAGAAGCTGAAAATGCTGAAACGGCATCTTCGAACCAACTACGACATGACGCCGGAAGAATACCGCGCCAAATGGGGGCTGCCGCCTGACTATCCGATGGTGGCGCCGAATTATGCCGCGCAACGTTCCGCTTTCGCAAAAAAGATCGGACTTGGCCGCAACCCGCCGGGGTCGCCGCGAAGCCAGGCCGCCACGCGTCAGTAGGCAGCGCGAACCATACAACCTTATAAAAAAGAAGACCGGGTCACCGGGAGAGCCGAAAAAACGGGGGTCTATGCCCCCGTTTTTCCTTTTCTCGAAATGGATTCAAAAACGACTCGCAAGCGTTTGAAAAAAAATAAATTTTTACAACCTGCTTAATCGCTAACAATCCTGACTTTCATCACCATATAATAAAAGGTGGCAAATTCCTGCCGTCCCTGCGAAAGCGCAGGCAGAATGGCGGAGACTGCATGAATACCCGTACAACGACGTCCAAAATCGATTTCCGACGCCCCTTCACGATAAACGGCCATATCGGCCAGCTTCCGGCGGGCACCTACAAAATCGATACGATGGAAAAAACAGTCAGCAACACCATCTTCGCCCGCTACCAGCCGGTCAGCATTGTGCTGCATCTGCCTGTTCAACTGGAAAACCCGCAATCGGGCCAGGCCGTAACTGTAATGCCGGACGCATTCAAGGACGCCGTAAAACGGGACCGCAAGAAATTCATGCCGATCCCGGCAACCGTCTCATCGGGATACACGCCGTAACACCGGAAAGGGTCAATCTGTTGGTAGCAACTATTACAGGAACGACACCTCACAACACCGCTGTGCCGTCGTACAAGACGTCACGCGCCTGTCTGCGATGCCAGCAGTCCTTCGAAAGCTCCTGGGCCGGTGAACGCGTATGCCCGAAATGCAAGAACACGACGTCCTGGAAAGAAGGCAGCATCAAGCGGCATGGCGCGGTAAACCCGCAACGCAACGGACGCTGAGCAGGCCCACACGAAGCCCGCGATCAGGCCAGCGCAATCATCGCGACGATCCGCTCGCGTTCCTGCCGAGACGCGGATTCAACCATATACACCATGATATCGCGGGCCGAGACGACGCCGACAACCTTATCGCCGTCCAGAACGGGCAGGTGCCGGCATCGGTTCTCCGTCATTTTACCAAGCGCCTTGTCTATGCCGGCGGAGACGTCGCATATCACCGGGTCAGGCGTCATGATATCGCCAACCGAACCGTCCAATGCATTTGCATCCGATTTTCCCAAGGCCCGAATGACATCACGTTCCGAAAGAATTCCGACAGGTTTTCCGGTTTGATCGTCAACGACCAGAACGGCGCCGATCTTCTTGACGGCAAGAACGGCGACAGCTTCCCTGATGGTCTGCGACGGCGCGAGCGTTGCGACATTGGTCCCGTTCCTCCCGGCGCTTTCAAGGATCGAGCCTATCGTCATTGTCTACATCTCCCATCCGCTGGGCGTATCCGTCCGGCGTCCACGGCGCACAACCGCCTCTGCCGGGTCCTTTGGTTTCTGAAATCCTGATTTCGCATTCCGTTTTCGGTCCAGCACATATTCAAGCTTCCTGACCGCCTCCCGCGCAAGCGTGCTACCCGGGGTCTTCGGATCGCCGACAATCGACACTTCTTCGTAGCTGACAGGATCCACAGCCATAACCTTTATATAGGCGCCGACCCGAACGAATTCTATCAGCGCTCCTTTCGGCAACGTTGCGGATCGGTACTTGTAGCTCATTCAGGCGATCCTGACTTGCACATCAAGAACGTGTCATTGTTACAAAAATGCATCGACTTGCAGGACAGTTTAACGTAATCACCATGCCATCCAATTGCCGATTGCCCTAGCGAAACCGTACAGGCGGTCTATGTATTTCGGTATAACAGAGAGAGGACGATATGAGCGAGATGCGCGCCGCATTTGATTGGCAGGACGCCTTTCAGATCGAGGATCAACTGACCGATGAAGAGCGGATGATCCGCGATACGGCCCACGACTACTGCCAGTCGCAGCTCATGACCCGTGTTCTGGAAGCCAACCGCAACGAAGTCTTTCATCGCGAGATATTCACCGAGATGGGCGAACTCGGCCTTCTCGGCATGACCATTTCAGAAGAATACGGTTGTTCCGGCACGAATTATACAGCCTACGGCCTTGTCGCCCGTGAAGTCGAACGGGTGGATTCCGGCTATCGCTCCGCCATGTCGGTGCAATCCTCGCTGGTGATGCATCCGATCAACGCCTACGGCACCGAAGTACAGCGCAAGAAATACCTGCCGCGTCTCGCCACCGGCGAGATCGTCGGCTGTTTCGGCCTGACGGAGCCCGATCACGGCTCCGATCCCGGCTCGATGAAAACCCGCGCCAAAAAGGTCGACGGCGGCTATTCGCTGTCCGGCTCGAAGAACTGGATCACCAATTCGCCGATCGCCGATATCTGCGTCGTCTGGGGCAAGACCGAAGACGATGTCATCCGCGGGTTCATCCTGGAACGCGGCATGAAGGGCCTCGACACGCCGAAAATCGAAGGCAAATTCTCGCTGCGCGCCTCGATCACCGGCATGATCATGATGGACGAGGTTTTCGTGCCGGAAGAAAACCTGCTGCCGAATGTGCAGGGTCTGAAAGGCCCGTTCGGGTGCCTGAACAACGCCCGCTTCGGAATCGCCTGGGGCGCGCTCGGCGCGGCGGAATTCTGCTGGCACGCGGCGCGGGACTACACGCTCGACCGCAAGCAGTTCGGCCGGCCCCTGGCCAACACCCAGTTGATTCAGAAAAAGCTTGCCGACATGCAGACCGAAATCAGCATCGGCCTGCAGGCCGTTCTGCGCGCTGCCCGTCTAAAAGACGATGGCCGCTGCCCGCCGGAGCTGATCTCGCTGATCAAGCGCAATTCCTGCGGCAAATCGCTCGATATCGCCCGCGTGGCGCGCGACATGCATGGCGGCAACGGCGTGTCGGACGAGTACCATGTCATTCGCCATGTCATGAACCTGGAAGCCGTGAACACCTATGAAGGAACGCATGACGTGCATGCGCTTATTCTGGGTCGCGCACAGACAGGTCTGCAGGCGTTTGCCTGAAGGTAGCCGAATCAATTGCCTATCTGGATAGCGGGTTCGTTAACATGACCTGCCAATGTTTCAGGAGATAAGGATGAAGAGACGCCTTTTCACCAAAGCGTTTGCCTGCGCATTTCTTGTTGCTGCAACGCTGTCGGCGCAAGCGCAGGCCAAGACAAAAACCGATGCCGATCAGGCGATCGACTTCATACGGACCCTGGCCGAACAGGCGGTCGATGTCCTTCAGGACACCGATGCACCGCTTTCAACGCGTGAGGAAGGCGTGCAAAAACTTCTGCGCGATAACCTGGACCTGAAGACCATGGGTCAGTTCGCTTTGGGGGCACAGTGGCGCTCCGCATCGCCGGATTCCCGCGAAGAATATCTGAAGCTGTTTTCGGAATACGTGATCCGCGGCTACGCACGGCGTCTCGGTGGGTATTCAGGCCAGACATTCAAGGTTGAAGGCAGCGGGCCGGCCGGAAAGTACGACGTATTGGTCAATACGGTGATCGTCACTGACGACCAGCCAGAAATCAAAGCCGGCTGGCGGGTCAGGACGTCGTCCGACGGGTCGCTTAAAATCATCGATCTGGTGGTGGAAGGTGTCAGCATGCTGCAAACCGAACGGGCGCAGTTCGATTCCGTCATGCAGACAAACGGCCTGCCGGGCCTGATAACCAGCCTTCAGGATCGTCTGAAACGGATTGACGAACAGTCAAGCTGAAGGCGAAAGCCGCACACTCTAGCGAACCGAGCCGTATCCGAAATTGTGAAGCAGGAAGCGTTCCAGACGCATCAGCACCTGGGCGGTGCCGTCCAGATGGCTTTCCGTGATGCCGGTTTCGTTCAAGCGGTTCGCCTGGGTCTCAATGACGTCATTTACCTTGTCGTGGACCTCCAGCCCTTTTTCCGACAGGCGAACGCGGACAGACCGGCGGTCATGCGCTGAGCGTTCCTGAATAAGATAGCCGTTTTCAACCATCTTGCGGACATTGTACGAAACATTCGAACCGAGATAATAGCCGCGGTGGGTCAGCTCCCCAACGGTCAGTTCATCCTTGCCGATATTATAGAGTATCAACGCCTGAATGTTGTTGATGTCGCGAACCCCGATGCGGTCCAGTTCGCCTTTCACGACTTCCAAGAACTGACGGTGCAGCCGTTCAATCAGCCGGATAGTTTCCAGGTAGTTTTCCTTCACGTCGTGACCGCCCCCAACCCTTACTAGACTTTATATACTCTAATCGTACGATTCGTTTGAATTTGAACGGAAATTCTTGATCAGGCAAGGCCAACGTAGGATGTGGTTGCTGAATTCTCCGCCATAGTCGCCAAACAGACACTCACCGATTTGGTAACATTCGTTTTGTTTTCGCAATCCGTCGATTGACCAATTCCACAGTCTTTCGTATCGAGTATCATTCGAGACACAACTATAACAGCAAGTTGGGGGGATATGTTTATGGCCAGCAAGAATCCGGAGACGATTGCGCTGCACGCCGGTTATCGGTCGGACCCGACCACAAATGCCGTTGCCGTGCCGATCTATCAGACGACCGCCTATCAATTCAACAGCGCCGAACACGCCAAAAAGCTGTTCGGTCTGGAAGAGCTTGGCAATATTTACACCCGCATCATGAATCCGACCGTCGATGTGCTGGAACAACGCGTCGCGGCGCTGGAAGGCGGCGTTGCCGCGCTCGGCGTTTCCTCCGGTCAGGCGGCCAGCGCCATGGCAGTCCAGAACATTGCGCACGCCGGCGACAATATCGTCAGCTCGACCGATCTTTACGGCGGTACCTGGAATCTGTTCGCCAACACACTGAAGGATCAGGGAATCGAAGTCCGGTTCGTCGATCCGGAAGATCCGGAAAACTTCCGCCGCGCAACGGACGACAAGACCCGCGCCTATTACGCCGAAACGCTTCCCAACCCGAAACTGCACGTTTTTCCGATCGCGGAAGTGGCGGCCATCGGCCGTGAATTCGGCATTCCCCTGATTGCAGACAACACGGCCGCGCCGGTACTTTGCCGCCCGTTCGATCATGGCGCCGCGGTCATCGTGTATTCCACCACCAAGTATATCGGCGGTCATGGCACATCGATCGGCGGGCTGATCGTCGATAGCGGCACCTTCCCCTGGGAAGACCACAAGAGCCGGCAGCCCTACCTGAACGAGCCGGACCCGAGCTATCACGGCGCGGTCTGGACGGAAGCCGTCAAGCCGCTCGGCCCGATTGCCTATATCATCAAGGCCCGGGTAACCCTGTTGCGCGATCTCGGTTGTGCAATGAGCCCGATGAACGCCTTCCAGTTCATTCAGGGGCTGGAAACCCTGCCGCTTCGCATGCGGGAACATTGCCGCAATACCCAGGCGGTCGCCGATTTCCTGAACGGACACAGTGCCGTGGTCGGCGTCATTCACCCGAGCGCCCAGACCGGCGAATTCAAACGCCGCGCCGATACCTATCTGAAAGGCGGCCTTGGCGGCCTGTGCGGCTTCAACATCAAGGGCGGCAAGGAAGCCGGCGCGAAGTTCATCGATGCGCTGCAGATGTTCTACCATGTTGCCAATATCGGCGATGCGCGGTCTCTGGCGATCCATCCGGCCTCCACGACCCATTCCCAATTGACTCCGGAAGAACAGGCGAAAACCGGCGTTACGGATGACTATGTCCGGCTTTCCGTCGGCATCGAGCATATCGACGATATCCTGGCCGATCTCGACCAGGCGCTGAACGCATCGCAGGCTTAAGCAGCGTAACGCGTCATGCCAGATCCGTTCCGCCTGTATCCGGCCACCCGCCTCCGCCGCAACCGGACCAGTGAGTCCATCCGCAAACTGGTGGCGGAGAACACCGTTACGCCGGCGGATTTCATCTGGCCCCTGTTTGTCGTCGATGGAACCGGTATCCGCGACGAGGTGTCGACAATGCCCGGCGTTCACCGGTTATCGGTCGACCAGCTTGCGAAGGAAGCAGACCGCGCCGCCGAACTGGGCATACCGGCCCTCGCCCTGTTTCCCTATACCGACCCGTCGCTGAAAAACCCGACCGGAACGGAAGCGCTGAACTCCGACAATCTGGTGTGCCAGGCCGTGCGCGCTATCCGCAAGAACCATCCCGACCTGATGCTGGTCTGCGATGTCGCGCTCGACCCATACACAGATCACGGTCATGACGGCGTGCTGGATGGCGACGTTATCATGAACGACGAAACCGTCGATCTTCTGGTGAAACAGGCGCTGATACTGGCGGAAAACGGCTGCGATACCGTCGCCCCGTCTGACATGATGGACGGCCGTATCGGGGCGATCCGCACCGCGCTCGAGAAGAACGGTTTCCGCAACACCCGTATCTGCGCCTATGCGGCCAAATACGCCTCCTGCTTCTACGGCCCGTTCCGTGAAGCCGTCGGGTCACAGGCGGCCCTGCGCGGCGACAAGCGCAGTTATCAGATGGACCCGGCCAATTCTGACGAAGCCCTGCACGAGGTCGCGCTGGATATTCAGGAAGGCGCCGATCTGGTTATGGTGAAACCTGGCCTGCCATATCTGGACATTATCTACCGCGTGAAACAGGAATTCGGCGTTCCGACCGTGGCCTATCAGGTATCGGGCGAATACGCGATGATCGAAATGGCGGCCCGGGAAGGCTGCATCGATCGTGAACGGGCGATGCTGGAAGCCCTGCTGGCCTTCAAACGTGCCGGCGCGGATGCGATACTGACATACTTCGCCCCCTTCGCCGCGGCGCTTCTGAACAATAGATCCTGATCCGCTTTCGGCCGGGCCGCTATCCCCGCCTACCCCCTTTGTATTCACTGTTTTACGGCAGCGCGGATGCCTTGCCGCGGCACCGTGTCGTTTCTCTCCGTTAAATTCCGCAGCCGATATGCCGGTATCCTTTTGTGTATTTAGTATTTATTATTTATTTTAATATTTTTTTATTTAAATTTTCTGGTTATTTTATTATTATAACGGCTTTATTCTTCCCCGATTCCGACAAATACGGTATGAACCTTCATGATAGTTGATTATGGCGGGGCCTGATCATGCGCCCCGTCCATCAGGAGGACAACCATGTCTGACGAAATCCAACTGGCCCAGGGCGAGAACCAGCCGAAAGGCGGCAACCTGCCTGAAGGAATCGTGCCACAGGAAGAAATCAGAATCGATGTCTATGATGCCGATGTAATCAAGAACGGCAGAATTGGGCTGAACTTCGATCCCTACATGGCTCAGTACATCGTCACAACCGATATGGACCTCCTGGTCGTAACAGCCGAAGGCCAGACAATCACCCTCGCCAACTATACCGACGCGGTAAGTTCCGGATTCCTTAACGGTATCGAGGTCCCCGGCGGCGGTACGTTCGAAGCGGATTCTGTGCTCGAAATCGCCCAGACCGTAGACGATCTAACGGCGGCGCTTGCCGAATACGAAACGGCGACGGGCGATAGCAACCTGACCCAGGCCAGTGGCGGTTTCGGCGGTTTTTCCCGCCTGGAAATACAGTCACTCGGCGGTTTGGCCACGTCAGAAGGAGAGGAAGGACCGCTCGCTGTCGCCGCCACCCAGACGGAGAACCTGGTTAGCAAATTCGTTCCCCTGGAAGAGCGCAGTTCGATCCGGTTTGCCGAAGCAGAGGAAATCGCCGGTCCTGTCGATCTCACAGCTTCCGCCCCCACCCTTATTCTATCCGGTTCAGCCGCCGGGCAGGAAGACGGCGCCATTCCGCTCGATATCGCCGCCGCACTGACCGACCGGGACGGATCGGAAACCCTCACGCTGACCATATCAGGTCTACCGGAAGGCGCTGCCTTGTCTGCCGGAACCGTCAATCCCGATGGCACAGTGACACTTGCAGCCACAGACCTGCCCGGCCTGACAGTAACGCCGCCCTCATTCAGCAATGACGACTTCAGCCTTACCGTAACCGCCACCTCGACGGAACGAGCGAGCGGCGCAACAGCCGACGTTATCGACACAGTTATCGTGCAGGTAACGGGTGTTGCGAATGCTCCGGCTCTAACCGCCGCCGATTCTGCCGGGATCGAAGATACGGCCATCGGACTCGATATCGAATCCGCCCTTGTCGATATGGACGGATCGGAAACGCTGGCAATAGAACTCTCCGGCATTCCTGACGGCGCTGTTCTTCTGTCAGATGGCGTTCCGGTTACCGTTGTCGGCGGCATAGCGCAGCTTGCGCCCGACCAACTTGATAATCTGACGATCACGCCGCCGGCAAACAGCAGCGCGGATTTCCAACTGACAGTATCCGCCACCGCCACGGAAGCTGACGGCGACACGGCGACAACCACTTCGACGATTAATGTTGCCATCGCATCGGAAGCTGACGCCCCCACCCTCACCGCCAGTGACGCCACGGCAAGATACGGCGATGCGGGGGCAGACGTAATGACCGGCGGCGCCGGCGACGACGTTCTTACCGGCGCTGGCGGGTCCGATACGATAAGAGGCGGCGACGGCGATGACATTCTTGTCGGCGACGGCGACAATAAAATGCCGATCGCCGCCGTTCTCGACATCAACGCTGCGCTTGGTTCCGATGCGGACGAAGTCCTGACCATTACGGTATCCGGCCTGCCGGCGGGTGCGGCCCTGACAGCAGGTGTGGTCAACGCTGACGGCTCGGTTACCCTGACGCCGGAAGAAGCGAGCGGCGTCATCATTACCGTCGCGCCCGGCACGCCCGATTTTGATCTTACCGTCACGGCGACCTCCACTGATTCCGATTCCGACGGCGGCAGTAGCAGCGTTTCGGAAACGACGGTAATAACCGTTGCGGTCGATGAAACGAACATTGCCGATGCAGACTATCTGGACGGCGGTGCGGGCGCTGACATCCTGCTTGGCGGCAGCGGTGACGACGTTCTGCTCGGCGGCACGGGCGACGATACCATCAACACGGGCACCGCCGGCGAGACTGGCGATTTTGTCGAAGCCGGCGCAGGGGACGACGCCATTATCTATACAGTTCAGGACGGCGTCGGCATGACGCAGATCGACGGCGGCGCTGATTTCGATACGCTTCAGTTGAATCTGACCGGCATTCAATTCATCGATCCCGATATCCAGACTGATCTGCGCGCCCTGCAGACTTATCTGGAAAACGGCGAAACCGGACCGATTGTTCTCAACGCCCTGAATCTTATCGCGGAAAACATCGAGGCGGTTGATCTGCGCGTCGATGGGTCCGCCGTCGACTTCGACGTCAAGGCCGATGCCGCATCGCTCACGACCGAAAATGCGACCGGTGATGAGAATACGGCAATAGCGCTTTCCCTGGATGCCGCGCTTACAGACACCGACGGTTCGGAAACCATGTCCATCGAACTCTCCGGCATTCCGGAGGGCGCTGTCCTGAAATCCGGCGACGATATAATCGATACAACCGACGGCACAGCCATTCTGACCGCAGATCAGCTTACCGACCTGACCATTACGCCTGCTGCGGACGACCGGTCCGATTTCTCGCTGTCGGTATCCGTTACGACCACGGAAACCCTGACCGGACATACCGAAACCGTCGACGGAACGATTGATGTTACCGTTACCGGTGTCGCAAACGAGGCGTCCCTGGTGGTGTCCGACGCGTCCGGCGCCGAGGACCAGGCGATCGACTTGTCAGTCGCTGTCGGCGAAATACAGGCTGGCGATACCGCCAGCATAACCATTTCCGGTGTGCCGGACGGCGCGACGCTTTCCGCGGGCACGGTAAACCCGGACGGGTCCGTTACGCTGACGACGAACGAACTCACCGGACTGACAATCACACCGGCGGTAGATAGCAGCGACGACTTCAATCTCACCGTAACCGTCACCACTACTGATAATGAAAGCGGCGATATCGCGACGACGACGGGGTCGATTGCTGTTTCCGTTGCAGCAGACGCTGACGCCCCGACCCTGACCGTCAACGATGCATCCGGCAACGAAGACCAGGCGATTGCGCTGGACCTCTCCGCCGCTCTGACCGACGCGAGCGAAAGCCTGTCGATCACCATCAGCGACATTCCTGACGGTGCGACTCTGTCTGCGGGTACGGTAAACGATGACGGGTCGGTTACCCTTACCGCCGATCAACTCGATGGCCTCACGATCACCCCCGCCGCCAACTACAGCAGCGATTTCACGCTTTCGGTTACCGCGACCTCGACCGATGGCGAGGACACGGCAACGACGACAGGATCGATTGCCGTCTCCGTTGCCGCCGATGCCGACGCCCCGACACTGACCGTCAATGACGCGTCGGGCACAGAAGATCAGGCGATTGCGCTGGACCTTTCCGCCGCTCTGACCGACGCGAGCGAAAACCTCTCGGTCACCATCAGCGAAATTCCAGCCGGTGCGACTCTGTCTGCGGGTACGGTGAACGATGACGGGTCGGTCACCCTCACCGCCGATCAGCTTAACGGCCTGACCATTACGCCAGCGGCGAATGACAGTTCCGATTTCACACTGGCGGTCACCGCAACCTCGACGGATGGTGACGATACCGCAACGACAACCGGATCAGTTTCAGTTTCCATCGCGGCAGACGCCGACGCCCCGACCCTGACAGTCAATGATGCCGCCGGCACCGAAGATCAGGCCATCGCCCTCGACCTCTCGGCTGCACTGACCGATGCCAGCGAGACACTTTCGATCACGATCTCCGACATTCCCAACGGCGCGACATTGTCAGCCGGCACGGTAAACCCGGACGGTTCCGTCACCCTCACCGCCGATCAACTTGACGGCCTGACCATCACCCCTGCCGCTAACGACAGCAGCGACTTCACGTTGGCCGTTACGGCAACCTCGATGGATGGCGACGACACCGCAACGACAACAGGTTCTATTGCTGTCTCCGTTGCTGCCGACGCTGACGCCCCGACGCTGACGGTCAACGATGCCAGCGGCACCGAAGACCAGGCGATTGCGCTGGACCTCTCCGCCGCTCTGACCGACGCGAGCGAAAGCCTGTCGATCACCATCAGCGACATTCCAGCCGGTGCGACGCTTTCCGCCGGCACGGTAAACCCGGACGGGTCGGTTACCCTCACCGCCGATCAGCTTGAAGGTCTCACGATCACCCCCGCCGCCAACGACAGCAGCGACTTCACGCTGGCCGTTACGGCAACCTCGACGGATGGTGACGACACTGCGACCACGACCGGTTCCATTGCCGTCTCCGTTGCAGCAGACGCTGACGCCCCGACGCTAACCGTCAACGATGCCAGCGGTACCGAAGACCAGGCCATCGCCCTCGATTTGTCCGCCGCTCTCACGGACGACAGCGAAGCGCTTTCGATCACGATCTCCGACATCCCGGCAGGTACAACGCTTTCCGCCGGCACGGTAAACCCGGACGGGTCGGTTACCCTCACCGCCGATCAGCTTGAAGGTCTCACGATCACCCCCGCCGCCAACGACAGCAGTGACTTCACGCTTTCCGTTGCTGCGACGTCAACCGACGGCGCAGATACCGAAACCGTAACCAGCACAATTGATGTCAGCGTTAGCAGTGTCGCGGATGCACCGACACTTACGGTTTCCATCGGCGAACCTCAGGTTTCATATGTTACGGACGGGGACGGCGGTACTGGCGACATACCGGTAGATACGAATGCCGCTGTGCCGACTTCGGGCGATGACACAATCACGCTCGACAACATGGAAATGAACGAGAATATCGATCTGCAGGGTGGAAACGATACGCTTGTCATCCAGGGCGATCTGGCAGGCGGCAACAATATAAACCTCAATGACGGCAATGACCGCGTTACGATTAACGGCAATATCAACGGCAATGTCGCGATCACCGGCGGGAACGGCCAGGACATCATCACATTCGGCAAGGATTCCACAACATACCAGATCAGCAATCTGACGAATAACGGCGGCACAATCAGTGCCCAGGTCCGAGACCTCGACACCGGAAAAACCGTTACGATCAACAACGTCGAAACCATTTCTTTTGCGGACGGTGTTGTCGTTGGCGATCCAAGCCTTGTCAGCAGCACGGCATCGTCTGCAATTGTAACCAACGACCTGACAATTGACGCCGCCCTTACCGATACGGACGGTTCCGAAAGCCTGACAATACAGGTAGCCGGGGTGCCCGACGGCGCACAGCTATCGGCGGGCACAGATAACGGCAATGGCGTCTGGACCCTGCAGCCGGCAGACCTCGAGGGTTTGCAACTGGTGCATTCGGGTGTAAACGCCGGCGAACCGCTGAACCTGACAATCACAGCGACGTCTCAGGAAGCCGATGGCGATATCGCCACCACAACGCAAACCGCATCGACGGAATCGGTCGATACCGGACTTGCCGAAGCCGCAACGGTATATGGCGATGACGCAACCGGCACCGAAGATACAGCCATCGCCCTGACGATCGATGTGAGCAATGTGCAGGATAGCGATACGGCTTCCATCACTATCAGCGACATTCCGGCGGGCGCAACGCTTTCCGCAGGCACGGTCAATTCCGATGGCTCTGTCACCCTGACGGTCGACCAGCTTGAAGGCCTGACAATTACGCCGGCGGCGAACGACAGCAACGACTTTACGCTGGCCATCGATGTTACCACGACAGATACAGTCAGCGGGCTTTCCTCCACTGTGTCCGATACGCTCGGTGTTTCGGTCGCCGCCGACGCTGACGCCCCGACGCTGACCGTCAACGATACGTCGGGCACCGAAGACCAGGCGATCGCAATGGACCTCTCCGCTACTCTGACCGACGCAAGCGAAAGCCTGTCGATCACCATCAGCGATATTCCGGCTGGCGCAACGCTTTCCGCCGGCACGGTAAACCCGGACGGGTCGGTTACCCTCACCGCCGATCAGCTTGAAGGTCTCACGATCACCCCCGCCGCCAACGACAGCAGCGATTTCACGCTTTCCGTAACGGCCACGTCAACAGACGGTGACGACACGGCAACCACAACCGGTTCCATTGCCGTCTCCGTTTCTGCCGACGCTGACGCCCCGACTCTGACCGTTTCAGTCGGCGCCGCGTCACTGCACACAACCGAAGGCTCCACAACAGCCGTTGCAATCGATTCAGCCAATGCCTCTGACACTGGTAGCGGGTTTACCATCAGCACACGGACTCTTGATGCAAACGAAAATCTTAATGACGCATCGACCGGCAACATCTCCTTTAACAACGATCCTCCCGGCTTTGGCGTCAGCGGGCAGGCTTCCGGCGATCAGGCGGAAATCGGCTTCAATAATGCGACCGGCGTATCCGAGCAGTTGATTGTCGATTTCGCGCACGATGCGACTTCCGTCGACGTCGCATTCTCCTGGCTGGCATCGAACGAGACAGCAAAATACGAACTTTACAAGGATGGCGTAAAAGTCGGCGAAGGCACCTATACGGGCATAACGGATGACGTTGACGACGCGATTACGCTGACCGCAACCGACGGCGCAGCCTTTGATCGGATCGTCTTCCAGGGCGCCGGCACGGAAGGCGACTTCCTCATTAATTCAATTGAAGCAACGATTGGCGAGCCGGGCGAAACGATGGTGGAAATACCGCTATCGATTTCAGCAACGCTGACGGATGCCTCTGAAACGCTGGCCAATATCAGCATTTCTGACCTGCCGGAAGGCGCGGTGTTGACCAATACGGCAGGCGATACGATCACCATTACCGACGGTGCGGCGTCGCTCGGACCGGACCAGCTTGCCGGCCTGACGCTGACCGTACCGCAGGCCAGCGGGAACTTCGAACTTCAGGTGACCGCGGGTTCAATCGATGGCGGTGATACGGCGACGACAACATCGACGATCAGCATCGACATGCCGGATGCCTCCACACCGGAACTGACAGTTGAACTCGGCGAAGGCACGGTCAATAACGTCGATTCCGGCGGGCCGCTCGGCGACATCGCCATTACCAACGCGAACTTTGAAGCCGATTCACTGGGCGATGGCGACTACAACTATGATCTCGCCGGTTGGGTGGAATCCGGCGACGGCGTCGCCGGCGCGTGGGATACCACAGGGTATAACGACTCCTATAGTCAGGAAGAAGGCGCTCATGAAGGCGAACAGGCCGCCTGGCTTCAGGACGCCGCAATAAGCCAGACTCTGAACGCGACGTTCGAAGCTGACCGCCTCTATACGTTGAACGTCGATGTTGGCGATTCAAAAATGCAGGACAATGTCCAGTATTCGATCAAGATCTTTGCCGGCAATCAGTTGATCGGGACAGTAACGGAAGCTGACTTCCCCACCGTGAACGATGCCTTTACGACCGCAACGCTCGTAGTCGACGGATCGACATTCGCGAGCAACTTCAGCGGCTTTGGCGAGAACCTGCGCATTGAACTTGCCACGACAGGCGACGCACAGGCGCACTTCGATTCGGTTGCTATGTCGGCTGAGGCTGTTCCCGGCGCCGGTCCGGAAGCGAGCACCACATATCCCCTCGACATAACGGCGTCGGTTGCCGCAACGGATGCGGACGATACGCTTTCCGTCTCCGTCGGAAACATTCCTGACGGAACGACCTTTACCAATGCCGCAGGCGATACGTTTACGGCGTCTGATGGCGTGCTGACCTTGACTGCTGGCCAGTTGGACGGGTTAAGCATGACCGTACCGAATACCCAGGACACGGATATCGACCTGACTGTCACCGCGACGGCAACCGACCCGACGGGTCTGACGGCGCAAACCACGAATGTCGTTTCGCTCGATATCGATCCGTCATCCCAAACCGGTGTCGATATCGCCGGCACAACCGGTGACGATCTTATTACAGGGTCTTCGGGCGACGATTCTCTGTCCGGCGGCGATGGCGACGACACGATTATCGGCGGTGACGGCTCCGACCGGATTTCCGGCGGCAGCGGTAACGATACAATCTACGGCGACCGCACGGATGGCAGCGGCAGCGGGACGACACAGGTGACGTTGCTGGATGCGAGCATCAGTTCCGGTTCAGGCAATTTCAGCGAAGACTTCACCTATTCCGATAATGTGTTTGGCACCAATGACAGCGGATCCGCCAGCGGCAGGTACGATTCAAACGACGGCGCTGATGGCGGCGGCGCGCTTGAAGTCAAACTTGGCAGCCTCAGCGACGGCGACACGACGTCCGGCGCATCCGGCGGCTGGACAACATCGATCAATGTTGCGAATGCAACGACGGATACCGTTCTGACATTCAGTTACCGGCTCAATTTCAGCAGCGATTTCGAAAGCGATGAATTCGCCGACGTGCTGGTTTCCGTCGACGGTTCGCTGCAGGGATCCGACGGCAACAACTATGTCGCCAGGGTATCGGGTGACGGGAACGGCGGCAGTGATTTCGATAGCGGCTGGCAGACAGTAACGCTCAACCTCGGAACACTTGAACCGGGAACGCATGAAATCACGCTCGGCGGCTACCTCAATAAAGCCACCGCGGATTCCGAAAACCTCGAACTGAATTTCGACAACATTTCACTGGTCGGCACGACCCTCGGCAGCGACGATACGATCGATGGCGGCAGCGGCGACGATGTCATCTTTGCCGATGACGGCAACGACGTTATCGACGGTGGCGACGGCACGGATACCATCGATTTCTCGAACGCCGATTCCGGCGTCACTCTCGACTTTGCCAATGGCACAGTCACCGGTGGCTCGGACAACGATACAATCAGCAATGTCGAAAATGCGGTCGGTTCCGACCATGCCGATACCCTGACCGGCGACGACAACGATAACGTTCTCCAGGGCGGTGGCGGCGACGATACGCTCGACGGTGGCGCCGGCAACGATACGGTATCGTATGAAGACGCTTCCGGCAGCGTCACCGTCGATCTCGCCAACGGAACGGTAACCGGCGCTGATGGCAACGATATCGTCAGCAATTTCGAGAACGTCACCGGGTCTGCGCATGCCGATACAATTATCGGCGATGGCGGCGATAACATCATCAACGGCGGCGGCGGCGCCGACAACCTGACAGGCGGCGGCGGGGCCGACACCTTCAAGTTCAGCCTTCTCGATGGCGCAGCCGACACCATTACGGATTTCAGTATCGCCGACGGCGACAAGCTGGACGTATCCGATCTCGTCAATGTCGAGGATAACGACGCCATATCGAATTTCGTCCGTATCACAGAGGACGATAGCGGCAATTCTGTCGTTCAGGTCGATACCAGCGGTTCCGGCGAAGATGCCAATTTTGAAGACGTCGCGGTGCTCGAAGGCGTAACCGGTCTGGATATCAATGATGTTATCGATACCGGCGCGAACAATCCCGACGCCGTCTGATAGGGCTATTCCGGCGGCCGGTTGATTGTATCGACCAGCATGACGATGTCATCGATTGCCGAATTGTAATCGTGCGGCAGGGCGGACTGGCTGTCGATCAGCGCAACCAGTTCGTCGGTACGGTCTCGCGCCTGGTTGATCCGGTCGACGAACCACAGGGTCGGCACGTCTTCCAGATCCCGTGGCGGTCCGGGTTGTGAAGACGGCGCCGTCACCGGAATTTCCGTTTCATTACCCTGAATGGTCTGCAATCCGCCAACCGGCGGCAGCGCCTTGTCGTCCCGTATCGACGCTTCGTTGAACGCAAAATCCTGCAAGGCCGAACTCAACGTTACGGCGACATCGCGAAGGTTCGAAAACGACGGGTCGGTTCGGGACAGCGTTTCGACCAATGCCAGAACCCGATCATAATAGGCCTGCCGACTGCCATATTTTCCCCGCGACAGGATTTCCGCGAGAACAGGCGAGGCCGTCAAAGCAATACCAACACATGATGCCAGAAAAAGACGTCGTTTCATTCCATATCCTCTTTACACCCCGGCATGGCCTTATTCGCGGTTCAGCGCAATATCGGACTCCAGCCAGGATCCGATATATCGATCGTGCCAGGGCACGTTATGGCCGGATTCATGAAATCCGACATGCCCACCGCCGCCGACCAGAGCAGGCTTCGCATACGGCAGCAATTCCCAATCCAACGTCAGATACGGTTCAACGGGAACCCAGGGATCGTCGATGGCATGAACGAGAAGTACCGGCCGGTCTATTTCAGGCAGCCGCCGGTTCGCGCTGCATTCGCTGTAGTAGGTCGATGCATCGCCGAAACCGAAATGCGGGCCGACAAAGCCGTCATCGAATTCGTAGACATTGCGTGATTTTTTGATCGCCAACTGTTCTTGCGGGGTGAGGCGGCCGCCCAGCACCTCCTGTTTCATGCGCTGCAGCAGCCATTTCTGATAGATCCGGTTTCGGGGATGCCGGAAGATCGTGCTGGTCCTCGACAGGTCAATCGGGGTGGAAACGGTTGCCGCCGCGATCACCGATGCCTCCCGGTTTTTCATGTCCGCCAGATAGTTCAAGACCATGCTGCCGCCCAGAGAATACCCGATAAGAATACAGCCGTTGTGAAGCATCGCCGGGTCATGCCGATGCAACCCGTTCAGCGCTATATCGATATCGCCGGCACGTCCGGCATGATAGAACCCGCTGCAGGTTTGCCGCGACGGCCCTGCCCCGCGCAGATTCAGCCTGACCACGTCATAGCCGAGAGACAGATAGTGCCAGGCCGATCGCAGAATGTAGGACGAACCGGCGCAACCGGTCAGTCCATGAACGATGATGACACATGGCCTGCGGTCGGCGTTCCCGGTCCCGGCCTTCGAAACTTCGGCGATCAGACGGTCGCCTGAACCGTCATTGCAGTCGATCAGTATCTGTTCGGAATTTGGCGCTCCTCTGCCATATCCGACGGTTTCCATCACGATGAAATTCCGGATCGTCTGCAGGTCGGCTCCAAACCACGGAAACCGCTCCCGAAAAGGGATCGCTGATAAAGCCTGATCAGTCGTCTGCAAAGAAACTCTGAACCGTGTCTATCTGGTCATCGGCCATGAAGGGCGGTGCGTGACCGCACCCGTCAAACGTGACCACGCGTACGTCCTTACCCCGTTCGACCATTGCATCGGCGATCGGCGCCGTCAGCAGGTCCGACTCCGCGCCACGAACGACCAGCACCGGACATTCTATCGCCTCGAACAGCGTCCAGAGGTCGATATCCTCCTCTTTCAGGCTTTTGAAAGCCTCTCCAAGACGGCGGTCGTGATTGGGCACATACTTTCCGTCATCGCGTTTGCGAAACCCGTGATTCGCCAGATGACGCCACTGTTCTTCGGTCAGATCGCCAAACGGCGCATGCACGGTTTTGGTATGCTGCACCGCTTCGTCGAAGCTGTCGTATACCCACTCTATCCCAAGGTAATCGCCGATACGGTCCAATGCCGCCTGGGGAATGACAGGACCGATATCGTTCACGATCAACCGCCGGATTGGTGTGCCCGGCATCGCGGCCAGAACCATGCCGATCAGGCCACCCATCGATGTACCGACCCAGTCGACCGCCTCGGTATCCAAGCGCGCGATCAGGGTCGTCATATCGGCAGCATAGTGCGGCACCGTGTAAAGCGCCGGATCGCGCAGCCATTCGCTTTCGCCGCGCCCTGCAGTATCGGGACATACGACCGGTCTGGTCTGGGAAAGGCTGCGGGCGAGATCGTCGAAATCGCGCCCGTTCCTTGTCAGGCCATGCGCGCAAACGACCGGAAAAACCCCGTCTTCCCCCGTAACGGCGTCGCAATGCCACATCCAGTACGCCATGCTGTGAAAGCCGGCCGTGCTGAGGCACTGCACCTGGCCTAGCAAGGGCGTATCGGTCATCCCGAATACCTTTCGGTCCAGCAGTCCATCAAACCAGCTCCACCGCCGAGCCGTTCTTTTCGCGGTTGAAAATCGGCGTCAATGGCGGCGTGTCGACCGTGACGTAGGTTTCAGCGAAAAAGCCGTTAAACCGCGTCGTCATGGAATTCGTGTAAGCCCCCATCTGACCGATCTCTATCCAGTCGCCTTCTTCGATATCCTCCGGGAGATCGACGGTATAGGGCAGCACATCCGTCGAATCGCAGGTCGGTCCGAACATCCTGAACGGCAGGGTTTTACCGGACAGTTTTCCGTTCAGGCGAATGCCTCGCATCGGGTATTGAAGCCCGACCTGCAGTGCCTCGCCCAGGCTGTGGTAGATGCCATCGTTGAG
Source organism: Alphaproteobacteria bacterium (assembly GCA_040222995.1). Classification (GTDB taxonomy): domain Bacteria; phylum Pseudomonadota; class Alphaproteobacteria; order UBA8366; family Aestuariispiraceae; genus JAVKBW01. The sequence continues at coordinate 233,703 of JAVKBW010000019.1, read as the reverse complement.
ATACAGCGCATTGTCCTTGCGCAGATGCACCTGGGCGACAACCGACACACCGCTCGCCACCATGGCCCTGCCCGGTTCACACATCAACGTGCAGTCGCCGCGCAGTTTAACCTTGTCACGCGCCACGCGGATCGCCCGCACGAAAGTTTCCAGCCCGTCTGCGTCCTCGCCGACATAGGCCGCCGGGAAACCGCCGCCGACATCCAGATAGTGCAGATTAACCTTCGCCTTGTCAGCGATGTCCTTCACCACCTGCAAGGCTTCGACAAAGGCCTGTGGCGTTCTGATCTGCGACCCTACATGAAAGGCCAACCCGGTCTGGAAACCGGCCTGCGAGACTTTCGTCAGCAAATCGACAGCGCCTTCCGGTTCGATGCCGAACTTTTCGGACAGCTTGAAGGCCGCATCGTGCTGCGGTGTCTTGATACGAACGATCACGACCCGTCCATCGCCGCCGCCGGTCACGTCGACGAGTTTCTGCAATTCCTTTTCATGGTCGATCACATAGTGATCGACGCGGTAGACGTCATGCGCCGTCCTGATGGCCCTGCGCGATTTAACCGGATGCATGAAATAGCAATCCGCATCGGCAAAAAGTTCGCGGATAGTGGCGATTTCGGTCAGCGACGCCGTATCGAAATGACGAATGCCGGCCTTGTAGAACGCTTTCAGAATTTCGGGATGCGGGTTGCATTTCACGGCGTAAAGAACCCGCCCCGGAAACAGATCGAGAAAATGGGCCGCGCTGCGCGCCAGTTCTTTCGGTCTGAGGCAATACACGGGGTTGTCAGGCCGAAGCGTGGCAATCATATCGTCAACGGAGGCGAAGTGTCGTAACTTCATGGCGCTGCTACAGCCTTTCAGGCGTAATCTGTTGCAAATAACCGGAAGACTTAAGAATGGTGCGGACAATACGCTTTGTCATCTGGTTCGTCATGACTCTTCTCATTCTTTTTATCGGTCTCTGCGGGTATTTCACCATCCAGTTCTATCGCGGCGTACCGCAATGGTCGGGAACCGCATCCCTGCCCGGTCTGGACGCACCCGTTTCCGTTGACCGCAACAACAATGGCATACCCACAATTAAGGCAGAGTCGCAATCGGATGCCTATCGCACACTGGGTTATATCCATGCACAGGACCGACTATGGCAGATGGAGATGACCCGGCGGATCGGTGCGGGTCGGCTGGCGGAACTAATAGGCAGCAGCGGTCTGGGATTTGACCGGTACATCAGAACCCTGGGTCTATACCCGCTGGCGCAGGCGCAAGTCGACACGCTGTCCGACGACGCCAGAGCCGTGCTGGACGCTTATGTTTCGGGTGTAAACGCCTATCTTTCTCACCGGCCCGATCCCCTGCCGCCGGAATTCCAGTTACTGTTCCACGATCCGGAACCGTGGACTGCCGCCGATTCACTGGTCTGGGGGCGGTTGATGGCGTTTCAACTGTCGACCAACCAGCGTGACGAACGATTGCGCGCCCGTCTTTCGGAGGTTCTGACTGACGAACAACTTGCCGACTTCCTGCCGGACGCGCCCGCAATTCCCGTAACCATCCCGAAATCCGTATCTACCGCCGCACGCAGCGTTCCCGACGTACCGGAAATCCTGCAGTCGCGCGGCGCGTCGAATGCCTGGGTTCTGAGCGGCGAGCGGACGATGATGGGGAAACCGATCCTGGCGAATGACCCGCATCTTGGCTTCAGCGCACCGAACCTATGGTATCTGGCGCGGATCGAAACGCCGACCCTGACACTGGCCGGCGCAACCGTTCCCGGGGTTCCGTTTCATATTCTCGGCCATAACGGCAGGATCGCATGGGGCATGACAACAACATATGCCGACACCCAGGACCTGTTTGTGGAAACGCTCAGCGAGGATGGCAGGCAATACCGCACACAGGAAGGATGGAAGGACATCACCGTCATCCCCGAAACCATCAAGGTGCGGTTCGGCGATGACGTAACGCAGTTGGTGCGGATGACCCATCACGGGCCGCTCGTTTCCGACCTGTCCGACGAGCCTGGTCCGGCGAATACGGCCACCGCCCTTGCCTTTACCGGCCTGCGTGGCGACGACACCACGGCGGAAGCGCTTTTCAGGGTCAATCGGGCAACAGACAGACAATCTTTCATCGACGCTCTGCGGCTGTATGTGGCTCCGGTTCAGAACATTCACTATGCCGATGTCGACGGCACGATCGGGCTGGTCGCAGCCGGCGCCATCCCCGTCCGCGCCAACGGCAACGGGCTTGTGCCGGTCGACGGGGCTTCCGGCAGCTACGACTGGACCGGCTTTCTGGATTTCGACCATCTGCCGCAGATCTTCAATCCGGAAAGCGGCCAGATCATCAGCGCCAATCACCGACTGGTCGACGAAAGTTACCCGCATCTGATCGCCGCCCAGTGGCCGCCCGGATTCAGATCCATGCGATTGGACCAACTGATCGGCGAAACGCCGGCATCGCCAGTGCCGCAATCGACTGAATGGCAGCAGGACATCGTGTCGCCGGCCGCCGCCAGCCTGACACCGTTTCTGACGCGCCTTGAACCGGAATCAACCCTGTCACAGGCCTCACTGGCAACCGTGCGTGGCTGGGACCATTCCATGGACCGCTCCATGGCCGCGCCTTTGATCTACTACGCCTGGCTCGACCGGCTGATCCCGATCCTGGCCGCCGATGAACTGAAGGGTGCACTTCCGCAGTATTGGCGGGAACGAGAAGTGTTTGCCTACAATGCACTCGAAACCCGCCATGACTGGTGCGACGACATCGACACTCAGGTATTGGAAGACTGCGACTCACAGGCGCTCAAAGCCCTGGATGAAGCAACGGTCTGGCTTTCCGAGCGCTATGGCGACGATCCGTCGGAATGGCGGTGGGGCGATGCGCATGTCGCCCGGTTCGATCATCGTTTTCTGGGCCGGCTGCCGGGTCTGGGGGCACTGGCCAATCTGCAGATCGAAACGGACGGCGGCGACCACACCGTCAATCGCGGGCAGACGCGTGCGTCCGGCGATGCCCCGTTTCAACATTTGCATGGCGCAGGCTACCGCGCCGTGTACGACCTTTCCGATCTCGATCTCAGCCTGTTCTCGATGGCCGGCGGGCAATCCGGACATTTTCTGTCACCGCACTACGGCGATATGTTGACCGACTGGCGCGACGGCGTTTACTTCCGTCTGCCCGACAGCGAGGATACGTCGGAACAGCCCGCCGGTGACCGGTTTGTTCTCACGCCGGGCTAAGCCCAAACCGATATCGAACAGATCGAAAGGCTGTTGATGCTGCACCGCCCTGTCTTTCGCGCGCTGCTGGCGCATCTGGCGGCCCTGCTTGTTACCCTCGCCGTCGCGCAGGTTGCCGGCCGCGTCTATCTGGTTCATGTCCCGCCATGGCTGCTTGCGGCAATCCACGGCCTCTGCGCCGGCTCAGCCGGTTATCTGCTCGGACTCGACCGCTGGTGGATTCCGATCAATATCGCCATTCCGTTCGCCGTGCTGGCCGCGCTGTTTTTCGACGCCCCCGCCTGGATCTATCTGGCCGCCTTCGGCGTGACCCTGCTGGTCTTCCGGAATGTCGGCAGCGACCGCGTGCCGCTCTATCTTTCGAATGCCAAAACCCGGGCGGCATTAATCGACCTCGTGCCGCAAGACAGGGATGTCCGATTCATCGACCTCGGTTGCGGGCTTGGCGGCACCCTTGTCGCAATTGGAAAGGCTCGGCTGCAATGCCGTTGTTTCGGCGTTGAAACAGCACCGATTCCCTATTTTTTTTCGAAATTGCGGGTCGGAAGCGCAGGAACCGTCAATTTCCGATCGCTATGGGATGTTGATTTGTCGACATATGATTTCGTCTATTGCTTTCTTTCGCCCGAGCCGATGACCGACCTCTTCGCCAAGGCCAAAATGGAGATGCGGCCCGGGTCTTTGTTTGTTAGCAACAGCTTCGGCGTTCCCGGCAACCAGCCCGACCGGGTCATAGATGTGCCGGACTCCCGTAAGACCCGGCTGCTCCTGTGGCAGATGTAGGCGTATCAACGCCACACAATTCCGTCAAAGTACGGATTGGGCATGGACGAAACGGGTTTGTTGTCAGTATCTTGTCACCCGTACGACTTCGCTGAGAGGGTTGAGGGACACGAATGTTTGCAATCATCGGCATGATCGCCGTCGTGGCGTGTGTGATTGGCAGTTATGTCGCCATGGGCGGGAAGCTCGCGGTGCTGAACCAGCCGTTCGAAGTCGTCATTATTTTCGGCGCCGGCATCTCGGCCTTTATCGTCAGTAACCCGATGAAAGTCGTCAAAGGCGCTTTCGGCAAGATGGCCGGGGTATTCAAGGGGTCGAAATACAAAAAAGCCGATTATCTGGAATTGCTGACGATGCAGTATCAGGTTTTCAAGCTGATGAAACAGAAAGGCGCCCTGGCGCTGGAGCAGCATGTCGAAAATCCACATGACAGCTCGCTTTTCAAGGAGTTTCCGAAGTTCCACAGCGACCACCATGCAACCGATTTCTTCTGTGACTACGTGCGTCTGATGACCCTGGGGTCGGATAACCCGCACGAAATCGAGAACCTGATGGAACAGGAACTGGACGTTCACCATCAGGAAGACCACGCCTACGGCCACGCGCTCACCAACCTGGCGGAAAGCTTTCCAGCGCTGGGCATCGTCGCCGCCGTGCTTGGCGTTATCAAAACCATGGGGTCGATCAGCGAGCCGCCGGAAGTTCTTGGCGGCCTGATTGCCGGCGCGCTTGTTGGTACATTCCTCGGGATTTTGCTCTGTTACGGCTGGTTCGCGCCGCTGGCGAGCGCGGCCAAGCTGATCATGGAAGAAGAGTCTACCTATATGAGCTGCATGAAAGCGGGTCTTGTGGCACACCTGCAGGGCTATGCCCCCGCCGTATCGGTGGAATTTGCGCGCAAGACACTGATGTCTCACGTACGACCAAGCTTCAAGGACGTTGAAGACGCGGTCTCCAATCTGCCACCGGCTCAATAGGGTTCAGGGGCGGAGTCTGCGCGCGCGTCAGGAAACGGAATGGCCGATAGTCTCGACGAACCGCTAATTCTGAAGAAGAAGAAGAAAATCCCGCCGGAAGCGCACGGCGGTGCGTGGAAAATCGCCTATGCCGACTTCGTGACCGCCATGATGGCGTTTTTCCTGCTGCTGTGGCTGCTGAACGCGACCACGGAAGAACAGATGGAAGGCATTTCCGACTTTTTCGCGCCGCCCAGCGTTTCCGAGGAATCAACCGGTATCGGCGAAGCGTTAAAAGGTCTGGAAGTCATGGCCGAGGGCGCCATGCGCTCGGCGACAGCACGGCCGCAGATTACGGCCCAGATACCGACCTTCGGCGACGAACAGGAAGGCGAACAGTCCGGCGAGGACCGGGGCAGCCCGATCGAGGTCAATCCGGAATCCGGGGCGACCAAATTCGAAATAGAGGAAGACGAGGCGCTTGAAATCGCCATGTCGCGTCTGCGTCAGTCGGTTCAGGATACGCCCGAGGTTGCTGAACTTCAGGACAGTCTGTCTCTGGAAGATACCCCGGAAGGGCTGTTGATCCAGATTCTGGATCAGAAGGAAAAGCCGATGTTCGTCGGCAGCACATCGGAACTGACGCGGTATGCAGAACGTCTGCTCGCCCTGATCGGCGTGATCGTCTCGGAACTGCCGAACAAGATCGAGATTTCAGGCCATACGGATGCCGGCCCCTACAAATCCATCTCACCTGCATACGGTAAATGGGAACTGACCGCTGACCGGGCGACCGCGGCACAAAAATGGCTGCTCGAAAACGGATTGCCGCAGGACCGTTTCGTCAGCATCATCGGCCGGGCCGATACGGACTTGCTGGACGAGCAGAACCCGGAAGCGCCGCGCAACCGGCGGGTCGGGATCCTGCTGCTTCGGTCCGGCGCGCCCGGTGGCGGCGGATAGCGGGAAACGACAATGGCGGACGAACGCAAAATCCTGATCAAGAAGGTCAAAATACAGGAGCCTGGCCATAGCGGCGGCGCCTGGAAAATCGCCTATGCCGACTTCGTGACCGCCATGATGGCGTTTTTCCTGCTGCTGTGGCTGCTGAATGCGACATCGGAAGAAGTGCGCGAAGGGCTGTCCAACTATTTTCAGCCGACCATCCGCACCACCCCTTCGACCAGCGGTGCGGGCGGTATTTTCGGCGGTGTAACTGTGAACGACCCCGGCCCTGTCGATCTGGCCTCACCGATGGCGCTGCTGGATTCCGACAGCCAGTCGCAGACCAACCTGGATACCGGAAACGAGGCGTCAGGCCGGGATGAGGATAGGAGCTCCGGCAATGTCGGCAGGGTCGACGCCAAGGCAGAGGAACAGAGCTTCGCAAGGGTCAAGCAGATCGTCGAAAATTCGGTGGATGTGCTGCCGCCCGAACTGACCTATCTGAAAGAAAGCATCAAGGTCGACATCACCGAAGAAGGCTTGCGTATTCAGATCGTCGACAATTCGGACAAGTCGATCTTTCAGGTTCATCAGGACCGGCTGACCCGCGAAGGCCGCACCGCCCTGCAGTTTATTGCACAATTCATCGCCAATCTGCCCAACGATATCGCTATCACCGGCCATACCGGCGAGGAAGGCAGTTTTGAGGCCAACTGGAAACTGTCGCTCGACCGGGCCAACGCCTCCCGGCGCACCCTGAACGGGTTCGGCATCGGCGAACAGAGATTCGAGACGATCATCGGGCGTGGCGCAACAGAACTGGCAAAGGAAGACGATCCGACGGCGCCGGAAAACCGCCGCATCGGCGTCGTACTAGAACGCATGGCCCGACAGAACGGTCCACTGACCGCCGAACGCGAAGACACACCGTCAATTTTCGACTCCAACGACTAGGCCGACGATTTTGCAGAATATTATTGTCATCGGGGCGGGCGTTATTGGCGCCTCCATTGCCTATAACCTTGCCCTTAAAGGTTTCCGTGTAACCGTTTTCGAACAGAATCTTCCGGCCAGCGGCGCCACCAGCAAGACCTTTGCCTGGCTGAACGCAAACTTTGCGGAAACGCCGGAGTACTTTCGGCTGCGAAAGGCCGGTCTTGCCGAATACGAAACCCTGTCGGAACGGTTTGGAACGGAAATCGGGCTTTGCCGCGGCGGCAGCCTGTGGTGGGAAGAGGAAGGCGATGCTCTCGACAGCCATTACCGCGGGCTTATCGGCTTCGGTTACCAGGCCTCGATCCTGAACGCCGCGGAATTCTCGAAGCTGGAGCCGCATGTCGCCAACCCACCGGACCGGTGTATCCACGTCCCGGAAGAACTTGCGGTCAATCCGCTACTGCTGACCGGAACGTTGCTGAACGCCGCCGCCAACCTGGGGGCTGAAATACTCGTCGGCTGCGCCGTTACCGGTCTGATACGGGAAAACGACCGGTTCACCGGCGTCGACACGACAATCGGCAAGAAGTCCACCGACCGGATTGTCGTCGCTTCCGGTGCGTGGACGGAGCCCCTGCTCGCCTCCGCCGGTCTGAAACTGCCGATGGACAACAAAACGGGATTGATCGTTCACACCAATCCGGTCGAGCCCGTTCTCAATCACCTCGTCCTGTCACCGGAAATCCATTTCCGGCAGGAAAAGGACGGGCGCATTGTGGTGGGTGAAATATTCAGCGGCGGATTACTTGACGATAACGGTTCAGGGGCAGATCCGGTAAATCTGGCTGGTCAGATCGTCGAAAACCTCCGGAAAAGACTTCCGGGCGTCGAAAACCTGTCCGCGGCCCGCATCATGATCGGCCGCCGACCGGTGCCGAAAGACGGATATCCGGCAATAGGGGCGCCGGACGGTGGCGATGGCCTGTACATCGCAACAATGCATAGCGGCATGACGCTGGGGCCGCTGACGGGGCGGCTGGTCGCCGATGAGATTGCCGGAACAGACCATTCCGACCTTCTCGCCCCCTATCGTCCGATCCGGTTTTCCTGACCCGACCCACCAACCGGTTTTCGTCATGAATCGAAGCGTATCGGAATAGCGGCTTCCATCGTATGTGTTGCCCGCACGCCATCGTCGGACAGCGGCATTTCAATATATTCGACGGCCTTGTAATCCAGTTCCCTGACATTCAGTGGACCGACAGTGTGCGTTACATACAGGTTTTTGCAGGCCATTTCGTAGAATTCGACGGCATCTACATGCTGAACCGCTATACCGGTCATATCGGCCATCGTCATGCCTTTCATACTGCGCTGATACAGTTGGTCGACCTGCGTGCCGGACAAACGAACGACGTAGTCGAAGGGATCGTAGGAAATATTGTAGACTGTCAGTTTTCCATGCCAGCCGGCAAAATCGTAAAAATCGAAATCCCGCCATGCCGGAACCTTCCGACCGCCCCTTTTCGATTGCCAGATTTCCAGCAGACTTGAGAAAACCGGTAAATCCTGCGGATCGATATCCGGATCGAAATAGCTGTACCGCCACCGATCCACAGTCTTCCACAATGTCATGAAATTCTCTTACCCGTTGCACTTGAATGCAGAACTGAATCAGGTCCACTGCCGGTCCTTTCATCGCGTGCATTCGTTCAGAATAGTTTGCAGGGAACGTCTTCTCTTGTCGAATCAACGCGCAATCCCCATTTTTGACCTGTTAGCAACAAATGCCGGAGACGCCTGTGCCTGCCGACAAGACGATTTCAGATGACAATCCCGATCGCGCCCGATTTGTCCTCGGCGCCAACAAGGATGCGCCGAACAAGTCGGATTCCGCGCATGAAGGCGGGGTGATCGGCCGGCGAATCGCCGCCTTCCTGATCGATCTCGTGATCATGGGAATCCTGTGGTTGGTTGGCTGGATCCTGATCATCGGTTCTCTCGGCCTTCTTTTACCGCTTGTCATGCTGTTTTTCGCCGCAATGCCGGTCTTGTATTCGACGGTAATGATTGCCAGCGAAGGTTCGGCGACGCTCGGTATGCGCGCCCTGGGCGTTCGGGTGGTCAATCTGGCCGACAATGGCGGACAACCCGGCTGGCCGCAGGCCTTTATTCAGGCGGCCCTGTTCTATCTGACGCTATACGGTACAAGTGGCCTGCTGTTGATCTGGTGTCTGTTTGACGACCGCCAGCGCTGCCTGCACGATATTCTCAGTAATACGGTAGTTCGCCGCACCTGAATCGGCCGACAACCGCCTGACGTCCCGGGCTTAAGATTCAACGATCACCATCGACATCCGCGCCGGTTTCGGTATCCTGATGAATGACCACACTGTCGTGACCACGACTGTCGGGAATCGTTGAATGAGCCATAGCCGATCGCCGGAACTTCTGACTTTTCATCGGTCTGCACCGATGCCCTGTCCCTATCTGTCGGACAGAACCGAACAGCAGCTATTCGCTGAACTGTCAGGCCCGACTGCCGATGATGTTTTCAACCGTCTCAGCAAGGCCGGTTTCCGCCGCAGTCACCACATTGTATACCGGCCTGTCTGCCATGGCTGCAACGCCTGTCAACCGGTTCGTATTAACGCCCGGAAATTCGACTGGACCAAAGGATGGCGGCGGATTCGCAACAAGAACAGCGATCTGACCGCGATCAATGTCGGCCTTGATGTCACGCAGGAGCAATTCGACCTGTTCAGCCGCTATCTGGACGCCCGGCACGACGATGGCGACATGGCGCAGATGTCAGCGCGCGACTACCTGCACCTGGTGATCGCCAGCCCTGTGAAAACATCGGTCGTTGAGTTTCGCGACCGCGAAAACAAGCTGGTCGCCGCCTGCCTTCTAGATCGCCTGGATGACGGTCTGTCCGCTGTTTACAGTTTCTTCGATCCGCGTGAAAGCGCCCGAAGTCTGGGCAGCTACATGATCCTTTGGATGATCGAAGACGCTCTGGCAGACGATCTCGACTATGTCTATCTCGGGTTCTGGATCGAAGGAAGCCGGAAAATGGAATACAAGAACCGGTTTTCGCCATTGGAGGCGTTCGGTCAGGACGGATGGCACCCTTTAAACTTCAAAACCACCCAAAAAGACGACGAAAAAGCCAAACGAAAAAAGGGAGAGTAACTATGAAAAGACGCGATTTCCTGAAAAACAGCGGTATCGTTGCCGGTGTTACCGCTGCTTCGGCTCTTGCCACACCCGCCATTGCGCAGGACAGGCGCGAACTGAAGCTCGTGACGACCTGGCCGAAGAATTTTCCAGGCCTGGGCACGGCGCCGGAACTGTTCGCGAAAATGGTGAACACGGCTACAGAAGGCAGGATTGACGTTAAGGTGTATGCCGCCGGCGAACTTGTACCGGCCTTTGAAAGTTTCGATGCGGTGTCGAGCGGCGCTGCGGATATGTACCACGGGGCAGACTACTACTGGGTCGGCAAGCACAAGGCGTTCGCCTTCTTCACCGCCGTGCCTTTCGGCATGACCGCGAACGAAAACGATAGCTGGCTGAATTTCGGCGGCGGTCAGGAACTGTGGGATGAACTGGCGGGCGGTTTCAACCTGAAATGCCTGCCCTGCGGCAATACCGGCGTGCAGATGGGCGGCTGGTTCAAAAATCCGATCACGTCGCTGGACGACCTGAAAGGCCTGAAAATGCGTATTCCGGGGCTGGGCGGCGAAGTGCTGCGCCGGCTGGGCGTCTCCACCGTTACCCTGCCGGGCGGCGAGATCTTTGCCGCGCTGCAATCAGGCGCTATCGATGCGACCGAATGGGTCGGCCCGTGGAACGATCTGGCCTTCGGGTTCCATAAGATCGTCAAGAACTACATGTGGCCGGGTTTCCATGAGCCGGGACCGACGCTGAGCCTCGGCTTCAACAAAGGCGTCTGGGAAAGTTTCTCGGTCGCCGATCAGGAGTTGCTGCGAGCCTGTTCGCTGACCGTCAACCACCTGAACCTGGCGGAATTCAACGCCCGTAACAACGATGCCCTGAAGACGCTGATCGAAGACCACGGCGTGAAACTGCATAAAATGCCGGACGACGTACTGAACGCGATCGGAGAAAAGTCAGGGGAAGTGGCCGCCGAAGTCGCCGAGATCGACGATATCGGCAAGCGAACTTATGAAAGCTTCGTGAAGTTCCGCACCCAGTCCATCGCCTGGTCCAAACTGTCGGATCAGGGTTTCTGGAATGCGCGGCTTCTGCCGTTCAACTACGGCAGCATCTAGGCCCGGACAGGTAGCATGCGCATGCAGGCGCTGACAAAGGTCGCTCAGCGGCTGGATGACGTTAACCGGGCGATCGGCATGTCGGTCGCCTGGTTCGCCCTGTTCATGGTGCTGGTCCAGTTTCTGGTCGTCGTATTGCGCTATGTTTTCGGCTACGGATCGATTTTTCTTCAGGAAAGCACGATTTACCTGCATGGCCTGCTGTTCATGCTGGGCGCCGGATATACCTTGCTGCGCGGCGGGCATGTCAGGGTCGATGTTTTATACAGCGCGGCCGCACCGAAGACCAAGGCCGCCATCGACCTTTTCGGTGTTTGCTGTTTTCTGATCCCGGTTTGCCTGACCATCGGCTGGTTTGCGTTTCCGTACACACTCAATTCCTGGAAAATACTGGAATCATCAAATGAATCCAGTGGTATACCGGCCATATTTATATTGAAATCTTCGATATTGGTCTTCTGTATCCTGATGATCATGCAAGGGGTATCGCTGGCAATCCATTCACTGGCCATTCTTACCGATACAGCCGTCGACGAACCGGATCGCGAGGACGCCGATGGCTGATACCCTGATCGTCGCCATGTTTGCCGGCACCTGCGCCTTCCTGATGCTGGGATTTCCCGTAGCGTTCACCCTGTCGGGATCCGCGCTGGTTTTCGCTGCCCTGGGCATGATGTTCGATGTGTTTTCCTTCGGCGATATCGGCTTTATCCAGAACCGAATCTTCGGCGGCGCGATCTGGAACGAAATCCTGATGGCCGTGCCGCTTTTCGTCTTCATGGGCGTCATGCTGGAACGGTCGAAAGTGGCCGAAGAACTGCTGATCACCATGGGACAGTTGTTCGGTGCCCTGCCCGGCGGACTGGGCCTGTCGGTCACCGTTGTCGGCGCTCTGCTGGCTGCCTCAACCGGAATTGTCGGCGCCACCGTGGTGACAATGGGGCTGCTCGCCCTCCCCACCATGCTGCGCTCAAACTATGACCCGAAACTGGCCTGTGGAACGATATGCGCCTCCGGGACGCTGGGTCAGATTATTCCCCCGTCCATCGTGCTGGTGATTCTGGGCGATCAGATATCAAGTGTGTATTCGGAAGCCCAGCGCAGCATCGGAAACTGGTCGCCGGAACCGGTGTCGGTGGGAGACCTGTTCGTCGGGTCCCTGCTTCCCGGGCTGATGCTGGTCAGCCTGTATTTGCTTTACCAGATTTTCATCGCAAAGATCCGGCCGCAGGATTGTCCGCCGATTCCCCGTGACCCGACGCAGACCGACAGGCTTCTTCAACGGGTGCTGCGGGCGCTGATCCCGCCGATTGTCCTTATTGTCTGCGTGTTGGGGTCGATTTTCGCCGGTGTCGCGACACCGACAGAAGCAGCAGCCGTGGGGGCAATCGGCGCTCTTCTGCTGGCCGGGCTTCGGGTACGCGAACTGGACATGCCTTATATCGCGACAACGGAAAAACCCGTTCGTTTCGGCCGCTTCAGCCAGTTGATGGGTGCGAGACTGGCCGGATTTCTGACCGGCGTTCTTTTGATCAACGAGCTTGCGGCAAACCCTGTCGCGCCGTGGATCGGCGGAATTGCAGGTGCGGTCCTGTTCGATTTCGGCGTTCGCCTGCGGTTGTTGAGCCGCGGGTTTTCCCGGCTCGACACACGCAACAATCATGCGATCTATCTGGGTGCGGCCGGTCTGGTTGTCGTGCTGGCCATGACGGCGATTTTCGACCTGCGCATTCGACGCGACGACATTTCCGGGGCCGACTGGTTCGCCATCGCGATCGCCGTCGTCGCCTGCCTGTTTATCCTGTGGGGCATTCTGGTTGCCGCCTGGCGGGTCTGGGCGACAGGCATCCTGCGTCTGGTCAACCGGGGAACCATGGAGATTTCAGCGATGGTTTTCACCATCCTGATCGGCGCGGCGATGTTCAACCTGGTGTTCCGGGGCCTTGGCGGCGACGAGATGGTGCATGAAATTCTGACCGGGCTTCCCGGCGGCGAATTCGGCGCAATCATCGTGGTCATGCTGGTGATGTTCGTGCTCGGCTTCTTTCTCGACTTTATCGAGATTACCTTCGTCGTCGTGCCGATTGTCGCGCCGGTCCTTCTGGCCAACGATTTCATTTCACCGGTCTGGCTGGGCGTCATGATGGCGGTGAATCTGCAAACGTCGTTCCTGACGCCGCCATTCGGTTTCGCCCTGTTCTATCTGCGCGGAGTCGCCCCGCCGGAAGTCTCGACCATGCAGATATACAAGGGGATCATTCCCTTTGTCGGCATTCAGATACTGGCGTTGTGCATCCTCGCAGCCTTCCCCGACCTCGCCAACTGGCTGCCGCGGCTGATCTTCAATTCCAATTTCGAGATGGCCTCGCCGATTTTCGGCTAGGCATCAGTTTCTGAGCGGCACGACGTCAAACGCAATGCTCAATCGTTCGGCATCGTTGTCGAACGGAATTGTCCGGTGGTGCAGGCTGGAAGGAAACAGGACGAGGTCGCCGACATTCGGCGGATGAAGACGCACGGGCAGGCTGGCGGCGGTTTTCGGATAGTTTGCACCCGCCAGGGTGAATTCGATCCCGCCAGCCGGATAGTGCGCTTCCGTCGGCATCGTGAGATACGCCACCCCGCTGAGCCAGCCGTCGGGATGGATATGAGACGCCTGCTGACCGCCTTTCAGAAGTCGGACCGCCCAGCCGCGCAACCGGTAGCGTTCCGGCCATTCGCGCATCATCCTGTTGTCGGCGCCGGATTTGATGCGTTTGTAGGCAGCGATTTCTTTCCGGATAATCTGTTCAAGCTCGCTCAGAATTCCGGTGGGATGGTCGAACAGGTCGTCCGGAGTCTGATAGCCTTGTCTGGTCGAGGAATTCTGCGGAGACCATAACTGGTTACGCTTTCGCAGTTCCTCTTTCAGGTCTGTCCCGAAACCGATGCAATCGTCGATACCACCGAGCCCGGGGCGCACCCGCACGAAGTCCAGCGGGTTCCTGCAAAAATCGAACGGATCGTCGCGCTGATCACCGGTTGCCGTCATGAAGGCGCTCAGCGCCACCAAAAGCAGGTTGTTCGGTTCGCTTCCGGCGCTGTCCTGCAGCCGCTTTTTAACATCCGCAATCCGTCCCATATTCAACAGACATTCGGCGGCCCTGGCCCTGGCGTACCCGGTACCGGCGGAATCAAAGTGATACACCGCCTGTTTCGTATCGCCATCGTCGAGAAGCAGTTGCGCCAGATTTATATGGGCGTCCCTTAGTCCCGGAGACAGGGAAACAGCCCGTTCGAATGAGTGCCTTGCTTCCTTCGCTTTCCCGCATTCCACCTGTAGATTACCGAGATTATTATGCAGCGCCGCGACATCGGGCGTCTTCGCCAGAGCATCGTAGTAGATTTCCAGCGCTTCCAGCGACCGGTTCGATTTCTTCAGCACGTTCCCGAGATTAAGAACGGCCGCTGTATAGGCGTCGCGCTGCGACAGCGCTTTCCGGAGTTCTTTTTCGGCCAGGTCCAGACGTCCGATTCTTTCATGGACTCTTGCACGGTTAAAGTGCGCCTCAGGAAAGACCGGTTGCAGGTCAAGCGCCCGGCCGAAAGCACTCAATGCCCGGTCGGCATCGCCGATTTCGCAATATGCGTTGCCGAGGTGAAGGTGCAGTTCTGCCAAATCGCCAAAAGTTTCCAGGGCTGTTTCAAGATGCGAGATAGCGGCGTTGTAATCCCGCAGATTGAACCGGACCAGTCCCAGTAAATGCAGGGTATTCGGCTGTCCGGGCACAAGGGAGAGTATTCGTCTGCACAACGCGTCGGATTCCGCATGCCGCCCGGCTTTGAACGCATCCGCAGCCATCCGCAGCATCGCTTGCGGATTTCGCGCGCCATCAGACGCCTCCGAGCGACCGGGTAAAGCCATGATGAACGACCCTCTGGACTAACCTAAGCTTCGATAAAGCTATAAATAGGATCACACGGCACAAATGCGTAATCGCATTTTCGTGATAAAAGGCGAATTTTCCGGTTTTCAGCCGGTCTGAGTCAAAATGTCCGTTACCGCTTGACGACTTTCCACAACAGGGGCATCGCCACGGCGGCAAGCACCACCTTGCTCAGATCGCCGAGCACGAACGGATACAGGCCCCATTCCATGATCGGCTTGTCCCAGCCGAACAGGCCGCCGAGATAAAGCAGGCCGGGAACATAGATAAGCGCGCTTCCGATCAGCATCGCCGCCGCCGTGGTGACGATGTTCCGGTCCCAGCCGCGTTCCGCAAGGAACCCGACGGCAACCGCGGCAATGTAGTACCCGATCAGGTAACCGCCCGTCGGCCCCATCATGTAAGCGACGCCAATCCCCTTTTCCGGCGTTCCGGCGAAAACCGGCAGACCGGCCGCACCCTGGATCAGGTAAAACAGGACAATCGCCCCGCCGAGACGCCATCCGCAGGCCATGCCCAGAAACAGAACCACGAAAGTCGTCATGGTCATCGGCACCGGATAGAAAGGTACCTGAATCTTGGCGGCGACCGTCAACAGGAGGCTGCCGCCCAGCGTGATCAGCAGTGAGCGCATCCAACGGCTGCTGCGGGATGAATCCCAGACAGTGTCGAGGAGTGTCGGAAAGTATGTTGTCGATTGCGCCATGGTAGCCCCCTAAAGATCGAACTCGTGCTGACCGAAACTATATTCAGCGTCGCCAGCAACGAAAAGCCTATTATTTGTCACGGGTCTTTTATCCGAACTTGTTAGACCTCGGAAATCCGGTCGGCGGCATCCGGCCG
This sequence comes from Alphaproteobacteria bacterium, assembly GCA_040222995.1. Taxonomy (GTDB): domain Bacteria; phylum Pseudomonadota; class Alphaproteobacteria; order UBA8366; family Aestuariispiraceae; genus JAVKBW01. The sequence continues at coordinate 217,765 of JAVKBW010000019.1, read as the reverse complement.
GCCTGCGCCCGTTTGCCTTCCCAGTCGAGCAGATCCGTTACCGTGCGGGTGCGATCCCCCGAAGCCCAGGTAAGCCCGTCCGCCTTGTTGAACACTTTAACATCGGCCATGCCTCCATCTCGGTACTTCTGCAGGATTACGCCCTTGCCGCGCGTCATTTCCGGTATCTCGTCGATTCCGAACAGCAGAAGTTTGCGATTCTGTCCAACCACCGCGATCGTATCGCCGGCCGCTGGCGTGCAGACCGCCGCCTCGACATTGCCGGAAACGTTCAGAACCTGTTTCCCGGTCCGGGTCTGGGCGACGACATCCGATTCGGGCGCAATGAAGCCGCGTCCGTCGGAGCTGGCGACCAGCAGTTTTCTTTCCGGGTCGTGGATCAGCAGGGTGACGATATCGTGGTCGTTTGACAGGTCGACCTGCAACCGCAGCGGTTCGCCGTGACCGCGCCCACCGGGCAGCTTGTCGCAACCGATCGTGTAAAACCTGCCATTCGTCGCGAAAACCAGCAGTTTGTCGGTGGTTTGCGCGTGCAGCAGAAAGCGAGGGCCATCGCCTTCCTTATACTTGATATCGGATTCTGCAGACAGATGCCCTTTCATCGCCCGGACCCAGCCTTTTTTCGAACAGACGACTGTTACCGGTTCGCGCTCGATCATTGCCTCCAGCGGCACCACGACGGCGGTCGGCGCGTCGCCGATATCGGTACGCCTGCGGCCAAGTACCGTATCCTTGCCGACCTGCTTTCTGATTTCAGAAATCTCGCCACCGATATGCTTCCACTGCAGCTTTTCGTCGGCGACAAGGGCTTGCAGGTTTTTACGTTCATCCGACAGAGCGTCGTGTTCCTTGCGGATTTCCATTTCCTCAAGTTTCCGCAAGGCGCGCAGCCTCATGTTCAAAATCGATTCGGCCTGCAGATCGGTCAGTTTGAACGCCTTGATCAATTCGGCCTTCGGCTCGTCCTCCTCGCGCACGATGCGGATGACTTCATCCAGGTTGAGGTAACAGACGATATAGCCTTCGAGGATTTCCAGCCGGCGTTCGATATCCTTCAGCCGGTTGTTCGACCGGCGAAGCAGCACGTCCTGCCTGTGATCGAGGAAAGCGCGTAGCACGTCCCGCAGATCCATTACCCGCGGCACGCGCCCACCATCGGCCAGCACGTTCATGTTCAGCGAGAAACGGCTTTCCAGTTCGGTCTGCCGGAACAGTGATTCCATCAGAACGTCAGGATCGACATTGCGTGACCGCGGCACCAGCACGATCCGCACGTCCTCTGCGGATTCATCGCGGATATCCTCCAGCGTCGCAATCTTGCGGTTCTGGATCAGCTCGGCGATGCGCTCGATCAGCTTGGCTTTCTGGACCTGATAGGGAATTTCGGTGACAGCGATCTGCCAGACGCCGCCCTTCAGTTGTTCAACCTCCCACCGGGCTCGGATCCGGAACCCGCCCTTCCCGGTTCTGTAAGCCTCGAGAACGGTTTCCCGGTCTTCGCAAAGGATACCGCCGGTCGGGAAATCCGGTCCCGGGATCAGTTCAACCAGTTTGTCGAATCCGGCATTCGGAAACTTGATCAGGTGCAGCAGGGCATCGCACAGTTCTGCGGCATTGTGCGGCGGAATACTTGTCGCCATGCCGACGGCAATCCCTGCCGCGCCATTCGCCAGCAGGTTCGGGAAGTTCGCCGGCAGGACGACCGGTTCCTCACCCTCGCCGTCATAGGTGGCGCGAAAGTCGACGGCGTCTTCGTCGATGCCTTCCAGCAGCAGTTTGGCGATGGCGGTCAGGCGCGCTTCGGTATACCGCATGGCCGCCGGGTTATCGCCGTCGATATTGCCGAAATTGCCCTGACCGTCGACCAGCGGATAGCGAACCGCAAAAGACTGCGCCAAGCGTACCATGGCGTCGTAAATCGCCTGGTCACCGTGCGGATGGTACTTACCCATCACATCGCCGACGATACGGGCGCATTTCTTGAATCCGGCGTCCGGATTCAGTTTCAATTCACGCATCGCATGCAGAAGGCGGCGATGCACCGGCTTCAACCCGTCGCGCACATCCGGCAGCGAGCGCGAGGTGATGGTCGACATCGCATAGGCCAGATAGCGTTCCGACAGGGCGTCGGCAAAGGCGATCGGGCGTATTTCAGCAGTCGAAGGTTCTGTTGGGGCCATGGCAGTTCTCCTACCAGATAATGTATTTAGCGACGCCTAAAACGCAACAGATTGCGCCTGCTTATCCACAGAAAACCACAGGGAAAACGCGCATTCTATTGCCGCACCCGACTATCCGCGGTATCGGGTTCAGGTGAACGACAAGCCAACAGACGATATGGGGCAAATCCCGTGGAAACGATCAGACCGGAAGCGTGGTATCGTGTGAGCCATGTTGATGACGATATCACGCTCATTGACGAGCCCTTCATCAAACCTTTTTACCGCTGCAATATCTGGCACGTTCGCGGGCGAGACAGAGACATGCTTGTCGACAGTGGCATGGGTGTCGTCAGTCTGAGGCAGCACGTGCCGCTGGTAACCGAAAAGCCCTGCATCACCGTTGCCAGCCACACCCATTTCGACCACATCGGCTGTCATCACGAATTCGATGAAAAATGGGTGCATCCCGCCGAAGCCGGCATAATCGCCGCACCGACCCGCGAAAACACGTCAGCGGTTGACTATGTTTCCGATGAAATCTTTACCGGCATGCCGCCGGCCCCGTACTCGTCTGCACTTTACACCGTAAAGGACGCGCCGGCGTCCCGACTGATCAATGACGGCGACATTGTCGATCTCGGTGACCGCGTATTTGAAGTCATTCACACTCCGGGTCACTCCGTCGGCCAGATAATGCTATGGGAAGCCGAAACACGCATTCTGTTCTCCGGCGACATGATTTACGATGGCCCGTTGATCGAGGATGACGTGCCGTCCTATGTCGCCTCCATGAAGCGCATCTATGATCTGCCGGTTCGCGTCGTCCATGGTGGCCATTTCCCAAGTTTCGGCGGCGAACGGTACCGCGACCTGATCCGGACGTATCTTGCTGAAAAAGACGCGTAGACCCGGGCCTAAAGACGCGAGCAAAGCCTCAGCGCATCGAACATGGCGGCAGCGACATTCCTGCTGCCCGCCGCATCGCCGATCCGGAATAACGAGTATCCGTCGCCGTCGAGGCCCGGTTGCGGATCGCCGGCAGCAAGGGCGTTCACATTCATGACCCCGCCATTCGCCGACCTCACCTTCAAATCGTGATAGACATCGTCTGCGGGCAAGGTCCCGGTCTCGACCACCACAGACCCGGCTTCAAGCTTAAATTCCTCGTCCGTAAGTTCACTGACAAAGGTCGCGACCAAACCGTTACCTGACCGTTCAACAGAAACGAGACAGCAATCGCCCCGCGGTGTCACGCCTTCTTCCAGTAGCCTCTTTTTCCAGATCACACGTTCGCCATAGGAGAGTTCCCTGGCCGGCACGTCGTCGAGCATGATGTAGTCGACCGATTTTCCCTGGCGCACCAGCATTTCAGCCAGCGTCGGCGCCGGGTGCCGGCCGGTTTCGTCGTAAATGATTACTGTATCCGCTGTCTGCGCCGCACCGCCGAGGACATCCCAGCCGCTGAGGCAAAGGTCGCCGCCCGGCACGGTTTCCATATTCGGAATGCCGCCTGTCGCGATGATCACGACATCCGGCTTCTCGGCAAGTATATCGCCGGCCTCCGCGTATGTGTTGAGCCGGACATCGACACCGAGATGATCGAGTTCCGCAACGCGCCAGTCGATAATGCCGGTGACGTCGCGCCGCCAGGTTGCCTTGTCCGACAGTCGCAATTGTCCGCCCAGCTCATTCGCCGCTTCGAACAGGACGACAATATGTCCCCTTTCCGCCACCACTCGCGCCGCTTCGCAACCTGCCGGCCCGCCGCCGACAATAAGCACTTTGCGAAGAGGCCCGTCCGTTCTGGGAACCTTCTGTGGCCAGAACCGTTCGCGCCCCGTTGCCGGGTTGTGCAGACAGGTGGGTCTGTGTTCGCCCATGCAATGGGTCGCGCCGACGCAAGGCCGAATGCGGTCTTCTTCTCCGCGCATCAGTTTTTCCACGATATGCGGATCGGCGATATGCGCCCTTGTCATGGCGACCATATCCAGCAGTCCGTCACGAATTGCGTGCCGGGCCGTGGCGATGTCGTTGATTTTCGCGGCATGAAACACCGGCAGGCCGATTTCCTGCTTGAACGCCGCCGCCTTCTCTATCCACGGCGCTGCCCGTGACTGCATACCCGGCATGCAATCCCTGACCAGCACATATTCCGTGTCGAGCCGCCCGTAGTTCGCATTGACGAAATCGATCAGGCCTTCCTGCTTGAACAGCCTGACCAGCGCCAGACTGTCGTCGAAATCCGATCCGTTCTTCATGCCTTCATCGACGGCGACCCGCATCCCCACGACAAAGTCGTCACCGGTGCGCCGGCGGATCTCCTCATGCACCATCAGGCCGAATCGGGCGCGGTTTTCGACGCTGCCACCGAACCCGTCGGACCGGTGATTCGTTGCCGGCGACATGAACTGCCCGATCAAATGTCCGTGAACCATCGTCTCGAGACCGTCGAGGCCGCCTTCCCTGCACCGCCACGCCGCTTCGCCGAATTCGCGGACCACACGGTCGATATCGTCCCGATCCATTTCTCTCGGAATAGACCGGTGCCCGGCTTCCCGAATCGCGGACGGTGCAATGGTCGGCAACCAGGCCTGCGTATTCGTTTCGGCGCGCCGCCCCAGATGGGTAATCTGGATCATCGTCGCAGCGCCCTGCACATGCAACCGTTCCGCCATTTTCTGCAAATACGGAATTACCGCGTCGGTCGCGACACTCAACTGACCGGACGACCACTTGGAATCCTCCGAGACATAGGACGAACCGCCGAACATGCTCAGCGCCAAACCGCCACGCGCCTTTTCCTCATGATAGGCCTGGTATGCATCTGCGGGCATGTGGTTATGGTCGCCCAGGCCGCATGCATGACTGGTGGACATTATCCGGTTGCGTAAGACAAGGTGCTTAAGCTGGAATGGCTCTAGCAACGGATCTGTTTTTGCTGCTGTCATGCGACCGACGTTATAAAAATCGTTCCGGACTTGGAAGTACAATCAATCGACTGAACCGAAATCGCAGTAACGACTGGGCGCAAGGTAAGATGAATAATTTTGGAATTCTTCGCTGATGGATGAAGACGATCCGGAAAACGATATTGCCGCGCTGCGGGCCGAGCGGGACAGTCTTATCCGGCAACTGGCGCAGGCGAAAAAAGGAGCGATTTTCGAAGAAGCCCTGGAAAACAGTTCGGAAGCAATCGTCATTTACGATGCGGACGGGCGTCTGGTGGCCTGCAACAAGAGCTTCCGCGCCCTGTACAACTATTCCGAAGACGAAGTGAAACCGGGCGTGCATTACGCCGAGCTCGGCCGTATCGATATCGAGCGCGGAAATGTCATCATCGGCGACGAATACGGCGACGGCGGTGCGTATCTGGAACGCAAACGCGAATACCGCAAAACCCTGGAAGGGTCATTCATCGTTCACCTCAAGGACGGGCGATGGATCAAAACCAATGACAGGCGCATGGCCGATGGCGGTTTCGTCAGCCTGCAGACCGATATTACGGAAATGAAGAACAACGAAGCGGCGTTGTTTCAGGCGAAAATCGCAGCGGAACGGGCGAGCACGGCAAAATCCGAATTTCTGGCCAATATCAGCCACGATCTTCGAACCCCGCTGAACGCTATTCTCGGTTTTTCCGGCATGATGATAAACGAGGTATACGGACCGATCGAAAACGAGAACTACGCGACCTACACCAAACACATACACGAAAGCGGCACTTTCCTGCTGGCCATCGTGAACGATATTCTTGATACGGCGAAACTCGAAAACAACAGATTCACAATAGAGCCTGAAGCATTCGATCCCGTGGAATGGACGCAAAGAGTCGTGGAGTCCCTTCGCCCGATCGCCATGGAGAACGGCATTCAGCTTGAAGTCACCGACACTAGCGAATTTTCCGGCACCATTGAAAGCGACCGGAAGGCAATCAACCAGATATTGAATAATCTGGTTGCCAATGCCTGCCGGCACACGAATTCAGGGGGCAGCGTAACGATTTCGTGGCATAATCACGATACTGACCATGCCGCGCTCAGAGTCCGGGATACCGGGTCTGGCATGCCGCAGGAAATGATCGAAAAGATCGGGCAACCCTTTATCAGCAACGGATCCGTGCTGGCGCCGAAAACCGAACGCGGCGCCGGCCTCGGCCTCTACATCTGTTCCAGGCTCGCCAACCTTCTGGGCGGAAGACTTGACGTCGAAAGCGTCGAAGGCAAAGGCACGAGCGTGACGGTTACCATGCTGTCGCGTCTTCCAGCCTGATTGTTCGGGATGGCTACTTTCCCGGCTCGGGCAGCCGCGCTATCGCATTACGAAGCCGTTCACGCGAATCCGGCAGGGTGCGGTCTTGCGGGCCCAGGACAAACCGGTTCAGGAAAAAGCCAGTCAGATCGAGTCCGACAGCAATATCGGCCATAGCGGGTTTCGCATCGTGCCGGCGCAGAAACCCGGGAAGCGTCAGCAACCGGTCGCGATACGGCGCACCGGCCTCTCGGGATACCGCCCGTCCCGATTTCGGAGACACATAAATCAGGTCCTCCACAACGCCGGTCGCGGCGCAGGCTTTCAGGTCCAGCCCGAAACCGAGCGCCGTCAGAAAACCCAGTTCCCAACGCACATAGTCCGATGCCCAGCTTTCACCGGAAAGGGCCTGCATCAGGCCTTCCAGCAGTGCGTGCACATCCGGATCGGGCTGGCGTTCGGGCAGGCAGAATTCCACAAGAGCGCAGGCGGAAGTCAACGCACACAACCGGCTGCCGTCCGTCAGAATCTCCGCGGCGTGCGCGGTTTGCGCTTCCAGGGCGTAATTCCCCAGATGATCGGCAAGGCGCGCGCGCCACGTCGCATGTACCGAATTGCCGGCCTGCAGCACCCCACGCAGCTTCGGGCCCCGCGCGCCCCGGACCAGCCCCGCCGCCCGGCCGTGTTGCCTTGTCATGAGACTTACAATGGCCGACGATTCACCATGACGCCGCACGCCGAGAACTATGCCGTCGTCAGACCATTCCATGATTGACCAGAACCCCGCCCGACCCTGCACCGCACCAGACAATACAGTTAAAAGGGAGACTCACCTTTATAGGCAATAGCGCTCTTCACCAGATCGCTGACCACCGGGTCTTCTTCATCTTCCTTCGGCGTCTCGTCTTTGCGGGCCTTGTCCCTTGCCTTCTGTTCTTCCGCCTCGCGAGCTCTCATCACACGGGCATGCAAGGCCTCGTCCAGTGAATCGTCGGCCCAGGAATGCATGACGCGGACAACCCGACCCCGCATCGCGCTAAGGTCGGTATTGGCGTATAGCGACGACGCCACTTCCTCTTCGATGTTCTTGGTCGGATTCGGCATTTCCTTCAGGATAAAGAAGACCGCCGCATCACGGCCTTCATGGTCGTCTTCGTCCAGCGCCAGCCAGCGGCTGGCATGAGCGGCCCAGCCGTCCAGCGCATAGGAAATCTTGATCCGTTCTTCCGCGACCATGTCCAGCAGTTTCGCGTAGTCGTCGTTGAATGTGTAGTAGCCTTCCGTCAAAAGGGCGTTCTTGATCATGACCGACCGTGTCCGGGCGTATTCAAGAAATACCTGGATGTTCATATCGATCACCCGGGCGGCATCCTGGATTTCGATCGTCCGGCTTTCCGCATGCTGTTTGACCTGCCGGTTCAGCAGTTCCATGACACCCTGCTGACGGCTCAGAAAACCGACTTCGCGGGTCGGGTCGTCCGTAACCAGCGAACAGATCGGCGCGGCGAACGTGCTAAGCACATCCAGCCGTTCCTGCAGCAGCTCCCGTGTCATGCTGGCGCGCTTCGCAACCGCCGTGGAAACAAGCCGGACCAGGCGGCGCAGGCTGTCCTGACTTTCAGCGGCCAGCGCCACAAGCACCATGCGATTGACGTTCGTCAGTTCGAACGCGCCGACATCGTCGGCATAGGTCCGGCCGAACATGGCCAGAATTTCCAGAAAGGCGTTCTGGACATCCAGTTTCGATATCTCCAGTTCCCTTTCCGCCGATATCCTGTCGACCTCGCGACCGGCCTCGGCATCGGCCTGCAGGCGGATTTCCCGCATCATGATCGGGTCCAGATGCCCGCCCATCGCGGTGCGCCGCTTTTCAAGTTCGTCATGCAGGTAATTGTCGCGGTCACTCAGCGACGCCCAATTGCTGACATCGGAAAACGGCATCACCAGATCATTGCTGGACATCTGTTCCTTGCCGGTCCAGTTCGGAATCAGGGCCTCGTAGTCGTCGAGATCGGGGTCGCGCGGCGACCGGACACGGCAAAGCTCCACCATGCGGGTATGAAACCCAACATAGACCCCTCGGTCTTCAAAGCTCTTGTAGCGCGCCATGTCGTCCCCTCATGCCGTGCACCGGATTGTACGCTGACACGATAACACACCTGACCGACAGATCAGTGCCAGGCGTCACACCCGATAAGTATAAATTTGCGTCCGGTAAAGATCACGGGCGGTACGGCGATCGATCAAAATCAGATCCGGCAGGGCAAAGTAGCACGAAATCACCCGACACGACGGATCGCCGGCCGATTTGACAGCCGCCGTCAGCCCTGCCGACAGGGACGGCCCGAGGTAACCGATAACGCTGAACGGCGGATCAAGGGTGTATTTTCGAAAATCGCCGTAGACGTAACGCAGGTTTTCCGGCCCGAACGCCCACCTGAACGCGGCTGAAACCAGCCAGGGAAGAACCGACGCCTCGATGCCGGTCACCTTGCGGTCGGGAAACCGCCGCGCGAGATACCGCGCCATCCCGCCCCAGCCGCTGCCGAAATCATAGATCGGCGCGTGTTCCGACGCATGTTGCGCCAGCGCCTCGCCGACACCGGACCGGACCGCCCGGCTGGACGGCATCGGCGGTGCACCGGTGCGCAGGGTCGGCACGACGACAAGCAGAACCAGCGTTCCGGCGATGAGCAGGGTTGCCCACAGCGTCAAGTCTTCCATCAACATCGTGAATCTTTATCCTTCAAAATAATTTCAAGATATCCTGAAACGCCTTTAAGTAAAACTCGTTGATTATTATTTGATTTTTATTTGACGATGTTTGCGAACCACTGTCTATTTTCAGTCATTGCAAGGGGATGACAATGCAGACAAATCCAAGACAGATGGTTGCGGAAATGGAAGAAATGATCGCGGCGGAACTCACACGCCTCGGTCGGAGCGCGGATATTCACGTATTCGCCCTGTACGATCCCGACGACCCGGATGGAGACCCGATCGACTTCTACTGCATCGACCGCGCCAAGGGCGATACTTCAGCACCAACTGTCGACCTACGCTTCGAAGGCATCGGCGTCTGGTATTTCGCCAACCGCTATGGCGACACCTTCAAGGTCCGCAAGGTATTGTTGCAGGTAACGAACGGACGTTTCGCCCACGGTCAGGTCGGCGATTTCGAAGGCTACTGGGATGATTTCCCGCAATACGTCGCCGAGGACCGCTGGGTGCAATCCCTGCTGCGGCGGAACCCGGTCGCAAACGACACGAGCCGGTCGGCCATGCAGGCGTTCGCCGCCCGCTAACGCTTTTACCGTCTCAAGATACTCAATGACTTCAGGAACAGACTCCGGGCTATCGCCCGGGAATCTTCATTCACACTTCTCGTTAATCACCTCACATACGACGCGCCATTAAGATCGATTGTCTGGCCGGTGGCGTGAGTCGCGAGGCCGGAAGCGAGGAAGCAGATGGCATTGGCGATTTCCTGCGGCGGGGCGATATCGCCGATGGGGATTTCTCTGACCACCCGCTCGCGCAGGGCAGGGTCATATTCGAAAGCCTCGACCGCCATGTCGGTATTCACGAAACCGGGCGCAACGGCATAGGTATAGATGCCTTCCGCGCTGTAGGCCCGGGCCAGTGTCTTGGTGAGCGAGATCATGCCGCCCTTCGACGCCGCATAAGACCAGTATTCCGGCCCGTCGCCCCGGAACGAGGCCCGGCTCGCCACATTGACGATGGCCCCGCCGGTTCCCGCCTTCCGCCAGGTATTGATCGCTTCCCGGCACAGGGCCGCAGCCGAGATCAGGTTGACCTGCAAGGTCTGCTGCCAGACGCCGTTCCAGGCTTCCGCCGGCCCGTCGATCTTCTCAGGCATGAATATCCCGGCATTGTTGACCAGCACATCGACCTTGCCCTGCCAGGCCAGTGAGTCGCGCCACAGGGTCGAGGCGGCCTCCGGAGCGTTCAGGTCAGCCCGCAGGCACAGCGTGTTAAAGGTTCCGACGTCAGAGGCGAGCGCTTCCGCCGCCGTATCGTTCGATCCGTAATGGATCACGGCCTGCCCGCCGGCGGCGACAACGGCCCGCACCGTCTCCGCCCCTATACCCCGCGACCCGCCGGTGACCAGCACTACCTTGCCTGTGAAATCGATCATGTCTGTTCCCGTCCCTTCGTGTCGATGGTTACCAGTCGTTATTCCGTCGTCTATTCCCGCTGTTCCGGTATCGCAAAAATATCGGTATGCCCGACGGTGAGGACCGTTTTCTTGCGCTCGATCAGCACCGACCGCTTGTTCGCCCAGGCAAGCAACCCGGCCGCCTGATCGGGGTGATTGCGCCGGGCCTGCCCCAGATAGCGTTGCAGGAAATGCCGTTGCAGCGCCCTGCCCTTGCTATGCCAGAACGAGTCGTTTTCGCCGCGCACAACCCAGTCGCTTTCGCCTTTGAGCACGCGATAGCCGGTTTCCTCCAACAGCCGGACCAGATGAGACGCCGGATCCGGGCCTGCCGGTACCGTCATCTGATGCACTTTCTGGTCATCCGGCGACACGGGCTCGAACTTCACATATCCGGTTGGTTGCAGAACCGCCCAGACAGCAATCTCCATTGCCTTTGCCGCCGTCAAGAACTGCTGTAGCGCGGCAACCGGCAACACTGTCGACCGGCCGGACAGAATCAGCAGATCGGCGCCGTCCAGCAAGCTGTTCGCCACCGCATAGGAATTGTCATCAAGGAGGACCAGATCGGTGGACGGATCGTTGTCGGTGCGAAACCGTTTACGGAACGCCGCAATAATTTCAGGGTCGAAATCGATCATCCGCCAATGCTGTGGCGCGGCCATTCTGGCGGACAGGCGACGGCGGTTCGCCCCGAGTCCGCAACCAATTTCAACAATGCGGATTGTGCCGTCAGTGTGTTTCCGGCGCGCACCGAGCCGACGGTGCACTTCATTCAGCACCATCTGGTTCAGGCTTTGGGATTCCACCTGCTCGGTTTCATCCAGCCAAACCGTTTCCGATAACCGACGCAGCATCATGGCCCCATTCAAATCGGGCGTTCACGCACAGAATGCGGTGCCGATCGAATTCGTCAATGTATTCGTTCAGACAGAAACCGCCCGGTGCGGCTGAGAGCTTGTCAGAATCCGGGGTCGATTTTGGCGCGCTCGCCGGCTTCGGAGAAATGCCCGCCCTTTTCGATTTTCGCCCGAAGATACCGGCTGTTGAAACGATTCAACCCCCCTGTCAGCGGTAACCGCCCGCTTACCGTCACGCCTTCGCGTTCAAGCGCGTCGATCTTGCCCGGGTTGTTGGTCAGCAGCAGAATGTTGTCGATTTCCATCGATTTCAGCATCGCCGCCGCAATGTCGAAACGGCGCTGGTCGGCGCCGAAACCAAGATGATCGTTGGCTTCATAGGTATCCAGGCCGCGATCCTGCAATTCATAAGCGCGCAACTTGTTGGCAAGCCCGATACCCCGGCCTTCCTGCGACAGATACAGAATGATGCCGGAGCCGCGTTCTGCGATCGTTTCAATGGCAGCGATCAGTTGCGGACCGCAGTCGCAGCGCAGGCTGCCGAACAGATCTCCGGTCAGGCAGGAGGAGTGCATGCGCACCGGCACCGGTTTCGTATGATCGATCTGGCCGATTTGCACCGCAATATGTTCGTCCAGCGGGCGGCCGCCCCGGAACAGGGTGAACCGGCTGTAAACGCCCTCGATCAACGGCACATCGGCGCGGGCGACCGGCACCACTTCACAATCTTCGGTCCGGGCGCTGAACCAGGCGCCGAGCCCCGGATCGAGACCGATTGTAACGATATCGCCTGCGGAAACGGCGGCGTCGACACTGGAAATGGCGGCATCGGAAACGCCGGCGGAAACGAGAACCGGCAACAGTTGCGATTCCATCGCCAAGGTTAACAGCACATCCTCGCTTGAAACATCGGATTCATCCGACGCCGTCAGCTTGAACAAAGGTGAATTTTCCGTTTCGCCGATGATCAGATGGCGTCTCAGGGCGTCCAGTGTCGTATCCCGGGCGAAACCGGCCGCAACCCCCAGCGAGCCGTTCTCGACATCTGCCGTATCTATAAGCTGCAACGCGGCGGCGCGACGCCGGGACAGAACGACGCCCAGTCCCTGACGATCCGCAATATCACGCACGGCTTCATAGGTTGCGGGCAGCACGCTTTCCAGCGCAACCACCAGGCGCGCGCCGGAATCGGAACGAACGAGAATCGCCCGTCCCTGGCTGAGTTCCAGGCGCGCCCGGTCAAGCATAAGCTCCCGGTGATCGCCATTGATTGCTGTCGGCAGGATCGTCATGCGTGCTGAATATCCGATTGAACGTGACCGCGCAAACCCAAGTTCGACGCCTTTTTGCTGTATTTGTATGATGTTATGTCAGAAACGACCGAGTTCCATAGAAAAGGTGCAGAGAATCCGACCGGTTCACGGCGGCCCCCGGAGTTACCTGCGGCAAATCGTTCCCGGTATTCAGAAGATTTTTACGCGGCTTGCACGGTCGGCGCGGACCAGACATTGATCCTGTCCGGTAACAATATTTGCAACAGTTCCAAAACGGAGACTGAATTTGGGGGGAAACAGACAGACCGCCGCGCCGGTGTCTTTACGGGAAATCGGGAAATTTGCGGCGATTCTGGCGATTTTTTTCGTCGTCCTGAATATCGCCTTCAACATACACAGCCAGCATTGGGAATTCGCCTGGGGATTTCCCGTCGAACTGCTCTCGGGTTTCGGGCTGGTCGCCATGTCTGTTGTCCTGCAGCGGTGGCAGGATAAATTGCGGATTTTGGCGACCGCGATCATCGTTTTCGCCGTCGGTTTCCATCTGATCGATACCGTGGGCCGCGCCATACACGGTCGACGCCTCGACCTGGTTTTCGATTCCGCGCAGTTCCCTCACATCATCGACCTGCTGGCCGCGTCGCTTCCGGTCTGGCTGGTATGGTCCGGCGTGGTTTTGACCATTTTCGTGCTGGTAGCGGTGTTTTTCGGAACCGCTCTCGCCATCGACCGTCTGTATCGGCAATTTGCCCTGGGCCTGACGCAGTTCAACACGCCGCGCAATGCCGCCGTTCTCGTCATCGCCATCGCCTGTCTCGGCCTGCTGGATAGCAACGGATTGCTGGCGGACAGACCTGTCGCCACAACGTTCCAGGGGACGGAAGCGGCGCGCTACCACGCCGAAACCGTCTATCTCTGGGTTGATGGCGGAAAGAGCGCCCTTGCCTCTGTGACCGGCGACCGGAATGGCATACGGGACGGCGAAACCACCCTGCCCGGCCTCGTGGACACGGATGTCATCCTGATATTTATCGAATCCTATGCAGCGAGTTTGTACGAACGGGAAACGCATCTCGCCACCATGACCGGTCTTTACGACCGCTATGGCGCAAGTTTCGCGGAAAAAGGCATCCATGCGGCATCCGCCCTGATGGACTCGCCGACCTATGGCGGGCTCTCCTGGCTGGCCCATCTGACATTGACCAGCGGCGCACGGCTGGACCGGAACCTTACCTACCGGGCCTATCTGAACAGCGACCTCGATACACTGCAGTCCATTCTGCATCGCACCGGGCATCAGACCATTCTCGTAAAACCGGGCATCAAGCGCTTCTGGCCCGAGGGCGCACGCCTGCGATTCGACCGCTTGGATACGGCCGAGGATATTCCCTATTCAGGCCCCGATTTCGGGTATTTCGCGATTCCCGATCAGGTTTCGCTGGCGCATCTTGCGACAGTTCTGGAAACCAGGAGCGTCGAACCGGTACTGGCGCAGATAGCCCTGATTTCAAGCCACTATCCGTTCCGGCCCCTGCCACCCTTTATCGGCGATACGGCGCGGCTGGACGATCCAGAAGCGTGGGATGCGGCCATCGTCGCCCAGAAGGCCGGGAAAGACTGGCAGGATCCGGTTGAGGGATATCGCCGGGCCATCGCCTACACCCTGGAATCCGTTCTGGATTTTGTCGACCGGACAACGGACGACAACGATCTGATTATCGTTCTGGGCGATCATCAGCCCTGGCGGGTCGTCAGCGGCAATCTGGGCGGTCGTGCAACGCCGATGCACGTTTTCAGCCGCAATCAGACGCTTGTGGATGCGTTTCTGTCCGACGGCTACACGTCAGGGCTGATGCCGGATACCACCGCAGCGCCGATACCCATGGAGGCGTTTCTGCCCCGTCTGGTTCGTTACTTCGGCGACAACGGGTCCTGAAGTCAGAACCATCCAGGGGTCGTCTGCCGAGGCCCGACGCCAGCGGATTCCCGGCACCCTGGCAAGACTAGGCGAGGCCCAGCGCGGCTTTCCGGTGATTGGCCCAGGTGCGGATAATCTGGTCGGCCGCCAGCCCGATGAAGGCGACACAAAGACCGAGGGTGATACCGATCCCTGTTCCCTGCGGCTCGGATATCGCTTTCAGAATGAGCTGACCGAGATCGGTCGTGCCAATAAAGGCGCCGATGATAACCATCATGAGGGCGAAGTTAACCGTCTGGTTGACGCCCAGCATGATGTGTGGAAACGCAATCGGCAGTTCAATCGAAATCAACCGCTGGATTCGCGAGACTCCACACATCGATGCTGCGTCCTGAAGCACCATGGGCACGCTTCTCAGACCCTCGATCGTAAACCGCGTCGCCGGCACCATGGCGTAGGCCACGGAAGCGATGATGACCGATGTGTCGGTAATGCCGAACAGCATGATCACGGGGATCAGGTAGATGAACGAGGGGAACGTCTGCAAAAAGTCGCAGATCAGCAGGATTGTCTTGCTGGCGATGGAACTCTGGGCGCAGATCGCCCCTATGGTAATGCCGATGATGGAGGACACGATAACCGAGAACGTGGCCATGTAGACCGTAATCAGCGCCCGGTCCCAGTATTCGGACAGCGCGATGAACAACAGAAACCCGCCGACGATCAGCGCGGAACGCAACCCGTCAAGAATGTAGGCGAGTCCCATCAGAAGTACGAATGTGGCGACCACGGGCATCGCAAGATAGGTATCCCGCATGGGAACCAGAACGCCTGTTATGAGCCACTCGTTAAACCCTTTGAGAATGAAGAAGAACGTGTCCCAAATCCAGTCGACCCCCGCCTGCCAGAACGGCGCCGTGGTGAGCCCCTTGTTTTGCGGAACGATGTAAAAGTAGTTGAACCCTTCCTCGAAGATGACGGAGCCAATAATGGCTAGGATTACACCGGCCACCAAAATCGCCAGGCAGATGATCAGGGGCCGATGACGCTCGGTGAAAGAAAGAGCGGCGAAATAGTCGGTCTGCTTGTTGGCCCAGGCGAGTGACATCTTGTCGAGCACAACAGCGATCAGAACGATGCAAAGACCGATTTCGAGGCCGGTGCCGACTTTCAGAGAATTCAGCGCGATCATCAGGTTGGACCCGAGGCCCTGAGCGCCGATGAAGGACGAGATAACCGTCATTGCCAGACACTGCATGACCACCTGGTTGACGCCGATCAGCACATCCCGCTTGGCCGTCGGAATCAGAACGCGAAACAGCATTTGAAAATTGCTGCAACCGTTCATATGGCCGGCATCGACGACATCCGCCGGAACATTCTTGAGCCCCAGCAGCGTCAACCGGACCATCGACGGCGTCGCGAACAGAATCGTCGCCAGGGCCGCGGCGTGGTCGCCGACACCGAACAGAACGATGATCGGCACAAGGTAGGAATAGTGCGGCATTGTCTGGGCGACATTCAGAAGCGGATTGAGAATTGTCTCCACCACCTTGTTTTTGTATGCCCAGATGCCAAGGGCCATACCAAACAGAACCGAAACGGGCGCGGCGACCATGATGAAGGAAAGCGTCTGCATCGACGGCACCCACTGGCCGAAAATGGCAACGTAGAGGGTTGCGGCGCCGGTGATGATGGCGAGGCTCCAGCCCTGGAGCCTGTAACCGAGAACCATTGCCCAGCCGAGAACCACCGTCCAGGGCAAGGCCGGCCACTTGGCCCAGGCGTTTTCCTTGACGAAGTCCCAGCTTGTAAACGCGACGACGGTCTTGACCCCGCCAAGAATGAGCTCGCGTACGGTTTCGATTACAAAAAGGAACCCACCGGATACCGCACGGGTGAACTCTCGAAACAGCGGCTTGGATTCATAGTCTTCAATGAGCGGATCGTAGACATCGATCAGCATCCAATCGAACATCAGTCCGCGCACCAGATCGTTGATCAGGTAGGGTATATCCTTCAACAAAGGCGGCAGCCGCCAAAGAAAATTGTCGTCGGATGGACCGATGAAAACGCAAAGCAGAGTGAAAACGATCAGAAGGATCGCGAACTGCACCGGTTTAGAAGATATCCTCAAATGCGACATGATCGCTGTGCCAACCCCGTACGCTTTTTCACTTCTCGCCGAAAAGAACGTTAACCACGCGGGAGCCGTGCAGGCTGCCAACGAGATTGCCGTCTTCATCGACGACGCCGACCGCTTTATCCTGATTGAGAATCTTTTCCGCGACGGTTTCGATAATGGCGTCCTTGGGAACCCTCAATTCGCTCAGGTTTTCCGACTCATTCACGGGGTCCATGACCGACTCGATCCGGAGCACTTTTTCACGCGGCACGTCTTCGGTGAACTTTCGGACATACTCGGTCGCCGGATTGAGGACGATGTTCGCCGGTGTATCGAGTTGCTCGATAACACCGCCTTTCATGATGGCGATTCTATCGGCCAGTCTTAGCGCCTCGTCAAAGTCATGCGTCACGAAAAGAATTGTTTTTTTCAGCGCCGCCTGAAGACGCAGGAATTCATCCTGCATCTCGCGGCGGATCAGGGGGTCCAGCGCCGAAAACGGCTCGTCCAGAAACCAGATATCCGGCTCGACCGCCAGTGAACGGGCAATACCGACACGCTGCTGTTGTCCGCCGGACAATTCGCGCGGGAAATAGTTCTCGCGGCCTTGCAGCCCGACGAGTTCCGCCATGTCCCGCGCCCGTTCAACGCTCTCTTTGGTTTTCATTCCTTTGACTTGCAGCGGAAACGCAATGTTCTCCAGAACCGTCTTGTGCGGCAACAGACCGAAACTCTGGAACACCATGCCCATCTTGCTGCGGCGCACGTCGATGAGCTGCTTGCTGCTCATTGCCGTGAGATCGTCGCCTTCGATGAAAATCCGGCCGCTGGTGGCGTCGGTCAGCCGCGTAATGCACCGCAACAAGGTGGACTTTCCGGAACCGGAAAGCCCCATGATGATCAGGATTTCACCGCCATAGACTTCGAACGACGCGTTGTTGACGCCGACAATGCAACCGTCTTCGACGGCCCCCTCGGCATCGAAATCGCCATCCGGGGCCGGAATCCACTTGTTGGCATTCTTACCAAATATTTTGTAAACGGAATCGCATTTGACGACCGGTTCGCCTTTATCGCCCGTTGCTTCTTGAGACGGCATGTATTTCCCCCGATCAAAAACGACATTCTGCCATCGCATCCTGCAGATGCTTCATGGACATTCGATTGTCTGTTGACCGCTCCCCTGTGGCTGCCCGGAGCCGATAGTAGGATGATAGTTGGTCATAGGTCTACCAATTAGCCTGTCGTGTATCCCTAGACACAAAGGGTTCCCCCGATCCCGGGGGAACCCTGTTGCGATAATCAGACTAATCAGACGTCATGGCCTTGGGTGCCAGTCATCAGTTCCCCGCACCCAGTACCGATACCGTCCAGGGCTTCCAGACATCTTCGTTGTCCTTCAGCCATTTGGCTGCCGCATCTTCGTGGGTCATTTTGTCGACATCGACCAATGCCGCCATCTGACCGATCTGCGGTGTGGAGAAGGAAAGCTTCGAGAAAGCCGCATAGGCCTGCGGGTGCGATTTCGGGAACTTCCAGTGCGCGCCCTTCTTCAGCCAGCCTCTCGGCGAACCGCAGCCGGTTGTTGAGAGATCGCCGCCATCGGCCATTCTGCAGCCATCGAAATACGGCGGGAATTCAATGAAGGTGAAACCGGATGCATCGGTAAAGTTCGGCGTCCAGTTAAAGATAACCGTACCGCGGCCTTCTTTCTTGGCGGCTTCCAGTTCCGTCCAAAGAGCATCGGCGGCGCCGGCGAACTTCACCGTCCACGTATCGTCGAGGCCCAGACCTTTCAGGCGGTTAGGCATAACATCGCCGTGCCAGCTTTGCGGTCCTTCAAGCCAGCGGCCCTTGCCGCCTGAATCCGGCGTGGTGAAATTCGCATAGCAATCCTTCAGGGCTTCCCATTTGGGCAACCCCGGGCAAAGACCCTGTTCGATAACCCAGTTGGGCACACCCATTTCTTCCAGCGTTTCCGCAGCATGAGTGCCCGCATCGATCAGACCGCCGGTTTCCATCGCATTGTAGTAGGCGTTCTGCATCGTCGACTGCCACACTTCGTGCACAAGCGTGATATCGCCAACACGAACCGCCTCGAAACTGGCCTGGTTGTCCACCGGCACGTATTCAACGGTGTTGCCCATGCTTTCGAACATGCCGCCGATGACATGAGCCATAACAATCTGGCTCGACCAGTTCTTGATGGGAATTTTAATCGGTTCACTGCTGTCGGCACTGGCAGCGCCGGCAAAGCCGACCACGCCTGCAAATGCCGTGGCAAGAGCAACGCTCTTTAGTTTAGCGAATTTCATACTTTCTCTCCTGTTATATCTCGTGGGCTCTTGTTAGCTCGACCCGAGCGCGCAAAAGAGGCTTCTTCGAGGATGCCTTGCAGAAACAGTGCGGCATGTCTGTTAACGGCGAAACACCAGTTGATGAACAGGCTGTTGCATTTTGTTAATTTTTGTTAATAGAATTGCCGGATGGCAATCGCTCAGACATATTCAATCAGCGATCACGTTCTCGTCGTGGAAGACGACGCCGTTACCCGCGCCAAACTGTCAGGCTATCTGGAAGCCGTGGGGCATCGCGTCAGCGAAGCGACGGACGGCAACCAGATGCGCCGCATCATGGCCTCCGACCCTGCCGATCTTTTATTGCTGGACATCAATCTGCCGGGAGAGGACGGGCTGGACCTGACGCGGGAACTTCGCAGCAAATCCGATATCGGCATTATCCTCGTGACAGGAAGAACCGACGACATCGATCGCATCATCGGACTGGAGATGGGCGCCGACGATTATGTCACCAAGCCATTCAATGCCAGAGAACTGTGCGCCCGGGTGAAGAACCTTCTGCGCCGGACCCGACGGGTGAGAGACATCGAAACCGACAGCCGGCGGTTCGGTCATTGGTCGTTCGACATGACGCGCCGGCGTCTCGATCATGACGATGGAAGACGGATTGCCCTTACCCGCGCGGAATACGAACTGTTAACGGCGCTCGTCATCCACCCGGGCGTTGTGCTTTCACGAGAACGGCTGCTGGGTATTGTTTCTCACAGAACAGCCGAACCCAGCGACCGAACCATCGATGTGCTGATCCGACGCCTGCGTCAGAAACTTGAAGACGACCCGCAATCACCCGATCTGATTATCACCGCGCACGGCGAAGGCTATCTTTTCGCGGCAAGTGACATCTGACCGTTTTCAAGTTCGTTTGACGGAACGGCGATACGGGACCAGAGGTCATCCAAAGCCGCTTCCGATTCGGCAACAAGAGTCAGCAAATCGTCAGCCGACGTCCCGACCCCATCCAGGGAATGCTTCCTGGCGGCCGTTTCGAATTCCAGGCATGCTGTTTCAAGACCCGGCAGACCCAATTGACCGGCCGCGCTTTTAAGCGAATGGGAGAGCGCCGCAAGTTCTCGCCATTTGTTTGCTGAAACAGCCTCGGCCATCGCTTCGGCCTTCGCCTGCGCTTCCTGTTTGAAAGCGTCAATGATGCGCACCGTTTTGTCGTACCCCAGAATAGAGTAATCCTGCTCAAGAATTGCCGAGTTGAGGACCTGACACCTTTCTCCGCTTGTTGCCCGCCGGATCGGGGCGATGGCGATACTCCCGCTGTCTCTCAAGACAATTCTGAGCGCATCGGAAAGACGCTCCGGCGACACCGGTTTGCCGACGAAAAGGTCCATACCGGCCGCAAGATGTTCGTTGATCTCGCTTGCAAAAACATGTGCGGACATGGCGATAACAGGCACCTTTCTCGCCAGCGGATCGCTCAGCTCCCGTATCCGTCTGGTCGTTTCCAGACCGTCCATTCCCGGAAGACTGACATCCATCAAGACAGCATCGAATACAGTACTGGACACCGCTTCAATCGCCTCCTCCCCGCTGCGAACGACCGTAACCGTATGCCCCATTCTTTCGAGGAAACCCTCGGCGACAATGGCGTTCACCTCATTGTCCTCGACCACAAGAATGGTGCGACTGCCGATCACATCGTCCTGAACCGGCAGGTCTTCAATCGCCTTGTGAATTTTCGACGGGTCGCCGGCAGCCAGAGGAACCTCGAACCAGAACCTGCTACCGCCTCCCGGCCGCTTCGATGCGCCGATCCGGCCTTCCATCGCATCGACCAGCCGTTTGCTTATCGCCAGCCCCAGTCCCGTGCCTCCCCGTTTGTGCAGGGTATCGTTGGCATCCTGAACGAACGGTTCGAACAATCGGCCGACCGATTCTTCCTCGATTCCGATACCGCTATCCGTTACGTCGAAACGGATCATGCCCAGGCCCCTGACAACATCCAGGTTGATCGCCCCCGTATCGGTGAATTTGGCGGCATTGCCCAGCAGGTTTATCAGTATCTGACTGACTTTTCCGGAATCGCCGACTAGGACTGCCGGCACATCGTTAGCGATGCAAATATCTAGTGACACGCCCTTCGCCTCGGTTCTGAAGCGCATCAGGACCGCGATATCTTCTATCAGGTGCCGAAGATCGAAAGTGACCGGTTCGAGCTGCACTTCGCCGGCTTCGATTTTGGAATAGTCGAGAATATCATTCAAAATTCCAAGCAATGTCTGGCTGGAAGACTGGATGATGCTCAGGTACCCCCGCTGATCGCTCGAGAGTTCGCTGGTAGCGAGAATGCGCAGCATGCCCAGCACACCGTTCATCGGCGTTCGTATCTCGTGACTCATCGAGGCAAGAAACTCGGACTTCGACCGGCTGGCCGCCTCCGCCCGGTCGCGGGCCGCGATATGATCTGCAACAGCCTGTTCGAGCTGATCGTTGGTGTCTCGCAATTGCTGCGTTCTTTCCGCCACCAGCTCTTCCAGCGCATCGCGGTGCTTCCGCAACTCCTGTTCGGTGCGTTCCCGTTCTTGCTCCAGCCGTTGTTTGACGATTGCCTGGTCCCTGAACACATCCACCGTACGGGCCATTTCAGACAGTTCGTCGTGGCCGCTGCTGTCGACCGTGACCGACATGTTGCCGCGCGCCAGGTCCTTCATCGCACCGGCCAGAAGATACAGCCGGCGCGTAATATTACGTTGTACATACAGCCAAAGGATCAGTCCAGCGATCGCAAAGGCGGCGCCCACCTGTATCACAAGAACAATCAGTCCGGATCGCACGGCGCGGTCAGCTTCCTGAGCAGACGCGGATGACAAATTCCGGGCCTCATCCACCAGTTCCCTGACAAATCCGCTGAGCGTGCCGGACAGATTGCGGTTGATTGCAGCCAGACCCTCGACATGCTTGTTGGTTATCAGAACCTTTCGCCAGATCTGGAAAACCGGTTCCTCCGCCGACTTGTCGACCGCAAACAGACGCGCCAGTAGGTCCCGCGCCAGCCCGGCGCGGATCGGATCGGAAATTCCGGCGACACGCCGCTCAAGTATCCCGATATTCTCCCGGTACTGCCTTGCGATCCTGTCGATCTCTCTGGTGGATTGCACACGGGTTAACTGATTCAGCAGCAAACCGGTCTGCGAACTGCGCAGACGCAATTCGAACATCCGTTCAAGCAAAAACACATCCCGCTCAACCAGCCTGTCCAGCGCCTGCAGTGCTATGTCGTTATTGTCCTCTTCCTCCA
Organism: Alphaproteobacteria bacterium; assembly: GCA_040222995.1. Classification (GTDB taxonomy): domain Bacteria; phylum Pseudomonadota; class Alphaproteobacteria; order UBA8366; family Aestuariispiraceae; genus JAVKBW01. The sequence goes on along the minus strand of JAVKBW010000019.1, from coordinate 195,391 downwards.
CCAGTCCGTAAAGGTTGGAAATGACAGCCGTTGTTCCCGCAGCGGCGTTGGCGACCAGCGTTTCCGACAGGTCGGACAAATCGGTCGCCGCATCGACCGCGTCATCGGTCATTTCATTGGCGCGATTGACGAGTTCAATCCGGCGTTTCACCAGTTCGCCCTGGCGCGTCAGATTTCGCAGCAGATGTTCCGCTGTTTCCGACAGACTTTCGACACGTCTGGTATCGAAATCCCGGGTTCTGATCCGCCCGATCAGATTCCAGAACGCTTCCGCCTCGGCAATCAGCGCCTTTTCCTCGACTTCGCGCCGCTCCTGGTTTGTCGCATTCGTCAATGCGGGGACGCGGGAAATCAACCGGGCACTGGTTTCGGCAGCTTCCCGGACCTCGTCAAGCGCCGGCATGGCGCTGTCGACAATCGTGGACTGGGCATTGGAGACATCGCGAAGGATCAGCCAACCGACCAGACCCGTCGCGAGAGACACCCCCGCGATCCCCAGGAAGGCGATGAACAGTTTGCCAGCAATGCCGTGGCGATTAATCATCCGGCGATTAAACCCTACTTGGAACATACCGGCAATTGGGTCAGGATCGGACTATGCTTCGCTATAAAAAACACTCTGTCGCGGTTTGCTGTCTGATGGCGGCCTTCGCGTTGACGGTATCGTTGCTGCCGTCGCCCGTTCTTTCGCAAGAGCCGTCAACGTGGAAAGTCAATGCCTGGGAAAAGCCCTTTGACTACAGCAGTCCGTCTCATGTGATCGACTACACGCCACTTGCAAAGGCGAGCCGCCCCTGGACGATTTGCGCATCCTATCCTCACCTGAAGGATTCGTACTGGCTCAGCGTCAACTACGGCATGGTGGAAGAAGCCCAGCGACTGGGCGTCCGCCTGCGCGTCGTAGAGGCCGGTGGGTATCCGAATATCGAACGACAGATCGCCCAGGTACGCGACTGCGTCGCCAATGGCGCGGATGTGCTTGCGCTTGGCACCGTCAGTTTCAACGGGCTGACGGATACCGTTCAGGAGATCGCGAAAACCATCCCGGTCATCGGCGTGGTGAATGACATCGCCGATGCCGGCATCACCGCCAAAACCGGCGTTTCGTGGATTACGATGGGCCGATTACCCGGAGAGTATCTTGCGGAGAGGCATCCTGCCGGATCGCCGACGATTAAGGTCGCCTGGTTTCCCGGACCGGCAGGATCAGGCTGGGTTCCCTTTGTCGATGAAGGCTTCAGGGGCGCGATTGCCGGAAGCGCCGTAAAAATCGTCAACACCAAATACGGCGACACGGGAACCGAGATACAGGTGATTCTGGTTGAAGAGGCTTTGGAGGAATCCCCGGATATCGACTACATCGTCGGCAGCGCCGTCACCGCCGAAGCAGCAATCGGTATCTTGCGGGCGCGCGGCCTGACCGAAAAAATAGGCATTCTGGCCGACTATTACACACATGCGGTATACAGAGGATTGAAGCGAGGGCGCGTGATCGCCGCGCCGACCGATTTCCCGGTCATGCAGGGCAGGCTCGGTATCGATCTGGCCGTGCGCGCGGTTGAAAACGCGCTGACGGAAAAACATCTCGGCCCGGCGATCGAACTCGTTACCAGTGAAAATATCGAACAAATCGGCGGCGAAGGCTCCCTTGCACCGGCGTCTTTCGCGCCGACCTTTATTGTCGACTGACAGGCTAGCCAGTTTTTCTCTTTCAGAATGGTGATTGGTCGAGAAGCGCACAGTGCGATAGTATGGGTTCGACACGCTTGGGGACGTGCTTCGATCACGATGGGTGGGGGAAGAACCGAATTTTGGAAAGGAATACACATGAAAAGGATGATTTCAGGGCTTGCTGCATTGCTGGCTGTTTCCCTGGTCTATTCGGCCGGCCCCGCCAGCGCCGAACCGCAGCGCTTCGAACTCGATCCCGACCATACCTCCATCGCATTCAAGGCCATGCATATCGGCTATGCCCGAGTGATCGGATTGTTCCGTGAGGCGAGCGGTTCCTTCACTTTCGATGAAGACGAACTGACCCTGTCGGACGTTGAAGTCGTCATCGAAACCGACAGCGTTTTCACCAACCATGAAAAGAGAGACCAGCACCTGCGCAGCCCGGATTTTCTGAACAGCGCCGAATTTCCGGAGATGACCTTCGTCGGCACATCAACGGAAAAAGTATCGGATAGAGAAGGCATCATCCACGGCGAACTGACAATGCTGGGCCAGACTCATCCGCTGTCGCTCAATGTCACGCTCAACAAGGTTGCCGCGTATCCATTCGGTGACAATTACTCCGTCGGGGTCTCGGCAACCGGCACCGTTATCCGCAGCCAGTACGGCATGACATATGCCGTCGACAATGGATGGGTCGGCGACGAAATTGAACTGATGCTGGAATTCGAAGCGATCCGCCAGTAGGCGGCGAGCAAGGATTTACCCGTAAGGCGAACCGCCGCCGGTGTAATAGCTGGCGGCGATCGCCGCCCCGGCGATAACAGCCGGCGGCATCGCAAGCTTGATGGTTGCCAGAAAAGCCAGGCCCCGCGTATCCGCCCGCCATCCGGCCAATTCGGCCAACCCGCCCAGCGGCGCGATCAATGCGACCAGAACCAGCGGCAACGGGTCGATACGACCGAACAATGCGGTCTGTGCAGCCAGCAATGAAAACACAATAAAACCCGCACACGTGATTGCAGCCCCGGCCAGGGCTCCCGACCGACGGCCCTCGGCCAGCATACTGGCCGCGAAACCAACGGCCAGAGCAATGGCGGAAAACCCCAGAATGGTGTTGCCGGATAACATGCAAACACCGGCAAGCCCCGCGCTCGCTACCCCCAGACGCGCCCGCGCCGCCGGGGCCGGTCCTGATCCGAAACCGACCGACCAGAACGCCGCCAGCATCGCGGCGGCATAGGCGCCAAGGGTGATCCAGTCCATCGTATCGGCCCGCCCGATATACCGTTCGGCAATCCAGTAGACACCGCCGGCCGCGCCGATCAGCGACACCGTGGAGACAACGCTGCTCAGGCCCGTCGCCAGGGCGCATACGGCGACAAGAAGCCCGCCCAGAACGGCGCAGACGAAAACCTTCTGCCCTGCCGCAACCGGCGGCAAGGGCGGCATGCCCTTCAAGACAAGAAATGCGGCGACGACGCTAAGCGCAAGCCCCAGCCCGGCAAGAGCCGCGGCAGCACGGTCGCTTCCAAGGCGGCCCGCGATCAGACATAGAATACCCGTTACGACAGCCGGCGCGATAACCGGTCCAAGAAGCAGTTCTAGCATTTTTCCTCCTTACCGGAGACCGGCGATTTCGGCCGCAGAAGCCAAACAGTGTCAACCGTGAATGAAAGAGACAGAACACCCGCCGTGACCGCCGCAATGGCGGTTGAAAGCGGTGGCGTAACGACCGGCGCAAGACACAGAATAAGCCCGATAACCGTTGTAACACAGATCGTCTGCCGCCGTTTGCTGGGCGGCAACGGTTCGGCAAGTTTGGGGATCGCAACCGCACCGGCGACAAACAGGTACCGAAGCAACCCGACCAGCAATATCCACGTTCCTGCCTTCCCGGTCTGAACGACAAGGACCGCTAAAATCAGGATCAGCAGCGCGTCGATTTCCTGATCGAATCTGGCGCCGAAATCACTGGCGCAACCAAGTTTTCGCGCCAGCCATCCATCGATGCCATCCAGAATCAACGCCGTTGTACTAATGGTCACAACAAACCACGATGACCAGTCCGAGCCGGCCTGTCCGATCGCACCGGCAATCCAGCACACGAGAACCACCCGCAGAAAGGTAACGGTGTTTGCAGGCCCGAACCGGACGTTTCCGGCGGAATGCCTCACCCAGGCCCAGACCAGCACGCTGCAGACGGCCAGAAACGTAACCAGCGTCATCGCCACATACTGCAGATCGAACCCGGCATAGCGATATATCGGAACCATGCCGACGATCAGCGCCGAAAGCGCGATGACAAAAGGCAACAGAATGGGGCGCGTCGTCTGCACGAAAATCTACCTCGTTTGCCGAAACCTGTGGCAATAGACCTGTACGGTCAGATACGATTCTTCCACCCCTTGGCAATACTGCCACGGTTCGGCACAAAAGACGCGAAGGAAAATCAGGCCTTTTCGTCAAATCCGAAAGAGACCCTCTTGCCGGACATCGAATATCGCACCGCACAGGCGCTATGGTACCAAAGCCCGGGACAGGCCGAGCTAAGACCGTGTGTTCCGCCGGATACAACAGGCGGTCTGGTTCGCGTCCGTTCGTCATTCGGCGCGATCAGCCGGGGTACCGAGGCGCTTGTGTATCATGGCAGAGTGCCGGTGCGGGAATACGACCGGATGCGGGCGCCGTTTCAGGAAGGGCATTTTCCGTTTCCCGTCAAATACGGTTATGCGACGGTAGGCACGGTTACGGAAGGACCGGACGGTCTCGCCGGTTGTTCCGTCTTCTGTCTGTATCCCCATCAAACCGAGTTCACGGTTCCCCGGGAAGCGGTGACCCGTCTGCCGGAGACTGTTCCACCGTCCCGCGCGGTGCTGGCCGCCAACATGGAAACCGCCGTCAATGCGGTCTGGGATGCCGAACTGCAGGCCGGTCAGACCGTCAGCGTCGTCGGGGCCGGCGTTGTCGGGCTGCTGATCGGGTATGTCGCAAGCACCCTCTTCAACAGCCCGGTTGACATGATCGATACCGATCCCGGCAAGGCGGAGGCCGCCGCCGCACTGGGAATGCCGTTCACAGCGCCCGAAAACGCACAGTCGGATCGGGACACGGTGTTTCACGCGTCAGCCACATCGCCCGGCCTTGCGACCGCGCTCCGTCTGTGCCGGTTCGAGGGGATTGTTGTCGAGGCAAGCTGGTACGGCGATGCTTCCGTTACCGTGCCGCTCGGTGAAGATTTTCATTCCAGGCGGCTGACGATCCGCTCGACCCAGGTCGGAACGGTTGCGCCACTAAAGCGGTCGACAATGCGGCACGCCGACCGTCTGGCCTATTCTTTATCTCTGCTGGACAATCCCGCGCTGGATGTGCTTTTCAACAGGGATATCGACTTTGGTTCCCTGCCGGCCGCCCTGCCCGACCTGTTTGCCGCGGGCTCGGGCGTTCTTTGCCCCAGGATAATCTACTGACCCCTTATCTGGAGACGGAAATGTACTCACTTACGGTTCGCGACCATTTCATGATTGCGCATAGTTTCGCAGGCGAGGTCTTCGGCCCGGCGCAGGCCCTGCATGGCGCGACCTATGTAGTCGATGCGGAATTCAAGCGCGCCGATCTGGATTACGACGGTCTTGTCGTCGATATCGGCCTCGCCTCAGTATCCCTGAAAAACAGTCTCGGCCCGATGAACTACAGCAATCTGGACGACAACCCGGATTTCAAGGGCAAGAACACCACGACGGAATTTCTCGCCAAGGCGATCTTCGACCGGCTGGTCGAGGAAGTTTCGGCGGGCAAACTGGGGCCGGGCGCGCTGGGTCTGGACGCAATCAAGGTCACCCTGCACGAATCCCACATCGCGTGGGCGGCCTATGAAGGGTCGATGCCGAAGGCATGACCACCGGCGCGCCCGCCTTCACCTTCATTTTTCCGGGCGATCCGGAAACACTGACCGGCGGCTACACCTACGGCCGGCGGATCGTTGAGTCCTGCCGGGCGTCGGGGGTGGATGTTACCGTCATCGCGCTGCCGGATGGTTTCCCGGAACCGGATGAGACTGTTGTTTCGCAATCCCGACACATCGTCTCCGGCATCCCCGACGGTACGCTCGTCGTTTTCGACGGGCTGGCGTTCGGAGCGTTACCCGATCTGGCGGCGGACCATGGAAAGCGTCTTAGATTTGTCGCCCTGGTACATCACCCGCTGGCCGATGAAACCGGCCTGTCTCCAGAGGCGCAAAAGCGCCATTTCGAGCGGGAAAGAACCAGCCTGACACATGCCCGCTGCGTCATCGTCAGCAGCCCGTTCACCAAGATACGGTTGCAGGATTTCGGTGTTGATCCCGAAGCATGCTTTGTTGTCGAACCGGGCATAGACGATGCGCCGTTCAATGACGTGCGGCCAGCGCCGCCTCACCCCCGGCTTCTGTATGTGGCTTCGTTGACGGAAAGAAAGGGGCATCTGGATCTTTTCAAGGCCCTGCAATCGCTGCAGCGCGACGACTGGTCGCTCAACATTGTCGGGCCGGACGATCTTTCGCCTGAATACGGGACGAAGGTTCTGGAAGCAGCCAAACCGTTCGGTGAAAAGGTACGGTTCCATGGCGCGCTGCCGGAAGCGGCTCTCGCCGATCTGTACCGGTCAGCCGATCTGTATGTTTCGCCGGCCAGATACGAAGGCTACGGCATGGCTTTGGCCACCGCTGTCGTCTACGGGTTGCCGATTGTCGCTGTCAATGGCGGCGCCGTCGCATCGACCCCGGCAGGCAAAGCAGCCCGGCTGGTTTCCGTTGACGATATCCACGGTCTGGCGCAAGCATTGCAGCAAGCGATGAAAGATCCGACGGAACGAGCCCGTCTGTCACAGCAATCGCGCGCGGCACGCATGCTTCTTGGCGGATGGATGGAAGCCGGACAGGATTTTCTCACCGCCCTTCGCACGGTTGGATCGGATACATGACATGGGTGATTTCGACACGGCATGGCTGGATTTGCGGGAGCCTTATGACCGGCACGCCCTGAACAAGGACGTGCTGAACGAAATATCACGCTGGAGCGCATCTTTCGGAAAACCGCTGCGCATCGTCGATCTCGGCTGCGGTACCGGTGCGGCTTTCAGGCACCTGCACGAGCACCTGCCGGCAGGGTCGCGCTGGACCGCTGTCGACGGCGACCACACCCTGCTCGATCACGCCGTCGCCCGGACACAGGCGACACCGTTGCGCTGCAACCTGGCCATCGGTTTGTCCTTTATTCCGTTCAATGCGTTCGATCTGGTAACGGCGAGTGCTTTCATCGACCTTGTGTCCGAACAATGGCTGGACAAGCTGGTCGGCCTGATTACGAAAAACAGGTGTGCGGTATGGCTGCCGATGGCCGCAACTAAAAAGCGGGAATGGGCGCCGCCCGACGAAGCGGACGACAGAATGTCTGCTCTGTTCAACGATCACATGAAATCCGACAAGGGTTTCGGCCCGGCGCTCGGCTGCGATGCCGCGGATTGCGCCGAAAAGAAGTTGCGCGACGCCGGATACAGGGTATTTACCGGCAACAGCGACTGGGTTCTCGAACAGCGCAGCGCCGATCTTCAACTGGCGTTACTGCACGGCTATCGGGAGGCGTTGCTGGACGCCGGAATAGAGGATACCGAATGGCTCGATACCTGGACGGATCATCGCCGATCCGCCATCGATGCCCACCAGTCGACCCATATCGTGGGACACCGCGATCTTTTCGCCGTGCCGCAGTAACATTTCATCGTCCGGTTTTTCACGATACAGTACAGCCATGAGCGATACCGACAGCGCACCGGATTTTCTGACGACGAAAGAAGTCGCTGCATTACTGCGGGTCCGGGAACGCCGGGTCTACGAACTGGCCGCTGCCGGCGAAATTCCGTGTCGTCGCGCAATCGGAAAACTGTTGTTTCCCCGGAAGGAAATAACCTCATGGCTGAATGGCGACGAATCCGAGGCGGCTGAAACGACGGTCCTGCCGCGCATTATCGCCGGCAGTCACGATCCGTTGCTGGACTGGGCGATACGCGAATCCCGGTCCGGGCTCGCCACCAGCTTCGACGGCAGCCTGGACGGCATTAGGCAACTCGCCAATGGTACGGCACAGGCCGCCGGCAGTCATGTTTTCGTGCCGGAGAAGAAAGACTGGAATACCGGCCCCGCCTTTGCGGACCTCAAGGGCAAACCGGTCGTTGTTGTCGAATGGGCGCGGCGGCAGCAGGGCCTCATCCTCGCCCGAAATCAGGAAGCCGGCGTCAGGAAAGTCGCCGACCTGAAGGGCAAACGTGTGATCCGCCGGCAGGATACCGCCGGAGCGGCCATCCTGTTCAATCATCTATTAGCCGCAACCGGCCTTACCCCCGACGACGTTGTTGCATGCGGCGATATCGCGAGAACGGAAACCGAAGCCGCCGCGGCGGTCGCTGCCGGAAAGGCTGATGCCGCACCGGGCCTGGAATCGGTCGCCCGCCAATTCGACCTCGGGTTCCTGCCGACCATGGTGGAAATCTTCGATCTGATTGTCTATCACCGGGCCTGGTTCGATCCGCCGATACAGACCCTGATGACGTTCACAGCCAGTCCGGCGTTTCAGACCCGGGCGCAGGAACTAGGCGGATACGATATCGGCCGCCTCGGCGCCGTCCGTCGCAACGGCATTTAACAGAAACCGGGATAAGCCAGCGTGGACCAACCGACACCACCGGATTTCAACGCCCTCGGCCGTCTTGCCGGCGAGATCGTCGATGCCGAGGCCCTCGCCGGCCGGGACCCGGGCATCGATAAGGAAAACTTCGGAGCCGGTCTCGCTGTCCGGCCGAAAAACACCGACGACATCGTCGCCATTCTGGGCTGGTGTCGCGACAACGGATACAGCATCGTACCGCAGGGTGGCCGGACCGGGCTTGCGGGCGGCGCGGCTTCTCGCGAACGGCAATTGATCCTGATGCTGGACCGCATGGACCGTATCGTCGAAATCGATCCGGCGGGATCCGTGGCGATTGTTGAGGCCGGCGTCACGCTGGAAGCCCTGGACAATGCCCTTTCCGGACATGGGCTGTGCGCCGGGATCGATCTGGCGGCGCGCGGCTCCTGCACCATCGGCGGCATGGTTTCCACCAATGCCGGCGGGCTGGAAGCCTTTCGCAACGGTATCATGCGCAACCGGGTGCTCGGTCTGGAAGCCGTCATGGCGGACGGCACCGTAATGTCAGACATGAAACGTGTGACCAAGGCGAACGAAGGGTATGACATCAAGCAGTTGCTGATCGGTGCGGAAGGCACTTTGGGCATCGTGACGAAGGTTGTTCTGAAGCTGGAACCCGCCACGTCTGGCGAATCAACGGCGCTTGTATCTGTTGATAGCGCCGCAAGCGCCGTGACGCTGTTTCAACGCCTGCGCAAACAGCTCGGCGACCGGCTTCTTGCGATGGAAATCATGTGGCGGAACTATTTCGATACCGCGGCACGGCAGCTTGGGCAGGACCGGATTGCGGATACAGTCGACGCACCGGCCTGTGTGATCGTCGAGATAGGCAGCGACAATCCGGACGACCTGCTCGCCCTGCTGGCGGAAGCGGCGGAAGACGGCGAGATTCTCGATGCGCTGATCGCAAAGAACGACAGCGAAAGAAACGACATCTGGCAAATCCGGGAAGATAGCTGGGCTATCGACAGAGCCTATCCGCACGGCTACTGGTTCGATGTTTCTGTGCCGCACGCCCGACTGGACGCCTATGTTACCCACTGCACGGAACAGTTGGCCGATATAGACCCCGACATGAAGTTTTTCGCCTTCGGCCATCTCGGCGACGGCAATCTGCACATAACGATATCCAAAGGCGTCCCAACGAAGGGGCTGTATAACCGGCTGGCCAGGATCCTGTTTGAGGATTTGCTGAAATCCGGCGGGTCATTTTCCGCCGAACACGGTATCGGCACGGAAAAGAAACACGCCCTTGACGTATATGGCGACCCCGGCAAGCTGGCCGTGATGCGGTCGATCAAGCGCCTGCTGGACCCGCACAACATCATGAATCCAGGGAAAGTCATCGAAAGCGTGGCGGAATAGCCCGCACCCCCTGACACCCGGTTCCGCTGCGCCTATATAAGGCATCAAACCGATTTTCAGTACATTGAGGAAATGAATGGCCCGTTTCGATACAGCAAGCGATGCTCTGGAACGGCCGAAGAGCCGCAATATCGGCATATTGTGGCAGATTGCCGGATTTCTGGCGCCGTACTGGAAACGGGTAATTGCGGCGCTTGTTGCGCTGATCGGCACCGCCGCCGTGGTTCTGGCGCTTGGTCAGGGCCTGCGGGCGCTGGTCGATCAGGGATTATCCGCCGCCGAACCGGACGCGCTGCAAAGCGCCCTCGCCTCGCTTCTGCTGCTCGGCCTGCTGCTGGCAGCCGGCGGCTATGCGCGATACTACCTGATGACCTGGCTGGGCGAGCGGGTTGTCGCCGACATGCGGAATGCCGTGTTCAAACGCGTGCTGTCGCTGGACCCTGTGTTTTTTGAAGTAACCAAAACCGGCGAGGTGCTGTCGCGTATCACCACGGACACGACGGTTTTGCAATCCGTCGTCGGGTCGAGCATGTCCATCGCTCTGCGCAACGCCATCCTGCTGATCGGCGGGCTGGTGATGATGATGGTGACCAATATCAAGCTGGCCGCTTTGGCTCTGTTGCTGGTGCCGATTGTCGTCGTGCCGGTTCTGTTTATCGGCCGTCGCGTCCGCAAGCTGGCAAGGGCCAGCCAGGACAGGGTGGCCGATGTCGGCGCGTTTGCCGAGGAAAGCCTTAACGCCATTCAGACCGTGCAGGCCTTCACCCACGAAGACCTCGACCGGAAGCGGTTCGGCGAGGAAGTCGCCGCCGCCTTGTCGACCGCCCTCACCCGGGCGCATTTGCGCGGCCTGCTGAACGTCACGGTTACAATCGTTGTGTTTTTTGGCATCGGCGCCGTGCTGTGGGTCGGTGGCGGCGATGTTGTCGCCGGGCGTATTTCCGGCGGCGAACTGATGGCTTTCCTGTATTACGCGATCATCGTCGCCTTTGCCGCCGGTATTGTCTCGGAAGTCTACGGCGACCTGCAACGGGCGGCGGGGGCAACGGAGCGCCTCATTGAATTGCTGGCAACCGAAACCAGCATCCGCCCGCCCGACCGCCCGGTGCCGTTACCGGAACCGCCGGTCGGTAAAGTCTCGTTCGAGGATGTGACTTTCAACTACCCGTCCCGTCCCAACCGGTCCGCGCTTCAGGGCTTCAGCCTGACTGTCGAACCGGGTGAGACGGTCGCACTGGTCGGCCCGTCCGGCGCCGGCAAGTCGACAGTGTTTCAGTTGCTGCTGCGCTTCTACGATCCAACCGAGGGAACCGTGCGGCTGGATGGCATGGATTTGCGGCAGGTGGACCCGACGGCGTTCCGCAAGCGAATGGCGCTTGTGCCACAGGAGCCGTATGTGTTCGGTGAAAATGTCAGCACCAATATCCGGTACGGCGATCCGGACGCTTCTGATGAAGCGGTCGAGGAAGCGGCGCGCAATGCCATGGCCCACGGCTTCGTCAGCGAGCTGCCGGAAGGCTATGACACCTATCTGGGCGAGAAAGGCATCCGGCTTTCCGGCGGCCAGCGGCAACGGCTATCCATCGCCCGCGCCATTCTACGCAACCCGTCGGTTCTGTTGCTGGACGAGGCAACGAGCGCCCTCGACGCTGAAAACGAGCGTCTGGTGCAGCAGGCGCTGGATCGTCTGATGCAAAACCGGACGACGCTGGTTATCGCTCACCGGCTGGCGACCGTTAAGAACGCAGACCGGATCGTTGTGATGAACGACGGCAGAATTGAAGCCATCGGCACCCATAGCGATCTGCTGAAGTCCAGTCCGCTCTATGCGCACCTGGCCGAGCTGCAGTTTACCGACGGCGCAAAACAGGCGGCGGAATAGCCGGAAACCACACCTCGTCCTTACTTTCCGGTATATCCGGCAGCCTGGCGGAATTGTGTGACGCAATACTTTTCCAACTTGTGAATGCCGCCAACAGACCGTAGCTTTTCGATGAATGAGGGGCAGGGCAATTCAGGCGACAAGGTAAACGATGCGCAGATTGATTTCTATTCTATCGCTGTTCTGTCTATGCACGGTGTCCGGCGCTGTCCAGGCTGTTCAATTCCTCGCACCCGGTATCGAACCGGACGGCTCGCGCGCCGGCTATCATCTTGTCGCTGATACAGATACCGGCGATTCCAGTACGTCTGAAACAGAAGTGGCGATCTGGAACACGATAAAATCTACCGAAAACCTCGCCCTGCTGCGGGCTTTCGTCAAAACCTATCCCGACAGCATTTTTACGCCGATTACCAGGGTTATGATTACCAATCTCGACCCCACCGCGCCGGACGAACAGATACAGGAAAACCCCGTCTCAACCGACAGCACAATGGAAGAGACGGCGGAACCGGTGACTGAAACGGCCGCGCTGCCTGAACCCGAAAAAGAAAAAAAAACGCAATACGATGGCACCTGGCAATTGGCAGGTTCTTCACATTCCTTCAAAAGGTATCAGGCCGGAATATGTCGTAATCCCGATTCTCTGAATCAGTCCTTCACGATTGACGGCGGTGAAATCGATGCCGTCCTGACATCCAAAACCCGAAATACCGTTTCGCTGAAAGGCAATGTTACGAAGGACGGTATCCTGAACCTCAAATTTCGCAGCGGCATTACCGATGTTGTCTTTCAGGGCAAATATGAAACTGAGCTGAAACCGGACGTATCTAACGTCAAGTTCAGTCAAAAACTGGTATCGGACGGACAGTCATGGTGCTGGTACGATTTTGTTCTGAAACGTATCCGCTGACGTATACCCTGGATAGAATCTGACGGAATTGATCTGAAAACTCCCGTTCTGTAGTATCCTGATCGGGGCTTTTTATCAGGTTTAACAATGCGATACATATTTCCATCTCTGGTATTCATTTTCTTTTTCGTTTCTGCGGCAGGGGCAATGGCGTCGCAGCCTCGCCTCGCCCTTGTCATCGGCAACAGCAATTACGAAAACGCCCCGCTAGCCAACCCGGTTCGCGATGCCGCCCTGATGGCCGATACCCTGCGCGAGGTCGGCTTCGAGGTTCTTGAATATACCGATCTCGACCGCCGCGACCTGACCAAGGCGTTTATTAATCTAGGCGACCGGCTGGAAGAAAACGGCGGGAACGCAACCACACTGGTGTACTATGCCGGGCATGGCGCACAGGTGAACGGTGAGAACTATCTGATCCCCATCGGTGCGCAGATCGAGGAAGAGATCGACGTCGAAATTGAAGGCGTCCGCGCTTCCAGCCTGCTCGGTATCCTGCGCAAGGCCAGATCGAGCCTGAACATCGTCATTCTCGACGCCTGCCGAAACAATCCGTTCGAAAGTTCCTCGCGTTCGGCGCAGACCGGCCTGGCCAAGATGGATGCCCCCACCGGCACGCTGCTGGCCTATTCGACCGCGCCGGGCAAGGTCGCGGAAGACGGTGACGGCAAGAACAGCACCTATACCAGGGCCCTCGCGCGCGCCATTAAAACGCCCGGCGCCAAGGTCGAGGAAGTCTTTAAAACCGTTCGGGTAAACGTCGTCGACCGGACACAGGGCCGTCAGGTTCCCTGGGAATCTTCGTCGCTGACCGGCGACTTCGTGTTTCAGGAGAAGCTGCCTGAACCGGAACCGGAGCCGGTTGTGACCGCTTCGATCCAGCAGACAAATCAGGTGGTTGAAATCGAGTACTGGAAGTCCATCGCCAACTCAACGGACCCGGCCCTGTTCGAGGCCTATATCGCGGAATATCCGAACGGCCTGTTCCGGTCGATTGCGGAACAGCGGGTCGCCTCACTGAATACGGCGATTGCAGCGCCGGAACCCGATGACGGGTTCGAGCGGGAAAAGGCGGTCTGGAACACGGTCAAGGACAGCGCAAATATCGGTATGCTGAAGGGGTTTATCGCCAGTTTCCCGGACGGCGTCTACGCAACCATCGCGAATTCCATGATCGCCGACCTGGAAGCAAAACAGCAGGTTGCATCTCGAACTGTCGAACCGGTCGACGATGAACTGGTTATATGGGAATCCGTGCAGAATGGCACCACGGTGGCCGAATTTCAGGTCTATCTCGACGCCTATCCGGACGGACGATATGCGGAACTGGCCAGAACCAAGATCGCCGCGCTCAACACAACCCGGAGCAAACCTTCGGACCCCCGGTATCCATTTGACGGAGCCTGGAGACTGTCGGGAAAACCTGTTTCATTTCGTCGCGCCTACAGGTACGGCGTCTGCCGGAACGGCGACTCTATCGACGATACGTTCGTTGTCGAGCGCGGTAAGGTAATGGCCAGCGTAACATCGGAATCCGACAATCAACTCAATCTGCAAGGCTCATTCGAACATACAGGTCGACTGGATATCGATTTTTCAACCGGCGATGGCGGCGCACTGGGCGGTAAGGGTCAACATAGCGGCACTTACAATATGGATTCTTCCGAAATACTGTTCAGTCTGAAAATTGAATCGGGAAATCAGGCAGGATGTCGCTACGAACTGAAGATGACGCGTGTCAACTGACGCATATCCGCGCCTGCGATATTCCGTACTATTGGGAATTTCGCTGTTTCTGTACTTTCCTCTCGCAAACGCAGCCGACAGCAAGTCGGACTACTACCAGCTAATCTACGACTTCGAAGTCGCGGGATATTGCGGCTTGCTGACAGAAGATATCGTCAGGGCAACGCGAGACAAACGGCAGGTGATAGAGGCGGACACCTCGCTGTCCGATATCGAGTTAAAAAAGATCCGGATATCCGCCTTCGTTGCGGCCGATGCCGAATACCAGAACAGAAGCCTGGGCGGTCACAAAGCCTGGTGCGAAACCGACGGTCTTAGCGGCGTTAACAGAATACTGAAAAAGTAATCGTCGCCGGGAAAACGCCGGGTGACGGGCATCCGCCACCCGGCACTAACTGATTACTTGGCGTTGGGGAAGAAAAGCTGCTGACCATCCCGCTTGTATGCGCCGATCGCCGCCTGCCCTTCCGATGAAAGCAGCCAGTCAATGAACGCCTGCCCCTGATCGACCTTTGTCGAAGGACACTTGTCGGTACTGACCAGCATCACGCCATACTGATTGAACAGGTCATCTTTGCCTTCCACGACGATTTTGTAGTCCTGCTTGTTTTCGAACGCAATCCAGGTCGCCCGGTCGGTCATCGCATAGGCACCCATGCCGACGGCGATGTTCAGCGTCGCCCCCATCCCGGAACCGGTTTCGCGATACCACGAACCGCTGATATCGGCTGGATCAATTCCCGCCGATTTCCAGAGAGCCTGTTCTTTCTTGTGCGTGCCGCTATCGTCGCCGCGCGATGCGAAAGGCGCTTCGCCATCCCGCACCTTCAACAGGGCTTCGGTTACGCTCCCGGCCGAGGTCAGGCCCGCCGGATCGGAGTCCGGTCCGACAAACACGAAGTCGTTGTACATGACATCGAAGCGCTCGACGCCATAGCCGTCAGCGACGAACTTTTCCTCGGCCGGCTTGGCGTGAACCAGCAGCACATCGCCATCGCAATTGCGCGCATTCTTTATTGCCTGTCCCGTGCCGACCGCGACGACCCTGACTTCAATACCAGATGAGTCGGTAAACTGCGGCAGGATGACATCATAAAGACCGGAATTCTGAGTCGATGTCGTCGACTGGACTGTAATATAGTCCTGTGCCTGCGCTGCCGTGATCGATGCGGATGCAACGACGGCGGCCAGCAACGCGCGACCGGCGATTTGGCTGATACTGTGTTTCATGGTGTCTCCTCCAGTTCTGTTGGTTAAACAAGAAGTTCCCCCGCCAGATAGGCGCGGGCTTCTTTCGTTTCCGGGGTAGTGAAAAATGTTTCGGCTTCGGTTCTTTCAAGCAGCCGGCCGCGATGCAGAAACAGCACTTCATGAGCCAATCGCTGGGCCTGTCCTTTGTCGTGTGTGACAAAAATGACTTTCACGCCGGTTGCCGCGATCATCTTGACGGTAGATTCGATATGCGCCGTCGCATGCGGGTCGAGATTGGCGGTGGGTTCGTCCAGAAGCAGGATGTCCGGCTTCATCGCAAGCGCCCTGACAAGAGACAACCGCTGCTGTTCGCCGCCCGACAGCAGCCGCGCCGGCCGGGACGCCAACGCCTCCAGATCGGCCAGCGCCAGCAATTCCGTCACCTGGGCCGCCCTTTCGGAACGGGGTACACCGTATACCTTGAGCGCAAATGCGATATTCGCCGCCACGGACCGCCGCAACAGGACGGGACGCTGCGCGACCAGGGCGACCCGGGCCGGCCCGTCGTGCAGCGAGCCGGTTAGACGCAGGGCCCCTGAATCCGGCGGAATCAGACCCGCAATCAGGCGCAGCAAGAGACTTTTGCCGGCGCCGTTCGGCCCCATGATTACCGACACACCGTCAACGCAGAACGATGTCGAAATCGAATCCACCAGCACGGTGTTCGCCGGTGCATAGGTAAGATCGGTTACAGACGTCAGGATTGCGGGCTTATGCATAGGCCAGCCGCCGCGCACTGCCTCGCAGCGCCATCAGCGCTCCGTTCACGATCAGCGCCAGTGTCAGAAGAATAATGCCGAGCCCCAGCGCCAACGCCAGATCGCCCCGGGATGTTTCCAGCGCAATCGCCGTTGTCATGACCCGGGTGACATGATCGATATTGCCGCCGACGATCATCACCGCGCCGACTTCAGCCAGCGCGCGCCCCATCCCGGCCAGCGTCGCCGTCAGCAGGGAATACCGGGCATCCCACAGCAAGGCGGTCATGGTTTGCAGGCGTGTTGCCCGCATCGAGCGGAAAAGTTCGTCATACTCCCGGTGTAGATCGTCGATGATCTGGCGCGACAGCGCCGCGACAATCGGAACAACCAGAATTGTCTGCGCAATAATCATGGCTGACGGCGAGTACAGAAGACCCAGCACGCCCAGCGGTCCCGAACGGGACAGCATCATGTACACGACCAGTCCCACCACGACCGGCGGCAGCCCCATCAGGGCATTCACTATGATTGTTGCGGTTGTCCGGCCCGGAAAGTGTCCTACCGCCACCACCGCACCGAGCGGCATTCCGATCAGACAGGCCAGAAACACGGCTATTCCACTGACCTGAAGCGAAAGACTGACGATCTCGATCAGATCGGCATCAAGCCCCACGATCAAAGAGAACGCGGCTGAAAAGGCGTCAGAAAAATCCATATACTCCGAATCCGATTCCCTATTACTGCCTTTTTCTACGTTTATTTACCTTTTTGCACAATATTTTTCGAAGAAAAATGACGCAAATTGAATAAGCCATGGTGAAAATTCGTTAACGGTTACGGGCATTTAGCGGCCCAGGCCGTGTTGTTGCCGACGGTTATTCGGTGTAACAATTACCGGCGATACACAGTAAAAGGCGCAGTAGATGTATGTTTTTCCGATGGAGTGCTATCCGGACCCGGACAAGGACCCCAGCGTGGTCATGATAGTGGTCGCCGTATCGGAAACCGAAGCCGTTCAGTTGGCTTTCGAGCATCCGAACGCCAGTCAGTACGCGGCCGTCAAAGCCAGCGAAAAAGCAAGCAAGAAGAAAAAAGTCAAAAATATCGACCGCGGCATACACGGGTTCGTAAACTGGGAAGTTTTCGAAGCCTTGTAGCGCCCGTTTTGACCCGGAAAGACAGGGAATGACGAACAAGACAACCGTCTTCGTTTGCGATTGCGAAGAAACGATTCCACTGGACCGCGCCGCCCTTACCCGGGCTCTCGATACAGTGGAGCTCTCCGCCCGGCACACCCAGTTGTGCAAAGCCGAGATCGACGGTTTCGCCGCGGTTTGCGGCAAGGCCGACCGCCTGCTTGTCGCCTGCACGCAGGAACACCAGACCTTCGCGGAAAAACTGGATGAACTGGAATTCGATACGCCGCTTCAAACGGTGAACATTCGCGAGCAGGCGGGATGGTCAAAGGAAGCGAAGTCAGCCGGACCGAAAATCGCGGCTCTCCTGCAACTCGCTGAAATGGAAACGCCGCAGGCGCCGACGATTGAAATGTCCTCGGCCGGTGTTTGTTTGATCTACGGAAAGCCGGAGGTTGCCCTTGAAGCGGCAAAGCGGCTGGAAGGACGCCTGACGGTCTCCGTTCTGCTGACGGAAGCCGGTGGCGCCCTGCCCCTCGGTTATATGGACCTGATGATCGCACACGGCAGAATAGCGGCAGCGACAGGCCATCTCGGCGCGTTTGAAATCAATGTCGATAACTACGCCGCAGTGAAACCGTCTGCGAAGGATGCCTTCTCGTTCGACACGCCGCGTAACGGGGCTGCTGCGATCTGCGATCTGATTCTGGATGTTTCCGGCGGCGCACCCCTGTTTCCCGCGCATCAGCGACGCGACGGATACGTTCGGGTAGACCCGGATGACCCTGTCGCACTGCACAAGGCGCTGTTCGATCTCGTCGATCTTGTCGGCGAATTCGAGAAGGTCCGGTATGTCGACTTCAATGCAAAACTTTGCGCCCATTCCCGCAGCCGGATAACCGGTTGCACGCGCTGTCTCGACGTCTGCCCGGCCGCCGCAATCGCACCGGATGGCGATACGGTTTCGATAGATCCGTATCTCTGCGGCGGTTGCGGCGGCTGCAACAGCGTCTGCCCGACCGGCGCCGCGTCATACGCCTATCCGAACAACGCAACACTGCTTGAACAGATACGGATGTTGCTGGGCGCATATACCAAAGCCGGCGGCAAACGACCGGTTCTGCTGATACACGACGACGATCACGGACGTCCTCTTATCGAGGCGATGGCGCGGCATGGCAGGGGCTTACCCGCTGCGGTGTTGCCGTTTCAGGTTAACGAGGTGACGCAGATCGGCGCCGACATAATGCTGTCCGCTCTTGCGTACGGGGCTGAACGGATGTTTGTTCTGACCCCGACCAAACGTCGCGACGAAATATCCGGATTGGCCAGTCAGGCCGCTATCGTCGAAACAATCATGACCGGCCTTGGCTATGACAGCGGCCTGATCAACGTCCTTGTCGAAGATGATCCCGACACCGTGGAAGCCGCCCTGTACGACAGGTTGAAACCGCATCACAAGCTGAATGCCTCGCAGTTCCTGCCGCAACCGCAAAAACGCACCAATCTCCGGTCGGCGGGCCGGCATCTACATGAACATGCGCCCTCACCGGTCGATACCGTCCGTCTCGCGCCGGGCGCTCCCTTTGGCGCGGTGAAAGTCGATACCGATGGCTGCACACTCTGCCTGGCCTGCGTAAGCGCCTGCCCGACCGGCGCACTGACCGCTGGTGAAGACAGGCCGGAACTCGGCTTTGACGAAAGCGCCTGCATACAATGCGGTCTTTGCAAGAACACCTGTCCGGAATCGGTAATCGCGCTGGAGCCACAGTTCAACTTCCTGCTTGAAGCCGGCAGGCGCATCGTTCTGAACGAAGAAGAACCGTATGAATGCATTTCATGCGGCAAGCCCTTTGCCGCCAAGAGCACGATTGATAAAATGCTGGAAACGCTGGGCGACAAGCACTGGATGTTCAAGGGCGACGCCATGGAACGCCTGAAAATGTGTGAAGACTGTCGCATTACCGCCCAGTTCAACGCCGACGACAATCCGTTCAAGACAGGGGAAAGACCGAAGCCACGAACTACCGAAGACTATTTGTCCGGCCTGATCGGTGATGACGCCGACGACTGATCTTTTTTACCAAACGCCAGTTTCGAAACCGCCCCTATACCGCTATCGTACCTCCGGGTGCCGATAAAGCCTTGTGCTTGTTCCATCGGCCAAGGGTGGGAATGTAAGGAATGATCCTTAACAAATTTTATTGGGTATTGGCGATCAGACTCCTCCTGCTTGCCCTTATCGGCCTTGTTCCGGCGGCGGCAGTACAGGCGGAACCGCTAAGAATCGCCTTCAACTCCGGCTGGCCGCCCTATTCAAGCGGCGAAGGCGCCTCGGTCGATGGACTGCTCGTCCAGTTGACTCGGGAAATCATCGAAAAACGCATGGGACAGGACATCAAAGTCGTCGGCCTGCCATGGAACCGGGCGCAGCACGATGTCGAGAACGGCCGGCTTGACGCCCTGATAACCTATGCCTCGCCGGAGCGCCTGAAGTATATGAACGCCTCCCGCGAAATTTTGTTTACACTTGATACGAAAGCATTCGTTCGCGCGGATTCAGCGGCAGAACTGGCCATACGCCGGAACCCCGTGCTGAAAACGCAAAGAGACTTTATGCACTGCGTCATTCTCGGTGACGGCTGGTCAAAGACGTTTCTTGAAAAAAACCAGATACCTTATCAAACCGGACTCAACACCCAGGCCTGTCTTCGGCAGGTAGAGGCAGGCCGCCAGGACGTATTCCTGCATGTTGTTGAAACGGGTCAGGCTGCCCTTGAGGAAATCGGCGGCGATGCAGACATTGTCGTGCTGCCGACTGTTTATTCCAGCGTTTCTCTCAGTCTTCTGATCAACAAAAAGAATCCGCCGGTTTCGGCGGAATTTCTTAGCGAATTCGACCGGGTCCTGAGCGCGATGAAAAAAAGCGGCAGCTACTATTCGCTCGTCTCCCGTCTCCGGGGAAAACCCGGTCTGGTGCAATTGGCGACACTGGAATGGCCCCCCTATACCGGTGAAGATCTGCCGAATGGCGGCGCCATAACCGAAACGATCAGGCGTGCGTTTTCAGTATTCGATTACGAAACCATGGCCTACTTTCTGCCCTGGAAACGGGCAATTTCCTATGCGGCATCGGAAAAAAATGAAATCATCGGCTATTATCCCGGCTATCATTGCAATCACGAGAAGGGCTTTATTGCGAGCAGATCGATAGGAAAGAGCGAGCTCGGGCTTGCCGAACGGGTAGACAACGACATTACCTGGAATACCCTGGACGATCTCGCGGCTTACAGAATCGGAACCGTCATCGGCTATGCGAATACAGAAGATTTCGATAAAAGGGTAAGAGATAAACGGATTACTGTCATCACAGCGCATGACGACAAGTCAAACTTGCAGAATCTTGCCGACGGCCAGATAGATTTAGCCGTAGTCGATCCGCAGGTTTTTAAACACCTGACCCGAAAGTATCCAACACTTGGCAAACAAGGGCCTTCGTTGAAAATGGATAAGCGACGCCTGAAAAGCCAAGAGCTGTTTCTTTGCCTGCGCGATGACGACATCGGCCGCGCGACAGCCGAAGTATTCAACGCCGGGCTTGAAGGTCTGGACATCGACGCCATCTGGCAGGACAGCCTGCGCGGTGAACTGGAATAGGACGAATGGTGGAAAACTCGGTAACAGCCCGGAAACGCCAGGAGCCGCGCGTCAAGCGGTCGCAATCCGTTCAGAAGCGATTTCTGATCCTGTTTTCCATTGCATTCATCGCCTTCATTACGGCTGCGATGCCTGCTTTCTGGTGGTACAAGTACCTGAATGACAGGGATGCTCTGCTGGAACGCATCGAAGAACTGGCAAAGGCGCAAAGCACGGTACTGGCAACATCTTTATGGCACCTGGATCACAACAGCATATCGCTTATCCTGCGGGCCATTGTCGCCGATCAGGATATTGTCGGTGCAACGGTCATCGATGAATTCGACCAGACCCTCGATGCGGTTGGTCAGACAACCGGAGATGTCGATCGCAGCGGCACCGACTATATCGAATCCACACCGATCGTGTTTCAGAACAACGACGAATTTCGGGAAATCGGCACCCTTTCGATCTATTTCTCAGACGAAAACCTGAAATCCGCCCTGTGGCGAAACCTGATTATCGAAATTGTTTTCGCCGTGATCCTGCTATTGTCGGCCCTGATCATCGCACAATTCGCCAACTGGCAGATTATTATCGCCCCCATTCGACGGCTCGCCGACGCACTGGACAACCCGCGGCGCGGGACAACCCGGGTTATGGTCGACTGGGATACGAAGGATGAAATCGGCTCGCTGATTCACGCCTTCAATGAAATGCAGGCGCAGGAACAGCAGTTTGAAAGCGAATTGAGGGCCGCGCGAGACAGGCTTGACCTGCGCGTTCAGGAACGAACGGCTGAACTGCGCCGGGCGATGGAACAGGCTGAATCGGCCAACCGGGCCAAATCCGATTTTCTGGCATCGATGAGCCACGAATTCCGCACCCCTCTCAACGCCATTTCAGGTATTTCGGAAATGCTTCTTTACGTACCTTCGCTGCGTGAAAAGCCTGAGAAACTGGAAGAGTATCTGAACGACATCCAAACCAGCAGCCAGCACCTGACTAGCCTTGTCGATGACGTTCTCGATCTGGCGAGAATCGAAACCGGAAACGGCCAGATAACACCACAGGTATTCGATGCGGAAACCGCAGCCAAGGAGACAATCAGTTCCTTTGCCGGCAATATCCGCAAGATAAACGCGACGATCGAGCTGGTGAAAAACTGCGACGACGCCCTTATGTACGCCGATCCAAGATCCTTCCGGCAGGTCCTGCTAAACCTTATCGGAAACAGCCTGAAATACGGCGGCAACGATGTGAATGTTCAGATCGAACTGAACAGCCACCAGGACGACAGCACGATGGAACTGGTCGTGATCGACAACGGGCCGGGAATTGCCAAAGATCTTCAGACGGTGATCGGGCAGCCCTTCATACATGCCCATTCGCCCTATACGAAAAACAATGACGAAGATGGATTGCACGGCGCCGGCCTCGGCTTTTCCATCGTGTGCCAGCTTATGCAAATGAACGGCGGCAGCATCGAAATCATCAGCGATTCCGAAAACGGCACAAAGGTTATTACGACCTGGCCGGCAGCGACACCTTCTACCGACTAGTTCGCGGAATCAGCGCGTTTCGATTACCGCATCGATATCGACAGACAGACCTATTCCCCCGATTGTCAGCGATACCTTCGCCGGCAACGTGGCGGGCACATCGCCTTTCGCCGCGGCATCGCGGATCGCCTGTTCGATTTCGCGCTGCGATGTCACGCCGACCTTTTTGAGAAATTTCCGGATACTCATATTCAGCACTTCGTCATCCATGACAGTCTATCCTTACCTTGTGTATCAAGCCGCAATCGATAGCGGCAGATTGGTTAACAAATTCTGTGGCTTGACGGTCAGCGTATTCGATACGGTCTTGGCAAGTCCCAGATAAACCGGTTTTCCGCGCATTTCAGGAATAAGCGCCTCGGCATTCTTCGCTTCCATTCGAAACAGGCTGATCAGGTTTTCCTGACGATCGGCATCGACGTCGACTCCGTTGTAAAGATCGTTCAGCACGGCAGTCGATTCCGTATCGAGGCCGATATGCCACCGCCATTTTTCATCCCGTATCGATTGAACCGGATGAATGCGAACATCAAGACCGCAGAACTGTCCGATCCACAACTCCATTACACGGCATAAGGCATCGAGACCCGACCGTGCGAAAGTCAGATCGAGAACGGTATCGAACCGGTCGCTACGCGGCCAGTACATGTCGGCATTTTCCTCCGTCAGAACGTCAAGCTGAACTTCACGCAATGCGGCATTTCCCTCGACAAGCAGTTTTCCAAGAGAGCCGAATCCTCCTGTGTCGGAATACATTTCGACGATCTCCTCGTCTGCGACAAGAATCTGTCCCTCATTCACAGTCACTCGCTGTTTTCTGAAGAACATCTCGCCGGCGCGCACCTGAAGCGGGTTCGTTACGTCGCGCAGGACATGGCGCATCAGGGCATGGGCAATCTGATCAACAAACAAGGGCGGGATAGATATGCCGTCGCCAGAGAACAGGGACGCATAGTAACGTTCCAGTGTCCCCGCCTGCTTCAACCCGGCGACGAAATCCGCCACGATCCTGTAATTGTCCGCTGCATCCCTGTCTTCGAATGCCGCCAGATCGGCGTCGGTGACCGTCAAAAACGGATCTTCGGTCAGGCGCGCATGCAGGCGTCTCTCCGTCTCGCAGGATTCAGCAACCGGTGCGACTTCCGGTCGTTGCCAATACGCATTTGCATATTGCGGCGTAACGGCCAGCCGCCCATCATCGGTGAGGCCGAGCAAATGATATCCGCTGGTCAGCCAGAAGTCCGTCATGTTACGACCTCGTCGTCCGGGACGATTGTCCAGATTTTCGCATGCTCCAGCCGGTCCGGCTTGTCAACGGCCCTGAACCCTTCATGAATTCCTTCGTCTCTCACTTCCCGTTCGACCAGCAGCAACTGGTTCACCGGGTAAGGGTCGCAAAGATCGATCATGAAATCCACTTCTTCGCGTGCCGCTTTCCGCGCCGCTTCCCTATCCGGCGCGCCGTAACATTCCAGAAGATGCGCCGCCAAGGATTCCGTCGCTTCCGCGACATCGGCTTCGCTCGCAGAAGCTACCGAGACGACTGTCGATCGCCCGAAGCTGCCAAGCCCCAGGAATCCCTGCGCAAAGGCCAGCCTCCGCTTCGTCGTGAGGTCGGCCGGATCGGTATCGACAAATTCAAACGATCCTGAAACAGCCCATTCGCCGGCATCGGCCGGGCGCTCGAATACAAATTCGTCGGATTTATCGAGACGAACCGTTTTCAGAAACTTGCATTCCGGCTGTCCGGTCATGTCACAGGATCCAGCGCCCAGCCCTGGCCCTTCAACATCCATTTTATCGGCGCAATTCGGCGCTTGCCGTCACGGCTGACGACAATGCCGGCCTGCGGGTTCAAATCCATTAACCGGCCTTTGATCCTGCCGCCGGGCAGATGAAAATCGATCCGTTCCTCAAGACCTTCCAATCTGGCCGATGCATTTTCGCGGATCGCCTCGAATCCGGAATCCTGCCAGCGGTTGATCCAGGACAGCATGTGGCGTGTGAAGCTTTCGACAATGTCCTTCGGGCTGACATCGACACACCCTTCATGGACAAGAGAGGTCCGTTCTCCCGGTGTCTGCCGGTCCTGATCGGGGCGTCCAAGAACATCCAGAACGATCCGCAGCGCCAGCCAGTCGACAACCGTATCCGCATCCGCGCCTTCCGGCGCCGCCAGACTGAATCCGCCCGCCAGCGCATGATTGATCATGATGCGGTCGGGCCATCCATATGTAATGGCGATCTGCGGCGGTATAATCGACCCAAGGGCGTCATTGAGAGCGACGAAAGCGGTCGGCACGACATTCAACGCGTCGCCGAGCGCCACTTCCGGGTTGAGAATAATCGCGCAATCCAGCCGGTCGGTTCGCATTGCCTGCACGACTGCCCCTGTCGCATCGATATCGCCACGGGCAATCTCCCGCGCAGCCAGCAACGGATCGGCATCGCCATCGACCGGATAGAATGAAAATGCCGGTGGCAGCGACGGAGGCTCCAGCACAATTTGCATACCGTTCATCCTGCGACCAGCCCCGCAATCACGTTTATTTGCACCCGAGGCTTTCCAATTAACATCGTGCACCCTATCTCAAGGATTGGTATGACCAATCTGTTAAGTCAAAATAATTCGGCAACCGTAGCCGTCAAAAGGCAGGACGTCTAACTGGGAGGGACGCCGTGACATCGGCGCCATCGGAGATTCGAAAATCGTTGCCGGTCGGTGTCATCGCCGAACGCCGCCGTATCGCGCATCCCTGGCAGGAATACAAATGGCTTCCGGTCGCGGTAATTCCCGGGGCCGGACCGGTCGATGAATGGATCGAAGTTGGCAAGGGCGATAATTTCGTCAGGTATCACATTGCGACGCTGGCGGTGGAACTGTTTCGTGTCGAAACCGAAGCCTACAAGGCCAATCTTTCGAACCCGCGGCCGGCGGTCTATGTTGTATTGCGAGAGCCGGAAGACGAAGACGACCCCGTCATTCGCGCCGTCTTCGCCACGGTTTCCCCGTATGAGGCGCAGGACTACATGGATACCGGCGAAGATATCGTTGAAGCGGTCACGATGCCCGATGACATGATTGCCTGGGTTCAGGCCTTTATCGACATGCATCATGAAGACATCCCCTTCAAGAAGAGAAAACGCAAGAATTTCAAGGAAGAAGAACGGATTTTCGGGAAGGAACTGTCGCCAGTGGAAAAGCGGTTTTTCGATCCCGACAAATTGAATTAGGCTTGGGACGGCATGACTGAAGAAAGCCGGCTTGCGCGCTGGTCGCGCCTGAAAGCAAAATCCCGTCCGAAGGGGCGCGGTATCTTTTTCGCGCCGCCCGCGCCGGAACAGGGCGGCGAAACAGAAACCGGTGCTGTCGGCGCCACATCGCCGCCTGCCGAAGCAGTACCGGCCGACGCCGCGCCGGATCTGCAACCCGCGGAAGCGGTCGCAGCGTCTGAAACGGCTGAAACCGAGCAGGACGCCAGCCCGGAGGAAGATGCCTACCCGGAAGACCTGCCCTCGATAGAGTCTCTGACCAAGGATTCCGATTTTACCGCATTCATGAGCGACCGGGTCAGCGATGCAATAAGAAATGCCGCGCTTCGCAAACTTTGGGTTTCAAATCCGGCCCTCGCCAATCTGGACGGGCTGATCGATTACGGTGAAGACCTTACCGGATCGTTCAAGGTCGTAGACAACATGCAGTCCGTCTACAAGGTTGGTCGCGGCATGGTCGACTATGAAGCGGAAGCGAAACTGGCGGAAGAAAAGGCGCTCGAAAAAGAAGCTGCGGCCCCTCCGCCTGATGCGGAATCAGCGGATGACAACGCGACCGAAGACGAAGCCGGTATCGAACAGACCGGATCAGAGGATCAGGATCAGGAATCACCGGACGAATCCTCTCCGGGTCAATTAGCCGCAGATGTGAATGAGGACGTTCAAACCGATGCCGAACAGGTTGCCGAAAACAGAAAAACACCTGTTTCAAAGAGCTAGAATGCGTCCTGCCAGTATGACCGCAACGCTGAAAAGCGTAAATTGGTATGACCATTTTTGTATGGACGCTACCGCGCAACGCAGTGTACCATTCTGCAAAAGAAATAAAGCTCGAATTATCGAGCGACCCACTAAATGTGGGGTTTATGGGTGGATTCGGCAGGTACAGTGGAAGCGCTGGCAATAAATCATACAGACGAAATGCAGCCGGAAGAGGCCGCCAGGAACGCTGTTTATACGTTTCTGGCGCTGGTTCTGTACGGTCCTCCCGGCGACCGCGCCAGGAATATCGCGCTGGAAATGGCGGGAGACGGCACCGCATTGGGCCGGACTTTCGCCGCCTTCGCCGAGGCATTTGAAAAAACCGATCCCGGCGACACCGCCGCTGAATATCACAATCTTTTTATCGGTGTCGGCCGCGGCGAGCTGGTTCCGTTCGAATCCTACTACCTGACCGGTTTCCTGAACGAAAAGCCGCTGGCGGTTCTGCGGGACGATCTGGCCGAACTCGGGTTCGAACGTGCGGCCGGCGTCAGCGAACCCGAAGACCATATCGCCGCTCTGTGCGATGTGATGAGCGCAATGGTCGCCGGCACGT
Source organism: Alphaproteobacteria bacterium (assembly GCA_040222995.1). Classification (GTDB taxonomy): domain Bacteria; phylum Pseudomonadota; class Alphaproteobacteria; order UBA8366; family Aestuariispiraceae; genus JAVKBW01. Next base: position 168,215 of record JAVKBW010000019.1, on the reverse strand, counting down.
CGAACGGAGAATTCACGATATACGAACAGGAACAGTTTTTTTCCGCGCATCTTGACCGGTGGGCGGCACAATTTTTTTCCGATCTGGCGGCGACGAAGACCGATGGTCTTTACCGTCATGTCGCCCGGATCGGCGAAGAATTCATGCGGATCGAAAAAAACGCTTTCGCGATGATCGAACGGGCCTGAGCCTAGCATCCCGACGGGTTCGACCGCATGAAAAACAGGTTTGGCAGTCGATCCGTCAAACCGCAACAGAAGGAGAGCAACTGTGACCGATAGAAAGGAAGAGACGCTCGATCGGCGTGGATTCTTCGGTGCGGCCGCCAAGGGCGCAACGTTGGGTCTGGGTGCCGTTGTCGCGTCAGTCGGCACGGCGGAAGCAATGGAGGTGGAACCGTCAGGTGACGGCACCTACCGGGAAACACCGCACGTGAAGACTTACTACGATCTGGCCCGGTTCTAGCCCCTCCTTCGGCGCGGCTGCCGGGCGCACACCGCCCGCGGCGCTGAAACGAAGGCCTGAACAGGAGCTGTCGAAGGGCGTCCCCGAGACGGTTCCGGGCAAACAAAGCGGAAATACCCGCAAACCATACCATAAAGGGTAGGAAAGAAAGGAAATCGAAATGCTTCGCAAAAAGACCAACGGGGTTGCATTCGGCCCCCGTTCGTCGGCAGCGATCAGAGGCGCAAAGACAGAGACCGTTGACAGACGGTCTTTCCTGAAGCGCTCCGGTCTCGTTGCCGGGGGCGTTGCAGCGGCAAGTGTCGCTCCAGCCGGCCTGATGGTTCGTAAAGCCAAGGCGGCGGGAGCAGCAACAGGCGCCGTTACAACAGTAAAGAGCGTCTGCACACATTGCTCGGTCGGCTGTACCGTGATGGCGGAAGTCCAGAACGGTGTCTGGACCGGCCAGGAACCGGGCTTCGATAGCCCCTTCAACATGGGCACGCATTGCGCCAAGGGCGCGTCGGTACGCGAGCACGGCCATGGCGAACGCCGGCTGAAATATCCAACCAAACTGGTTGACGGCAAATGGACCAAGGTCTCCTGGGACCAGGCGATCGAGGAAATCGGCGACAAGATGCTCGAAATCCGCAAGTCGTCCGGGCCGGATTCGGTTTACTGGCTGGGTTCCGCGAAACACAGCAACGAGCAGGCTTACCTGTTCCGCAAATTCTATGCATTCTGGGGCACCAATAACGGTGACCATCAGGCCCGTATCTGTCACTCGACCACGGTTGCAGGTGTTGCGAACACCTGGGGCTACGGCGCGATGACGAATTCCTACAACGATATCCACAATTCGCGCGCGATCTTCCTTATCGGCGGCAACCCGGCGGAGGCGCATCCTGTTTCCCTGCTTCACCTTCTGAAGGCGAAGGAACAGAACAACGCACCGCTGATTGTCTGCGATCCACGATTTACCAGGACAGCGGCGCATGCCGATGAATATGTCCGGTTCCGTCCGGGGTCGGACGTCGCGCTGATCTGGGGTCTTCTGTACCACATCTTCGAGAACGGCTGGGAAGACAAGGAATTCATTCGCCAGCGCGTCTGGGGCATGGATCAGATCAAGGCCGAAGTGAAGAAGTGGGGTCCGGAAGAAACCGAACGGGTCACCGGGGTTCCTGAATCGCAAATGAAACGGGTCGCCAAAACACTGGCGAACAACCGTCCGGGCACCGTTATCTGGTGCATGGGCGGCACCCAGCACACCAACGGCAACAACAACACACGGGCGTACTGCATCCTGCAGCTTGCGCTTGGCAATATGGGCGTCAGCGGCGGCGGAACGAACATCTTCCGCGGTCACGACAACGTTCAGGGCGCTACCGACTTCGGCGTTCTCTGTCATACCCTGCCGGGCTATTACGGCCTCAAGACAGGGTCCTGGAAACACTGGGCGCGGGTCTGGGATGTCGACTACGACTATCTTCTGAACCAGTTCCAGTCCAAGGATCTGATGGAAACCGCCGGCGTACCGGTATCGCGCTGGATCGACGGTGTCCTGGAAGCCAAGGAAAACTTCGAGCAGCCCGACAATCTGCGCGCCATGGTGTTCTGGGGCCATGCGCCGAACTCGCAAACCCGGCTGAAAGAAATGAAGACGGCGATGGAGAAACTCGACCTGATGGTCGTGATCGATCCGTATCCGACCGTCAGCGCGGTGCTGTCCGACCGGACAGATGGCGTTTACCTTCTTCCGGCCTGTACGCAGTTCGAAACCTATGGCTCCGTCACGGCGTCCAACCGGTCGCTGCAATGGCGGGACAAGGTTATCGATCCGCTGTTCGAATCCCTTCCCGATCACACGATCATGTACAAGTTCGCGAAGAAATTCGGTTTCGCGGATCAGATGTTCAAGCACATCGCCGTTTCCGACGACGATGAGCCGAACATTGAAGACACGACGCGTGAATACAACAAGGGGATGTGGACAATCGGCTATACCGGTCAGTCGCCGGAACGGCTGAAACTTCACATGGCGAACCAGCATACCTTCGACAAGACGACGCTGCAGGCGCTGGGCGGGCCATGCGACGGCGACTATTACGGTCTGCCGTGGCCGGCCTGGGGAACACCGGAAATGAAGCATCCCGGCACCCCGAACCTGTACGATTCGTCCAAGTCGGTGGCTGAAGGCGGCCTGACGTTCCGCGCCCGGTTCGGTGTGGAACGCGACGGTGAAAACCTGCTGGCCGAAGGATCGTATTCGGTCGGTTCCGAAATCAAGGACGGGTATCCAGAATTCACCATGGCGATGTTGACATCGCTTGGCTGGGACAAGGACCTTACCGCTGAGGAACGCGCGGCGATCGATGCCGTTGCAGGTGAAAACACCAACTGGAAAACCGACCTTTCGGGCGGTATCCAGCGTGTCGCCATCAAGCACGGCTGTGCGCCGTTCGGTAACGCGAAAGCCCGGACCGTTGTCTGGACCTTCCCGGATCCGATCCCGACACATCGTGAACCGCTTTACACCAATCGTCGCGATCTGGTGGCGGATTACCCGACCTACGAAGACCGTGTCATGTATCGTCTGCCGACGATGTATGAATCGATCCAGAAACAGGATTTCTCGGCCGATTTCCCGACCATTCTCACGTCCGGCCGGCTGGTCGAGTACGAGGGCGGCGGGGATGAATCGCGGTCCAATCCATGGCTGGCTGAGCTTCAACAGGACATGTTCGTCGAAATCAATCCGCGCGATGCCAACAATGCCGGCATTCGTGACGGCGAGCAGGTCTGGGTGTATGGGCCGGAAGGCGCCAAGGTCAAGGTTATGGCCATGGTGACCGAACGGGTCGGCGCCGGCGTTGCCTTCATGCCTTTCCACTTCGGTGGACACCTGGAAGGCAAGGACTTGCGGGACAAGTACCCGGACGGGGCTGATCCGTATGTTCTTGGGGAATCATCCAATACGGCGCAAACCTACGGGTATGACTCGGTGACCAATATGCAGGAAACCAAGGCAACCCTGTGCCGCATTGAACGCGCTTAAGAGGAGATAAGAAAATGGCTAGAATGAAATTCCTCTGCGACGCAGAACGGTGCATCGAATGCAACGCCTGCGTTACCGCCTGCAAGAACGAGCATGAAGTGCCGTGGGGCATCAACCGCCGCCGTGTCGTCACGATCAACGACGGCAAGCCCGGCGAGCGCTCGATCTCGGTCGCCTGCATGCATTGTTCGGATGCGCCCTGTATGGCGGTCTGCCCGGTCGACTGTTTCTATCAGACAGACGATGGGGTGGTCCTGCACTCGAAGGATCTGTGCATCGGTTGCGGCTACTGCTTCTATGCTTGTCCGTTCGGTGCGCCGCAATTCCCCCAGGCCGGGAATTTCGGCAGCCGGGGCAAGATGGACAAGTGCACGTTCTGCGCCGGCGGTCCTGAAGAGGCCAATTCGTCTCAGGAGTTCCAGAAATACGGTCGGAACCGCCTGGCCGAAGGCAAGCTTCCGCTTTGCGCGGAAATGTGTTCGACCAAGGCGCTGCTGGCGGGTGACGGAAACACTGTTTCCGAAATCTACCGCGAGCGGATCGTCGCCCGCGGCTTCGGTTCCGGCGCCTGGGGCTGGGGCACTGCGTACGAACGCAAGGGCACCTGACCTGAACCGGTCTGTAGCGGAATGAAGTGGGACGGGGGTGTTCGGTTTGTGCGAATACCCCCGCCTTCTTCGATCCGACCCGGTTCGGGTCGGAAAAACAGGTTACAAGCCCTCAACCGACCGGCATCGCAGCCCGTTTCATCGGGATAGACGATTGCTGTTCGACCTCAACCCGCTCTAGGGGAAAGCATCATGGCGAAGGCAAACCAAACGGTTATTGATCGCGGTCCGATTTGGACACTCTTTGTGACGGCGCTGCTGGTCGCGATTCTTGGTTTTACGGGTCTCGTTTCGCAGCCCGTTCATGCGCAGGATGCGGACACATCATCCGCCGGTCCAGAAGATCCGTTCACGACCCAGGGCGCAAACAGCGATTCCGACTTCTGGCGTGCCATCCGGTCCGGCGAACGCGGCACGGTGGCCAATCCGCGCGGCGAAAGCGGCCTGCTGATCCAGCCGCCCGGCCAGCCCCGGAACTCCGAAATCTTCGGTGCTCAGGTGACCGCCGGTCAGCTCTGGCGTGACATGCGCAACAACGAGGTAACCAAATGGGGCGTCTACGGTATGGGCGGAATTCTCGTGCTGCTGGTTCTTTTCTTCGCCATTCGCGGCCGAATCAAAATTGAACACGGCAAGTCCGGCATTACGATTGAGCGTTTCAAAATTTTCGAGCGGATCGGCCACTGGCTGACGGCCGGATCGTTCATTCTGCTGGGCCTGACCGGGCTGAACATCCTGTACGGCAAGACTGTGCTGATGCCGGTGATCGGCAAAAGTGCATTTTCGGCGATCACCCTGGCCGGCAAGTATGTTCACCATTACGCGGCCTTCGCGTTTATGGCGGGGCTGGTGCTGATTTTCCTGATGTGGGTTCGCCATAACCTGCCGAGCCGCACCGATATCACCTGGGCGATGCAGGGCGGCGGCATCCTGTCGAAGGGAATGCATCCGCCCGCGAAAAAGTTCAACGCCGGCCAGAAGGTGATTTTCTGGCTTACCATTCTGTGTGGCGCTTCGCTCAGCCTGTCCGGCATCGCGCTGATGTGGCCGAACGAATTCCTGATGTTCAACAAAACCTTCGTGCTGCTGAATTCGTTCGGGTTCTCGCTGCCGACCGACCTGTCTCCTATACAGGAACAGCAATACGCCCAGCTTTGGCATGGCATGTTGTCGCTGTTCATGATCTGCGTAATTCTGGCGCATATCTATATCGGCTCGATCGGTATGGAAGGCGCTTTCGACGCCATGGGAAGCGGTCAGGTAGACCTAAACTGGGCCAAGGAGCATCACAGCCTGTGGGTGGAAGAGGTTCAGGAAATGCAGCGGACGCCGCCGGAATCGAGGAGCAGTTCCAAAGCGCCCGCAGAGTAAAACCCGCGCGAAGACCCTGAATGCCAGGTATCCTGAAAGTATTTCTCAGGAAAGCGGCTGTTGCCGCAATCCTGATGTTACCCTCCCTTCCCGGCTTCGCCGACCTTGTCGGCCATGGTGCGCCCGTGCGAGATATCGTCATTTCGTCGGATGGTAAAACGGCCGTCACCTCTGCTTTCGACGACATGCTGATCCTGTGGGATCTGGATAGCCAGAGCGAGCGGCTTGCCTTCGTCGGCCACGGCGCCGCCGTAAATGCGGCCGCGTTTCTGCCGCATCGCATCGCTTCCGTCAGCGACGACGGAACATTGCGCCTGTGGGACCGGGAAACCGCAAAACTTCGCAAAACGATCTCCGCCCATGACAAGAAGGCGGTAACCGTCGCCGCATCCGCCGATGGCCGTTACATTGCGACCGGGTCGTGGGACCGGACAGTAAAGGTCTGGAATGCCGATACCGGCGCACTCGTACGCGTATTCGACCAGCATCGAAACAACATCAATGCGGTCCAGTTTTCGCCGTCCGGCGAATTCGTCTATTCAGCAGGCTATGACGGCGCCATCTGGGTCTGGCCTGTTATCGGCGACACGGCCCCCCGTCGCCTGACGGACAAGGATTTCCCGGTCAACGACATGGCCTTGTCGGCGGACGGAGAAACTCTCATTACCGGGTCGTCCGATGGATTTATCCGGCTGTGGGATACGGCTTCCGGCACACTTAAGAGAGTGGTGAAAGGCCATGAAGGGTCTATTCTGGCTGTCGCAATCAGCCCGTCCGGCGATGCGTTCGCCAGCGGATCGACCGATGGCTTCATATTGATCTGGGAAAGCGGCGACGAGCCGAAACAAAAGTTGCCTGTCGAATATTACCGGGCCGTCTGGTCGCTGGAATTTTCACCCGATGGCACGTCGATCTATGCTGCCGGCGTCGACAAGGTGGCGCGGGGCTGGCGGGTTTCCGACGGCAAACCGGTTGCCGGCGAGACCACCCCGTACCAACCCGTCGACAGGGTGGCGGCGGACCTCGCCAATTCCGACGACCCGGTCGAGCGCGGCAGTTTTCATTTTCGCAAATGCGCCATCTGTCATTCGCTCGCCGATGACGGCACACGGCGATCGGGCCCGTCGCTTGAAAACATCTTCGGCCGGAAGGTCGGCAGCTATCCCGGCTATCACTATTCCGAGGCGCTGCGAAACAGCGATATCGTCTGGAATGAAGAAACCATATCGAAACTGTTCGAACTGGGGCCGGATGTGCTGTTACCGGGAACCAAGATGCCGCTTCAGAAACTACCGAAACCGGAAGATCGGCAGGCGCTGATCGAATTTCTCAAAATCTATACGGACCCGGAATCCGCCAGGGCGCAGCAATGAACGGACTGTTTCGGTCTGTCGGACCCGCCGCCCTTACGCTTCTCATCGGCCTTTTCTTTCTGTCGACGCCGGCAGCCGCCCAGACCGATATGGAACGCGCCATCGCGTCCGTTGTCAGCGTTCTGCCGAAATGGCCCGGATACGAACAGGGCGGCGCGCCCCAGGTCCCGGCCGGCACGGCGCCGGAAGGAACCGCGGTCGTCTGGCGCGCCGAGGGTTACCTTGCAACGGCGTTGCATGTTGTCGAGCAGGCGGAATCCATCAGAATCCGCCTCTACGACGGGCGGGTTTTCAAGGCTGATCTGGTTGCCGGCGACCGGGCGACAGATCTTGCGCTCCTGAAAGCACGCCTGCCGGACGGTGTTTCTCTGCCACCGGTCCAGACAGCCGAACCGCCCGGCCTTGGCGAGGATGTCTGCGCCATCGGCAACGCTTTCGGCCTCGATCTCTCTGTGACCTGCGGTGTGGTTTCCGCGCGCAGCGTTTCCGACGCCGGCTTCAACGCCATCGAAGATTTCGTGCAGACAGACGCCGCGATGAATCCCGGCATGTCCGGCGGCGGTCTGTTCGACCGTCAGAGCAACCTTGTCGGGCTTTTATTGGCCATTGTCACGAAACAGTCGGACGCCAATGTCGGGGTGAACTTCGCGGTATCGTCAGACCTGCTGTCGCGGGTCATCGACGACCTTCTGAACGAAGGGCGCGTCCGCCGCACCGCCATGGGTATCGGCTTTGGCGATCTGCCGCTGGAAAGCCGGGAAACCGTCGCAGGCGCACTAGTCTCACGTGTCCGGGAAGGAAGTCCGGCGGACAATGCCGGTCTTGAGGCAGGCGATATCGTCACGCAGATCGGCACCCGTAAGGTGAAAACCCGGGCCGACGCCATGACGGCATCCTATCTTCTTCTGCCGGATGAAGAGACCCTGCTTGTGTTTTGGCGTGGCGATAAGGAAACTCGGACAACGATTATCCCCGCCACTGTCACCCGATAGAGGACTACATGCCTGATACTGAAGCAATCCACCTCACCTGGCTGGGTGGACCCGATATCGCGCGTCTGGATCTGCAGGACAGCGAAATTCTCGACGCCGTCGAACAGGCGCTGATCGCGCAAGGCAAGGGAGACGTCGCAATCGAACCACGGGTTCACCTTATGCCTTCGCCGGAAATAAACGGTCATTTCAATGTGTTACGAGGCTATGTTGCACCACTTGGCAAAGCCGGCGTTAAAATCGTCGGTGACTTCGTGGACAACTACAAAAGCGGCCTGCGGTCGGAAATGGCGCTGCTGAATCTCTTCGACCCGCAGACGGGCACACCGCTCGCCGTTATCGACGCATCGGACATCACGGATATGCGGACCGGCGCGATTACCGCGCTTGGCGCCAAGCATCTGGCCCGCAAGAATTCAAAGATTCTCGGTCATATCGGTGCGCGGGGAACGGCCTACTGGAATGTGCGCCTGTTGAACGAATTGTACGATTTCGACGAAATTCGCGTGCACTCACGCCGGCCCGAAAGCCGCAACGCCTTCGCAGACAAGCTCAGCGCCGATCTCGGCAAGAAAATCACCGTGACAGAGGACTGGGAAAGCTGCGTCCGCGACGCCGACATCGTGGTCGAGGCTTCCCGCCTCAACGAACCCACACCACTGCTGAAAACAGAGTGGATCAAGAAGTCCGCTTTCGTGGTCCCCTACGGCACGATGAGCGCCGTTGAACTGTCGCTCACCGATATCATGGACAAGATGGTTGTCGACGACTGGGGACAGTGCAAGGGCGGCCCCTTCGGCAGCCTGCGCGAACATGTCAATCAGGGGAAACTGTCAGCCGATACCCTTCATGCGGAACTCGGTCAGATCGCCGCAGGCCTGAAACCGGGCCGCGAAAGCGATGACGAGACAAACCTGTTCTGGCACCGCGGGCTTAGTCTCAGCGATATCGCCATGGGTCATCTGTTCCTGGAAAAGGCAGAAAAACTCGGATTGGGGCAGAAGCTGCGTTTCGCCTGATACCGTTAAACGCCGCGTTCGGGATATTGCAGGGTGACGGGCTGGACATAATTGGCTTATGATCCGAAGAACAAGGCGAAAAAGCCATAATAAATAGCGAACAGGCTGCAAAAGCGGTTGGGGCTCAGAAATAGAATGTCAGACAAGACTCAATCCTTCGCGATTGAAGCGATAGGCGTTACCAAGATATTCGACAGTGCCGGAAGTGAAGTACGCGCCGTCGACGATGTTTCCATAGCCATCAAGGAAAACGAGTTTCTAACGCTTCTCGGGCCGTCCGGATGCGGTAAAACCACCCTGCTTCGGATGATTGCCGGTTTCGATCACCCGACAAAAGGCGAAATTCTGATGGAGGGCGTGGACATATCCGGTCTGCCGCCTTTCAAACGACCGGTAAATACGGTTTTTCAGAGCTACGCCCTGTTTCCGCACATGACGGTGGCGCAAAATATCGGCTTCGGCCTCGAAATGCTGGGCAAATCCAAAAGCGAGATCACGAAAACCATCGACGAAATGCTCGACCTGGTGCAGATGCAGGAACAGCGCAACCGCCGTACAGACCAGATTTCCGGCGGCCAGCAACAGCGTGTCGCCCTTGCCCGCGCCCTCGCCCCGCATCCGAAAGTATTGTTGCTGGACGAGCCGCTTTCCGCGCTTGATTACAAACTTCGCAAGGAAATGCAGATCGAGTTGAAACGGTTGCAGAACGAAACCGGCATCACCTTCGTGTTCGTCACCCACGACCAGGAAGAAGCGCTGACGATGTCTGACCGGGTTGCCGTCATGCAGAACGGCAAGGTGTTGCAACTGGGGTCGCCCCGGGAAATTTACGAGCGCCCGGCTGAACGTTTCGTCGCGAATTTCATCGGCGACACCAACTTTATTCTGGCGGATCTCACCGCCGTCAATGGCGCGGAAGCCAGCCTGACACTGCCGTCGGGCGCGAAAGTCACATCGACCATGCCGCAGGACGTTGCCGAAAAAGCCGCCGCAGGATCGACCGTGACCATCGTCGTACGGCCGGAACACGCCGTTCTGGCAGCGCCGGATTCCGGATCGGAACTTTCAGGCACGTTATCGAACATAGTGTATTTCGGCACGGATACGCATTTTTTCGTCGATACGGGCGACGAAAAACCGTTCGTGGCGCGCATTCAAAACAGCCGTGGCGGCGACGGCGGCTTCAAAAAAGGCGATACGGTGGGCATCAAGTTCGAAGACCATGCCGTTCAGGTTCTGAAGGATTGACCCGGTAATGGCGGCCCAGGAAACCCCAAAGGAAACCATGCTGGAGCGGGCGGAAAAGCGGGAAATCCGCACGCGCTGGCTGTTGAATACGCCGGCCCTCATCGTTCTGGTCTGCGCGGCATCGGGACCGTTGCTGATCGTTCTTTTGTACTCCTTCCTGAAAGCGGGCGATTACGGCGGCGTCGAATGGGCGTTTTCGTGGGACGGATGGTTCAAAGTCGTCATGGAGCGCGATTTCTTCGATGACACGCTATCCGTCGCGGATGCGCACCTGACCATCCTGTGGCGGTCGATCCGATTGTCCTTCATGACAACGATATTCGCGCTGTTTTTCGGGTTTCCGACCGCCTACTTCATCGCCACGCGCACACCGCAATCGCGCAACGTCTGGCTTTTCCTGATCACCATTCCCTTCTGGACAAACCTGCTGATCCGAACCTTCGCGATCCTTGAGGTCATCCGGAATCAGGGACTGATCAATTCCGCTCTGGTAGGTCTGGGTGTTATCGATGAGCCGATCCAGATGCTGTACACGGATTTCTCGATCATGCTCGGCATGACATACGTTTATCTGCCGTTGATGGTGCTGCCGATCTACGCCTCCATGGAAAAGCTGGATTTCAGGCTGGTCGAGGCTGGATACGATTTGTATGCAACGCGCCTCAAAGTGCTGCGCAAGATCATTATTCCGCTGGTAAAACCGGGCATTGTCGCAGGCTCCATTCTGGTTTTCATTCCCTCGCTCGGCGCCTATGTGACGCCCCGCGTGCTGGGCGGCGGCAAGAACATGATGCTGGGGAACCTTATCGAACTGCAGTTCGGTCAGGGCCGCAACTGGCCGCTGGGGTCGGCCCTGTCGATAACCCTGTTGATGCTGGTTATGGTGGCGCTGATCGTATACGTCCGCGGCATCCAGAAATCGGACGGTTACAATGGCTGATATCGCAGACAAAGGTGTGGCAGACACACCAGGCAATCCATCGAAACCGTTTTCCGTTCGCAAACTGCCCGGCTTCACGACGATCGCCATCGCCTGTTTTCTGATGCTGTATGCGCCGATCATCGCGCTTGTCGTCTATTCCTTCAATGCCGGCAGCAATCTGGCCATCTGGGAAGGGTTTTCCTGGCGGTGGTACATCTCGGCCTGGGACAATGAGCAGGTGCAGGATGCAACGGTACGATCGGTCGTGGTGGCGGTGTTTGCCTCGGTTTTCGCGACCATCCTGGCGACCATGGCGGCGCTCGGCACGACCCGGGTCAAACCCTATCGCGGCCTGACCTTCGTGTTCGCGATGATCAATCAGCCGTTGATGGTGCCCGAAATCGTTACCGGCGTCGCGCTTCTGACCCTGTTCGCCATGATCAAGACCGCGACAGGATATTCCGGCCTCGCCTACCTTATTCTGGCGCATACCGCGTTCTGCATCCCGTTCGCCTATCTGCCGATCCGGGCGCGTCTCGAAGGCATGGACCTGACGCTTGAAACCGCCGCAGCCGATCTTTACGCGACGCCGTGGCTGACCTTCAAGCGTGTGACGCTGCCGTTGATGTGGCCGGGGATTCTGGCCGGCATGATGCTGGCTTTCGTCATTTCGCTGGATGATGTCGTTATAACCGAATTTGTAAAATCTGCAGGACAGGATACCCTGCCGACCTATATGCTTGGCCAGTTGCGCCGGGTTGTAACGCCGGAAATCAATGCGATTTCAACCGTGCTGCTCGCAGTATCCATTGCAATCGTTACCGTATTTTTCTTTTTGAACCGGCGTAAAAGTTAACTTCGACAAAAACAGGGAGATCAAAAATGAAGAAGAGTCTTTTAGCAGGAATTGCCGGTCTGGCGGCCATCGCCTTGTCGGCCCCCGCCTTCGCGGAAGGCGAGCTGAACATCTTCAACTGGGGGAACTACACCAGTCCGAAGCTGATCGAGAAGTTCGAAAAGGAATACGACGTCAAGGTTACCATCACCGACTACGATTCCAACGATACGGCGCTCGCAAAAGTGAAAGCCGGCGGCCATGGCTTCGACATCGCCGTCCCGTCCCACTCCTATATCCAGGTCTGGGTCAACGAAGGCCTGTTGCTGGAAACGCGTCCCGACCAGATGGAGAACTTCAAGCATGTTGCCGAAAAGTGGAAAGATGTCAGTTGGGATCCGGGCCGCCACTATTCGGTTTCGTGGCAGTGGGGCACCGTTGGCATGATCGTAAATACCTCGGTCTATGACGGCGATATCGACACCTCCGCCATCGTGTTCGATCCGCCGGAAGAACTTGTCGGCAAGATCAATGTTGCGCCGGAAATGCAGGACGTCATTAACACAGCCCTTTACTACATCGGCAGCGAACCCTGCACCACTGACAAGGCGGCAATGAAAAAGGTCCGCGATCTTCTGGTCGCCGCCAAGCCGAAATGGCTGTCGATGGACTACGGCATGGTCGAAAAACTGGCCGCAAACGATGTTTCCGCATCGCTTTACTGGAATGGCGCCGGTTTCCGCGCCCGTCTGAAGAACCCGGATATCAAGTACGGTTATCCGAAAGAGGGCTATTCGGTATGGATGGATGCGGTTGTTGTTCTGGCCGATGCCAATAATGTTGAAAACGCAAAACTGTTCCAGAACTTCATCATGGCGCCGGAAAATGCGGCCCTGATCTCCGAATTCGCCCGCTACGCCAACGGCGTTGAGGGGTCGGAAGCCTTTATGCCGGAAGACATGGCGACCGCACGGGAAATCATCATTCCTGAAGAACTGCGGGCTGCAGGTCACTTCAACGATGCCTGCCCGCCGGAATCGCAGGAACTCTACACCGCCGTCTGGACCGAACTGCAGAAGTAAGCATTTCGATCAGCAACGAACGGAAGGGCCCGCCATCAGGCGGGCCCTTTTTTATTCGTCCAGAAACCCCTGCAGCACATTCACGGTGTTGATGCCGACTTCCTCGATGGCGTAGCCGCCTTCCATCACGAACAGGGTCGGCAGGCCCAAACCGGCGATGGCCTTGCCGCAGGTCAGGTAGTCCTCCGATTCCAGCTTGAAAGTGCTTATCGGGTCTTCCTTGAACGTATCCACCCCCAGGGAAATCACCAGCGCATCCGGCGCATACTCTGCAATCCGGGCCAGCGCGCTGTCCAGACAGACCGACCAGGCGACGTAGTTACTGCCCGCCGGCAGCGGATAATTGGCATTGAAGCCCTCGCCTTCGCCTTCTCCGGTTTCGTCCGCATAGCCGAGGAAATACGGAAACGTGTTTTCCGGTTCGCCATGCAGCGAGCAGTACAGAACATCCGACCGGCGGTAGAAAATATCCTGCGTGCCGTTGCCGTGGTGAAAATCGATATCCAGAACGGCGACGCGTTTCGCGCCGTCATCAAGAAACATCTGCGCGGCAACCGCCGCATTGTTCAGGAAGCAGTATCCGCCGAACTGGTCCGACGTGGCATGATGCCCCGGCGGACGGCACATCGCGAAGGCTGTTCGCTCACCGGCGGAAACGACGCGCTGCGCCGATTGCGCAACAGCGCAGGCAGACTTAGCCGCCTGCCAGGTGCCCTTGGTAATTGCGGTTTCAATCGCCAGGGCATAGTACCCGGCCTTGCCGTCGATGTAGTTCGGCACTTTTTGACGTTGCCGGCGTGCAGGAAATGACGCCGCGATGACATCGCCGCCAAACCCGGCCGCCTTCCATTCATCATAGGCGGTTTCGAGAAATTTCAGGTAATCCGCATCGTGGATCGACCCGACCGACGCCATATCAATCGCATCCGGCTCAAGGGTATCCCCCATACCCACGTCTTTCAGGCGTTCCAGCACATAATCCATGCGGGGCGGGCGTTCGAATGGCGTCACCATTTCGCCGCCGTAAAGTTCACCCCTGGGAAAATGCAGCCGATGGTCGTCACTGTAGAAAGTCTTCACGTTTCAGGTCTCCTGCGCGGTCGGACGGGGATCAATGGGTTGGCTGTCGAGGCCCAGCGCATCCTGCAATACGCCGGCGGCGGACAGCAGCGCCGCCTCGCCACGCGGCCTGCCCACCAGTTGCAGCCCGACCGGCAAGCCGGATCGGGTGAAGCCGCAGGGCATCGACAGCGCCGGTAGCGATACAAGGGTGATCGCATAGGCGATGGCCAGCCAGTCGATATAGGTTTCGAAAGTCTGCCCGGCACAGGTTTCAAGATATCGCTGCTCAACCGGGAAGGCCGGTACGATGGTCGCCGGTGCGATCAGCAGATCGTAGGTCCGGAAAAAGGTATACACACGCTCAACCATTGCCCCGCGCATTTTCTGCGCCCTTCGAATATCGGCTGTATCGAGGGCCAGACCCTGTTCGATATTCCAGACAACTTCCGGCTTCAGCAGGTCGCGATGATCGGCCAGCAGGTCTTCCATTCCCACGGCGAAATCATGCGCCCGTAATATCTGGAATGTTTCATGCGCCTCCGACAGATCGGGATGCGCCTTTTCCACCGGCACGCCCAGGCCTTCGAATGCGCGGGCGGCCTTTTCACAGATTTCCGCAACTTCGGGATCGACCGGCGTAATGCCGAGATCCGGGCTGAACGCCACCCGTTCGGGCTTCCGCCGTTGACGTGCCGCGTCCTGAAAGGAAACGCCCGGCGTTTCCAACATCATTGGTTCACGCGCATCCGCCCCGCACATCGCATCGAGGAACAGGGCGACATCGTCGATATCCCGCGCCATCGGCCCGTTGACCGACAGGCTGCCATACGGATCGGCCGTTGGACCGCCGGGCACCCGTCCCGGCGCCGGGCGCAAGCCGACGACACCACAGAAGCTGGCCGGATTGCGCAACGATCCGCCCATGTCGGACCCCTGGGCCAGCCATGACGTGCCGCTGGCAAGCGATGCCGCAGCGCCGCCCGAGGAACCGGCCGCCGACATCCGCAGATTCCACGGATTGCGTGTTGCTTCGAAAACCTCATTGAAGGTGTTTCCACCCGCGCCGAATTCCGGCGTATTGGATTTCGCATAGACGACACCGCCGGAATGTTCGATCCGCTGCACGACATGGTCGGAGGCTTCCGGGATATTGTCCCTGAAGATCGGCGACCCGTGGGTCGTCAACACGCCTGCAACCTCCTCCAGATCCTTGATCGGGATCGGCAGACCGGCCAGCAGGCCACGCTCTTCCGGCGGCTTGTCAGCCAGGATTCCGGCGTTGTGCCTTGCCCGTTCAAAACACAGGGTCGGCAGCGCATGAACATCGCCATCGACAGCGGCAATACGCTCTTCCAGCATGTCCAGCAGTTCCAGCGGACTGACCTTTCCCGCTTTCAGCGCGGCAATGACATCCCGTGCTGTCGAATGTATCAGGTCCATCGGCTTACTCTTCGAGTTCGCGGATCAGCGACAGTTGCGTTTCCGCCCAGGGCGCCGCTTCTTCAAGCTGCGCCGAAAGCGACATCAGCTTCTCGTCCTCCCCAAACGCCGCCGCCAGATGCAGTCCAACCGGCAATCTGTCGCCGGTCCAGTGCAACGGCAGCGTCACCGCCGGCTGGCCGCTGGCGTTAAAGGCAGCCGTATAGGGCGAATAGTCGAATACCCCACCCGGCCCCATTCGGTAGTCGGCGAAATCCTCGTTATCGGGTTTGAAGCGCCCGACCTTGGCCGGCGGCTCGCCAAGCGTCGATGTCAGCAGGATATCGAAATCGAGAAACGCCCGCGCCATTTCACGGCCGAAGGCGTGTATCGCATTCACGGAAGCCAGATAATCCGCCCCGGAAACCCCTTCCGCATACCGGACGGCCCCGCGCGTAACACCATCCAGCAGTTCATCGTAGACGGCCGGATCCTTCGACTTCGCATGGACCGACAGGGCCGTGCCACATGCAACGATCTTGACCCAGGCCAGCATCATTTTTTCTATACCGACCTTGCCGGTGAATTCGAACACATCGTGACCGAGTTCCTCCAGGGTCTTTGCCGTGGTTTCGACAGCAAGAGCGCATTCAGGGTCAATCGGGTCGCCGGAGAAGTTTTTCGTTGTGAAGGCGATCCGCAACCGTCCCGGCTTCCGTTTCATGGCCGCCATATACCCTTCCGACAGCGGTGGCGGCCAGTACGGCGCACCTAGGTCAGGCCCGTGTATAGCGTCAAGGAAAGCCGCCGTATCGCGCAGCGACCGGGTCAGAATGCCGTCGATGGCCATGCCGCCCCACCCTTCGCCCGCAGCCGGCCCGTCCGGCAGCCGCGCCCTAGTCGGCTTGAACCCGACAAGGCCGCAGCTCGCCGCCGGTATTCTGACCGATCCGCCGCCATCCGACCCATGCGCCGCCGGAACGATACCCGCGGCGACAACGGCCCCGGCACCCCCCGACGACCCGCCGGGTGTCCGGTCCGTATTCCAGGGATTTCGCGTCGGGCCGTCATAGACAGCAGGTTCGGTAACCGGGCCAATACCAAATTCCGGCGCTGCGGTGCGGCCGAACGTGACCACACCGGTATTGCGAAGCCGATTGTATATCTCGGAATCGTACGCATGAACGCTGTCCCGGTACAGCCGTGACCCGTTATGGGTCGGAAAATCGATCGCCTCCGCACCGAGGTCTTTCAAAAGAAACGGCAGACCCTTGAACGGCCCGTCCGGCAGACCGTTTTCGATGTGCCGCCGCGCCACATCGTCGGCCCGAACCGTTACCGCATTGAGTTTCGGATTCAGCTTCTCCACCCGGCGAATGGCCTCATCAAGCAGCTCACCGGGCGTAACATCCCCGTTCCGCAGCAATGCCGCAAGGCCGGTCGCATCATAGAGTCCATAGTCAACAGTCACAGGATTTCCTCTCGGCGTAACAGATCAGATTGGGAAGCAGTATTCTTCGAATGAGCCGCTGTTACCAGAGCGCATTTCAACCGGTTTCTCTACCGGCGCCTGACCGGCGCATCGACCGTCTGACGCCGGTCCTTGCTGGGCGGCCGGCCGAACCGGTTCCGGTAGGCCTGGGCGAAATACTCCGCCGAAGAAAATCCGGTCGCGACCGCAACGTCGGTGACCCGCATGTCGGTTTCCTGCAGCAAGGCATGCGCCCGCGCCAGCCGAAGACCGATGTAAAACTGGATTGGAGACTGGCCGTAGGCTTTCTTGAAATGACGCTCCATCCGTCGTTGCGATATCCCGCATCGGCGGCCGATCTCGGCACAGGAAATCGGCTCCTCAATGCATTCGTTCATAAGCCTGACGGCCGGCGCAATCGTCTCCGTCGGTTCGCTTTGAATCGATGGAACACGCCCAAGTCCTGTGCTGGGAAGGTATAGCTGATCGGCAACCTCCTGCGCGGTTCTGACCCCGACATCTTCTTTCAGACAATCGAGAACGAAGCGGGAAATCGCCGTGCCGCCTGTACAGGTCACCACCTGCCCGAACGTTGCAAGATCGTCCTCGACCGGATGAACATCTGGATGCCGTTCGGCGAAGGCGTCGCGGTTGTACCAGTGGATTGCGGCGTCGCCTTCATCAAGCAACCCGGCCTGCGCCAGCAGCTCCGCGCCGGTGGTCAGACCGATGATCCGTGTGCCGAACCGGTTCAACCGCTGGATCGTCCGCAGGGTGGCGGCATCAGCCGCATGCTGCTTCGGGTCGAAACTGGCGCATATGAAAAGCCGATCCAACCGGTCCGAACCCGAAAACGCCGTATCGACGGACACATCGAACCCGCTGTGAGACCGGACGGCCGAACCGTCCTTGGAAAAATACCGCCAGCGATAGACCTCTTTCGACGTCAGCCAGTTCGCAACCCAGAAACAGTCGACGACCGCGGTCAGATCGGTGGTGGTAAAATCCGGCAGAAGCAGAAAGCCGATATGAATGACACGGTCGTGCATATAAAACGTCTCCAGCATATTCTTATATTTTGCGACAATGAACTTGTCGATAATACAATGATTAATATCCAGGACGGGCAGTAGGTTTGAAGCACTTCACGCAGGAGGTCGCAATGAACCACGTCGCACAGTCGGTAACCCACACCATGCACACCGCCACAAGGCGCTTCGATGAAGGCGATTTTGGCGAAGACTACAAAACGTCCTGGACCCTGCCGTCCTTCTGGTACACCGACAGGGCCGTCTTCGAGGCGGAAAAGGAAGCGATTTTCTTCCGTTCCTGGCGGTTCGCCTGTCACGGCAACGACCTGCCCAAAGCAGGCGATTACATGACCCTGAACATTCTGGAAGAACCGATTTTCGTGATCCGTGGCAAGGACAAGGTTCTGAGAGCGTTCTTCAATGTCTGCCAGCACCGGGCGCACAAATTGCTGGAAGGTCGCGGCAATGCCAAACATGCCATCGTCTGTCCGTATCACTCATGGTCCTACACACCCGACGGCAAGTTCCGAAAAGCACCGCAAGCCGAACATGTCGCCGGTTTCGATCCCGACGCCTACAATCTGAAAGAAGTTCGACTGCAGGAATTCGCCGGTTTTGTTTTCGTCAATGTCGATGAGAACGCACCGCCGATGGAAACTGTGGCCCCGGGCTACGATGAGAAAATGGCCAGCAGTTTCAAAGACCTCGACAAGGTCGCTTTTGCTGAAGAACAGGTATACGAAATCGATGCGAACTGGAAGGTTGTCGTCGAAAATGCCCTTGAAGGCTATCACTTCGCCTATTCGGGCGACTATCACCGTTCGCTTTGCGACCTGGTCGATCCGTCAAAGGGCGAGACGAACATTTACGAAAACTGGATCGAATTGCGGGCGCCGCGCGGCGATATCGAAAAAGCGCCCTACAGCTTGCCGGAAGATGAAAACACCGGGAAATCCAGTGATTTCATCACCCTGTTCCTGTCACCGGACTGCCTGATCTATAACTGGCCCAATATGAACATGATCTCCGTATTTCTGGTGGTTCCGGAAGGGCCGGAGAAATCGCGGGTTGAGAACAAGTACTATTTTGTGCCCGGCGAAGGGAATGACAAGACGACCCTTGAGGGAATGGAATGGTTCAACCACGGGCTCGGCCCGGAAGACGCCTCTCTCAACATCGGCTGTCAGAACGGGTTGCGGTCTCGCGGTTACCGGGCCGGCCGGTTCATGTATCATCCCGAGAATTCCGGCCTTGGCGAACACGGCGTCCATTACTTCCAAAAACTCGTTCGTGACGCGGTGAACGGCCCTCCAGGCTAGGTCGTGTACTCAGGCCGGTTTATTTCGCGCTCACCGGCACATGTATCCCGGAAACCCAAATCTGCACGAGAATCGGCTTATGTCTTTACAAGGATATAGGCCGATTTCAGTATCTCTGCACGCTCTATAATCAGCCGTTGGTGCATGCCCGGTACGGATGCATTGCGCGATCTCAGAGGCTTGATTTTTAATGTCGTTTTTCCGGTTACATGCGAAAAAAATTCTGACGGTAATCGTATCGGTCAGCCTTCTCGGATTCATTCTGGGCAAGGTTGATCTCGCCGACATCGTTGCTCGTTACGCGGACCTTCCCCTCTACGTGCTTTTGCTATTGTTGGTACTAATTACCAGCAATCTTTTGTTTTCATCCGTCAGGCTGTTTGTGCAGATACGCACCGCCGGATTTTCCATTCCGTTTGCCATTGCGTTCAAGGCAAACACCGCCGGGCTGGTTTCAAGTCTGGTGGTCGTCAACCTGCTTGGCGCGATGGCGGGACGTTTCTACACGCTTCGCCATTATGGCGTGCATCCGGTCACCATCGCCGCGATCACAGCCATCGAACGAATTCTGCTGGTTCTCGTCGCCGGGTCGCTGTTCGTTGCAGGATCGGTTATGCTATTCGGGTTTAACGAATTCACGGCCCTGCTGCGACAGACCAACCTGCCGAGCATTATCGGAGTTGTCGCCTTTATCGTTATCGTTCTGGTCTTTTTTCTGAAAGAACCGAAAGAACGCGCGCTACTTGCAGGCATTCTTCGCCGGCCTGTCCTGCGGTCCGGCACCGTTCTGTTCGCGCTTACTTTATTATCCCAGATATTGATGCTCGGCGTTTATCTTGTCGCCTCGAAGGGTGTTGGCGTCACGGTGTCCAGTATTTCCATCCTGGCGGCAGCCGCCGTTATCAGCTTTGCCGCCAGCATGCCGATATCAGTGAATGGATGGGGCGTCAGGGAAATCGCGTCGATTTATGCGCTCGGCCAGCTCGGTGTCGACCCCGCCACAGCCGTGTCCATTTCCGTTCTCGTCGGTTTGAGTTCGACCGCTGTCGTCGTGCTGACCGGTGTAATTCTATTACCCGATGCGTTGAAAACAAGGACGGCTTCCGCAGTGGACCCAAAAGCTGCTACCGAATCCGGTTCCGAACCTCCTGCCCAGGCAGACAGCACGCACGTGAAAATGTCCTGGATCGGCCTGACCGCCGGGTCGCTGACCACTATTCTGATTTTCTTTCAGGTCCACACAGAATTCGGAAACACCCTGCTTAACGTCAATCTCGCCGACCCCATGGCTGTCCTGGGCATCCTGGCGGCGGCCCTGGTTCTTGTCCAATCCCGTTCCGCCATAAATGCTGTTCCAAGACCGCTTGTATACTGGTTGCTGGGCCTGACAGCCTTGATTGTCCTGGGATTTCTGCATGGCGTATACCGCTTTGGCGTGACGGAATGGGCCCTGACCAATCGGCTGGTCGGCTGGGCGGTTCTGCTGGGCTATTTTTGTATCGGGGCGTCCTATACCCGACAGTTCGGTGAAGACGGTTTAAAGCGAGTGATTCAGATAATGATCGTCACGGCAGCGACGATCGTGGTTTTCTCAACCATAGAGAAAGCCACTTTACTTATGATCGGCACAAAGTCGGATGTCCCGACCAATATGGAAGGCTTTTCCTTCAACAGAAATGCCTTCTGCTTTCAATTACTTATCGCCTTGTCCGGCGCCCTGGTCTTTTCCCGGTCTATCGCGGAAACCGCCGCGAGCAGAGTTTGGTGTGTTCTGGTTGCAACCATTCTGTTCGGGATCTGGGCCACACAATCCAGAACAGGTCTTTCCATTGCTACCGTCCTCGTTTCTGCCGGTTTGATATTCCGGCAGTTTGACCGCCGGTTCATTGTATCCTGTCTGCTGGCATCGCTTGGCATCGGGTTAATTGCTGCATACGGGCCAACTATACTTTACGCATTGCTCGATGACGCCGGGCAATCGTTAAAATTTCACCCGGTAACCGTCTACCATTTTTCTGAGTCAGGATTGATGGAAAGATGGACGAGCATTATCGAAGGCATACGGATCTGGCGCGATCATATGTTTTTCGGTGGCGGTCTCGGGGCGTTCGTGAACAAGGGAATTCAATCGGCCGGCGGCGGCATCCTTGTCATCCACTCCGTTCCTGTCTGGATTCTGGCCGAATTCGGCATCGTCGGCGCTGTTATCGTTATCACTGCGCCTTCGCTGCATTTGTATAGAGTCTTTAAAAGCGGGATAGGGGCCTTGCCACTGTCGCACCTGTTTTTCGCGAGCACCGCCGGCGTCATGGTGGTTTACGGGTTGATTCACGATATGGCTTACCAGCGAACCTTCTGGTTCGTTCTTGGCGCCGCCGCGGCAGCCATCGCCATCAGGAAAGAACAATACACCCAGGATTAAAACGACTTTTCCGGGATGTCAGTCGAAACCGGCGATACCGCCGCCATCGACCGGCAGGGAAACGCCCGTCGTATAGCCCGCATCGCCGGATGCCAGATACAGCACGGCGGCTGCTATTTCCGCCGGTGTGCCCATACGGCGAGCCGGCGCCCGTCCCCTCGCCTGCTGCAAATACGCCTCGGCGTCACCCGATTCAGCCGCTGTCTGTCGCATCATGTCGGTTTCGACGTTGCCGGGGCAGACGCTGTTCACCCGGACCGGATGGGCCGCATACCCTACCGCCAGCGCCCGCACCAGGCTGGTAACGCCGCCTTTCGCCGCACAATAGGCGGGCGATGCGCTGTAGGAAATTATCGCCGCATCGGATGCAATCGCTACGATGTTTCCCTTGCTCTGTTTCAGAGCCGGCATGGCCGCTTGAGCACAGAAGAAAACACCGCCCAGATTGACCGAAATGTTGTCGTCGAATTCTTCCTGCGTGACGTCTTCGAACGGTACTTCATTGAATATACCGGCATTGGCGACCAGTACGTCGAGACCGCCCAGCCCTTCCACCGCCCGATTGACCATGTCGAAACACGCATCGCGCGGGCCGATTTTGCCGGCCACGCAAAGATAGCTTACGGCATCCTTTTCGCACCGTTCCGCCATCGTCGCCTCGGAACGGGCATTGATGGCGACAGTCGCGCCTTCATCCGCAAATGCCTTCGCAATGCCGGCGCCGATCCCCCGTGCGCCGCCGGTAACCAGAACCCGTTTATCCTTAAATCGCACGTTTAACTCCCTCCACCAGAACAAAGCGCGAGTGTCGCCGCATTCTGGAGACTTGTCGATTGCCGAAACGAACTATAGTCCAAAGGATTGATGTTTTTACCGGGAGCAAACCGACGGCATGAATGCGCCCCTTGTTTTAACGGGAGAGACCCTTTCCCTGTCGACCCTTGCAGACGCTGCCGATACCGGCGGGTGCATATCGCTTTCGCAGGAAGGCCTGGAGAGGATGGAAGCCGGCAATGCCGCCATCCGCCATGCGATTGAAAACCGCATTCCCGTATATGGCGTAACGACGGGCCTCGGCACGCGCGCATCGGAAATGCTCTCGGCAGAACAACTGTCGACGTTTTCGCTCCAGACACTTCGAGGGCGGGCGCAAACACTGGGCGATCCGATACCGGAGAAAGTCGTTCGCGCGGCCATGATCATTCGTGCGAACACCTTCCTCAAAGGCGTGTCCGGGGCCTCACCTGCCGTCGCCCGGCGGCTTGCAGATTGCATCAATGCCGGACTGACTCCCGTGATCGGCGACATCGGCTCCATCGGATCGAGCGATCTGTTGTTCGGTGCGACGATGGGCCTTGCGCTCATGGGCGAAGGCCGCATGACCGACAGGACAGGCCGAACAGTCGATGCCGCCGAAGCATTGCAGCAGGCCGGGTTGCCGCCGATATGCCTTGGCCCGCGCGATGGACTTGCGCTTGCCGGCAGCGGCGCATTTTCAGCGGCGCAAGCAAGCCTCGCAATTTCAGATTCCCAAACGGTTCTGGCCAGCATGCAGTCGGCAGCCGCACTTTCTATCGAAGCCTTCAGGGGAAACCTCTCGCCCTTCAGGGATGCGGTCGTGGCAATGCGCCCCCAACCGGGCGACCTGGCCGTTCAGCGTGACATGCAGGTGTTGCTGCGAGACAGCAGGCTGCACCGCCCCGGTGAGGCGCGGCGGCTGCAGGATCCGTTGTCGATTCGCCACATCGTGCAGGTTCACGGCGCGCTGCACGACGCGCTGACGACGGCCGCCCGAACCGTCGAGACAGAACTGAACTGTTCGACCGATAACCCCGCCGTCGAGCCCGAT
Source organism: Alphaproteobacteria bacterium (assembly GCA_040222995.1). Taxonomy (GTDB): domain Bacteria; phylum Pseudomonadota; class Alphaproteobacteria; order UBA8366; family Aestuariispiraceae; genus JAVKBW01. The sequence continues at coordinate 144,690 of JAVKBW010000019.1, read as the reverse complement.
TCCGGAAATGTGATCTCAACCGGCAATTATCACACGCCGCATATCACCCTTGCCGTCGATCATGTTCGCCGGGGCCTCGCGATGACATCGATGCTGCAAGCCGCCAGAGTTTCCAAACTGATGGCGAACCGGTTTACCGACCTGCCGATGCATCTTTCCGGCGATACGGCGACCAGCAACGGCTTCGCGCCGGTGATGAAACTCGCCGAATCCGTTCTTTCCCGTATTCAGGACGAATCTGTCCCCATTGCCTTCTGGCCCAGCCTCAACGCTGACGGCATAGAGGACGCTTTAACGCATTCTTGGGAGTCGGCCCGGAAACTGGCGAACTGCACCGCCCATTGCCGTCAGTTGATCGCCATTGAACTTGCGGCGGCCGCACAAGGGATCGACCTGCGGGGCATTCAGAACCAACTGGGCCGGCCGGCGGCAACGTTGCACAAGCTGGTGCGCAACCTGATCGCACCCCTGGTCGAGGACAGGCCTCTCGGCGCGGATCTCCACAAACTTGCCGACGCCGTGCATCAGGGGCACTTCACCTGGCGGCCCTAGAAAACGCTACAAAAGTGTCATGGTGGATAGCGCCATCCGTGCTATAGTGCGGTCGGGACATTATCGATGGATGGGGCCGTCAACAGTGACCGCGAGAGGTTTCGCGGGATCTGGGACGGCTTTCGTTTTTGTGGCGTCGCACATCCGACGCCACGGATTGGCGCAACCGTCACCCTCCGGGGTGTATCCATCGGGAATGATCTGATCGTGAACATGAACAAGAGTATTGCGTTCGGTATCGCCGCACTGGCGATGCTGTCCCTGCCTGCCGCCACAAATGCCGCCGGTTTCGACATTAGACTGAGTTTTTCGAACGCCCTTTCAGCCAGCCAGCAATCCGCGTTCTCGCGGGCTGAATCATTCTGGGAAAGCCGGGTTTCCGGCTACCAGGGCGATATCGATATTGCCGAGTTATCGATTTCCGTCAGTAGCGCGGAAATCGACGGCGCCGGCGGTTCCTTCACGCAGTCCGGCCCGCAGCGGGGTGTTTTCGAAAGCGGGTTCGTATTACCGACGTCGGGCTTCTTGACTTTCGACAGCGCCGATCTGGAAACGCTCAGCACCGGTGTGCTGTTCGATACCATTGTCCGGGAAATGGCCCATGTCATGGGATTTGGAACCATGTGGACGTTCAACAACGTCTACGTCAATGGTAGCGGCCTCTACACCGGCGCAAAGGCGCTGGCCGCCTATCGGGCGGAATTCGATCCGGATGCGGCATTCGTTCCGGTTGAGCTGGATGGCGGGGCCGGCATCGCCGATATTCTGTGGGACGAAGCCTGGGCGGGCGGACCGGACGAACTGATGACAACCGCCATCGACACGCCGACATTCGTCAGCCTGACGACACTAGCCTCGCTGGAAGACATCGGCTACCTGCTGTCCGTGCCGATTCCCGCAACGGTTTTTCTGGCGCTGACCTTCCTGTGCTTTCTGATCGTGATCGCGAGACGCAGGAAATTCCGCCCCTAGACCGTGCGTCCCAGCAACCACGGCATCATTCCACCGACTCTATCTGCAGCGACATCAGAATATCTCTGACGATACTGCGTGTCGCCTCATCCGCACTTTGGCAACTGATCGTCAGGCGGCGCGCGCCGCGCGACGATTTGGCAATCTCGGGTACATGAAGCCCGTCAAATTCGTCCGTCGCTGACACGAGACGCGCGGCAACACCGGCCACCCGGACCTGTTCGACCGTAGCGTTTCTCACGTCACTCAAATCGCTTGAATAAAGACCGTGATCGTACCGGCATTCAAAGCCGTCGCCGCTGAATGATCCGGCAATCGAATCGATCCCGTCGCCCGGCGTCTGCTGCACCTCTATAGGCGCCTGCAGCGTGACCCCGCCGCCAAGATCGATTATCGATGTCTGGTTACCGCCTGCCAACGCAACCGATGCGCATAATAACGGTACGACGCCAAACCACGCCGCCTTCCGCATGACTGAAACCGTCAGACCGATTCGCTACCGGCCAACCGTCGCCGCCGCAAACCGACGCCGCCCAGAATCGACAAAGCGCCGAGCAGCATCAGAACGGGCGCGGGCAACGGAACATTGTTGACGCTGCTGATGAGTACCGGATTGATATTAATGAAAAGGCCGTTCTGATCCGACTGGACCAGATTGCTTCCTGGTAACTGTTCGTTTCCAAGAATCGTCAATATTTCGGACGCAAGCAGCAACGTTCCGCCATTGATGAACGGGTCCATCAGTCCATTCGGGTCATTGCGGTGATCCAAACCGAGATTATGACCAAGCTCGTGCGCCAGCAGTTCCGCACCGAACGCGCCGGCTGCAAAGTCCGATTCGACGACAAAGTCGTTGCCCGGGAAACTGCCGCATCCTACGAAATTGACGTTGACGACACCGCAGGCGTCCACCGTATCGACATAGTAGAAGTTCACAGTCGGCGATCCGTCAAAAAGGTCGAACAGGTCATCGATCTGCGAATCTGCGGTGATGTCGAGCAGATCCGGCCGGAAGACGGTCTGCACCGTGCCGAACCGGATGTCGATTGGCGTGTTGCCAAATCCGGCCTGCGAGAAAATCGCATCCATGCCGGCTTCCTGTGTTGTCACGAACGCAGCATTGGCTGCCGGTCCCCCGATCGAAACGCCCAGCGCCAGCGCCGCTCCAACCACTGCAATACGGAATTTGGTGAACATTACTTTCAATTCCTTTGTGCCGAATGTGCATCCGACAAGTGCTGATTACACTTTAGCGTCGTTCGATGGAACAACGCATCGCCCCCGTCTTCCCTTATACAGCTATCGTGCCAACATGACACAGAGATTGGGACAATTATCCACGGCCGTTAACATTTGCTATTTAAAACGTCTTTGCGCCACCACTCATGCAATCGATGAAGTCAGGGCTGTGCGGGTTTGTCCGGCGCCATCGGCCGATCAATAGTTTACGGGAACGGCAGACTTTGCACGGCCCGTAAACAATAAAGCCACCCTGAGGCGGCTTTATTGTTTCGGCCATCTGGTGCGATGGAGAATTGGCGTCCCGTACGGGGTTCGAACCCGTGTTACCGGCGTGAAAGGCCGGTGTCCTAGGCCTCTAGACGAACGGGACGGCGCGGGCGTGTATAGAAGGCGGACCGGGCGAGGTCAAGCACCTGATTTCACGAAATGCAAACATATCGGCACAAACCGTTTATGCATCGAATGCCGCTGTTTGGCACCATTCTTGCTGTGTACTTTGCTGCAGATAAACGAATGAGGGCTACAGGCCGTGGTCGCCAATTATCTTTATCAGTCCAGCATAACCGCCATTCGGGGCGAAGCACGGGCGATGAACGTGATCGCGTCGAATATCGCGAATGCGACGACGCCCGGTCACAAGGCGGAATCGACGCTATTTTCAGATCTGCTGGTCGAACGAAACGGCAGCACCCTGGCAGCGTTTCGCGGCACCAATTCCCGCGTTCGGACCGACATTTACAAGGAAGGTATTGTAACGGCCAGCGCCGGTGAATTCGATATCGCTTTATCCGGAAAGGGTTTCTTTGTCGTCAACAGCGAGCTTGACGGAACCGGCAGAACCCTGCTTACCGATTCCGGGGAGTTTCAGCGTACTCTGGTCAATATAGGCGGTGAGGAACAGGCCTTTATCACCGATTCCGCCGGCAATTTCGTGCAGGGGTTCCCGTTCGACACAACATCCGGGACATTCAATACGAGCACGGCGCTGGGGAGTACCAGCCCGATCCGCATCGACGAATTTTCACAGGTCTTCCTTCCGGAAGGAACGACAGCCGTCACCATCGACGCCAATCTTCCGCCCGACACGCTGGAAACCCAGTTTTTCGATATCGGCTTTACCGTGTTCGATGGGACCGGAACAGCGGACGGCATTTCCGATGCCCGGGAAGTGAATGCGCGGTTTACCAAAACCGCCAATGTTAACGAATGGACCATCGACTTTTCAGGCGATGACGCCACAATCAACTCGCCTGCCGGCAGCGTTACCATGACCTTTGACGCAACAGGCAATGTCGTATCGCCAACAACGCAGGCGCTTGATGTTACTTTCGCAAATCCTGCGGCCTCCAATTCGCTGACCATCGATTTCAGCAATATGCAAAGCTTCGCAAATCAGTTCGTTCTGCGTGAAGCTTCCAATAACGGCTTTCTGGAAGGAAATCTCGACAATACAATCATCCAGTCCAGCGGCGTGGTGCTGGGAACCTTCACAAACGGGCAGACACGGCCGGTTGCCAAAATTCCCATCGCCGATCTGGTGAACCCGGAAAGCCTCGTGCAGGCGACGGATACGCATTTCTCCATCGGTGCGAATAGCGGTGAGATCACGCTGTTCGAAGTCGACCAGACCGACCGGGCCACGATCATTTCTTCGGCTCTGGAAAACTCGACGACGGATATCGCAACCGAATTCACCAAGCTGATCATGACGCAACAGGCATACAATTCGGCGGCCCGCACGCTGAAAACCGTCGATGATCTTCTGGAGACGGCGACCAATCTGAAATAGCCCGGCGGGCACCTCTTACCGGGCGGCAATTTCTGCCGCGTCGTCGACAATGATCTGAGGGCGTTCGGCGCCGTTCCAGCGATCAACTTTCAGCTTGCCCGCCAGATGAACCGGCATGCCGCCCTTCGCCTGCAGCAGAAACGCGCCGAGTTCCTGATCCGCCACGCGAAACGCTATTCCCTTCAACGAGCCGCCGCCTTCACCTGTGATGCGAAGCCGCACGTGATCGGTCCCGACCAGCCCGGCATCGGCAATCCGCGCATAGGGGATAACAAACCGGGGTTCGGGGTTGCCGACCCCGTACGGCGCAAGACGTTCAAGGGATTCGATGAATTCCACCGTCGACGCCGCAAGCGAAACGGCGCCGTCCAGCATTATTCTCCCGACGATCGGCCTGCCGCCGAGCGCATCGGATATCCTGCCGTCCAGGAAGGCTCTGAAAGCCTCTATATTACCTTCCGAGAGGGTGAACCCGGCTGCCATGGCATGACCGCCGCCATTGATCAGCAGGTCGTTCTGACGGGCCGCGATAACCGCCGCCCCCAGATCCACGCCTTCCATCGAGCGTCCGGACCCTTTTCCGATACCGTCTTCCAGCGCTACGACACAGGCCGGGCGCTGATACCGTTCCTTCAGCCGGCCGGCTACAATTCCAATCACACCGGGATGCCATCCTTCGCCCGCGACGAATATCAGATGGGGCGATCCCCGCCCCGTCGCCATTTCAGTTTCGACCAGCCGGATCGCTTCTTCGAGACAGGCTGTTTCGATTGCCTTTCGTTCCGTATTGAAGCCGTCCAGGCGGCGTGCGATTTCCATCGCTTCACTCCGGTCATGACTCGCCAGCAGGCGCGTTCCCAACGGGGCTTCCCCGACGCGGCCGCCGGCATTGACCCGCGGGCCGAGAACGAAGCCGGCATGGTAGGCCGCCGGCGTTTCATCGATCCCGGACACATCCGAAAGCGCGGTCAGGCCGATGTTTCGCCGTTGCGCCATTACTTTCAGCCCCTGGGTGGTGAACACCCTGTTCACGCCGGTCAGCGGCACGACATCGCAGACGGTTCCCAGCGCAACCAGATCCAGCAGGGACAACAGGTCCGGTTCCCGACGTTCTGCGAAATAGCCCGTTTGCCGCAGCTTCTTGTTCAAAGCGACGATCAGCAGAAAGGTAACGCCGACCGCCGCCATCTGTCCGTGCGGGCTGGTATCGTCGAGCCGGTTCGGGTTGACCACCGCCGCCGCCTTCGGCAAACGCGGCTCCGCCTTGTGGTGGTCCACAACAATGACCGACAGCCCGGCATCGGCGGCATTGTCCAGAACATCGAAAGACGTGATGCCGCAATCGACCGTAATGACAAGAGCGACTCCGTCATTCTGCAATTTCCTGAGAGCCTTATGGTTCGGCCCGTACCCTTCGGTAAGACGGTCGGGGATATAGACGGTTAGACCGACGCCGATGGCATCGAAATACCGTTTAAGAGTAGCACTGGACGTTGCCCCGTCGACATCGTAGTCGCCGAAAACAGCTATTTTCTCGTTCGCCGAGATCGCACCGGCGATCCGCTCCACCGCCTTGTCCATATCCAGCAGATGGGCCGGGTCCGGCAGATGCGACTTCAACGACGGATTCAGATAGGCGTCGACCGCGTCCGGCCCAATGCCACGGGATACCATAATCCGGCCGAGAAGTTCCGGCAGACCCCAACGCTGGGCGACGGTAAGCGCATTCCGCTCGTCCGCCAGCCGCAATTCCCAGCGGCGGCCTGAAACGGACCGTTCGATATCAAGATAGGCGGGCGTTTCTAGTTCCGCGGATCGACCCAATGTTTGCGTCCGAAATCATGCAGGGTTTCAATTTTTCTGACCGTCCCCGTCTTCGACCGCATAACAATTGTCTGCGTGGTAGCGCTGTCGGCAAAAATACGGACCCCGCGCAGCAGCGATCCGTCGGTGACGCCGGTCGCGGCAAACATCACATTGCCGCTCGCCAGATCATGCAGATCGTACTTCCGGTCGAAATCCTCAATGCCGGTCCGGACAGCCCGGGCGCGTTCATCATCGTTGCGGAACAACAGGCGTCCCTGGAACTGGCCGCCGATGCACCGCAATGCCGCACAGGCCAGAACGCCTTCCGGCGCGCCGCCGCTGCCGATATACAGGTCGATACCGCTTTCCGGGTCCGATGTCGCCATGACGCCGGAAACATCGCCGTCGCCGATAAGCTGAATCCGGGCCCCCGCATCGCGTACGGCCTTGATCAGATCGGCGTGACGCGGCCGGTCCAGAATGCACACCAGCACGTCTTCAATGCGCTTGCCCTTCGCCTCGGCCAGGCTTTTCAGATTATCCAGCGGAGTCCTGTCCAGATCGACGACGCCGGCCGGAAGCCCGCCACCGACCGCAATCTTGTCCATGTAGACGTCCGGCGCGTGCAGAAAACCACCGTGTTCCGCCATCGCAAGAACGGCCAGCGCATTGGGTCCGCCCTTGGCGGTGATTGTCGTGCCTTCCAACGGGTCCAGCGCGATGTCGATTTCAGGACCGTTGCCCGCGCCGACCTTTTCACCGATGTAAAGCATCGGCGCTTCGTCGCGTTCGCCTTCGCCGATAACCACTGTTCCCTCAATCGACAGGGCGTTCAGCGCTGTCCGCATGGCGTCGACGGCGGCCTGGTCCGCCGCTTTTTCATCACCCCGGCCCAGCCAACGGGACGCCGCCAGCGCTGCAGCTTCGGTCACCCGTGCCGCCTCAAGCGCCAGATTCCGCTCCAAGGAGATGGAATTTTTCGGATTTTTTTCTGCCATTGTTTTCTCCTGAATTCTCCCTAAATCCCGCCGGGAACATAGTTCGGCGGCGAACCCCGATGCAGGCTCGAACCTTATCCCTTGGTATTGCCGGATCGCCCGACCTCGATCAAGGCCGTTCGCATCGGTTTCACAATAATCTCATGCGCCTTCAATGCGGATCATGTGCGGCTTTTCAACCACTGAATCGAGCTCACCGATCCGTTCCAACGCCGAAAGCAGGGATGCCTCGTCCGTTTCGTGCATGGTCAGCACCACCGTGACGGGCGCTTCCGGGTCATGTCCACGCTGAATGACGTTCTCCAGCGAAACGCCGTTGTCCCGCAGGGCAGCCGTGATATCGGCCATCACGCCAGGCCTGTCGAAGACGACCAGTCGCAGGTAATACGCCCCGACATGTCTGGAAATCGGCAGTGACGGCCGCTTCACCAGCCGGTCCACCGGCACGCCGAACGCATGCCTCGCCCGGCCACAGGCAATATCGACGATATCGGCGACAACAGCGGAGGCTGTCGGCCCTTCCCCCGCGCCCCTGCCTTCAAGAACCGACGTTCCGACGAAATCACCTTCGGTCACGACAGCGTTGAATACCCCTTCGACCGCCGCCAGCGGCGCTGTTTCGGGGATCATCACCGGATGCACCCTCTGGATAACCCCTTCCGGCGTATCCTCGGCTATCCCCAGCAGTTTGATCCGCAAGCCGAACTCTTCCGCATAAGCCATGTCATCGGGGCCGATCGCGCGAATTCCTTCGATGTAGACCGAATCGAAATCTATTACCGACCCGAAGGCCAGGCTGGCGAGAATCGCCAGCTTGTGAGCCGCATCGACCCCGTCGACATCGAAACCTGGGTCTGCTTCGGCGTATCCCAGTTGCTGCGCTTCACCGAGCACATCGTCGAACGCCCTGCCGGTATCGCGCATCGTGGTCAGAATATAGTTGCAGGTTCCGTTCAGGATACCCTGCACCGATGAAAGCCTGTTGCCGACCAGTCCTTCACGAATGGCTTTGATTACCGGAATGCCGCCGGCCACCGCGGCTTCATAGGCGAGTGCGACGCCGGCATCCCCGGCCGCTTTCGCGAGCGCCATTCCGTGATGAGCGACAAGCGCCTTGTTGGCGGTTACAACCGGTTTTCCGGCTTTAAGCGCGGCCTCCACCGCAAGACGGGCCGGACCTTCGCTGCCGCCGATCAACTCGATGAAAACATCGATATCGTCGCTTTCGGCAAGCGCGACCGGATCGTCGTGCCAGGCCATACCGCTCAGGTCAGCGCCGCGATCCCGCCCCTTGTCCCGAGCCGAAACAGCGACAATCTCAAGACCGATGCCGGCCCGTGCTTCAAGCAGGCTCGCCTGTGCACGCAACAGCCTGACGACCCCGATACCGACCGTTCCCAGGCCCGCCACGCCGATCCGCAACGCTTTTCTCATTCATTTATCCCTAATAAAGATCAGTACTTGAGGAAAACTTCCGCCCGCTGATTCCCGGCCACGCCGGCTGGCGTATCCTCAGAATAGCGCGGCTGCTGTGCGCCGACAGCCGATATTTCGATCTGCTGCTGCAGAACGCCATGAACCAGAAATTCCCTGGCGACCGATGTCGCCCGGTCCAGGGAGCTCTTGTAGTTCACAAGATTCTGCCTTTCAGGATCAGAAACACCGCCCTTGCTGGCGTGCCCGACAATTCTGATGCGGCTGGCGCCGGCGCGAAACAGGTCTATCACCTGGGCGATAACGCGCCGATCCGTTTCGGTCAGCTTCGCTCCGCCTTTGGGAAAATAGATCGTCGCAACATGCTGAATTTCGCCCGAAGCGGGCCGACTCGCGCTCGCGCTGGTACTATTGCCGGCCGCCGCCGCATTGTTTTGCGCCAGAGGGGCCGCTGACGGCGGTGGCGACGCTGCCTGTTCTATGCCGCCGGAATTGACGGTTATCGGTTCGGGTTCCGGGGCCGGCGCCGGTTCGGCGGCATCAGTGCGTCGCACCAGCGGCTCCGCGGGCGGCACCGTTGCCGCGGCAACCGCAGGCTGGTCGGCCACACCTGTTACCGGATCGCGCGAGGTCAGCCCGACGGCCGACGCCTCCTCCGCCACCGGTCCCGCTTCAGGGACGTTCGCTGCCGAAACGCTTTGCTGAACCGGTTGCGGTTCCGGCGCAGTGCGCTGAACCTGGGTCTGGCCATTCTCGATGGAAACGGCGGGCGGGTCTTCCGGCGCACTCGCCAACGCATCCGTCTGTTGCGGCAACGGCGTTACCCGCTTCGGCAATTCGGCATGCCTGATCACCTGGTCGGTATGCCTGGCATGCTGCTTGTCGGCAACCAGCCCTTCGCGAACAATATCGCCTTCAAGCGATATGGCCGGGGTTTCAGGTGCATCCGGCACGGACCCTATTGCAGGATAATCTTCGTCTTCGCCCGGAACATCGGCCGTGACCGCCGTTTCCTCATCTTCCTCGCCATCGTCTTCAAACAGGTTGATCGGGTTGACCGCGTCGACGATTTCGCTGGTCGTATCACACCCCCCAAACAGCACGCCGACGGAGATCAGCATCGCCGCAGCAATCAGTCTGCCGGACCGGCGAACCCAATCTTCAGACGTCGATTCCCGACCGGGACATTGCAATAGTGGCATTTGGTTCAGGGTCCTATACATTGGAGCGGCGCATCATAATCTTCATGCGCTTCGTTGCAACGCGCATCCGCTTCGCTTGGCGTATCGCATCACAATGATTATAACGCCTCTCACCATTGTAAAGTTCGTCAAAGAGCATGCATCACCATGACCGATAGCAAACAAGACACCGGCACGCAAAACGGCACCGATAATTCACCGGAATGGCCGGACCCGGTTGAATGGTCACAACAATTGGCCCGAATCGCCGAACGAAGCCAGCAATTGGTGAACGATTTCATGCAATCACAAAAGCATGAAGGCGGAAACGGCAGCCTCGGACATGGCGACGCCATGAATGTCAGCCGGGCATTCATGGAAATGTCCCATCGCATGATGACCAATCCATCCGCCATCGTTGAAGCCCAGGTCAACCTGTGGCGCGACTATATGGATTTATGGACCTCGACGACTCGCCGGATGATGGGGCACGATTCGAACCCGACGATCGAACCCGACCGTACCGACAAACGGTTTCAGGACGAAGCCTGGACCGAAAGCGCCATCTTCGACTTCATCAAGCAGTCCTACCTTCTGACCGCGCGCTGGATGCAGGGTACCGTGCGCGATGTGGAAGGGCTGGACGAACAGACGGCGAAAAAGGTCGATTTTTATACAAAACAGTTTGCCGACGCGATGGCGCCCTCGAACTTTCTGATGACAAACCCGGCGGCAATCCGGGAGACGCTGGACAGTCGCGGCGAAAATCTCGTCAAGGGCCTTGAAAACCTTCTCAACGATCTCGAGAAGGGCAAGGGGCAGCTCAAGATATCAATGACGGATGCGGACGCTTTCGAGGTTGGCGGCAATGTCGCGACAACCCCCGGCGCCGTCGTGTTCCAGAACGATCTTATGCAGCTTCTGCAGTACACGCCGACGACGGAAAAAGTCTATTCGACGCCGTTGCTGATCGTGCCGCCCTGGATCAACAAGTTCTATATCCTGGACCTGAAAGCAAAGAATTCCTTCATCAAATGGGCTGTTGACCAGGGATTGACGGTTTTCGTCGTCTCCTGGGTAAACCCGGATGCAAGTCTGGCGGACAAGACGTTCGAAGACTACATGCTGGAAGGTACGGTCACCGCCATCGACACTGTCTGCGATATGACCGGCGAAAAGCAGATCAACATGATCGGCTATTGCCTGGGCGGCACGCTGACCGCCAGCACCCTGTCCTATCTGACATCCAAGGGAATAGACAAGGTGAAGTCCGTCACCTACTTCACCACGATGCTGGACTTTACCGAAGCCGGCGAGCTTTCCGTCTTTATCGATGAAGAACAGTTGGAGGCGCTGGAAGAGCGCATGAACGAACGCGGGTACCTCGAAGGCTCGGAAATGGCGACCACGTTCAACATGCTGCGCGCCAACGACCTGATCTGGTCGTTCGTAGTGAACAACTATCTGATGGGCAAGGACCCCTTCCCGTTCGATCTTCTGTACTGGAACTCGGATTCCACGCGGATGCCGGCGGCGATGCACAGTTTTTACCTGCGTAAAATGTACCTGGAAAACAAGCTGATCGAACCGGGCGGCATCACCCTTTGCGATACGCCGATCGACCTCAGCAAGATCGACATCCCGACCTTCATGCTGTCGACCCGGGAAGATCATATCGCGCCGTGGAAATCCACTTACGCCGCCGTCAATATCTTCAGCGGCCCGGTTACGTTCGTTCTCGCCGCCAGCGGTCATATCGCCGGCGTCGTGAATCCGCCCCTGCCGGACAAGGTGAAATACTCGCACTGGACCAGCACCAGGAACCCGGCCACGCCGGAAGAATGGTTCGAGGGCGCGAAAGAAACACCCGGCTCCTGGTGGCCGACATGGATGAAATGGCTGAAAAAGTACGGCGGCAAGAAAATCGATGCCCGGCCCCCGGGCTGCGGCAAGGTCGATCCGCTGGAAGAGGCGCCGGGTTCCTACGTCAAGGTTCGGATTTAGGCCTGGCCGACGGGTATTTCATATCCGCCAGCATTTTCGAAACTTCGTTGACCAGATAGGTGCCGTTCTGCACCAGGGCGTCCGCCGACGCCGATATGTCGCCGGATGCCTGTTCCGACGCGGCGGCGGATTCGGCAAGACTGTTCAGCTTTTCCGCAATGCTTTCGATTTTCGAGGCTACATTGCGTGTTGACCGGGCAATATCGCCCGCGGATACCGCCTGCAGGGCAACGGCGTTTTCCAGACTCCGCACCGTATCGTTGGTATTACCGGCCGTATCCGAAATCATCCGCGCTGCAACCAGCGTTGCGTCCAGATCGGCCCGCAAATCGGCATGCCGCTGCCGGGTATCCTCCGACGCCTGCTGTACCTGCCCGGCAATGGATTTGATTTCGGCCGCAATCATCGAGAATCCGTTGCCGTTGGCATCGGCGCGCGAAGCCTCAAGCGATGCGTTCAGCGATACGAGATTGGTGCGCCCGGCGATCTGTGAAATAGAATCCGCCAGACTATCCAGACGGTTTCCGGCGCCGGCCAGATCCGTCAGCTTCGTTGAGACATCGATTGCCTGGCGCGCGATGGATGCAGAAAGGCTGGATGTATTGTCGACCTTTTCGACAACATCGTCGATGGCCGAACTCACCCTTTCCGCGGAAACCGCCAGAGCGTCGGTGTCTGCGGATATCTGCTTTGCATCGTCCCGAACCGAACGGCTGCGTTCGCCCAGACCGGCCGTCGCGTCTCTCAGCGCCGTCTTTTGCCTGGTGAACAGCGGAATGCCATCCGCAAAGGTTTCCAGGGTGCTGGACAGAGAGCTTTCGACCTGATTAGCCAGTCCTGTATCCGGCTTTTCTTCGGTTTCCTTCTTCTCTTCGCTGTCGCGATAGCGTTCGACGCGCCGGGCATTTTTTGTGAAGACATACATCGCCTCACCCAGATCGGCGACTTCCTTCGGTGAAATAATGTCGGGCACCGAAACGCCGGTATCGCCCGCCGCAAGCTGTTTCTGTTTTTCCGCAATTTGCGAGACCGGGAGAGCCAGGCGACGGCCGGCTATTACCGATACCCAGATCAGGACGAGCAAAGTCGCAACCAGCCCGATCCCGATCTCGACGCCCGTATCCTTGAATGGCGTCAACAGTGCTTTGACCGGTTGCGATACGACCAGAGCGAATGACTGGCCATCCAGATCGATCGGCGTTGCATAGGCCAGATGATAGCCGGTGGACGATTCCGTCGTCACAAATCCGGACTTGCCCGACAAGGCAAGTCGCACTGGCGCATTGTCCAGCCGACGGTTCAGCGGTGCATCCCTGGTAAAAGCCGTATCGTTCCTGACCATGAAATCGTCGCCGACAACGATGATTTCACCCGTTTCGAACCGCCCTTCCGGCGGCGTCATCAAGCCATCCAGAACATCGGCACGCAGTTGAAACAGCAGAACGCCGCGCGGCGAATCGTCGATCATGACGGGTGCGGCGACAAAACCGACGACGGCATCGCCGGCGCCGCGATACCGCTGGTAGTCGAAAAACGCGGCCTTGGAAGTTTCACCAACCGAAACGAAGCGCCGGTATGCCTTTGCCACTACGGAATCGTGCAGCGATGCGCTGTTGATGCTGGCGCCGAAATCGGCCCGTTTGGCCGTGCTGTACACCACCAACCCGTCGCCATTCAGCAGAATGAGGTCCCCCAGATCCTGGCTTTGCTGAACTTCCAGCAATGAACGGTGATACCGGCTGTGAACGCGCCCGTACCCGGCCAAAGAGGGCGCTTCCTCACCCCCATCGCCTTCACCCGCCAGGAAAAACCCGTCCGCCGCATACGCGCTCTGCCACGCCAGCCGGTCGGTATCGTCCAGACTTGCGCTTGCGACATCGAATTCAAGCACGGCCTCGGTCGCCAGCACCGTATTCGCCAGCGCGGCAACTTCTTTCAGCAATCTTTGGTGGTACCGGATAAAGGCTGTTTTCTTGGCCTCGCCGAGCGATTGCAGTTCAGCCTGCGCCTGATATCTGAGAATTTCGAACGCGCCATAGGCTGACAGTGCCGAAACCGCAACCACTGCGGTCAGCAGGACGCACACCGTCATCGCCACAATCTGGCGCGAAAGTTTCATCGGGAGCCCCTTCCCCGTCCCATAGACCGACCAACGCCAAAAGCGCGGTTTATTTCCCCGTTCGCGAGCGATTTTTATTGCTTATTCATTGTATTAATATCAATTCGCAAAAAGTCACTTTTAAATAATGGCTTAAATATTTTGCGTTACAAGCGCAGAGTGACGGTCTTCGGATTCAAAATTAGACACTGGTGGACACATGGCGCCTTGCGCCCGCCTATCTGTTGATTTGTTAACAACTGTAGACAAAAGAAACCCCGCCATCGGGGCGGGGCTTTTTGTGCTTTTCCTTGCGGGAATAGACTTTTAACGAGGGTTTTATCCGATGCCCCAGCCGCCATGCGGCCAAAGCCTCGGATGACCGGCGCTTGGGCCCGGGTCGCTGCTTTGACTTGTTCATTTCACCTTTTCCACCTCCATACGATGCTCACGGGCGAGATCTATATAGTGTTCGGCAGTCCACGTCATGTTCCGCCGGTCGTCATCCGTCAGTTCCCGCATCATTTTCGCCGGCGACCCCGCCCAGAGTTCGCCGGACCGTATGCGCTTGCCGGGCGTCACGAGAGCGCCGGCGGCGACCATGCCGCCGCCTTCAACCACCGCGCCGTCCATCACACAGGCTTTCATGCCGACAAAAGCGCCATCTTCCAGCGTGCAGGCGTGAAGCAGGGCCATATGGCCAACCGAAACATCGTTACCGATGTAGCAGCCCGGCCCGTGCGTTGCGACATGCAACACCGTGCCGTCCTGGATATTGACCCGTTCGCCGATTCGCAGCTCGTTGACATCACCGCGAAGAACACAGCCATACCAGATGCCCGTATCGGCCCCGATCTCGACATTGCCGATAACCACGGCGCTCGGCGCGATAAAGGCGGACGACGCGATGACGGGCGTTCGACCGTCAAATGGAAGTACTAATGGAAACATCGCCATACCACCGCATATCCGCGTTCAAACCAGACCCGTCGTTTCGTCGATGCCGAGCATCAGGTTCAGGTTCTGAACCGCAAGACCCGACGCGCCCTTACCCAGATTGTCGAGCAACCCCATCACAACCGCCTGCCCTGTTCCGGCATTCGCAAAAACATGAAGCCGCAATTCATTGGTGCCGTTCAATTTTTCCGGCTGCAGGCCGGTCATCGCCGCGCACTCGTCCTGAGGCACCACGGTAACGAACCGGCATCCGTCATAGTGATCGGCCAGAACCGAATGCACCGCATCAGGCGCGGGTTTTCCCGGCATGGCCCACAACTGCAGCGGCACCTGAACGATCATGCCCTGTCGGAAGCGGCCGACGCTCGGCACGAAAAGGAGACGGTTCGCCAGCCCGGTCCATTTCTGGATTTCCGGGACATGCTTGTGCGCAAGACCGAGCCCGTACACCCGAAACGCTTCTTCGGTATGGTTCGGGTCGGTTTCGTCTTCGAAGCTGGAAATCATGCCCTTGCCGCCGCCGGAGTAACCCGACACCGCATTGATCGTGACCGGCCAGTCAGCCGGCAGCAGTCCGGACCCGATCAGCGGCGCCAGAATGGAAACCGATGCATTGGCATAGCAGCCGGGATTCGTAACCCATCTGGCCCCGGCGATTACCGTGGATTGCGCGGCATTGAGTTCAGGCATGCCATAGGTCCAGCCGTCGGCAACGCGGTGCGCCGTGCTGGCGTCGATCACGCGGGCGCTGCCATCCGCATCGATCAGGGAAACGGCTTCGCGGGCGGCATCGTCGGGCAGGCACAGAATGGACACGTCGGCGTCATTCAGGGCCTGACGGCGCTTCGATACATCCTTGCGGTCGGCGTCGCCCAGCCGGATCAGATCGATCCCGGCATGACCGGACAGCCGGTCGCGGATTTGCAGACCGGTCGTTCCCGCTTCGCCATCGATAAATATTGTCGCCGTCATGGGTTCCTCTTTTCAGTTCCCTTGCTGCCGCCGGGCCCGTGCGGCGGCATCAATACCGGAATTATTCGAACAGCCAAACCCTTTTTCGGCCGCTGCATTCGGGAAGACTGCCATGACAAGGCCTTTTTGCCGGGAAATGCGCCTTTGCTATCGGATTGCCGTAACGGCCAGCCGATGCGTTTCGCCAGCCGAAATGCCTTTCTGCCTTCTTTGTTCAAGGCATTTCACAGAGTTGGCTGAATCCTATACGCCATGCGAATGCTGAATCACCACTAATCGCGATGCTGGCTGTGTTTTGCCGGCGGTTGTGGCCCTGTTCCAAATTCGTTCATGCACAAGATAGGCGACTGTCTGGAACAACGGTTCGACAATGCCAATGCCAAGCGCCAACGTCCAGCTTTCGGTCAGCGCATAACTTACGGACACCGCGACAATGAAATGCATGATCGCATAGGTTCCGGTCTTGGTGAGCTGTCTCATAACGTTGGCTCCATACGGTTATACAAAACCAATATGATGCGAATGATTATCAGTTTCAATATGTGGAAAAGTATTTTTGCAGACCGGGTATTCTGCAGGCCCTTATAAAGCTGAGGACGCTCCATCCGCCTCTGAGACCAGTCGCCGGTAGAGATGCCACGAAATATGCCCCAGTACCGGAAACACGAAAACGACGCCGATCATCGCCGGCGCAACCGACACCAGCGTCAGCGCCCCGACCAGCGCGCCCCAGGTCAGCATCACAACCGGGCTTTGGGTGACGGCTTTGACACTGGTGATCATGGCGGTAATGAAGTCGACCTCCCTTTCCAGTAACAGCGGCATGGAAACCACGGTGATGGAAAACAGGATCGTCGCAATGGCGGCGCCGACGACCGATCCGGTCGCAAGAAACGCAAGCCCGTCATTTGTCGTGAAAACGGCCCTGAAGAGATTGTCGAGCGACAGAATGGAATGGTTCTGTAGGAAGATCGCCAGCAATAGGCGCGCCTGATAGGCCCAGATCCAGAAAACGAACAGCATCACGAACGCCATCCAACTGAATTCACGGCGGCGCTGGTTGAAAACGACCAGCATGATGTCTTTCGCGGTAAAGGCTTCGCCCTGCTCCCGCCGGCGGGAAATTTCATACAACCCGGCCGCCAGGAAGGGCGCCACCAGCGGAAACCCCATCCCCGCCGCGATGACGATCCAGAACTGATCCAGAATGATGAAGCCCGATATCAGCGCGCCGCCGATCAATGCGTATACAAGACCGAAAAAGAAACTCAGGCCCGGCCGCGCCTTCACATCGCGCAATCCCGCCCCGGCGGCCTGTTTCAGGTCGTCCCATGTCGCCGTTTTGACTTTCAGCCGCGGCGGCGTGTGTACCGCCCGAATATCCTGCTCTGTCATCCCCCAACCCTTTTCATTTTCGCATTTATCCTGTCGGACTTACCGACCCGAATAGCAAATGCTGCCTGTCGCCACATTGATCTGTAACAATACGAATAAAAAAGGGGCCGCCGACGCGAACCCGGTCATATCCCACAATCAGTGCGGTATGCGTCGATCAGCCCATGACCCCGTCGATATAGACCCAGCCCTGTCCCTGTCGGCGGAAGCGGCTGGTTTCAGTCATCCGGCCTTTCCTGTTCCCGTGCCGCCATCTGGCGGTAAAGCGGACAATGGCCGTATCCGGGCCGGTCATTTCGTGGTGTTCGATCTTCAGCCCGATCCATTCCTGCGCCGGATCCAGAGACAGCGACTGGGGTCTGGTTTCCGGCGCCCAGCTTTTCAGAAGATAGGCGACATCCCCGCGCCGGAACGCGCTATAGCGGGAGCGCATCAGCTCTTCGGCCGTTTCCGCAGGCGTACCGGCATGCAGCCGACCGCAACACGCGAGATAGGTTTTGCCGCTGCCGCAATCGCAGGGTTCAAACATGGCGCGTTCCTGTTACAGAGACACCCGATCCAACCAAAAAGGGCCCGCCGAAGCGAGCCCTTTTGTACCGTGCCGTAACGCTGGATTAGCGCTTCGAGAACTGGAAGGAACGACGGGCTTTCGCGCGGCCGTACTTTTTCCGTTCAACTTTACGGCTGTCGCGGGTCAGGAAGCCGTTCGACTTCAGGACCGGCCGCAGGGTCGGTTCGAACAGCGTCATCGCCTGGGAAATACCGTGGCGCACCGCACCGGCCTGACCGGACGGGCCACCGCCGCGAACCGTGCAGACAACGTCGAATTCGCCTTCACGCTGAGCAACGCCGAACGGCTGCTGTACGATCATCTGCAGCACCGGACGGCCGAAATAGGCTGCCAGGTTCTTGCCGTTAACCGAAATATTGCCGCTGCCGCGCTTGATCCAGACACGGGCAACCGCGCTCTTGCGGCGACCGGTCGCGTAGGAACGGCCAAATTCGTCGATAACCGGTTCGGTCGGCGTCGACGGTACCGACGCTTCTGCAGGCGCCGCAGCGTCTGTACCGGCATCGTCCGGCGTTGCCGATGCACCGGCAGCCGCCATTGCATCGCCCAGTTGGGACAGGTCGTTAACCGTTTGGGTTTCGTCAGCCATGATTCATGTTCCGTGTGTTCTTCGAATTGCGGGCGGCGAGGTCGAGGGCAACCGGGTTCTGTGCTTCATGCGGATGCGCCGTGCCCGCATAAACCCGAAGGTTGCTCATCTGGCGGCGTCCCAGGGGACCGCGCGGAACCATGCGTTCAACCGCCTTGTGAACAACCCGCTCCGGAAACTCGCCTTCCAGGATCTGTTCCGCCGTGCGGCTCTTGATGCCGCCGGGATGACCGGTATGCCAGTAGTAGACCTTGTCGGTCCGCTTGCGGCCCGTCAGGTGAACCTTCTCGGCATTGATGACGATGACATTGTCGCCGCAATCCACATGCGGGGTGTAACCGGCCTTGTGCTTGCCGCGGAGGATCTTCGCAATTTCGGTCGCCATGCGGCCCAGCACCATGCCGTCCGCATCGATCACGAACCACTGCTTGTTCACTTCCGACGGCTTCATCGAATAGGTTTTCATTTCAGCCTTGTCCTTGCTGTTTCGTCCGGTCGCCGCGATTATCTCCGCCGTTTTCCGGTATCATTCCGTTGTTTCTTCCGTCTGCCGGAACGCGTGGCGTACCGATGACGTCGGGCGGGTATCTACTGGTCGGTTTGGGTTAAGTCAAACCATTTCAGTGCGATTTCCATCAATAAAAACAGTTATCTAGGTTAGCGGTATAATGTTACCGCCGTTTTCCATTATCGCGAAACCGGGCCGCGAACATCGTTATGGCTAGGGCATGGCTTGCGCCGGATCAGTTCAGCAGGCAAAGAATCCCGTAACACTTGCCCAGACCGAGCTCAAAAACGGCGTAAAGCCCGATATCCAGGAGGATACAGGCCAGCATGAACAACAAAACCGCGCGCCATGTCAGACGGCTCCGGCCCAGTCTCCGGTCGAGGAACTTTTCCTTTTTCGGAGCTCGGGAGCGATCGGCATTGGCGATAATTTCCGCGGTGGTCGGGTCCTCGATCTTGCGCGGGGCCGTCGTTTCCCGTCCCTTCAGTGTGGCCGAAGCCGCTGCTGTCGCCTTTGTTTTCTTGTTCGACCGGCGCGCCATTGCCGTTTCCCCCGTCTGCTCAGGACCGGTCCGATGCGGTCCATAAGCATCCGCTGGGCCGGGTCCCCGACCGACATATCCGAAAGCGACTGGAACCGCCACCTTAACCGCTGTCCGCGTGCAAATCCGTTCCATTCATGGTCCTTCGGCGAGGCGACCGTCGCCGTCGAAGGCGGCGCTGTCCGGCGCGGTTTTGTTATAGCGAACCGTGATGTCATTGGCCTCGCCCAGCTCTTTATCCGACGCATTGCCCCGGGATGCCGGCAGGTGAAAACAATCCAGGGACCGATCTTCGACAGGACCGCCATCCTGCCCGAACAGATCGCCGCCCTGACCGCAATCAAGAAGGCCTTCCCCGCATGGAAGCTCAACTGGTGTACGCTGATGCCCGATCTGCCGGACAGCGAAGCCGTTCGGTCGATCCTGTCTGAAACCGGGTTGAACCGGATTCTCGCCGGTTACCAGACGGCGTGGCTCGACCTCCGGCCTTCTGAAGAAACGCTGATGGCCGGCATGGACGGCAAGTGGCGCAACCAGCTTCGCAAGGCGGTGCAGGGCGACCTTTCGGTCAGTTTCTCGAACGATCCATCCTGGCTGCTGGCGCAATACGAACGCCACAAGAAGGAAATCGCCTATTCCGGTCCGCCGGCCGCCGTGCTCGAACGTTTGACGCCGGAAGAGCTCTGCGTCGCCACCGCCCATCTCGACAGGGCGCCCGTCGCCGCCGTTCTGTTCATACGAACCGGAGTCTGCGCAACCTATCAGGTCGGCTGGTCAAGTTCCGATATCAGGAAAGAAAATCCCCATAACCTTCTGTTATGGAGAGGAATCATTCACCTGAAAGAGAGCGGCGTCGAAGCGTTCGACATTGGTGGAAGAGACCCGAAAACCGCCCCCGGCGTCGCCCATTTCAAGACCGGTCTCGGCGGCTTGCCGGTTACCCTCGCCGGGACTTTTATCTAAGGCTGCCAATCTCTAATGTGCCGCTTCGAAAGCAGAGGAACAGTAGATGATCGATAAAGTTTCAAGCCGCCATGACCGCGAGGAAGGATCGGTGTTCGATCCGGTCTTCGACGCCAACGGTTTAATTCCCGCCGTCGTCACCCATGCGGAGACCGGCGCCCCCCTGATGGTCGCCTATATGAATGCCGAAGCGATTGACGCGACGCGCAAAACCGGCGAAGCGCATTACTGGAGCCGCAGCCGGCAGGAACTGTGGCACAAGGGTGCAACCAGCGGGCAGATTCAGGCCGTCGTCGAAATGCTGACGGATTGCGATCAGGACGCCATCTGGCTCAAGGTATTGCCGCAGGGGGATGGCGGTTGCTGCCATGTCGGCTACCGCACCTGCTTCTACCGCAAGGTCGGCGTGGACGGTCTGGAACAGACCGGCGAGAAAAAGCTGAAAAACTAGCCGATCATTCCGCCGGCGCTTCCACCGTGTCGGGCGGGGCATCCCCGGGCAGAAGTAAAATCGCCAGAATGGTGACCGTCGCCAGAATAGCCATGCCGGTGAGCAGCGGCGAGAAGCTGCCGGTCGCCTCGCGCGTCCAGGAAATCAGTAGAACGCCGAGTGGAGCCGCGCCGAAGGCGAGCACAAACTTGATTCCGAAAGCCAGGCCCTGATGGTTTGACGGTGCGAACCGTGACAGCAGCATGTTTTCAGACGGCAGCGCGCTGGTGTTCAGCACAACCATCAGGGCGGATACCGCAAACAGCAACACGTTGCCGGTCATCGCCATCAGGAACAGCATCGGGATCATGCCCAGCCAGCACACCAGGTAGACGAATTTAAGCGGATAACGATCCGCCAGATGTCCACCCAGAAACTGCATTACCGCCCCGGCAACGTAGACGGCGGCGACCAGCAGGCCGACCAGGGCAAGGTTGCCGCCCAGCATGTCGACCAGGCCTTCCTCGAACAGTTTCGGCATGGCGGCCTGCGTGGTGTTGTAAATCAACCCGATGGCGAACATCGGCAGCAGCAGAAGCGCGAAGGCCCGCATGTTGCCCTTGCCGGCGGTCTTGCGTTTTGCATTCTCGCCGGTTTCACCTTCGATCAGCCCGGCCCGCAGACAGTACAGCATCGCAAAACCGCACAGGACGCAGATCACGCCCGGCACGATGAAAGCGGCGCGCCAGTCCGCAATTTCCAGAAACAGGCCGGTTATGCCGCCGGCCGCCGCCGCGCCAAGCCCGCCGGCAACGCCGTTTATCGCCAGTTTCTTGCCGGTCGCCCCGCCAGACGAACGCACCAGCCAGGAAATGCCGACCGGGTGATAAATCGCGCCGAACAGACCGATACAGGCCAGAAACCCGAGCAGCATCCATTCCGTATCGGCAAAGCCGCAGGCTGCCGTCGCCGCCCCCATGCCGAAGAACATGATGATCAGCATGCCGGGCGCGCTCCAGACATCGCCAAGCCGGCCCGCCGGCAGGGCGGCAAGCCCGATCAGGATCGCCGCCGGGGTCCAGAGTTCGATCAGGTTTTCGTAAGACGTCGGCCAGGCGCGATCCAACGCGATAACGATGGTGAAATACATCGCCGCGAAATAATGAAACAGAAAATGCCCGACGCAGGAGAATGTCAGGGCCAGAGTCGCCGGTGTCTTGAACATGGTCAGGCCGTCATTCTTTGCCGATACAGATAGTCGTATATATCGCGGCCGCGTTTGGCAAAGGCCTGGAGATGATCGGGAACGACAAGTTTCCGGGCTTCCGGCGGTTTGAACCCGGTGGAGGCTTCCACGGATTTGTACCAGTGTGCGCCCCAAACCCCGTCTTCCCGCCGCTTTCCGGCAGGCCAGGACAGCATCGCCCTGTCGAACGGGATGCCGACGGCTTTGCACAGGGCAGAAAGCACTGTTTCCGGATCGTTCAGAATATCGGCGCTATCGACGACCAGCGGCGCCCTGCCCGTCCGTTCCCGCACATAGTCGAACAGGCGGCGCTGGCGTTCGAATCCCAGCTCCTCCTCCGCCGGCATCGCCCGTTTCTCGGCGAAGGACGCGACAACAGCATCAGGGTCGCGGATCAGGAAACAGTTGGTCACCCGGTCGAGCCACGACCAGTCCATATCGTCCAGCATGTGCTGGGTCATGTGTTTCTGGTAATAGACCGGCTTGCCGCCCGGAACCGGGCCGCACAAAGCCTCGGCGACAGGTTGCCAGTCATGCGGCATGGTCGCCAGCACCTCCCGCCGCATCGGATGATCGATCCCGGCTTTGTCAAGATAGTAACCGTAAAACGGTTCGTCGATCACGGCGCAATCGCTGCGGTTGCCGAACGACCGCATCATCGCCGTCGAAATGTTGCGCGGGCCGGACCACATCGCGATGCGAACCGGCGCCCTGCCCTGTATCCCTGCTACGCTGCCGGACATTCCTGTTCGACCAGATCGGCGTAAAGCGTCTGCAGCAGTTCGGATTTCACCCCGCGCCGGCCGTCGCCGATGACGCGGCCGTCGATTTTTCCAACAGGCAGCAACCCGGCAAACGTACCGGTAAGAAAAGCTTCGTCGGCGCTGTAAACCTCGGTCAGGCTAAAATCCTTCTCGCGTGGTTCAAGCCCCGCCTTGCCGGCCAGCCGCAGCATCGCATCCCGCGTGATGCCTTTCAGACAGTACCGGCCGGTCGAGGTCCACAATTCACCGCCCCGGACGATAAAGAAATGGGTCGAATTGCAGGTCGCAACAAAGCCGTGCGGATCGAGCATCAGTGCTTCGTCCGCACCCGCCTTCTGCGCCTGTATACAGGCCGTGATGCAGTTCAGTTTGCTGAGGGAATTCAGCATCGGGTCCTGCACATCGGGATATCCCCGCCGGACATGCACGGTTGCGACATTGAGCATCCGCTCCGCCGCGCCCGGGTCGGGCGCTTTCCATTCCGGAATAATCGCAACCGTCGGACCGCCGATATTGACCGACGGGCTCAGATACGGCGTCGATTTCAGGCCCCGCGTTACCACAAGACGGATATGCACGCCTGATGTCATGTCATTGGCCGCGCAGACAGCGTAGATCGCCTCCGACATCTGCTGCTTCGTCATGCCGATATCGATATCGATGGCCTTCGCGCCTTCGTACAGGCGGTCGATATGGGCCTGCTCGAACAACAGGCGGCTGTTGTGCAGGCGGATGCCCTCCCAAACGCCATCGCCCAGCAGAAACCCGGAATCGAACACCGAAACCATGGCTTTGGCCCTCGGCACAATCGCGCCGTTGATCGAAATCCTGACCGTCTCATTGCGTTTGTCCGGTTCGTGCGTGTGAGATCCGCCCTTCAAATCCGCCTTCCTTTCAACCGTCACAAAACCGCGTCAGCACGACGCCTTACGGTTTATCATTATGCCAAGCTGGAAGGACTGAAAAGAAAAACGGCAAAAAAGAAGCACGGCCTAAGCCGTGCTTCCCTGTTTACCATTCAGGCCACATTCCGATCAGACAAACCACCACCGCTCCAGAAGCTTGTTGCCGTCGAGGTCTCCGTTACGGGCCAGATTTTGATCCGTTCCGACTTTCGTGGACATCGCAAAGATGTAGTTATTGAACATCGGCACCACGACGCCGCCTTCATCGCTGACAATCTGCTGCATCTCGACATACATTTCGCGACGCTTTGCATCATCAAGTTCAGCCCGCGCCTGCTCCAGCAGCATATTGAACCGGTCGTGCTTCCAGAACGTGTCGTTCCAGCTCGCGCCATCCGCATAAGCGGTCGAGAACATCCAGTCTTCCGTCGCGCGGCCGCTCCAGTAGCACATGCACCAGGGCTTCTTCATCCAGACATTCGACCAGTAGCCGTCATTCGGCTCGCGAACGAGATCGATTTCGATGCCGGCAGCTTTCGCATGTTCCTTGTAAAGCACAGCCGCATCGACAGCCCCGCCGAATGCCGCGTCGGCAGCGTGAAGCGGTACGGTGAGCGACGAATAACCGGCTTTCTTGAGGTGGAACTTCGCCTTATCCGGATCGTAGGATTTTTGCGGCAGATTATCGGCATGATACCGGTTGGCGATGCTGATCGGATGGTCGTTGCCGACAGCCCCGTGCCCGCGCAGCACGGTTTCCAGCAGGGCTTCTCGATCGACCGCATATTTCAGCGCCAACCGAACGTCAATGTTGTCGAAGGGCGCGGTATCGGTGCGCATCGGGACCGAATAATGCGCATAGCCAGTGGTTTCCGCGATCCTGATATTCGGATTGCGGTCAAGCAGGTTCATTGTCTTTATTTCCACCCGGTCCATGGCATCGATCTCGTTGGTGCTCATGGCGTTGGTGCGCGCTGCGATATCGACAATCGTCGTCATTTCAACCGCATCGAAATGAGCCCGACCTTCCTTCCAGTAATTCGGATTGCGTTCCAGGTCGGCGCGAACGCCCGGCTCGAAGGATTTCAGGATATAGCCGCCGGTTCCGGTCCCACTGGCCCAGTCGACATTGCCGGCGCCGTCGGACGGCATGATAGCCAGATGATAGTCGCTGGCGATGAACGGAAAATCCGCATTGCCGCTGGCCAGCGTGAACACGACTGTGTTCGGACCATCCGCCTTGATGTCGGTAATCGATTCCACGATCGGCTTGGCAGCGGATTTGGAATTATCGCCCCGATGCATGTTGAAGGAATCGACCACATCTTGAGAGGTCATGGTCTTGCCGTTGTGAAACTCAACACCCTTCCGAAGCTGGAAAGTCCAGGTCTTCGCATCCGGCGAAGCTTCCCAGCTTTCGGCCAGCTCAGGCACAAGCTTGTCGTTTTCATCGAGTTCCGTCAGATGATTGTGAAGACCGTAGCAAAGATTGCTTGTGAACGTATTTTCATAGGTCGAAGGATCGAGTGAATCCGTGGTCGATCCATGTGCGATCCCGGCCCGGAACGTGCCCCCCTTTTTGGGGGTGGCCGCGAGGGCCTGACCGGATACTGAAATTGCTGCTCCAAGCGTCAGACCGAAGGCAGTCGCCCCTTCAATGAAGCGACGTCGATCGATCCTTCCGGCTATTAGGTCTGCTTTCAGGCGCTGAATAGCATCCGCGGTGATTTTCGTCTGCATTTGAAGTCTCCCAAAATGAATGATGCCGGATCGCCATATACGACCAGCCTCGCTCAACATCTGTGCTAGCGATGACAAAACCGGGTCGGCCTGGTGAATCTTTTGGGTCTCCTCGAAGACAGGGAGACCGATTTTGCAGCCAGCCGACGCATCAGGTGTCGAAATCGAGATTCCAGACTCTATACCGTTCGGGATCGTCCTGCCAGCCATCCCTGACTTTCACGAAAAGAAACAGGTGAACCGGGCATTCCAGGATCCCCGACAGTTCGTGCCGTGCCGCGGATCCGATGGTCTTGATTTTAGAGCCGCCCTTGCCGAGCAGGATCGACCGCTGGCTTTCACGCTGGACATAGATTGTCTGTTCGATACGGACGCCGCCGTCCTTGGTGTTTTTCCACGTGTCCGTTTCAACGGTCAACGCGTAGGGAAGTTCCTGATGAACATTCAGAAACAGCTTTTCACGGGTGATTTCAGCCGCCAGCAGACGTTGCGGCATGTCCGATAGCTGATCGTCGAGAAACAGCCACGGACCCTCCGGCATCCTGCAGACGATGAACGCCATCAGATCGTCGGTTCCGCTGCCGTTCAGCGCCGATATCATGAACGTATCCGTGAATTCGTGCTTTTCGTTAAGCGCCGCCGTCAGGCCCAGCAGCTTATCCCGCTTCATACCGTCGACCTTGTTCAACACCAGCACCGCCTGCCTTTTGTCGTCGTGCAGCTTGTCGACGATGGCGGCGACATCCTTGGTGACCCCTGCCTGCGCATCGACCAGCAGCAGAACCAGATCGGCATCCTTCGCGCCCTGCCAGGCCGCTCCGACCATGGCGCGGTCGAGCCTTTTTTTCGGCATGAAAATACCGGGCGTATCGACGAAGACCACCTGCGTTTCATCCGCCACGGCGATCCCCAGCACACGGGTTCTGGTCGTCTGCACCTTATGGGTGACAATGGAGACCTTGGCGCCGACAAGATGGTTTATCAGTGTCGACTTCCCGGCATTCGGAGCGCCGATGACGGCGGCAAAACCGCATTTCTGACGGGCGTCCTGTAAATCGGTCATGACATAAGCCGATCCAGCATGAGGGATGCAGCAACCTGTTCCGCCGAGCGTTTCGATTTGCCGTCCGCTTTCAGGGGCTCTTCCCCGTCTACCAGGACAGCAACCGTGAAGACCGGCGCATGATCCGGCCCGTTACGGTCGACCAGATTGTATTCCGGCAAGGGTCGGCCGCGCGCCTGAAGCCATTCCTGTAGCGACGTTTTCGGATCGCGCGGCGGGGCGGAACACGCTTCCATTCGCGGACCTAGGTGTTTCTCGACAAAGGCCCGCGCAGCGGCCATGCCGCCTTCGCGATAAATCGCGGCAAGAAGCGATTCGACAACATCGCCGAGAATGGCAGGGTTATCCCTGCCGCCGCTGGAATCTTCGCCTTCCGAAAGAAATATATAGTCCCCGAGGCCGATGTCCTGTGCGACTTCCGCCAGGGTTTGCCGCTGTACCAGCGCGGCGTGGCGTTTTGCGATCTGGCCTTCATTCTCTTCGCGGTAGGATTCCAGCAGCATATCCGCGACCGCCAGGCCCAGCACACGGTCGCCCTGAAATTCAAGACGTTCGTACCCGGACCAGCCGGAGGCGGCGCTTCGATGGCTCAGCGCTCGCCTTAACGTAAAGTCATCCTTCAATTCGATGCCAAGCGCATCGAAGAAGGCTTGATCGACAGCCTTATTCGATACCATCCAGAATCCGTCCAAACCGAATATCGAATCCATCGCCGATCGAGAAGAACAGGAATTCCGCCCTTCCGACCAGATTTTCCGCCGGCACATACCCGACCTCTGAAAGGAAGCGACTGTCCTGAGACCGGTCCCTGTTGTCGCCCATCGCGAAATAATGTCCCGCAGGCACGACGTATTCCTGGGTATTGTCCGCCGGGCCGGTATCGCCAAACGCTTCGATGATGCGGTGTTCCTTGCCGTTCGGCAGCATTTCGAGATACTGACGCACCACAGTGCCCGATTTCGTAACATAGTCTTCCACGCGTCTGCGGCGAACCGGCCGGTCGTTGATGTGCAGGATACCCGACTTGACCTGAATGCGGTCGCCCGGCAGGCCGATAATGCGTTTGATGTAATCCACGTCCGGGTTGGTCGGCTGGCGGAACACGGCGACATCGCCCCGTTCCGGCCGGTCTTCCAACACCCTGCCATCAAACGGAATCATGCCAAAGGGAAAGGAATACCGGCTGTACCCGTAGGACAATTTCGAAACGAACAGATAATCGCCGATCAGCAGTGTCGGGACCATCGATCCCGATGGAATGTTGAACGGTTCATAGGCAAAGGTGCGAACCGTGACGGCGATCAACAGCGCGTAGACAACCGTTTTCACCAGTTCGACAGCTTCCTGCTGCCAGGATTTGCGCGGCGGCGGAGACTTGTCTGACTTTTTATCACCGGCCCGGCCGGAATCGTCTTTAGCTTCGTCCGACATTAATCATCCGCAATTTTGTTTGGGTACTCGCAGGCATAGCGCCCGGGACGGCGCGGTATGGCAAAGCGCAGGGGTATCTGTCAAGCAAAGCCGATCCTGGTGGGAACCATGTTAATCAATCCAGTAGAGAACGACGACCGCGTTCGCAAGGCCGGATTCGTCTGTCAGCGACACTTCCGCCATTGCTTTTTTTCCAGTCGGCGTAAGCTTTGCCAGTCTGTCCGCCGCACCGCCGGTAATCGCCAATGTCGGCTTGCCGCTCGGCAAATGAACCACTTCCATGTCCCGCCAGAAGACGCCCTGGCGAAACCCTGTCCCCAGCGCCTTGGAGCAGGCCTCCTTGGCCGCGAACATCTGCGCATACCGGCTGGCGCGGCGCTCCCACCGGCGGTCGGCCCTGAACCGTTCCTGTTCCGTATAGAGACGGTGCGTAAATCGATCGCCGAAATGCTCGAGGGTTTTCTTGATACGCCCGATATTGCACAGGTCCGTGCCAAGACCGATTATCATATCCTGGTCCCTTCGTCTGTTTTCAACGGCTTGCGCTGCCGCGCCTCAATCATCCGCACCAGTCGCGCCACCTGATACCGCTCAACCGACACCTTTATCGGGAAGTAAAAGGCCAGCCATACGACAGCCCCGGATGGAATGCCCCCGGCCAGCATCGGCAGGAAAATATCCAGAAAATGATCAAGCAGGAAATTCCAGCTCAGTTTTTCCGCATTGAAATCAATCGGATCGATCCCGAGCAACCAGACGCCAAGATAGTAGATCCATGCCCAGATAAAGGGAAACGTCCACGGGTTTCCGACAACCGTGCCGATAACGGAGGCAACGACACTGGCGCGGCTGACCCAGGACAACAAAGCGGCGAAGGCGATGTGGCCACCCATCAGCGGGGTAAAGGAAATCGCCGCGCCATAGGCGAAACCGGCAGCAATCGCATAGGGAGAACCCTGCATGCGGCCCAGTCTGTGCCGCAGATACTGCACCGACCGTCTGAGACCCGAGCGGGGCCATAACAGGTTGGCAAGACGCTTTGTATAGCTGAGCTTCAGACGTCGGCGAAACACAATGCAACCCCGTCAGGAAAACGCGCGTTCGACGGAATTGATGGCGGTGGTCGCCCGCAACCCGGCGATGATATCGTTCAGCATTCGAACATCGCTGACTTCGATATCGATCAGCATTTCAAAGAAGTCGTCGCCGCGGTTGATGAATTTCAGATTGCTGATATTGCCGCCGGCACGGCCAATGACTCCTGTCAGAACAGCGAGACTCCCCGGTTCATTCACGATTACCGTCTCTATCCTGCCGACGAAGGTATGTCCGGCGCTATTGTCGACTTCCCAGCCGACATCGAGCCAGCGTTCCGGCATATCGGCGAAATCTTCCAGCGTTTTGCAGGCAATGGTGTGGATCGTCACCCCCTTGCCTGTCGTCACGATCCCGACGATGCGATCGCCCGGCACAGGATGGCAGCACTTGGCGTAGTGAATGGCCATGCCGGGAATGAGGCCACGGACGGGAATTTCATGCTTCTTGCCGGATTTCGACTTTTCGGCACTCCGTGACTTGCCGGCCGGCACGCCTGCATCGTCCGGTTTTTTCTTGGCGCTCGGATATACACTGTGGAGCACCTCTCTTCCGGTATGACGGCCCTCGCCGATTGCGGCATACAGATCTTCCACCGATTCCAGCCGAAACTTCGGTAGAACGGCCTTCAGCGCCTTCTCCGTCAGTTCGAAACCGCCCTGACGAAAGGCGTTTTCCACAACCTCCCGGCCGAGACTGACGTACTGATCGCGCTGCTTGGAGCGAATGAACCGGCGGATCGCTGACCGGGCCTTGCCGGTAACCACGAAGGCTTCCCAGGCCGGCGACGGCGTTTGCGCGTTGGAGGTGATGATTTCAACCTGGTCGCCGTTCACCAGTTCCGTGCGCAGCGGTTTGATGCGGCCGTTGATCTTGGCGCCGACACAGCGGTTGCCGACATCCGTATGCACGGCATAGGCGAAATCGATCGGCGTCGAGGCGCGTGGCAGGGCGTGCAGATCGCCTTTCGGGGTGAAGGCGAACACCTGGTCGGAGAACATCTCCATCTTGGTGTGTTCGAGAAAATCGTCCGGTCCCGATGCATTCGACAGAATATCGAGCATGTCCCGCATCCAGCGGTATTGCCGCCCGTCGCGGCTCGGTTTCTTGTCGCCCTCGGTTTTATAGGACCAGTGAGCGGCAACGCCTAATTCGGCAACGGCATGCATGGCTTGGGTTCTGATCTGCATCTCGATGCGCTGGTTTTCCGGCCCGATTACACCGGTATGGAGGGATTCGTAGCCGTTCGGTTTCGGCAGCGATATGTAGTCCTTGAAACGGCCCGGCACGACCGAATAGCGGGCGTGGATGTATCCAAGCGCGCGATAACATTCCTCAACCGTTCCGACGATGACCCGGAAGGCGATGATGTCGGACAGTTGCTCGAACCCGATATTCTGGCGCTGCATTTTCCGCCAGATCGAATACGGCGTCTTTTCCCGGCCGGATACTTCCGCCTTGACCCCGTTGCTCGTCAGGGTTTCCGTCAGTTCCCGGATAACGCGGTCGACGAGATCGCCGCTTTCCGCGTGCAGATAATCGAGGCGGCTGACGATGGATTCTCTCGCATCCGGGTTAAGTTCCCGGAAGGCCATATCCTCAAGCTCTTCCTTCCAGTCCCGAATGCCGATGCGTTCCGCCAGCGGCACGTATATTTCCAGGGTTTCGCGGGCGATCCGCCGTCTTTTGTCTTCCCGCTTGATGAAATGCAGGGTCTTCATGTTGTGCAACCGGTCGGCCAGCTTGACCAGCAGCACACGGATATCCTGCGACATCGCCAGAACCAGCTTGCGGAAATTTTCCGCCTGCTTGGTGCGCGACGATTGCAGTTCCAGCATCGAAAGCTTGGTAACTCCGTCCACCAGCGCGCCGACTTCAGGCCCGAACGAGGCCGAAATCTGTTCGATCGTCGTTTCGGTGTCTTCGACCGTGTCATGCAGCAGGGCCGTCATGATCGACGCCCCGTCGAGCCGTTTTTCACTCAGCAGGCCGGCAACTTCCACAGGATGCGAAAAATACGGATCGCCGGACGCCCGGATCTGGTTGCCGTGCGCCTTCATGGAGAAGACATACGCCCGGTTCAGCGCATCTTCATCAACATCGGGGTCGTAACGACGCACCCGTTCAACCAGTTCGTATTGCCGCATCATCGCGGTTTAACCGTTCGCAGTTTGGAGTCCAGATTCAAGATAGCAAAAAGGGCCGCTTCGGAAAGCGACCCTTTTTCACGAATTTTCAAATCGTTGGTTGATACCGGGCTGTTTCCCCTGACGGCGGCGCCGGATGCCGCGCCGGCCAGGGAACGGTCCCGCATTAATCCTCCAACAGGGACGGATCGATATCGTCGAATGCGGGCACTTCCGGCAGATCGGTACCGAACGGCGACGTTTTCTGCGTCGGTTGTTCTTCGACCGGCTTGTCTTCCAGCGACCCTGTCGCCAGCTTTTCCATCATGTCTTCTTCTTCCGGCTCGTCGACATCCACATGCTTCTGCAGATTGCGAACCAGGGAATCGATCAGTTCGTCCGGCGCAATCCGGTCTTCGGCGATTTCCCGAAGCGCGACGACGGGGTTCTTGTCGTTGTCCCGGTCCAGTTCGATCTGGGCGCCCGTCGCGATATCGCGGCTGCGCTGCGCGGCAGCCAGTACCAGATCAAAACGGTTCGGAACTTTTTCGACGCAATCTTCTACGGTAACGCGGGCCATATTTGCCTTCCAATCATCTTTGTCGGCGGACCATCTCGAGAATCGCCGAGACTCCGCTCTCTCGGGAGGGCGGAATATAGTGAACCAGCCCGTTCGGCGCAAGGCCCGGCAAGCCCCCGCCGCATCTTGCGGGGACAGCACAATGGCGGTATGTCATACAACGGTAATGTTATTGAAAAGAGCCGTATTTCTCCGTTTCTTTCAGATAATAATATTTTAAATCTCGTCGTGTTGCGGGGATTTTTTCAGGAGTTTTGTTATGGGGTTGGGATTCTACAAAGAAGAACGCATTGCTTTATTCGTTGATGGCGCGAATTTGTACTCGGCGGCGCGCGCCCTCGGTTTCGATATCGACTACAAGAAGTTATTGACCCTGTTCCAGGGCGAAGGACGGCTGATCCGCGCCTTTTACTACACAGCCCTGTTCGAGGATCAGGAATACTCCCCGATCCGACCGCTGGTCGACTGGCTGGACTACAACGGCTACACCATGGTGACGAAGCCGGCGAAGGAATTCACCGACGCCCAGGGCCGCCGCAAGGTCAAGGGCAACATGGATATCGAACTCGCTATCGATCTTCTCGATATGGCGGAACGGATCGATCATGCCGTGCTGTTTTCCGGCGACGGAGATTTCCGCCGTCTGGTCGAAGCGGTGCAGCGCCGAGGCGTCCGTGTCTCCGTTGTCAGCACCATCAATTCATCGCCGCCGATGATTGCCGACGAATTGCGCCGCCAGGCAGACAATTTCGTCGATCTTTCGGATGTCGCCAATCGTGTCGCCCGCAATTTCCACGATTCCGGCGCACGAAATTCACAGAAATCCGGCCGCGCGGACAAGAATGCCGACGATTACGACGATGACTATGACGAGGACGATTACGACGAACCGATCGTCGAACGGCTATAGGACCCGTGCCGGAACAACCGGGCCGCGATTGCCCGCGCTGCCCGCGCCTCGTCGCTTTCCTGCAGGAACACCGGGCCGCGCATCCTGACTGGTTCAACGCACCCGTCCCCAGTTTCGGGCCGATAGAGGCGCGCGTTCTGATCGTCGGTCTGGCGCCGGGACTGAAAGGGGCCAACCGTACGGGACGCCCGTTCACCGGGGATTACGCCGGCGATCTGCTGTATCCGACACTATTAAATCATGGTTTCGCCGAAGGACGGTATGGCCGCGAGGCGGATGACGGCCTGTCCCTGACCGACTGTCGAATAACCAACGCCGTGCGCTGCGTACCGCCGCAGAACAAGCCGGTCGGCGCCGAAGCCAATGCCTGCCGCCCGTTTCTGGTCAGCGAGATTGCGGCAATGAAAAATCTGAAAGTCGTCCTCAGTCTGGGCGGACTGTCCCATAGCGCGGTCTTACGAACCTTCGGGCTGAAACAATCCGACGCAAAATTCACGCATGGCGCTCTGCACGATTTGGGAGAAGCCCTGCCTCTTCTGGCGAATTCCTATCACTGCTCCCGCTACAACACCAATACCGGCCGGCTGACCGAAAAAATGTTCGACCGGGTCTTCGCGGATATCAGAAAGGCGCTCTGATACGCCGGATACCGGCGACAGACCCTATTATCCCGCTTTCGCCTGCAGCCGGTAGGCGTGAAGCAGCGGCTCGGTATAGCCGGAGGGTTGTTCGCATCCCTTGAAGACAAGGTCGCAGGCGGCATGAAACGCAATGCCTTGAAAACCCGGCCCCATCGGAACATAGGCGGGGTCATGCGCGTTCTGCCGGTCGACGACCTCGGCCATCTTTTTCATGATGTCCATCACCTCGTCTTCCGAGACGATTTCGTGCCGCAGCCAGTTGGCGATGTGCTGGGCGGAGATACGGCAGGTCGCCCGGTCTTCCATCAGTCCGACATCGTTGATGTCCGGCACCTTCGAGCATCCGACGCCCTGGTCGATCCAGCGCACGACATAGCCGAGAATGCCCTGGGCGTTGTTCGATACTTCACTGCGGATGCTTTCCTTGCTCCATTTCAGGAACCGCGCGGTCGGAATGTCCAGCACCGTATCGACATAGGCCCGACGTCCCTTGTTCATCAGGAATTTCTGAACCTTGAATACATCGACCTTATGATAATGCAGCGCGTGCAAAGTGGCCGCCGTCGGGCTTGGCACCCAGGCACAGTTCGCGCCTGATTTCGGATGCTCGATCTTGGTCTCCAGCATGGCTTCCATGCGGTCCGGCATCGCCCACATGCCCTTGCCGATCTGCGCCTTGCCGGAAAACCCGCATTCCAGGCCGATATCCACGTTCTGGTTTTCGTAAGCGGTGATCCAGGACTTCCGCTTGATGAATTCCTTGCGGCTGAACGGACCGGCTTCCATCGAGGTGTGGATTTCATCGCCGGTTCGGTCGAGAAAGCCTGTATTGATGAAAGCCACACGGTGCTTGGCGGCCCGGATGCATTCCTTCAGGTTGATGCTCGTGCGGCGTTCTTCATCCATGATGCCGATCTTGACGGTATAGGGAGCAAGGCCGAGCACTTTCTCCACATGGCCGAATATCTCGTTTGTGAAAGCCACTTCCTCCGGTCCGTGCATTTTCGGTTTCACGACATAGACGGACCCGGTGACCGAATTGCGCGGACCGGACGCCTTGTCGAGATCGTGCTTGGCGATCAGAACGGTCAGCACCGCATCCATCAGTCCTTCGAAAGCCTGTTCACCGTCTTGAGACAGAATCGCCGGCGTCCGCATCAGATGGCCGACATTCCGCACCAGCATCAACGCCCTGCCTTTCAGCGTCACTTCGCCGTTGCCGTCCGGCGCCGTGAACACACGGTCGGGATTGAGCGCGCGGGTTACGGTCTGACCGCCCTTTTCGAACGATTCAGAAAGATCGCCCTTCATCAGGCCGAGCCAGTTCCTGTAGGCACCGACCTTGTCTTCCGCATCCACGCAGGCAACGGAATCCTCGCAATCCATGATTGCCGAGATCGCGCTTTCAAGACGCACATCCGCCAACCCGTTCTGGTCGCGGCTGCCGATCGGGTGTGTGCGGTCGAAAATAAGTTCGACATGCAAACCGTTGTTCCGCAGGACAACCGCTTCCGGCGCGCGTGGATGGCCGCGATAGCCAACGAATTTTTCCGGCTGCATCAACGGCATGTCGTCGACCAGCAGAGCACCATTCTTGATGTGATAGCGACGGGCATCGGCATGGCTGGTGCCATCCACCGGAAATGCCTGGTCCAGAAATACCCGCGTCCAGGCTACGACCCGCGCGCCTCTGCCCCGATTGTATCCGCCGGCAGGCGGCTTGCTGCCCATCGCGTCAGTACCGTACAGGCCATCATACAGACTACCCCAGCGGGCGTTTGCCGCATTCAGGGCGTAACGGGCGTTGGTAATCGGCACGACAAGCTGCGGGCCGGGTACCGTCGCGATTTCCGGATCGGTATTTTCGGTTTCTATCTGAAATTCGCTGCCCTCATCCTTCAGATATCCGATCTCTGTCAGAAAGGATTTGTAGGCAAAGTGATCGTGCGGCTGATCGCGGCGTTCGCGGTGCCATTCGTCGATTTTCGCCTGCAGTTCGTCGCGCTTTTTCAGCAGCGCCGCATTGCGTGGACCGAATTCGTTTAACAGGCGGGACAGCCCGTCCCAGAATGCTTCAGCCTGAACACCAGTGCCGGGCAGTGCGTCCTTCTCGACAAAGTCAACGAGCTCCCGGGCGACCTTCAGTTCAGCCCGGTCGGTATAGGTTTCACGGGCGTTGGCTTGTTCCGCAGTAAGCATGCAATCCTCATTGTTTCTTGGTTATCGGAGTTCGCATCGATTGTTGCAATGCAACATCGCCCAGCGCAATCTGCTAGTCAACCAAGTAGCCGGTGGATCGCCCCCCTGTTTACAAGCGCCCGAAAGCCGCAAGGCAAATGCCCTGCAGCCGGACAGTTTCACACGTCAGACAGCGCCGGATTAAATGAACTCGGCCCGGGTGAACGGCATATTGCCGATGGCAATCGCTTCTTCAAGCGAGACATTGCCCTGAAACAGCGCCCTGCCGACAATGCATCCGGAAATCCGGGGCAACTGTTTCAGCGTCGATATATCGTCGAGCGAGCGGATAACCCCGTTGGCGATGACAGGAACATCCAGATTGGTTGCAAGCTGCGTTGTTTCGGCAAAACCGGCTTCCGGTGTGCCGTTGCTCATATCGACATCGGTAAAGATAATCGTCGACACGCCGGATTCTTCGAAAGTCGTCGCCAGTTCCAGTGGCGAAAACATGGTTTCCTCCCGCCACCCTTCGATAACGACCTTGCCGCCCCGGCCATCGATGGAAACACAGACTTTACCCGGGTACATGGCGCATAGTTCACGAACAAGCGTGCGGTCCTTTACCGCCGCCGTGCCAAGCACGATGGACTGCGCCCCGGCATCAACCCACCACTGCGCCGAATTGACGCTGCGAATTCCACCGCCAACCATGCAGGGAATGTCGACCGCTTTCATGATGTCCGTAATGGCGTCGCCGTTGTGGCGGCCACCCTGCGCGACGCCGTCGAGATCGACCAGATACAACCATTCCGCCCCAGCCTCTGCGAATTTTTTCGCGGCTTCCACAGGTGGCGTTTCGAAGACCACCCGGTCAGCAAGGTCACCTCGCCGCAGGTTAACGCACTTGCCGTCCTGCAATTCAATAAGCGGATAAATGATCATATCGGTGCCCCCAGTTCATTATGCAGTGCAAATCGGACGCGTGTCCTATCGCTTTTGCGGCAATACTAAATGGTTTTTCGCGACTGCGAAAATCACAATTGCGACGTATGATCGAAAGTCGCAGTCAGACTGGCTTTCAGAGGGGAACGACCGGGGCCGGTCCGGGTGATTCTGCGTTTTGGTATATGGTTTCGCTGTGCGGCAGGGGCGGTTTTCCGGCAGCGGCATCGGCGATCTTCTCACCGATCATCATGCAGATGGCGTTGAGGTTGCTGCTGGCCATCGACGGCATCAACGAGGCGTCGCCGATCCTCAGGCCTTCGATGCCTCGAACACGGCCGCCGGGGTCCGTTACCGCCAGACGATCGTTGTCCGACCCCATTTTGCAGGTGCCGCAAGGATGATAGGCGCTGGTCGCCGTACGGCGAATGAATGCCTCGATTTGCGCGCGGGTCCGGCAATCGGGACCGGGGTCAGTTTCACCCGCATCGAACGGCGCCCAGGCCGGTTGGGCCAGCGTGTCCCGCGCGATCTGAAAGGCTTCCAGCATTTCCGCCCGGTCTTCCGGCGTATCGAGATAGTTCGGATCGATCAGTGTCGAAGCGAACGGATCGGCGCTTGCCAGCCGGACGGTTCCCTTGCTGGTCGGCCGCATTGTGCCGGTATCCAGCCGGTAGCCTTGAACGTCATGCCGCATAATCCACTCGCCAGCGAAGAAAAGCGGAAAGAAATGAAACTGAATGTTCGGATGAGCGACCGACGGGTTACTGCGCAGAAACGCACCGGCATTTCCCTGATTTCGCGCCGTGACGCCCGATTTGAATAGAAACCATTGCACCCCGACTCTCACCATGCGGTCGGGCCGTAAATACCGGTTCAGCGAGACATCCTTGCTGCAGCGATGCTGAAATTGCACCTCAAGGTGATCCTGCAGGTTTTCACCGACCCCCGGCAGATCCAGAACCACATCGATTCCGTGTTGCCGCAGATGATCGGCCGGGCCGATGCCGGACAGCATCAGCAACTGGGGCGAGCCGAAAACACCGGCGGACAGGATGACTTCGCGTTCGGCACGCACGGCAATGCTCTTGCCTTTCCGGTTGAAGCGGAAACCGGTTGCTCGGTTGTTCTCGATAATCAGCTTCTCGCCATGGGCGTGAGTCAGGATTGTCAGGTTCCTGCGGTTGCGGGCGGGCCATAAAAAACCAAGGGAAGAACTCGACCGGACGCCGTTCTCTACATTCATGTCGAACCGGCAGAACCCTTCCTGCTGCTTGCCGTTCACATCGTCCGTCGCCGGATATCCGGCCTGTCTGCCTGCTTCAAGGAATGCTTCCGACAGCGGATCGAGATTCATCTGCTTGCGGACGCCGATCGGCCCCTCGCCGCCGCGATACTCGTTCGGGCCGTCGGCATGATGTTCGAAGCGTTTGAAATACGGCAGGACATCGCCATACGACCAGCCTGACGCCCCTTCCTGTGCCCAGCGGTCATAATCCTGCGGATGCCCCCTCAGGAAGATCATGCCGTTGATGGAGGATGATCCGCCCAGCGTTTTGCCGCGCGGCTGGTAGAGCTTCCGGTTGTCGAGATTCTTTTGTGGAACCGTTTCGAAGTTCCAGTTGAATCCGCTGCCCTTCTTGTAGTGAGCACGAAGACCGCCAGGCATCTGCACCGTCCAGTGACGGTCATTGCGCCCGGCTTCCAGAAGCAGGACCGTTACATCCGGGTCTTCTGAAAGGCGGGACGCGATGATAGCGCCAGACGAGCCCGACCCAACGACGATGTAGTCGTAACACTTCTTAACCAAGGGACGGATTCCTATTCCAGCACAGCCGGAACGATGTTACGCAAAAATCGGCTCGCCGGCATGTAGGTTGCGACTTCCGCTATTCCCGCCAGAAACCCTTGCAAGCGTCTGAACGCGTTAGCGACCCTTCCAGACCGGCTTGCGCTTTTCCGCAAAGGCGCGGGTTCCTTCGAGCAGGTCTTCACTTTCATAGTTCGCTTTGACTGTCGAGTAGGTTTTGCTGTTCAACTGGCGCAGCGCTTCCATTTCCTTGATGTTCTCGGTCTCTCGCATCACCTGCTTGATCGCGGCGAAGACCAGCGGCGGGCCATCGGCCAGACGCTGCGCCCATTCCCGGGCCGTCTCCATCACCTTGTCTGCCGGGACGACTTCATTGATCAGGCCCCAGCGCGCTGCTTCATGAGCCGTAACCGTGTCGCCCAGCAGCAGCCACTGCATGGCGATGTGATACGGAACGCGCCGGCGCAGTTTGATCGTCGCCGCATCGGCCAGCACGCCAACCTTGATTTCAGGAAGGGCGAAAGTTGCATGTTCCGCCGCAACGATCATGTCACAGGAGATCATGATTTCGAAGCCGCCGCCAAAGGCGAGGCCGTTTACCGCACAGATGACCGGCTTGTTCATGTTCGGCATTTCCTGCAATCCACCGAACCCGCCATAACCATAATCATCATCCGGCGGTGCACCGTCAGCCGCCTCCTTCAGATCCCAGCCCGGGCAGAAAAACTTCTCGCCGGCTGCCGTCAGTATCGCCACGCGCAATTCGGGGTCATCACGGAAGGATTTGAAAATCCGGCCCATTTCCCGGCTGGTTTCCGCGTTGATCGCGTTCGCCTTCGGGCGATCGATCGTTACTTCCAGAACGCGGCCGTTACGGACGGTCTTGATCGTGTCTGACATTTTCGTGTTCTCCCTTTCCTGTGTCGTCATGCCCCTATCAGGCGGATCAGGGCATCGGCGGCAACAGCGCCTTTTCCCTTTTCAAGAACCATCAGCGGATTGACGTCTAGTTCCACCAGGCTGCCGCCCTTTTCAGTCGCAAATTCCGCAATCGCTTTGATAGCATCGACTGCGGCATCGATATCCCCTTCAGGGCGACCGCGATAGCCCATCAGCAGCGGGCTGGTCTTGAGCCTGCCGATTGCCTGGCGGATCGCCTTGTCATCCACCGGCAGGGTCAGCAGGACGGAATCCTTGATGATTTCTGCCGTCACGCCGCCGGCCCCGATCAAAAGGACCGGTCCGATCCCCGGTTCGCGGGTAATGCCGACGATCAGCTCGCCAACAACACCCGCCATCATCCGCTCAACCAGAAACGTATCCGCCAGACCCGCCATGCGGTCGAACGCTGCCTGAACGGCATCGCCATCCGCCAGATTGAGTGCGACGCCGCCCGCTTCCGTCTTATGCGCCAGCGTACTGCTGACGGCTTTCAGGACAACCGGGTATCCCAGCGATTTCGCCGCTGCGACCGCTTCCGTCGCAGACCGCACAAGCGCGCCTTCCGGAACAGACAAACCGCAGGCCGTCAGCATTTTCTTGGACCGGTATTCGTCAACGGTAACGACCTGTCCGTGCAGCAGCGCCGGCGCCTCAATCGGCAGGGTAATGCCGTCCCGCCAGGCTTCTCCCACCTCGCCCGCCGAGCGAATGGCCAGCAGAGCCTCTTCCAGGCCAAGCATCGGAACCACCCCGCCCTGCATCAAACGGTTTCGATTTACCGCCGGAATGCCCTCATGCAGGGTCGAAACCAGCGCGGTCGGCCGGCCGCTTGCCTGCGCCGCCGCGATAATTGCGTTCTCCGCCTCACGCCAGCCGAAATACGCCCCGGTCGTCCGTTTCGGAAAATCGACAACGATAATTCCGGCATCTACATCGGATTTGAGCGCCGCCGTGTAACAAGCAGTAAGCTTTTCCTCGTCGCCCCAGATATAGGTGTGATAGTCGAGCGGATTGTCGATCGACACCTTGTCGCCCAGCACATCGTAAAGCGTCGCCTGATCAGCCTTTGAGAAGGCCGGTGTTTCGATGCCCATTTCTTCTGTCAGATCCGCGACAAGGCCCGCCTCGCCGCCGGAACAGCTCATCGATACGATACGTTTTCCCGGAAGTGACGGATGGCTTGATAGGAACTTCAGCGTTTCCATCATTTTCGGCAACGTATCGACGGAAACCACGCCCAGCCTGTCGAACAGGGCTTCATAAGCCGCCGCCGAGCCGGCAAGCGAGCTCGTATGCGACAGCGCGACTTCCGCACCCTTCTGAGATTTGCCGGTTTTCAGCGCGACAATCGGTGTTTTATGCACCGCTGCCAGTAGGGCCGCCTCGGAGAACGCCCTGATATTGCCGATTGCCTCAACATGCAGACCGACCGCCGTGATGCGCGGGTCCTGAACCAGCGCGCGGGTCAGTTCGGCGATGCCGATCTGCGCCTGGTTGCCGACACTGAACAGAATAGCCAAAGGCACCGACCGGTCCTGGTTCGACATGCTGACCGTGATATTGCCGCTTTGCATGATGATCGCGACGCCTTTTTCCGACCGTTCCGCGCCATGCACGTCCGGCCACAGCACAAGGCCGTCGAGCAGGTTAAGGCATCCGTATGAATTCGGCCCGACGACCGGCATCGAGCCGGCCGCCGCCAGCAGCCGGTTCTGGCGATCAACCCCGATCTCGCCGATCTCGGCGAAACCCGATGCGTAACAGATAACGCCGCCGCAACCGATTTTAGCCAGCAGTTCGACCGCCTCGATCGACGGTTCCGGCGGAATCGCCAGAAAGGCGACATCCGGAACACCCGGAAGGTCATCGATATGCTTGTAGCACGGAACGCCGGCCAGCGTTTCCTTGAACGGATTCACTGCCCAGACATCACCCTTGAATCCCAGACCGATGGTTTCTTCAAGCGCACGCGCAGCTTCGCCGCCGCCGATAAACACTGCAGACTTCGGCGACAACAGCCGTGTAAAATCGAATTCCCGTTCCGCCATCTCAGTCGGGTCAGCCTGCATTCGCGGCTTCCAGCGGCCGCAACAGCGCCCGTGAAATAATCAGCCGCTGTACTTCGCTGGTGCCTTCCCAGATCCGCTCGATGCGGGAATCCCGCCAGATGCGTTCCAGCGGCAATTCGGTCATTACCCCCATGCCGCCATGAATCTGGATCGCTTCATCGGCAACGAAGGCCAGGGTTTCGGTCGCGGACAACTTGGCAATGGCGGCGTCCATATCCGTCATCTGGCCCAGTGTGTCTTTCCAGGCTGCCTGATAGGTCACCAATTCAGCCTGTTTGATGCGCATCTGCATATCGGCCAGTTTGAAGCCAACGCCCTGAAACTTGCCGATGGTCTGGCCGAACTGCTTGCGCGTCGCCGCCCAGTCCAGCGCATGTTCCATCGCCCGGTCGCAACGACCGAGTGCCATGCCGGCAACCTGAACGCGGGTCGCGCCGAGCCAGTCATTGGCGACCTCGAATCCCTGATCGACCTCGCCCAGCACTTTTGAATGCGGCACCCGGCAATCGTCGAATTCCAGGATAAAGTTGTGATACCCCCGGTGCGAGACGTTCTTGTAGCCGTCGCGGATCGTGAATCCGGGCGTGCCCTTGTCGACCAGAAAGGTGGTGATGCGGTTGCGTGGCCCGCGTGGCGTATCATCATAACCGGTCGCCGCGAAAAGGATCACGAAATCCGCCCAATCGGCATGGCTAATGAAATGCTTGGTACCGTTGATAACCCAGTCGTCACCGTCACGAGCGGCCTTGGTTTTCATCGACCGGACATCCGACCCCGCCCCCGGTTCGGTCATGGCGATGCAATCGACCCGTTCGCCGTTGATACACGGAAACAGGTATTCGTCGCGCTGCTGGTCAACGCAGGCCTGCAGGATGTTGGACGGACGATAGACGGTGTAATTCAACGCCATGTTCGCCCGGCCTAGCACGCGGTCCAGCAGGGTCATCGACATCGTGTCCAGACCGCCGCCGCCCAGTTCGGCCGGCATGTTCGCGGCGTAAAGCCCGATATTGCGCGACCGTTCGATGATCTGTTTCACCAGATCGGGCCGCACCTGATCGGATTCCTCGACTTCTTCTTCGTACGGATACAGTTCTTCCTCGACGAACCGCATGGCGGTATCGACGATCATCTGCTGCTCTTCGCTCAACGCGAAATCCATTATCGTCCTCCTGAATCAGGAATGTTTACTTGGCGGCGTCGCGGCGTGCTTCGCTTTTCGCCATGATCTCGCCCGCGCCCTGTCGGAACGTCTTCAGCGCCTGCATGATCGCAATCAGGCAATCGTCGCGGATCTGTTCGAATTCCTTGATCGATTTTCCTTCAAGCTGCGCTTCGGTGCCTTCGACCATCTTGTCGATCAGGTCCTCGGTCAGTTCCGGCGCTTCCAGCTTGGTCCACGGCCATTTCAGGGCCGGGCCGAACTGTTCGAAGAAGTGCCGCATGCCGGTATCGCCGCCGGCCAGCGCATAGGTTTTGTTGACGCCCATGAAGGCCCAGCGCAGACCGGGGCCGTAAATGATGGCGT
This sequence comes from Alphaproteobacteria bacterium, assembly GCA_040222995.1. Lineage (GTDB taxonomy): Bacteria > Pseudomonadota > Alphaproteobacteria > UBA8366 > Aestuariispiraceae > JAVKBW01. The sequence goes on along the minus strand of JAVKBW010000019.1, from coordinate 101,715 downwards.
CGTCCATTTCCTGCGTATTCGCAACGCCGTCATTGATGATATGCAGGTTTTCGCGCCACAAAGCTTCCTGCAGTCGGTCGGCGAGAAAGCCTTCTATTTCCTTCTTGCAGACCAGCGGATACATGCTGATCGACGCATAGAAAGCACGGGCGGCTTCAACCGCTTCCGGCGATGTCTTCTGACCGCCGACGATTTCAACCAGCGGCAACAGATAAACCGGGTTGAATGGATGCCCGACCAGAACCCTGTCCGGGTTGGCGCATTCCGCCTGGAATTCCGTCGGCAGCAGGCCGGATGTCGATGAGCCGATCACCACGTCCTTGGCCGCAGCGGCATCAAGGGCGTTGTGGACCTTGATTTTGATGTCCATCCGCTCCGGCACTGATTCCTGAATAAAATCAGAACCTTCCGCCACCTCTTCAAGAGACGACACGAACCGCAACCGGTCCTGCGATGCCCCCGGGAACAACCCGACCTTCGTCAGGGCCGGCCAGGCATTGGCGACCTTGCCGCGGGTTATTTCCTCGCCATTCGGCGCCGGGTCGTAGCATACGACATCCAGACCGTGGGCAAGGCACCGTGCCGCCCAACCACCGCCGATAACGCCGCCGCCGGCGAGGCCGACTGTCTTTACTTCACGCATTTCCGTTCCTCTTTTTCAGGCGATCAATAGGTTTTGCGAAGGCCCCATTTCTGACGGGCCTCCTCGGCGCTCAGCACCTTGGCCCCCATCAGGGTCAGGATGTTTGCGGCTTTTTCGACAAGCTGCGCGTTGGTCGCAAACACGCCGCGTTCCAGATACAGGTTGTCTTCGAGACCGACACGGCAGTTGCCGCCCAGCAGCGCTGCTTGCGCGACCATCGGCATCTGCATCCGGCTGATTCCGAAACCGGACCAGTTTGCGCCTGCCGGCATCATGTCGACCATCGCCTTCATCGCCGTTGTGTTCGCTTCCGCGCCGTAGGGAATACCGAGACAGAGCTGATACAGCGGCGGCGCATCCAGCAGGCCTTCCTTCAGCAGTTCCTTCGCCATCCAGAGGTGGCCGGTATCGAAAACCTCGACTTCCGGCTTCACGCCGATTTCCTTCATTTCAGCCGCCAGCGCCCGCAGCATCGGCGGCGTGTTCACCATCAGCATGTTGCTGTTGCCGAAAGACATCGTGCCGCAATCCAGCGTGCAGATTTCCGGCTTGCACATGCGAACGTGTTCCAGACGAACAGAGGCCGGCGCGAGATCCGTGCCGCTCATATCGAACTGGTCCGGCGTTTCCGGTTCACCGATCACCAGGTCGCCGCCCATACCCGCTGTCAGATTAAGAACGACGTCGATACCGTTGTCGCGAATCCGGTCGACTGTTTCCTTGAACAGTTTCGGGTCGCGGTTGCCGGCGCCGGTTTCCGGGTCGCGGACATGCAGATGCACAACCGCCGCGCCGGCTTTCGCGGCGTCGATAGCGGAATTGGCGATCTGTTCCGGGGTGATCGGCAGGTTGGGGTGCTTGTCTGCGGTGTCGCCAGATCCGGTGACGGCGCAGGTAATGACGACTTCAGTATTCATGATTTCCTCCGGTGCTGCGATGCTTTTCGAACGGCATCCGTTTGCATTTCCGAGCGAGATCATATACCTGCAAGAAACACTGACTTTGTAATTTTCGTATATTCTTTGACTATTTTCGACTTGAGAAGCATGAAATGACTGAACCGGCCGGACTTCCGGATTCACCGACAACCATCGGCTTTCTGTTGCTGCCGTCATTTTCCCTGCTGGGGTTTTCGTCCGCCCTGGAACCCTTGCGGCTGGCCAATATGCAAAGCGGCAAAACACTGTATCGCTGGGTCATTCTGTCGCCGGACGGCGGGCCGGTTGCTTCCAGCAGCGACATGATCAGCGTCGCCGACCGCAGCATGACCGATCTGAACGGGATCGACGTTCTGTTTGTCTGCGCAAGCTGGCATGCCGAACACGCCACCTCTCCCAGCGTCGTTACGGTCGTCAGGCGGGCCGAACGTATCGGCATCGCCATCGGCGGCATCGAGACCGGCTCCTACGCCCTTGCCAAAGCCGGTGTGCTGAACGGTTATCAGGCGACCATCCACTGGGAAGATCTCGACACACTGACCGAACTCTATCCGCGTATTCTGGTGAAGCGCGATCTCTACGTCATCGACCGCAACCGTTATACCGCCGCCGGCGCGACAGCGGCGCTGGATATGATGCTGCATCTGATCGCCGCCGATCACGGCGACCGTTTCGCCAACCAGCTTGCCGAGGCGTTCACCCATACCCAGCGCCGCCATGCCGACACGCCGCAGCGAATGACCGTCGAGCGCCGGTTTCAGGGCAACAGCAGACGCCTGTCAAAGTCCGTGGAACGGATGGAAAGCGCGCTGGAAGACCCGATACCGCTGGAGGATATCGCTTCGCAGGCCGGCATATCCCTGCGGGAACTGGAACGCCTGTTCAAACGATGGCTCCATACGACGCCGAACGCCTATTACCGGGAATTGCGGCTGCTGCGTGCCCGCAGCCTGCTGCAAAGCACCGCCCTGCCCGTCACGGAAATCGCCGTGAGTTGCGGATTCGCCTCGCCGGCCCATTTCAGCCGGTGCTTCAGAACCCGGTTCCGGCGGTCGCCATCAGAGGAACGTGGTCGGTAGTATCTTTATTTACCGCTTCGCCATTGCGGTTCAATTCGGTTCGGACGTAGGATTGAAGAATGGCTATCACCGATATTCTGAACAAAACGCCCGGGCCGATTGTGGCTCTGGCAGGAACCGTAACCATTGGCGCCGGGTCCATCCTGTTCGCCAGTGTTCTGAACGTCATGCTGGCCCCATCCGCCAGTATCGGTACACAGACAGTCGCAACCGAACAGACAGCGACACAACCGGATACCGTGTCGGAGCAGTCCGACAGCGATGCGATCGCACCGGAACCGCCATCGCAAAACGCCGCCGTCGACGATTTCGATATCGATGCCATCGAAAGCGACGACTACATGATCGCCGCGGCACACCCCGCCGCCGCGCAGGCAGGCGCGCTGATGCTCAGCAAGGGCGGCGCGGCGATCGATGCCGCCATCGCCGCCCAGATGGTGCTGAACCTCGTTGAACCGCAATCCAGCGGCATCGGCGGCGGCGCGTTCATGCTGCACTGGGACAAACGGAAACGCCGGCTTGAAACCTATGACGGCCGGGAAACCGCGCCGAAGGACATCGACGTCGATTTTCAGCTCGATTCCGACGGAGACACGCGGGATTTCTACGAACGGATACAGGGTGGCGAATCCGTCGGTGTCCCCGGCGTGCTGGCGATGCTCAAACTGGCCCATGACCGTCACGGAAAGCTGCCATGGAAGACATTGTTCGAACCGGCCATCGATCTCGCGCAACGCGGCTTTCCCGTCAGCCCCCGCCTGAACCGGTTGATCTTGGACGCACCGGGGCTGTCCGATAACCCGACCGCCCGCGATTATTTTTTCGATTCCAACGGACAGCCGAAACCGGTCGGCACGGTTCTGCGCAATCCGGAATTTGCCAAAACGCTGGCTCTAATCGCCGAAGAGGGACCTGTGGTATTTTACGAAGGGGAAATCGCCCGGGATATCGTCAATGCGGTGCGCGGCGCGGCGAAAAATCCCGGCAGCATGACACGCCGCGACCTTGCACTCTATACAGCGAAAATCCGCCGCAATCTATGCAACCCGTATCGTGACTATCTGGTCTGCGGCATGCCGCCGCCGTCTTCCGGCGGGCTGACGGTTCTGCAGACCCTTGGGCTACTTGAGACGGTTGATGACTTCGATGATCTTGATCCGGCCGGTACAGCCGCCATCCAGCGGGTTGCCGAAGCCAGCAGTCTGGCCTTTGCCGACCGCAACCGCTACATCGCCGATCCCGATTTTATCGATGTTCCGACACAGGCCATGCTCAATCCGGCCTATCTGGAAGCACGCGCCGAAAAGATGCGCCTGAATACCAGGGAAAAAGACAGCCATAGCCCCGGCAGTCCGGCCGATCGCGAAGCGGCTTTGGAACTGACGGATGGCATTGATGTCTCGTTTCCCTCGACCACCCATCTTTCGGTCATCGACAGCGACGGTAATGCCCTGTCGATGACCAGCAGCATCGAGAATGGTTTCGGGTCGCGGCTGATGGTGCGCGGTTTTCTGCTGAACAACCAGTTGACCGATTTCAACGCCGTATCGACCGATGAGAATGGTGAAGCCGTTGCAAACCGGGTCGAAGGTGGCAAACGTCCCCGCTCCTCCATGGCGCCGACGCTGGTGTTCGACGAAGACCGCGATCTGTTGCTGGCGGTCGGGTCACCCGGCGGCAGCCGTATCATCGGCTATGTGACGCAGGCCCTGATCAATATGCTCGACTGGGACATGAACCCTCAGGAAGCTGTTTCCTTTCCGCACTATCTGAGTCGCAATTACGGCGTGGATCTGGAACAGGATACGCCGCTGGAAGCGCTGGCGCCCGATTTGGTCAAACGAGGATATGAGGTTCGTCTGCGCCATATGACCAGCGGACTTCACGCGGTGATGGTCGACGATGACGAACTGGAAGGCGGTATCGATCCGCGTCGCGAAGGGGCGGCCATCGGTGAAGAGCAACTGATGGAAACAATCGACGACGCCTTCGATTTCATCGCCGGGCAGTGACGCACATCCCGTCTAGGCCGTTTTCCCCGGCGCCGGGAAACCGGCGTAGAATTCTGAATGGTCCGCGCCATGATTCTCCATTCCGGGTTTGGTCAGCAGGCCCATCGGGTGCGCATAACTCTTGATCCAGCGTTCCGGCCGCTCGTGCCACCGGATATTCACCGCCCACAGCTTAGGAAAGAAATACAGGCTCGAATACGGCAGATGGTCGTGGATCCACCAGGCGAGCCGACGCCAATCGCCTTTCTCCTGATACCGGTCCCAGACCCAGGGAACGACGACGCAGGCTGTAGCGCCCATGAAACCGTCGCTGTCGCGCCTGTCCCAGATATGGTCCGCATAGGATGCGTCATTGCGTGAACAGTTCAGATTGTTCTCATTGCCGAAACCGTTCACGGCAGAAGATCTGTAGGCCGACCGTATGGCGATCCGGCCGAACGTCGCCTGCAGCGGTTCCAGCAGTTCCGCGCAAAGATGCCTGCCCGCCTCTATCGCGAGGTCCGGGTCGTCCGGAATATTGGGAATCCCATAGAATTCAGCGATTTCCGAATGCAGGAAATCCCGCATGAAAAAGCTGTCCGACAGCCGAACCCGGCCGAGCGATTCCAGTGAACTCATACTCGCAGGCTTTCGCATTATGTCATCTCCAACGAAAACGGCCCGCTGAAACCAGCGGGCCGATCCGAATGCCTTGAACAAGGCATTGCACTTCAAACGCTTACTTGTACTTGGTCGGCAGGGTTACCTGACCGGAAAAATCCTTGCCCTTGATTGCTTCGCCAAAGGCCCTGCCGTTTTCCATGGTCGGCGCGCCAAGCAGCGTCGCTGCTTCCGGAATACCTTCCAGAACGGATTTCGCCGTGGCGATGCGCTTGTTTTGCGCTTCGACGTATTTCGCGTGGTCCGTTTTGGCGATCGCGTCGGTTGCGCTGACGAGCGCTGCCGCCTGACCGACCAGATAGTAGACGGACTTCTGGGCGTCGGTCATTTCCTGGTTGGTTTTGACATCCGGGGGATAGAACCGGTGACGAACCTGTCCCTGGCTGTATTCAACCAGTTCGAATTCAGGCTTCAGCGGATGGCCGGCATCCAGCATGGCCGCCGCCTTGTCGCCCGGCAGCTTTTCGTTGGCCAGGCCATGACAGCCCATGCAGTTCGATGCGATGTCGAATATCATCGACGAATGAATCATGCCTTTTCCGATCGCGTCCTGAATGGAATTGTCATTCTTCTTGTCGTTGTGAACGTCAATCCATTCTTTCGCCGGCGAATGGCAGCTTTCACAGGACGGCCCCGCTTCGTCATCGCCGTCGACAATCGTGTAGTGGCAGATCTGGCAGGTTTCGGACTTCTTCATCCGCCGGTCGCCGACCGCATCCACGATATCCTTGGCTTCCCTGTTTCTGTGAATTTCCTTATAGGAAGCGAAATGCTGTGACGCCTCCCAAACTTCATGCTCGGCCGTGTGACATTTTTTACAGGCATCCGGCCCGACATTGTTCGGGTTTGCGGACGCCAAAGTGGTGAACCCGGCCAAAGCCACGATTGCCAACCCGATGCGTAGAAGTGTTTTCATGGAGTGCGCCTCAATTCTGTTCGCGTTTTTAATTTCTTACACGGTGACAGACGATAACAGATTGCGCCCAGTCGCCGCTACCTGAAATGTTCAAATGCCTCCGATTGCGTAACACTATGCGAATGTTATGGCCAAAGTGTGACAGGCACCACTACCGCATAGAACCATGCGGTTTTTCACAGACCCCCCCATGAAAAACAGCATGCCAACGACGGAAGACTAACCAAGGTACGTGTTGCATTCAAGGGGATGTATAGAAATCGGGCGGCTGCCTTTTGGACGCCGCCCGATAAACTCTTCGTGTGGTTCCGTAGTAGCGGTTAGAACTTCCGTCTGAATTCCAGCCGGGCGCCCCGGATATCGTCCGCATCGCGCAACCAGCCGTAGATACCGTCCGCCCGCATGATCCAGGTCGGCGTTATTGGCAACTGATAGCGGATACCCGCCGCGTACTGATCGTTCACGGCTTTCCGCGCCGCATCGAAACCGCCGATAACCTGGTTGGTCGATGCTTCAACAACAAGCTGTTGATCCAGATTGAAAAGATACTGCAGCCCGATGGCGCCGCCATATGTATCGTTGGCGCTGTCATCAAGCTTCGGGAACCCCTGCAGGCCATCGGAATCGAACGTGATACCCGTGTTCTTCAACAGACCCGTCTGATCGATCAGTGGCGCCGGCTTGTCGAAACCGATGAAGAAGTTCGCATACGGGATCAGCGTGGACGGCAGATGCGTGATCAACGAGTTTTCAATCAGGATAGCGCCACCATCAACGGTTTGCGCCGCATTTCCTACCCGGTCCTGACCATACAGCCAGAAACCGCGAATGCTGTTCGACAGCCAACCGCCGTACCGCTTGGAAAACGCGACCGTCAGCGAGTTGAAGTCCTGATCTTCGTTGCCGTCTTCACCACGCAGAGCGCCATACCCGAATTCCCAGTATCCTTCATTCGCCTCGATGAAACCGCCCATGCCGAACACATCCAGATTGTGCTCTTCACGAACGCCGAACTGGTCTACGATGTTCGGGTTTTCAACGTTGTCACCGCCGTAGAAGAAGGTCAGATCCATGTTGGAGATGCCCAGCGTGGGATCGTTCTGCGCGATAATACTCGTACCGCCGCCAATGATCGTCTCATCGACCCAGATACCGTTCTGGAACAGAACCGGCATGAAACCGAGCGCGATCGGCAGATCGTAGTGCTGATCTTCCCCGGTCAGGCCAGTCATGATCGACGCGACATCACCTTCGAAGAACAGGGCGTCCACGTTACCGTTCAGATTCTCGTCCTCGTCATCGGCATCATCGCCGAAGAATTCGTACCGTGTTACCTGGCCGTCTTTTTCCAGCGGCCTTACGAACGCAAAGAATCGCTCGGTGCCGGTGAGCTGGAGATTGACGTTAAGGTTCAGAGTCGTTGCGATCTGACCCCGTTCATCGGCGCCATTGTCGTTGTATTCAATCGCCGTTTGCCAATCGCCGAATACGGAAAGACCGGGGAACAGCAGATTCCTTTCGCCGATAACGTTGATGCCGGGTTCGAACGGGCCATCGGTGTAAATCGGGCGCCCGACCTCGATAGCTGGACGAGGTGTCGGGGCATCCTTTTTCGCCCCGTAGATCTCGTACTGAGCTTCTGGCGAATAAGGCTTGTCTTCGTATGTCGGATCGGACCCGAACACGTCATTTGAGTGTTCCACCTTCGTCGAACCTTCCGGAATGACCGGTTCGGACGAATGGCCTTCCGCCGCCATTGAAGTCGTACTCGCCAGCGAAAGAGCCAGCCCGACGGTCATGCCGATTAAGTTGGCACGACCACCGCTCCCGTCGAAAAACCGTCGCACGGCAACATCCCCCTCAGAACGCATCTGCTACTACCCTATGTGTTATTCGCCCACCGCGAACTCGACGGTGTACGGATGAATGTCCAGCATCCATTCATTCATTGACTGTTCCATTTCGGGGGTCGCCCCAACGAACCGCATGAAATAGATCGGCTCTGCACGGCTGCGCATCCGGACGGCCAGCTTGTAGTCGCCCGCTTTCTTGATCAGCTCGCCAGGCACAGAATAATCCGCGTCCTTGCTGCCAAGCGGCGGAATCGACCGTGCTTCCATCCTAACGAACGGCGCGTGGTTCAAAATTGTGTACGGAACGTTAGCCGGACGCAGGAACGGCCGCTGATCCAGATCAAAGTTGACCGGCAGATACATCTCACGATCGGTTCCCTTGACGTTCGTCGTCAGGAACTTGCTCTGCAGGTTAAAGATCTGGTCGTCGAACGGAATGTTACCAGCGGCAACTTCAAGCGAATGGTTGTCGGCAAAGTCACCATTTTTGTCGACATAACCTGATTCCCAAACGTTCTTGCCATCCGGATCGACCAACGCGACGTTCAGCCAGATTTCAGGCTGTGCGCCCAGAGAACCGGAAGGCAGGTTGTGGCCCTCATCGATATTATGAACCACGTACTTGAAGTCCAGATCGCGTCCAACCTGGCGCTCTCCTTCAAAGAACGGCCCCTCGATACGGCTGCCGTTTTCCATTACCTGCCGACGAAGGTCGCGCTTCTCCTCCAACAGGACGAGGTTATGATCGACAATTTCACGCGCATCTTCTCGGTCACCGATATCGGCCCAGATGAACGGGAAGTTGACGCCCAGCGGCTTCTTCACTGCATCGATAGCCGCAACAAAATCCGTCCGCGCAGCCGGCAGGCTGGCCCGCAACGCATTTGTTCGTTCGATCAACTGGTCCACATCGGCCTGGCTGGCATCCGTGTTGAAGGTGGTCTCCAACGAAGCAACGACCTGCTCATACGCAGAGTCGAACTCACCCATCGCCCCGACATCGTTTGCCAGTCCGGTAACTGCCGTCCGAAGTTTGCCAACGGCGGCCATGACTTCACCGTTATAGCCGGCGTCTTCGATGGCTTCTTCAAGCAAATCGAGCGCTTCTTCGGCATCCGCAATTGCGTCATCAACAGCGTCAGGATCGGCAATGCCGTCTATCGCATCCACCTTACCGGTAAGACGCTCTTTCGCCCGATCTGTTTCAAAGCCCTGAGGGCCACGCGCGGCAGCACGGTCGAGGCCGTCAAGCCCCCACAACGTTTCCTGACCACCACCAAGCGGCTCAAGCGCATAGTGAAGGTCGTTCATCGCCGAATTAATATCGTATACGCGATCTTCGAAATCTTCCGTTCCCCAGCCGGCCCGATAGTCGAACATCAGCCATTCTTCCATATCCCAGGCTTCAGCGTCGGGGTTATGCGGGAAGATGCCCGGATGAGCGATCGGATACCCCGGTCCATAGAACGAGTGGTTGCTGTGACGTCGGCCCGGATTAATTTCCACGCCATTTACAACAGCCGACGGTCCGGTTTCATAGCCCGCCGCAACACCGGGAACCTTGCCCATGTGACAATCCTGGCAGGTATCGCCCTTCTTGAAGGCCGGCGAGTCACGGTACTGGTCCCAGACGACTTCCAGCTTGATACCGAGGTTAACCGCAACCTGGTGGCAGGAAACACAGAATTCAGACTTGCTGATCTGCGCGAACTCTATGGGTTTCTGGTGAATCGGCGTCCCACGTTCGGTTTCATCGACAGCGATTCTCAGTTCGTCTTTTTCCTCAACCGCCTCATCGTAAACCGGATCGCGCAAAGCGCCCGCAACCGGCGAGTGGATAGAACCCGGTACGATGTTACGTTCACCGTTAACCTTGCCATACTGTTCGGACACACGGTGACAGGTGATGCAGGTAATCCCTTCCCGGGCAACCTGGCTGCGCTCCCACAGCGCCCAGTAGCGTTTTTCGCCAAGCTGCGTGCCGACCTGCTGGTGACAGCGGACACAGAATGTGCCGATCGTCCCCTGAGTCAGGTTGGTAATGGCCTGTTCGAATTTATGAAACATCGGCGAGATTGACGCATAGGCATGGTTGGAAGAGGCCCATTCGTCGTAGATCTGCTGGTGACAGGCAGCGCATTTGCTGGCGCTCGGATACCCGTCTTCTGAGAAGACCATGCTGTGCGGGTCATTCACATCCTCAGGCAGGGTCAGCGCTTCTTCTGCAAAGGCATTGCTGGCGAAGAACGCCATGCCGAGAAAAACCGCGCACCGAATTAAATGTGCAAATACAATATTGAACGTTTTCATGCCCAGTAACTCCCGAGCCAGTTGATCATTTTTGTCAGCGTTTTGGACAACGACTCACACACGCCCTCGCAAAACACACGAATTTCCTGCGACGGCCGGATTATACCTTTGTCGAACGCTGCTCAGTTTATCCGTTTCCGGGAACTGGGCGGGCGCCCCCCTCCTCATTGCCTTGATACAAACATGAGGGATCAAAGAAAATCAACCACATTCACTTCAAATTGATTGCTTCGCGCCAGATAGTCGCAGATGTGCAACGCCCTCTAAGGCGTTCTATTTCAACACCATTTCCTGTTGGACTACCATTTCCGTCTCGACAGCGGCGGGCGGAAACGTCCCGACGTGATAATTATGGCAATCCGTGCATGTCGTAACGACTTTTGACGCATTGTGACAGCTCGCGCAGACTTCCGCTTCCAGCGGCGCGAAGTTACTTGCGTAGTCCGTCGGGTCCATTCCGGCAAACGAACTCTTATAATCTGCTTCGGAATCAAGCGTATGGCAGGTTGCGCACCCTTTGTCGCCGATCAGCGCGAAGTGTTTCGAGTGAACGAACTCGGTGAATGTCTTGGCGTGGGGGTCGGCCGCGCTGCTTTTCCAGTTAATGACCGATTCGCCTTCGGCAACGTCCAAATCGATGCTGTGGCAGGAGATACACCCTCCCGGCGCCTTCACATTCACGATAGACTCTGAAACTTCACCCATCAGATCCGACGAATCAGCCGCATTGGCCGCCAAAATAAGCCATGCGCGGGCGAATCGGTCGCCATGTCCGGTAAGCTTGTAGTTGATGCTGAAATATTCGATGTACCAGCCGCCCGATTCGACCCAATCGACACTTTCGACAACATCGCCTGCCGGCTCGAAGTCCAACGGCAGTTCTTCGGGTACCGGTACGGTCTCGCCATCCCTGTGCGCCTCAACCTCGCTATACAGATTAGGGAACCAGCGGGTCTGCGCCGAATACAGGGTTTCGAACGGAATCGATGCGACAAGCTCCCGAATTTCGCCTGCAGACAGTTCGCTGTCGGCCGCTGTTTCGAGACGGTCCCGGATGAAGTCCGGACCTTCCGTCAGCAGATCGTAAATCAGGCCCTTGATTGACCAGGCGACGGTCATAGCCGCTTTCAGTTCCTCATCGGTCGCATCTTCCAGATCGAGCAGATCCATGCCTTCGTCCTGCACGAAGGTCCATGCCTCATTGAATTCGTCGTCGCCGGAAAGCAGAATTTGCATGTACGGGGTCAGTTCTTCCGCATCCGCATATTCCGGCCACTCGCCCATGTCCGCCTCGAGGTCCATCATCGTCCACATATCGATACCGGGCAATCTGATGAGCTGAACCGGGTTGTCGGCAATGAATTCTCCGTGACATGACGCGCAGTTCTCCTCGAACCCGCCGATGACCATCAGCTTGCCCTGATCATCGGGCTCGTGACACGACCGGCATGTCTCAGGCGCCTTGTCCACGTTCGTCGGGTCGAGAAAATACTTGTCGATATGGCCGACATGGTCGAACTGCAGCCGGGTCCGGCGCGTATACGGGAAGTTTCCGAACGGATGCGTCCCGTCGAACTCCGGCAGCAAGGCCGTGTGACAGGTCTGGCACTGGTTGTCGTTCAGTTGCGAGATATCAGCCGTCAACCCCTGGTGTTCCTTGTGACAGGAGCGGCACGCCACCTGACCATGCTCCGAATTCCGTACGTCGATATCGAAGGCCGAGGCGACGATCATCGGCAGCGGTTTGGTGTCTTTGACCACCGGGCGCGCCGAGGCTTCTTCCGTCAGCGCCGCCAGCACCTCCGATGTCTGGTTATGCGCCAACCCTTCTTTCTGCGCGTGGCAGGACACACAATTCGCGACGTCGTTCGCTTCCGTCGAATCGTCGAACATGTGGTTGACCCAAGCCACGGGCCCGCCGGCGAACGCACTGTGGCAGGAGCCGCAGTTTTCAATTTCGCTGTGGCCCGACGAGACCGGACCCGGATTGAAGAAACTCGCCCCGAAAGCGCCGCCGCCGGCAATCAGCAAAACGCCGAATACAGCGGCAATGGCCCAGCGAACCAGCCGGCCCCGCTGGTTTCTGACACTCGGGCGCGGCGCGCATCGCGGCACCTTGTTACAGCAGGAACCGTCCGGCAAAGGACCGTCGGTGCATTTTCCGCCGGCCGTATCCGGGCGCGTACAGGTCCAGCGGTCGCCTTTCCTGATCGGTTCGCATTCGGCGATCGTCCGGCATTCCCCGCCGTTTCCAGGGCCAAGGCGGCACGGATTGCCGACCGCTTCCCGGCCGCAGACCCATTGCTGGTTCGGTCGATGATAGTGGCTGCTGCGATAATCGAAGCGCTGCAGATAGAAACTCATAGTACAGCCCCCGTAAACGCATGAACCAGCACAACATGAACCACCGCGAAGACCAGCAATGCATAAGTGGCCGGAATATGCACAAACAGCCAGTATTTGAGCGTCCGCTGCAATGCGTCGCTATAATCCAGATCGTACTTTTTACGAACCAGGGCCCGAAGCTCGCCTAGCTGTTCCTTTTCGTCATCGTTCAGGTAGCGACTGACATCGTCGAAGGCGCGTTCGAGTTGAAAAATCCGCCCGTTCAGTTCGAAAAGATGTTCGATATAGTCGCGCGGCCCGCGGAACCAGACCTGCAGCGTATCCATGTAGAATTCCGCGATCGTGGTCGACCCTGTCTTCTCGACCGAAAACGCCGCCAGATCGTCCGCCGCCTCGCGCAACTGGTGCCGGAACATCGGGATACGCTCGTAGATCAATTCCTCACCGCGCCGGGTCAGCCGCTTCGCGAAACTGCGCGAAATGAAAATCCCGAAAATGCCGCTCAACGCGACGACAACAAACAGAACGGCGATCGTCAGTTCAAGCGCACCGTTCGGTATCGAAAAATCGAGATGGATCAGAAAAACGCCGACCGTTAGCCAGCCGATATAAATGTGGAACTGCAGCCAGAACCGAACCGGCACCACCGGCAGAAAAGGCACCTTTTTCCGAACGTTCAGCAAGGTCAGGATCAGCATGCCCGCAAGCAGAACCCAGCCGGTCACAAACGCCGGCTCCCACAAGCGAACCTCCAGCGTCTCGGAGATTGCGTAAACGACGGCGGCGAGAAAGACCGCGATCAGAAAGCGCCAGACCATGCGACTGTTCAGCGTCATGAATTATTCAACCACTCGGCAATTGGTTTCAAATTGCTCATATCCGCACGGCGTAGAGCGTTATGCGGGCAGGCGCGTTCGCAGGCGGGACCACCCATCTGATCGACGCATAGATCGCATTTCGTGGACTTCACGATCGGCGCGTTGTTCTCGTCGCGAATAAACTGTCCGTCCGCATCCCGAACCTCGACCATCCGGATATTATTGTAGGGTCATGAATTCGCGCAGGTCGCACAGCCGATGCAGGTCGCATCGTTTACCACGACCTGCCCTTCCAGCGACGACCGGTGAATGGCGCCGGTCGGGCAGCCGATCATGCAGACAGGGTCGGTGCAGTGCATGCACGCATTTGCGACCATGATGTTACTGTATTTCCGGCCGTGACGAACGAAACGCGGGTTGTTGTTGTGCGTCGCGGCGCAGGCGCGGGTGCAGTCGTCGCACCGGACACAGCGGTTCGTATCGATCAGCATGGTCGCGCTGCCGTTGATCGTCCGGTTTTCAACGAGGAATTCGAGCAATCCCGGATCGATATCCTGGTTGCTGGTGATGTCGTCGATACTCTGGATCGAATCGTCGAGTATTTTCAGCGGTTCCGGCATTTGGTTCTCGGAAAGAGTCGGCAGGACGATCTCTTCCATGATCGGTGTCGGAACCCGCAGAATATCGACGTTCCCCAAGCCTCTCAGCGTATACTGGTAGGGTACCTGATCGTCGTTTTTCCAGTTGTGAACGAGCTCGGAAAACCCGAAAGCCTCACCCTTGCCCAGATAGGCGGCTGTCGGATTCCCGTGGTTGATCTTGCGGCTGACGCGGCAAAAGCTGGACCGGATCAGAATCAGTCCGTCGACATAATCGCCTTCCGCCGCAATCACCGGCTCGCGCCGTAATCTTTCCTGCGGGCTGAGGTCGGCGAATTTCTTGAAACTGGTGTGCCATTCATACTCGCCGTGGGTTTCGAACACGGTCGCGTCGGCCACTTTTTTCAGATCTTCTTCAGACAGATGCGCAAACATCGGCAAGGCGCGCAAATGACCGCCAAGGCTTCGTTCGCGGTATAATTTGTCGATGTGATTCCGGAATGCGTCGTCCCGGCGACGGATATCGCGCAGTCCCTGCCAGCGGATTTCGATCAGTTCGCAATCGTCTTCCGCGAACAGGCTCGCGCCGCGCGGCGTTCTTCCCAGTGCGGCGATTTCACCGAAGAACGTGCCTTCTTCCAGCTTCACCGTGTTGTGCTTCTCAATGACGCCCGGCACGTCCTGCAGGAAAACATGGGCTGTTTCGCCCGCTCCGCGCTGCCCCATCGGCGCGTTCGACGTGCCGTTCGCATAGGCGCGCACTTCCGGCATGACCGCGTTCTGCCAGAGTTGTTTCAGGGAATCGTAAAATCCGCGCCGTGTCGCGGTCTGACGGCCCAGCACTTCGCTGGGAAGGTCGGGCGAGATAACCACCCGCAGCGCGCCGCTCATGATCATGAACGCCGAGTTGCCGTAATCCCCCTTGCGCACCACGATATCGCCGGAACTGTATTTCTGTATCCGGGTATCGTTACGAATGATATCGCGCAACGAGGCTGACGGCGGAAAATCCTTCTCGTTCATCTCCGAGAACGGCGGGAGTTTCAGAATCCGTTCGACATCGTCGTCGGTCATATCCCTGCTGAAGGGATTGTCCCAGCGCATCGGTCGTTGAATGACGAGCGGACCATCCACGGTATTATCCCCTAAACTTCAAGCGTCAGATTGGATTTCGGAACGGAAACACAGGTCAGGCACGAGCCGTCCTCGGGCTGGGCCCCCGGCTCTTCGACGTACTTTACCGAACCGGATTTCAGCGCCGTGATGCAGGTGCCGCAGTTGCCTGCGCGGCAACCGCTGTCCATGGCGATTTCGTTCGCTTCCGCGAATTCAAGAATCGAATCGAAGCTGGCGTCCCAGGCGACGGTCTTGCCGGATTTCGCGAAGGTGATCTCGAATTTCGGCGCTTCCTCGCCGGCCGCTTCGGCCGGTTTCGGTTTCGCCTTCTTGACACTTGCCGGACCGAACGCCTCGAAGTGAACATTGGCTTCGGGAACCCCCCATTCATCGAGATCCTTAACCAGCGATTCCATCATCGGGGGCGGACCGCAAATATAGAAATCGTAGTTGTTCGACGGCAGAACCTTCTTGAACAACTCCACGCTGACACGTTCGGCATGCTGATAGTCACGCCCCAGCTCCTCGCCCTCTTCCGGGTTGCTGTAGCAGATGTGCATGTGGACGTTTTCATTGTCGCGGTCGATCTGTTCCAGATGCTCGCGCATCACGTGTTCCTTGCCGTTGCGCACGCCGTAGAAAAAGTGCGTTTCGCGCTTCGACCCGGACAGGACGATCGAATTGAGCATGCTCAGAACCGGCGTCAGACCGATACCGCCGCCGATCAGCACGATCGGGGTATGCTTGGTCTGATCCATGAAGAACTTACCGCCCGGCGCCTTGCAGTCCAGGATGTCGCCTTCGTTGAGCTGGTCATGGAAGAAGTTGGACGACAGGCCCGGCGGCACATCCGGCTTGTCGCGCGGCGGCGGCACGGCCTTGATGCTGACCCGATAATAATCCCGCATCAGCGGACTGTCGGACAGCGAATAACACCGGATAATCGGCTTGTCCTTGCCCGGCACACGAAGCTGGAACGTCAGATACTGGCCGGGTTCGAACGGCGGGATCGGTTTGTTGTCATGCGCTTTCAGGTAAAACGAGCAGATACCGCCGCCTTCCGGGTTTTTCTTTTCGATCCGGAACTTTCGCAGGCCGTTCCAGGTCTGCGTGGCGCGCTCGCGCTCGGCCAGCATGTGGGCGCTTGCGGTTTTAACATTGGTACGCAGCAATTCCAGCGATTCATCGTAGAAGCGCGCCTCGGCCGTCGACCGGTGCATTGACGACCACAACATTGTCGCCACCTGCAGCAAAACCGCCGCCAGAATGCCCGCCCCGACCAGTTGGTATGCCATCGGGGTCGACGCCTGACCCTCGCCGAAAATCAGAAGGCCGACGCCAACCGCGGCAGCGATTCCGAAACACCAGTTAAGTATCGTCGTGCTGCCTGTCGGCCTGTTGGCTTTTGCGCCACGCACAGGGCCGGCTGGTTTAACCGGTTCCGGCGCCGGCGCCGAAAGCGTCGGCGCAGCCGGCGCCGGCGCGGATTTTCCTTCAACAGCTTGTGCCACACCAGACCCCGCTTCATAGGAAATGCTAAGAATTAAATTGCCGATTTCAACATCGACGCCTTCCGTCACCCGGGTCGCTTCATTGGCCGGAATACGAGTCCGGTCTATCCGCGTGCCACTGGACGACCCCACATCGGTCACAAACAGTGCCCCGTGACCATCGGTGGTGAAGAAACAATGGTCCTGTGCAATCGAGAAATCCGAAAGGACGACATCGTTGGTTTTGGAATTGCGGCCCACACGGACCGGCGACCCATCGAGCATTTTCGCTTCCGAAAGCGTAAAACTGCTCTTTTGTCCTGCTGCGGTCTGATAGGCGACAACCCAGTTACCCGGCACCCGCATCAGCGCACTACCGCCAGAACTGTTGGAACTATCCGTCATGACCGTTTCGGCAAATCGCCGCTCCCGACAATCTCTGTGTCATCGGCTTACGCCAATGTTATTTTTACCCACGCTGTGTCGGAAAGGGAGATGCAGAAACCATCCGATGCAACTGCTGACCTGTGGTCGGCTGCATCAGCCGCTTCCGACTCCCCCAGCCGGATCACTGCTTGTTGTCAGAAGGTAATCCGTATCCGGTTCGCATGTAAACACACTGTGCATCAAAACACGGGCAAAAATCGCCGCATACGTTACCCAGCCTAGGTTTACTTTCACACAAAACTGCAGCCAGAATGTCGATATTTTACAATTAAGTATACCGAAATCCGGATTGTTTTGTTCACCGCATGAATCGGCACGCGCCCCACGGTTGGAATTCGATCGGAATTATTCCGGCGACGCCTATTCCCACTCGATGGTGCCAGGGGGTTTCGACGTCACATCGTAGACCACCCGGTTGATGCCCCGCACCTCGTTAATGATGCGGGTGGCGACCTGCGACAGGAATCCGTGTTCGAACGGATAGCTGTCGGCCGTCATGCCGTCGGTCGAGGTCACCGCGCGCAGGGCGCATACGAAATCGTAGGTCCGCATATCACCCATGACGCCTACGGTTTTTACCGGCAGCAGAACGGCGAAGGCCTGCCAGATCGCGTCGTACAGACCGGCATTGCGGATTTCTTCAAGGTAGATCGCATCCGCCTTGCGCAGGATGTCGCATTGATCCGCCGTCACCGAACCGGGGATTCTGATCGCCAGTCCGGGTCCGGGAAACGGATGCCGCCCGACAAGGGTTTCCGGCAACCCGAGTTCGCGCCCCAGATCCCGGACCTCGTCCTTGAACAGTTCCCGCAGCGGCTCGACCAGTTTCAGATTCATCCGCTCCGGCAGACCGCCGACATTGTGGTGCGACTTGATGGTGACGGAGGGGCCGCCGTGAAAGGAAACGCTTTCGATGACGTCCGGGTACAGGGTTCCCTGGGCAAGAAACTCCGCCCCGCCCAGCTTGGTTGCCTCCTCGTCGAACACATCAATGAACTTCCCGCCGATGATCTTGCGCTTCTGTTCCGGGTCGGCAACGCCCGCAAGGGCGGACAGAAAGTCATCCGACGCATCGCGATGCACAAGCGGTATGTTGTAGTGATCGCGGAAGACGGTGACGACCTGGTCGGCCTCGCCATGCCGCAACAGGCCGTGATCGACGAAGATACAGGTGAGTTGATCGCCGATAGCTTCGTGAATCAGAACCGCGGCGACCGACGAGTCCACACCGCCCGACAGCCCGCAGATGACGCGGCCCGTGCCGACCTGCGCCCGGATCGCATCGACCGCCTGCTGGCGGAATGTGTGCATGGTCCAGTCGCCGCCGCAGCCGGCGACCCGATGGACGAAATTGTGAATCAGGGCCTTGCCATGCGGCGTGTGAACGACTTCCGGGTGGAACTGCACACCGTAAAATTTCCGGTCATCGTCTGCGATGGCCGCCAGGGGGGCGCCGTCGCTCGTGCCGACAACACGAAAACCGTTCGGCGGCTGCACCACACGATCGCCGTGGCTCATCCAGACGGTTTCCTTCGCGCCGGGTTTCCAGACGCCGTGGAACAGCTCGCAATCGTCGACGACTTCAACGATGGAACGGCCGAATTCCTGATGATCGGACCCTTCGACGACACCGCCTTCAAGCTGTTCGCACATCGTCTGCTGGCCGTAACATATGCCGAGAACCGGCAGCCCCATATCGAACAGCGTGGCCGGCGCGCGCGGCGTATCGTCATGGGTGACGCTGGCCGGGCCGCCGGAGAGGATAACGCCTTTCGGGTCGAAGGATCTGATGCTCTCTTCCGTAACCTTGTTGAACGGGTGAATTTCGCAATACACGCCGCCTTCCCGCACACGCCGTGCGATCAACTGGGTCACCTGGCTACCGAAATCGACGATCAAAATCCGATCTGTCATGGATTTTCCTTCCCCTAAACGTCTCGTGCGATCCCGGATCGCGTGTCAATCAACCTGTTTACCTGGCCAACGCGACCCGTCAAATCCGTCGTTCCAGAATCGCGACAAAAAACCCGTCTGTTCCGGTTCGGCCCGGCGACAGTTGCAGATATTTACCCGATACCGGACATTTTCCGCCGATGGTTTCCCGCCAGACATTGGCGACCGGAACCGTGTGAAAGTCCGACCTACCGGCGAGAAATTTTTCGACAATGGCCTCGTTCTCCTGCCGGAACAGCGAACAGGTCACATAGATCAGCCGTCCGCCCGGCCGGACCAGCCGGGCCGCTGAATCGCAGATGCCGTATTGCAGATCGCCGAAGCGTTCCAGAGTTTCCGGCTTCAACCGCCAGCGGTCGTCCGGCCGCCGTCGCCAGGTGCCCGAGCCGCTACAGGGCGCGTCGACAAGCACCCGGTCGAATCCGCCATTGTGGCGCACCGCGCGCTGTTTTACCCAGGAATCCCGTTCCGATTTCAGAAGCCGCCGTTCAACGCAGAATGCCCCTGCCCGTTTCAGCCGTAACGCCGCTTCGTCCAGTCGGCGTTTGTCGGTATCGCAGGCGATGATGCGTCCCTTGTTCTGCAGGTCGGCCGCCAGTTGCAGCGACTTGCCGCCCGCACCGGCACAGAAATCGACGATTTTCATGCCGGGTTTCGCGTCGCACAGCCGGGCCGCGATCTGCGACCCTTCATCCTGAATCTCGATCCGTCCTTCCCGGTAGGCGGCAAGACCTTTCAACGGTTTGCGATCCGTCAGCCGCAGACCGACAGGAGAAATCGGTGTCGAAACGACCGGGATACCGTACTCCGACAACTCGTCGATGACGGCGTCCCGCTCGGCTTTCAGCGTGTTCACCCGCAGATCCACGCCTGCCGGGTCGTTCAGGCAGGCGGCTTCGGTTTCCGCGTCGTCACCGAGGCTTTCCGACCAGACCGGCCACAGCCAGTCGGGAATATTTGCCCGGGTCGACGGCGGCTGACAGGACTTGTCGAACGAAACGCCGGTCAGTTCGACAGCGACGCGGGTTTCGCGCGCGCTCATCGTCGCCGGTCCGTAGTCGGTTCCGTCGCAAAGCGACGCCAGCGCTTCGGCATCCAGACCGGAGTCAATCTGCGTAAAGGTCAGAACGCGATTACGCGCATCGGGCGGATCGGCCATGGACCGGCCCAGCCACCAGTCAATCTGCGCACGCCGCCGCAAGACACCATAAACAGTGGAGGAGATTGCCGCGCGATCCTTCGACCCGGCGTACCGTCGTGCCCGCAATCCGTCATTCATCACCTGCTCTGCCGGGGTGTCCGGCGACGCCAGAATACCGGCCAGAAGATCGATCGCGGTTTGCAGACGTGCTCCGGGCGTCATCGACCGAAAACCCGTCTGGCGGCGGTGCTATTGCTCAATGCGGTAATTCGACGATTCCTTCGTCACTATAATGTCGTGAACATGGCTTTCGCGAAGCCCCGCGCCCGTAATCCGTCGGAAAACCGCGTTTTCATGCAGTTCGGCGATGGTGCGGCAGCCGGTATAGCCCATGGCGGCCCGAAGCCCGCCGACAAGCTGGTGGATGACATCCGAAGACGGGCCCTTGTAGGGTACCCGGCCTTCCACGCCTTCCGGCACGAACTTGTTGTGTTCGTTGACTTCTTCCTGGAAGTAGCGGTCGGCC
The DNA here is from genome assembly GCA_040222995.1 of Alphaproteobacteria bacterium. Taxonomy (GTDB): domain Bacteria; phylum Pseudomonadota; class Alphaproteobacteria; order UBA8366; family Aestuariispiraceae; genus JAVKBW01. Next base: position 80,868 of record JAVKBW010000019.1, on the reverse strand, counting down.
GAGCCGCGCGCCATCGCGCCGGCGGAGCCCATGCCCCGATAGGACTTGTAGGACCGCCCCTGATACAGAAACACTTCGCCGGGGCTTTCGTCTGTTCCGGCCAGCAGCGACCCGATCATCACGCAATCGGCGCCGGCGGCGATGGCTTTCGCGATGTCGCCGGAAAACTTGATGCCGCCATCTGCAATCGCCGGCACACCGTTTTCGCGGCATACCGCCGCCGCTTCGGAAACCGCCGTCAATTGCGGTACGCCGACGCCGGCGACGATACGCGTGGTGCAGATAGAGCCCGGTCCGATGCCGATTTTCACCGCATCCGCGCCGGCGTCAATCAGCGCCTTCGCGCCCTCCGCCGTCGCGATGTTGCCGCCAATTACCTGCGCATAGTTCGAAAGCCGTTTAACGGCGCTGACCTGACTGAGCACACCGGCGCTGTGACCATGTGCGGTATCGACGACAATGACATCGCAGCCGGCGTCCAGCAGCGCTTCCGCCCTTTCAATGCCGTCCTTGCCCGCGCCGGTCGCCGCGGCCACCCGAAGCCGGCCACGCTCGTCCTTGCAAGCGTTCGGAAAGGCACGGGATTTTTCGATGTCCTTCACCGTTATCAGACCGACGCAGCGGCGTTCGTCATCGACCACCAGCAGCTTTTCGATACGGTGTTGGTGCAGCAGTTGCATCGCCTCTTCCCGCGACACACCTTCATCGACGGTTACAAGACCGCGTTTGGTCATCAGTTCCTTGACCGGCGTGTCCATGTCATTGGCGAAACGGACGTCCCGGTTAGTCAGAATGCCTGCCAGTTTGCCGCTGCGCTTCGAAACCACGGGGATGCCGGCGATACCGTAATGCGCCATGATGCCCAGCGCGTCGCCAAGGGTCTTTTCCGGCGTTATGGTGATCGGATTCACGACCATGCCGGATTCGAACCGTTTGACCTGCCGCACCTGTTCGGCCTGGGAGGCGATGTCCATATTCTTGTGAATCACGCCGATGCCGCCATGCTGCGCCATCGCAATCGCTAGACGGCCTTCGGTGACCGTATCCATGGCCGACGATATCAGCGGAATGCCGAGAGAGATGTTTTTGGTGAGGCGCGTTGAGGTGACGGTTTGCGCCGGCAGGACATCGGAATAGCAGGGCTGCAGGAGCACATCGTCAAATGTATAGGCTTCAACCGGTTCCATGACGTACTCCCTATATCCTGAATGTGGCCGGACAATACGCCTGATTCCGGCAAAAACAAGCATAACCGGACAGTCGGCCTGCAATTTTTAAGAAAAATTACAGTTCAGTTTCGGGAAGGCTGCAAATTCGACCCTCAAACGGCATCATTTTGGCGATGATGGTGCAATTCAGTTGTCTTCGTTGCGTTTCGTCGGGGTAAAGCCTGTCGCCACGACATACATCTCGGCGGATTCCTTGCGGCTCGCCGGCGGCTTGAAATGCGATACCTTTGCGAAATTCGCCTTCAGCGTCTGCAGCAACGTCGCTTCCGCGCCGCCTGAAAACACTTTCGCCACGAAACCGCCCCCCGGGCGCAGAACACCGACGGCGAAATCGAGCGCCGCCTCGGCGAGCCCGATAATCCGCAGATGATCCGTCGAAGCGTGGCCGGTGCCTGACGCGGCCATATCGGTCAGAACGACATCGACAGCCGGTTTCCCTTCCGCATCGGGCATGACAGCCGCCAGCATGTCTAGGGCATCGTCGCCGAGGAAATCCGCCTGCAACAATGTTGCGCCCGGAATCGGTTCGACCGGCAGCAGGTCCATGCCGATGACCACCCCGCTGCCCTTGTCGGAACCGACACGGTCGACCGCGATCTGCGTCCAGCCACCGGGCGCGCATCCCAGATCAATCACCCGCCCGCCCCGTTTCAGCAGCCTGAACTTGTCGTCGATCTGGATCATCTTGAACGCCGCCCGGCTGCGATACCCAAGACGCTTGGCTTCGGCGACATAAGGGTCGTTCAACTGCCGCTGCAGCCACCGCGTCGACGACGTCTTGCGGCGTTTCGCGGTTTTGACCCGGACTGTCGCCTGGCGAGAACCGCCGGTTCCTGCCGATTTATCTTTGGCCACGCCGATTGATCCCCATCAGATCGACCAGTATGCCTTCACGCAGTCCCCGGTCCGCGACACTCACGGTTTTTATCGGCCAGCGTCGCCGGATGGCTTCGAAAATTGCACAGCCCGCGACGACGAGATCGGCGCGATCGGACCCGATGCCGGGCACCGAAGCCAGGTCACGCACGGTAGATGTGCAGATTTCGCCGCAGACATAATCAATTTCCTCCGCCGTCAGCATATAGCCATCGACCTTGCGCCGGTCATACCGCGCAAGACGCTGCGCCATACTGGCCAGGGTGGTCACGGTGCCGGACGTACCGACCATCGCGAAATCGTCGTCTTCGATACTTTCCCGGATCGTGTTGCTGCCGCAGAACGCCGATAACGCCGCTGCGATTTCATCCACACAGGCCGCGAAAACCGTCCGGTCAAACAATGTATCGCCGAATCTGTCCGCCAGTCTGATAACGCCGTAAGGTACGGAAATGCTGTCGAGCTGCTGCAGTTCGCCATCGACGACCCCGGCCCAGACGATTTGGGTCGACCCGCCGCCTATGTCGAAAACGATGGCCTTGCCACAATCATCCGGCAGCAGGGGGCGGCAGGCGCTGAGCGCCAGACGCGCTTCTTCCCGCGTGTCGATGATATCGATATCGATGCCGGCACGCTGCCGGGTCAGTTCGACGAAGGCTTCGGCATTGCCGGCTCGCCTGCAGGCTTCGGTGCCGATAGCGCGAAACCGCGCCACCTGAAGACTGTAGATACGGTCGCGGCAGATCTCCAGCGCATCGACGGCGCGTGCAATCGCCGCCGGCTGTAACATGCTGTCTTCCCACAGGCCCTCGCCGAGGCGCACCTGACGCGAAAACGCGTCGATGACCTGAAAGCCTTCCGGGGTCGGGCGGGCTGTCAGCATGCGCAGATTGGACGTTCCTATATCGATAGCGGAGCACAAAACGGCTCGGCTGGTCTGTTGGGCAATATCGCCGCCAGACGAGATCGACGCCATGTCTCCGCTATGTCGATGCACCACAAAAACCCTTTCGAACAAGTCTTTGAGATAAGCAGAATGCACCGGATAAGGAAAGCTGCCGGGTGGCGGGTGCGCGACATCGTGATATAGAACAGGACTTGACCCGGCACGGCAGGATCGGTAGTTACCGCCGGCCTATTCGATGCGGCCCTGCTGGGGGATCGTCTAACGGTAGGACAGCGGACTCTGACTCCGTCAATCGTGGTTCGAATCCACGTCCCCCAGCCAACGCAGCGCCTGCCGAAAGATCCGCTGCCTTTTGTTTTCACGAGAAAGTAGAATTTGGTGCGCACAAGTCGGTTGTTCGGATTGCTGATGCTTGGTCTGGTTGTCGCCGGCTGTGCCGACAATCGTGAATCGCAGCCTGCACGTACGGCAACGGAACAACTGATCTTCTCCCGTGCCGTGGACAGGGTCAGCGACAGTCTGGCGCTTGAAATACCGGTCGGCAGCAAGGTTTTCATGGATTCCCAGTATGTCGAAGGCGTCGATTCGAAATATCTGGTGGCGTCACTGCGTGACCGGATTCTTCGGCATGGCGGACGGCTGGTCGAGAGCCGTGAATCCGCCGATCTGGTGATCGAACCGCGCGTCGGCGCGATGTCGATCGACCGAAAGACGACTCTCTTCGGCATTCCGTCCTTTCCGATTCCAATTCCTCTGGTTGGCAATGTCGAGTTCCCCGAACTGGCCATTTACAAACGCGATCAGCAGCAGGGCGTGATTAAGCTGGCGATCACCAGCTTCGACGCAAAGACAGGCGCGCTGGCGCAATCAATCAAACCGGAATACGGCTTTTCCGAACATACCGACTGGGGCGTTCTGTTGTTTTTCCACTGGCAGGACAACAACCTGGTCCCTGCGCCGGAGGACAAGAACTGGGTCGGCAAGTCTTCATATTGAGCCGCCGGCAGGCGATATTGCGCCTGCCCTGTCATGATCCGGCCATTTCCGCTAGATTGGCATTTCTGCCGTATTACGGAGACCCGCATGATTGATAGCAGGATTATCGAACAGACCGCCAGCCAGTTGATGCAGAAGGCGGCAATCGAGATACCGGATGACTATCTGTCCGGTATCCGCGGCATGGCCGATACGGAAAGCGGCGATCTTTCCGCTTTTGTGCTCGAAGCAATGCTGGAAAACTATGAAGCCGCGAAGGAAGACCGCCGCGCCATGTGCGCCGATACCGGTGTGCCGCGTTGGTATGTCAAATACGGCAACGAGGCGCGGATGGACGGCGGGCCGGTCGAACTGGAAGCCTGCCTGCGCCGCGCAACCGCAAGCGCCACCCATGACGTGCCTTTGCGCCCGAACCGGGTTCACCCGCTGTGGCGGACCGACCACAACAACAATGTCGGCCTCGGCGCGCCGGAAATCGAATATTCCTACGAGCCGGACGCCGATTGGGTCGACCTGACGACCGTGCACAAGGGCGGTTTGTTCGGCACGGACTACCGGATGCTGTTTCCGGGCGACGGCATTTCCGGCATCAAGCGGTTCGTGCTGGATACGCTGATTGCGTTCGGCAAGCGCGGGCTCGCCTGCCAGCCGGCCATTGTCGGCGTCGGCATCGGCGGGTCGAAAGACACCTGCGTCGTGCTCGGCAAACAGGCCGCCTGCCTGCGGGTGGTTGGTGACCGCAACCCCGACCCGAAAGTCGCCGAACTTGAACTCGAATTGCAGGAGATGGGCAATTCGATCGGCATGGGGGCGATGGGCTTCGTGGGATCGTCGATGGTCGTCGATTGTCATATCGAATGCGGGTTTACCCATACCGGCGGTATGCCGGTGAGCGTGCATACGTTCTGTCTGTCGTCGCGCCGGGCGACGGCCCGCATTCATGCCGATGGCCGGGTTGAGTATCGTACCGACCCGAACTGGTTCACCCCTTACATGCGACGGGAGACGGTTGAATGGGCCGGCATGCCGACAAGCTTAGAAAAGTCCGCCTGAACGCGCCGGTTTCAGCCGACGATATCGCCGGCCTGGAACTGGGCACCATCGTCTATCTCGACGGTACGGTCTTCACCGGCCGAGAAGGCGTCTACAAGCGCGCCATCGACGATGGCGTCCCACTGCCCATCGATCCGCATCAGGTCAGCAACGTGAACTTCCACTGTTCGCCCGCCGCCGCCGACAACGGGGACGGCACGTACAGGGTCGGCGCGGTAACGGCAACGGCATCGTTCCGGTTCGCAAAATGGCTGGACCGGTGGTTCGAGCAGACCGGCACCAAAGTGATTATCGGCAAGGGCGGCATGAACCCGACCATCTATCGCGATATATTCGTGAAACACGGCGCGATATACCTGACGACGGTCGGTTACGGCACGGGCGCTTTACTCGGTCGCGGTATAAAAAACATCCGCGCCGCGCACTGGATCGAGGAACTTGGCATCGCCCAGGCGATGTGGGTGTTCGACGTCGAGAACTTCGGCCCATTCCTCGTTGAGAGTAATTTAAAAGGCGAGAGCCTGTTCGAAAACACGAATGCGGAAATCGGCAAAAAGATCGGGTCGCTCTATGAAGGCACTACGCCTCCCGCCCTGCACCGCTACGGCGAAACCGACGACCGTTCGGATGAGGTGGTTTGATCCGGATTTGATACCTGCACTTTATACGGGACTTTTGCCTTTTCCAGTAAAGATGCCGGGTCAAGCCAGGCAGTCGTAACATTGGAAGCGTCACTCTTCGGAAAGCAGGCTTTCGCCCGGCTTTACTCTGGAAAAAACGACCGGTTCGGTGTTGGCCGCAAACACACCATCAGCCAGTGATACCCGTGTAAACGTGGTTTCCTCCAGCGAGCCGGGGTCGGGGAAGTCCTCCCTGTAATGCGCGCCCCTTGAATTCTCGCGCACCAACGCCGCCGCCGCGATGGCGCGGCTGACAAGGATCTGGTTCTTCAGGTTCAGCCAGTCGTGCCAGGTCAGGTTAAAGGCGCGACCCTGATCGCCGAGACCGGCTTCGTCCAACAGCCCTTCAAGATCGGCAAGGCGATCCATCGCCCGGTTGAGACCATCGGCGTCGCGCAGAATGCCGACATCGTCCCACATCAAATCCTGCAAGTTTTCCCGAAGATCGTGAAGCGCCCCGGGCTTTTTCCCGAACGGCGCAAGACAGGCTGCAACCTCCGCCTTAACAGCGACTTCATCCGGCTCAGCCGGATCATCCGCACCGATCAGCCAGTCGGACATCGCCTCCCCCGCGACCCCGCCATAGACGGTTGAATTGGCGACGCCGTTGCCGCCGAGACGGTTGCCGCCGTGAACGCCGCCGACGTCCTCGCCCGCGACGAACAGGCCGGGCAAAGAGGTGAAACAGTTCACATCCATTTCAACGCCACCCATCATGTAATGGGCGGTCGGCACCACCTCCACCAGCCCATCGGCGAGATCGAAACCGACATCGGCGCTGCGCCGCACCATGCCGGGAAACTTCTTCTTCACATCCTCTGGACCGAGATGCGCCATCTTGATATAGACGCCACCGTTCTCGGTGCCCTTGCCGGCGCGGATTTCGCGTTCGATGGACCGCGAGACGATATCCCGCGTCGCCCGTTCGCCGCGCTCGTCATAGGTCAGCATGAACCGCTCGCCGTCGCCGTTCAGCAGATGGCCACCCGCCCCGCGCAGACCTTCCTCCAGCACCGTGCCGGTCAACCGCGTTCCCTTGCCGGCCAGCAGACCGGTCGGGTGAAACTGCACCATTTCCATATCGCGCAGCGATAACCCGGCCCGTAAAGCCATCGCCATGCCGTCGCAGGCCTTGTCGCCGGACGGCGTGTGATAGCGGTACATGGTTGGCCCGCCGCCGGTTGCCAGCAATACAGCCTTCGCCCGCACAAACCGAAATCCGCCGGTACGCATGTCGATCATCAACACGCCCGAAAGCCGTTCGCCTGCGGCATCCCTGATAAAGGCGACAGCGCGGTGTTCCTCCAGTTTTTCGACAGGGCGCGACCAGACCTGTTCCATCAGCCGGTTGATGATCTCAATCCCGGTAAGGTCGCCCTTGTGGATCGTCCGGTCGAAGGTCTGGCCGGCGAAGGCCTTGCCATGCAGCGACCCGTCGGCATTGCGGTCGAAGAAGCAGCCGACCTCGTTTTCCAGTTCCAGAACCCGTTCCGGCGCAAGGCTGACCAGTTTCCAGGCAAGCTCCTGATCCGGTATCCAGGCCCCGCCCTTGATCGTGTCCATGAAATGCCGTTCGATGGAATCGCCAGCCTGAAGCGCCACATTGTAGCCGCCCTGCACCATCCGCGTGCAGCCGCATTTGCCGAGCAATCCTTTCGCCGCGATGGCGATTTTCAGATCCGGGTTGGCGCGATGCGCGTGCAACGCGGCGAACAGACCGGCACCACCCGTACCGAGGATCAGGATATCCGTGTCGATCCTTTCGATCTCGGTCATTGCAAGGCCCTTCACGAAAACACATTCAAAAGGAAGGAAACAACGAAGAACAGCGTCACCCCCAGGGCGATCGATATCAGGTTCTTTTCCCACGTCCGCCAGGACAGGAATTCGATCATCAGCAGCCTTATCCCGCCGACAAAATGCAACGACAGCAGCCCCACCAGGCCGGCTTCGGCCAGTTTGACGAGCGGCGTATCGGTCCATGTCAGAAACCCGTCCAGCGCCGCCTCGCCGTTCAGCGCCAGCCCCAGAGCCAAGAAGTGCAATGGCAGAAACAGGGCCAGCGCCATCCCCGACAGCCGCTGCAGCAATGCCGCCCAATGGCTCAACCGATGCGGTTTGGTATCACGGGTCATGTCACGCGCCACCAACAAGGGCGACAACGGCCCGCACCCCGAGGATGACGAGAAACACAAAGGTCAACAGCGCAAAGAGTTCAGGACGTTTCCCGCGCCAGTGGAACCATTCTATCGCCACGGTGCGCAAACCGATGGACCCATGCGCCGCCGCACACAGAACGAACAGTCCGTAGAACACCAACCAGCCCACACTGCCGCGTGTGCGTTCGAGAATTTCCGCCGCCGACAACCCGTTCTGCACGGCATAGATCATGGTGAACAGATGGGCCAGAATCAGCGGCGTCATGATGATCGCCGTTACACGCTGAACCAGCCATAGCCGCGCTTCCCTCGCCACGCCCACGTCTACAATTCCCCCTTCAGGGTCGAAACCATAACGGCCCGTTTCAGGCCGGCTATGGAGCGGGTGGGGTTAAGCAGGTTCGGGCAGAGGTCCGCACAGCGCTGATGGGTGTGGCAGGAAAGACAACCGCCCTTCCGGGATACGGCGCGTAATCTGTCGACACGGCCCTTGTCCTTTTCGTCCTTGATCAGAGACCAGGCGCGATTCAAAGCGGCCGGCCCCAGATAATCTTCGTCCCAGGTTACGGTATCGCAGGCGGCATAACAGACACCGCAATTGATGCATTCAATGGCGGAATCAACGTCCTGCCTGTCTTTTGATGCCGGATCGACAGGCGCGAAGTCCGGGTCCGGCGCACCACCGTCATCGAACCGGCCCATCGCCTTGCCCCATTTCTCGAAGAACACGGTCATATCCGCGGCAAGGTCCTTGATGACGGGCAGGTTCCGCAATGGGGCGAGGGTCAGGCGGCGCGACGGACCGGCGACCGTTTCCACCAGGGTCCGGCAGGTCCAGCGCGGCTTTCCGTTCACCATCATCGCGCAGGAGCCGCACATGCCGACCCGGCAGGCAAAGCGATAGCTGAGACTGGGGTCGTGGTCGCGCTGTATTTCCGTCACCGCGTCCAGAATGGTCTGGTTCGGCCGGTCGGGAATCGTGAATTCCTCGTAGTCGCCGCCGGCGGCGTCGCCGCGCCAGACCCGAACGGATATCGCCCCGCCCGTTTCCGAATTGTCAGCCTGTTCAGGTTTCATGCCGGTACCTTAGCGGGTCCGTTTCCCTTCACGCAAAGATATTGGTTTTCACCGGGTCCCTGCATCCTCAAAATCGGTTGCAGACCTGCGAAACGAAAGGAGAGCCGGATGCCTGTTCGTGTTGCCGTTGTCGGCGCGGGATACTTCGCCTGGTTTCACCATGACGCCTGGACACGCCTGCCCGATGCCGACCTTGTCGGACTGTGCGATCGCGATGGTGAAAAGGCTGCAGAAACGGCGAAGGCTTTTTCGGTGGCCCGGCATTTTGAGAACGCCGAAGCGCTCCTCGAAACGCTGGAACCCGATCTGCTGGACATCGTCGTTCCGCCGGAGGAACACAGCTTCCTGATCGGGCTGGCGGCGCAATACGGCGTCGATACAATTTGCCAGAAGCCGTTCTGCGGCTCGCTGCAGGCGGCCGAACGGGCGACGAAAACAGCACGGGACAGCGGCATCATGCTGGCGGTCCACGAGAATTTCAGGTTTCAGCCCTGGTACCGGGAAATCAGGCGGCAATTGGAAGCCGGCGTGATCGGCGCGCCCTATCAGGTCAGTTTCCGATTGCGCCCGGGCGACGGTCAGGGCCCTGACGCCTATCTGGCCCGGCAGCCTTATTTCCAGAACATGCCGCGTTTCCTGATTCACGAGACCGGCATTCATTTTATCGATACGTTCCGGTACCTGATGGGCGAAGTCGAATCGGTCTTCGCAGACCTGAAACGCCTCAACCCGGCCATTGCCGGCGAAGATTGCGGCATCGTTCAGTTCCGGTTCCGGTCCGGCGCGAACGGGCTGTTCGACGGCAACAGACTGGCCGATCATGCGGCGGAAAACCGGCGTTTGACGATGGGCGAATTGTGGCTGGACGGTTCGGAAGGCACTCTCCGGCTGGATGGCGACGGAAATCTGTTTCTGCGCCGCCACGGCGGTAACGAAGAGACCTGCGTAAACTATAACCTTCCTGAAACGGGGTTCGGCGGCGATTGCGTCCTGGCGATGCAGCAGCATGTCATCAGCCATCTGAACGAGGGAACCGATCTTGAGACGGATGCGGAAGGGTATCTGATCAATCTGCGGATCGAAGAAGCGATATACGCATCGGCTGAAGCCGGCCGGCGCGTCGATATAGGAGAGATTTCATGGCAGACACCCTGATGAAAAACCTGGAACGCCGGTTCGGCGAGACAGGTCCGCTGGCCCTGCCGGATGAAATACCCGATGTCTGGCAGCAACTGTCTGGAAGAACGTCGATCCGAAAGTTTTCTGGCCGGAAAGTTGCGTTCGAGACACTTCGGACGCTGGCGACGATCACCCTGACGACGCCGTCGAAAAGCGACCTGCAGCAGCGCGATATCATTATTGTTCAGAATGAAGAAACGCACCGGAAGCTGATCGATATTCTGGCGTCAGGGGAATTGGCCCAGCCGTGGATAAAGGAAGTCCCGTCGCTTCTGGTGATCTGCGGCAACAACCGACGCCAACGGCAGATCCATTCGATGCGGGACACGCCCTTCGTGAACGATCATCTCGACGCATTCTACAATCCGGTCATGGATGCGGGGATCGCGCTCGCGGGGTTTCTGATCGCGGCGGAATCTATTGGCCTGGGATGCTGCCCGATCAGCGCGGTTCGGAACCGGCCCGAAGAGGTCAGCGATCTACTGGGATTGCCGGATCATGTCTTTCCCGCTGTCGGCATCGCGGTCGGTTATCCGGCAGAAACCCCCGCGCCGCGCGCCCGGCTGCCGCTGGACGCCGTTATCCATACCGACCGCTACGATGATGACGGAACGGCGAAACACGTTGACGCCTATGATGAAAGACGGACCCGGCTTGAAGGCGTTGTCTGGTCGAAACAGAAAACCGATCAGTATTCGAAACCGGAGAGACAGAAATTCGGCACCTTCATAAAAGCCAGGGGATTCAGGCTCGACTGAAAATGTGATCGGAAATATCGAAATTTAACAGTTCTATCGCTTGCCACCGGTTCAGCAATTGGATTGGATGGAGTGAACAACAAGGAACGGCTCGTGGCGACCCTCGTCGATATTCAAAGAATCCGCGATGCGATGGCAGAGGAACTCCTCGGCTGCGCGTCGATCTTTGAAGACGACTGCCGGTTCGAGCTTGAACCCTTTGCCGCCGCATTCAAGCGGCTTGCCGACTATTTCCACTTGGAACCCAATCTTCTGCCGGTGATTTCACCGACGGTAGAACAACCCTATCGGGCGCGCGAAGCCGCCCGCATGGCGGTCACGCGGATTGCCGAACTGACGGACCCGACGCACAGGGAATTGCGCCAGCACGCGGCTGTCGCTGAAGCGGAAGTGATCACGGCGGAACCTGAAACGACACACGATTGCGTGCTGATGTTGACCGTGATCGCCGAACGCGTGGCCTACCAGACGCATTTTCAGGAAGTCGAGACAATCATTCGCGATCTGGCGCGACGCGTCGACGGCATTGCCGCCATGGAAGCCTCCTTCGCGCTGGCAAAAACGATTTCGAAAACACCCCACCCCTCCTGATACCCGGAGCGGATCAACCGTCCTGACCGTCACTATCGAACAGAGGTACCGCTGAACCGGCAAAGTCTTCGATTTCGGCAAGCATTGCGTCGATAACGGCTTGCCGGTCATCCGGACCGACACGACCCAGCAGTGAATTCGCCGCCAGCACTATCATCATCACGCTTCCTGACATCATGAACCGCGCAATGGCGTCCAATTCATCGCCATCAGCCATTTGTCCATCGTGCAGAAATGGCTTCAAGTTCTCCGCCAGCATCGACAAATCCGATTCGCCCGACAATCCGCGCGCCTGGAATTGCAGATCGACCGCAGCACCGGCCAGCGCCTGGCGTATCGTCGCAAGAACGCCATCGATTTCGTCATGTTGCCGCCACGGTTCCGAGAGCCCGTCCAGCAAGGCCTGCTTTACCGACGGCTGAAGCGAAGGGAGCGCCACTGCCTGCGCCTCAAACGGTATTGCCCCGGCTATCCTCATACCGTCGCTGCAGTTTCGGAAAGCAACGGCGGGGAAATTCTGTGTCAGCGTGTCGAAATACAGTTTGGTGAACAGAAACTCCCGGCTGGTATAGACCGTTTCCCGAAAATTGCCCGCGGCCGGTATCGACAGGCTTTCCATTTGCGCGCCGGATTGCCAGTACGGATCATCACTGTAGGCGTATAACGATCCGTCGGAATGGTGCTTTTCCGGGTCAATTGACCCGAGATCGGTTCCGAACAAATAAATTTCCGAACATCCGGCGGCGATTGCGGTCCGGCAAGCCAGATTGGTGACGGTCGGGCCCGCCATTTCCAGCGGCTTGTAACCGTCGGCAAACGCCCGGGTCGAACTGAGAACATCGCGAAACACCCCCAGAAACCACCCGAAAAACGGCGGGACACGAGGATCCACCGTCACTGAGCCGACAAGCGTCAGGGCGGACAAGTCGTGCCGGGCCGCGCACTGTAAAATGGCGGCGTAGATATCCGGCACGTTCTCTATTTCACAATGCAGATCGGGTGTGATCCCGTTTTCCAGCAGGACGCTCAGACCCGTTCCGCCGGAAATGACCAGAGCATCGTTGCGGTGTTTTGCGATCGTATCGATCTGACTGTCGATCGACGGGCCGCTGCCGACGATAAAGGCCGGGACCGGCGATACCGCGCCGGTGCCGGAACCGGGCCGCAGAATACCGTCCGGTTCGGCTTTCAGGTTCGCCGCCGTGTTGCGCAGCATCAGCGCCTCGTCTTCAAGGAACCCGACCGGATCGCCGATCATCGGCAGGGCCGTGGCAAAAGCCCCGGCGACCTCGTTGAGGTATGAGGTCGCGTAGTGTGGAAAGATGACCGACCCGTCCAGAAACGGCATGTCATCGCCACGCATCGTTTCGTATATCCGGGCGGATACCGTTTGCGGATTGCCGGCGATGAACAGGTGAAGCCGGCCACCCCGGCGTTCCAGTTCCTCCGCCATTCCGGCCCAGTCCAGCACGGCGAGGCTCAACCGGACGATCGCCGGCGATTGCTCTACGATGACGATGTTTCGAACCGGCAGCGCATCAAGCAGCATCGGCAGGTGCAGGCCAAGCCCGAGACCGAGACTGACAAGGTAGCCTGCAGCAAGAGAGGGATCGCGATCGTCCCTTATCAGGCGGTCGGAAAATCGTCCGTACAGGCGCGCAACAGCCATTTCGCTGAATGCGGCGGCCGACGTCGGCGGCGCCGGCGCAAGCGACAGCCGTTTCGGGCTTTCCAGAAACGCCCGCACCTGATCTTCGGCATAGTGCTGACCGTCCGGCTGATACAGCCTTCTGCTGGCGGTCGCGATATTGGGGCCGCCTTCCCGATCGCCTGAAATCAGCTCGACATTGTCGGCGGGCGCGGATGTCAGCGCATGAAACGCGTCGCCCGACAGGATATCGCGCAACACATCCACATTCTTCTCAAGTGAAACCGGGTCAGCCATCGGAAAACGGTATAGCGGATTCGACAGCGGACAAACCGTATCGGATACGGAATGTGGTCGACCGTTGGAGGATTTCGTTTACTGTGCCGTCATGCATCGCGACGTCTTCTCTATCCTATTATTCCTCGTTTTCCTGATAACGGCACTGGCGAATTCAATTGCGGGCGTTGCCTATGCAAAGGAAATCGCCGTCATCTGCGTCATCGGGTTTATCGGCATTGAAATCAGACGAGTTGCCGGACTGAACCTGATCGCGGCGGCGATCCTGACCAGCGTTGGCGTTTTCGCCGGCTATCTAGCACATGACACGGCCGGAACGTTGTTGAAGGGCGTTGAACGGACCATCCCGTTTCTGCTGCTTTTCGGCGGCGTTCTCTGTTTGCGGATTCCGGCAAATACCAGCCCCAGCCTGCTGGGCCTGCGAGACACGGTGGTGCGACAGCCGCCCGGACAGCGCTATCTCATGACGGCGGTTTCGGCGCATTTCCTCACCATCACCTTCAATCTTGCCGGTATCACCCTTCTGTCGTCGCTTATCCGACCCGGCACCGAAGAACGCCTGCAGCGCCGGCTTGGCCGCGCACTCGCCCAGGGGCTGGCATCGGCAACCTGCTGGGCGCCGTTTTTCGTTGCCGCCGTGGTTATCTACTCGGTCCTGCCAAGCGTACGCTGGTCAACGATTGCGCCTGTTGGCATCAGCCTGTCTGCTGTTCTGTTGTGCTGGAGCTGGCTGTCCGACCGATTGTTCGTTCGGCCCGCGACACCGGTCAAGACCACGTCGGTCAGAACGCCGGATTATTCAAAACCACTTGTCGGACGCGAATGGCTGACGTTGTTGACGATCCTGCTGACATTGCTGTCGGCCTTCGTGCTCGCCATCGACGTCGCAGGGCTGAGCGTGCCGGTCACGATAGCCCTGATCGCGCCACCCTTCTCTCTTGTCTGGCTCCGGCTGATACGCCGTCGGCCCCGCATCGACGCGCCGGAAACGCCGACCCTGCGCACGATCCTTTCCGAAATCCCCAGCCTGAGAAACGAAGCCACGCTGTTTTGTGCGGCGAATATTCTGGCGGTGGGCATCGGTATCGCCGTACCGCCGGAATCGGTTGCAGCGACCGCGTTGGGCTGGGCCGGCGCGCCTTTCATACTTCTGGCGGTGCTGGTCGTCCTTCACGGCGCGATAAATGCGCTGGGGGTACATCCCGTCGTTCCGGCCATTCTGATCCCGACGCTGTTTCCTCCGCATATCATCGGCATCCCGCCTGAACTGATGGCGCTCGCCCTGCTCGGCATGTGGGGTCAGGGCGCTTCGGTGTCGCCGTTTTCGGCAACGGTTTTCATGCTGGCCCGACTTTCGGGGCAAACCAACTGGACGACATCATGGGGATGGAACGGCTGGTATGTCGCGTCCTCCACGATTCTGATCGTGGCCTTCCTCTATATCGTCCATCTGGCAGGCGTATTCGCCTGACCGGTACGCGAAACCGGCTGTGTTATGCGGCGTTGTCGTCCTCGTCTTCCGGCTTGTGATCCGGGTTGATCATCTTGTTGATTTCAGACTGCGACATGAACTCGCGACGGGTACGGATATCCGGCGGCTTGATCGGCGATCCCTGCTTGCCGTCCTTGCGGCGGTCGTCCTGATCGTCCAGCTCGGTCTGACGCCGACGCCGGTCCGGACCGAAATAATCACCGATCTGGACATAATTCCTGGGCTTCGAAATGACTGCGGCGAGCCGCAGATACAGAGATTTCGGAGAGAAAGGCTTCAGCAGATATTCGTTTATCCCGACATTTCGCGCCATCGTGACGCTTGTCGATGTCGACGAACTGCTGCTGGCGATAATCGGCAAAAACTTGATCTTGTCTTCGTTCGACGAACGGATGGCCTTGATCAGCTTTTCCTCGCCTTCGTGATCCCGCCACCAGTTCATGATAAAAATATCAGGCGGCGATGTTTCGATGCTGCGAAGCGCATCCTTAAGCGTGTTCACGTCTCGCGGACTCTGCGCCTTGAGCGCACGCAACACATTCAAGATCAGATGCCTTGAATGCGTGTTTGGGTCATAGACCAGAAACCGAATGTTGCTCAGATCGATTGTGCGCAATTAACCAAACGAAGCCACACCGCTATCTTGCAACAGCAGCGTGGTTTCCTCCCTAAAAAAACCGGTGCAACGACACTCCACTTAAACACTCCGAAAATTATCAGGCAACAGGTTCCTGATGACCCGGTGTATCGTCATCCGCCGAAAGACTGTCCAGCATTACAGCGCCGGGCGGTCCGCCAGCGGATGAAACCAGATCGATTCCCGCCTCTCTCAGACAATCAAAAACGATTCGATTGGCAGCATATCGACTGGCGAAGTATTTGCTGCTTTCGACCCAGTAGCGAACCCCGATGACAATCCCCCCATAGGTGAAATCGTGGATGCCCACCAGCGGTTTCGACTCTTCGGAAAAACCACCTTTTTCATCAAGCGCCCGGGTAATGGCATTGATCGCCTCAAGCGCCCTCGATTCATCCGCCACCAGAATTTTCGTCTGTACCACCCGACGCTGGTTGGAATTGACGATGACCTGGCCGACGACTTCCTTGTTCGGCACACTGATTCTTTCGTTGTCCTCGCCGTACAGGTAGGTCTGCGCAAGGGTTATCTCGTGCACCACGCCGCTGACGCCCTGAACGTTGATCGTATCGCCGACCACGAAAGGTCTGGACAGAATGATCGACAGGCCGGCGCCGTAGTTGGACAGCGGCCCCTGCAACGCCATGGTCGCGCCGAACGCGGATGCACCGGCAAGCGCGATGAACGGCGCGATCGTGATACCGAAATTTCCCAGCGTTATGATGGCGACGGTTACGACCAGCACGATTTTCACGACGTTGCCGATAAACCGGGACAGCGTGACGTCGATGTTCTTCGCCTCGCACAGACGCGTTACGCGCCCGCCGGCCCAGGACGACAGCTTGAGCCCGATAACGAGAACGACAATCGCACCGAGAATCTGGAAGCCGTACTCTATACCGAAATCGATAACTGTTTCCGCTATCTTACTGACTTCACTCAGATTATCATCCACGACTAACGTTCCCCCGACGTACGAATCTATCGCAGTTCTCGCTCACGGAAAATTCACAAGGCCTCGAGTAAACCTCGATTCCCGAAAGCCAACGAGTCTTGGACGCTTAAAGGAATCAACGGTATCCTAGCGACATGCAAGAATGCCGGCGTCTGGCGCCGCGCAGGTGAAAGGACATTACAGCATGTCTGACGAAACGGATGTAGACAGCGAAGCCGATCAGGGCAATGAGACGGATATGGCGAAGCTGTTGGAAGACAGCGAGGGAAAGCCGCTTACGGCGACGGTAAACGGCCGGCCGGCCGCCATCAACGATATCAGTGTCGACCTGACTGCCGTTCTGGGCATGGCGGAAATGAAAGTCAGCAACCTGCTGAAAATCGGCCGCGGCGCCGTTATCGAGCTCGACCGGAAGGTTGGCGATACAGTGGAAATCCGGGTCAGCGGCACGGCCGTTGCGCGCGGCGAAGTCGTTGTTGTGGAAGACAGGCTGGCGGTCTCCGTGACGGAAATCGTGAAGAAGGGCTGAAACAGCGATTCACCCCGGTTTCTCGGCCTTCTGAACGACGAACGTAAAAACGCCGTCGTGTTCGCCGCTTTCGATCAGCTTGTGGCCCTGGCTCGCGCAGAAGGAATCCATGTCCTGCACGGATCCCGGATCCGTTGCTTCAATCCGCAGCCGCTCACCGATTTCAAGCTGCTTCATCGCCTTGCGGGCTTTCAGCACCGGCAACGGGCAGACAAGCCCTTTCGCATCTAATTCCCAATCAACCATTCTGATTTCTGTCTTGTCGCTCTGTCATGTCCCTGAACGGGTCTGTCGGCGTTGTCTACTAAGTCATGCTGCCCGTCATGTCATGCCATTTGCGTAAAATCAGTAGCGCCAAAAGGCAATAATCCAATTCCGCATTCGACAATTCTCGCGAACAGGTGTTCAATAACGATTCTAACACCTTGACTCCAAATCATCTTCCGGCCTGCGAAAGCGCAATCACGCGTCATGCACATCTATCTACCAATTGCCGAAATGTCAGTGAACATATTCCTGATTCTCGGAATGGGGATCGGCGTCGGACTGATGAGCGGAATTTTCGGGGTCGGCGGCGGATTTCTGATGACGCCTTTGCTGATTCTCCTCGGTGTCCCTTCGGCCGTTGCCGTGGGAACGCAGGCAAACCAGATTGTCGCATCGTCCGTTTCCGGCGTGATGGCGCACTGGCAACGCGGCAATGTCGATCTCAAAATGGGGACCATCCTGTTGATCGGCGGTCTCGTCGGGTCGACTGCGGGCGTTTTTCTGTTCGCGTTTCTTCGGACGCTGGGTCAGATCGACCTCGTCATCAAGCTATCCTATGTTGTCTTTCTCGGATCGATTGGCGCTCTGATGCTATTTGAGAGCGTTCGCACGATACGGCAAACAAAGGCCGCCGGCGGCAAGCCGCGCCGCAAACTGCATGAACACAACTGGCTTCACCGCCTGCCGTTCAAGATGCGGTTTCACCGTTCGCGACTTTACATCAGCGCCATTCTGCCGCTGCTTATCGGTTTTGTGGTCGGCGTATTGTCCGCCATCATGGGTGTCGGCGGCGGCTTCGTGATGTTGCCGGCGATGATTTACCTGCTCGGCATGCCGACATCGATCGTGATCGGCACCTCGCTGTTTCAGATCATCTTCGTCACCGCCAATGCGACGTTCCTGCAGGCCTATCTCAATCAGACCGTTGATATCGTTCTGGCCATGCTGCTGCTCGTCGGGGCGGTCGTCGGCGCCCAGATCGGCACGCGGCTCGGCTCGAAACTGCGCGGGGAAGAATTGCGCGGGCTGCTTGCCGCACTTGTGCTACTGGTCTGCGGAAAACTTCTGTTCGATCTGGTTGTTACGCCCAGTGAGGTTTTCTCTATCGGCCAGCCGGGGCAACACTGATGTTGAAACGGCTTTTCCTTTTCGCTGTTGTCTCATCGATATTTATGCCGATCCAGGCGCGCGCGAGCGAACCGCTTGTCGCCGATCTGTCGAGCCATCTTATCGCCATCACAACCGGGTTCACCGGAACGGAACTGCTGTTGTTCGGCACGACGAAAGACGACGGGGATGTCGTCGTCGTCGTTCGCGGCCCCAACGAAGAAGTGGTGGTTCGGAAGAAAGACCGGATAGCGGGGATCTGGATGAATTCCGACGGCATGATCTTCAACGCCGTGCCGGCCTTCTATTACGTCGCGGCGACCGAAGGCGTGGAGTTCAATCTACCCATCCACGAATTGCGCCGGCACCAGATCGGCGTCGACAACATTCGCATGACCCCGCCAATCGGCCGCACAGACAGCGAAGTCGCGGAATTTCAGGAATCGATTGTGCGGTTGCGCGAAGCCGCCGGTCTTTATACAGGCAAGCCCGGCCTTGTTGAAAAGCGCGGGCAGAGGCTTTTCAGAACCAAAGTTTTGTTTCCTTCGAATGTCCCGGTCGGCACCTACATCATCGAAACCCTGCTTGTCCGCAACGGTACGGTGGAAAGTGCACAGACAACGCCGCTTTTTGTCAGTAAGGTCGGCTCCGGAGCTGAGATATTCCTGCTTGCGCAGAACCACGGCGCGATATTCGGAATATTATCAATTCTCATTGCCGTCCTGGCTGGCTATGGGGCGAACTGGCTGTTCAAACGGATAGGATAATTTCAGTGATACCGAATCCATTTGAAACCGTTCGCGAAACGGTTGAGACGACTCAGACTGTTTCAGACGAAGTCAAAACGACCACCTGTTACATGTGCGCCTGCCGGTGCGGCATACGCGTTCATCTCAAAGACAATCAGATCAGATACATTGAGGGCAATCCCGACCACCCGGTGAACAAGGGCGTTCTTTGCGCCAAGGGATCGGCCGGGATCATGCAGCACCTGTCGCCGGCCCGACTGACGAAACCGCTGCTGCGCAGCGGTCCGCGCGGCAGCGGGCAGTTCAAGGAAATCGAATGGGACGAAGCCCTCGCCCTGGCGACCGACTGGCTGGGGTCGATTCGCGCTACGGATCCGCGCAAGCTTGCGTTTTTTACGGGCCGCGACCAGTCGCAAAGCCTGACCGGATGGTGGGCGGCGCAGTTCGGCACGCCCAATTTCGCAGCGCATGGCGGGTTCTGCTCGGTCAACATGGCGGCGGCGGGCCTGTATTCGATCGGCGGATCGTTCTGGGAATTCGGCGAACCGGACTGGGACCTGACCCGCTATTTCCTGATGTTCGGCGTGGCCGAAGATCACGATTCAAATCCGATCAAGATGGGCCTCGGGCGTCTAAAAAGCCGCGGCAAGGCCAAGTTCGTTTCGGTTAATCCGGTTCGGACCGGCTATTCCGCAATTGCCGATGAATGGGTCGGCATCCGGCCCGGCACGGACGGTCTGTTCATTCTGTCGCTGGTGCATGAACTGCTTAAAAGCGAATCCGTCGACTGGGATTACCTCGCCCGCTACACCAACGCGCCCTGGCTGGTGATCGACGCGCCCGGCACAGCCTCGAACGGCCTGTTCGCCCGGGATGCAGACGGCAACCCGATGGCCTGGGACAACGGCAGCAACGCGGCAATGAATGCGCTGTCCGCCGATATCAAGCCGGCGCTGGTGGGGGAGCATACGCTTGAGGACGGCACCCGGGTCGTGCCCAGTTTCGAGCTTCTGGCGCGTCGTTATCTTGATCCGTCCTATGCGCCCGACGCCGTCGCGGACAAATGCGGCGTTCCCGCCGGCACGATCCGCCGGATCGCCGCCGAACTCGCCGAGGCCGCCTTCAAAAGCGAAGTCGAACTGGATATCCCGTGGACCGACTGGGCCGGGCGCAAACATGAAAAGATGATCGGCCGCCCGGTCTCGATGCATGCCATGCGGGGTATTTCCGCCCATTCGAACGGCTTTCACACCTGCCGCGCCATCCACATGCTGCAGGTTTTGCTGGGGTCAATCGATGCCCCGGGCGGCTTTCGCTACAAACCGCCCTTCCCGCGCCTGACGCCGCCGCATCCCGCGCCTGCCGGCGGCGATGCAAAACCCAACACGCCATTGACCGGCATGCCGCTGGGCTTCCCGCTGTCGCCCGACGATCTGCTGATCGACGAAAACGGCAAACCGAAACGCATCGACAAGGCCTATTCGTGGGAATACCCGCTGGCCGCGCACGGCATGATGCATTCCGTCATCCACAATGCCTGGGCCGGCGACCCGTATCCGGTCGATGTGCTGTTCATGTACATGGCGAATATGGGCTGGAACAGTTCCATGAACACGCAGGGCACCCTGCATTATCTGACCGACAGACACGAGAACGGCGAATACAAGATTCCGAAAATCATCTATTCCGACGCCTACTATTCGGAAATGGTGCCTTATGCCGATCTGATCCTGCCCGATACGACCTATCTGGAACGCTGGGACTGCATCTCCCTGCTGGACCGGCCGATCGGAAGCGCGCACGGTCCGGCGGATTCGATCCGCCAGCCGGTCGTGAAACCCGACCGCGACGTCCGTCCGTTTCAGGAAGTACTGATCGATCTCGGCGTCCGCATCGGCCTGCCCGGCCTGCTGACGCCGGAAGGCGCTCCGAAGTTTCCGGGCGGGTACAGCGACTATATGGTCAATCATGAACGTGCGCCGGGCATCGGCCCGCTCGCCGGATGGCGCGGCAAGAACGGCGCCGACCAGGGTCGGGGCAACGTAAACCCGGACCAGCTCAAACGCTATCTGGAAAACGGCTGCTTCTGGCAGACGGAATTCAGCCCCGACCAGCTCTATTACAAGCACGCCAACAAGAGCTACCTTGAACTGGCGAAGCATCTCGGCTGGATACCGAATTCCGATCAGATCGTTATGCAATTGTACAGCGAACCGATGCAGCATTTCAGACTGGCGGCGCAGGGTCATGGCGACAGACAGCCGCCGGACGAGTTGCGTGACCGTGTCGAACGTTACTTCGATCCGCTGCCGATCTGGTATCAGCCGTTCGAGGAAGGCGCTGTCGATCTTACCGATTTCCCGCTGCATGCCATCACGCAACGGCCGATGCAGATGTACCATTCTTGGGGGTCGCAGAACGCCTGGCTACGCCAGATCACCGCCGCCAACCGCCTCTACGTGCCGGATTCTCTGGCCGATAAGCACGCGCTGTCCGACGACGATTGGGTGTGGATCGTCAGCCATCACGGGCGGGTCAAAGCGCAGATCAAACGCATGGCCGGGGTCAACGGCGAAACCGTCTGGACCTGGAACGCCATCGGGAAAAGGCGTGGCGCCTGGGGTCTTTCCGACGATGCGCCGGAAACCACGAAAGGGTTTCTGCTGAACCATGTCATCTCCGATCTTCTGCCGCCGCGCAAGGACGGGTACCGGTATTCCAATTCCGACCCGGTGACCGGTCAGGCCGCCTGGTACGATCTGCGGGTGCGGCTGGAAAAATGCAGCGCCGAGGAAGCGCAGGAGACCGAACCGAGGCTGGCAGCGGTGGAGGAGCGCCCGGCGTCGAAAAACCGGCCGTCGATACTGCGATACGGCGCGAAGCTGAAGGCGACGCCCTCGCCCGGCGGAATGATCGAACACCGGGAATGGATCGGCAACCGGCAGGAATACGCCGATCAGGATACCGGCATTCAGCCGGGCCACGGCAATTCGACCACCATCAAGCCGGGGGGCGATCCGACATGACCACCCTGCCCGCAAAAACCGGAAAGAAGCTGGGGCTGGTGATCGATCTCGACATCTGCGTCGGGTGTCATGCCTGTGCGGTCAATTGCAAGGAATGGAATACCGGCGGACACAGCGCACCCCTGCCCGACACGTCGCCCTATGGCGCCGACCCGTCAGGGGTCTGGTTCAACCGCATCCACACCTTCGAAGTCATTCCGGAAAACGCAAAAGACGACGATGACCCGGTGCCGTCACGCACGGTTCACTTTCCGAAATCGTGCCTGCATTGCGACGACGCCCCGTGTGTCACGGTGTGCCCGACGGGCGCGTCCTACAAGCGCGAGGAAGACGGCATCGTGCTGGTCAATGCCGATACATGCATCGGCTGCAAACTGTGTTCCTGGGCCTGCCCCTATGGTGCGCGGGAATACGATGCCGATGCCGGCGTCATGAAAAAATGCACGCTTTGTATTGACCGCATCTACAATGAAGCCCTGCCGCAGGCCAGCCGCGTACCCGCCTGTGTTTCTACGTGCCCGGCAGGCGCGCGATCCTTCGGCGATCTCGGCAACCCGGACTCGGATGTCAGCCGCCTCGTCAAGGCCCGCGGCGGATACGATCTGATGCCGGAACAGGAATGCCGCCCGGTCAACAAATACCTGCCGCCGCGCCTTGATCGCGAACGCAAACCGGCCGGCAGCACTGACGCCCCCTCACCCAGACTGGAACCGGTTGTCACGGATGGCGCGAACGCCGTGGCGCGCTGGGTCGACCGCGTTCTTTCCCGCTAGAGGCCAAACAGATGCATCCCGCCAAATCCGTCATTCTGTTCACCACCGCTTCGGGTGCGGGCTATGGAATGATCATCATGCTTGTACTGCTGCTTCTGACCGGTTCAGCGGCTTTACCGGTCTCCGCAATCATTGCCGGATTCGGCATCGCCTACGCCCTGATCACTGTGGGCCTGTTGTCGTCGACCTTCCATCTCGGCCATCCGGAACGCGCGTTCCGCGCGATGAGCCAGTGGCGGTCGTCGTGGCTGTCGCGGGAAGGCGTCATGGCCGTCCTGACCTACTTGCCCGGCCTTGCCTTTGCCTGGCTATGGGCAACGGGCCTGCCGGCCGACCATCCCGCCGTGCTGGCAAGTGGCGTCATCGCCATCGCATTCTGCCTCGTCACGATCTTCTGCACGGCGATGATCTACGCCAGCCTGAAAACCATTCATGCCTGGTGCAATCGATGGGTGCCCGCCGGGTACATTTTCCTGTCGCTGGCCTCCGGCGGTCTGCTTGTCCTGCCTATCCTGGCATTCTTCAATGTCCCGATGCAGGACGCCGCCGTGTTCACCCTGGTCTGCGTTGCAGCCTCCGGATTGATCAAGCTGGCCTACTGGAACTTTCTGCAGGATTCCGCATCGGAATCGACGCCGGGTACGGCGACCGGCCTAGGCGATCTCGGCAACGTTCGCCTGCTTGAAAAACCGCATACCGGATCGAACTACCTGATGCAGGAAATGGGTTTCTCTATCGCCCGCAAACATGCCGCCCAATTGCGGAAAATCGCCTTCGTTACGGCGTTCATCATCCCTGTCGTCCTGATCGGCGTGCTGTGGTTCAGCGCCGTCCCGGGCGGCCTGTTCATCCTGACCCTCGCCGCGGCCATTAGTGCTGCCGTCGGCGTCGTGTTCGAACGGTGGCTGTTCTTTGCAGAAGCCAAACACACGGTGATGCTGTACTACGGTGCACCCGACGCCTGAAAATCTGACCGGACATGAGCAAGACAACAACCGCACCGACAGGTCCGCGCGCCATTCGCCAGGGCCAGCCGATCGACTACGCGAAAATCCTGACAACCGCCGCCATCTGGGGCAGCGCCTTCATGCTGATTTCCGTCGGCCTGCAAGCCTTTCCGCCGATGGCGGTCGCCGCCATCCGAGTCCTTGTCGGCGGCGTTGTTCTGACGGCAATTGGCCTGCTGGTCGGGGAAAAATGGCCGCGAGGCGGCAAAGTCTGGCTTTGGTTGGCCTTGATCGGCTTTCTGAATACGGCTGTTCCTTTCGCGCTGATTGCCTGGGGGCAGCAGGGTGTGCTGGCGAGCCGCGCCGCCATCCTGATGGCGACCGTACCTTTCGTGACCCTGATGCTCAGCCATTTCAGCACCAGCGACGACAGGATCAGCGGCGCGAAAGTCTTCGGGCTTACTCTGGGTATTTCGGGCGTCATTCTGGTTGTCGGTCTGGATGCCTTCACGGCCACCGGCCAGTCGATCATCGGCCAGTTCGCGATCATGGGGGCCGCCTGCTGCTATGCCGTCAGCAACGTGATGACACGCCGTATTTCGCATGTGCCGCCGATGCTCGGCACGGCGGCCTGTCTGATGACCGCCGCCATCTATATGGGCCCGGGACTTTATTTCTTGTGGTGGCCGGAAAACCCGTCAACGGACTGGCAACCCTATGCCGCCCTTCTCGCGCTTGGCATCGGCCCGACAGCCATCGCCTATGTCTTGCGGTTTCAGGTGATCCGCGATGTCGGCAGCACTTTCATGTCACAGGTCGGCTATCTGGTGCCGATGTTCGGCGTACTTTGGGCCTGGGTCATCCTGAACGAAGTGCCCGGCTGGACCAGCTTCGTGGCGATGGCGCTGATTCTGGCCGGGATACGCGTAACCCAGCTAAAAACTAGGAAGGCAAAACCAGAAACGCCCTGAAGTCGTTGACGTTGGTTTGGGTCGGGCCGGTCACAACGCCATCCCCCAGTTTTTCAAAGAAATTGTGCGCATCGTTCTCGGCCAGCGCCTTGCGCGCGCCGATGCCCTTTTCAAGTGCTTTAGACAGCGTGTCAGGCCCGATGATCGCACCGGCGATTTCTCGCGCGCCGTCCACACCATCCGTATCGCCGGCCAGTGCCCAGATGCCGGGCTCGCCCTGCAGGGTCAGCGCGGCGGAAAGCGCCAGTTCCGCATTCGGGCCGCCGCTGCCTTCGCCCTGAATGGTGACGGTGGTTTCACCGCCCGACAGGATAACCGCCGGCGCTTTTACCGGCAGGCCATGCGCCTTCACAGACAGTGCAACGCCCGCCAGCACCTTCCCCGCCTCGCGGGATTCCCCTTCGATGGCATCGCTGAGGATGATCGGTTCGACCCCGTTTTTGCGGGCGAATTCCGCTGCTGCCTGCAACGACTGCAAGGGTGTCGCCGCCAGCACATTGGTGACATTGGCAAGCGACGGATCGCCCGGTTTGGGGCTTTCGTCCTCCCCCTTCTGCAGATGCGCCATCACGGCATCCGGCAGGATGAGCTTGTATCGGGTGACGATTTCCATCGCATCGGCAAAGGTCGTCGGGTCGGCGACCGTCGGGCCGGACGCAATCGCCCCCATGTCGTCGCCCGGAATATCGGAAATCATGATCGCATGAACTTTTGCCGGGTAGGCCGCTGCCGCCAGCCTGCCTCCCTTGATGGCGCTGATATGACGCCGGACAGTGTTCATCTCGCGAATGTTGGCCCCGCAGCGCAACAGCTCGCGATTAACCGCCTGCTTGTCT
Organism: Alphaproteobacteria bacterium; assembly: GCA_040222995.1. GTDB lineage: Bacteria > Pseudomonadota > Alphaproteobacteria > UBA8366 > Aestuariispiraceae > JAVKBW01. The sequence goes on along the minus strand of JAVKBW010000019.1, from coordinate 55,129 downwards.
TCCAGCGTAAGGCCGGGCGCAGGCGCGGTCAGCAGGGACGAGCCACCGCCGGAAATCAGCGCGATCACCAGATCGCCCTCGCCCAGTCCGGATACCAGATCGACCATTCTCGTGGCGGCATCCGCTCCGGCCTTGTCAGGCACCGGATGCGCCGCCTCGACAACCTCGATCTTCTCGCAGGGCACGGTGTAGCCGTACCGGGTGATGACAAAGCCTTCATACGGGTCCGGCAAGTGCGCCTCCAGCGCCTTCGCCATCGAGGCCGCCGCCTTGCCCGCACCGACAACGATGACGCGGCCTTTACCCGACACGTCGGGCAGATGCGGCGGCACGCAGGTTTCAGGCTGTGCCGCATCGACGGCGCAGGCGAACAAGTCACGAAGAAACTGCTGGGGATTGGCGACCACGATCAAATCCGTAAGAATGCTTTCAGGGCCTTTGGCTGTAGCGGAAAATGCCCGCGGCCTCCACCCCCTATCGCACCATTTTACAGCGGGAAAACGGCATGCCGAAAAAATTCGTCCTTCACCCGAAGCTGGAACAGGATACGGTGCCTGTCACCGACCTGTCGTTCTGCACGGTCCGGCTGATGGATGACAGAAGGTTTCCCTGGATCATTCTCGTGCCGAAACTGGCCGACCTTCGGGAAATCCACCGGCTGGAAAAGCGCATGCGCGGCATCCTGATAGAAGAGATCGCCGAATGCGCATCGGCCATGGAACGGGAATATTCCGCCGACAAGATGAATGTCGCGGCGCTTGGCAACATGGTGCCGCAACTGCATATCCACATCATCGCCCGGTTTGAAGGCGACGCCGCCTGGCCCGGTCCGGTCTGGGGCGTCGGTGAGCCGCAACCCTATGGCGACCTGATGCCGGCCGAAGTGCGGCGCATCCGTGAAATCCTGCACGGCGCGGGATAGTCGCTTGGCTGATCTGCCGCAAAAATTCACCGACTGGTTTTCCGGGCGCGGGTGGTCGCCGCATCCGCATCAGCAGGCAATGCTGCAGGCAGCGGAAGACGGCGCACACACACTGCTGACCGCGCCGACCGGCGGCGGCAAGACACTCGCCGGGTTTCTTCCGACGCTGATCGATCTCGACCGGCAGAGAATGGACGGGCTGCACACGCTTTACATATCGCCGCTAAAGGCGCTGGCCGTCGACATCCACCGCAATCTGGAACAGCCGGTGCAGGAGATGGCGCTGCCGGTCCGCCTTGAAACCCGCACCGGCGATACCCCGGCATCGAAGCGGGCGCGGCAACGGGAAAAGCCGCCGCACCTTCTGATGACGACGCCGGAATCGCTGGCGCTGATGGTTTCCTATGAAGAGGCCGGCACCCTGTTCGGCAATCTGAAATCCGTCGTTATCGACGAGGCGCATGCGCTGGCCGGGACAAAGCGCGGCGACCAACTGGCCTTGTGCATCGCCCGGCTGCAGAAGCTGTCACCGGCAATGCGCCGGGTCGGGCTTTCTGCCACCATCGCCCATCCCGACGCCCTGCGGTCCTGGCTCGCCCCCGGCGGCGATGCGGAAGCGGTTCGCCTGCTGACCGGCGAAAGCGGTGTCGAGGCGGAAATCCGTGTGCTGACCGGCACTGACTTGCCCTGGGCCGGGCACTATGCCCTTCATGCCGTCGATGCGGTTTACGAGGCGATCGGCAAGGCGCAGGTTTCGATTGTTTTCGTGAATACAAGGGCGCAGGCGGAAGTGCTGTTTCAGGCCCTTTGGCACGTCAACGAGGACAACCTACCCATCGCCCTGCATCACGGAAGCCTTGCGCCGGAACAGCGCCGCAAGGTCGAAGCGGCCATGGCGTCCGGCAAATTGCGGGCCGTGGTCGCCACCTCTTCCCTCGATCTCGGGATCGACTGGGCCGCCGTCGATCTGGTGGTCCAGATGGGCGCACCGAAAGGCGTCAGCCGGCTGTTGCAGCGGATCGGCCGGGCCGGCCACCGACTGGATACGCCCAGCCGCGCCCTGCTGGTGCCGGGCAACCGGTTCGAGGTGCTGGAATGCGTCGCGGCAAAGGAAGGCGCGCTGGCCAACCGGCTGGACGGCGAACCGCCCCGGCCCGGCGCATTGGATGTTCTGGCGCAGCATCTGCTGGGGCTGGCCTGCAGCGGCCCTGTCGAGCCGGATGCCCTGTATCGGGAAGTGTCGTCCGCCGGGCCGTATACCGACCTGACCCGGCAGGATTTCGACGACACGTTGCGCTATGTCGAGGACGGCGGCTATGCACTGCAAACCTATGACCGGTGGCGACGCCTGTTCCGCAAGGCAGACGGCACGCTGGAAGTCACCGGGCCGAAGGTGGTGCAGAAACACCGGATGAATATCGGCACCATCGTCGCCGAAGTGATGCTGAAAGTCCGTTACAGGCGCGGGCCAATCCTCGGAGAGATAGAGGAATACTTCATCAACGGGCTGGAGCCGGGTGACACGTTCATCTTCGGCGGCCGTCTGTTGCAGTATGACGGCATGAAGGAAACCACCGTTCTGGTGTCGGATGGCGGCGGCGGCACGCCGAAAGTGCCGGCCTATCTGGGCGGCCGCATGCCGTTCACCACCTATCTGGCGGAACAGGTGAAGGAAATGCTGGCCAGCCCCGACCGGTGGTCTTCGCTGCCCGATCAGGTCATCGAATGGTTGCGTCTGCAGCAATGGCGGTCGGTGATGCCGTCGCCCGGCATGCTGCTGGTGGAAAGTTTCCCGAGACGGCAACGGGAATTCATGATCGCCTATTGTTTCGCCGGACGGAACGCGCACCAGACGCTGGGCATGCTGCTGACGCGCCGCATGGAACGGGACGGGTTGCGACCCATCGGCTTCGTCGCCAGCGACTACGCCATCGCGGTCTGGAGCATGAAACCGGTGAAGGATGTCGCCGCCCTGTTCGATGAGGATATGCTGGGCGACGATCTGGAAGCCTGGATGGATGAAAGCTCGCTGATGCGCCGCACCTTCCGCAATGCCGCCATCATCGCCGGGCTGATCGACCGGCGGCATCCCGGGCAGGAAAAATCAGGCCGGCAGGTCACGTTCAGCACAGATCTGATCTACGACGTTTTGCGCAAGCACGAGCCGGATCACATCCTGCTGCGGGCAACCCGGCGCGACGCCGCCGAAGGACTGACCGATATCGCCCGTCTGGCGGACATGCTTAAACAGTCGACAGGCCATATTGTTCACCGGCGGCTGGACAGGGTATCGCCACTGGCCGTGCCCGTTCTGCTGGAGATCGGCAAGGAAACGGTCTACGGCGCGGCCATCGACGACCTGCTGGAAGAATTCGGCGACGATATCGCCGCCGGCCTGATCGAGGAAGCGACCGGCGGTATCCTTCATGGCGAACTGCCGCTGGCCGAAGGCAGCAGGAAATGATTATCAACGGCGAAACGCTGGTGCCGGACATTTCCGGCGCACTGTACTGGCCGATTCGGGAAACGCTGATCGTCGCCGACCTGCATTTCGAGAAAGGCAGCCGCTTCGCAAGCCGGGGCCAGCTTCTGCCGCCTTACGACACGCGCGCAACGCTGGCGACTTTGGAACAGGCTGTTCAAACCTACCAGCCGAAACGCATCGTCTCGCTGGGCGACAGCATTGACGATATGGCGGCGGCGGAGCGGATAAACGCCGATGATGTCGCCGAAATCAGGCGTCTGACGGCCTCTGTGGAATGGGTTTGGGTTGCCGGCAACCACGATCCCGCCCCGCCTGTGCTTTGGGGCGGCGAGACAGTGGAAGAGCTGACAGACGGTCCGTTCCTGTTCAGGCATCAGGCGATGCCGGGCGATGCACCCGGCGAAATTTCCGGGCATTTTCATCCCAAGGCCAGCGTTTCGACGCGCGGTCGGCGACTTTCGGCGCGCTGTTTTCTGGAAGACGGCCGGCGGCTTATCCTGCCGTCCTTCGGGGCCTATACCGGCGGGCTGGATGTGTTCGACCCGGCCTTCAACGGATTGTTCAAACCGGCGCGGCGCGTCTGGCTCCTGGGCCGCGACAGACTACATTGTTTCGAACAGGCCGCATTGCGGCGAAAACGGCGATAGAAGTACCACCGGCCGATCCGGTCAGGAAGTGACTTGCAGATATGACACAACCATCGATCCTCTGGTTTCGCAACGATCTGCGACTGTCCGACAATCCTGCCCTGACGGCGGCCGTCGAGCGGGGCGCACCTGTTCTCTGCCTCTATATAGACGACACGAAACATCCCGGTGATCTCGCGACCGGCGCAGCCAGCCGGTGGTGGCTGCATTACAGCCTGCGGCACCTGCAAGAAAAGCTGAAGATACACAAGACGACGCTGGTGCTTCGACGTGGCGACCCGATCAAGATCATTCGCGATCTGGTGAAGACGCATGATGTATCGCATGTGTTCTGGAACCGTCTGTACGAACCATGGACGATCAAGCGCGACACCGATCTTAAATCCGCTCTGAAAGACGACGGCGTTGAGGTTGAAACCTTCGCCGGCTCGCTGTTGCGCGAACCGTGGGAAATCGAGACCAAAACCGGCGGCCCGTATGGCGTTTTCACGCCGTTCTGGAAAACCCTGTCCGCGATGGAGCCGCCTGCCCGCCCGTTGCAAGCGCCAAAATCAATTCCGACCGGCAAGTCCAATCTGGAAACAGACAGCCTGAAAGACTGGGCTTTGACGCCGGAAAAGCCGGACTGGGCCGCCGGTTTCGCCGATCACTGGCAACCGGGCGAAGACGGCGCGCAGGCGCGGCTTCAGAGTTTCGTCGAGAACGGACTGGACCAGTACCGGGATCATCGCAATACACCGGCGGAAGAAGACGGAACGTCCCGCCTGTCGCCGCATCTTCATTTCGGCGAAATTACAGCCCGACAGGTCTGGCACGCTATCCAGCATGCAGTTGATGCAGACAAGGTGAATAGCGGGTCGGCATGGGCGTACCTTCGGGAAATCGGCTGGCGGGATTTCAATCACCACCTGCTGTTTCATAACCCGGACATACCGATGGAAAACTATAAGGAAAATTTCGACGCTTTTCCGTGGCGTGACGACGAACAGGCGTTCGAGGCCTGGACAATAGGGCGTACGGGGTATCCGTTTGTCGATGCCGGCATGCGGCAGTTATGGAAAAGCGGTTTCATGCACAACCGGGTACGCATGGTAACCGCGTCGTTTCTCGTGAAACATCTGCTGATCGATTGGCGGCGCGGCGAGGCCTGGTTCCGCGATACGCTTGTCGACGCCGACCTTGCGAACAACGTCAACGGCTGGCAATGGGTCGCCGGTTCAGGCGCGGACGCCGCGCCCTATTTCCGCATCTTCAACCCGATCACCCAGGGCGAGAAGTTCGACCCGACCGGCGCGTATATAAGACAATGGGTGCCGGAACTGGCCGACCTGCCGGATGACGATCTGTTCAGACCGTGGGAAGCCTCCGAAGAGAGCCTGGAAAAAGCCGGTATAGAATTAGACAAGACATACCCGAAGCCGATTATCGACCACAGCGCCGCCAGGCAGCGAGCCCTGGCTGCAATGCAGGAAACCAAATCCGACCGATAGGGTCCGTACCTAATTTAGATGTCATGGCACCGTCATTCCCCTGTCATCGCAGATCGCTATTTACGGCCTGCTTCAGCACAATGACCTATCGAGGATAGAGCGACATGACACAGCAAGATCGGACCCTGCCGAAATCGGCAGCCTATGAACTTTCGGAAGACACGCCGTCGAACCCGAGCATCAGACATACGCTGGGCGATGTTGTTGCGGCCCGGCTGGGGCGTCGCGACTTCGTCAAGGCCGCCCTGGCCACAACCGCCATGGCGGCGCTCGCGCCAACCGCCTTCCGGGCCGCCGAGGCCGCCGCGCCATCGTTCAGTTTCACGGAAATCGAACACGGCGTCGACCAGACCCACCACGTCGCGCCCGGCTACGACGCCGATGTGCTGATCCGCTGGGGCGACCCGGTTGCCGGCGATGCGCCGGCATTCGACCCGATGAACCAGACGACGGACGCGCAGGCACGGCAGTTCGGTTACAACAACGACTATATCGGCTTTGTTGGCCTGCCGTTCGGGTCCGACAATCCCGATCACGGGCTGCTGTGCGTCAACCATGAATACACCAGCGCCGAAGTGATGTTCCCGAACTACGATACGGACCGCACGCCTGACGAAGCGCGGAAGATCGTGGATATCGAGATGGCGGCGCATGGCGGCTCGGTCATCGAAATCCGTAAGGACGCCGCCGGCAAATGGCAGGTCATGCCGAACAGCAAGTATGCCCGCCGGATCACCGCCAAATCGCCGATGACACTCTCCGGCCCCGCCGCCGGGCACGACCGTCTGAAAACATCGTACGACGCCACCGGCCGCATCTGTTACGGCACGCTGAACAACTGCGCCGGCGGCATCACCCCCTGGGGCACCTACCTGATGGCGGAAGAAAACTTCCACGGCTACTTCCGGAACAAGGACGCGCTGGAAAATCATCCTGAGAAAATCAACTACGAGCGCTACGGCGTCGGCGGCGAGTGGTATATATGGGGACAATTCGAAGACCGTTTCGATCTCGGCAAGGAGCCGAACGAAGCCAACAAGTTCGGCTGGGTCGTCGAAGTCGACATTACCGACCCGTCATCGACGCCGGTGAAGCGCACCGCGCTGGGTCGGTTCAAGCATGAAGGCGCTGAGTCCATCGTTAATCGTGATGGCCGTGTTGTGGTCTACATGGGCGACGACCAGCGGTTCGACTATCTGTACAAGTATGTCAGCAATGGCCGGTTTGACCCGAATAACCGCCGGGCGAACATGACCCTGCTGGATGACGGCACCCTGTTCGTTGCGAAGTTCAACGACGACGGCACCCTCGACTGGCTGCCGCTGGTCTACGGCTCCGGTCCGCTGACCGACGCAAACGGCTTCAGCAGTCAGGCTGACGTGATGATCGAAACCCGCCGCGCCGCCGATCTGCTGGAGGCGACGCCGATGGACCGGCCGGAAGACGTTCAGCCGAACACGGTCACCAACAAGGTCTATGTGCAACTGACCAACAATTCGAAGCGCGAACCGGACCAGATCAACGGGCCGAACCCGCGTGCGAAGAACAGTTTCGGCCAGATCGTCGAAATCACTCCCGGCGATGGCGACGATCACGGGTCAGCCGCCAGCACCTGGGATTTTCTGGTTATCTGCGGCGATCCCAACGACCCTGCCTCCGGCGCGAAATGGAATGCGGCGATATCGGCCAATGGCTGGTTCGGGTCGCCGGACAATGCCGCAACCGATTATCAGGGGCGTCTCTGGATAACGACGGATCAGGGCTCCAACTGGCCGAAAACAGGCACCGCTGACGGGATCTGGGCGATGGAGACCGAAGGTGACCTGCGTGGCGCCGGTAGAATGTTCTTCCGGGTGCCGGTCGGCGCCGAGATGTGCGGCCCGCGTTTCACACCGGACGACAAAACACTGTTCGTCGCCGTGCAGCACCCCGCAACCGACGGGGTTGAGGATTTTCCAGGGTTTGAACGGGAATCCACCTTTGAAGACCCGGCGACCCGTTGGCCCGATTTCAGCGACGCGATGCCGCCGCGCCCGTCTGTCGTTGCGATCACCAAAAAGGACGGCGGCACGATAGGATCGTAGCGACACATTTCCGGTCAGCAGATGAAAATGGGCGTATCGGTTATGCCCCTTTTTGTTGCCGCCCCGCTGCCGGGTCTGTCATTGTGTCGCGGTGCCAACACCCCGATTGACGCGACCGTTCAGGAACCGATGCCCCACACGCCGCCGACCCGCGACCCGATAACCATCGCCAGACGGCTACGCGATGAAGGCGACTTGCAGGGCGCGATGCGGATGCTGGAAAAGATGGTACGCTTGCCCGCCCATCGCATCGCCGCGCTTCTGGACATCGGTGCCCTGCTGAACACAGCCGGAAATTTCGATCAGGCGCAGGCCGCCTACAGAGAAGTGTTGAAGACCGATCCTGATAATCTTGCCGCACAGCTCGGTCTGGCGGATATCCAGCTTTCCCTGTCCAGAACGGACGAGGCGAAACGTCTGTATCTCGATCTGTCAGTGAAACACCCTGACAATGCGGATGTTCATCTTGGGCTCGGCGAATGCGCGTTACAGACCGGCGATACGGATAGCGCCGATACGTCTTTGACGGCGGCCAATGACCTCCGACCCGACGATGCCACCATCGAATTCAATCTGGCGCAGGTCCGTCAGATGCAGAACGACCTTGTTGCAGCCGAAAGCCTTTATCTTTCATCACTCCGCCGGCTGGAACCGGGGCCGACAGCAGCCACGGTCTGGAACAAGCTTGGAAGCCTGTACAGCGAGCAACGGAATTGGGAAGGCGCGGCCAAAGCCTTTCAAAACGCTGTCGATCTCGCCCCCGGTTTCGTCAGCGCCCTGAACAATCTCGGTGAGGTGATGCGGGAACTCGGCGATCTTGAAATCGCTGAACAATTGTTCGATCAGGCCTGCAAAAACGACCCCGATTATGTACCGGCGCATTTCAACCGGTCACTCCTGCGGTTGCTGAGCGGGAATTACGCTGAAGCCTGGCCGGACTACGATTTTCGCTGGAAAGTTCCGCCGTTGGTGGACGATCCGCGCACGCTGACGCCACCGCTCTGGAACGGCGAGAAGCTGGCCGGGAAATCCATCATCGTTCATGCCGAACAGGGCATCGGCGATACGATCCAGTTCATGCGGTTTCTGCCACAGCTCGTCGCCATGGGGGCGGGAGCGCGCCTGGCGCTTTCGCCCCGGCTGATGCACCTTGCAAGCGGTCTCGACGGCGTAACGCTAACGCCGCTGGATACGTTGTCGAACCAGACAGCGGACTATCACTGTCCGCTGATGAGCGTTCCGGGACGTCTCGGCGTCACGCTTGAAACGATACCGAGGCCGGCACCGATACCGGCGCCATCCGCCGAGCTTCGAAAAAAATGGAAGGACCGGCTTGATCGCCCCGGCCGGAATATCGGAATTTGCTGGCAGGGTAACCCGAAGGCAGCGGCTGACCGGGGCCGGTCTCCTCCACTGGCCGCCTTCAAACCAATATCAGAAAATCCGAATATCTCTTTGATATCGCTACAGGTATCGGACGGACTTGAACAACTGGATGAAGTGCGCGGGCAGATCGATATCCTGATACAGAACAGCGATTTCGATGCTGGGTCGCACGCCTTCGCCGATACGATCGCCGTGCTGGAACAGGTCGATCTGGTGATTACCGGCGACACGGCCGTCGCCCATCTGGCGGCCTCGATGGGCAAGCCGACATGGATTGCGCTGAAACACATACCGGACTGGCGCTGGGGGCTGACCGGCGAAATCTGCCCCTGGTATCCGGCCGCATCGCTGTTTCGCCAGCCTTCGCCCGGCGACTGGGACAGCGTGTTCAGGGCGATGGCGGATCGCCTTTAGCTGGGCTGTCACAGGATCATCAGGCAGTCGTCAGCATTTCCGGCGGCGGACGGTAATCGTTGATATCAACCTCATCGACCTGAGACGGATCGAGATAGGTATCGGCGTATACCTTCCAGATTTCCGATTTCAGGAACAGATCGAACAGATCGGCATCGATGTGCTGGTCCTTGCACATGAAACTCATGATCTTCAACGATTCCGAAATCGTCTTGGCTTTCTTGTACGGGCGGTCTGCCGCCGTCAGCGCCTCGAAGATATCCGCAATCGCCATGACACGGGCCGGGATCGACATTTCCGACTTTTTCAAGCCGCGCGGATAGCCGGTTCCATCCATTTTCTCGTGGTGGCCGCCGGCATATTCCGGAATCCGTCGCATTTTTTTCGGAAACGGCAACTGTTCCAGCATCTTGATCGTCACGACGATATGATCGTTGATGGTTTCGCGTTCTTCCGACGTCAGGGTGCCGCGCTTGATCGCAAGGTTATACAATTCACCCTGATTGTATTTGCCGACCTGATGTTCCTGCAGATCCGCCAATAGCGCCTCGACATTCGGGGCCGGCGGCGGGGGAAACTTGTCGGCGCGCATCTGTTCCAGCGGTGAAAGCCCGATCGCCTTGTCGAAATACCGGGTCCATGGCTGCGCGCCTATGCTGAACAGACGGTCGATATCCTCGTCTTCCATGAATTCGCCACCGACATTCGCTGTCGCCACGAACCGGTACTGGTCGTCCAGCTCGCCACATCGCTCGGCAAACGCCGCTTCCGCCGATGCCTTGTCCTCGCCCGCCAGTTGGGCTTTCAGGCAGTCGATTTCGGCATCCCGCCGCAACACTTCAAACCGGGTCCGGACCTCGTGAATCCGGTTATAGATGGTTTCCAGTTTGGAAGCCTTGTCGACGACGTATTCCGGCGTCGTGACCTTGCCGCAATCGTGCAGCCATGCCGCGATATGCAGTTCGTACCATTCTTCGTCAGTCAGACTGAAGTCGGCAAACGGGCCGTCCGTCGCCTCGCAGGCGGCGCCGACCAGCATTTTCGTCACTTCGGGCACCCGCTGACAATGGCCGCCGGTATAGGGTGACTTGTCGTCGATCGCCGCCGCGATCATCTGGATCAGGCTGTCCCACAGTCTGCGTTGCGCCGCGATCAGCAACTGGTTTTCCACCGACACCGCCGCCTGACTGGTCAGCGCCTCGATCATCGGTTGCAATTCCGCATCGAACGGCACGATTTCGCCGTTGGCGTTGCGCGCATTGATCAACTGCAGCACGCCGGTCACTTCGCGGTCGGTGTTGATCATCGGCACGGTCAGAAAGGACATCGACCGGTATCCCGTCGATTCATCGAACTTCACGGTGCCGCTGAAATCATACTCGTCGGCATTGTAGGCATCCGTGATGTTGACAACTTCCTTGCTGTGCCAGACCGCGGTTGCAACGTTGTTGATGTTCGGGACCCCTTGCTCGGAATACAGCGGAATAGGCGGAAAATTGATTTCCTCGCCGGTTGTCCCGCCCTTCGCGATGTTCAGCGTATCGTTACGCATGATCTTGAACAGAAGGCCGTCGTCTTCTTCCGTTGTCAGGTAAAGCGTGCCGCCATCGGCGTTATAAATCTGCTTTGCTTCAAGCAGAATCATTTCCAGCAATTTGTCGACATTGCTTTCGGCCGAAAGGGCTATCCCGAGTTCGACCAGCCGGTGAACCAGCCGGTCGTCTTCCCGTCGTCCCGCCGCAGCGGGAAAATCCGCAGCGCGGCGGTCAGCCTCCGCACCTTCGGGCTGTCCGGGATTAACTGTTTCGGCCATGCTTTCCCCTGCTCGCCGTAAAGCCAAACTTGCTTATTCTAACGACGGATCCCCACCCTGCGTGAATGAATTGCACAAATTGTAGTGAACTAAGCGCCACCGATCTGTGCCTCGCTGCATACTATATACAATGAAACCGCTATTAGCGCGAACCACACGACCTGACACGCCGTCAGAGCAGGTTGATCCTCATATGCTCCCGCGCCACGACGGCGCCGGACCAGACATCTCTCGCCTTGATTTCCAGCGCTTCCATGAATTTATCTTCATGTTCCGGGTCATGATGAAATATCGCCATCATTTTCACGTTGGCGGCGCGGCACAGACGCACGCCCTCTTCCCATGTTGAATGGCCCCAGCCGACCTTGTCGAGAAACTCTTCTTCGGTGTAGGTGCAGTCGTATACGACAAGGTCAGCCCCTTCGATAAGGCCCAGCACCGTTTCATCCGGTTTCCCGGGAATATGTTCGGTATCGGTAACGTAACACATGGATTTACCGCGATATTCAATCCGGTACCCGGTTGCTCCATTCGGATGGTTTAGAGGCGCTGTCCGGATTCTGACACCGTTTCGCACATCCCAGGTATCGCCGGCGTTGAAATCCTCAAACGTCAACGTCGCCTGCATCGCTTCCAGCGGAACGGGAAAGAAGGGTTGCGCCATCTGGCCGCCCAGCACCTTCTTTATGCCGCCCAGTTCCTGAATATGGCCCGCCATGATGTTGAAATGACGGCCTTTTATGAAAGCCGGGGTAAAAAACGGGAATCCGTTGATATGATCCCAATGGGTATGGGACAGCAGAATATTGGCGTAGTCCACTTCCTTGCGCAGAAGCCATGTCCCCAGATTCCGGATACCCGTACCGGCATCGAGAATCAGCCGTTCGCCACCGGCGGCGACCTCGATGCAGCTCGTATTGCCGCCAAAACCGATATGGCGGGGGGTCGGACAAGCAATTGAGCCGCGAACGCCCCAGAATTTTACTTTAAAAGACATACCAATTTCCGACGGTGGATCTGCCCAATCCCTGTCGCTTAGGGACGCAAAAATTTGAAGTCATGAGTGTCAAATAACACCATAGAGATTTCAACCAGTAATACAGTGACTGCCATCACATGCGCGGTATTCGCCCGCATGAATCACAGGTTCGGGTGCAGACGAATCGTCACCCGGTTATTCTTATCCCTGTTAGCCTGAATCGGCTCCCCCAGTACATCCACATTGGGAACTTTCGGTTTTGTATCCGCAAACCCCACTGCTTTCAGAAAACTCGGCTCCATACCGATTTCGATCAGGTACCGCAATACGACCGCGGCGCGAAACGCCGACAGTTCCCAGTTCGACGGAAATCTTTCATTACTGACGGGGACATCATCGGTATGGCCTTCGACATCGATATGATAAATGTCATAGGGCGGTACGGACAGCTCGTTCCGGACCCGCTTCAGAACCGTCCTGGCGACATCCGTCAGTTCGGTCGATCCATGCCGGAAAAACGATCCTGACAGAAAGTCGATCACGATCCCCTCTTCATCAAACCCGACCTGCACCGCGCCCGGCGGCATTTCGGATGAAGAATCGACAACCGCCTGTATTTTGGAGTGCAACGCAAAAATCGGACGGTCGGAAGCCGTCTGCCCGCCGATCTCTTCCTTGATTCCCGCCGCGACATCTTCGAACAGAGGAATATCGACCTTCGAAAAGGACACAAGCATGATGAAGAACGCCATCAACAGGGTAATGGCGTCGGCATAGGTCGTCAGCCAGTCTTCGCTGTCTTCTTCATCCTCTTCCATGGTGACCGGCGCCAGCGCCTGAAACGGTCACTGGCCTCCCTCCCGCATCTGTTTGTCGATGTTATACCGGATGGCAGGATCCAGATAGGAATTCATCCTGTCCTGGATAAATCGCGGATTCTTGCGATCCGCCAGCAATGCCAGCCCTTCACCCAGAAGCTCGTGCCGGAATTTGTTGATCTGGTGCCGTTGCGTCATCTTGTTGGCCGCCGGCAGGCAGAAAATACGCGAAACGATCACGCCGTAGAGTGTCGTATTCAGCGCAACGGCCAGACCTTTCCCCAATTGCGACGGGTCGGCTCCCATATCGTCAAGCATGATAATCAATCCGACCAGGGTGCCGATCATACCGAAAGCCGGCGCGGTTCCGGCCATGCTCTTGACGATCTTCGCCGCAACGAGATTTCGCTCAAGGGTCTTCTCCGCCGCCTTATGCAGCGTTTCCCTCACTTCCTCTCCGGCATAGCCGGACAGCACCATCTCCAGGCCGAAGGCCAGAAAAGGATCGGATTCGACTTTCTTGATTTCACCATCCAGCGCGACCACGCCTTTCTGCTGCGCCATATACCCCCAGCGGATGATCCGCCCGACTTCCTGATTGAGAATGTTCCGGCCGATGCGTTGCGGCAGAAACGTCGACCCGATACCGCGAAGCCCGAGCATTACATAGCGGACTTCATAACCCAGAAAGGTCGCGCCCAGAGTACCGCCCACGACGATAAGCAAACTGGAGAAACTCAGAAAAATAGCATAATTGTCAGTGCTGATGACGATCGCGAAAACGAACAGCGCAATGCAAAAGATGAATGCTAGGAAAGTATTAATCGACATCGTTCTGCTTTACCGTCAAACGGTTTTATTTGCTGTTTGATTTGCTTTTGACAATTGGATCCCCATCCATTGTAAGAAGTATTACAATGATTCAGCTCTTTAGTCCTGAATTTTTTAGCTCACGATGCGGCGAAGCTTCATTTACTTGGAATAATCGGGCGATTTACACATAAAGGATTATACCAATGACCCCGGCCCAGATGATCACCCTCGAGATCGAGGACCTTGGCGCGGAAGGGGATGGCATCGCCAGACGGGATGGATCGGCTGTCTATATTCCTTTCGCTCTGCCCGGCGAAACCGTCACGCTGAAGGGCCCGCTCCGTTCTGTCGGCAAAGGAAATTCATCCGGCGAAATCGGAAACATCGATACATCATCGCCAGACAGGATAGAACCTTCCTGCCGGCATTTTGGACAATGCGGCGGTTGCCGGTTGCAGCATGTTTCCACGCCGGCCGTGGAAATCCACAAACGCCGGGTGCTCGAACAGGCTTTGTCCCGGAAAGGCTTGACCCCCGAAACCCTGTCAGCGACGGTTTCGGCGCCGTTGCACAGCCGCCGGCGGGCGCGCTTCGACTACCAGCGAACCGGACGCAGCGGCAAACTGGGTTTCAAGATACGGCGGTCGCACGACAGTATCGACATCGCCATGTGCCCGATCCTGACGCCGTCTCTGGAAAAACTTGTCGGCGACCTCCGCCGGCTTCTCGATGCGATGCCGTCCATGGCAAAGGGAGGGGCGGTGCAGGTTACCGAAACGGACAGCGGTTTCGATATCCTGCTGATCCCTGCCCGTCCGGCTGATCTCAATCTTGAACAACGCGAGCGGATCGCCGTCTGGTGCGCCGCGAACAACATCGCCCGGCTCTGCTGGGACGACGGTGACGGTCCGCAACCCGTCGCGGCACGGCACCAACCGCAAACGAAATTTGGTGAGGTACCGGTTGATCTGCCGGTGAATGCATTTCTGCAACCGAGCGCGGCGGGTGAGAAAATTCTGGTCGACCTTGTGCAGCAGGCGCTCTCCCGTCACTGCCGGCGCACCAAACGGATCGCCGACCTTTTCTCCGGCTGCGGCTCCCTGTCGTTGCCGATAGCTGGGTCCGAAGGCTGCGTTGTCGATGCGTTCGATATCGACGGCGCAATGATCGCGGCGCTGAGACAGGCGGCGTCCCGAAGCCAACCCGTTCTGCGCGTGAATGCCGACCGGCGCGACCTGTTCAACGCCCCGCTGACGCCATCGGAACTGAAACCCTACGACGCCGTGATCTTCGACCCGCCGAAAGCCGGCGCGGCGGCGCAGGCCGGAGAGCTCGCCACATCCTCGGTGCCGGTCGTCATCGCCGTCAGTTGCAATCCGTCGACCCTGTCACGCGACCTGCGCCAGCTTGTCGATGGCGGTTACACGTTGATTTCTTCAACCCCGGTTGATCAATTTACATGGTCCGGTCAGTTGGAAGCGGTTGCTGTTCTGACAAAGCGGGTGAAATAGTATCGCTTCACAATCTGGGAAACGACGATCATGAAAATCGGATTTATCGGCCTCGGCAATGCCGGCGGCAAACTGGCCGGCAGTATTCTGCGCAACGGTTTCGACCTGACGGTGCGGGACCTGGACCGCAAGGCGGCGCAATCGTTTCTGGACAAGGGCGCGCATTGGGCCGACAGCCCGAAAGAGATGGCGGAAGCCTGCGACATGGTTATTACCTGTCTGCCGTCGCCCGCCGCGTGTTCCGCGGTTATGGAAGCCGAGGACGGCATCCTTGCCGGTCTTTCCGAGGGCAAGATCTGGGCGGAAATGTCGACCACCGACGAATCCGAAGTCAAACGGATTTCGGCGCTGGTGGCCGCCAAAGGGGCGTTGCCGATCGACTGTCCGGTTTCCGGCGGCTGCCACCGCGCCGCTACCGGCAATATCTCGATCCTCGCCGGTTGCGCCCGCGACACGTTCGAAAAGGCCCTTCCCGTTCTGACCGTGATGGGCCGGCGCATTCTGCACACAGGTGATATCGGCACGGCCTCAATGCTGAAGGTCATGACGAACTATCTGGCGACCGCCAACCTGCTGACCCTGTGCGAAGCGCTGACCACCTGCAAAGCCGCCGGCATGGACCTCAACACGACCTATGAGGCGATCAGGATATCGTCCGGTAATTCGTTCGTTCACGAAACGGAAAGCCAGGTCATTCTGAATGGCTCACGCGATATCAACTTCACAATGGATCTGGTGCTGAAAGACATCAGCCTGTTTCAGGATGTTGCGACACGGGCCGGCGTGGAACTGGAAATTTCACCGCTGATGATCCAGATCTTCAAGGACGGCATCGAAAAGTACGGGCCTCGTGAATGGTCGCCCAACATCATCAAACGGCTGGAAGAGAAAACAGGGCTTTCGATTCTGGCCCCCGGGTTTCCGGCCGAAATGGTGGATGACGAGCCGGAGGAACCCGGTTACGAGGTTGTTCCCGGCAATCGCTGATCGCGCGGGCTTGCATCGCCGACGCTACGCAAAAGGGCGGGATAGGCAGCGGCCAGTGTCAGACCGCGCAGTCCCATGAACACGACCAACGCCGCCCACAGCGCGTGATTGTCCGTGCCTGACACGAAACCGTAAACAAGCACGACGTAAACGCCGGTGGAAACCAGCATCGCGTTGCGCAGGGCCTTGCTTCGGGTGGCGCCCAGAAATACACCGTCAAGGATGAAACACCAGAAAGAAATAACAGGCATCGCCGCCGCCCAGGGCAGATAGTCTGCCGCCGCCGAGCGAATTGGTTCCTGCGTGGTGATGAAGGCAATCAACGTATTGCCGGCAAGGAAGTATACGATTGCTATCGCCAGTGACAGTAGACCGCTCCACAATAATGCTGTCTTCACGGCGGACTGGAATTCCTTACGGTCCCGCCTGCCCGCCGCCCTGCCGACCAGCGCTTCCGCCGCATGGGCGAATCCGTCCATGCC
The DNA here is from genome assembly GCA_040222995.1 of Alphaproteobacteria bacterium. Lineage (GTDB taxonomy): Bacteria > Pseudomonadota > Alphaproteobacteria > UBA8366 > Aestuariispiraceae > JAVKBW01. The sequence continues at coordinate 38,298 of JAVKBW010000019.1, read as the reverse complement.
ATAGCTCGCAAATTCCATGAAATGCATCAGAACGGCATTTGCCGCGAGGATGACCGTACCGAACTTTGCGCCTTCGGCGGTGAAGATCGCAAACGACGTGACCAGGCACAGGGTGCGAATGAAAATATCGCCGTTTACGCCGATCAGCGCCTTGATCTTTACCAGATCAAAAATCAACGACCGGTCAATCGACACATCAGCAAGCCGCTTCAAGCGGCGCTGAACCAGGATCGCCCCCAGAACCGCGCCTGAAACCTCCGCCAGCAGGGTTGCGCCGGCGACGCCTTCAACGCCCCAGCCGAATCCGACAACGAAGGTCAGGCTGAATACAATGTTGAGTCCCGCCGTCAGAACCTGCAGCAGAAGCGGTGTGCGGGCGTCTTCCTGGCCGAGGAACCATCCGATAATGACATAGCTTGCCAGCGCCGCCGGGGCGCTCCAGATGCGGATCGTGAAATAGGTTTTCGCCATCGCCTCGACCGGCGCCTCGGCCTCCAGCAGCGAGAAGGCAAGCGCCGCAATCGGCACCTGCAGGGCGATCACCGATGCCGCCAGCACAATCGCGAGAAGGATGCCGCGATAGTAGACCGCCTGCGTTTCTAGAGGGTCGTTTCTGCCCCCGGCTTGCGCCGCCAGTCCGGTCGTACTCATGCGAAGGAAACCGAAGCCCCAGAACACATAAGCGAAGATGACCGCGCCGACAGCGACCGCGCCGACATAGGCGGGGTCCGGCAAATGCCCCATGACCGCCGTATCGACCAGCCCCATCAACGGCACCGACAGATTGGCGATCATGATCGGCCCGGCGAGCCGCCACAGGCGTTTTCGTGCCGTCGGGCCGTCTCTCAAGCCCTGCGCGTCTATCGACATCGACAGGCCCTTTCCAACACCCCGAACTCTGCAATCAGAAATTTATAAAAAACTTTAATCTGCGTGACAGCCATCACAGATAAGTCAACAAGACTGACATATCCTGCGGATGTTAGATGGGAGCGATCATATTGCCGAAAGGAGATACTGTCATGATCCTTGTCGACTATACGAACTACCGGGCGGGTCAGGCCGAATGGGCCGAAAAACTGCACTATATAGCGGAACACTGCGATCCGTCGCAGGTCCTGGAATTCGAGAAAGGCTCGATAGCGGCACAAAAGCGTGTCGACGAATACTTCGCGCGCCTTATCGAGACTCGATAAACATTGCGTGGTTCGTTTCATGACCGTTAAAAACATGCATTGGTTGTATTTGTGGGAAAACTGACTGTGATGACGATCACAGTAAATCACCGGGACTTCGCCTCAATTCTCATGCGAATAGCCCGGTAACATCACCCGCGCCTGCCCGGGCAGCGCCGGGTCGATGTCCGCCCAGGCCGCAAAGGCCAGTACAGATGGCTCGTGCGCCAGCAGAAAATCCATAATCCCCGCCAGAAACGCCGGATCGCCGATACGGCCGCGAATTTCCGCCGGTCCGATGCCGGACAGCGCAAGAAACCGCCCCAGCAGTTCTTCATCCTGGCTTAGGAAAATCACCGCCTGTTGCGCCAATGAAATCGCATCCGTTTCGGTCATCTTCGCCATTGTGAATTTCTCCCGTTTCCAGAGCCCGTTAAGATCACTGAAACCGATTTCATGTAAAGCAAGCGCGTTGTACTGTTTGCGCATGGCCTGGAACCCGGATCAATACCTGTTTTTTTCCGATCACAGGATTCGGCCTGCACTGGATTTGTTGAATGCGATTCCGCCAATCGATGCAAAGCACGTGGTGGACCTCGGCTGCGGTACAGGCAGCATCCTGCCATATCTTCAGAAACGCTGGCCGGATGCAACATTGACGGCCGTGGATCAATCGCCTGACATGCTATCAAAGGCCGGACAGACCTTCGCAGGCGCCGATTTCGTTCAATCGGATATCGCCGCATGGCAACCAAACGCGGCTGTCGATGTGATCTTTTCCAACGCCGCTCTGAACTGGCTGGACTGTCACGAGACACTACTGTTCCGTCTGATCGGGTTTTTGCGCCCTGGCGGCAGCCTTGCGATTCAGATGCCGCGCAACCATGACCGGCCATCGCATACCGCCGTATCGGATATCATTGAACAGGAACCATATGCCGCAGCGCTTCGGCCGCTCCTGAAGCCGGCCCCGGTTCACCCGCCGGCCTGGTATGTGGATGTTCTTTCCCGGCTTCGGCAGGACGGTGCGTCGGTCGACATCTGGGAGACGGACTACCAGCAGATTCTGCAGGGCGAAAACCCGGTCGCAGAATGGACCAAGGGGACGTATCTTCGCCCTTTCCTCGACGCGCTATCCGGTACAGACAAAACCCGGTTTGAGACGAGCTACCGGCACAGAATTCTCGATGCCTATCCGCCAATGAAGGACGGCGCGACGCTGTTCGCCTTCCGCCGGCTGTTCATGGTCGTGACATTGAAAGATTAGCGTCCGTCGCCACATCTGAATTAAGAAAATCGAAACGCTGACAGACCGGGTCTTTCGATATAGAAACGGTTCCAACGCTTCTTTCATCGCAGACCCCGGTTCAAGGGCGCGTGACACATCAGACCAAGGGGAAACACCATGGACGGACTTCTCGCAAACAAACTGCTTCGCACCAAAGCCTATATTGATGGCGAATGGAGCGACAGCGCATCCGGCAAGACGTATGACGTGACCGACCCGGCGACCGGCGATGTCATCGCCAGCGTCGCGGATTGCGACGGCGACGATACCCGGCGCGCCATCGAGGCGGCGGAACGGGCGCAACCGGCCTGGGCGGCGAAGACCGGCAAGGAACGCGCGGCGATCCTGCGCAAGTGGTTCGATCTGATGATGGCGAACCAGGAAGAACTGGCCGTGCTGATGACCCGCGAACAGGGCAAGCCACTGGCCGAATCCCGTGGCGAGATCGTTTATGCCGCATCGTTTCTGGAATGGTTCGGCGAGGAAGCCAAGCGCACCTACGGCGACGTTATTCCGCAGCACAAGGCGGACAGCCGGATTGTCGTCATCAAACAGCCGATCGGCGTTGGCGTGGCGATCACCCCGTGGAACTTCCCTTCCGCGATGATCACCCGCAAGGCGGGGCCTGCACTGGCCGCCGGCAACGCCATCGTCATCAAACCGGCGAAGGTCACCCCGCTTTCGGCACTCGCATTGGCCGAGCTGGCGGAACAGGCCGGCGTGCCGAAAGGCATTCTGTCTGTTGTGGCCGGCACCTCATCGTCGAAGATCGGCGGCGAAATGACGTCGAACCCGACGGTTCGCAAGCTCAGCTTCACGGGCTCCACCGAAATCGGCAAGGTTCTGCTGGCCCAGTGCGCCGAAACGGTCAAGAAAACCAGCATGGAATTGGGCGGCAATGCACCCTTTATCGTGTTCGACGATGCGGATCTCGATGAAGCCGTTACTGGCGCCATCCTGTGCAAATTCCGTAACGCCGGCCAGACCTGCGTCTGCGCCAACCGGATTTTCGTACAAGATGGCATCTACGACGCCTTCATGGATAAATTCCAGGCGGCGACCGCCAAACTGAAAGTCGGCAACGGCATGGAAGACGGCGTCTCCATGGGGCCGCTGATCGACGAACCCGCGATGGCCGGCGTCGACAAGCTGGTGCAGGGCGCGAAATCGCAAGGGGCGAAAGTCGCGCTTGGCGGCAACCCGCACGATCTGGGGCAAAGCTTCTATACCCCGTCGATCCTGACCGGCGTCACCATGGACATGGAGATCGCCAACGAGGAGATTTTCGGTCCGGTGGCGACGATCATCCGGTTCAAGGACGACGCCGATGTCATTCGCATGGCCAATGACACGAACTACGGCCTCGCGGCCTATTTCTACAGCCGTGACGTCGGCCGGACATGGCGTGTTTCGGAAGGTCTCGAATACGGCATCGTCGGCATCAACAGCGGCATTATCTCGACCGAAGTCGCGCCGTTCGGCGGCGTAAAGGAATCCGGCAGCGGCCGTGAAGGGTCGTATTACGGCATGGATGACTGGATGGAAGTCAAATATCTCAGCTATGGCGGCATCTGACGACAAAACGCTCGGCCCCTGCCCGATCTGCGGGCGGCCGATGATCGACGGCGCATCCGTCGATCGCCATCACTGGATACCGAAAAAAGAAGGTGGGGCCGAATGGTCCCACCTTCATCGTATCTGCCACAAGAAACTTCATTCGCTGTTTTCGGAGAAGGAACTGGCGGCGTCGTTTTCAACGCCCAAGGCGTTGCAGGAGCAGCCGGACATCAGAACCTTCGTTAGCTGGGTAAGAAAACAACCGGCAGAGTATGTCGGACGCCACAACCGGCCGAAGCGGCGGTCCTAGGCGCCGGCCAGGGCCTTCTGAGTGTCGGCTTTGAACCCGACCAGCACATCGCCCGCCGTCTCGAAAATCGGCCGTTTCATCAGCGCCGGATGCGCCACCATCAACGCTATCGCAGACGATTGATCGACGCCACCCTTGTCGCTCTCCGGCAGGCCGCGCCAGGTCGTGCCGCGCCGATTCAGCAGTGTTTCCCAACCGACAGCAGCTTCCCAGACCGCAATCCGGTCCGTATCGACGGGGTCGGCGCGGAGATCGACAAAGCTGTGTTCAATGCCCGCACCATCAAGCCACTTCAGCGCCTTGCGGCAGGTGTCGCAATTTTTCAGACCGTAGACCGTCAGCATGGATTCATTCCGCCGCAGCCGGCAGGACGAACCTGTCGGAGAATTCGGCCAGCGCGCCGACAAGCCCGGTCAGGGTCCGCTTCAACTCGGTAAACCCGCGGGTCATACGCAAAGATGCCTCTTCCAGGTACAGCCCTCTGTTGATCTCGATCTGCAGGCTGTGACGGCCCGTTTCCGGTGCGGCGTAGCGGCTGACAAGTTCGGCCCCTTTATAGGGATCGTTCAGGCGCACTACATAGCCGGCCGCCTCCAGCCAGTCCCGCACGAACATCGTGAAGGCCGGATCGCAGGTCTTGCCGTCCTGATCGCCCAGAACGAAATCGGCCCGCCTGATGCCGTTCTTGCGCGACACGACAGGGCTCGACCCGGACGGCATCGAATGGCAATTCAGATGAAAAACGATACCGAATTCGCTGTGAAGGCGCGCAATCTCGTTTTCCAGCGCCTCGTGATAGGGCCGCCAGTAGTATTCGATACGACGCTCAATCAGTTCGGCCGGGAGTCTGGACGAATACATTGCCCTTTCTGCCGGACAGGTTCGCCAGATCAGCCCATGGCCAAGCCTCGTTTTTTCCGTCGGCATGACCGGACGGGTCCACGGACCTTCGATCATCCTGATATCGATGTCGGTTTCCGCGCGGTTCGGGTCGATATAGCTTCTCGGGAACAGGGCTGTCAGCAGGCTCGCGCCGTTTTCCGGCGCGTTCGCAAACAGTTCATCAACAAAGGAATCCTGCACCCGGCGTAGCGATTTTTCCGGGACGTCCGTACCGAAGTCCTTCGGAAATACGGTTCCGGAATGCGGCGAATCCAGCACGATAGGGGCCTGCCGCGTACCTTCCGCAGCCTGCGTAAAGGTCAGAACATCCGGAATGACAGCAACCGTCATGCATTATCGCCTTGATGAAAAACCGTCTTCGAAACACTTATATAGGAAACGTATTTCAGAAAACGACCAATGCCAACTGCACCGGGAATAACGTCTGTGCAAAATCCCCGACATTGACTTTCGCATCCGTAATAGGCTACCGCGCAAGTCATCGATGAAGTAACGGGCCACGCGGCCATTTGAAAACAGGGATATTCAATATGAGCAAAACGATCGACGACAAATTGGAAGAACTTGGAATTGAACTGCCGACGCCGCCGAAACCGGCCGCAGCCTATGTGCCCTTCGTTCAGTCGGGCAATCTGGTGTTCATTTCCGGCCAGATTCCGATGGTAAACGGCGAACTGAAATATGTCGGGAAAGTCGGTGACGAGATCAGTCTGGAAGACGCACAGGCCTGTGCCGGAGTCTGCGCGGTCAACATCATTGCGCAACTCAAGGAAGCCTGTGGCGGCGATCTCAGCCGTGTTGTCCGTTTTGTAAAGGTCGGCGGATTCGTCAACTGCACGCCCGATTTCAACGACATTCCACAGGTCATCAACGGTGCGAGCAACCTGATCGGTGAAGTGTTCGACGACATCGGACAACACGCCCGGTTTGCCGTCGGCTCGGTTAATCTGCCGATGGGCGTTGCCGTCGAAGTCGAGGCTATTGTCGAAATATCCTGATTTTCCGTCATCATACACCGACCCGGTTGATCCACGCCGAAACGCCTCCATTTGATTGGAGGGAGACACGGGATGCCTGACGGGCGGGAAGAACTACAGGTCGAAACATGCCAGCGGCTGACGGATATTCCCGCTGCCGAATGGGATGCCTGCGCCGGCGGCGACAACCCGTTTCTGACCCATCGCTTTCTGACCGCGCTTGAAGAAAGCGCCTCAGTCTGCCGGGAGGAAGGCTGGCTGCCGCAGCATCTGCTGTTGCGCGACAGCCAGGGCCTGCTGCTTGGCGCGATGCCGCTTTACCTGAAAGGGCACAGTCAGGGCGAATACATCTTCGACTACGGCTGGGCGAACGCCTATGAGCGCGCGGGCGGGCGATACTACCCGAAACTGCTGTCGGCCGTTCCGTTCACGCCGGTTACCGGCCCCCGCCTGCTGGTCCGCGAAAGCCTCGATCCGGTTGCATTGCAATCCGCGCTGTTATCGGGGCTGGTGCAGCTTACCGACCGGCTTCAGGTTTCATCCGCGCATGTAAATTTTCCGCCTGCATCGGAAGTTTCGATCTATGAGGACCGCGGGTTTCTTATCCGAAACGGTCACCAATACCATTGGGAAAACCGGGGTTACCGCGATTTCGACGACTTTCTCGATACATTGACCAGCCGAAAGCGGAAATCGATCCGCAAGGAACGCCGCAAGGTGGCCGAAAGCGGCATCCGGATCGAACGCCTGACGGGCGATGCTCTGACGCCGGAACACTGGGCGGTATTCTACGTCTTTTATCAAGACACCTATGACCGGAAATGGGGACACCCGTATCTGACGCCGGAATTCTTTGAAATCGTGCAGGAAACCATGCGCGACGACATCCTTCTGGTGATGGCCTATGACGGCGAAACGCCTGTCGCCGGCGCATTGAATCTCATCGGGTCAGACGCCCTGTTCGGGCGGAACTGGGGCTCGGACGGCGAGTACAAGTTTCTGCATTTCGAAGCTTGTTACTACCAAGCCATTGATTTCGCGATCGAACGCGGCCTGCAACGGGTCGAGGCCGGCACCCAGGGCGAGCACAAGGTGCAGCGGGGATACCGACCGGTGCGAACGTTTTCGGCGCATTATATTCCGAATGAATCATTCCGGGATGCGGTTGCGGAATTCCTTGACCATGAACGGCGCGAAGTAACCCGCATCATCGACCATCTTGATGACTACACCCCTTTCCGGCAGGAGAATGAGGGTTGATCCGCAACGGAATGATCCTGATATTATTGTCTTATGGACGATCAAACGGCGCTTACCGAACCGACCCGTAGAAATCTAGACCTGACCGGTGCGCTTCAGGACGCCGTAGACCGTTTCATCGCAGAAAACCCGAAAAGCATGGAGCGCCACGAGCAGGCGAAAGGCTCCCTGCCCGGCGGCAACACCCGGTCGATCCTGCACTTCGACCCCGCGCCACTGACAATTACCCGCGGCGAAGGCTGTTTCGTCGAAGATCTGGACGGCCACCGCTACACGGATTTTCTGGGTGAATATTCGGCCGGCCTGTACGGCCATTCAAACAAGGTTATCGCACAGCGTATCAAGGATGTTCTTGCCGACGGCACCGTTCTGGGCGGCCCGAACAAATATGAAGCGCAACTGGCGGACATCATCGTCGAGCGGTTTCCGGCAATCGAACGGATCCGCTTCTGCAATTCAGGCAGCGAAGCCAATATTATGGCGATGTCGGTGGCGCGCGCCGTCACCGGGCGCGATACCTTTATCGGCTTCAAGGGCGGCTATCACGGCGGCTTCCTGATGCTCGACGGCGCGCATGGCGACCTCAACGTCCCGCACAAGATTCACTGCGCTGACTACAACGATCTGGAGTCCGTGCAAACACTGGTCGACCGGCACGGTAAGGACCTCGCCGCGATTATTCTGGAACCGATGATCGGCGGCGGCGGTTGCATCCCGGCCGATCAATCCTTCCTGGAAGGCCTGCGGCAGATGGCGACGGGTTGCGGCGCGCTGCTGATATTCGATGAAGTCATCACGTCGCGCCTTTCGCCCGGCGGCTTGCAGGCGAAGACCGGCGTGATGCCCGATATGACAACTCTGGGGAAATATATCGGTGGCGGTATGACCGTCGGCGCCTTTGGCGGCCGGGCGGATATCATGGACCGGTTCGACCCGTCGAAAGCCGGCGCCTTTTTCCATGCCGGCACGTTCAACAACAACGTTCTGACCATGGCGGCAGGCCATGCCGGGCTTTCGGAAGTTTTCTGCCCCAAAGCCAATCACTACCTGAACGCCAGCGGCGATGATTTGCGGCGTCGACTGAACGCGATGATGAAAGGCGCAGGGCTGAAGGCGCAGGTGACCGGCATGGGATCGATCATGTCGCTTCACTTCACGCGTAACCCGATCAAAAAGCCGGCTGATATCGGCGATGGCATGCCCGATCTGAAACGCCTGTTTCACCTGGAAATGCTGCAGCGAAGCCAGTATATCGCGCCGCGCGGCATGATCGCCCTGTCGCTACCGATGGCGCACCGGGAACTCGACCAGCTTACTCAGGCGATCTGCGGTTTCGTAAGGGAATACGAACCCCTGTTGCGCGATATCGGCGTTCTGGCCGATGGTCCGGGAGTCTGCCCGAAGCATTGACGCTTACGGCCTTTGGCCTGTCAGTCGCCTTGAATATTGGCCGTTTATAGCGGTCCAAAGCTGTGGTTCACTCGACAGATCAAACGCACCTGATCAACAATCGGCAAGGCAACCCCGGTGGCAAACCACGTCAACAGTCTCAACCAACCCATCGGCGCGCCCCTGCCCGACTGGAAGGCGTGCGACCGGCCGCCGCGAACGGTTCTTGAAGGTAGGTATTGCCGGCTCGAACCCGTCGATATCGAAAAGCACGCCGACGGTCTGTTCGCAGCGTTCCGGGAAGACCGGGAGGACCGGATATGGACCTACCTGCCTTACGGACCGTTTGAAACCGTCGAGGCTTTGCGGGACTGGATGGGAAAGACCTGTCTGTCCGATGACCCGCAATTTTTCACCATCGTCGATACCGCGAGCGGGGCCATTGGCGGCGTCGCCAGCTATTTGCGCATCGCCCCGCCGGTCGGCTGCATCGAGGTCGGCCATATCAACTACGCGCCGCGTCTGCAGAAATCCGCCGCCGCCACCGAGACGATGTATCTGATGATGAAACAGGTCTTCGAAACCCTCGGCTATCGCCGCTACGAATGGAAATGCGATTCCCTGAATGCCGGGTCGATGGGCGCAGCGAAACGGCTGGGTTTCACCTTCGAGGGCATATTCAGACAGGCGACCATCTACAAGGGGCGCAACCGGGATACGGCATGGTTCTCGATCGTCGACAGTGAATGGCCCGCCCTGCGCGAGGCGTTCGAAATCTGGCTGTCGCCGGACAATTTCGACGAGGCCGGCAAACAGCGCCTATCCCTGTCCGGCCTGACCGCAAAGGCCCTCGCCCGCACAGGCGATTGAACGAAGCGCCCGTCGCGCCTATATTCCGCGCCATGAGCGCCCTTGATATTCAAAAGCTGATCGGGATCGACAAGGACCCCGCCGAAACCCGTATTGTGGTTGCGATGTCGGGCGGTGTGGATTCGTCGGTCACCGCCGCGCTTCTGAAGGAAGCCGGCTACGACACGGTCGGCATCACGCTGCAGCTTTACGATCATGGCGCCGCGGTTTCCCGCAAGGGCGCCTGCTGCGCCGGCCAGGACATTCACGACGCCCGGAACGTGGCCGAGGCCATCGGCATTCCGCATTATGTGCTGGATTATGAAAGCCGGTTCCGCGACAGCGTGGTGAACGATTTCGTCGCCTCGTATCTGCGCGGTGAAACCCCGGTTCCCTGCATCCGCTGCAACCAGACGGTCAAGTTCCGCGACCTGCTGGCCACGGCGAAGGACCTCGGCGCGGAAGCGCTGGCGACGGGCCACTATATCCAGCGTGCGGTCGTCGATGGCGCGGCGCGGCTTGCGCCCGCAGTCGACCCGTCGAAGGACCAGAGCTATTTTCTGTTCGCAACAACGCAGCAGCAGATCGACTTTCTGCGCTTTCCGCTCGGCGGACTGACCAAGGATGAGACCCGCGCCCATGCGGAACGGTTCAACCTGCCTGTCGCCGCCAAGCCCGACAGCCAGGATATCTGCTTCGTGCCGAACGGCGACTATGCTGCGGTGGTGAAGAAAATCCGCCCCGAAGCCCAGAAGCCCGGCGACATCGTGCATCTGGACGGCAGCGTGCTGGGCCGGCATGACGGCATTGCCGGCTTCACCATCGGCCAGCGCAAGGGGCTGGGCATCGGTGGGCGCAAGGACGATACGGATCCGCTCTATGTTATCCGCCTGGACCCGGATCTGAACCGGGTGATCGTCGGCCCGCGCGATGCGCTGGCTGTCCGCTCGATCCGGCTGGGCGAGGTCAACTGGCTTGCCGCCGACAAGCTGGGCGCGCGGCCGGTGCCGGTGCAGGTGAAGATCCGCAACACGATGCCGGCGGTATCGGCCATGGTTCACGCCAACCCGCTGGGCGATGTCGATGTGCATTTCGGCGCGCCGCAATACGGCGTTTCGCCGGGCCAGGCCTGCGTTTTCTACGACGGCGACACGGTTCTGGGCGGCGGCTGGATTCTTTCCGGCAGCGAAACCGCAAAAGCCGCGTGAACAATCGGCTTTCCGGGCGCTCAGCAATATTGACACACCGCCTGCTGGCTATTACCTAGACGCCGCGCCGTTCGGCGTTGCCCGTTCCGGGCTGTGGCGGATTAGCTCAGTGGTTAGAGCAGTGGAATCATAATCCATGTGTCCGGGGTTCAAATCCCTGATCCGCCACCAACTATTTCAATAGGTTACGCGACTCCTGTCTTTCTGTTAGACACTTTCAAAATTCGCCGTTAGACACTTTCCGGCGGATTCTTCGATTTCGACCATTTATCCATAGCTGCTTTCGCCAGGTGTTTCTGGCGTGCGTCCCGCGTATACAGCCCAACCATCGCGGTTGTCTTATGTCCAGTGATCGCCTGGATTTCCCGGTCGGTACAGCCAGCTTCCGCCAGGGCGGACGCTGCGTTTTTCCGCAGACCATGAAACGTCAATTTGTGCAAGCCGGCTTGTGCCATTTCGCGAGTCCAGATCGTTCTGAATCCGTCGGCGCTATAGCGTTGACCATTTTCCTTTGACGCGATGATGGTGCCCTTGCGGTCGGACTTGGCGGCTTCGAGGACCTCCGCCAGCGTCGGATGTACTGGAATCCACAACCGGGCCTTGGTCTTCTCCTGTGCAACATTGATCCCGCCATCCTTTATGTCATGCCAACTCATAGAAAGAATATCGCCTTGTCGCTGGCCAGAGTATAGCGCCAGAAAGTACGCAAGGCGGATTGAGCGTCGAGTGACAAGCGATTCAAACCGAAGCAGTTCCTCCGGCTCCCAGGCGCGCCAATTGCCAGCAGATCGGTAGATGTACGAGACCGCCTCGGTCGGGTCATCGGCCCGCACGTCATGAAGGCGGGCGGTTTTCGCCAGGTTTCGCAGCATGGTCAGCATGTGGTCGGCTTTACGCGGGTTCTTCGCGGCGTACTTGTCGCGGATTTTGACGACGGCGCTCGTCGGCATTGAGCGGAAATCTCGGGAGCCATACAGGGAGCGGAGTTCGTCCAGGTATATCCGGTATCCGCGTTGAGTTGCGGCGGCCTTCTTCGTGAATTCGGGACTGGAAAGGTACGTCGCTGCTAACCAGTCGATCGTTCCCCAAGCCGGGCCGGTTCGGTCAACCGGAAGAAACTCGAAACTTTCGTGAATTCTGGCGTAGTGTGCATACCAGGCAGACGACAAGGGCTCGCCATCTATACGCTGGCTTAGCCCGGCGCGGCGATAGTAAGTATACACGCGGCCGCGACGCCAATATGCCTTTACATAGCGAGGAAAAGTTCCGGTTTTCATCTCAGGTCTGCCCAGTCATCCCGTTGTTCGAATAGTGTATCCGCGAATTGATCCAATTGATGCCGATCCCAAACGTTGCGGCCCCTGGTGACGCGTACGGGCTTCGGCATCGCGCCGCTGCGCACCCGGTTTCGGAGGGTCGAGACGGAAACACCGAGATAGGCGGCCGCAAACTGTTCAGGCATAAGGCGCGGCCAATCGGGAAGTTTCTGATCCGTTTCAGCCATCCTCGCCACCGCTATCGAGCTGCTGCTGCGCCGGGCTCCAACCCTCTATCTCCCGGACTTCATCCGTTGTCAGGATTCCGGCCTCGATGGCGATCTTGTGCGCCTGCCACCGCGCCGCATAGTCGCCGCGCATGAAGCCTGACAGGTCTATTTCGATTTCGTAGGTGCCGCGCTCGTCTTCCGTGAAGACGGATCGGTGAAACGCTGTTTCGATCTTGCGTATCCAAGGTTGCAACGTGTGTTGCGCAAACCAGCGGCCGGCCGTCTCGGAATTCGTAAAGCTGGAATGATCCCAGATTCCGACCAGCGGCGGCGGGACTTGGAAGATTCTGGCGAGTTCTTCGGTCGTGAACCGCCGCGCCGCCAGTAATTCCGCATCTTCGGGATTGATGCTCATTTGCTTCCACTTGAGCCCTTGATCAAGGATGAGGGCCTTGCCGGCCTTATCCGCGCCGGACATTGCGTCCCGGAAGTTCCTGGCAAGGGCCTGCCGCCCTTCTTGGTCTAGCTTGCCTTCGAGTTCCAAAACGCCGCTGGGGTTGATGCCGTTGGCATACATCTGGCCGGCGAATTCCTGGGTGGACAGGGCCGCCGAAAACACCATGCCGGCGCGCTGCAATCGGCTCCGGCCGATCAGGCCGTCATCCGTCCGGTCGCGAAGGTGCAGGACTTCGGATTGCAGAAGGCGGCGCGTCCGGCCGGTCCCGCCGTAGATTGACGTGTATTGCGACACGTCATACGTCAGCCGGTCGTTCGGGAGCAAGTTGACGGCCGTCCAATCCCAGGGGACCGATCGGAGTTCGCTTACCCGGCCTCGACGATCCGCGACGACTTCGACAAGGCCGTTGCCGCGCAGGAGGGTCGAGGCGACAAGCCATTCCGCAAAGTCCGGCCAGGTTTGGTGAACGTTCGGTCCGCTGGTGATCATTTCTGCGACGGGATGATCCGTGACCGCAACGCGGCCGCTTCCGTCGCGGCGATAGACGAACGCCGGAAGGCTCGCGACGGCGCTCGATATCGTCTGGACGCAGGCCAGGACGGTGGAAAGCTGCTGCGCGGTATGATGCGTCACGAGCTGCCCGTGAAATCCTGCGTAGCCGCCCATCAACGGCGCAAGCGACGGGTCGCGGCTGGATATCGCGCGTTCCTCGCGTGCCGGATCCAGCCAATTTGCGATTTTCGCCTTAATTCCCATATCTCAGAATCTCCACGTAGCGCCGGGCGCGGTTCAGTGCCGGGGTTGCCGATCGCGCCGTCACCGTCGTTCCGGCATAGGCCGGCCAGGCCGCGACGACCGACACTTCGCGCAAGTCTATTTTTGTCAGCGTCCGCACATCGCCGTTCCAGGCTTCGCCGCCGCGCGGCACGCGGAAGCCGAACGACATCCCACCGAGGTCGCCGCGTTCGGCCATGGCGAGGATGTCGCGGCCAAGCGATGTCTCCGGCACGTCGATTTCGAAGGACAGGCCGCGCGCATCTTCCGCCAGGCGCAGCGTGCCGTTTCTTGTGCGTGCGAGTAGCCGGGTCGGATCGTGATCGGCGAGCGCAAGAATGTCACCGCCGCCAAGGGACGCGGCGAATGCGCCGGCGACGATTTTCTCGCGGAACGTCCCGATCCGGGCTTCGTTTCCGAATATGGCGGCGTAGCCTTCCAGCCGGCGGCCGGCGGCGCGGAGTTCGACCCCGCGCCGCCGTTCAAGCGTGTCAGCACCGCCCGCCATCAGAGGGAAATCCCGGTGATTTCCGTGAACGATGCCTCATGGCGAACCACGACATCGGCATCAACAAAGGCGCGAATCTGGACGTTGCCTTTCGAGTACGCCGTCGTCTCGTAGGGGTTAACGAGAATATCCGCGCCGGCGTCGCCCCACAGACAGGTGATTACTTGCGAGTAGTCACCGAACAGCAATTCACCGGCGACGACCGGGCTCGAAACCGGATCTCCGGCAAGCTGCGATGTCACGGCGCTGGGATAACCTTCGATCATGCCGGCGTCGTCCATGATGAAGCCTGCGCCGGCATCGGACGAGACTTTTGTCGTCCGGCGCAAGTTGCGCTTAACATAGGGATTAACTGCCCAGCCGGGCGAGCCCATCAGCGCGTCCGCCGCCTCGACCTGAGCCACGGCGTCGGTGACATCGTTCCAGTCGACGGTCGCCGGCGAACCGAGCGAAACGGAGCCGATGCCGGCGTACGACATTACGCCTTTTGGCTCCGCGCCGCCCCCGCTGCCTTTCAGCGCGGCCCTGTCGACACCGGCCGCCAGTTTCGCGATGAAGTCGGCACGGACCAATTGCTCGACGCTGGGATTGGCTTGCAGAATCGTTCTGCGGGACCATTCGGTCAGCAAGCCGAGGTGGTGCGGCTCGGCCGCGATCTGGGTAAAGCTGTGATCGCCGGCGGTCAGCGCGCTGTTTTCCGCGACCCATTCGGCCGCAGGTGTCAACGCGTCCATTTTGGGGATCGCGATATCAGCGCGAAGTCCGGTGATCGTCCGACCACCGAGGCGACCGACTGCCGCGCGGGGGCGGAGCGCATCGACAAACTGATCGGCCAGGAAATCAGTTCCGACCAGGTTGCCGGCATCGCCGCCCGTGGTCGCAACCCGTTTTTCGGTGCGCGGCGCGAGGGCTTCCAGGGGAACACGGATGCCCTCGGCCGCCTTGCCGGCGCGGCGGGTTAGTTCCTGACCGACCTCGATTTCGAGCCCGGCGTCGACGGAACGCGGCTCGATCTGCGCGGCGATCGCGCGTTGCAGGGAAAACTTTCCAATCTGGCGCGACCAGGCATCGTCGCCATCACCGCCTTCCAGGCGCTCGCCGTCCATTCGGCGTTCGGCTTCATCGACGTATTCCTGTCGGGCGATACGATCGGTCAACGTGTCGGCTTCGGCCTTCAAATCTTCGAATTTCGCGCGCTGTTCTTCCGAAAGATCGCCGTTCTGGCCCTCCGGGTTTTCGGTAATTTTTTTCAGGTCGTCGACAAGTCGCGACCGGCGATTTTTGAGTTCACGTAGAGTCATTTCACTTTCCTTTCTGTCTGGCCCCGGCGGGACCATCCCGCCGGGGCACTGAGCCGGGACGCATCACTGCGTTCCAAGAAAATTTTCGCGGGCATATCGCCTTACCTAAGTCTTCGGGCAAGCTACCCGACCCCGCCAGCACGAGGCGATTTGGTTTGCTCGGCCGGCCCGCGCGGCCGCTAGAAAGGCGGGGAATCTGCGAATGATCACCTTCCTTTATCCAGTCGATTCAACTCGGACGCTTCTTTGTCTTCGTACCTCTGCACGACAACCGATATGGCTTCGTCCGCCGGGAAAAGGCAGTATTCCAGGCCGTAGCCGGCATGTTGCGAAATCTTAGTCCCGGCTTCATCGATTGAGGTCTCCGCCGGTAAGAATTTTCCGGTGACGATAGTGACGTCATCACGGTTGTAGACGCGATACCCAAGCCATTCCCAGGAAAACGGATTATGAATGTCGGCTTTGGATTCTATCTGCTCGCGAAGTCGCTTTACCAAAAAACGAGCGAGCGACTTGGCGGTGCCTATTTCGCCACCATTCGCTGACATTTGATGTATCGCGCAAATTTCAAGTGCGCTTTTGAGGCTGTAAAGACGTCGATGGTTGGTCTTTATTTTCTCGGATTTGAACGAGACTAAACCGCGATCGGACCAGTTTTGCACATTCTTAGCGTCGAGGTCGCCGCCGCCAACCCAAGCCGCTGTCCTCGCGCTCATCCAATATTCCTCCAGTTTAAATCCGCTCATTGTGTTTTCTTATCCTAAGATAACAAGATTGACAAGGGTTTTCTTACCATAAGATAAATAGCTCTCCGTTGTGAGTTCCAATTTTGCGAACCACATAGATTATCTAAACGGATACCAGTATGGACTTGCTGAAATCGTACGCGACAGGTCCCGGCTCTCTCGAATGAATCCCAATTGCCATGGCAAGCGCCACCAGGCCGTCGACCCGATCCACGCTGCGGTCCTTCGCGATTTTCCGCGCGCCGGCGGGATCAATTTGCAGAACCGCATTCGACGCGCACCAGGTCAGGACAGGGTTCTCCGGATGCGTCAGCCGTCCATCTAGTACGGCGGCCTCAAGGGCATCGACGGCTGGGGCCATGTCCTTGAAGCCCTGGCCCCAGCCATTCAGCGGCAGCGATATTCCCTCATCGGAAAGAACCTTCATCAGATCTTCGACCCGCCATCGGTCGTACGCAATTGCGCGAATATCAAAGGTCGCCGCCGCCTCAGCCAGGCGGAAGGCAATCGCCAGTTTGTCGATTGCGCGGCCTGGCGTTGCCTCTATGTGTCCCTGCCGCGCCCAGGTCCGGTAAGGAACGCGGTCCCGGTCTTCGCGCTCATCGAGCCGGTCGCCGGGAACCCAGAAATAGGGCAGAACCGCGCCGCCATCTTCCGGAAAATAAAGGACGAAGGCGGTCAGATCGCGCGTGCTGGAAAGGTCCAGCCCGCCCCAGCACGGCCGGCCACGCAAGGCTTCGGCATCGACAGAACCGGCGCAAGCCAACCAATCGGTCGAGGAAAGGAACCGCGCCTCAGCATCGACTGCCTGATTCAGATACAGCGCGCGGAAGGTCGACTCACGGGCGGGGATGCGCTGCGCCTGGGCCGCGTATTGCCGCATTTCCTGCAGCGAACGGAAGTCGCCAAGCGCCGGATTAGCGAGCCGCCAGTTTGCCTCGTCCCACGGGTCCGCTTCCGGCGGGACTTCGAAAATGAACGGCTTGAAGGTCGGATCGTCGAGAATTCCGCCGGTAATTTTTCGGCCGTACTCGACAAGCTCCGACATGATGTGATTAGGGTCGGCGGCGACGGTCGAAATCACGATCGTCAAGGGCTCCGATCGCGCCGCCGTGCTCGTCGTCAGGACGTCGAACAACTTCCGGTTCGGGGCCTGGGCGAGCTCGTCGTAGATGATGCAGGACGCGGAAAACCCGTGCGCGGTTCGGCTTTCGGAGCTGACCGCCTGGTAAAAGCTGCCCGAACGGTAATGAACGATCCGCTTGGTAGACTCGACGATATTGCAGATCGCGTCCAGCTCCGGATCGGCGCGGACCATAGCCGCGGCTTCGTTGAAGATGATTGCCGCCTGGGATCGATCTGCGGCGGCGCTGTAGACCTGGCCGCGCTCCTCGCTTTCAGGACCGAACAAATGGCACAGGCACAGCGCGGAAGCGAGCGCGGTCTTGCCGTTCTTCCGCCCCATCGTGAGAAGCGCCGTGCGGGCCAGGCGCCGGCCGTTTTCATCGACCGGATCGTAGATCGCCCTGATGATGTCCCGTTGCCAGTCGCGCAGAATGAACGGCTTGCCGGCATCCGCGCCGGCGGTGATTCTCAATCCTTCGATGAACGCGATTACTTGATCAGCCCTGCCCATCGCGACGACTCCGGTTTGCGTTCACCCATCTTTAACCCGCTACGATCGGCGGGACTGAGACCCAGCCGGGTCGCGAGCGTCGCCATCGTCCGCGCGGCATCCGACATGATCTTGACGTACGGCGACGGCTTGCCGTCGCGGATCAGCGTCGGGCCCATCAGATCACGCTCCTTCCGCAACTGGATCGCCGCCTGCTTGTGGGTCGACCAGGCTTCGCAATAGGCGGCCAGTAACGGCGCATCGGCGGCCGATATCATGCCGGGCGGAACGCTATCCATGATCTGCCGCCAGATTTGCTGCGCGTCGTCCGAAAGGTGCTCCGGAATGGGTGGCTCGCCCGTTGCGACCGGCTCGGCTTCGTTGATCGGTCGCCGGGAAGGATTCCCTTCGAGGATTCGAAGGCCAGTCGGCTTTGGTTTTGGTCCTCTTTTTCCCATGTTTTTTTCCAATACCTGCGAAACTTTCAGATTACTTTGGGGATACGGTCTTCACGTTTCAGCTACGAGAGATTTTGCTATTCCACCAATGATTTGGGTCAAGCGGTTGACCGTCTTTGTCGCATCCACGAATCACCATTCTATCGCTCCTTTCACGTCCATAACCACCGTCCATGAGCGCCGTCTTACGGCTATGACATGATTGGCAGCTTGACGCGAGATTGTCCCATCCGAACGGTTCACCGCCGGCCTTGATTGGTACCTTGTGATCAACTTGGTTTGCCGTCGTGACTTTTCCGTCTCGGCAATATTCGCATAGCGGATTTGCGGCCAGCTTTGCCTTCCGGAGACGCTTCCAAGTCGCTGTGTTGTAGGGCCATGCTGCCATGATCTATCGCCCTCCGTTCGCCATCGCGCGCAACTCACTGACGATCGCGCTTTTACTTTCGTGGTATCGATCCGGGTCACGATGATCCGGTATCAACACAGCGACCCTATGCGCCAGCCCCATCAACGTTTCAGCCTCCACCTCCACCAGAGCGGGACAGCGGGACACCGGACCCCTTCCTAAAGGAAGGGGGTCCCGGATGTCCCGACTGTGTGTCCCGCTCAATGCGCACGGGACATTTTTCCTTTGTCCCGCTATGTCCCGCCTTGTCCCGGTCATTGGATTATTCCGACCCATTTGTTGTGTATTCTAATAATATTAATGGCTTGCAGGTTGTCTTGTGCGCGCAGGAACGATTTTCTAACCGTGTCCGGATTGTCCCGCTGCTCGCCTTTACGTGCATAAAACCGCTTCCGCCAGTGATCGACCGTGACAACTTGCGGGACATGCGCTCGGAAGGCTTCAGGCGCGTCCGGCGGCGTGTCCCGAGGGTCGGTCGCGAGCGCCTCGCGCAATGACATGAGCCCAAGCTGGCTGTTGTCGTTGAGCCTCTTTTTCTTCGGCGCGGTCTCGACTTCGGCCGGAACGGCATCGACGACACATGACGTTATTGGGTCGCCGTCTTCGTCTAGGCCGATCTCGACGGCGACGAGGCTTATCGTCGCCAGCGGGCCCTCCTCGCCGTCTTTCTGCTTCCGGATAGCGGCGGAAATTTGACCGGTGAGTTCGTCCTTTTGCAGTAGAATCGACGTGTCGATCGAGCCCTTTAGGCGACCGTGCCCACGCATCTCGTCGGGACGGTCCTTTGACGGGTGGTGAAGCATCATGACGTGCGCTCCGGTCGCTTCGATAATCTTCTGCATGTTCATGATAAGCCGGCCCATGTCGCTTGGATAATTCTCTTCGCCATCCGCCATGACGCATGAAAGGGTATCGATAACAACGAGGGCCAATCGATCGCCCATAAGGTCCGCCAGGCGGTGCAACTCCGAGACGAAACCGGGCAGATCGCCGTCGTCATTGAAGAGATCCAGGGACTTCGGAACGATCGCCAGTCGTACGTCTTCGTCCGGATCGATCCGCCGTTGCTGTTGCGCCAGGACACGCTTGAAAACGCCCTGCTGTCCCTCCGCCGCCAGATAGACAGCCGGCCCGCCCCGAACGGCACGCCCGCACCAATCAAGGCCGCTCGCAACATGGGCCGCGATATCGAGCGCGACGAACGTCTTTCCGCTGCCGGGCGGTGCAAACAGGACGGAAAGATTGCCGGTGCCGAGGACACCTTTGACGATCCACTCATTTTTCGGGAGGTCGCGAACATTGTTCCAGAAAACCGTTCCGAACGATGGGGGCGGGGTGGAGAAAGCCGGACGGGACGCGAACGCCGTTCGCGGCACTCTCTCGCCGCCGTCCAGCACGGCGTCGACACGGTCATACTTCGTCATGATTGAGCGTGATCCATTTGCCCGGGCGGCCATGGGGATCTCTGTACGCGGACACGCTTCGCGGCATCGGGCTTTCGGGCTTGCGAAGGTTGGCAAGGTAGTGACGTTCCGCTGGGTTCAACCAGCGATGCGACTCCAGGCGTGAAAGTTCCTTGTCTTCTTCCTCCGGTTCAAAATCCTCATCTTGGCGTTCGAGATCGCAGCGATCTCCGAGATCGCCGTCCAGTGTCCAGCCGAGTGACGGTTCGAAGTCGCCGCAGTCTTCAAGTTCATGTCCTTCTTCGAGGTCAGAATCTCCATCAATAGAATCCAAATACTGAATAATCTGATCTAACAGTGCTCGACTCGACCGCGAACCATGCTCGGCTAGAATCTCCGCTATCGCTTCGAGTTTCTCGCGCAGCTTGTTTTCTAGAGGTCTTTCTAGATCAAATAAAAGTACTGAATCTTTCCTATAACCTAACTTTTCCATGTAACACCTCTGTTAGACAGAGGCGCGATAACCTATTGATTTTTATAACCGTGAACGAATGGCGAATATGGTCTAACGGTATTGATTTTCCGAATTAAGCAGGAAAATCATAATCCATGTGTCCGGGGTTCAAATCCCTGATCCGCCACCATAGTTTTCCCGACAACTCGAGTCACACGGATTGGATTTGAAGAACCGCGGAACTCTGCGGGTTTCCGGCTATCTCTCCCATATCAGAGACTACAAAACGTGCCACAATAGGCTTGTTGTCGCGTTTTTCGGCAAAAGTCTCCGGAGGCCTGTTTGGCGGTCACACGGATTTAACCGCAACGTTGCTGGAACGTTGCTTAGATGATGCTGGGGAAGCCCAGGAAGCGGCGTTGATCGGCCCAGTTTTCCGGGATGGGGCGGGCCCGACGCAGGGTACGCGAAGTCAGTTCAATTGGTTGCCGACCGTCGAGGATGGATTCGATAACATCCGGCGCCAGGAAGGCCAGCGGCAGCAACCGGCACACATCGCCGGTCTTCATCCCTTCCCGCTCGGCAATCGTTTCGACGGTGGTGTCGTTATTTGCGGTGAGCTCACGCATCCATCGATGCGTGTTGGCGATGAGCCGGCACAAGGCTGGGTCCGCTTCATCTGTTGATGTCTGATCATCAACGAGGATCAGTTTTCTCTCGTTTGATTGGCTTCTGACCTTGATCGGCCTGACGATGCAATGCTCGTTCATTTCAAACTCGCTAAGGCCAACTTGGCTCGCCAGATGATCGATGGACACGGTGATCGATACATCGTTTTCTCCGATGTCGATCCGTGTCACCAGCACACTCACAAGGTCGAACTTTTCTGCAAAGGAGCCGGTCCGAAGTGCCTGGCGCATTCCATCCAGCTTTATCTGCACATCCTGCTCGTACACCCCCTGCCCGATACATTCTTCCAGTTCATCGTGATCGACCAGGAACGCGGCTACTGCTTCCAAGACGAGGGCTTCCAACTCTTCCGCCGGCAACCGCAATCCATTTGGATTGTTGTCCGGATCATACACCCGCCGTGACGAGACATAGTATCGATACCGCCGTGATCCTTTTGCTGCCTGGATCACATGCAGGGCATCGCCTGCTGCATCGTACAAGAGTCCTTTCAGCAAGGACGGTGAAGGGGTATTGGTTTGACTGTGCCGGGCGATGGCCTGACCCGAAAGTTGGGTTTGCACGCGATCAAACTTTTCACGGGTAATGATCGCCTCGTGCTCACCCGGATAGACCTGATCCTTATGTGGCATGTCGCCGACATAGATCGGGTTCGACAGGATGCGGTAAAGGTGCCCGCGCGTGAACGGAACACCGCCGGTCTGCCGTCCCGTCTTTGAAGTTTTCACACGTGTTCGTAAATCTCGCCGGTCTGCTTCCTGCTTGACCTGTTTGACCGTGCCAAGCTCCAGATACAGATCGTAGAGGGTGCGAACGATTGCTGCGCCATCTTCGTTGATCACAAGTTTGCGCTCTCTTACGTCATAGCCGATGGGCACCGGACCACCCATCCAGATACCCTTCTTCTTTGAAGCGGCAAACTTGTCTCGAATACGTTCGGCGGTGACCTCGCGTTCGAACTGCGCAAAGGACAGAAGGACATTCAGCGTCAACCGCCCCATCGACGTCGTTGTATTGAACTGCTGGGTAACGGAGACAAACGACACATTATGCGCATCGAACAACTCGACCATCTTTGCGAAATCCGCCAGCGACCGTGTCAGCCGATCAACCTTGTAGACAACGACGATATCGATCTCCCGGCGTTTGATGGCAGCCAGCAATCGGTTGAGCGACGGTCTGTCCATCGTCCCGCCGGAGACACCACCGTCATCAAAAGCCGTTTTTATGAGCTTCCACCCCTCTTGCTTCTGGCTTTTGATATAGGCTTCACAAGCATCCCGCTGCGCATGCAAGGAGTTAAAATCCTGCTCCAGGCCTTCATCGGTGGATTTGCGTGTGTAGATGGCACAGCGTTTCATGTCGCAATCCCGAAGAACCGCGGGCCGGACCACCGCGCCCCGGTGATGGTTCGGGCGATCTCCGACAGAGACCCAAATGACTGTCCGTTATACAGGAACCCCTCCGCTATAACGGTGACAATATGCGTATCGCCACGCCAGTCACGCACCAGCCGCGCGCCCGGCATCAGTTTCCTGGACCCTGTCTTCTGCCCTTTCGATGTTGGTGCAGGCGTACCGGTTGCTACCATCTCCAGGCGTTTCTTGGTCGAAGGCTTGAGCCCGCCGTGCTTACGACATTGCTCATGATAGGCAATACCAAGGGAGAGAAGCTGCTGACCAATGCCCTTCGGTGGTGGACACCCAAAACAGCGTTGCCAACCCGCCACCAGGTCCGTTCGTGTTGAAGTCACCGCCATGGATTACGCCTCCATCCGATAAAGGGTTTCACCTTTGGCGTTTCGGTCGCGGGAGATCGACGCCCCCTTCTTGCGCAGCCCGGAGAGCGCCGCCCGAATCGTATGAGGCTGCCAGTCGGTCGCCTTTTCAATTGACGCAACGGTTGCGCCTTGTTTACGGCGGATCAGCTTTTTGACATGCTCGATTTTGGGAACTGTAAATGTCTTTGGTGTCTCTGTAGCCATATCGGCCTCCGTCAGTCATGGGGTTGCGGAATGCCGCCCCTTGTACTGACAGAAGGCCCAACACCCGGGCCACTACGTAGGTAGCTATTTCAATTACTACCGCTCCATCAAGCAATGCTTCCTTTGCCAAAGAAGTCCAGCGCGAAAGGCCTAAAATCTGATGCACTTTTCTCCCGTGCGTGCTTCGTAACTATCGAACACACGCGTCGCCTCACCGCCGCTATCGATTCCAGTCAATCTAACGCCCAACTCTTTACGTCGTCCGAACTCTGCATTAAGCAGGAACTGCGTCATACTATCGACCTGATCATCATAACGCCCACCCGGAAACGCTAGAACCTCGGCCATGAAGTCCGCCTTC
This sequence comes from Alphaproteobacteria bacterium, assembly GCA_040222995.1. Classification (GTDB taxonomy): domain Bacteria; phylum Pseudomonadota; class Alphaproteobacteria; order UBA8366; family Aestuariispiraceae; genus JAVKBW01. Next base: position 14,736 of record JAVKBW010000019.1, on the reverse strand, counting down.
CAGTCGGCATGTTTTGGAAGATGAACCCGTCCTTGCTCGACGATTGCCGAGACCTGCTCCGCGCGCGTGATCTTGTCGACTTTCGGTCTGTAAGGTGTGACCGGAACCTGGGCACTTTGCAAAGTCTGAAACACAGGCATTCCTAGACCACTAGATTCAACTATAACCCTGTGCGCCCTGGATATTCGCCATTGCCTCTCAATCATTCGAATAAGGTCCGGGAATGCCAACTGCTCACGAAAAACAGATAAAAGATAGAAATCGTTACGTCTAATTCCCCATGTCGTGCAGACGCTGTAGTTTGCTTCTTCGGCCACACTTGAGGCGACGTCCCAACTCTGCATGATGAGGTCGTAGTCATCCGGACCTACGCCTTCAAAATCCACAAACCAGTTGCGTTTGAAGAGCAAGCCGCCAGGCGGAATCGGCTCCTGCTGCAATTGTGCGCTGTATGTGACTTCCCCAAGGATCGCTTTTTGCTTAAGGATACTTTCCACACTCTCCCTCTCGGGGTGAAGCGCCTCTCCTGCCTGCCGGTAATAAAGCAGATTTCCATCGATTCTGTACTCTTCGTCTTGTTCGGCTAGGGCTTGAAGTTTGATGTAGGCCCAGTCGTCAACATCGAGAACGCTTCCGATCAAGTCATCGACATGGACCCGCTGTGAAACGATTACGACAGATGATTGCTGCTTCAGGTTTAAACGTTGATAGGCCGTATTGCGGTACCAATCATTAACGTACTTCCGGTCAGCTTCAGACATCGCCGATCCGGCTTTGATAGGATCGTCGATAATAAGCAGATCTGCGCCGATCCCTGTCATTGTGCCTTTGACAGACGTCGAAAAAATCTGACCGCCCTCTGTCGTGTAGGTCTCTGTCTCGTTCAGTTTGGTTAATCCTAGATGAGGAAAAAGATCTCTGTACCAACGCATGTTGAAGACCTGCTGACGCTGGTGTGAAAACTTCCGCGTTAATTCGTCAGAGTATGATACGCAAATGATCTGTGTCGTCGGATCTTTCCCGAGTGCCCACAAGGGCAGCGCTACCGAGGCACAGAAAGATTTCAATGACCGCGGCGGCATCGCCACAAGCAGTCGTGTTTCATCACCTGTTGCGCATCGGGATAAGGCATGCGTCAACAGCTCCAGGTGCCAGTTCTCCTGAAGAGATTGACGGCCCATCAGTTCCGCAAAAACTTTTTTTGTGAATGCGTAGAAGTCCGTCCGCAGTACCACCTGGAACTTTTGCTTCTCTGTCGTCATGAGCGGCTAATTCTTCGTTTTGCCAGACGAGAGGCTCTCAACGAAAGCGTCAAGGATCGCCTTGTCCTCAGCTTCCAGCTCGCCAGCGTTAGCGACAACATTCTCCAGATCAGCAAGCAGCTTGTCATCTAGGCTGAATACCGTCGTTGTCGCTTTCGCATCGCCTTTGATTGCCCTGTTGACGATGCTTTTTACGATGGCTTCCCTTTTGGTAATGTTCCTCGTAATGCCGTTCTCAGTGATGGTGATCGATGCCTTCAATTCGGCAGCAAGAACCGTTTTCAGGTTCTTTGACCCTTTTGGACGGCCCTTCGGATTGCCGGTCTTTCCCTTTGTAAACTGGCCGGATTTCGGTGGCTTCCCATAACCGACGTTATAGTCACTCATCATCTGTGCCCTCCCCGTCCTGACGCAAACTATCATCCGGAGCCGGCAGGGCCTTCTGTGCCTCTTCACGCTCCATCATTCTACGCTCGAATGATATGTCTGTGCCGTCGAGAACCGCCTGTCCGCCGGTCATCGTTTCCCAGCGGGAGATCGCGACATCGACGTAGGCGGGATCAATCTCAATGCCTCGGGCACGACGGCCTGTTTTTTCTGCCGCGAGGATCGTTGTGCCGGAACCAAGAAACGGATCCAAGATGATGCCGCCCGCGCTAGAACAGTCGCGGATCGCATCAGCTATCATAGCGGTGGGTTTCACTGTAGGATGCGCCTCGAGATCTTCATCTCGACCGCGCCTGAACGTATTGACTCCAGGATACGTCCAAACATTCGAGCGATGACGTTTTTTACCCAAGCCGAATGTGTTGACGTGCCGTCCCTTGCCAACCTTCGCTGCGACGATCAGTTCATGCTGCGACCGGTAGAAGGAGCCCATACCGGCATTCGTTTTGGCCCAAACGACAACATTTTTGATCTCAGAATAGACATCTTCAGCGACAGAAAGCAGGTCACCAATGTGCCGCCAGTCCATATAGATAAAATGAATGGCACCGTCACAACTGCACTGGGCCATTGCCTCGCACGACGCGTGAAGAAACGCTCGGAATTCTTCAGCCGACATTTCGCCAGACGCCATTGCGAATTCGCGATGATGGATAGAACCTAGACCGCATACGTGGCCGTCTATGGCGACGTTGTAAGGAGGATCCGTGATCGCCATCTGGGCGCGCTCATCACCAAGCAGGCGCAGATAGCTTTCGGGGTCACGCGCGTCGCTGCAGAGTATCCGATGATCACCTAGCACCCACACGTCGCCTATCTGCGCGATCGGATCAGACTCACGATCCGGGTCGCCAGGGATCGTGTCTGCGGGATCACTTTCTTCCTCTTCGCCGAAGATGATCTTATCGATATCGACGGTGTCGAACCCGGTGATCTCCGGATCTATGTCGAAGTCCAGAAGGCACTCAAAATCCAGCTTAAGGGCTTCTTCGTCCCAGTCCGCCAACTCGGCCAACCGATTGTCGGCAATGCGATAGGCGCGTTTTTCCGCTTCGTTCAGGAATTTTTGCTCGAGAACTGGAACCATTTCGAGGCCAAGCACTTTGGCGGCTTCGTAACGTGCGTGCCCAGCAACGATTTCCCCAGTTTCATCAACGACGATCGGCACAACGAATCCGAAGCGGCGGATGCTATTCGAGATCTTGGCAATTTGTGCGGGATTATGCGTACGCGCCTGGTTCGGAGCTCGCTTCAAAGTCTCAAGCGGCACCTCTACAATGAGCCGATGGTTAGCAAGCCTAAAGCCTGCCGTTCCATCGCCTTGTGCAACCAACTTGCTTCTATCTGCTTCCCTCATCACACCGTCCTCACTCTTGCCGCGGCTGAGGACATGCGTGGAGAGCCTCATACCGCGGGCGCTGCGCCCACCGCACCCAACGGCCCTCCTTGGCATATGTTGGGAAACATCTAACGGATAATCGAGTTCGTTTGTGCCGTCAACAATGCGATTTCAAGGAACAGGGAAAGGGCGAGAAAAACAGGGAATTTTCTAGTTGGTGCCAATGCAAGCTGACTAGAATATCGGGTCAGTCAACGAATCGCACTGTCCAGGTGCCACCAAGATCCACGACTTCATACTCATAGCGCCCCTTATTACAGACAAGCACAAAACCGCGTTCAAAAGCCATTTTACGAGCGACGAGCACGCTGTCGCATCGATAGCCCTGGTTGCGGGTCAATTCGACCATCTCTTGGATTGCATCCACTGAAACGTCTTTGAAATTCGATGCCTCAAGTTTGAATGTATACCGCTTTTTTGTCGCTACTCTGGCTTTGAGTAACGCTATGCCTTTTGACGCAAGTTCATCTTCCGAGACGTTGGTGCCGTTTAGAGCGTGATAGGGCACGTCTCTCGGCCACGGAAGTTCAGGGGTTAGTTTTGCTGAAGCTCCTGTCAAATTCATCGCTATGCTGTTCCCGACAAACCAAACAAAGTGACGTTCGACACCATCAAAGGTGATTTTCGGAACATAGACAAAGAAACCTTCTCCGTCTGGATTCTTGAGCGGTACGAGCAACTCTTCGGTAACGCCAAAGACGTTCGTGCTTAGATTATCGCCAACCATCTTGATTGCTTTACGCGGGTTAAGTGACCAGCCTGCGGTGCCCGGTTGTTCAGGCGACCGGGTTGCAGCCTTCATTGCCGCCGTAAACCCCAACAAAGATATCTCGGTTCTCTGCTTTCCTCCTGCGAGAAGGTAAAAATCGACCTCGGCGGTTACACCTTTGCGAAACAGCTTGATCAGCCGTGCACTGGTTTCTGCAGAGGCAACCCAATGGGAATCACCCTTCCACTCGAATCCATCAACCAAGTCTGATCCAACAGTAACGGTCGGTGGAAACCGTTCATTGAAGTAAGAACGATTCGAAACCAGCTCTTCGTTATCCAGCAGGGCGAGAACTGGCATCCGGTTTCTGTAAAACTTTTCATGATACCAGTCCGGGACAAGGGCCAGGATACTGAACCTGACGCCGTCATAAGCCAGTGACAGTTTTGAAGAGTGCTCTCCCTCCAGTTCTGTCGGCAATGTTGTATAGGCAAAGATCCGAGCACACTGCGAATACCAATCGCGAAATCGGTGTTTGTTATCACAAATCTTCGCAGACTGTGAGGAAACCATGACAGGCAAATGTACAGGAGTGTCGGCAGGCCTGATCTCTGCAATTGTCTGTGTTTCTGATACTTTCTTGACGCCGACCGGTTCAGGGTCATTAAACGGACGCTCGACATATATATAGCCAGTCGCCGCCAGGCACAGATAGAAAACTATGGGTATGAAGCTAAACTTCCGCCGAGGTTTGCTTCCCTGCTCCACCGCCGGCGAAATTGGTTCGCCACATTCTGGACACTGAGATGTATCAGCCGAACAAATGCGGTTGCACGACGGACAATGAACCGTTTCCATCATAATTGCCCCTATTCGTATGGTCGCGATTAATGCAAACCCGCAAACATACACATATAATCCCGTTTTGGGATAATCCGGTTATGGGATTAGCTCTCTACGCGCCTGAATTCAAGTCGGAAGCGGCGCGTGAAAAAGACAATCTGGACAGAGAAATATCGACGGGTGATCGACTGGCTGATTGATGCCCGCAAAGAAGCAGGCCTCACACAGCAGCAACTTGCAGACGCGTTAGGCAGGCCTCAGTCGTTCGTCGCTAAATATGAGAATATGGAGCGTCGGCTGGATATCGTGGAGTTCGTTGAGATCGCATTGATAGCAGACGCAGATCCTAAGAAGGCGTTAGAACTCATTAACTAGTCAGTCGGTGACTCAGCTACTTGAAAACATGCTACTGAAGCCCGATATATACGTAACCAAGGGCACGAAAGTTCCATAAGCGCGGCCATGCCGCACATGATCAGCCCTCTAAAACTTGATCAAACGACGTTTCGAATTGGAACGTCGGCATATCTTATGGAGCTGAAAATGAACATCATCTCGAATCCACCTGACTTGGCGACCGTCGCCAATGACATCAATGAGCTGCACGAAGCCCTAGCAACCAAAGCGAACGAAGCGCTAAAACTCGCGTTTGAGTGCGGTAAAAAACTATCTGATGTGAAAGCTCAACTTTCCCATGGTGACTGGAAAGTTTGGGTAGAAGAAAATCTGGATTTCAGCCTTCGTCACGCCCAAAGGCTTATGCGGCTCGCTAAATACGAAGGCAAGATCCTCGCAAATGCGACGTCGGCGTCGCATTTGACGGTCGACACAGCGTTGAAACTCGTCAGCAAACCGAAGGATGCGCAGCCTGCAGCTATACTTCCTGCAGGGCTTCAGGCTGCCTTTGAATCGGATATGGCCGCGATCGGAGCCAGCTCTAGGCAGCGCCAGATTCTGAGTGCGATCGTCGATATCTGTGAGGTTCAATCATCGCCCCTCGAAATTGCAGGAAAGATTGACGATACTGAATCGACCCTTGCAGTGACCGACTCTGCTTTAGCTTGGCTGCAGGATTTCAGAGACGCTCTCGAAGAAAGGAAAACAAGTGAAGCGAAACCGCACTTGGAGATCGTACAAACCGATTAGAAACAACAGAGTCAAGGGGGGTAAATTCAGTAATGTTTTTGCCACCCGTCTCAACCCAAACTGCATTCGCGCTCGATGGTAATGCAATCCAACGAACCTTTGAAACTCAGTTGCGTATTCCATTCATACATTATTAAAGGAGCACTCCCGAAGATTGGGCCGTTAGTTAAACTCGGATTACCTGGCAGGGATTAGGGTTAGCAATATTTAGAAGAGTATTAAGTAACTCCCCAATGCAGGGCTGCGATCAAGTCTTCATCATCAATCGAATCGTGTCAGCTTGTTTCACAGAAGTGTTTGAAAATTTCTGGCAGTCAAGGGTACCTTCTTTTTGGCATTTTTTTGTATTTGGGGAGAGAATAGATGGCGAAGAAAGCAATGGTAAAAAAGGGTGCGGCTAAGAAGGCAGCGGCTCCTAAGGTGGCACCTAAACGCTTTATCGCAACACCAACAGGCACGAGCGATAGACTGCACCTGATTTCTGTCATCCAGAAAGAAACCAACTGCACTGCTAAAGTCGCTACAGAAACTTTCAACAGTTTAATTGGCACAATTACAGCCTCCCTGAAAAAGAACCAGAAGGTACAACTAACCGGATTTGGGTCTTTCACAGTGACCAAGCGGTCAGCACGGAAAGGCCGTAACCCGGCTACCGGCGAAGCGATCAAGATCAAAGCCTCAAAGGTCGTTAGATTTAAATCGGGCCAAACGATGAAAAATTCTGTGTAGAGATCCTATACTCATCCTTACGCCTTGAACGGCGCAATGTAGGTTATGGGAATGTTGGCTTTTGAAGCGAATACGGACGTCTCCCCTTTGCAGAGAAACAGTCTGGTAGTGACCTATTAAGGCACAGAGATACCGGTAGTTCGAATATGATGCTCTCCCACGCATTCATGGCGAGTTGCTGGAAGTTGGTTTCGCCGTGAGCCAAGCAACCATATCGCGCTATTTGCCAAGGCAACGCTCCAATCCAAATCAAACCTGGAAGACGTTCATCAGGAACCACATGGATTGCGCAGGAGCTATCGATTTCTTTGTGGTACCCGCGCTGACGTTTCGTGTTCTTTACGTCGCCGTCATCTTGAACCTGGAGCGCCGCAGGCTTGTCCATCTTGCCGTTATCGCCAATCCAACAGCAGAGTGGACAGTACAGCAAGTGACTGAGGCGTTCCCATGGGAGGTCGCACCCCGTCACCTCATTCGAGATCAGGAATGTAAATACGGAGCAATCTACAAATACCGACTAGATGCAATGGGCACTGTTGATAAGCCGGTTGCACCTCGAGCACCCTGGCAGAATGCCTATGTCGAGCGGGTCATCGGAACACTACGTCGTGAGTGTCTGGATCATGTCATCGTCGGAAATGAACGGCACCTTCGACGCATCCTCAATCTCTACATGGCCTACTACAATCACTTGCGGTCACATCTTTACCTGAACAAGGATCCGCCGATACACAGGCCGATTTCGCAACAACTCAATGGTCGGGATGTCAGCTTCCCCGAAGTTGGAGGATTGCACCATCGATACGAAAGAATCGCAGCATGAATCCCCCTCACCCAATGCGGAATCTGACTTTTGAGAAGGGACAGGTATGTCGTCATCTCGATTTGCCGTTTCATGTTCCGCTCCAGCCTGCGCTCTAATGCCTCCCTATTCCGCAGCCTGCGAGACCAAATCGACGACTTTCCACCCTTGATCCTGGGCTGACTCAATCAGCGTCATTGCTTCGGATTTTCGCAGAGCGACACCTAACAATTCCCGCGGGCGGGTCACACCCACGAAGACGTTTGTCGCAGCGGTCAGTTCCACTCCTGAAAAGCTCTTATCGACAATGCCGAAAGCACGCGGAAGCACCGTGGCCAAGTCAAAACACCGCTCATTTGCTCTGTGGCCTTTCCATACCTCACTCTCAACGACGAGAATCCCATCTACGCTCGTTCCCTTGACCGAATGGATTGACCCAAGCCGCAATGTGAGATCGCCGAATTGCGCTTGTTTCGTTGATCGTCGCTCGGGATCGGCGAGATCGGCTTTTTGCTCAGCCACGAAACTGCAGAAGTCCGCAATTTCGTCCTCAGCACCGGCAGGGTGTGGACCGAAAAGTGGCAGCAACGCATCCATAAAGGTCAGCCATGCCGCCTGATCCCATGGCGCATCGCCGGCAAGTACATGATCCCGGAGCAACCGGCGTACAGTCCGGGTCAATACAGGATCGCGATCCGTCAAAGCCGCCCAAACATTATGCGCAGCAATCGGTCGATCATTGGCCGTTTTCCAACCATGGGTTCGCGCCAAACCGGATACGCCTACGGCGAGCAATTCGCCGACCTCGGCGGGAGAGCGCGCCGCGGCATGATGTACCGCAGCCTTCTGAAACTGTCGACAAAGGAGATTAGCCTTCCCGCGGGAGCCACCTTCACTGCGATATGCCGGATGATAGTCGACGAGACTTTTCGGCTGCCACGCCCCCTTCTTGCCGGGCAGGTTGTGACGCGATGCAACCGCCCAGACATCGCGCGTGCTGCAATCGCTGGCCCACAGGTCGCGTGCCTCTTTAGCAAATGCTTGGAGGACCCTACCAATTGTAGCTTCGTCGAACAGAATCATCACACGCGATGCAGGTCGCGTGCTCAGGCCAACAATAGTCTGGGTCTGGCGCATGGTCAGTCGGCTTGCAAAACCCGCAATCTCTCCGCCGAACCGACGGCTCGTGTCGAGTGGGATGCAGCCAGGCTCCGGCGTCCAATAGGCAGGGACAACTCCATCGTCCTCGTAGAGCGTTTGATTGCTGTCCCCAAGGCGTTGGAACGCGGCTCCGTCTTGTTTGAAGACGTGCTCAAGTAGCCGAAGCTGGTCACCATTTGTGTCCTGTGCTTCGTCGAGGATGACGAGAGGAAAGCGATCGCGAAGCCGCATTGCAAGCTCGGGGGTTTCGCGAAGCGCGCGCCAGGCCAGCGCGGTCATGTCTGCATAGCGATAGAGCCCGCTCCTAACCATCGAGGCCTTCAGCTTTGCTAGTGCCTTGCCACAATTTGTATCGGCACCGTGCTGACCTTTTTGCCGCTGCACCATCAGACTGTCTGGTTCATGCCTTACATCATCGAAAGCTGGATCGAGCGTGAGTCGACCAACCCATTTATCTACAGTCGCGCTGGCCCTCACTGCGTGATTCTTCAATGCCCAGAACGACGGATAACGTCGCAACGCCTCAGTCTCGAAGGCGTCGTCGTCAATCTGGCGTACGCTCCAGCCCAGGCCCCGAAGATAGGGCAAGGCAAGGTACTGGTTGATGAAAGCTGTGACCGTACCGGTAAAATGGGGATAGGTCGTAAGACGCGCCGCCGTCGGATGACCCGCGATCATGTCTTCGACCTCCGTTCGTGCGGCATTGGTATGCGAAATGACACAGACGCCGCGCTCACGGATCAACCAGTTACGCGAAAGCAGCGCGAGCTTCGCCGCCAGCAGCGTCGTCTTGCCATTGCCGGGTGCCGCCTGGACGTCACAGGGAGCAGTCTTTGCTAGGAAGTCGATCTGGCTCGGGTCGGTGAAATCACATCCGCCCAACTCGTCGCCCAGTTCGGCAAGCAGTTCGGGCGTGAGCGGCAGGATCTCGAACATGGCACTACACCTCCGCCGCGCCTTCAATTCCGGCGCCCTCGACATCCTCGTCATCAGCTTCCGGTTCGGGAGCTATCGCCGGCGCCCCCTGAGCATAGCCACCCGTCACGTAGTCGATCGCGCGCACCAGATAGGGCGGAAGCCGACCACGCATTTGCTCCGGCGTATCAGCGCGTTTGCGAAGAATGGCCGCGAATTGCTCGGCGACCTCGGCCTTAGAGGCCTCATTGTCATGGACAGGCTGGTAAATCTTGACGGCCATCTCCGTCGCAGAGAGCCCAGCCTCTTTCCAACCCGCGTAGGCCGCGCTGGCCTTCGCCGCGATCTTTGCAAGCCGCTCGGGCTTGCGGCTGCTTGTCTTTGCTATCTGAACCGCCTGGTGAACGCTCTCGGCAAGCTCGGGCTGGAGCGCAAGGTCGAACTCGAGTGTCCAGCTATCGGCAATGAACGCATCGACCGGATCCCCAACGTCGCGCCGCAGCGTCTTCAGCCGCGCTGCGATCTGTTCTTGGCTCAGCTCATTCTCAGTCTTGCGATCGCCGACGAGTTCTTTCGCCTCTGGCGGCGGGATGTCTCTGTCAGGAATCAATGCCACGGGCACCGCGATCACGTTCCCGGCCTTACGCTGCAGAATCCGGCTATAGCGAAACAGACCGCGATGACCAACATTGACGATTGAAACGCCGTAGCGACTAAGCGGACGACCGAGCTTCTCGGCGATTGCTGGCAGCAACAGGTGCTCACCGTCACCCTCTACGACGATCAGTGCTCGGGCAAAGAACAAGTTGGCCTTGGTCGCGTCGAGGAACCGGCGCAGGAACTCGTAGTCGTCGACTTCGAGTCGGGTGTGGGCCTTCCCCAATGGAAAGGCGCGGTGACCGACGATCATGGTCATGGTCTCAAGTTCGGCACCAGCCGCGAGCTGCGGACTATGAGTGGTCAGCAGGACCTGAACCTGCTGATGGGTTTCTCCCTTGTCGGGATCTGGCTTGGCGGCGCGGGCCGCGAGCACCTCCATGAATAGGGTCTGGTGCTGTGGGTGTAGATGCGCTTCCGGCTCTTCGATTAGCAGAAACGGTACCTGATCGGGATGCGACTGAAGCAAGAGCAGTTCGGCCGCCATAAATAGCAGGTTGTTGTAGCCCAGCCCGCGCTGAATGCGCTCAGTGCCTGTCTTAGCGTTGAGGTAGAGCTCAAACCGTTCGAGGATCTGATCGAACGACCCGCCCGCGCCAAGGTCCAACGTCGCAACGAGGCGATCGTCCACGAACGACAGCTTGTCGAGAAAATCGGTATTCACGCTGCTGGCCACACCGCCGACAGCGGGATTGCCCCGAACCGCTGCGTCAGCAACAGCGAGCGTATCGTGAAGCGTGTCGTTGTCACCCGGCGGGGCTGGCTTGCTCTGAGGCCCCATCGTGGGCATCGCACCCAGAATGCGCGACAGCCGAGACCGGCGCCCTGGCCGCATCTCGCGCTCGGCGTCCCGAAGAGGCTTGAGGTAAGTAGCCTTCAGATACTCGCGCAGTTCCCCATCGAGCGGCAGACCTTCAGCTTCAGCACCCGCGCGATGCTGACTGGAAACGAGGCTTCCTCCGCCCGGCGAAATCCGTCGTGCACCCCTCATGCAAACGTACAGACGAAGCTTTCCCTTTTCGTTGTTGCACCATTCCAGAAAGCGGGCTTCCTCATCCGCGCTGAGGTTGTCGAAAGTGCATCGCACGACAAAGTCGCATCCCCGCACGCCGTCGGCATCGACATGGAAGTCATGTTCATCCGGCCGGATATAATCGTCGCCGCGTGTCCAAAGGACGTATCGGGCCGCATCAATGATTGCACTCTTTCCGGCATCGTTTGGCCCCACCAAAATATTGAGGCCCGGCAAGAGTTTCAGTTGCAGAGGAGCAGCCGGACTGAAACACCGGAAGCCACTCGCGTATATTTCCGAAATGTACACTATCGCCCCCCCAATTCGTTTTCTTATCCTACCGCACGGTTGGCACGAGCAGTGATGTCTGCACATCGCTCCATCAGCGTCTCGAACGGCTCGGCTTCCTCGAGGAGGAGCCCATCGTCAACCATCCGCGCGTAATCTTCTGCAAGAGCTGCCGCAGCTTCACCGGCAGGAACAAGCTGTAAGCCGCCATTCACCGCCGCCGCGTAGTCGATCTGAGTTCGGTCGGCTGCCTTCTCGGCGAAGAACATCGCCTTGTGTCGGGCAACTGCGTTGGCCAATTCACGATCTGAGAATGCAGCGTTCGAAAAGCCGGCTTCATCGAGACGCACGACGTCATGCCAGTGCCGCGCGAAGCGATCCCCGCGGAGCCGTTCCTGCAGGCAGAAGACATGGATCGCAGTCGCCTTCTCCCAAAAAGTCCGCTCGGCATGCATGACCCGAGGCAGGGCGCTTGGAAAGACCAGGCCATCCACCAATCCGGCCGCATCACAGGTAACATTGCGCAGGCTCGCAGGCTCGCCGGTCGAGCGAGCGCCGAATTCGAGCATCACACTCGGCGCCACATAACCCGAGCCCGCCGTCGTCGCCTCATAGTCGATAAAGAGCTTCTCGCCATCGACCCGGATCGCGGCCGACAAGGTTTTGTCCGCCAAGGCTTCGGCGATGACAGGCTGAACAGCCCCCGCCACCCATTCCGGCAGGTGCTTGCGCACCTCGCTCGTCCAGCGCTTTTCCTCGCTCCGCGTCTTCGGCAATGCTTCGTCGTTGTCCCCGACGAGACCGGGCGCGAGCGCGCGAATGTCATAGGTCAGGTCCACGTCCTCGGAAAACCGTCGGATAACGCCATAGGCCTTCGACAGCGAAGTGCCGCCCTTGAAGACTAGATGTTCGCCGAGCGGCGAGCCGTAGAGCATCGCAAGCGCCCACACCACCCACACATCCTTCTCCAGTAGATGCGCCGGTCGGCCGGAGCGGTCGGCAGCGACGCTCAAGGCTTCCCGGCGGTCGTCGGCTGGAAGGAGGAGGAAGGCGTCAGCCATGCGCGACCCTCCCCACGCTGCGCGCGAGCCAGGTCGGAAGCTGAGGGGCCGCTGCGACCAGTTCGCCGAACGCGGCAGGCGGAAGCTTACGCTTCAGGGTCTGGAGAGCGGCCTCGGCCTTCTCCGGTCCGAGCCAGGCCAGCGCTCGCACCGCCTGTCCCGCCGGCCGGTGGGCCATGGTGAGTTGCCAGCGCGGCGCGTGGCGAAGTTCGACGATCTGTTTGCCGAGGTTCATCTTCCGGGTGCACCCCGACGTCAGATAGACAGACCGGACCGGCACCTGCGTGGTTAGCCCGAGACTGTTGGCAGCAGCCGCACCGCTCGAGACGATAACCTCGCCACGCTGGGCGGCGATCGCCTCGACAGCTTGCTCCACTGACGGCGCTCTGGTGCCAAACCGGCTCGTGACCGGCAGCAGGTAGACGCCACGTCCGGCCCGGATCAGTTGCTCTCTCTCGGCCAAGCGCGACAGGGCCTGATCCACCGCGGCCCGATTACCAAGGTGAAGCAAGCTCTTAGCCGCAACGGGTGTGCCCTCCGGCAGCCGCTTCGCGTGCTCAAGAATCTGGTCGGTCAAGCGCTGCATGGCTGTTCTCCTGTCAGAAATATATACATTTTTCTGACAGTTTTCAATCTGGAACTGACAATGCCGGCCAGAAGGGTGCAGCCCCTTAAACGGCGGCTCGTCCCTGATCAGATTGAGGGCTCACAAGATAAAAAGGGGCACTAGGCAATGAAATCGAGTTCATCAAAGGATTGCCCCGCCAGCGACACGGCCGGCCCCCGGCGGGGCAGCATGATCGAGCCCTTGAGTAAGCTTAATATTGCAAACACGGCGCATACAGCGGACTTTGAGATATGATCGCGAGAACCGATGATATGCAACCAGTAGACGATGGCGACCGGCTAATTCAGGAAGTGCTCTCCGAACTGGGCTGGGAGGCGGATCCAAAGACGATTGCCGACCGCGTTCGACGCCTCGACGTCGGGCTGCCCGCCGAGGACGAGTTTACCGCGATCTGCAGCTGGCTCGGTAAGGCGCGCCTCGTCCACAAGCTCGATCAACACCAGGCGCCTCTCACCTCCCGAGACACCTATCAGGTTTCGGACCTCTTGGCGCAATTCGAGAATACCGGCCCTCTGCTCATCGAGGTCAAATCCAAGACGAAGCAAACCCTATCCTTCACACCTGAATATCTCGAACAGCTCACAGCCTATGCCACCCTCGTCAACATGCCGCTGCTTATCGCCTGGAAACATCATGGCATATGGACACTCTTCGAAGCGCGGCACCTCGCTAAGGCGCGCAAGAACTTCAACATCCGCTTCGGCGACGCCATGAAAGAGAACCTGCTCGGCGTTCTTGCCGGCGATGTGGCTTACAAGATCGCACCAGGTGCGGGCATACGGCTTCGCTGCAGAAAGGAAAAACTACTCGCAGCCGAAGAACATGACGATACGGTCACCGAACAGTGGCAGATGCGGATTGATCAGGTCGGATTCACCGTCGCAGACGGCAAGGCTGCCAACGCGCTTGACCCAGACGTGACGACCCTTTTCACGACGTGGGATCTGGCCGAACGGCAGACCCATAGCGACACCCATATAGAACTTCATTTCGTCGCCGATGACGATGCAGGCATGATGTTTGGGCATATGGCGCTCACGCATTTGCTGAACTGGACATTGCCCCAAGGCGCAGCGATCAACTGGAGGCACGCCATCCGCCGCGATGCTGTCGTCAGCAACATGACCAATTTCGGGCGCGCACTCGAACGGGCGTTGGACCAGAAAGTGGTACACACAATCCTCCACCAACAGCCTCAGAGTTGGCCGGACTTCTTGCCCAAAAAACGCTCCCCTCTCGGTCGATCGTCCAATCAAGAGGGCCACGCCCAAGACACGGCAGAACAGGCGGGCACATAACGAAGCAACACACCCGGGAATTCGGACGAGCCGATCAGCTCGATGCGGCGTTGGGCTTGGACCAAATCGTTGGGCCGAAATTGGCCTCGATCATCGCCTTTGCCGCGAACATCGAATACCACCTTGAGCGTGCCATCTGGGTCTTGGAGAAGATCGACCCAAAAGGAATTCGGCCGGAGACCGATGCACAGCCGATTACCGAGCTCATCACGATGCTCGAAAAGCACATCGCCAGCGTGGCATTGTCATGTGTGGACGACCCCTTTTGTGCAAGAACAAAGTTTATTTGATCTGATCTAAGTAGGATGCGGTCATGTGTCCGGCCTGTTTGCGCGGTGTCTATCGACCGCTGGCCCTGATGAAGTCCGCTTGTTGGGTC
>JAVKBW010000072.1:0-323 GCA_040222995.1 Alphaproteobacteria bacterium | reverse complement strand
AGCATCACCAAATGGCAGTCATCGACGGACAACTTTGCTTCTGACATCAATGACATAGTCAATACGACGACTAGCCAGACGGCTACCAACCTGACCGCCACGACGAGCTATCGCGCAGTGGTCACAAGTGGATCCTGTAGTTCAGCGAACAGCAGCACTGCTACTGTGACGGTAGGTCCGGGATCAGTGGGAGGAAGTATTTCAGGTGGCGCTACGGTATGTAGCGGCACGAACAGCACGACCTTAACGCTGAGTGGCCACACTGGCAGCATCACCAAATGGCAGTCATCGACGGACAACTTTGCTTCTGACATCAATGACAT
>JAVKBW010000095.1:0-386 GCA_040222995.1 Alphaproteobacteria bacterium | reverse complement strand
TCATTTGCTTGCGCTTCGGTTACCGATGCAGGACTTATGGACGAAACCAACGAACCGGCTATCGAAAATACTATGGCTCCCGCTGATGCTGTATTTGGTAACGACCCTTCGCAGCCTATCATCACAAAGCCTAAAATGTGACCCCTCACACACTCTTATAACTCTCTACACAACAACAACACATATATATCAACATCATGAAATCATTTAAATCTCTTTTTGCACTACTTGCTATCGCTTCTCTTTCATTTGCTTGCGCTTCGGTTACCGATGCAGGACTTATGGACGAAACCAACGAACCGGCTATCGAAAATACTATGGCTCCCGCTGATGCTGTATTTGGTAACGACCCTTCGCAGCCTATCATCACAAAGCCTAAAATGTGA
>JAVKBW010000079.1:0-2213 GCA_040222995.1 Alphaproteobacteria bacterium | reverse complement strand
CAGGGCGCAATAGAACGCCTCGCCGAACACCTCGCCCTGGTACATTTCCGTCACTTCCCGTAACTGCTCTTCCGATATCATCCGGTGCCTCCTGCATCGCCGCGCCCGGCAAGCATGCCAGCTTTTCCACGCCGTACAAAGTCCGGAGCGCTTCTCCGTCAACTGTAACGCCGGCCTTCCGGACTACTCTGGCCGGTTTGCCTCTTCGCTCAACCACGAGAGGAAGTGTCGAACCTTCCCGGTTTCCGCATGCCCGGGCACAGCGACCGCCGTATAGCGAAGACCGGCGATGCGCGTCTCCGGGTGCAACGCCGCAAGCCAGCCGCGACGGCACATATCCTCGACCAGCAGGTTGCTGGCCATGACAATACCCTGACCGGCCAATGCAGCCTGAATTGAATGCTGCTCCTGATCGAAAACGCGGCGGTTCCTGAACATACCGGGATCAAGATCAAGCTCCAAAAGCCAGTGGTCCCAGCCGATCGGCTGCAGCGCCGTCGATCGCCAGCGCGTCTCGATCAGAACCGCATCCCCGATTGTTGCCGACGTCCCGAGATATCCGGGATGGGCGTAGGCGCCGAACGTTTCCTGCGCGACAGGCACTGTCGCAAACCCCGGATAGTCACCGGCGCCATAGCGGATTGCGATATCGATCCGCCGATCACGACCCAGGTCGACCAGCTCGGTGGACGTTTCGACATGGACATTTGAGGCAGGATGACGCGCATGGTAGGCGGCGAGACGCGGCACCAGCCACAACGCCGCGAATGCAGGTGTGGCCGCAACGGTCAGACGCGAGGACGTGTCGTGGAGTTCTTCCAGTGCGTCATAGATCTCGCGGAAGCCGCGTGATGTCGCAGCGGCAAGTCGGCTTCCTTCCATTGTCAGGGATATCTTGCGGGTCTCCCGCACGAACAAGGCGACGCCCAACTGTTCCTCTAGTGAACGGATCTGATGCGAAACAGCGGTCGGTGTAACCCCCAGTTCTGTTGCCGCATCCTTGAAAGAGCCTGTCCGCGCCGCGGCATCAAAGGACCGCAGCGCCGGAAGGGAAACTGAGGAGACATTCATCGGCATTCCACATACATGAATTATTTTCATTCATAGATGAAATCTTACCTTTTGTCGATCCGCACCTGGAAGGTCATTTCTCTTCCTATCTCAGGCACATCGGCGTTCTTCGGTTCGAACGTGAGCTGACCCGCTGGTTCCATTCAGCAAGGAGACTTTGAAATGACAACACTGCTTCGCATCGACGCCAGCGCGCGGACGTCACGGTCGATTACCCGTACAATGGCGGATCGTTTTATCGACCACTGGAAAATCCGCAAACCGAACGACGCGTTCATTGTCCGCGATGTCGGCAGCAATCCACCGCCTGTCATTACCGAAGACTGGATCGCCGCCGCCTTTGCAAAGGACCCCTCATCGGAACAGGCGGATATTCTCGCACTGTCGGACGACCTGATCGCGGAGATCGCCGTCGCCGACATCATTGTCATGGCCACGCCGATGTACAATTACGGTATGCCTGCCGCCCTGAAGGCGTGGTTCGACCAGGTTGTCCGGATCGGCAAGACTTTTACATTCGATCTCGCGAGGGGCGATGCCCCGCTCGAGCCGGTATTCTCCGGCAAGACGCTCGCGCTGCTGACGGCCTGGGGCGAATTCGGATTCGGACCGGGGGAGATCAATGAAGGTCGCGACAGCCTGACCCCGCATATCCGCACAGCATCCCGCTATCTCGGTGTCGATGCGTTCCATCATGTCGGCGTCGAATTCCAGGAATTCGGAGATCACCGCTTTGAAGCCTCACACAAGGCTGCGTACGCCGCGCTCGAACCGTTGGTCGACAGGCTCACCACTTCGTCCGGCCTGGGCGATACAGAGCGGGAGGCAGCGGCATGACCGGGCCAAAGGGTCAATCGAACGTCTGCAACTGCCCCGCAACCGTATCCTGGCACTGACCGTACCGATGGCTTGGCGCGATGATATCGCCGCCATATTCGAAGACGATCCGGCGCAGGCGCGCCTAGTTCTCGGTTTCGAGTTGCAGCAGCGAGCCGATGAGGTGTTTCTGAACCGGGCTTTGAAAGAGCGGCAGCAGGGCGCAATAGAACGCCTCGCCGAACACCTCGCCCTGGTACATTTCCGTCACTTCCCGTAACTGCTCTTCCGATATCATCCGGTGCCTCCTGCATCGCCGCGCCCGG
>JAVKBW010000078.1:0-281 GCA_040222995.1 Alphaproteobacteria bacterium | reverse complement strand
AAGTCTTCATAGGCTACTAAGTCGTTAAACTTGCAAACGTGACGCGCCAGTCTCTTAGCGTGTTCGGTACGTTGCCTACTTACTCTTAAGTGTTTTCTGGAATATTGGCTCCTTGCCTTACGGCGTCCTGACGAACCTTTGATTTTCTTGTAGATGCAACGCTGAGCGTGTTTTATGCTAGATTCGGCTTTCCTGAGAAACTTTGGGTTAGGTTCATGGTGTCCGTTTGAGTCAGTATAGAAATACTCCAAACCGACATCTAAACCAATTTCTTGACCTGT
>JAVKBW010000077.1:0-37614 GCA_040222995.1 Alphaproteobacteria bacterium | reverse complement strand
TTACCCACCCTCTCTGTGACAATAGATGCAATAAATTACTCGACGTAGAGTGTGACAATGGTCACGACAACTCAACCAAGAAACAACCTCAGTGCTACTGGTCAGCCACCAGCTGGTTTTCCACCCTATGCGCTTAGTTTGGGGATATGCACTTGAAGGATGGTGCGGTCGAGAGGACTTGAACCTCCACGGGATTTCTCCCACAGCGACCTCAACGCTGCGCGTCTACCAATTCCGCCACGACCGCATGCCGTCCTGATTGGGAAGCTGCGTGTACCAAATCAATGCCCCCCGATCAAGCAGCCAATCGCAGGCCATCCGTGAATACTCCTGTCGGTCAATCCCGCCGCCCGTCGCCTTCCCGCCTTCTGCAGAAATCCAGGGCACACTGTGAATCACCATCGAAAGGACAGAATCAGAATAAAAGCCAATATAGGTGGTTTTATCATTTGGATACGAAATGTTAACGTTTATCTGCGTAGTCTGGGGTGATCATGGTAACAGCGCATCACAACCTGGAAACACTGCTGCAACTGGCCCCCGACCCGATGCTCGTTGCCGACTCAAACGGCATGATTGTCGCCAGTAACCGGCAACTCGATGACCTTTTCGGCTACGATACCGACGATCTGGTCGGACAATCCGTAGAGATACTGATGCCGCCCGGATTGCGATCGGGGCACGGCGATAAATTCGCGAGTTTCGTCCGGGCGCCCGCGACGCGGTTGATGGGCGACCGGGAACTGCAGGGCTGGACCAGGGACGGAAATACGTTTCCCTGCGAAATCAGCCTGACGCCGCTGCGCGATGAAGATGTATTCCATGTCATAGCGGCCGTGCGCGATATATCGCGGCGCAAGCAGATCGAACGCCGCCTGCGGGAAACCGAAGAACAGATCGAGCTGATATTCGCGGCCTCGCCGGAAGCCTACATTCTCGTATCCACGAACGGGCGTGTCCGGACCTGCAATTCGGCAGCCAATCGCCTGTTCGGCGTCGATGGCGAACTGAACACCCGCGACCTCGATATAACCACCCTGTTCTTTGCCGGCGAAGACAGCCCGGAAGCCTTCCGCCACGATTTTCGGCAATGCTGCACGTCCGGAAACCCGGTCATTCGGGAAGCGATCGTCACCCCGCCGGGCAAAGGGTCGTTCGAAGCGGAATACACACTGACACCGCTGGCGGCGGAAGACGGAACGTTCGAAACCATATTCATCATTTGCCGCGACCTCAGTCACCGTAAACAGGCGGAGCGTAATCTTCGCACACAGAAAGACCGCGCTGAAGCCGCGTTGCAGGAACTGCAGACGACACGGGCGCACCTGTATGACGCACAGCGCCAGGCGGCGCTCGGCCGCACGGTATCGGGCGTCGCGCACGAAATACGCAATCCGCTCAATTTCATCCGGAACTATGCGGAATCGGCCGCACTGGATCTGGAAGCGCTGCGTGACCTTGTCGCGGATAGATCGGATGCAACGGCCGAGATCGATCTGATCCGCGACGATATCGAAAAAGTGCGTACGCACAGTCTCAGGCTGGAAAACGTTATCCGGTCCATGATGCTGCTCGCCCGCAAGGACCGCGGCCCTGTCGAACAGTTCCGCATAAACCGGTTGCTGCAAGAGACCGCGGATTTCGCCGTGCAGGCGCGCAGCCGCGCCAACAGCGAGCTCGGCGATGTTCTGCGCTTCAACCTCGATCAGACCGATCCCGGTCTGCAGGGGCGGCCGCCGGAGCTCGCCCGCGCCTTTCTCAATCTTATCGAAAACGGGTTATACGCCCTGCGCGAGCGCAAGGCGAAGGATGCGGCCTTCGTGCCTGAACTGTCGATTTCCAGCCTTGCCTCGGACGACACCGTAACAATCGAGATCCGCGATAACGGGACAGGAATGCCGGACGAGGTGCGAAGCAACCTGTTCACCCCGTTCCTGACGACAAAACCCAGCGGCGAAGGCACGGGACTGGGCCTGTCAATTTCACACGAGACGATCGTTACCGAACATCTGGGCAAAATCGACGTGGAATCGAAAGACGGGAGCTTTACGCAGTTTTCTATCCGGCTGCCTCGAACGATGAGGACAGACAGCCCGACACCGCAGGATGACCAGGCGGAGGACGCATGACATACAACACTGACGACAATGCCCTGGACGCTTCCGATCTCGACTCCGTGCAGGTACTGGTTGTCGATGACGAAGAGGAAGTCGAAAGTCTGATGAAACGGCGCTTTCGCCGGGAAATCACACGGGGCGATTACCAGTTCTCTTTCTGTCACGACGGGGAAGAGGCATTGGATACGCTAACGAGCAAAAGGCCCGTGGATCTGGTTCTCTGCGATATCAACATGCCGCGCATGAACGGGCTGGAGCTGCTGGATCGGCTTGAATCCACCGACCGCGACTGCAAGGTCGTCATGATCACCGCCTATTCCGACATGGACAATATCCGCAACTCGATGAACCACGGCGCCTTCGATTTCATCGTCAAACCGCTCGACTTCAGCGATCTCCTGATGACAATGAAGCGGGCGCTCGACCAGTTGCATCAGGAACGCGAGATGCAGTCCGAACGCGATGCCGCGGAGGCCGCCCGCCGCGCGCTTTCGCGATACTTTCCGGCGCATCGCCTGACCGACGTGCTCGCTTCCCGCGAAACATTCGGCACGCCGCACGAGGAAGACGCCGCCGTGATGTTCGTCGACCTGGCCGGATTTACCCGCCTTTCCCATCTCTGCACGCCAATCGAGGTTTTTACCTTTCTGCGCGACTTTCAGGGCCGGCTGGCGCATTCCGTCTTCGAAAACGGCGGCCATGTCGACAAGTATATGGGCGATGGTCTGATGGCGGTATTCAGCACCGCCGTTGACAAGATGTCGCCCAGCGGGGCCGCCCTTCGGTGCGGACGGCAACTGATTCAGAACATAGCGGCGTATTTCGACAATCATCCGATCACATCGAAAGGGCCGCTCGGCATCCGTATCGGTGCGCATTTCGGGCCGGTGCTTGTCGGCAATATCGGCGATGAAACCCGGCTTGAATTCGCCACCATCGGCGACACCGTCAACATTGCGGCGCGGCTGGAAGCGCTGTGCAAGACCATCGGCGTTTCCTTCGTCGCCTCGGAGGATCTGGTCGAACAGGCCAAAGCCGACGGGGCCATGCTGGAGGACGATGCCGCTGCGCTCGGCGAACCGGAAGAGCATGAAATTCGCGGCATCACGACCGGCGCCCTGCGTGTCGTACCGATTTCCGGCTAGCGTATCTCCTGCCGATGCCTCTTGCTCCGCGCCCGCCGGTTGGGGCACATAGACCGAATGGACGGAATAGACATCAGCACGGGCGACGCGCTGGCGGACGCCAACGCTCTACCCGATGGCCCTGGCGGCATCGACTGGCGCATCAGCAGCGCACCGGTCGCGTATGACGCGGCGGTTTCGGCAATGGAACGGCGGGTCGATGCGATCCGCGCCGGCACGGCATCGGAATGCATCTGGCTGCTGGAACACCCGCCTTTGTATACCGGCGGCACCAGCGCGCAGGCCGGCGACCTTCTGACGCCGGACCGGTTTCCCGTGTTCAAAACGGGGCGCGGCGGCCAGTACACCTATCACGGCCCCGGCCAGCGCATTGCCTATGTGATGCTGGACCTGAAACGCCGTAACCCGGACATCCGCTGTTACGTCCACAATCTGGAAGACTGGGTGATCCGCAGCCTCGCCCGGTTCAACGTCACGGGCGAACGCCGGGACGGACGGGTCGGCATCTGGGTCGACAAGGGCCAAGGCTATGAAGACAAGATCGCCGCCATCGGCGTGCGGGTGCGCCGCTGGGTCACCTTTCACGGGATTTCGATTAATGTCGAACCGGACCTCGATCATTTCAGCGGCATCGTGCCCTGCGGCATCGGCGACGAGAAACTCGGCGTCACCTCACTGGTCGACCTTGGCCTGCCGGTTACGATGGAAGACCTGGACAGCGCCCTGCTGGGCACGTTTACTGAAATTTTTAAGGATAGCTGCCGGTAGAGCCGGAAAACCGGGACCGGCGGCAGAGATTATCCGCCCACGTTGAAACCGATAACCGCCAGCGCGATCACGGCCAGCACGGTGGAAATGATAAGCACGTAACGGACGGTTCCGTTTGTTTCGCCCTGCCGTGCATCGTCTTTTTCGATTTTGTCACTCATCTGGTACCTCCTTGGTCATGGTACACACATGACGTGGAGGCGGACCCGGGGAATGTCCAGTAATATCTGAGTTAATATCTATAATATATTGATTATTAAGAGATATCATCAATGACGAATTTGTGAGCCGGGCACAGAAAACGCACCCGGCCGCCAGCGTCATGCAACCTGAATGAAGACCATGCTCATGAAAATCGACACGACGAGCATGCCGGTTGCAATCAAGACATAGTTCAGGCCCCGAGGTTCGGGCCGGTGCTTCATTTTCATGCCTTCGTTGTCTGCGTCCATGATCCAAACTTTCTATCCGAATTGCCGTCGGCTGTTTTGCGCCGCAGCATGAATGTCCCCATTAATCGTGCTTGTAGCCGCGAATTCGGGAAACGCAAGTGACGGGCATCACTCGGAAGACAAAAAACTTAGATATTACGGGGAATTACCTAGAGCAGGTTACGTTTCGTCGGAGACGCTCTAGCGAACCTCGAACCCTGCGGTACCAGGGTCTTCCGCCGGTTCTTGATCGATTCCGGTGACGCGGGAAAGCGGCGGCCCCTTGCGGCAGGCCTCGAGCATATCGGCCACCGCCGTCTCCTCACCCGCGAAAACGGCCTCGACCGTCCCGTCCGGCAGGTTCCTGACCCAGCCGTCGAGCGATTTAGAGGCCGCCGTCTGTTGGGTCCAGGCCCGGTACCAGACCCCCTGGACCTTGCCGTGGATAATGCAATGTATCGCCGTTCTCGCCATAACCTACTCGAATGCCAGGATTTTCTGATCAACCGCGAGACTGTCGCCCGCCGCGGCATGCACCGCCTGCACGACGCCCTCCTGTTCGGCCCGCAGCACGTTTTCCATTTTCATCGCCTCGACAACGGCCAGTTCCTGCCCCGGCTTGACCGTATCGCCCTCGCCGACCGCCAGCCGTACAAGAAGGCCCGGCATCGGCGACAGCAGGAATTTCGACATGTCCGGCGGCGCCTTGTAAGGCATCAGCCTTTGCAGATCGGCGAGCCGGGTTTCGATAACCTTCACCGACGCCCGCGTGCCGGCATGCGACACCACATAGCCGGCAGGCACCGGATCGACCTGGGCGATGAACGGATCGTTATTGATCGTCGCCTCGAACAACGGCGCGCCCGGCCGCCACGCGGTGGCGACTTCGTAGACAGATCCGTCCGGCAGGGTCAGCAGATCGACGCCGCCCTTGTCCGGCGAAATCTGAACGACCACTTCCTCGGGGTTTTCATCGCCCAGAAAGACCGTCAGGTTCGACGGCGCGGGATGGCCCGCCTTGCCGCCTTCGACCTGGCCGCTGAGGCCGCGTTCGCGCTGCTCCATCCGATAATCAACAATCGCAGAAACCACTGCCAGCATATTGGTGTCTTTAGGATAAAGAAGATCGTCTGTCAGCCCGTCCGGGTATTCCTCGGCAATGAAATTCGTCGTCATGTCGCCGGCACGGAAGCGCGGATGCGCCACCAGATGCGACAGAAAACCGAGGTTGTTGCCGAGGCCGCGGATATAATAATCGTCCAGCGCGTCGCGCATCCGGTCGATGGCCTGTTCGCGGGTCGCGCCGCCGGTCACCAGCTTCGCGATCATCGGGTCGTAGAACATGGAAATTTCCGCGCCTTCCTGCACCCCGGAATCGACACGCACCTTGCCCTGCACTTCCTTCGGCGGACGGTATTTGACCAGCCGCCCGGTCGATGGCAGGAAACCCCGTTCCGGGTCTTCCGCGTACAAACGGGCTTCCAGCGCCCAACCGGTCAGGGTCACATCCTTCTGGGCGACCGGCAGCTTTTCGCCGGCCGCGACGCGCAGCATCATCTCGACCAGATCGTAGCCCGTCACCAGTTCGGTCACCGGATGCTCGACCTGCAATCGTGTATTCATTTCAAGGAAGTAGAAGTTGCGGTTTTTATCGACGATGAACTCCACCGTCCCTGCAGAACAATAGCCGACCGTCTGCGCCAAGGCGACGGCCTGTTCGCCCATCGCCTTGCGGGTCGCTTCATCGAGAAACGGCGACGGCGCTTCTTCCAGTACCTTCTGGTGGCGGCGCTGGATCGAACATTCCCGTTCGCCCAGATAGACGCAATTGCCGTGACTGTCGGCCATCACCTGGATTTCGATATGGCGCGGCTCCTCGATAAATTTCTCGACGAACACCCGATCGTCGCCGAACGACGCCCGGCCCTCGTTCATGGCCGAAACCAGCCCCTCCCGCGCCTCGTCATCGGTATAGGCCAGCCGCATGCCCTTGCCGCCACCGCCGGCCGACGCCTTGAGCATCACAGGATAGCCGATCCCCTGTGCGATCTTCACCGCCTCTTCCGGGTCGGTAATGGCTTCGAGATGGCCCGGCACCGTGCTGACGCCGGCTTCCTGGGCGATTTTCTTGGATTCGATCTTGTCGCCCATCGCCTTGATGGCGTTGACCGGCGGGCCGACGAAAGCGATGCCGGCATCGGCGAGCGCGGTCGCGAATTTCGAATTTTCCGACAGAAAGCCATAACCCGGATGCACCGCTTCGGCGCCGGTTTCCTTGCAGGCGGCGACAATGCGATCGATGACCAGATAGCTTTCCGACGACGGAGCCGGGCCGACGAAAACCGCCTCGTCCGCCATTTCCACATGCAGGGCCGTGCGGTCGGCTTCGGAATAGACCGCGACCGTCTTGATGCCCATCCGGCGGGCCGTCTTGATGACCCGGCAGGCGATTTCACCGCGGTTGGCAATCAGGATTTTCTTGAACATTCGGCCCTCTGCATTTTGATCATTGTTTCGTCCAGTGGATCAGCGTTCCCGGATGAAACGGGTTCGATCCGTAATAATCCATCACCTGTTCCAGCACTTCAATCCGGCCGGAATTCCGCAGCGCCGCGATCACCTCCAGCAGATTCCGGTTATAGGAATGCTGGATCGCCCAGAAGGCGGCGTTGCGGCTGAACTGCTCCTCTTTCGCCTCGATCCGGTGGCTCGGTTTCGTGCCGCTTTGCCGCGCATGATCGTACCAGGCGCGCAGCTTCACAAAGCGTTGCCAGCCGCAGGGCTCGAGATGCATCGCCGATACCGCGCCGCACCGGTCGATCAGATCCTCGAAAAGCGAGGCCTGGATGTCGGAAATCTGCTCGATGGAAAAATGCGTGAAGGCGAAAGCCCGGGCGCCGGCGTCAAGAAACGAGAAATCCCAGTCATTGTAGTCGAACGCGACCGTTTCAATCGCATAGGCCGGCATCAGCGCCGCCATCCGGTCGGTTACCCGCCGGCCGCTTTCGGTCAGCTCGCAAGCGATATAGCGAATGTCCGTCCGGCCCGTCTCCAGCGCCAGTCTGACGAGGTTCTGGCCGACGCCGCTGCCGAATTCGACCACGATCTCCACATCCGCAGGCAGGCGCTGAAGAATCAGATCGGTCAGCGCCTTGCCGTGAATGCCGGGCGGCACCGCCTGGTACCGGCCATAGGCGGCGACAACCCGCCCGAAGCCGTTACCGTCCGGGCCTTTCGGTGCATCCAGGTCGCCGTGGAACACGCGAAACGCATCCGCCCCGACCTTGGTTCCCGCCAGTTCCCGATCAACCACGGTCAGGATATCGCCAATTCCGGCGTCCCCGGTTTTCAGCCGGTCCGCGACAGCGGCTTCAATGCTGGACCAACTGCCTTCATAGGCTTGCTGGTTGGAGGGGGTCGACCGGGTTTGCATCAGAGTGGCAGATTGTCGTGTTTCTTCCAGGGATTTTGCAGATCCTTGCCCCGCAACATGCGTAGCGAGCGGCAGATCCGCTGCCGCGTGCCGTGCGGCATGATCACGTCGTCGATGAATCCCAGCGACCCTGCGACGAACGGGTTGGCGAACTTTTCGCGGTATTCCTGTTCGCGTTCGGCCAGCTTTTCGGCATTGTCCTTGTCGGCCCTGAAGATGATCTCCACCGCCCCTTTCGGCCCCATCACGGCGATTTCCGCCGTCGGCCAGGCATAATTGACATCGCCGCGCAGATGTTTCGACGCCATAACGTCATACGCCCCGCCATAGGCCTTGCGCGTGATGACGGTGACTTTCGGCACCGTCGCCTCGCCAAAGGCGAACAGCAGCTTGGCGCCGTGCTTGATGATGCCGTTGAATTCCTGGTCGGTGCCCGGCAGGAAACCGGGAACATCGACGAAGGTGACGATGGGGATATTGAAGGCGTCGCAGAACCGCACGAACCGCGCCGCCTTGATTGAGCTGTCGATATCGAGGCACCCGGCCAGCACCATCGGCTGGTTGGCGACGATTCCGACCGGATGGCCTTCCATGCGGCCGAACCCGGTCATGATATTCGCCGCAAAACCGGGCTGGGTTTCGAAAAAGTCGCCTTCGTCCACGACTTTCGTGATCAGTTCGCGCATGTCGTAAGGCTTGTTCGGATTGGCCGGAACCAGCGTATCCAGCGACATTTCCTTGCGGTCGAACGGGTCGTCCGTCGGGCGGACCGGCGGCTGCTGCTTGTTGCTGTCCGGCACGAAACCCATGAACCGGCGCAACTGGCGCAAGGCATCGACATCGTTCTCGAACGCCTTGTCCGCGACGCCCGACCGCGTCGTATGCGAAATCGCGCCGCCGAGCTCCTCCGCCGTCACCACCTCGTTGGTAACCGTCTTCACGACTTCCGGTCCGGTAACGAACATGTAGGAACTGTCTTTCACCATGAAGATGAAATCGGTCATCGCGGGCGAATAAACCGCACCGCCGGCGCATGGCCCCATGATCATGGAGATTTGCGGCACGACGCCACTGGCCATGATATTGCGCTGAAAGACATCGGCGTAGCCGGCCAGCGACGCCACGCCTTCCTGAATGCGCGCGCCGCCGCTGTCGTTGAGCCCGATGACCGGCGCGCCGACCTTCATCGCCTGATCCATGATCTTGCAGATTTTTCTTGCATGCGCCGCCGAAAGCGACCCGCCGAAAACGGTGAAGTCCTGCGCGAAAACGAAAACAAGCCTGCCGTTTATCAGGCCATGCCCGGTGACAACGCCATCGCCGGGAACGCGCTGTTCGCCCATACCGAAATCGTGGCAATCGTGTTCCACAAACAGGTCGTATTCTTCGAAACTGTCTTCGTCGAGAAGGATGGTCAGGCGTTCGCGAGCCGTCAGTTTGCCTTTGGAATGCTGCGCATCGATGCGGTTCTGCCCGCCGCCGAGCCGCGCACGCTCCCGCTTTTCTTCCAACGCCCGAATGATTTCCTGCATTCATTCCCCCCGAAGATGCTGTTTTCTGCAATCTGATTACACTGCAATGCAGCAATTGGCCAGCCGACAAAGGCCAGAAGCCGCCTGGAAGGCGACCTTCTGATCTATGTCAGCAAGGTGAAGTAGGTTTCGGTCGCCGTCACTTCCCAGAGCAGCCGTTCCCGCCGGTTCAACGCTTCTTCGTCCATGCCCCAGAGCCGTGCCTGATGGTCTTCATCAATCCGGCTCAGGGTGAATGCATCGACCATACTCATTTCGCCTTCTACCGCGGCAAGGGCGAGAACCAGAGATCCGTATACGGTGGTCAGCGTGTGCAGGCCAGCCAGACGGAAACTGTCATACGACACAACATGACGCCCCAGAATCATGAGAGTCGCGTTGTTCTGGGAAACCGGCATGACACCGCTTGTCGTGCAGAACAGAACATCGAACCGCGCCGCCGCCCAATCCAGCAAAGGCTGCCATTTCGACGCCTGTTCCTCTGCCAGATCCTGTGGATAGTCCGCCCGGTAACATAGAAGGTCAGAGCCGGCGAAAGCGGTGATTTCAGCGGCAACGGCCTGATGCTGCGGCATGACCCGGTCGATCGCTGTCGAAACATAGGACATGATCGGCATCGTATGGGGCACGACCCTGTCTTCCTGTTGCTGCCATTCCGTCGCAACGGCTTGCGCCAGCTTCCGGTTGGGAAGCACAAGCGGGGCCTTGCCGGGCGTTTTCAGCGGCTTCCCGTCAAGTTCGATACCGTAACCGTCCGACAGATCGACGGCCTGCGCCTGCTTGTAGAACCGCTTCACGGGATTAATTGCCCAGAAGGTTGTTCAACAGCCCTTTCGCGGCGTCTTCGATCTGCTTCTGCTGTTGTTGCTGTTTGGTCGGCTGCTGGACAGGCTCGGCAGCAGTGCCGGATTCCGCCGCCGGCTCGACAGCGCCCTGGTTGTCGCCCAGCACCGCACAGGGGTGATCTTCCGGCAGCGCCTGATCGAGCAGGATACCGATCGCCAGCGGAATGCCGCCGCCGAGGATGCCTAGCCCGGCCCCCAGAATGGCCTTGCCCGGGTTCGGCGTGAACGACGGATTGGCGAAGGTCCCGCCGACGCTAACCGGGACGCTGATGCCTGCGACGCCGGCGATCCGAGCCTTCGGATCGATCACCATGTCCAGGGTTTCGTTGCCCAGATTAACCGTCCCATCCAACGTTACGGTAGCGACTCCGGTTTCGATAACGCCGGCCTTGGTTTTCGCGACGCCGCCGTTGACCTCGTAATCGGCGACAAGACATTCGACGACAACGCTGTTCTTGCCGCCGAACAGCAGGCTGATCAGGACATCCGCACCGGACCCGAGTTCATTACGGATCGCATCCGAATAGGCGCGGCCGTCAACGACCACCGTTCTCGCATAACCGCCGAGGGTCGAGGCAATCGCCCGGGGATTGTCACCAAGGCCGGCCAGCGAAATATCGATCGCCAACGGACCTGTAACCATTGGCGCGACATCGAGCATATGCAGCAAAACGCCGAGGTCGAGATCGTTCCCCTTGAATTTCACCGCCAGTTCCGGGATTTCCTTGGAGGCGTTCATCCGGATCGAACCGTCGATACCACCGCCGACCGCGTCCGCTTTCATCGGGGTCACCTGCAGATCGCCATTCTTCAGCGAGACGCCGACATCCAGATTGTTCAGGGTGGTGCGGGTCAGACCCAGTTCGGCCACCTTGACCGTAACATCCGCATCGAGGGATTTCAGAGCATCCAGCGGCAGCGGATCTTTCGGGATGACACGCCCGTCATCGGACGGGTTTGCAGCGGCGGTATCCGCCCCCGCACTGCCGGTTCCGGCATCGGATTCGGCGGAGTCGCCTTCCGAATAGACATCCTTGATGCTGATCCGGTCGGAGTTGAACGCGGCTTTCAGGTAAGGCCGGTCGCCCTGGAAATCGACCGAGGCGGAGCCGGTCAGATCGCTATGACCGAATTTCGCCACGAAATCGCTGAAGCTCAGCACCTTTTCCGTACCGCCCTTGAAATTCCCGTGTACGCTTACCGGACCGACGGCGGGAATGACCCCGCCGGCAATATCCGAAAATACCGACATGTCCGGGCTTTCGAAGTTTATCGCGAGGTCGACGCCCTTAACGGATACGGCGTCCGCGACACCACCCTTCGCTGTTAGAAGCGCCGTTTCGGTCGTGCCGACGGAAACATCCAAGCCCTCTACCGCAAAACCGCTAAGCAAGTCGCCGCGAAGGCCGGCTGACGCCGAGAACGGGCCGAGACGGGGCACCGATTCGCCCGCCATTTCCCGGGCGATCGGAGAAAGGTTGCCGGTTTCGTCGCCGGCGACAGATATATTCATATCGACGCCTGACTGCTTGAACAGATCAGCGATCGCGCCCTGTACCGAAACCGCAGCCAGATCCGTCGATCCCAGATTGACAGCAAGATCCTTCAAGCCCAACACGCCGCCGACATCGCCCGAAACCGAGCCGCTGGCGTCAAGCGCGCCAAGGGCCGGAACTTTTACATCCGGGCCGGCGAAGTCCTGTGCAATCGGCGTCAGATTGCCGACCTGATCGCTTTCGATCTTGAAACCGATGCCGATACCCGTCTGGCTCAGCAGATTCATGATCCCGCCGTTGGCGCTGACATGGACGAGACTGCGGTCGCCAAGTTCGAGGTCAAGATCGGCCAGCGCCAGCGCCGACCCGGCATCGCCCCGGATCGCGCCTTTGACAGCCAGGCTGCCCAACGCCGGCACGTTCACATCCGGGCCGGCAAAGCTCTGCACCAGCGGCTGCAGGTCGCCGACTTCCGCGCTGCTGACGTCAAAGGCGATATCGATGCCGGTCTGCGACATCGCGTTTTCAATCGACCCGCTCGCCTTCGCCAGAAGCGTCGGCATCGCGCCGACAGACACATCGATGGCGTCGACACGCAGAACACTGGTCGAGTCGCCGACGGCCTTTGCCGAAATGGCGAAGGGGCCAAGCGCCGGCACCGACTGACCCGCATATTGTTCGGCCAGCGGCGACAGATTGCCCGTATTCGTGCCTTTGACATTCAGGTCGAGGCTGATACCGCTCTGCGCCAGCAAATTACCGATACCGCCTGTCGCGGTTACCAGCGCCAGGCTTTCACGGCCGGCCGTCAGATCAAGATCGGACAGGGAAATTCCGGTATCCATCGCACCGGTAACGACCCCGCCGATATTGAGCGGACCGATACTGGGGATTTTCTGGCCGATATAAGATTCCACAATCGGGCTCAACGCCCCGACTTCCGGCGACTGAATCCGGAAACCGATGGAAATGCCGTCAACGTTCAGCACATCGCCGACCGCGCCCTTGGCGCTGACGGTCACCAGATCCGCGCGGCCCAGCGCGAAGTCGATATCGCGTACCGCAAGGCCGCCCGACTGACCGCCCAGCACCTTCGCCGTCAGCCTGTAGGGGCCGAGCGATGGAACGTTCTGGCCGGCGAATTTCCTGACCACCGGCGACAGACGCGCCGTATCGACGCTGTCTACCTTCAGGTCGAGATCGACGCCTTCCAGCGCCGTCGCGGAATCGATCTTGCCCGTTAGTTCGATTCGGACAAAATCGGGCTTGCCGATATTGACCGAGATGTTGTTGATCGCCAGATCGCCGTCCGCGTCGCCAAAGGCCGACGCCTTGATGTCGAATGCGCCGATGGTCGGAACGTCTATGCCGGCAATCTTCGCCGCATCCGCCAGTTCGCTACCGGCGATCGCGATCGCCAGATCGACTCCGCGCCCGGTTGTCGGATCCTGAATCGACCCGTCGACCAGCACATCCAGGCCGGCGGCGTCGCCGCTGATCTGCACGATCCACTTTTCAGCCGCCTTCAGCATCGATTGCGGCGAGCCCAGAACGCCGACCAGCGAAATCGGCAGCGGGTCGGGCTGGCCGTCCACCGTCGCCAGGCCGTTTACCGTCAGGTCCAGCGATTCGTCGGGTTCGCCGCCCTTCAGGGACAGGGTATCCAGTTGCACCGTGTTGGTCTTGCCCGACTGGCCGTCATGCATCGTAACGATGACATTCGAAACATCCACCAGACGGACGATCGGCAGTGAAAATCCGTCGGCGCCGCCGAAATCGCTGTCCCGGTCACGGTCGCCGACCCCGGCGTCGTCCTGATCGCCGGCCGCGCCGGGTTTCCGGAAATCGAGGTTGCTAAGGCCGTTTTCGTCGGTTTCAACGTTGATATCCGCATCGCTGAGCACGACCCTGGTCACGTCAACGACGCCGGACAGCAGCGGCATCAGTTTCAGTTCCGCTTCCAGCGTGCCGACTTTGGCGGCATGCGGCGCGGTTCCCCAGGCGGCGTTCGGCAGCGTGAAGCCGCGCACCGAAACAGAAGGGTTCATGGAGAGCAGATTCAGATCCATCGCCTCGATGGTTACGTTGCGGCCGGTTTCGTCTCTCGCCAGATCCTCAACAAAGCCCTTGTCGATCGTAGCGATAAAGGCGACGGCGGCGGCAGCGGCGACAACGATAAAGGCGACGACGCCGAGCAGAATCCGCTTGAACCATTTCATCAGTTACTTCTCCAAATCTCTTTCAGTGCAGCCGGAACTTCGTGGTAATTCCTGACGATCATATCGGCGCCGTATCGTTTCAGTTCGCCAGGAGGATGGTACCCCCAGGAAACCCCGATGGCGCTGACATTGGCGTTTTTAGCCAATTCCATATCGAAAACTGTATCGCCAATCATCACCGTGGTTTCAGGACTGGCGCCGGATTCCGCAATCGCGTCCAGCAGAATTGCCGGATTAGGTTTACCTGGGCCGTCATCGGCGGTTTTCAATACCGAGAACCTATCACGGATACTATGGCGGGACAGAGTCGTTTCTAGTCCGCGGCGTCCTTTTCCTGTCGCCACGGCCATAACTATATTTTGATTTTCAATGACTTCCAGGCACTCTCTTGCGCCGGGATAGAGCGGTTCGTCATGGTCGGGCCGGTTTCTGGCCGCCTGAAAAGCCGTCCGGTATCGCTCCGCGATTTCAAGGTGTCTTTCCGTGCTTTCACCGGGCGCAAGCCGCGCGATTCCGTCCAGCAGGGACAGGCCGACCATATGCCTGATCGCATCGGCTTCAACGGGCTGCAACCCGCTATCGGCGAAGGCGTTTTGCATACAGGTCACAATCGTGTGCTGGCTGTCCACCAGGGTGCCGTCACAGTCGAAAACAGCCAGATAGGCAGGCGGCGTCACTTTATATCCTTTCGGCTGCGGAAATTTCTACTTGGGAGCTACAAAATCGGCAAACGGATCGATATCGCCCGAGACCAGCGGATCAATCCCCAGAACCTCGAATGTCTGCATCATGTGGTCCGGCACGGCGGCCAGCAGACGCGGCCCTGTCTTCTTGCCGTCGAAACCGGGCAGAACCAGTTCCCGCGCATGCAGATGAACCTGCTTCGCGATACCGTCGCCGCCCAGAAACGCCTCCGCCCCGCCGTATTTGCCGTCGCCGAGGATCGGCGTACCCAACGCTTCCAGATGCGCCCGCAACTGGTGGGTCCGGCCGGTGCGCGGCCACAGGGCGACAACCGCGGCTTTCGCGGCGGCATTGTCGAGCACCTTGAACCAGGTGATCGCGGATTTGCCGTCTTCCTGATCGCCGAACACCTTTTCCTGACCCGGCCCGCCGCCTTTCGACAGCGGCATGTCGATTTCGCCTTCCATCGGCCGCGGCACGCCGACGGTGATGGCCCAGTAGATTTTCCGGGAATCCTTCTTGCGAAAAGCGTCGCCCAGCTTGCGGGCCGCCTGAAGTGTCCGGGCCACGACCATGACGCCGCTGGTATCCTTGTCGAGCCGATGCACCAGCCTCGGCCGTTCGCCGCTGCATTTGCTGTCATAGCCGATCAGATGATCCAGCATGCCGTCGATATGGCGTTCGGTATTGGTGCCGCCCTGCACGGCGAGGCCTGCCGGCTTGTCGAGGGCGATGACATGGGCATCGGCATAGATCACCAGCGAACGGATGAAGTCCCGGTCGCGCGGATCGGCGGCTTTCGCTTTCTGCCGGTCGGACGCGTCCTGCCGGCTTCCGTCCGTCTCGCCCAGCGGCGGCACCCGGATCGCCTGACCCGATTCCAGCCTGGTGTTGGTTCTCACCCGTTTACCGTCGACCCTGACCTGACCGGTGCGCAGCAGCTTCTGCAGCCGGCCGAATGGCAGAGCCGGGAAATGGTGCTTGAACCATTTGTCCAGCCGCTGGTCGGCCTCGTTCTTGCCGACATACCGGGTTTCGACGCCGCTCATGCCAGCACCGTGCGCAGCAGATGCATGCCCGCCAGCAGGCCGGCGACGGACAGGATGACCGAAGCGGCGACATAGACGAAAGCCAGACCGAATTCACCCCGTTGGGCCAGCAGCACGACATCCAGCGAAAACGTCGAAAAAGTGGTGAAGGCGCCGAGAAACCCGACGGTGAGAAACGCGCGCAGTTCCAGCGGCGGACTCCATACCAGGGCCATCGCTTCAACAAGAACGCCCATCAGAAACGAGCCGAACACGTTGCAGACCAGAATGCCCATGGGAAACCCGCCGCCGAACAGGGCCATCACCTGCTGCGCCGCGAAGTGGCGGCCGACCGCGCCGACCGCGCCGCCGGCGGCTATCGCCAGAATCATTTTCATCGTCGCCCCTTACTCTACCGGTGTGTAGTCATAGGGTTCGATACCAAGAATGCCTTTCACCCCGCCAAGCCGTTCGATCACCGCCGCCTGATCGTCGAAGCAGCGCGCGTTAACCGCGCCCGGGTCGCAGACTTCAAGCAGTTTAGCATGGCAGAGGTCAATCACGTCGCGATGGTCGGCCGAATGCGCCAGATCGCGATTTTCATACATATCCGCGTCCATGTCGAAAAGCTGCGGCGGAAACCCCGGATAGTAAACATATTTCCAGTTGCGGTAGCGTATCATGAACATGCCGGTAATCGCGCCGCAATCGTGATATTCGCTGAAGGCCACCCGCTCGCGGTCGTCGCCCGCGCGCGCCAGTTCGTACAGCGACCGGCCGGGCCGGATCTCGTCCTCTTCGGTCAGCGGTACGCCTGCGCCCTCCAGGATCGTCTTGTGAACATCGACCAGGGTCACCGGCGTGTTACAGACGCCTTTCGGCGCGCCGGGGCCGGACAGGATCATCGGAACACCCACCGCTTCCTCGTACATCACCATTTTCGTCCAGAAACCGTGATCGCCCTGCATTTCACCGTGGTCGCTGGTGAACAGGATGTCGGTCTCGCCGGCCTGCCCGCTGTCTTCCAGCGCGCCCAGCACCTGCCCGATCAGATCGTCCACGAAACTGCACAAACCGAGATAGGACGCGCGCGCCACCTGCCGCTGATGATCGTCTTCGAAATAGTCGTCGTAATTGGCGTAATGGCGCATCGCCGCCAGAACCGGATGGGCGTATTCGCTTTCGCGCCCGGCATAGCGGCGGCGCGGCACCCGGTCGAGCGGGTAAAGACCGTAGAATTCACGCGGGCAGGTCATCGGATAATGCGGCCTAAGGAAGGAAACGAACAGCGTCCAGGGCTTGTCCTTGCGGCCGGCCGCATCCTGTTTCAGCCATGCCTTCGCCTTTTCACAGACGCCCCTGTCGTATTCGGTATACGGGTCTTCCCCCGGCCCGATCTTTTCCGCGAACTCCTCGACACCGTCGAAAAACAGATGCTGCCGGCGAAGCAGGCCGTGCACAAAGCCGAGACCGTTATGAATATACAGCGGATTGATTTCTTCCGAGAAGCCGTTCGGGTCACCGGCGCTGCGGTAATGCAGCTTGCCGACCGAAACGCAGTCGCGGCCCTGTTCCAGTAGCCGGTGGCCCCAGCCCTCGATCTGCCCGGCATAGGCCTCGGCGTTCGACCAGCAGCCATTCTGGTGCACGTATGTCCCGGTCGCGAAGGACGCCCGCGCCGGCACGCAGATCGGCGACGGGGTATAGGCCTGGGTGAACCGGGTACCGCGCGATGCCAGCCTGTCGATATTCGGCGTACTGACGATCGGATGACCATAGCAACCCGCGGCATTGCGGGTCTGCTCGTCGGTCATGATCACCAGCATGTTGCGTCCGGTCATTCCGGTTCGTCCCCGTCCGAGTTCCGTTTGCCGCGAAGTTTGGCCCAATAATCCAAACGCTTGCGGATGTCACGTTCAAAGCCCCGTTCAACCGGATTGTAAAGCTGCGCGCGCGGCAACTGATCCGGAAAATAGTTCTGGCCGGAAAACCCGTCCGGCTGATCGTGATCGTAGGCGTAGTCGCGCCCGTAGCCGATATCCTTCATCAGTTTGGTCGGGGCGTTGAGGATGTGTTTCGGCGGGGCCAGCGAGCCGGTCTCCTTCGCCATCCGCCGGCTGTTCTTGTAGGCGGCATAGGCGGCGTTGGATTTCGGCGCGGTCGCCAGATAGATCACGCATTGCACCAGCGCCAGCTCCCCTTCCGGCGTGCCGAGTCGATCATAGGTTTGCCAGGCGGTCAGCGCCTGCACGGCGGCCTGCGGGTCGGCCAGGCCGATATCCTCATAGGCGAAGCGCAGCAGCCGCCTTGCGATATACAGCGGATCCTCGCCGCCTTCCAGCATCCGCCCGAACCAGTACAGCGCGGCGTCGCAGTCGGACCCGCGCAGCGATTTATGTAAAGCGGAAATCAGATTGTAGTGGCTGTCCTGGGTCTTGTCATAAACCGGCAGGCGGCGCTGTACGATATCCGCCAGCTCCGCCGGCGTCATCGGCGATGACCGGCCGGTATTGTAAATCGCCTCCACCATGTTCAGCAGGTACCGGCCGTCGCCGTCCGCCATCGCCGCCAGCGCCAGCCGTGCATCCTCGTCGAGCGGGATCGGCCTGTTCTCCAGCGTTTCCGCCCGTACGATCAGGTTGTTCAGCGCGGCGGCGTCCAGCCGGTTCAGCACGAAGACCTGACAGCGCGACAGCAAAGCCGCGTTCAACTCGAAACTGGGGTTTTCCGTCGTCGCGCCGACCAGCGTTACCGTGCCGTCCTCGACATAGGGCAGAAAGCCGTCCTGCTGCGCCCGGTTGAAACGGTGGATTTCATCGACGAACAGCAGGGTGCCCTGCCCGGCCTGCCGTCGGTCCTTCGCCCTGTCGAACACCTTGCGCAAATCCGCCACGCCGGAAAACACGGCGGAGAGCGGTTCGAAGGAAAGATCCGTTTCATCGGCCAGCAGCCGGGCGATGGTGGTCTTGCCGCAGCCCGGCCCGCCCCACAGGATCAGCGATGTCAGCCGCCCCTGCCCGACCATCCGGCGGATGGCGCCGTCCGGCCCCAGCAGATGATCCTGCCCGACTACTTCCGACAGTGTTGCCGGGCGCAGCCGGTCGGCCAGCGGCCGCGGTGCCTGATCGGAAAACAGTCCGGGGTCGGAAGGGCTCATGGGTTGGCTTCCGGCGCTCTATCGCGCTTCCAGAACGAGCTTGCGGCCCTTCCTGTCCAGCACCACCAGCCATTCCGGCGGCGGGTCGTCGACGATCTGCACCAGGTTGTCGACCACGGTGATCGTCAGTCCGTTCACTTCACGGATGATATCCAATGGCCTTATGCCGGCGCGGGCCGCCACCGAGCCGCGCTGAACCGCTTCGACCATCACGCCGGTAAGGTCTGTCGGCAGGCCGATTTCCTCTGCCACCAACGGCGACAGGTTGATGACCCTGATACCGGAGATCGGGAAGTCGCCGACGATATCGGTGCGGTCGCGCGGCGGCTCTTCCGGCGGCGCCAGCAGCGCGAAACGCAGGGTATGAATGGTGTCGTCCCGGATCACCGCGACCGGTACTTCGCCGCCGATCTCGCGGGTCGCGAAATAGAAGCGCAGCGCCTGTCCGTCTTCCACCGGCTTGCCATCGACTGCGACCACGACATCGCCGGAAACGAGCCCCGCGCTGGCGGCAGGCCCGTCGCTGTGGACATCCTGCACCAGAACGCCGCTCGGTGTCGCCAGCCCCAGGGCTTCCGCGATCTCGGCACTGACATCGCGGCCGGAAAAGCCGAGCCACGGGCGAATCAGTTCCTGTCCGGTGACTGCCGCCTTGACCACGCGCTTGACCATATTGATCGGCACCGCGAAGCCGATGCCCAGCGACCCGCCGCGCTCGTTGGTTGAAAAGATCGCCGTGTTGATGCCGACCAGCGACCCGTCCATCCCGACCAGCGCACCGCCGGAATTGCCGGGATTGATGGCGGCGTCGGTCTGGATGAAGGATCTGAAATCGGCGATCCCGACCGATGTTCGCGCCAGACCCGACACGATGCCGCTGGTCACCGTCTGGCCGACGCCGAACGGGTTGCCGATGGCCAGCACGAGGTCGCCCACTTCCAGACCTTCCGAGTTGCCATAAGGCAGAACCGGAAATTCAACGCCCTCCGCATCGATGCGCAGAACCGCGATATCGGTCCGTTCGTCGGTCAGCATCAGCGTCGCCGCGAATTCCCGCCGGTCGGCCAGCACCACCTTGATTTCGGTCGCATCGGCGATCACATGATGATTGGTGACGACAATGCCGTCGCTTTGCACAATGACGCCCGAGCCGAGGGAATTTTCGACCCTTTCACGGGTCTGGCCGAAGGAGAACGGCGTATCGCCGCCGAAAAACCGCTTAAGGAACTCATCGGCGAAAAGCCCGGTGCGCTCGCGCCGGCGAACGATTTTTTGCGCGTAGATGTTGACGACAGCCGGCAGTGCCTGTTTGGCGACCGGCGCGAAGGACAGCGTAATCTGTTCGCGGCTGGCCGGAACGCTTTCCGCCTGCGCCGGCGCGGCCACGAAAATCGCTGCGATCAGCAGCCCGAGAATATGTAGGGTTTTCATGCCGCCATCCTATTCTGTTTGACCCGGTGAAGAAAAGCGATTGGGTCGCTTCGCGCAACAGACTAGACTGTCCCCGGCGAGATATATGGGGTCGAAGGGTATGAACACAATTCGCAGCATGCGGTCGGAAAAGGTCGAAGTGCGCCGCAGCGGCATGGCGGGACGCGGCTGTCATGCCATCGCGCCGATCGCCGAAGGCGAAGTCGTGGCCATCAAGGCGGGTCATATCGTCGGCCCCGACATGGAACGCCGTCTGCGCAAGGAGGTGGGCGACTACGCGCTGCAGATTGAGGAAAATTATTATCTGATGCCGCGGACCGCCGACGAAATCGAGGAGACGGCGGTTTTCATGAACCATTCCTGCGACCCGAATGTCGGATTTTCCGGTCAGGTCGTCTATGTCGCGATGCGCGACATCGCCCCCGGCGAGGAACTCTGCCACGATTACGCGATGATGCGCGGCGACGACTACGAGCTTTCGCCCTGCCTGTGCGGTTCGGCGCAGTGCCGGGGAACCGTCACCGGCCATGACTGGCGGTTGCCCGACCTGCAGCAGCGCTACGGCGATCATTTCATGGCCTATCTGCTGAAACGCATCAGGGGCCAGGCGCCGCACGATGAGTCTGACTGAGGCGCGCCGGCTGCGCGCGGCGGGGCGGCCCGACGACGCCGCGACGCTCCTCAAGCGGCTCGCCCGGGAAAATGCCCGAAACCCCGATATCCAGCACGAACTGGGACTGGCTTTGCTTGACGCCGGCGACGCCAGGCGGTCGCTGAAACCGCTTGCCGCCGCCGTCAAACTGGCTCCTCGTACCGCCGGCTACCATACAAGCCTCGGCGTCGCCCATGCCCGGCTGTCAGACCCTCGCAAGGCCGCCTTCAGCTTTTCCCGCGCCGCCGGTCTTTCGCCCGGCAACGCCCTCAATCTGATCAATCTCGGCGTCAGTCATCAGGAGGCAGGCGATTTCGACAAGGCCGCCGACGCCTTTCGCAAAGCGGCGGCAACCGATACGTCCGGCCGCGCCGACAAGCTGCTGGGCCTGCTTCTGCTGCAGCAGGAGAAATACCATGAAGCGCATGACGCGCTGAACAAGGCTGCGGCGACCCTTTCCGGCGACGCCGAAATCTTCAACGCTTTGGGATATCTTGAAACCGAACGCGGTAACTTCTGTGACGCCATCGCGCATCTTGAAACGGCGCTATGCCTGAACCCTTATCATGAGCCGGCCATGGTCAATCTGGGCAACGCGCTCAAGGGTGCGGGCGATACCGATAGCGCGATTGAAAGATACCGGCAGGCCATCGCCCTTGATCCAGAATCTACCCTCGCCTACCGCAATCTCGGCAACACCTACCGGTCGATCGGCCAAACCGCCGAGGCGGCAGACTGTTTCGATACCGCCTGCCGGCTTGAGCCCGGCAACGGCCAGCTTCACCGTCTACTTTCGACAGTGCGAACATTCTCAACCGGCGACGCTCTGATCGCCGCCATGACGGAGGCCTATGACCGCACCGGCCGCCATTCGACCGACCGGATGCATTTCTGCTTCGCGCTGTGGAAGGCGTATGACGATACCGGCGATCCAGAAAAAGCCTTTCCCTATCTGGCCGAGGGCAACGCCATCAGGCGCAAACAGACGCCGTATTTACCCGAAGCGACACAGCAGTATATCGACCGGGTGAAGGCGCTGAGCACCGGCCTGCCGTCGCAGATAGATACCGAGGGCCCGACACCGGTTTTCATCGTCGGCCTGCCCCGGTCCGGCACGTCGCTGGTCGAACAGATTCTGGCCAGCCATCCTTCCGTCCATGGATGCGGCGAACTGCCGTATCTGGAAGCCATCGCGGATGAGTTGCTGGATAACAGCATCACGCCGGCCGAAGCCGCGGACCGGTACCGACACGCCTCGCAACCACTAGATACCGACGCCGCCTGTTTCACCGACAAGATGCCGGACAACTTCCGCTATATCGGGCTGATCACCCGGCTGTTCCCGTCCGCGCGCATCCTGCACTGCCGGCGCGATCCGGTTGAAACCTGTTTTTCGATCTTCAAACACTATTTTCCGGCGAAACGCATGACCTATGCTTTCGGTCTGGACGACCTTGCCGACTATTACCGCCAATACGACAGCCTGATGCAGCACTGGCGCGAGGCTTTGCCGGGCAGGATTCAGGATGTCGATTATGAAGACCTGGTTACGGACCCGGAACCGGTCATCCGCAACATGCTGACCTTCTGCGGTCTCGACTGGCACGACGACTGCCTGCACTTCCATCGTGCCGACCGGGTTGTCAAAACGGCGAGCGCCGAACAGGTGCGCCAACCACTGTATCGCGATGCACTAGCCGCATCCCGCCCCTATGCAAAATGGCTGGCACCGCTGACGGAAGGCCTGAGCGACTGACACCCGGACGACGCAGCCGATACCCCATAACACTAAAAAGGGCGACCCGAAGGCCGCCCTTTTCGATTACGTTCCGCGAAGGAACGAAGATCAATCCTCGTCTTCGTCGAAATCCGGATCCTGCGTCGGACCGGAATCGAGGCCCTTGGCTTCGGTGTCGCGGTCAACCAGTTCAATGATCGCCATCGGGGCGCTGTCGCCGTAGCGGAAGCCGGCCTTCAGCACACGGGTATAACCGCCCGGGCGTTCCTTGTAGCGGTCGGCGATAACGTCGAACAGCTTCGCCACAACCGCATCGTCGCGGAGCTGGCTGAAAGCCTGACGGCGGCGGTGCAGACCGCCCTTCTTGCCGAGGGTGATCAGACGATCCGTCACCCGTTTCAGCTCTTTCGCCTTCGGCAGGGTCGTCTTGATCTGTTCGTGCTTGATCAGCGCGTTCGCCATATTGGCGAACAGCGCCTTGCGGTGAGAAGCGGTGCGGTTAAGTTTCCGGCCGGCAATACGATGTCTCATGGTAGACTCCTAATCTTGTTTGTTGTGTTCGCTGCCGGTCGCCGCAGTTGCTTTTGCTTTTTGGCTACAGCCGACAGTGGAGAATGAACCGTCTGGAGGGTGTTTCCCTTTTTTCCTAGAACGGCTCTTCGAGGCGTTTCGCGAGATCCTCGATGTTTTCAGGCGGCCAGTTGGGAATTTCCATACCCAGGGCCAGACCCATCTGCGACAGGACTTCCTTGATTTCGTTCAGCGACTTGCGGCCGAAGTTCGGGGTCCGCAGCATTTCGTTTTCGGTCTTCTGAACCAGATCGCCGATATAGACGATGTTGTCGTTCTTCAGGCAGTTCGCCGAGCGGACCGACAGTTCCAATTCGTCGACCTTGCGCAGCAGGTTGCGGTTGAACGGCAGTTCGGCCGTCTTTTCCTCGCTGGAGCGCTGTTCCGGCTCGTCGAAGTTGATGAACACCGACAACTGGTCCTGCAGGATACGGGCCGCCAGGGCGACAGCGTCTTCCGGCTCGACCGCGCCGTTGGTTTCGACCGACATCGACAGCTTGTCGTAGTCCGTTACCTGACCGACGCGGGTGTTTTCCACTTTGTAGGAGACCTTGCGGACCGGGCTGAAAATCGAATCGACCGGGATCAGGCCGATCGGCGCATCTTCCGGGCGGTTCTGCGCGGCGGGAACATAGCCCTTGCCGTTGTTGACCATGAATTCCATCGTCAGCTTGGCGTCGGCGTCCAGCGTGCAGAGAACCAGATTGGGGTTCATGACTTCAATGTCATGGCCGGCTTCGATCATCGACGCCGTGACTTCCGCCGGGCCTTCGACCGACAGGCGCATCCGCTTCGGGCCTTCGCCGTGCATCCGCAGACCAAGCGCCTTCACGTTCAGGACGATGTCCGTCACGTCTTCGCGCACGCCCGGGATGGACGAGAATTCGTGCAGCACGCCATCGATCTGGATCGAGGTAACCGCAGCGCCCTGCAGGGAAGACAGCAGGATCCGGCGCAGCGCGTTCCCGAGGGTCATGCCGAAACCGCGCTCCAGCGGTTCGGCCACGACTTCAGCCACACGGGCTGCATCGTAACCGGCTTCGACCGCGAGCTTCTTCGGCTTGATCAGGGATTGCCAATTGCGTTGGACTGTTGCTGTTGTTGCGTCGCTCATCTGTTACCGCCAGGCGTTTGGCGCCGGCGTCCCTACTTCTGACTTCGTGTAACGAACCCGGGACGGATTGGACTATTCCGAAAAGGTTCGCGTAAGAAGGGCGATGCCGCTAGCAGCACGCCCCGGTTTCGACGCCGGTGTTAAACCCGGCGACGCTTGCGCGGACGGCAGCCATTGTGCGGGATCGGTGTCACGTCCTTGATCGCCGTGATGGTGAACCCGATGGACTGCAGGGCACGAAGAGCCGATTCGCGACCCGAACCCGGACCCTTGACGTTGACTTCGAGCGTCTTCATGCCGTGGTCGGCAGCCTTCTTGCCGGCGTCTTCAGCGGCGATCTGCGCCGCATAGGGCGTCGATTTCCGGCTGCCCTTGAAACCCTGCGACCCGGCGCTGGACCAGGCGATTGCGTTGCCCTGCACATCCGTGATCGTGACCATCGTATTGTTGAAGGTCGACGCCACGTGGCAGATGCCCGACGTGATGTTCTTTTTCTCACGGCGCTTACGAATGGGTGCGCGTGCCATATTCCAACCGTCCTTCCGACTAAACGTCTAACTCGATACTCGTTAATTCAAACCAGCCGCAAACCGCGCCGGACTATTTCTTCTTGCCGGCAATCGCGCGGGCCGGGCCCTTGCGCGTACGGGCGTTGGTGTGGGTCCGCTGACCGCGCACCGGAAGATGACGGCGATGCCGCAAACCGCGATAGCAACCGAGATCAAGCAGGCGCTTGATGTTCATCGCCACTTCACGGCGCAGGTCGCCCTCGACCTGGTAGTCATGATCGATGGCCTCGCGAATCCGCGAGATTTCATCTTCCGACAACTGGTTGACCCGCGTGCTTTCGTCGATCGAACATTTCTTCAGGATCTGTTCCGACCGGTGCCGGCCAATCCCGTGAATGTAGGTCAATGCGACGATCACCCGCTTGTTGGTCGGAATATTGACGCCCGCGATACGTGCCATTCTATCAATCCTTCAAATTCGAAACACGTCTAACAACATACGACACAACGCCCCGTCACCCCTTATCCTCGCCGGGGCGTCGGCTCGTCATGCACCCTCAAAAAAAGCCTTTCACTTCAGGCTCTTGGCACCGGTAAAACCCGTTTTTACCGCTACCATGTCTCGGTCGCCGGCTAAGGCGCTCAAGCAGCCCTGAAAAGCGCGCGGAGTATACGGATATCCACCCCCCTGTCAACGCATCCAAAGCCGGATATTTCAACGCTTCCCGCCGGTCGGCCCCTTGCCGGAATCAGGCGGAAAGGATCGTCCTGATTTCCTTCGTCACCTCATCGATCGACTGCATGCCGTCGACCGTTTTCAGCATGTTCTTCTTCGCATAGTACGGCAGCACCGGCGCCGTCTGGCTGTGATAGACTTCCAGCCGCTTCTTCAGCGTCTCGGCATTGTCATCCGCGCGGCGTTCCGATTCCGGCGTCTGCGCGATCCGGCCTTCGATTCTGTCGAACAGCACGTCGTCGGCGACCCGAACCTCGATCACGTGATCCAGCTTCCGGCCCTTGCTTTCCAGCATGGTGTCCAGGGCTTCCGCCTGCGCGACCGTGCGCGGGAATCCGTCAAGGATGAAGCCATTGTTGCAGTCCGCCTGGTCGATCCGGTCGGAAATGACGCCGACGATTGTTTCGTCATCGACAAGGTTTCCGGCATCCATGATCGCCTTCGCCTTTTTGCCGATATCCGTGCCGGCCGCAACGGCCGCCCGCAACATGTCGCCGGTCGAAAGCTGAACAAG
Organism: Alphaproteobacteria bacterium; assembly: GCA_040222995.1. Taxonomy (GTDB): domain Bacteria; phylum Pseudomonadota; class Alphaproteobacteria; order UBA8366; family Aestuariispiraceae; genus JAVKBW01. The sequence continues at coordinate 11,495 of JAVKBW010000077.1, read as the reverse complement.
GCCGTGTTCTTCCTCGATGATCTTCGCCTGCGTGCCCTTGCCCGCGCCGGGCGGTCCGAAAAGAATGATGATCATCGTTTGCGTCCCCTCAATTTCGATTTCTTGACCAGTCCTTCATACTGATGTGCAAGCAGGTGGCTCTGAACCTGTGCGACCGTGTCCATTGTCACCGTCACGACGATCAGCAGGCTGGTGCCCCCGAAATAGAACGGAACGGCATACTGGCTGATCAGGATTTCCGGCAGCATGCAGACGGCGGCCAGATAGATCGCCCCGACCGTTGTCAGCCGGGTCAGCACGTAATCGAGATACTGCGCGGTGTTCTTGCCGGGACGGATACCCGGAATGAAGCCGCCGTATTTCTTGAGGTTATCCGCCGTGTCTTCCGGATTGAAAACAACCGCGGTGTAGAAGAAGGCGAAAAACATGATCATCCCGACATAGATGCCGAGGTAAAGCGGCTGGCCGCGGCCAAGCATCGCCGTGATATCCTGCAGCCACAGCGGACCGGACGCGCCGCTGAAACCGGCGACGGTCAGGGGCATCAGCAGCAGCGAGCTGGCGAAGATCGGCGGAATGACGCCGGCCGTGTTGAGCTTCAGCGGCAGGTGCGAGCTTTCGCCGCCGAACATCTTGTTGCCCATCTGGCGCTTCGGATACTGCACGATGATGCGGCGCTGGGCGCGCTCCATGAACACGATAAAGGCAATGACCGCGACGCTCATCACCAGAAGGATGATGATGAAGATGGTCGACAGCGCGCCGGTGCGGCCGAGTTCCAGCGTTCCCGCCAGGGCGCCCGGCAAGCCGGCGACGATACCGGAGAAGATGATCAGCGAAATGCCGTTGCCGACGCCGCGCTGGGTGATCTGTTCGCCCAGCCACATCAGGAACATCGTACCGCCGACAAGCGTGATGACGGTCGAGGCGCGGAAAAACAGACCCGGATCGAACACGGCCGGACGGCTGTCAGCGCCGAAACTTTCCAGCCCGACGGCAATCCCGTAGCCCTGGACGATACAAAGCAGCACCGTCAGGTAACGGGTGTACTGGTTGATCTTCTTGCGACCGGCTTCGCCTTCCTTCTTCTTCATCTGCTCCAGACTCGGCGAAACCGCCGTCATCAACTGCATGATGATGGAGGCCGAGATATACGGCATGATGTTGAGGGCGAAGATCGACATCCGGCTGACGGCGCCGCCGGCGAAGGTGTCGAACATCCCCAGCACGCCGCCTGCCTGCTGCTCGAAAAACTGCTCGATAACCACGGTATCGATACCGGGGAGCGGGATATAGGTGCCCAGCCGGTAAACAATCAGCGCACCGAGTGTGAACCAGATGCGCTGACGCAGTTCCTTCGCTTTTCCAAGCGTGGAAAAATTGAAGTTGGCGGCGAGTTGCTCAGCGGCCGAAGCCATGGATGTCTTCCTTTGACGCCGTTGATTCCATCAACAGAAACGCGAACCAGACAGATAGGGTCTCGGCCGCCGGGTCACAACCCGAAAGCAGCCGCCCACATGTTCTAGTCGCGGTTCTTCATCGCCAGGTGGCGGCGCTTCCGCGACGCTGGCTTTTCCTCTTCCGCCGGCAGATTGACCGAACCGCCGGCTTTCGCAACGGCGTCCACGGCTGCTTTCGACGCCTTGGCGGCTTCGATCGTTACGGCATGGCTCAGGTCGCCCTTTGCAAGCACCTTCAAGCCGTCGAACACGTTGTGAATCAGACCGGCTGCTATAAGCGCCTCACCCGTGACCGGCTTCTTAGGATCCAGTTTCCTGGCGTCGATCAGACGCTGCAGATCGGAAAGGTTCACAATGGCGAAGTGTTTGCGGAACTGGTGGTTCGTAAAACCGCGCTTCGGCAGACGCCGATACAGCGGCATCTGGCCACCCTCGAACCCGTTGATGGAGACGCCCGAGCGGGATTTCTGACCCTTGACGCCGCGGCCGCCGGTCTTGCCCTTACCCGAACCGATACCGCGGCCCACGCGGGTGCGGTTCTTGGTGGCGCCTTCGTTATCGGACAAATCGTTGAGCTTCATCGCTCTAACCTTTCACTCTGCCTGTTGCCTGCTACTGTTTGCGGACGATGGTCTGTCCGGCAGTCCCTTAGCTTGCTTCTTCCACACGGACCATGTGATGAACCTTGCGGATCATCCCACGCACCGACGGCGTATCTTCCAGCTCGCGGGTCCGGCCGATCTTGTTCAGACCGAGACCGATCAGCGTATCGCGCTGGCTTTTCTCGCGACGGATCGGGCTGCCCGTTTGCGTGATGCGTACGGTCTTTTCAACAGCCTTTTTCGCGGCCACCGTCTTAGCGGCCGTTTTCTTCGCAGCGGTTTTCTTGGCCGCCGTTTTCTTGGCGGCGGCTTTCTTTGCAGTTGCCATCGGTACTACTCCCGATTTGCGCCGGCCATGGCTTCACGCCGACCGACAATGTCGCTGACTTTCTTGCCCCGGCGCTGCGCAACCATTTTCGGAGCCGCACAACGGCCAAGACCTTCGAACGCCGCCTTGATCATGTTGTAGGGGTTCGACGTGCCGGTCGATTTCGACACAACGTCCTGAACGCCCAGAGCCTCGAAAACCGCACGCGTCGGACCGCCGGCGATGATGCCGGTACCGGCGGGTGCTGCCCGCATCGTCACGCGACCGGCGCCGAAGTGGCCACGCACGTCGTGATGCAGGGTCCGTCCTTCGCGCAGCGGAACACGAACCATGCTCTTCTTGGCATTTTCGGTCGCCTTGCGAATGGCTTCCGGCACTTCACGCGCCTTGCCCTTGCCGAATCCGACCCGGCCGCGACCGTCGCCGACAATCACCAGAGCGGCAAAGCCGAACCGGCGACCGCCCTTGACAACTTTCGCAACGCGGTTGATCGCGACGAGTTTCTCGACGAGATCTGAATCCGACCCTTGTTGATTGCGATCTTCTTTTGGTGCCCGTGCCATACCAAATTGCCCTTCGTCAGAACTTCAAACCGGCTTCGCGCGCAGCATCCGCCAGCGCTTTCACCCGACCGTGGTAGCGATATCCACCGCGGTCAAAAACCACTTCCTCGACGCCGGCTGCCTTGGCGCGTTCGGCGACGAGCCGACCCACTTCCCTGGCGGCGTCGACATTTCCGCGATTGCCCAGCGCTTTACGGAGGTCGCCGTCCAGCGTCGATGCGGCGACCAGTGTGCGACCCGCCTTGTCATCGATAATCTGCGCATAGATGTTGGTGTTCGAACGGAACACCGACAACCGCGCACGACCGCCGCCAAGCTTGCGAACCTTGTAACGGGCCCGGTTCTTCCGGCGTTCAAAAAGTTTTTTCGTCTCAACCATCCGCGTAATCCTTGATCTGAACCATTGGGCCGCCGAATTCCGGTTCGCACCGGACCGGCAAGCCGTTCATCACTTCTTCTTGCCTTCTTTGCGGACAATCCGCTCGCCGGCGTACTTCACACCCTTGCCCTTATAGGGTTCGGGCGGACGGTATTTCCGAATGTCACTCGCAACCTGGCCGACCCGCTGCTTCGACGCACCGGTGATGCAGACCACGTTGTTCCGTTCGCCCTCGATCACGATTTTCACATCGTTGGGGATCGGGAAATTCACATCGTGGCTGAACCCGAGCTGCAGTTTCAGGGTCGACCCCTGGACCTGCGCGCGGTAGCCGACGCCGTTGACTTCAAGACGCTTGGTGAAGTCATTGGCGGCACCCTGGACAGCATTGTCGATCAATGTCCGCGTCATGCCCCACTTCTGGCGCGCGCGTTTGATCATCGTCCGGGGTTTCACCGTAATCGACTTGTCTTCCTGGCTAACCACGACGTCACTCGACAGATCGACCGTCAGGACGCCATTCTTGCCTTTCGCGGTCAGAACGCCGCTGGCGATCGAAACATCGACCCCGTCGGGAACTGCTACCGGATATTTGCCTACACGCGACATCGTACTTTCCTTTGTCTCAATCAGAATACCCGGCAGAGCACTTCGCCGCCGACATTCTGTTCTCTTGCCTCGGTATCGGACATAACGCCTTTCGAGGTCGACAGAATGGAAATACCCAACCCGTTATAGATACGGGGCAGATTATCGATACCGGAATAAACCCGGCGGCCCGGACGGGAAATACGAGAGATTTCCTTGATCACCGGTTCGCCGTCGGCGTATTTCAGCTCGACATCCAATTCACTGATACCGGCCTTGATCTCGCTCCAGGAGTAGCCGCGGATAAAACCTTCCCGCTGCAACACATCCAGAACACGCGCCCGCATCTTGCTGGCGGGGACCGGTATTGTAACTTTACGCGCCATCTGACCATTCCGAATACGGGTCAGCATATCGCCCAAAGGATCACTCATCGACATGGTGCGATATCCTTTCTACCAGCTCGACTTAACGACACCGGGAATCTGGCCTTGCGACGCCAGATCCCGAAGCGCGATACGGGAAATGCGGAATTTCCGATAATACGCATGCGGCCGACCGCTGATCTCGCAGCGGTTATGCACACGCACCGGACAAGCGTTCTTAGGCAGCTTGTTGAGACTCATTTGAGCCTGGAACCGCTCTTCCGGAGGCAGCGTGCGATCATGCGCAACCGCCTTCAGCCGAGCCCGACGGCCGGCGAAGGATTTCGCCATCCGTACACGTTTCTTGTTCCGCTCAACGGCGCTTTTCTTCGCCATCGTTCCACTCTCCCGTTAGTTACGAAACGGCATCTTGAAGCCTTTGAGAAGCGCCTTCGCCTCTGCATCGGTCTTCGCCGTCGTACAAATCACGATATCCATACCCCGGATCTCATCGACCTTGTCGTATTCGATCTCCGGGAAAACAATCTGTTCTTTCAAGCCCATGGCGTAGTTGCCGCGGCCGTCGAAGGACTTGCCGTTCACACCGCGAAAGTCGCGAACCCGTGGCAGGGCGATGGTGATCAGGCGATCCAGAAACTCGTACATCCGCTTCTTGCGAAGGGTAACCTTCGTGCCGATCCCCATGCCTTCGCGAAGCTTGAACGTCGCCACCGACTTGCGGGCCTTCGTCGTTACCGGCTGCTGGCCGGTAATCGCCGTCAGTTCTTCAACAGCACCCGTCAAATGCTTGCGATCGGAAACCGCTTCTCCGACGCCCATATTCACGACGATCTTTTCGATCCGCGGAACCTCCATCGGGTTCTTGTAACCGAATTCCTCTTGCAGAAGTGCGCGCACTTCCTCGTCGTAAATCTTCCGCATACGCGGGACGTAAGCTCCATCCGCCATCGTCTCGATCCTTGCCTTTTCCGCCTATCAGCGATCGATGATTTCGCCGGACCGTTTCGCGAAGCGAACCTTCCGACCATCATCCAATACCTTGAAACCAACCCGCGTCGCCTTGCCGTCCTTCGGATCGACAACAGCCAGATTCGAGAGCTGGATCGGGGCTTCCTTTTCCACGATACCGCCCTGACTGTTCATCGTCTGCTTCTGGTGACGCTTCACCATGTTCACGCCGCGCACGATCGCGCGACCGTCCTTCGGCGCCACGGAAACAACTTCGCCTTCCTTGCCGTTGTCACGGCCGGACAGAACGATAACCTTGTCGCCTGTTTTGATCTTTGCAGCCATCACAGCACCTCCGGCGCCAGGGAAATGATCTTCATGAACCGGCGGGCGCGAAGTTCGCGGACCACCGGGCCAAAAATACGCGTGCCGATCGGATCGTTCGACTTGTTGATCAGAACCGCGGCATTGCCGTCGAACTTGATCACGGACCCGTCCTGCCGGCGAACCGGGAAGGAGGTGCGAACGATAACCGCCCGATGCACATCGCCCTTTTTCACGCGGCCGCGCGGAATGGCTTCCTTAACGGAGACAACAATCACGTCGCCCACGCCAGCCGTCCGCCGCTTGGAGCCGCCGAGAACCTTAATGCACTGCACCCGACGCGCACCCGAGTTATCGGCCACATCCAGGTTCGATTGCATTTGGATCATCGATCCAATCCTTTCCGTAAAAACTTGAAGCCGTACGGCCCGTTATTCATCTTCGCTTAGGCAGCGCCCTGTTCGTCAGCCGCGCCGATAACTTCCCAGCGCTTCTGTTTCGACAAGGGTTTGCATTCCTGTATCTGCACTTGATCGCCGACCTTCCTGGCATTGCTTTCGTCATGCGCCATGAATTTCTTCGACTTCCGGATGATCTTGTTGAACAGCGGGTGACGGAAGCGGCGTTCCACAGAAACGACCACCGTCTTTTCCCCTTTGTCCGACACGATCGTGCCATGCATAATTCTTTTCGGCATATCTCAGACGCTCCTGGTCCGTATCACGCGCTCTTGCGCGTTTTTTCCGTCAAAATAGTTTTAACCCGTGCGATGTCGCGACGAAGCTGCCGCTGACGCGCCGTGTTCTCAAGCTGCCCATTGGCTGCCTGGAAACGCAGATTGAACTGCTCCTTGCGAAGACCGAGCAACTCGTCGCCCAGTTCGTCTTCCGTTTTCTGCCGCAGGTCTTCCGCTTTCATCTCTCTTGTCCTTCAAATACGCCCGGCGAGGGGCACATCCTTATGCGTTTATTCGGTGAGGCCCAGACGGGCGACGATCTTGCACTTGATCGGCAGTTTCGCCGCCGCCAGCAGGAACGCATCGCGCGCGATATCGCCCGGAACGCCATCCATCTCGAACATCACCCGGCCCGGCTTGACCCGCGCCGCCCAGTATTCGGGCGTACCCTTACCCTTACCCATACGAACTTCGGCAGGCTTCTGGCTGACAGGAACATCCGGGAAAATCCGGATCCAGACCTTGCCCTGACGCTTGATACGGCGAACGATCGCGCGACGCGCGGCTTCGATCTGCCGTGCCGTCAACCGGCCCGGTTCCATCGCTTTCAGACCGTGGCTGCCAAAATTCAAGGCAGCGCCGCCTTTGGCGTTTCCGTGAATCCGGCCTTTATGGGCCTTTCTGAACTTCGTACGCTTTGGACTAAGCATCTCTCATTCCCACTATCGTCAATAGACCAGCTAAGCCGTCGATCAGCGCGCCTGCGCGTCCTGAGACTTCTTGTCCTGTGCCATCGGATCATGAGCGAGGATTTCGCCCTTGTAGATCCAAACCTTTACCCCGCAGATGCCGTAGGTCGTATCGGCTTCGGCGGTTCCGTAATCGATATCGGCGCGCAGCGTATGCAACGGCACACGGCCTTCGCGGTACCATTCCGTCCGGGCGATTTCGGCGCCGCCGAGACGACCGCCGCAATTGATCCGGATGCCTTCCGCGCCGAGGCGCATCGCCGACTGAACGGCGCGCTTCATGGCGCGGCGGAAAGCGACACGACGTTCAAGCTGCTGGGCGATGTTTTCAGCCACCAGCCGGGCATCGATTTCCGGCTTGCGGATTTCAACGATGTTCAGCGCGATTTCCTTACCGGTCTGCTTCATCAGCTTCTGGCGAAGTTTCTCGATATCCTGGCCCTTCTTGCCGATGATCACGCCGGGACGCGCCGTATGCAGCGTCACCCGCGCCCGACCGGCCGGACGTTCGATGATAACCTTCGACAAACCGGCCTGCTTCAGGTTCTCGAACAGATACTCGCGAAGCTGCAGGTCTTCATGCAGCAGATCGCCGTAGTTTCTGTCTGCATACCACCGCGAATCCCATGTGCGGTTGATGCCGAGACGCAGCCCGATTGGATTAACTTTCTGACCCATACTCTCGTTCCTTCAGCCTTAGGCTTCGGTGTCTTCGCGCTCACGCACGACGATCGTCAAATGTGAAAACGGCTTAACAATCCGTGCGCCGCGACCGCGCGCCCGCGCCCGAAAACGTTTCATCGTCAATGCCTTGCCGACAAACGCTTCCTTGACGAACAACCGGTCAACATCGAGCTGATGATTGTTTTCGGCATTGGCGATCGCTGCCTCCAGCACTTTCCTGACATCACCGGCAATCCGGCGACGGGAAAAGCTGAGTTCGGCCAAAGCCTTGTCGGCTGCCTTGCCGCGGATCATCGACGCAACCAGATTCAGCTTCTGAGGGCTGATCCGTATCGTCTTTGCATGCGCGACCGCTTCCTGGTCGTCGAAGCGACGTTCGCTAGACTGCTTGCCCATCGCGGTTACCCTCTCTTCGCCTTCTTGTCGGCCGCATGACCGTAATAGGTCCGCGTCGGCGCGAATTCACCCAACTTGTGACCGACCATGTTTTCGGTCACCAGAACCGGAATAAACTTCTTGCCGTTGTGGACGCCGAACGTCAGGCCCACAAACTGCGGCAGTACGGTCGACCGGCGCGACCACGTCTTGATTACTTCCTTCCGCCCCGAAGTCCGAGCTGTGTCGGCCTTCTTGAGAAGAAAGTGGTCAACGAACGGACCTTTCCAAACGGAACGAGCCACCTTGCCTACTCCTTATTTCTTCCGCGCATGACGGCTGCGCAGGATGTACTTATCGGTCGTCTTGTTCGACCGGGTGCGTTTACCTTTGGTCGGCTTGCCCCAGGGCGTAACCGGGTGACGGCCACCCGATGTCCGACCCTCACCGCCACCATGCGGGTGATCGACCGGGTTCATGACAACGCCACGAACCGACGGGCGCTTGCCAAGCCACCGCTTGCGGCCGGCTTTACCAAGCTTGATGTTCTGCTGATCCGGGTTGGAGACCGCACCGACCGTCGCCACACATTCGGCGCGAACGATCCGCAATTCGCCAGACATCAGCTTCAACTGGGCATAACCCTGGTCACGACCGACAAGCTGGGCGTAGGCGCCGGCGGACCGGGCGATCTGCGCGCCCTTGCCGGGCTTCATTTCGATGTTGTGGATGATCGTGCCGATCGGCATGGCCGCCATCGGCATGCAGTTACCCGGCTTCACATCGACCTTGCTGTCGGCGACGATCTGGTCGCCTTCCTTCAGGCGCTGCGGCGCAATGATGTACGACAGCGTGCCGTCTTCATACTCGACCAGCGCGATGAACGCCGTCCGGTTCGGGTCGTATTCGATCCGCTGAACCGTCGCGGGCATACCCCACTTTTCACGACGCTTAAAGTCGATCACCCGATACAGACGCTTGTGCCCGCCGCCACGACGACGCGCCGTGATACGCCCGTGATTGTTACGGCCGCCATTCTTGGTCAAACCCTCGGTCAAAGCCTTGACGGGTTCGCCCTTGTAGAGATCCTTGCGGTCAACAAGAACCAGGCCACGCATGCCGGGTGTATTCGGTTTATATTGCTTAAGCGCCATTTTCCGCTTCCTCTTTTCCAGCCGTCGCCTTACAGCCCGGTCGAGACATCGATCGAATGGCCTTCGGCCAGACGAACGACAGCCTTCTTGTAACCGACCTGACGGCCCAGCCGACCCCGGAACCGCTTCGTCTTACCGTGGACGTTCAGCGTATTCACACTGTCGACTTTTACTTCAAACAACCCTTCGACCGCTGCCTTGATCTCGGGCTTCGACGCATCCTGCGCCACCTTGAACGTGACCTGGTTGTTCTCGCCGCCAAGCGTCGACTTTTCAGTCACCACCGGCGCGACAATCACCTGATACATGCGTTCCTTGGAAACCGCAGACTTATTGAGATATTTCCAGCTCATTTCAACCGGGCCTCCAGGCTCTCAACGGCTTCCTTTGACAACGCCAGAACATCGGCGCGAAGGATGTCGTATACGTTTGCACCCTGCGTCGGCAGGACATCGATACCCGGGATGTTCCGGGCGGCGAGCGCCAGGTTCCCGTCGACTTCCTTGCCGCCGACGATCAAAGCCTTGTTCCAGCCCAGGGCCGCAACCTGCTCGCGCAGGGCTTTCGTCTTCGGTGTTTCAGCCGCCGCCGTATCGATAACGATCAGTTTGCCTTCTGCCATTTTGGCGGACAGCGCGCAGCGCATCGCCATGGCGCGAACCTTCTTGGTCAGCGAATGCCCATGGTCGCGTACCCGCGGACCGTGCGCAACGCCGCCGCCCCGGAACTGCGGCGCCTTGCCGTTACCCTGACGGGCCCGGCCGGTGCCTTTCTGGCGGTAGATCTTCTGTCCGGCGCCGACGATTTCGTTACGCTCTTTAACCTTGTGCGTACCGGCCCGGCGCTTTGCGAGCTGATAATTCACCATGCGCGCAAGAATGTCTTTGCGCACGGGCGCAGCGAAAACCGCCTCGGCGAGATCAATCTCTCCGGCCGACTTGTTCGCTAGCGTGATGACTTTCGCTTTCATACCCAAACCGCCTTATTCGGACTGTGCTTCGGCACCGCCGGCATCGGCTGCTTCAGCCGGTTCCGTGGATGCCACTGTCTCGTTACCTGCGTCGCGGCCTTCCGGCATCCGGAACGCACCGGGGAACGGCGCATCTTCCGGCAACGCCTTCTTCACTGCGTCGCGAACCAATACCCAACCTTCTTTCGAACCCGGCACCGCACCGCGAACCAGGATCAGACCGCGATCGGTATCGACGGAAACCACTTTCAGGTTCTGCGTCGTCACCCGTTCAGCGCCCATATGGCCGGCCATCTTCTTACCCTTGAAGACCTTGCCCGGATCCTGACACTGACCGGTCGAACCATGCGAACGGTGCGAAACCGACACGCCGTGGCTGGCCCGGAGACCGGAGAAGTTGTGCCGCTTCATCGAACCGGCGAAACCCTTACCGACAGAGGTGCCGATCACATCAACGAACTGGCCGCTGACGAAATGATCCGTTGTGACTTCCGCGCCGATATCGATCAGCGCATCGTCGGATACGCGAAACTCGACGAGCTTCCGCTTCGGCTCCACCATCGCCTTGGCGAAATGACCCCGCATCGCTTTGGTCGTGTGCTTGACCTTGCGCAGGCCGGAACCGACCTGAAGCGCAGTGTAGCCATTCACATCGGCCGTCCGCTGGGCAACGATCTGCATGTTCTCTACCTGCAGAACCGTTACCGGAATATGCGCGCCTTCATCAGAGAAGACGCGGGTCATGCCGACCTTTTTCGCGAGCATACCGCAACGCATAATCCCGGCCTCCCTTACAGCTTGATCTCGACGTCAACACCGGCAGCGAGGTCGAGCTTCATCAGCGCGTCCACCGTCTGAGGTGTTGGGTCGACAATATCCAACAGGCGCTTATGGGTCCGCACTTCAAACTGTTCCCGACTTTTCTTGTCGATGTGCGGAGAGCGAAGCACCGTGAACTTCTCGATCCGTGTTGGCAGCGGAATCGGTCCCCGCACGTTTGCGCCGGTCCGTTTCGCCGTGTTTACGATCTCAAGTGTCGATTGATCGAGCACGCGATGATCGAACGCCTTTAGGCGGATACGAATGTTCTGGTTGTCCATTCCCTATGGCCCTTTATCAAAAACGAAACTCCCGCGCTTTAAACCGCGCGGGAGGCCCGCATGAACGCCCTTGTTACTCGATGATACCGGCGACGACGCCGGCGCCGACGGTGCGGCCGCCTTCACGGATGGCGAAGCGCAGGCCTTCGTCCATCGCGATCGGGGCGATCAGTTCGACTTCCATGGCGATGTTGTCGCCCGGCATCACC
>JAVKBW010000071.1:0-298 GCA_040222995.1 Alphaproteobacteria bacterium | reverse complement strand
TACCTGCCGCGCGACGAGAACGGCGACTTCAGGTTCTACGACACGGCCGGCGACGACTATGCCGACAGCCTCGAGGCGATGGCGACGCTCGTGCCCACGCACCAGGTCTTCAACGGCGCGGTGGGCGCGCTGACCGGCGCCAACGCCCTCAAGGCAAGGGTCGGCGAGACCGTGCTGATGGTGCACAATTCGTGCAACGTGGACAGCCGGCCGCACCTGATCGGCGGGCACGGCAACTATGTCTGGGAGACTTCGTTCACCGATCCGCCGTTGACGGGCGTCGAAACATGGTTCGTCC
>JAVKBW010000069.1:0-464 GCA_040222995.1 Alphaproteobacteria bacterium | reverse complement strand
ATCGTATCTACGAAGCGGCTCTTGTATTTTTGCCGCGCTGCACTAGGGCGCGGCTGGTAGTCTGCTTCGTCGGAAAATCACTGCCAGTCTTGAATTGAGCCTATACTACAAAATCATACTACATTAGCAGTGTGGGGATTCCTTTTACCGGGTGAATGTGTAGGCAATTGTGACACATTTGGGAAGTATAGGCAGGGGGGATTGGGACAACTCGAACACCAGCGCCAATAGCTTTGTACTCAATGAACATTCGCAGTTGATAAAATGCCCACGAATTTGAGCGTCTACGTTCCGCCTTGCTTCTGGGTTGCTCGTTGGTTCTCTCCCTAATTCCCGTAAGGTCTTCTATAGCAATTGAGGCACTTAACTCAACCGCTCGTCTGACCACTGATTTGGAGATGTTGTGATTAAGCCATTGCTGGTAGCGTCTCTCTCGTCCCGACAGCCGTTTCAGGATTTCTCGA
>JAVKBW010000064.1:0-5744 GCA_040222995.1 Alphaproteobacteria bacterium | reverse complement strand
TCCAGGGACAGCTCGCAGGAGACACTTGCCAGAGGATTCACGACCTGGAGGACCACATGGTTGTTGATGTACGTCTCGAAGTCGCTTCTGTTGGTCGGTGAAGTACACCAGTACTCTCCAGAAGCGAGTTCCGACAGCGGTGTCGATGGAGCGAAGCGGTAGGTGAGGTGAAGTTGGTCGATCTGCTGATCGTCGTCGACCTCGCGGATCAACTGGCGAGTGGCGTCCACCTCGAAGAAGGCCCCCTCGCCCCAATCGTAGGTGCCCCACTGAAAGACGAGCATGTCGCCATCGTCCTCGACTTCCACGTCGGGGAATCGGACGGTCCCATAGAAGAGGGACATCGCGCTAACGCCAGCAAGGGGCTTCTGTGGTGGCACCGACTCGCGGTGTTGCTTCAGGAAGGCGCGAAACTCTTCGAGCACGCACTATTCTCCAAGAACCTCTGCTTCAAGTCCATCCAACACCCGATGATAAGCGGCGGGGCGAAGCCCCGTCCGTCTTCATCATCTTGTTAGGCGACACGATACATCTCGGTGATCGCAGATACGAGGGGCACTTCAGGCCGACTCTGAGGATGTGGTCCGACGACGATCCGCGCCCCGCTCGTAGTTGTACCCACAATCTGAACGGGGCCCGCCGGAGGCCTATCCAGTGGCTCGTCGGTCAGGGTCTGAAGGAACGGCTTTGCCCAGTCTTCGCCGGTGAGGAAGAGGAGGCGCCGCGGCTTCCAGTTGGATACCTCAGCGAGGATCATCTCGATGCACTTAGTCTGCTGCGCTCTGCAGAGCGATGTCGACGGATTGCCGCCACCGAAGGGGGAGACCTTGTAGAGGTTCGACCAGACGATCTGAGCCGGCCAGTTGGGTTTTGAAACATCGCAGAGTTCTAAGGAGTCGATCGTCGCGCGAATGACTCTCCAGAACGCCGACCTCGCGGTGTTGTAGCCTGTTGGTGCACCCCAGGCGTTCGAAACCCAGCGGAGCGGCTCTTGCTCCCGAGCGGGCTTGAACGCGGCGTCGAGAACGCGGGCACGCCCCTCGGCCTCTGAGACATCATCTGCACTCCACCCGAAGGTCCAGCCGTTGACCGCGCGCCCGACGACCATTAGCTCACCGCGGTACCGAGAGCCCGCAAGTGCAGCGAATGCCGTGAGGCGCTTTGAACGCCATCGTCCGCGCGAGGTCCCGATGTCTTGGAGTAGGGAGTCATGGAGCGCTTGGTCGAAGCGAGTCATTCGGATCCTGTTCGCCTAACACCTGATGTTCAGCTGCGGGCGGCGAAGCCGCCCGTCAGACTGCAACATCCTGTTAGGCCGCGTTATCGCATGATTCCGCTACATCCGCGATCCGGTTGATTGTACGCGTGCGCGTCAACTGTGGAGGTCGAGCGCAACCACATAGCTTTCTGCGAATGGCTTGAGAGTCTCGCGCTGATGCTCCTGCCATCTAGGGATCACTTCTGGTGATAGCCGTCCTTCGAAGAGGTCAAGCCATCGATAGTGGTCCCCGAACGTGATCCACGTTCCGTCGGGCAGCAGAATATCGGCATCATGGCTGTCAAACGGCAACTCGGTCACTTTGCAGATGTTGTTGGCTTTTGAGCCAGGCTCGGCCGCCGGGCGGTGTCTCGGGCGGATCGTGCCGTCCCATCGGCCGCCGACGATCCAGTAGTCCCAGCATGTGTTCGGGTTTGGCGGGTCTTGATCGACGTGAAAGGGAGCGAGGGCTTCATCGAGAAGCGCCATGTCGACATGCTCGGACGCGACAACAAGTAGAAGGCGGTGCATCTCAGTCGTTTGCCGTTGGTGCTGGTCGGCCTAACACCCGATGATAAGCGGCAGGGGCGAAGCCCCTGTCCGTCTTCATCATCATGTTGGGCCGCTCTGCGTTGGATGATAGCGGATTCGGTCGGTCGAGGTCTTACGCAAGTTGGTCCTTTGGGACGCTGCGCGGCCCCGCACGGCGGCGTCAGTGGCTCAGGGCGGCGGTCGTGCCGTGGCGATGCGTTAGGGGAGGCTGTTGGGGGTGTTCGGGAGAGGAGGGTCTGTGTGCTCGCATGAGGGGACGCAACGCGGCGTGGACCTTGTCTCGCCTCGGCGTTCGCTCCTGTGGGCAGCTCGCCGAGATCGCGGCACTGCGGCATGGCTTCTCGACGGGGCTCCCAACCGGAGTAGCTGAACGGCAATTTCAGTTCCGGAATGAGCTCCCGAGGACGACGCGGCGCGCATTCTCCAAGAAGGTTCATCAATATCGGAGGTTCGAGGCAGTCGGCCCAACACCCGATGATAAGCGGCAGGGGCGAAGCCCCTGTCCGTCTTCATCATCATGTTGGGTGGCGCGCACGAGCGCAAGCGTTGGGGCTTGGTTGCCTCACTCCCAGGTCCTTGAAGGCATCGTGCTCGGAGGTCTCTCGGACAGCCTATGGCTCCTCGGGGGCTACGGAGGGAGCATCGATAGAAGGCTCAAGCAGACGCTTTGCTTCGGGGAGAACGATGTTGTTCAGGGCCTCGATAATCCGCGAGGAGAGCCGCTGTAACGATCGGTCGTCGAGCAAGGCGAGGCCGATCCTCCAGGGGCTGGTGGTGTTCGACGTGAGGGCATGGAAGTGGAAGAAGTGGTCGCATGGCTGCTCCGGCGGCCAGGGCTGAGGGATCCCTGCAGCAATCGGATCGATGTCGCGTACTTGTTTCTCGGATATAGCAGCACGAGCGATGACGACAAGATCGTCGATCTGGATCTCAAGGTGAAGGAATCCGGTGCCCAAGCTCCGCGTGAAGAAACGGGAGCCGCCGAGTCCGCGCGGTGTGGCGACCCTGACGAATCCTGCGCGTTGAACGATAGAGGAGTTGGCAAAGAAGTCGTGGAAACGTTTCCGAGCTTGTCTCCTGGCAGTCATCCTCGTCCTCGTCCACCCAACACCCGATAATAAGCTGCGGGGCGAAGCCCCGTCAGTCTTCATTATCATGTTGGATGGCGCGCGCCGGCTGGGACGTCGCTCTGGCTCCTACCAGAGCAGCTGGGATTCTCGGCTTGATTGCCCGCTCGTTAGCCGGTACCCTGAGCGGCTCGACGGTTCGGGATGTTACGCCTGCGCCGCTCCTACATTGGGAGTCGAGCAAGGAGTAAGATTGTTTGAGCCCGAGTACGTCGAACAGAAGCTGCGGGAGCGCGATGAGTACCTTCGCCGAGTGCCGTTTCCATTTCCGCCTCAGGAGCCACATTCTTGGGTCGCACTAACTGAAGAGCGTCGAGAGCTATGGCTAAGTGCGTCTTGCGCTTGTCACTTTGCTGCCACAGCGATGCAAGTGCCTCGCCCTCGACCGGGTCGCACAGTCTACCTCGATGGACGGCTCATCGATTCTACCAGTGGATTTCTCTGCGCGTTAGGCGAAGCCGTCAACGGACCGGGCGGATACTTTGGGTTATCTCTACTAGCATTTGAAGATTGTATCTATGGAGGATTTGGACTTGACCGTGGTTCCGAGATTGTCTGGCAGCATTCTGATAGGTCGCGGGGGAACCTGGGAACTGAAGAGCTGATCCGCTACTACGAGCTGCTTGACGCGGTTTGGGACCTTCCGGATGATCGAGACGCCCTTGCTGAGAGAATCGCCCGTGCGCGTTCCGAGCGGTGGACTCTCTTCGATACGATTGTTGAGCTGGTCGAACCAAGCGCTTCGTGCAAGCTCGTCCTCAGGTAGCCGCCGAAGGGCCGGCGCCCCCGCGGACCGGGCCCTCGTCCATCCAACACCCGGATGATAAGCGGCGGGGCGCAGCCCCGTCCGTCTTCATCATCTTGTTGGATGGCGCATCGCATGATCTCCAGCATGAGCGCGGTTGGCAAGGCGTCAGGCGACGCCGAGCGGGTGCCCGCGTAGGCCGGGCACAAGTTATCGCCATCAGGCACGGAGTGTCCGGCCGCCGCGCGCGCCGGCAGGACGTTCGCTCCTGCCTCGAGTGGCGTTCGCCTCGCTCCCTCGCTCCGCCGGTCTCGGTGTCCCGACTTTTGCCGAGGGGTCGCATAGCCGGAGACCACCCCATATTTTCCGGCGCGAAGTTGAGGCGGTTGGACGGGGGTGCGCACTCACGGCGCGTCCATCCAACGCTCACGTTCAGCTGCGGGCGGCGAAGCCGCCCGTCAGACTGCAACGTGTTGTTAGCCAGTTTCCGCGGTCGCTATCGCATCCACGGAGCGCTCGAAGTCTTCAAGTTCTCGCCCGAATAGAAGGATCTCCAGCTCTGTGGCCGGCGAACCAGTCCGGTTGAACCGTTCCAGGGGCCCTGTCCACTCCGAGATGGCGCGGGCTTCTCGGGAACCTTCGAAGATGTCTAGCAGGCATCCTATCTGCCAAAGATCGAAGATCCGTGCTTGCGAGAGGTCTTCCGGCAGCGGAAAACCGTCTGGAATCTCTGCTGATCTGATGCGCTCAACCAAGACTAGTTGAAGTTTTGACGAGACCGTCCGAAAGCGGCTTCGAAGCTCCTTCGGATAGCTCGGTTGAATGTGCTTCGCAATCGCGCTCTGAATCTGCGAACAGGCCGGACCAACTGCCGCACTAATGTTGTCGTCCTCCCGATCCGATCGGTAGGTCGCGGCGGTGATCCCCAGAAGATCGGTCGGGAGGTGAAAGTCTTGGATGTCACGCGGACGAACCATGAACACTCGCTCACGTCCGAGCTTCCCGATGAAGAGGCCCAACTCGAACACGACGTTGTCGCGCGTTGCGGTACCCTCCTTTCCTCGTATGGAGACACCGTCGTCTAGCGTCATGACAAATATCGCGAAGTCGAACTGCTCAAGCGCCCCGACCAGCGAGTCCATTGTAGGTCTCGTGAGTTTGAAGACGTCCTGGTTCCAGACTGTGCATTCCGCTGCGTAGTCGAGTGCGTGGTGGATGGCGTTCGCGACCCGCAGCCCCTCGACCGATGACCCGATGAAGATTCTTGCTCTGCTCATGATTCTGTCTGGCTAACACCCGATGATAAGCGGCGGGGCGAAGCCCCGTCCGTCTTCATCATCATGTTAGCCAGCCGCACTACTATAGGGGATCGTTTTGTAGGGAGTCGAGCACGGCCGTCATCCGAGCGCTCTTCGCATCTGAGTGCTTGAGTAGCGGCTGCGCGTGGAGCAGTGAGGCATTGAACCGAGGATCATCAGGGAGCCGCCCATCTCGGTCGGGCCATTCGCACTGGAGTACGGGAAAGTGGCTTCCTCGGTAGAACCATATGGCGTAGCCCAGCAGTGGCGCGTACCAGCAGGGCGCGACCGTTGAGAAGGCGCATGTGTAGTCGTCGACTACGTTAGTACTTCGGACACCGTGCTCGAACCTGCGTCCAGTGCGGATGAGAGAGCCGATTGTGTTGATGATCCGATGCATGACGTCGAGGGGGAGCCCAACGATGATAATCTCAGGATGGGAGAACGAGTGGTGCAGGCCGATACTGAAGGCCCAGCCCGGAGACTCGTTCTCGTCGGGGACCTTAACGACGTGCCAACCGTGCTCGCGAACGTCCGCAAGCACCTTGCGGTCGCCTTCGTCGGCGGGAATCGGAGGGCTGATTGGACTATCCGTCACGACTCTGTCCGGCTAACACCCGATGATAAGCGGCAGGGGCGAAGCCCCTGTCCGTCTTCATCATCATGTTGGGCCGCTCTGCGTTGGATGATAGCGGATTCGGTTGGTCGAGGTCTTCCGCAAGTTGGTCCTTTGGGACGCTGCGCGGCCCCGCACGGCGGTGTCT
>JAVKBW010000062.1:0-770 GCA_040222995.1 Alphaproteobacteria bacterium | reverse complement strand
CCGCTTCCAAAAACCTAGTCATATCTGCTCACAAGTAAACAAACCTAGGCAAAACTCAACGGTATAAGTTTCTTCAAGCGCTTGTTTTTAGTGCCCTGCCGCTTCCCTGTTGAGGGTCAACACCGAGCGAAGCCGAGGTGTTGACGCTGAGCGAAGCCGAAGCGTCAACCAAAAACTCCCAGTTAGAGATACCATAGTAGGCGTGCCTACTTCTGATCAAGCGCTTGAGCTTGTTATTTAGTTGGTTCCACTGGCTCCATACGTGCTTCCTATCGTTCACCGATAGATAGGCGGTTATGGAGCCTGGTAACTTTTCTCCTAGTCTCATGCCGCGACGAGCAATCGCCAAAGCAGCCGCTTCATCGCTGGCTACCCCGTACATTCGGGCATACAAGACCCGACCAATTAGGCTGGTGTAGGCGGGATTGACTTGTCTTAACTCTATACCGCGATTAGACACGATGGCGGTTAGTAGCTCGAAAAAGCGGCTGTATGCCCAAGCAGATAGCATTCTGGCGTACTTGCGCCCTTTCTCCCTAAGTTGGTTTTTCTTGCCGGAAAAGTCCAACTCCTCACACACAATCGGGCATTGGTAGAAAATCGCCATATCCAAGAGCAGGAAACAAACGTGTCTGATGGCGGCGTCTTGTTTGCCACGGGGTAAACCCATCTGGAGCGATATCTGCCCATGGTGCTTGAGATTGCCTTCTTTATCGATGTATGCCCAACCGATTGAACCTGGGTTCAAGTCTATGCCAATACACCCGTAC
>JAVKBW010000057.1:0-990 GCA_040222995.1 Alphaproteobacteria bacterium | reverse complement strand
CTAGAGCGGTTCAGGCATTGAAAGAATCGGAAGGGATTCCGTTTTCCGGCGAATTGTGATTCACACTGTTTGCTGGGAAGGAGGCCAGCGATCATGGGAACATACTATTCGCTGGATCTTCGTGAGCGGGCTGTTGCTGCGTACCTGCGTGGTGAGAGCTGCCGATCTGTAGGAGAGCGGTTCCAGATAGCACCTTCGACGGTGGTGAAGTGGGCCGCTCTACTGAAGCGCCAGGGTGACCTCAAACACGGAAAGGTCGGCGGCCACCGCCAGGCACTCCTGGAGCCGCACCGGGACTTCATCCTCGCCCGGATCGAGGATACCTCGCACCTGACCTTGCACCGGCTTGTCGATCTTCTTGCCGCACGCGGCGTCTTCGTCAGCCACGACACGGTCTGGCGCTTCCTGCGGGCCGAGGGGCTCAGCTTTAAAAAAAAGTCTGTTCGCTCTGGAGCAGCTGCGTCCTGACGTGGCGCGTAAGCGCAGGCGCTGGAAGCGGGTTCAGGCCGGGCTCGACCCGCATCGGCTTGTCTTCATTGATGAAACCTGGGTGAAGACGAACATGGCGCCGCTCAGGGGATGGGGGCCGAAGGGCACGCGTGTGCTGGGCCGGGCGCCCCATGGCAAGTGGCGCACCCTGACCTTCCTGGCCGCCCTGCGCGCCAATGGACTGAAGGCGCCCTGCGTCTTCGATGGCCCGATCAATGGCGAAGCCTTCCGGGCCTGGGTCGCCCAGATGCTGGTCACCGAACTCTCACCCGGCGACATCGTCGTGATGGACAATCTCGGCTCCCACAAGGGCGCCGAAACACGAAACCTGATCCGGTCCGCCGGAGCACGGCTGTGGTTTCTGCCGCCCTACAGCCCTGACCTCAATCCGATCGAGCAGACCTTTTCCAAAATCAAGCAAGCCATGCGCTCTGCGCAGGAGCGAACCATTGAGGCCGTGACAAGACGCACCGGCGAGATCGTCACCGATATCTCATCCAC
>JAVKBW010000046.1:0-678902 GCA_040222995.1 Alphaproteobacteria bacterium | reverse complement strand
CAAGATGTCATCGATTCCATGAACATCCATCGTGGCGAAGACTCAACGTCAGGCGGGAAGTCAATGATGGCTGTCGTATCAGACATCAAAGCCGATGGCGACAACGTTGTCTTTGAACTAAGCGAGCCTGTAGCCGATTTTCCATTCTATATGGCTCAGTACAACTTTACCGTCTGCCCTTCTAAAGATGGTGTGGTTGATCAGTCGGGAGTTGGTACCGGCCCTTACGTCTTGGAAGCTTATGAACCGGGTGTCCGTGGTTCTGGAAAGCGTAATCCGAACTATTTCAAGGACGGTACACCGTTTTTCGATTCGTTTGACTTACTTTCCGTGAATGATTCTGCAGCACTGTCTACCGGTCTGTTGACGGGCCAATTCCATGTCATTCAGCCGGTTGATCCTAAAACCGCTTCTCGTCTTGATGCTTCGCCCGGCGTCAGCGTTGTTAGCGTTGCCGGTGGGTCTACGATCACAATGCCAATGCACGCCGACAAGGCGCCCTTCAACAATGTCGATTTCAGATTGGCGATGAAATACGCGGTGGATCGAGAGGAACTTCGCGACAAGGTATTCCAGGGTCATGCCTCCCTGGCAAATGACCACCCGGTTGCGCCGTTTGACCGCTTCTATAATCCGGATATTCCACAGCGCGGTTATGACATTGACAAGGCAAAGTACCATTTAAAGAAGTCGGGACACGAAGGTGTCAATGTGCAGATCCACGCTTCCGATGCTGCGTTCGCCGGTTCAGTAGATGCTGGCGTGCTGTATTCCGAAAGCGCCAAGAAAGCCGGGATCAATCTCGAAGTCGTTAAGGAACCTATTGACGGTTACTGGTCCAATGTCTGGACTAAAGTGCCGTTCTGCTATTGCTATTGGGGCGCACGGCCGACGCCAGACCTTATCTTATCACTCGGCTATATCTGCGGAGCTACTTGGGGCGACACGAATTGGTGCCATGAGAAGTTCACCAGTCTTGTTGCCGCAGCGAGGGTTGAACTTGATACAGCAAAGCGCAAGGCAATCTATGCTGATGTGCAACAAATTCTGCATGATGAAGGTTCGACAATCGTGCCGGTGTTCCAGAACCTTGTTCACGGGATAAGCGACAAAGTCGATACAGGCGGGGAGATTTTAGGGGCTCAGCCACTCGATACGTTCCGTCTCTTCGAGAAATGGTCTTTCAAAGCTTAGTACAGTATTCCTCCCTGTTCGTGAGCAATCTCTGGGCCGGAATCCACAACTGTTCCGGCCCGACTTTTTTCATGGATACTAACCGTGATGACACAACAACCACATGCCCAGAATGAAGTGTTTGAGGTAGACGCCGATTCGTCCTGTCGTCGGGGTCTTTATCCATCTATTGAGCCTTATATGTCAGGACGGCTGCCGGTTACGGGAGGGCATGAACTTTATTACTATCAGTGTGGTAATCCTGATGGTAAGCCGGTCGTCTTTCTCCATGGTGGGCCCGGTGGCTCCAGCAAACCGGTGTTCCGGCGATACTTCGACCCCGAGGCCTACCGAATCATTCATTTTGACCAGAGGGGGTGTGGAAAGTCCACGCCTCATGCTGGTCTGGAAAACAACACAACTTGGCATCTGGTTGATGATATTGAAGCACTGCGACAGCACCTTGGCATAGATGTGTGGATGGTATTCGGCGGATCCTGGGGGAGTGCGCTCGCCTTGGCATATGCCCAACTTCATCCATCCCGGGTTACCGAAATGGTTCTCTATGGGATATTTACACTTCGTCAGAAGGAGTTGCAGTGGTTCTATCAGGATGGAGCCAGCCGACTTTTTCCTGATGCATGGGAGGAATATGCCGCACCGATCCCTCATCAGGAGCGAGATGACATCATTGCCGCTTATTACAAACGTCTGACATCGGATGATACGGATGTACAGTTGGAAGCTGCACGGGCGTGGAGCATTTGGGAAGCCAGGACACTATCCTTGCTCCCGAACCCGGAACGGGAGGTACTGTTCGGTGACGATGCTTTTGCCCTCGCCTTCGCTCGCATAGAATGCCATTATTTTTATCATGGTGGCTTTTTTAGTTACGACGATCAGTTGATAGCTGAAATCGGTAAATGTCGACATATTCCCACAGTCATTGTGCAGGGTCGTTATGATGTGGTGACACCAATGCGAACTGCATGGGATTTGCATTGCGCTTGGCCAGAGGCGGAATTCCGTTTGGTCGCTGATGCCGGACACACGGCAACCGATCCTGGAAATAAGCACGAAATCATAGTGGCAACAGATCAGTTTCGACATTCATTAACAAATCTAATTGCCTAAAATGCCTCGCGAAAGTGGTTTTAAACGTGGCGCGAACCCTAACTTGGCCAGAAGGGAAAATTTGATGCAGTTTGACACACAACCCACAGCCAGCCATTTTATAGATGGCAAATATGTTGAAGACAAGTCTGGCGCGCCAATCGACGTTGTTTTTCCTGCCACGGGTGAAAAGGTTGCGGAAGTGTATGAAGCAACCGCCAGTATTCAGGAAAAGGCTCTAACCAGCAGCCAAATCGCATTTTATAAGTGGAGTCAATGGTCTGGCGCCGATAGGGCAAAAGTGCTTTCCCGGACAGCCGGTCTACTAAAAGAAAGGAATAGTGCATTCGCAACATTAGAGACAATAGATACAGGCAGGCCATTACAAGAAACCCTTGTTGCAGACGCGTTAGTCGGTGCGGATGCTCTCGACTACTTTGCTGGAATGGCGCGCACTCTTACCGGGGATCACTATACCTTAGGTGAAGATTTTGCCTATACAAGACGGGAACCACTTGGTGTTTGTCTTGGAATCGGGGCATGGAACTATCCAACACAAATTGCTTGCTGGAAGGCAGCTCCGGCATTGGCATCCGGCAACTCTGTCGTGATGAAACCATCGGAGGTAACGCCACTGGGAACGCTAAAACTTGCTGAACTTTTTATGGAAGCGGGAGCGCCGGCCGGATTGTTCAATGTTGTACAGGGACGAGGGCAAGTTGCATCCAATTTAGTTTCTGATAATCGAGTTAGAAAGGTCTCTCTGACAGGTTCAGTACCTACAGGACAGAAAGTCTATTCTGCTGCTGGGAGTATGATCAAGTATGTGACGATGGAGTTGGGTGGCAAGTCACCGCTGATCATTTTCGATGATGCCGACGTAGAAAACGCTGTTTCCGGCGCACTGCTTGGCAATATGTACTCTGCAGGCCAGGTTTGCTCCAATGGAACCAGAGTGTTTGTACAACGAGGAATTAAGAATCAATTCATCGAACGTTTTTCCGAACGTGCTCAGAAGATAAGGCTTGGCAATCCTTTAGATTTGGAAACAGAGATGGGCCCTTTGGCATCGCAAACACAGATGGACAAGGTGCTTCACTATATAGAGATTGCTAAAGAAGAAGGTGCTCGATTGGTTTGTGGCGGGGAACGTGACTCCGGCCGAAATGGTTTTTTTGTAAAGCCTACTATATTCGCTGATGTTACAGATGAGATGACAATCGCGAAGGAAGAGATTTTTGGGCCAGTCGCTTCGGTTCTTGATTTTGACAGTGAGGACGAAGTAGTCGAACGTTCAAATACAACCGCGTTTGGACTTGCCGCTGGAGTGTTTACTAGTGATCTGAAACGCGGCCATCGCGTGGTTAGCCATCTTGAAGCAGGGACGTGCTGGATCAACACATTTAATCAAACACCTGTTGAAGTGCCCTTTGGCGGATATAAAATGTCCGGCATAGGACGAGAAAATTCTGCACGTGCAATTGAGCACTATACACAGTTGAAGACTGTCTATGTAGGAATGGGCGATGTCGAATCACCATACTAGGTCGTAGTCTACAATCCGTAATCGCAAAGGTCCTGTAAGACTAATTCGAACTCGTCTCTGCTACCCCTAAATGGCGGGTGACTAATGTGGAACTTAGTTGCTGCCACGGGGCCCAGCGCAAACTGATAACTAGATTGCGAGCACCACAGAGGGAGGCCGGGTCTCAGGTCAATGGCTCACATAACGGCTGCAGCTACCAAACGTTATAGATTTCATACTCTCCATACTGTGCGTTATGTCGCACCAGAATTTTAAAGTTCAATTTTTGCTCCGACCGCTTCTCACGCTGAAGCAGACATACGCATTCCAGAAACATTACACTTTTTCATATCGCAATCGCATCTGCATTAGTTGTAACAAAGTTTGGATGTGCTTAAAGGCTCTGAAATTTCTGTATAACGGTTCTGACAAGGAGACTTAATACATGTAGCATCTACCAATACGTAACTGCATCCGAGAATAGATTCCGTAATTCCATCTTTGAAATCCCGCAGGGTGCGTTCTGCAACAAGCGTTGTTGGGGAAAGGCACCGGCAACAAGTGCATCGATATCGCTGTTATCATAGCCGACACCGCCAATACCGTTCGGCATGTCGGTTGAGCGCATCAGGTGAATGAGCCTGTTCGCCAGAACCTCCCCGGCATCGTCATTTTCGGCTCCCCGCAAATCAGCCCCCAGCCATCCTGCCGCATCAAGATGCTGTTTCGGGCAGGCAGAGGCCGTATGTCGGAAAACGCTGGGCGCATTCACGATGACAGAAATGCCGTGCGGGCAGATCGGTTCGGCATCGGGATACCCGGCCGGACGATAGTCTTTCACCAGCCCCGCAACGGAATAGGACATGCCGTGTGGCACGTGAACGCCGGCATTCCCAAACGCAATTCCCGCGAGGGTGGAGGCCCACATCAACCGCTCGCGCGCTTCCGTGTCGGCAGCATCATTGACGGCACGCTGCAGATACTGACCGAGAATACTAAGGGATTCACGACATCCTATATCGCTCCAGGGATTCGCGCCCTGGCTCATTGGTCTTGTTCGGGGTCGCTCCGGCGCTGGCCGCTGCGTGAATGGTCGCGCTGTGTAGGATTCAAGCGCGTGCGACAATACATCGAACGCACTGGCAGCGACGACATTCTTCGGCATTGAATGGGTGCAAAGTGGATCGACTAACGCCCGGGTGGGACGCAAATACTTCGATACGATGCCTGTTTTTGCTTTCATTGCCAACAGATCAAATACGGCGATACCGGTGCATTCACTGCCGGTACCGGATGTCGTCGGGCAGGCGATGTGCGGCTTTAAAGCAGACGGGGGTTGCTGTCCGTCACCAATGGGTGCGTTCACATAGGTCAGGAAATCAGCCGGATGGCTCGAATACAAATTTGCTGCCTTGCAGGTATCGATGACTGACCCGCCACCAACGGAAATGAACCCATCGAATCTCCCTTCACTTGCGAACCGACTGGCCGTTCTGAACGAAGTATCTGTCGGTTCTACGCGGGTCTCGTCGTAGACCACTACGTCCAGGCCCGAGGCTGTCAGAGATTGTCTGACAGTCTCAACATGCGGCAATTTCGCTAGGACCTTGTCTGTAAAAAGTGCTATGCGCCGAATTCCCAAAGCCGCAGCAACATCTCCCGCTTCCGCCAGGCACCCTTTACCAAAAGTAATTGCGTTGGTATCGACACTAAAAGCGGTATCGCCGCCCTCCGCCGATGCATAGTAATGGCAACAAGACATACCGGTTCCCGCCTAGAAAAGATCGCCCAGCGTACAATTTACAAGAAGCTCAGCGACCGCCGCTCCGTTCGGCAGGGCCATAACTGTAGCCGTCAGTTCCGCCAGATCATCGGGTTGGATCATGTCATCACGCGAAATGCCGGTTGCACTGGCAGCCATATCGGTATTCACCCAGCTTGGACAGAGCGCCACTGCCCGCACCCCATCGTCCCAACCTGCACGCCGTGTCGCATGCGTTACCGCCTGCAGAGCAAATTTGCTTAACGCGTAACCTGTTCCGTCATTGGTGACACGCTTGCCGGAGAGAGAAGAGACATTCACAATTCGCCCGCTTCCGGATTTCCTGAGATAGGGAAGGGTTAGCCGGATCATTCGCATAGGTCCTTTGGCGTTTACTTCCCAGAGCTTGTCGAACGTTTCCTCATCCTCGTCTTCCAGATTCACCATGCCGCCCATGCCGGCGCTGTTTACCAATCCGTCTATTCGTCCAAATCGATCAGTTGTCGCCTTTACCCATTCCTTGTTGTTGGTAGGATCAGTAGCTTCATAAACATGGACCAGGATCCGGTCGCTGTCTTCCCGCGCTGCCCAGGCAGTTAATTGGTCCAGTTTTCGCGCGCCAAGGCTAAGACTGTATCCCTTATTGAACAGACATTTGGCTATAGAGTTGCCGATGCCGCCACTGGCTCCGGCAACCATTATCACACGGCCTTGCGGTATTAGCATTCAAACCTCCTCAGAAAGCACAATAGTCACTTGTTGCCGGTCCTAGTCCCTGCTTGATCTTTTTATGCATTCGGCAAGCTGGCGTATACCGGCATCAATCTCGGATAAAGAAGGGTATCCGAACGCCAGTCTTAAGTAGGGCACATCATTTTCGTGAATGTGGAAGTTGCGGCCTGGCAGATATCTCAATGACGATGCCTCTGCTTCTTTATCCAACCGGTCAGCGTCAATTGAACCGGCGAGCTGTACCCATATGAACAATCCTCCCGGAGGGGATACGTATGAACACAGATTGCCGCAATGCGTCTCGAGAGCGGCCTGCATTGCATCTCGTTTCAGTTTTAGCGCAGCATTTGTTCTGTCGATATGCTGCCAGAGTTGCCCGCGCAGATATTCTTCAGCGACAGCGGCAGCTAGCGTGTTCGGGCCGGCATCGTGCCGATGGGACAGTATTTCCTTCAACAGCGGGGTTTCCGCAATCAGGTATCCCAGCCTAATACCCGGCGCAAATATCTTTGACAGCGAAGAGAGGTAGATGTGCCGCACATCACTCGCCATGGCATACAATGCGGGTGGTTTGTCACCATCGTAGTGAACATCTGCGTAACAGTTGTCTTCTACCAGAATGCACCCGAACTTCCTCGCTACGTCCAGAAGTTCGAGCCGCCTATCCACGGGCATCACCGTCCCTGTAGGGTTCTGGTAAGTCGGTAATGTATAGATAAATCCCGGCGTTCGATCTTGGCTGACCAGATTGGAGAGAATGGGTTCCAATTTGCTGGTTTGCATTCCGTGGTCATCACAGGGAACGCCGACCATATCGATCCCCATATCGGCAAAAGCATTGACAGATCCTGGATAACAGAATTCTTCCATGACAATGCAACTGTTCTCATGTCTACAGAAAGTCTGTGCGATGAGTGTTATGGCTTGCATGGAGCCGTTCGTCAGAATCATGTTTTGCGGGTCGACACGAACACCTTCTCGGTCGAATTCACGGTCCGCCATGAGGCTTCTCAGACCTTCGTGCCCGTACTTTCCAGGATAGCGGCTCAAACTCTCCGACAGGCTAGGAATGATACGCGCAGCTGCTTTCGCGAATGCTTCGGATGGAAAGGTTTCCGGGTTCGTATTACCGGTTGCGAAATTGAATTTGTAGTCCACCATCGATGAACTATGCACTGGGCCGGAATCAGCGCGCATATGGGCGTTCCGGCGTACCAGTGCGTTGCCGGTCACGCCAATCTTCAGCGAAATAGCTTGGGTGATTGGCTGCCGGCAATTGCTGTTTCCTTAGGATGATATCGGATGCCTTTTCCGCTATCATGATTGTTGGTGCGTTGAGGTTTGCATTTGTAATAACCGGCATGATCGAAGAATCGATAACACGCAGGTTTTCCATGCCATGCACTCTGGTTTCGGGATCCGTAACCGATAGTTCGTCCGTTCCCATTTTGCAGGTACAGGAGGGGTGATAGGACGTGTTTGAATTTTCTGCGATCCAGTCGTCCAGTTCATCGTCTCTGGAAATCGATGCTCCTGGACGGATTTCTGAATCGCGATAGGTGTCGAAACCCGCCTGTGCAATAATCTCGCGTGTTAGCCTGACACCGTTTCTGAGCGCGACCCTATCATCTTCGTGTTTGAGATAATTGAATAGGATTTCAGGTGATTCCCCGGGAGCCTTCGAGCGTAGTCTTACATGGCCACGACTGAAAGGTTTGCCGTGGCTCATAAACGCGTGAAACCCATGTCCTTTAAAAGTGTTTGATCCATCAAACACTGCTGCCACCGGGTTGAAATGAAACTGTATGTCGGGAAACGGTATGCCCGGTTTGCTGCGAATATAACCGTTCGCTTCATAATGTGGGGTGGCGCCAATTCCATCTTTAAAGAGCAGCCATCTTAAACCGGCCAATGCCTTTGAGTGCCAATTGAGCTTACTGTTCAGGGTTATTGGTTTGGGGCATTCGTAATGCAGCGAAACACCAAGATGATCCTGCAGGTTGCTGCCAACACCGGGCAGATGATGAAGAACGTCAATGCCGAGTGCGCGAAGGTCTTGCTGATTTCCGATCCCCGACAACATCAGGAGTTTGGGCGAATTGAACGGCCCGGCACTTAGAATTACCTCTCTGGTCGCTTTGACGGTGTGTACGACACCGTCCTTTTCGTACTCCACGCCAACCGCTTTTTTCCCCTCGAACAGAATACGCCGGCTTAAGGCATGCATTTCCACACTGAGGTTCTTCCGTTTCATCGCCGGTTTAAGGTAGGCGTTGGCGGTAGAAGATCTGACTCCATTCTTGATCGTCAGATCCATTCGACCAAAGCCCTCCTGCTGATATCCGTTCACATCATCCGAACTCAGATAACCAGCCTGAACACCTGAATCGATGAAAGCGTGATAAAGTGGATTATCCATATTGTTGCCATTGCAGGTATGCAGCGGGCCTTCTCCGCCACGATACCCGTCAGCACCATACTGGCAGCGTTCGGCACGTTGGAAATAGGGAAGGCATTCCCGATAGGACCAGCCATCCGCACCGAGTTCGGCCCATTGGTCGAAGTCACCTGGATGGCCCCTGACGTAACACATGCCGTTGATCGACGATGTCCCGCCAATCACTTTGCCTCTTGCATGATGAATCCGACGCCCCTTCAGACCCGGTTCCGGTTCGGTCATCATGCCCCAGTCATACTTCTTGCTCTTCATGGGAAGATAACAAGCTGCGGGCATCTGGATGATGACGCTGTTGTCCCGACCACCATATTCAAGAACAAGCACCTTGTTTGATAAATTTTCACTCAGCCTGTTTGCAAGAACGCAGCCAGCGGACCCGGCACCGACTACAATAAAATCGAACTCCCGATCGCCCATTCCAATGGCCTTTTCTGTATACGGTTGGCGGTTTGTTGTTTCAGTATTACAATAACACTAAAACGATTTACTTGTTTATAATCCGAGACTGTTTGTTGTTTGTCAACTGCTGGTGTGATCCGACACACAGTGTGTTGCATCAGTGCTGTGACAGGTTGACCGAAGGGTCGGCACCAATACAGTATCATTCATCAAACCGGAAATTTAACATGCTTATCCAGGCCGAGTGAAGTGAACCCCAAGCATCAGGCCCCGACAATCTCAGATGTTGCCAAGGAAGCGGGTGTTTCTCTGGCGGCCGTATCGCGCGTCATGAGCGGTGACAAGTCCTTCGTCGTACGAGACGAAACTAGAAAACGTATCACTGATGCAGCCAAAAAGCTGAGATATAAACCCAATCCGGTCGCGCGTGGCCTTAGAACATCAAAGACATACTCGCTTGGTATCATTGTGCCGGAATTGGACAACCCGGTGCATGCTCGTATCATCATCGGGGCAGAGCGGGCAGCCGCAGAGCGTGGCTATTCGCTGCTGATTGCGCATCGCGATATCGGTATGTCGGAAACGGCAATATATGAAAGGCTTGTCAGGCAAAACCATGTCGATGGCCTCATTGTTGCCACCTTGCAGGATGAAAAGGTCGGGGTAAAGACACTGAACGATCTGGGTAACCCCTATGTTCTGGTTAATCGCAAGGCAAGAGGGGCAAAGCATCATGTCGTGATTGATGATAGAGGCGGTGCCCAGAAAGCCGTGGAATACCTCGTTACCCTGGGCCACCACCGAATCGCTCACTTTTCGGGTTCGCCAAAGCGATACAATTCGAAATGTCGCCTGCAAGGGTACAAGGACGGGTTACAAGACTCAGGCTTGATGTTTGATGAAGCGCTTGTTTTTGAGGCTGGTTACACGTTGCAGGGTGGGGCTGCGGCAGCACGCGCGCTACTTGACGCAAAGGTTGAGTTGCCAACCGCGGTTTTTGCATCGACTCTTTTTGTTGCTGCAGGGGCCATGAGTGTTTTTCGTGATACAGGCATCAGGATCCCTGCCGATATTTCTGTTATCGGATTCAATGACGGCGCAATCGCTGAAATTCTGGCCCCACCGCTGACCACGGTCAGGACACCTCTTGAAAAAATGGGGTTTGAAGCAGCGACCAGCCTGATTGATCGTATTGAAGGTGTTGCGACCATGGGCAAACAAATGCTTGAAGAATCAGAAATTATCACGCGCGCCTCAACGGCAAAGCCGAAGCGATCCCATCCAAAAAAGCGATCCTGAAGCACCACTTCATTCCTGATCACTATTGACAGAGTGAAAGTTTTCGCTGTTTACTCGATAAGTAAAACGATTTAGTGAAATCAACGGAGCGATGGCGTTGCAACAAATTCTACCTGCACCTTTTTCTACAACACCAAAGATCGAGGAGGCTCGATCTTACGCTCTGGATGACGCAGACCCGAAATGGCTTGAACCGTTGAGGTCAAAATTTGGTGACGGTCAGGTCCATGCAGACTTTGAAACCAGGTTGGCACACAGCCGCGATCGTTTGCCCTATGGCCGTTTTCAGCACCGCTCCGGGCGATTGACGCGGGCTCTGCCTGGCGCTGTGCTGGAGCTGACAACAATCGAGCAAACGGTGCAGGCCGTAGACTTCGCCACTGAAAATAACCTGTGTGTTATTCCGTTTGGAAATGGTTCCGGTGTTCTCGGCGGCACCGTACCCTTTGATGGTGAATTGGTTTTGTCGTTGCGGAAGATGGACAAAATTATTGAAGTTGATGAACAGAACAATGTGGTTCGAGTTGAAGCCGGTGTGAATGGCCGGGTTCTGGAAACGGCTCTCAATGAGCGGGGTTATACCTGCGGTCATTTTCCGCAATCTCTGGACATGTCCACAGTTGGGGGCTGGGTAGCTTGCCGGGGTTCAGGTCAGGGGTCGACCCGGTATGGCAATATTGAAAACATGGTTGTCGGAATGCAGGCCATTTTACCGAATGGCAAAACCGTCACCATCCGACACGCCCCAAGGCGGTCCGTCGGGCCAAGTCTGATTGATATCTTTATCGGCTCCGAAGGAACGCTGGGTCTGATTGTCGAAGTCACGCTCAAGATCTGGCGCTGCCCGGCGCATGCCATTGAGAGTGTTGTTTGTTTTCCGTCCGTTGGTGCCGGGTTGAATGCATTACGCGATGTCATGCAGGCTGAATTGCGGCCGTCGCTACTGAGATTGTATGACAGGGGTGAAAGCGAGCGTTGGGGGGAAGACGATTTGGCCGGTGGTGATCAATCGGTATTGTGCATGGTTGAATTTTCTGGCCGAAAAGGTGTTGCAGACGCAGAACAAGCGGAAGCCAACGACATTTTCGAAAAGCATGGCGGCAGCATTGTTGGCGAAGGTCCGGTACAACGCTGGAAATCGGTTCGCTTCAAATCGCATTCGGATGCGCATGTCGATGCCGGCGGATATTACGATACGATAGAAGTATCGGCGCCCTGGTCCCGAATTGAAAAGATGTACGACGCCATCCGGTCCCAGATAACCGAAAAACACGCTGTCGCGCTCCTGAACGCTCACTGGTCGCATGCCTATTCCGATGGAGCCTGCATGTACATGACCATGAAGCTTCCCGCCGTACCCGATGATGCCGGGTTCAGGATGCATACGGATATCTGGAATATTGTCATGCGAACCTGTCTTGATATGGGGGGCTCAATCAGCCATCACCACGGCATAGGATATTTTCGGGGCAAGTGGCTTGTTGAGGAACTGGGGGGTGGACACGAAGTGCTGACGCATTTGAAGAATGCACTGGATCCCTGTGGATTATTCAATCCGGGCAAGATGGATTTTTCATCCGATGGCTGATTGTTAGGAGCGGCGAAGTGGTGTCGACAACCCCGTTTATGATGGGTATCGATTTGGGCGCAGGCAGCCTGAAAGCGACCATTATTGGGACTGACGGACGGGTTTGTGGCTCGGCATCATCACCGGTACGTACTGACTCTGCAAAACCTGGATGGGCCGAGCAAAATCCGGAAGAATGGTATCAGGGTCTTTGCAGTGCTGTCCCCGCAGCTATCCGGCAGGCGGCAATTGATCCGGAAGCAATTGTTGCCGTATCGTTTTCTGCCGGAGCTCATACACCTGTCTTGCTTGATGAAAACGATCAACTGATTCGCCCGGCGATCATGTGGAGTGATCAGCGAAGTGGCGTTGAATCCCGAGAGTTGGAAGAACAGTCCGGCGATAGAATTCGTCAGATTGGTTACAATTCACCAAACCCGACATGGACCCTGCCGCAGTTGAAATGGCTGAAACGGCACGAGCCGGACTCTTTCGCCCGCATAAAAAAGGTGCTGGTTTCTAAGGATTATCTGAGATTCAGAATTGCAGGAGACTGGCATACGGATAGGGTTGATGCCGTCGGAACATTGTTTGCTGACGCAAGCACACAAACCTGGTCCGAAGAGCTGTGCGCTTTGATTGGCATGAATCCCGATGTTCTGCCGCCGATCGTGAATCCAACTGATCAGGTTGGCCATGTAACGCAGCAGGCGGCGAGGGAGACCGGTCTTTCGACACGCACCCTCGTGATTGCAGGCACGATGGATACAGCCGTTGAGTGCTACGGTGCTGGTGCTGTTGAGGCGGGCCAGGGCGTTATCAAGCTGGCTACCGCCGGTACGGTTTCTGTCGTAACGGAAAGCATTGATCTCCATAACGAGGTTATCGACTATCCCCATGTCCTGCCCGGCATGGGCTTTACCATCACTGGCACAAATTCCTGTGCCTCAGCTCATCGCTGGCTGCGGGATCAGTTCTATCCTGATGGCGATCCCGGCTCGTTTGACGAAATGGAACAGCTATCGTCAAACATACCGCCCGGCTCCGGTGGCATGCTGTTTCATCCGTATTTGCAGGGAGAGCGCTCACCCTACTGGGATCCGAAGCTTCGCGCCGACTTTATTGGCATCACTTTGCAACATACCAGAGGCCACTTTGTACGGGCCTTATATGAGGGCATTGCCTTTTCACTGCTGGATTGCCTGGAATCCTTGAGAGCGCAGGGGTTGCAGCTGGACAGCACACGGCTGGTCGGTGGTGGTGCAAAAAGCAAAACCTGGCGCAGGATTGTATGCGATGTCATTGGCTCTCCGATCGAGGTTCCCGAAAACGGGGACGCCTCTTATGGTGCGGCGCTTGTCGCCGGTGTTGGCGCCGGCGTTTTTTCCAATGAACGCGATGCTGTTGATCGTTGCGTCAAAATCTCCGACCGGCTCGAGCCGTGCCAGCGGGAACATGAATTTTATCAGGAGTTGTTTTCAGTTTACAAGGAATCGCAGGCCTGTCTGGCGAGTATCAATCATCGTATTACCGAAATTCAGAGTTCTGTTACTACCGGATAAACTTTTGCTTTTTTATGATAAAAGTAAAACGATTTAGTGATAGAGTTGATTCGAACGAAACATGCGCTGACACGTGGATGACGATAACAAAATATGAACGGAGGATGAAATGTCTGAGAAAAACCATATCGAAAAACTGCTTCTAGATGGAAAGATCGATCGTCGAAGCTTTGTGCAACGGCTCACGGCGATTGGTGTTGGCGGTGGCATTGCGACCGGACTGGCAGCATCACTGACCGGCAACCGGGCACATGCCGCTGGCCCTAAAAAGGGTGGACATTTTCGCATGGCAATGGGTCATGGCGGAACGACGGATGTAATGGACCCGGGTCTGATCCTGAATGGTGCCCTGACGGCGATGCATTTCGCCATCACAAACATGCTTACAGAGATCAATCCGGACGGATCCTTGAGTCCAAAACTAGCCGAGAAATGGTCAGCATCGTCAGATGCATCCACCTGGACCTTCACGTTGCGCAAGGGGGTTACCTTCCACGACGGGCGTGATTTCTCTGCCAAGGACGTGATCGCCTCAATCAACCATCATCGTGGCGAAGACTCGAAATCCGGCGCTAAAACACTGGTTGATCCTGTCAAAGACATTCGGGCAGATGGGTCTCATACAGTAGTGTTCGAGCTTGAAGCCGGCGATGCCGATTTTCCCTTCAAGATGGGAGAGTTCAATTTTCCTATTTATCCTGCAAACCCTGATGGATCGCTTGATTGGCAATCGCATATCGGTTGTGGCGCCTATATTCTGAAAGAGTATGAACCAGGCGTAAGAGCGGCATTCGTGAGGAATCCGGATTACTGGATGCCGGAAAGAGGCAATTTCGACAGTTGCGAATTGCTGACGATCCTTGATGTCGGCACCCGGCAAAACGCCCTTGTTAGCGGTGATGTGGATGCTATCGACCGTGTGGCGCCGAAAACAGCAAGCCTGCTTGCCGGTCGAGACGGGGTGATTGTCGAGGAAGTGCCGAGTAAACTGCACTACACATTTGAAACACTTACAAATGCATCGCCTTTTGATGATGTGAATATCAGGCTCGCTGCAAAACATGCACTTGATCGGGACGCCATGCTTCAGGCAATGCTGTTTGGTCATGGTATAGTCGGTAATGACAATCCTATCAGTCCCGCCTATCGGTTCTTTGATGCGGATCTTGAACAGAGGACGTATGATCCGGACAAGGCTAAGTATCATCTGAAGCAGGCCGGACTGACATCGTTGGATGTCAAATTGAGTGCATCGGACGCCGCTTTCGCTGGCGCTGTCGACGCGGCTGTTCTGTACAAAGAATATGCAAGAGCCGGTGGTATCAACATCGAGGTCGTCCGTGAGCCAAAGGATGGCTACTGGTCAACAGTGTGGCAGCACAAACCGTGGGTAGCCTCCTACTGGTTTGGCACCCCGATGCCCGATGGCATCTTCACGATCGGGTACAAAGGTGGCGCGGGATGGAACGCAACCTTCTGGGACAATGAAAAGTTCAACAAACTGCTGCTTGAAGCGCGGGCCGAATTGGACGAGGCCAAACGGGCAGAAATGTATGGTGACATGCAGCGGATTGTTCGGGACGACGCCGGTACGATTGTGCCAATGTTTGCGAACGATATCTTCGCAACGAGCGACAAGATCCGCCATGGTGTCATTGCCAACAACAACGAAGTTGATGGCAGGATGTTTTTCGAACGTTGGTGGTTTGCGTAAGTATCCTTGAGCCTTATAACGCCGTCGGCAATTGCCGGCGGCGTTTTTTTATCGCTGCTCCACGTCTTTGATACATGCAATTAGGCGATCGACGGTCAGCTCTCTTTCAAGGTTTTTAATATAGGGCGCTTCTCGATGCGTAACCTCTGCGATAGCATTAATTTTGCCATCATCCACTGCATCAAATCCGATATCTCCCATTCGCATCGGTAAGCCGATCGACTTGTAGAATGCAAGGATATCAGCCAGGAACACATCGTCACGACCTTCGGCAACCAGTTGCACCAGTAGACCCCATGCCACGAGCTCACCGTGAAGGGCATTTTGCGCCTCTTTCTGGGCTGACAATCCCCGGGTCAAGCCATGTGCAAGTGCCAGACCCCCGCTTTCAAACCCAAGCCCGCTGAGCAAGACAGTCGCTTCAACAATACTTTCGACGTGATCGTTGACCTCATCCTGCTCAACTGCAGCAATGGCAGCGACGCCGTGGTGCCTTAAAATCTCATAGCAAATGTTGCAAAGCGCCAGCGCAGTGTGAGTCTGCCTGCCGCCAAAGAAGTTCAAGGCATTTGTCTTGGCGCATTGTTCCGCTTCGAATTTCTTTGCAATAGCATCACCAATGCCAGCGAGCAGGAAGCGGGTAGGAGCTCTGGCGATCACTTTTGTATCGACGAGAACAACATCCGGGTTCTGTACGAGCTTTCTCACCTCCGCAATGTGGTGGTGTTCATCGTAAACAACGATCAATCTGCTCGTCGGAGCATCATTTGAAGCGATTGACGGAGCAACGATAATCGGCACACCCAATTGTAGACTTACCCCCTTCGCCGTATCGATTGTCTTGCCGCCACCAATTCCGATTACAATATCAATTTTCTTGCGCTTCGCCTCGTTTGTTTGTCTGTCGATTTCCCGCCCAGTGCATTCACCTGAAAAGTTACTTAAGCAGGCTGACATCTGCTTCTCCTGAAATGCATCTGTAGTTGCCTGCCCAATAGCGCCTGAAACGACATCGTCCATCAAGATGAAAGGCGATGTTCCAAACTCAGCGACGATTTCAGGTAGCAAGCGCAAGGCATTTTGTCCCTGGATGTAGCGCGACGGGGCGCCGAAAGCTTTTAGTGTATCCATCATGTTTCAGGTGCCTTGTGTTTTCAGGAGTTAGTATGAATTTCTTGCGTAGCAATTGACAGTGTAGTAAAACGATTTAGTGATATCAATGCAAGTTGGATAAAATGGTACTTAACAGATCGCTTGAACTAGATTCCAAACGCCGAGTCGTCCGCCGTGGACGATCAAGGTCTAAAGATGAACCAGAGCCTGTTGCGGCACCCTTCCTGAAACGTACAGCGTCGACATACGACTGCCTTTCAGAGGAAGGTCTCACCCGGATTGAATCCGAAGCAGACGCTCTGTTGGCTGATATCGGTGTCGTTTTTCACGATCACCCAGAAACGCTGAAGGTTTTTGCGGACGCCGGATTGGATGTGAAAGGCGATCTCGTCCGCTTCGATCGCGGGTTTTGCCGCAAGATAATCCAAGATCTGGCGCCATCCTGTTTCAACCAGATATCGCGGAACAGGGACAAGACCGTGCAGATCGGCGGCGATGCTATGGTGTTTGCACCATTATATGGTGCGCCTTTCGTCAGGGACCTGAACCTGGGTCGCCGCTACGCCACGCTGGATGATTTCGACAATTTTGTTCGTTTGTCGCAAATTACACCAAATATGCACCACACGGGCGGCACTATCTGCGAGCCAACTGATATTCCGGTGAGCCATCGGCATCTCGATATGACCTATGGGCATATTAAATACTCTGACAAGGCGTATATGGGGGCGGCGACATCCGGCTGGCAGGTTGAAGATAGCATCGAAATGACGCGCATTCTCTTTGGTGCGGATACGGTCGACAAGGAATGCTGTGTGCTCGGCATGGTCAATCCCACGGGACCGCTGGTTTTTGACAAGGAAGCACTTGAATCAATTCACGCCTACGCAGCGAGCAATCAGGGGTCGGTAGTCACGCCGTTTATCATCGCGGGGGCGTCTGGACCGGTAACGCCAGCGTCTATGCTTGCGCAGTTACTGGCGGAAGGGCTTGTGGGGATGGCTCTTGCTCAACTCGTCAGGCCCGGCGCCCCAGTCATATTCGGAATCAATTCAATGGGTTTGAATATGCGTACCGGCGCACCGATCCGTTACGATGAATCCTGGAAATGCATTCTCGCCTGTGGGCAATTGGCGCGCCGTCTGGGTGTGCCGTATCGCTGCGGCGGGGCGTCATCAACTTCCAAAATTCCGGATGCACAGGCGGGATATGAATCGGCTCTCTCCCTCAACTATTCAGTCCAGGCCGGTGTGAATTTTCTTATTCATGCGGCAGGTTCGCTTGAAATGGGCCTGTGCCTCTCCTATGAAAAGTTTCTCCTGGACTGTGAAATGCTTGGAGCAGTTAGCCGGATGGTCGAAGCAATCGACTTTTCGGATGACGCTTTTGCCTTCAGCGACTATTCGGAAACCGGGCCCGGTGGAAACTTCCTGTCAGCAAAGCATACGCTTGGGCGCTACAAGACAGCATTCTACGATGCCAAACTGCATGATAGTCTTTCATTCGAGCAATGGCGCGATGCAGGAGAACAGGATGCGGCCGTCAGAGCCAGCCTGACTGTCGAAAAAAGCCTCAAGGAATTTGTAGCGCCGCCCCTGGACCCCGCTATTGATGAAGCTTTATTGGAATTCATGGCCAAACGAAAAGCAATAATCCCCGAATCTTTCTCATGACTCTCCGATTAGCCAGATAGCAGATACCCTGTTGGATAACGAACACAAAACCGGAGCCATGTACGTCTATGAGTGATACTGCAGATAAAAAAAAGCATCTTGGAGATCTTACTACTATCGAATTCCGCGTGGACAACAGCGCCGAGTGTAAAAAATGGTATGCGACGATACTCGGCCGTGATCCGGATTTCGTATTTTCTGATACTTACTTCGAATGGGAATTTGCGCCGCGAACGTGGTTGCAGATTGTCGAGAAACAGCCTGCCGGAGGGTGCGGTCCAATTCGATTCATGGTTTCTGATATCGATACAAAAATTCAGGAACTGCGTAGCCTGGTAGGTGATCTAACTATCGTCGATGACAGGAACCTGGTCGACGACACATTGAGAACGGTCACAATACGAGACCCCGGCGGCAATTGTTTCGGTTTTTTGCAAGCGCTCAAATAATATCAATACCTCTGAAAGGCAGGCCGCATCCACCAGTCAAATGGGACGTTTTGAAACAGAGCTTCTGGCGCCCGATCTGAATGTCGAAGGCCTGACGATGGCTGAGACGGCGGAACAGCAGGGAGACAGGCAGTGAAAGACGAAACAAGGCTGGTTCATGACGGGCGCGACCCGTTTACCCATCACGGCGCGGTCAATGTCCCCGTCTACCATGCCTCGACGATCCTTTCGCCCAATCTGGACGATTTCGAAAAACGCGACCGCCGCGTCACCTACGGCCGCACCGGCACGCCGACGACTTTCGCCTTCGAAGATATCGTCAACGCACTGGAACAGGCCGAGGATACCATCGTCTGCGGCTCCGGCCTCGGCGCCATCAGCACCGCCATGCTGGCCCTGTGCCGCGCCGGCGATCATGTGCTGGCGACCGACAATGTCTATTCGCCGGTGCGGAACGTGCTGGACAAGGTTCTGACCCGGTATGGAATTGAAATCGGCTACTACGATCCGACCGATCTCACCGCGCTTGAAGCTGCCATTACGCCGAAAACCCGGTTGATCTGGCTGGAATCGCCGGGTTCACAGACTTTTGAACTTACCGATATCCGCGCCGTGGCCGAAATCGCGACGAAACGGGATATCCTGACCGCCATCGATAACACCTGGAGCGGCGGCTATTTCCTGAAACCCCTGACGATGCGCGTCGATGTCTCGGTGCAGGCCGCAACCAAGTATCTCGGCGGCCATTCTGACATCATGCTCGGCACGATTTCCTGCAATGCAAAGACCGCCAAACAGGTGCGCAGTTTCTTCGATTATCTCGGCAATCCGGCCGGTCCGGACGATGTCTATCTGGCGACGCGGGGCGCGCGCACGCTGGCAGTCAGATTGGACCGACATCACGAGAATGGCCTGAAAATCGCGGAATATCTTGCGAAACACCCTGCCGTGAAATCAGTTCTGCACCCGGCCCTGCCGTCGTTTCCCGGCCACGACATCTGGCAGCGCGACTTTACCGGCGCATCCGGTCTGTTCGGGTTTATCATGGAATGTTCCGGTCACGATGCCCTGGCGGCGATGCTGGACGATATGAAACTGTTCGGTCTGGGCTATTCCTGGGGTGGCTTCGAAAGCCTGCTGATTCCGACCTATCCGCACACGCGGCGGCGCCTCATGACCGCCGAACCGGACGGCCAGACGATGCGCATCCATGTCGGTCTGGAAGACCCGGACGATCTGATCGCCGATCTCGAAGCGGGTTTCGATCGACTGCGCGCCGCCGGCTGATCCGCCGTCTTCTTGTAAGTCTTTCCCGGAAAGCCATATAGTCACGGGGTTAGCCCACCCCGGCGTGGCGCAGGATATGGACTAATATATCTTGGCAAATCTCATCGTAGGTCATCCGAATATCGCAGCTTAGGTTTTCCAGTAGTTACCTGTTGCAAATTCTTACAACTACCAGGCCATTGGTCTCTTTTGAGTCACTAGCAGACTGTCGTTGGTATTATTCAGTAGGCCTGTTTTCGATCACAAGGCAGCTGTGCTTTAGCTTGGCTACCGCACCACCTTCAAAGCACCCTAGTTTTCCCCTCGACTTCCGCCCCCAATCGAGCCTTGGTGTCCGTGGACGAGGTGAGGGGCAGCCATGGACAAGGGCCGGATCGACCTGATCAATCATCTGTATGCGATTGCGACGGGTCTGTTGAACGAAGCGGAAGAACTGGCGGTCGAAGGACAGTCTCCATCAATCACTGCAGAAAGTCTTACGACGAATTCAGAGAGTATTCTGGCAAAGATGGAAGACACGTCGGCGATTGTTAAGGCCGCACAGGTGATTGCTTCTGAGCCAACAGACTAAGAATTACAACTACCGACCAATTATACAGATCACGCCGCCGGCGCAGTTTCGTCCCTCTCAACGTCCCCGAACAACACATCAATCAGATCTTCTGCACTGTTTATGCTGGTAAACTGTCCCTTGTTCAGCATCCGGATGTTCGGCCGCTCTGCCTTGTGCCCCTGACTGTTGCCTTTGGAGTGTTTGCCGATCCTGTCTCCGAGAGACGGGATTCTCTCGCCCGGATCGCCGCCATACCACAGAAACGGGCCCAGGGTCATGGTGTCGGGATCAAAGAAGACCCAGATGACACAGCCGCTCGGCTTGCTCTCCAGACTGACATGAATCCCGACCCTGGCCGTCCTGGCTGTCTTGTGACTGGCCTTCAACTGTACATGCCGCATCACGCCATTGGCTTCGAGCACGATGTCGTACCCGGCCCGGTCCACTTCTGTGCGAAGCACCTCGATATCCCGCATGCCGCGCTGCCAGAGAATGCGCAGCAGGTCTCCCACAAAAAGGTGCTCGATAACCTTCTCTCGCAGACCGGATTCTATCGAATGGAAAGCGTCAGTCATTTTCGGTGTCTCCTCTCAACATTGACGAAACCCGTCATCGCTTCCCGGTGCGGGGAAGTCGAGCAAAAAGAGACTAATAGTCTGTAGACGATAAGTCGACATCTTGGCCTGTTGATGGCATGGACGTGATGCAACAGGCCGCCAGGAACATTCGATTGTTCCGGAATGAAGCAGGGCTCTCGCAGGAGGCTCTTGCGCATCACTGCGGCGTGCATCGCACCTACATCAGCATGGTCGAGCGTTGCCAGAGAAACTTCTCGGTCAAGACCTTGGGCAAGATCGCCAAGGCCCTTGATGTACCGGCCTGGAAACTGCTGCATGATGATCCACGCGCCCTGAAGTAACGCCATTTGTCCAGGTTTCTTCCCGGGAACCCCGGATAGACGACGGTTCGTGACGTCCGGTCACCAATGCAAAAATGCATGCAGATTGAACTGGACTTGTCTGCCACAGGAAGCGTTGCTGTCTGTCGAGCGTGACGGACGGGTAACGATCCACGCTCCGGCCAGTCTGCTACGCGGACGGGCCTCCATCCGGTGCAA
Organism: Alphaproteobacteria bacterium; assembly: GCA_040222995.1. GTDB lineage: Bacteria > Pseudomonadota > Alphaproteobacteria > UBA8366 > Aestuariispiraceae > JAVKBW01. The sequence goes on along the minus strand of JAVKBW010000046.1, from coordinate 657,406 downwards.
GCGGCCGTATCCAGCGGCTGCCAAAACCGAAGGAGGCCACCATGGCAAAGAAACTTACAGATACCCAATTGATCATTCTCTCCAGCGCATCGCAGCGTGAAGACCTCTCCGTCCTCCCCCTGCCCGACACACTCAAACTGCCGGGTGGCGCGGCTAAAAAATCCCTGACGGCGCTGCTGACACGGGGGTTGATCGAAGAAGTCAGCAAACCGATCGACGATAGCGAAGAACAGCCTGCTGACTACAGGATCACAGCGGCGGGTCTGGCGGCAATCGGGGTACAGGACGAGACGGAAGGAAGCCCGGTAATAAAGGGTGCAGAGACTGACAGAAAAAAGAAAAAGAAACCAACCACGCCTGCTCCGGTTAAGAACAACACGGCAGATCGTGAAACCAAATCATCCGGCAAGCCGGAGCTGCTGCTTCGCCTGATGCGACGCAAGCAGGGAGCAACCATCACGGCCCTGCAGGATGCGACCGGCTGGCAGCCGCACAGTGTGCGCGCCGCCCTCTCCGGGCTTCGCAAGAAGGGCATCGGCATCACCCGCAGCAAAAACCCGAAAGGCGAGACTCTCTATCGGGTGGAGGGTTGATCGATGTGCACGCAACCATCTCCGGACAGCCCTTTGAGTCGCAATGGTTTTACGGACGTTCCGGACACACCTGCCCGCAGCGAACTGGTTGCGGCATGGATCAATGCCTATGGCAACCCGCCACCCAAGCGCACCAGCAACCGGTTGCTGATGCTGTCCTATCACTATCACCGACAGACGTCTTTGCATGGCGGGCTGAGCAAGAAATCAATCCGCAAACTCGATGCCTGGGCCAGAGGTGCCAATGCCCACGACCCTGGTCAGGGAGGAAAGCCTGACGCAACACCCGTAACGACAGGAACACGTCTGGTTCGTGAGTGGAACGGTAGAATCCATGTCGTCGATGTCGAGGGCGATACGATGCGGTACAACGGGCACACCTTCTCTTCCTTGTCCGCCGTCGCTAGGGCCATCACCGGCGCCCGCTGGTCCGGCCCGCGCTTCTTCGGGGTCGGTTCGTCATGAAACGTTGCGCCGTCTATACCCGCAAATCGACCGAAGAGGGTCTGGAACAGGACTTCAACTCACTGCATGCGCAACGAGAAGCGTGTGAGGCCTTTATCAAAAGCCAGAAGCATGAGGGTTGGAAACTCATCAAAACCGCCTATGACGATGGCGGCATCTCAGGCGGAACAATGGAACGTCCCGCCCTGAAGCAACTGCTTGCCGCCATCGAGCGGCATGAGATCGATGTTGTCGTGGTGTACAAGGTCGATCGCCTGACACGGTCGCTTGCCGACTTTGCAAAGATCGTCGAGTTGCTTGATGCCCATGATGTATCCTTCGTCTCGGTTACCCAGCAGTTCAACACGACATCGTCCATGGGGAGGCTGACGCTGAATGTTCTGCTGTCCTTTGCCCAGTTCGAGCGCGAGGTGACGGCCGAACGCATCCGCGACAAGATTGCGGCGTCAAAGAAGAAAGGCATGTGGATGGGTGGGCCGGTTCCCCTCGGTTACGACGCCAAAGACCGCAAACTCATCATCAATGAAGCAGAAGCGGCAACGGTGCGGCGCCTGTACTCCCTGTATCTTGAGCTTGGCACCGTTCGGAAAGTAAAAAACGAAACCGACCGCCTTGGTCTGGTCACCAAACGACGGCTCTCAAAAGCCGGCAACCTCTCAGGCGGCAAATCGTTCAGCCGTGGCAATCTCTACGAGATCCTCTCCAACCCGACCTATGTTGGCCGCATCCCCGCAAAAGACGAAAGCTATCCAGGCCTGCACGACGCCATCATCAATGAAGAAACCTGGAACCGGGTTCAGGACCAATTGAACGGAAACGCAGTAGGCCGAGCGTCCGATACCAACAATACATCACAGATGATGCTGACCGGGCTCGTCTTTGACGAGACCGGCGATCCGCTAACACCAACATACGCAAACAAGAAGGGCCGCCGCTACCGGTACTATGTCTCCAATCGGGTACTCATCGATGCAAGCCGGCATGATGACGGCTGGCGGTTACCGGCACGAGCGCTCGAGCCCGTAGTAAAAGCGATGCTGGTTGAGTGGCTCGATACTGACATTCAATCGTACTCAAGCGGCGATGCATTGATATCCCGGAAGTACTCCGCAACCGTTCAGAACCTGCGAGAGGTTCTTGAGACGGGTGAACCGGCAGAACAAGCCACTCATATCCGAAGCCTCGTTGAGCGTATCGATCTGTCGCCAACGGCCATCAAGATTACGATGCATCGCAAGACTCTGGCCGGCCTGATCGGCATCGATCCAGAGCAAATAAAAGAAGAGGCCTTGAGTATTCAACGCAGCATCACCCTTCGCCGTCGCGGCGTGGAACGCAAGATCGTTCTCACAAACGGCAACCGGACAGGCGCCACCCACGATCCTGCCCTGTGCACACTGATCGGATGGTCACGACGCTGGTTTACAGAACTGGCCACCGGCCAGATATCGTCGGTTGATGCCATCGCGGATCGAGAGAAGATGAACGGCAGCGATGTCAGTCGGATCCTTCAACTTGCCTTCCTGGCGCCGGACATCGTGGATGCCATCCTTGAAGGACGGCAGCCAATCGAACTGACGGTAAGGGACCTCAAACGCCTGGGCACCCTGCCCGCCGACTGGCAGGCGCAACGTCGCCTCCTCGGCTTCACCTAAGCATCCATTCAGCATCATCCGAGCATCATCAGAAAAAGTTAGCGGGCCACTGAAAACGGCCTGCAGAGACTTTTAGCAAAAACAGCTCAGGAGACGCCAAGTGAGCGTCTCTGGTGCGTCTCATTTTGAGATTATGGGGCCAGAACCCGCAGGAACCGGTCGCTTCGGAAAACCGTTATCGGGACACGCGAAATGTCGAGACTGGATGGTGGGCTGTACAGGGTTCGAACCTGTGACCCGCTGATTAAGAGCTCGACCAAGCTCCGTTTCAAGCCATAACAATCCGTTACATCAAGAGCTTAGACATCAAGGTTTCCATTGGGTCGGGACTCTCTGCTCCTTACAATCCGTTACATGACATTACAATTAACCACGTCGATTTCTGTTACCCCATTGTTACCCGAATGGTCAGATCGGGAGTTTAGACATGCGGGTTAAGTTTACGGCCAAAACCATCGAAAACATTACTCCTCCAAACAGGGGACGACTAAGCCTATGGGATGCCACCCTGCCCGGGTTCGGCATTCGCGTGACGGACAGCGGCAGCAAATCATGGGTGCTGATGTATCGTGTGCGTTCTCGACAGCGCCGAATGACCCTCGGTAGATACCCTGCCTTTTCGCTCGCAGACGCCCGTGAGGAGGCTAGGGAAGCGCTTCGCAAGGTTGATCGCGGTATCGACCCTCAGCAGGAGAAGCTGGAAGCAAAACGAAAGCCGACGACCCTGTTCCCCGACATTGCTGCGCAATTCATCGAACTCTATGCCCGCCCAAAGAACCGGACATGGAAGCAGACCGAACAAATGCTGAAACGAAATGCCGTTCCGAAACTGAAAAATCTCGCCCTGGAAGAAATCAACCGGCACCATGTGATCGACATTCTCGACGAGATTGTGGCACGCGGTGCGCCACTCCAGGCAAACAGAACACTTTCCCACCTTCGGAAGCTTTTTAACTGGTGTGTCAGTCGAGGGATGCTGGAACACAATCCCATCATTGGCTTGAAGCCACCCGGCAAAGAAACTTCCCGTGACAGAGTTTTAACCGATGTTGAAATCAAGAAAGTCTGGTCGGCATGGGACGAAATCGGTTTCCCGTTCGGGCCGATGTACAAGCTCTTGCTGTTAACCGGGCAACGTCGAAATGAACTTGCGAACATGCGTTGGTCTGATATTCACAATGACACTTGGACGATTCCGCGAGAAATTGCGAAGAACGATCGAACGCACGAGGTTCCGCTTTCGCCGTTTGCTTTGGAAATCATCGAGTGCTTACCTCGAATTGGCGATCAGGATTTGATCTTCAGCACGAACGGACGAAACCCTGCATCCGGGTTCAGTCGAGCAAAACAGAATACAGATGTACGATCCGGTGTTACCGATTGGCGACTACATGACCTTCGACGCACTGCCGCCTCTGGAATGGCGCGACTAGGTATCGCCCCGCATGTTGTCGAAAAAATCCTCAATCATTCGACCGGCACTATCTCTGGCGTCGCGGCTGTGTACAATCGATACGGTTATGACGATGAGAAACGAAAAGCCCTCGTGAAATGGTCTGAGCATTTGGTAAAACTCGTCTCACGACGGCAAGATTAATGATCAACTAAAGAGCGACGTCTAGTGCCAAAAGGAAAACCCAACACTGGTGGTTCGGTCGCGTATGGGTTTGAACTCGACCCCGAAGCATTTCGGGAAATTTGCGAGAACGCTCCAGCAACGAGCAAACATACCAAGCCCAGTGGGAACGAGTTAACGTCGGTCTTGGAAGAGATCGCCAGACATGTTGCGAGCTTTGCGATGCACGCAAACTCAGAATTTCCGACTGAAACCGAAATTCGACGAAAATTAAAAAAGATAGAAAGTGCAGCTAGGCAACTGCATCGTTGCATGCGGCACACCAAGGTACCGATCTATCAGATTAGAAAGCTTCGTCAACAACTAGAAACATGTGCGCAGATCCGACATATCCTTCAGTCTCAAATTCGCCGCAATGGATTTGAAGGAAACCTCTACGAATTCGAAAGCCTTCTGACGACTCTTTCGCAAATCGTATCGAAAACAGATTGGCACCGCCAACTGGAAACAAATGTTCAGTACTTTACAAATATCACTGAATGGAAAAGCAGCGGCCCCTATCTCCCTGACCAAAACTTGGGATGGCTAGTGAGAAGGTTGATCCCAATTTGGGTCAAGCTTACTGGACTTTCCCCACGCACGTACAATAGCGATACAGAGGACCATGAGTTTGCATCGTGGATTTCCGCGCTCTCAAGGCCGGCTAATCAAGTTTTGACGGAAGCCGGTGCGAAAGAGCTCGCAATTGTCACAAGAACCAAAGTTGAAACGATTTTAAAATCCCTACCAGTTTCTGAAAAATAACCCGATTACAAAATCAGCTTCGACCAGATCATTCTCAATCTCCGTTCGTAGTTACGGAGCTTTCAACTGTGTCGAAGAATGAAAAGCGTCGATTGATTGATCGAAATGGCCTACGGGACGTCGGGGTGTGTTTTTCAAACAAACATCTTCTGAGTCTTGAACGGCGCGGTTTGTTCCCGAAACGAGTGCGGCTGGCGCCGCAAACGGTTTGTTGGTTGGAGCATGAAATCTCGGAATGGTTAGAAGCCCGGATTGCTGAACGCGATTGAACAATCTTTAGCATGAAGGAGCATCAAGAATGACCAAGCACCCAAGCGTTATAATCAAGGCAGTGGAGGGCGTCGTCGATGAAATCGTCACCTCTCATCCGATGACGATACACTGGATAAACGACAGAGGCAAGTACACTGAAATATGCGACTTAAGTACGACTGAGGGTGCTGATGAACATCTGAAGTCAATGTTCAAAGACGCCGTTGAGCGCTACTTCGACCCCAAAACTGGTGGGGAGAAGAAGTGATGAAAAGCGTCGATTTCTTAAAGGCTTTTTGGGAAGCGCATCCCGAAGACTCGTGGGTCTTTATCGCAGCAAGGCGTGGAAAGCGTTGGATTGAGAAACCGCTACGTAACGACAGAACGCTCAGTCGAAATGTTCGAGCGTTATTGCGGCAGTATCCTGCGAAGAAATATGATCTCTATTTCTGCCCAAATGCTTTTGGTTTGGATCGAAGGCTTGATGAAAACGCCCTAAGTACTCCTTATGCTTGGTGCGACATCGACGGAGCTGATCCGGATTTGTTTGTCCCCATTCCTGGCGTGTTGGTGGAAACATCACCCGGCCGATTTCAGGGCTACTGGCGATTCAAACGCAGCATCTCGCCTCGTCGTGCCGCAGCGATTTCAAGGCAGCTGACATACGATTTTGGCGGCGATCGCGGCGGCTGGTCTGTGACGAAGATGCTGCGGATACCGGGCACAAGAAATCACAAGTACGAAGACCAGCCTCTGGTTGCGCTGCGCCGGCTGGATTTATCACCCGTCGACCCGAAGCCACTGTTGAAGGCTGCACCAAGGGTGCGCCACCAATCGATGCCCAAGATTCGTGCGAACTATGACTTTAGCCAGAACCGGAAGGTGCTATTCAAAAAGTACTGGCGGAAAATAGAAAACCCCTATGCACGATCCTTACTGCTGGCAACGCATGCTGACATCAAGGACCGGTCGAAACAGATTTACATCATGATCCGATCGATGGCCGAAGCCGACGTTCCCGAGTCCGATATTGCCAGCCTGATCTGGCGCAATCCGTACTTTCAATCAAAGCATGGCGATGACCTGGACGCGCTTCAAGCGGAGATCAGTCGCATCATGCAAAATCTAAAAATGGAGAAGAAGAAATGACACCGCGAAGAAAACGGCAGAGGTTCAAGCGACCCCATAATACTAGCCAAAAGACCATTTCCGATCACGCAGCATATTTTGGCAGCATGTCAGACGTGGAATCAAAGGACGTCGACTGGCTCTGGTATCCGTACATTCCTTACCACGGACTGACATTGATAGCCGGTGAACCCGCGCACGGGAAGTCATTCTTGACCATGGATCTGACGGCGATTGTCTCCAACCAAGATTTTTGGCCTCTATCGACTGAACGCCCACCTGGTGATCGCGTACTTATTCTCAGTTCTGAGGACGATGATGAACGCGCTATCTCCCCTCGCCTCGACAGCGTCGGTGCGTATCAAGAAAACGTCCGCTACATGAAGAAATACCGGAAGCTCGACAAACTATGTCTCGCCCTACTTCGATATGAGATCAATCAATTCCGACCTGATCTACTCATCATCGATACGATCTCGTCGTATATGGGCGCGGGTACCGACATGAACAAACAAGTCGAGGTTCAGGACTTCCTAGTTCAATTGACCGACATCGCGAAAGAGTGTCGCGTTGCCGTTGTGGTAGTAGCACATTTGAATAAGAAGGTCGGCGAAGCCGCCACGCACCGCATCAATGGGTCGGTCGGTTTTGTCGCTGGAGTCCGCTCAGTGGTCGTCGTTGGGACCGATCCGGAGAACCCGGAACACCGGGCCTTTGCTCATGCAAAGTCGAATTGGGGTCCGAAAGGTCGCACACTAATGTTTAAACTCGAAGGGGGCGGGCGCAACAAAGTCCCTGACTTAAAATGGATTGGTGAGAGTAACCTATCGGCTGACGACATCTGCAAGGCCGCAAAAAATCCAGCGCATAGGCCGCGAAAGGAACGCGAGGAAGCACAACAATTCATTATTACTGTCCTGGAGTTAAACGGCCCAGCGACTTGGACACAGATCTTAAAACTTGGCGAAAAGTCAGGATACAGCAAATCCACGCTGAACAGAGCGCGTAAGGAGCTAGTTGAAACACACGAAGTCGAGAAATCGCGAAGTGGCCAAGATATTCTTTGGGGGTTGGTCATGTCCGAGGGTAAGGAAGATTGAGAATGCGATTTCGCTTACTCAATACTCGCTTAGAGTACACTTTTGAGTATGCAAAAATTCCACCACTTACTCAAAAGTCCTCTATGGGGTGGTTCTGAGTACGCACCCGATAAAACCATATGAAACGACACAGCGATCCTGGCCCGTATCTACACCGCATCTTTGATCCAAGGTGCGGTGTAGGGCATTTTAATGAGAGAAACTGCGTTCAGAATATCCACGGCAGTCTAAACGCCCGGTTTACGGCTGCGGTGTATCGGCAACCCATCCAATCCGTAGCGAGACGCTTTCGACAATTACCGGTTCGGATAATTGGTTTACCTCCTCGACAGGTGCCCCTATCGCTTCCGAAAATGCCTGAAAGTCGTCAAACCATCTGTGGTCTGCGGAGTATGATTGGACCAGCATGATCGCGGAGGAGGTCCTGTATCGCTGTGCTTCAAATATGGCGGCGGCTGTCCTGTGCAGCAGTTGATAACGCAACCGGCCGGTATCGTGATCCTTCAACCCCAGCGTCTCAGTCAGGACCGATAGCCGCTTGTGCTTGCCTTCCGAGCCGCCAGATATCCATTCTGAAACCAGTTCCCCAAATGGTTCATTCACCTTCCCTTCAATGCCAAGGATCGCGTATCCGTCTCCGTTGCTGATCAATGCCAGTAGATCGGTCTGGCTAGGCCTGCCTCTCGAGCGCAACTCGGTTTCTCTCTCGAAGAAACCTTCAACCAGCTCCATCCCTTGAAATTCTTCAGATTGTTCAAGAACGGCCCTGACCGGAGAAGGAATACCGTCTGCCTTCACCCATGAGTAAGCCAGTTCGTAAGCGGAATATCCTTTCTTCCAATGCCGCACGCCTTCGGCCAAATGCGGGATAACATCCTCTGGTTTCTTGATCGGGGTCGAAATGAAAAATCGATCCGCCATGTTTATCGCCTTTCCTGTGCTCCAAGCTATCGGGCTAGCACTACACTGCTGTGCAGCGAATTTCGGTGTTTGGCAATAGGATCGATTTTCAGCCTGACGTTTCGACTTTGGGCTTTACGGGCGTGTATGAGGCCTAGAGTTCGCAAAGCGCATCAGCGGCCTCCGCAGCGGCCTTTTTGATGATCCGCTGACTGATTGTCAGACTAAGAACTTCGTTAACTGATTGATACTACGCAGTCTCAAATATTCAGCCCGCATCTTGGGTAACATCAGGCTATCAAATGTCCGCAATTGGGACTCCAACGGACTTGCAGCAATTGGGTGCATTAGTTCCGATTCTGACCCTGAAGAGACATGTGACGCGTTTTGACACCGTTGAAATTTTCAGAATTTCTTATCAAATTAACTCGCGCTTAAAATTATCAAACTGGCAGCATTTATCGCAAAAAAGGTTATTGCCACCCCAATTGCTAGTGCGATCGCCGAAAGAACCATCCCAAGAATGATGAACAACCCGTCTCTCTGAATCATCCCGACGGATAGCACCAGAAAAGAAATCGCAGGTGGAAAATTGCTGAAGGGAAGCGGAAGTATGACGACGAGCGCCAAACCAACACACATCAAACCTGCCGCCATCAGCACCGGCGCTTGAGAAAATAAAAAATATCGGGGACGCGTGTATCGCTCGATACGCTCAACCCAGGGAACGGTTCGGCTGGCAACGGCTCTGATTATATCAACGGAAACTCTGCGCCGTCTCATAAAGCGAGGTAGCAAGGGGGCTCGAAGCCCTATTGCCAATTGGATCGCAGGAAAGATCATCGCCAATCCAGCAATAATTGAAATACCTGGCAACAACCCCAAGGCAGATAGGACGAGGAACAAACCACCAAACGAACGTCGCCGAAACTGGATTACCAAATAGCCAATCGAAACATCATCGCCTGTTAGCTGTCCAACAACACGTCGAATAAGAGCGGATGTCTGTTCGGTCGTTGGCGGCGGAATGACGAGCCTCTCAGGTTCACTCGGAGCACCTTCGAAACAATCATTCATCTTTTATAGTGCCGACACGCCGCCGGGCGTGTTTTGACCACATGTTGAGCGCCTCGATCAAAGCCGAGAATGCCATGGCAGCATAGATGTACCCTTTGGGTATTTCTGCCCCGAAGCCCTCTGCAATGAGAGTGGTACCGATCAGCAACAAGAAACCGAGGGCCAGCATGACAATGGTCGGGTTTGCTTCGATGAAGCGTGCCAAAGGATCGGCAGCAATAAGCATCACCAACACTGCACTCACGATTGCAGCGACCATAATGGGGACATGAGATGTCATACCTACGGCGGTGATGATGCTATCTATAGAAAAGACTGCGTCCAACAGCAGTATCTGAAATATTACGACAGCTGCGCTTGTTGCCGGAATACTTGGATTAATTGCATCTGGTCCCGGGTCAGGATCGACCTTGTGATGAATTTCTTTCGTCGCTTTCCAGACAAGAAACAAACCACCCGTGATCAGGATGATATCCCGCCAAGAAAGAGTGTTACCAAGAACAGTCAGAACTGGCTCCGTCAGTTTAATGATGATCGCGACTGTGCCCAACAAACCAAGACGGAGGATCAATGCACCGGCTATTCCGATACGTCGTGCGCGTGCTCTTTTCGACTCTGGCAGTTTATTCGTCAGGATCGAAATGAAGATCAAATTGTCGATACCAAGGACGATCTCCATTACTGCGAGCGTTCCGAACGCAATCCATGCTGCCGGGTCTGTCAGTAGGGACGATATATACTCCATGGCATCAAACTAGTCTAAAAGCCTTTAGCTTTAAAGGTTCGGACTCAAAGCGCTTTTTGGCGAAAAACCACCAATAATCATGCTATTCGGTTCATACGGGCAATCAACCGCCTAACCCCGGAAAATCACCCAGCCAGGTGGTCCAAAAAGGGGGAGCACTTCATGTTATGAAAGACTCCACCAAATACTGGAGGAAGATCAGGGTCTCAGGTCATTTTCCATTCCCCGGCTGCTTTGTTGAGAACGAGATATAGCAGCTTGATTGCCGCGTCGTCACTCGGGAAGTGGCCGCGTGCTTTGATTGCTCTTCGCAGCTTGGCGTTCAGGGATTCGATAGCGTTGGTCGTTCAACAATGAAACGGTCCCTGACACAAACTTTCTGACAGGCCCAATGCAGTATCTTTTTCATGCCAGCACTTTCGTAAGTTATCGACGATCCGCTCAGATCAACCAAGATGGGCCGGGATCAAGCCTAAACGCGCCACACACCTCACAAGCCAGTTGATGTTGCTGTTTCATTTCATTTACTAAGGGCCTCTTTGATATGGATAGTCTCATATGCCCCTAGTTCAATTGTTTCCGGTAGGCGTGACCAATAGACAGCCCTATTAGAAACCTCATACCCAACTGTTATTGTATCTGCAAAATTATCTGGGCTGAATCTATGCAACCAACCCGCACCGTCCGCGGACAAGTCCAGACGCACTTCTTTTTCTCTAGAAGTCGTATTTGTTATCCAATGTATCAAATGCTGATCTTCAAAAAATGCAAACGCTGCGCTCCCTGGCTGATTATCAAGTTGGATGTAGGCGACTGCATTTCCGCTGCTTTTGATGAGGCAACTAACAAGATGATACGCAGGAAACTTCACGGCCAGAGGATCATTGTCGAATCTCGGTTGTGGGTGGCTTTGACGCACGAACAAGAAGCCATTAGCTCCGCAGATGGAGGCCGGGCAAAAGGAACTGATTCCCGACTTAATGATAGCTGCAACATATGCAACAAGCCATGATAGTCCGAAAAGCCCTCTGCTTCGGGGATCAATTGGGCTCTTTATTTGCCGATAGTTACTATTAAAATCGTACGTCGTTTTTCCCAATGTATTGAAACGCATAGCAATGCCGCTGGGCCCAACACAGATTGGAGTATTCTGCCGCAATTTTTTTGCAGCCATGAAGCAGTCAGTAAGGGCGTTAACCGATCTCACAGTTGTCAAATCATCCGATGAATGAGTAATGGCACAATGTGAGAAAGATATGAAATCCCATGCAGCTTCAGGCGGGTCAGAGAGTAGCGACCATAAAGGTCCGCATGTGCCTGATCCGATTGGTATGTGCTCAAAAAATTCTCGAGCGATAGAGAGTATTCTCCATTGCTCTGGTGGCTTTCGATTGAGGCCCGTGGAACAATTCCCTCGGATATCTACAGCAGGAAAAACTCTTATAGTTTTTGGTTTAAGTCTGGCCTTTTCTAGAGCGTGCGCCAGCGCACTAAACTCTTCCTCAATATCCAAGCAGGGTAGAATAAACTCGAGATGAAAAGTACCTTCAATGCCTTCGGTTAGGCGTCGATAGAGTTCCAATATGTCAGATTGGCAACCATTGTCAGGGTCATAGAGTCCCAGCAGATGAGCACGCCTCGGAACTAACCCTTGGTTGACCAAGTTCAATGCGTCACTCAAATTGGTTTGCATTATGCTAAGAATTGGTAAAGGAATTCTGAAGTTTGCAGTTAGGCTGATGCGCTCAACTTTCGTGGCAGGTTTCACCGTGTACATATTTTGGCTGGGTGACGAAACTCGCGCGCGAACACGTTGCTCAAATTTCTTCCCAGCTTCAATCGTATATGGCCAAGGGAGATCTATACTGCGGCTATATGCCTTGAAAGAATCATCTGCGTAAGCACGTTGATCCTCCAGTTCAAAGAGTGCTCCTTGGAACTCAAAGGCGACATGGTGGCCATTTGCATCAGTAAACTCAAATGAACTTACATCCCTAAAAAACGGACGACTCACCACAGTCTCTGGAAACCTTAAAGACTTCGGAGTACCGTTACGACTAGAGACATTTGCCTCTTGACCGGCGCATTCCTTCGACCCAAGAATAATGACTGGTCCGACTAAATTGCAGTAAAAATCGGAATCAGCAATGAATGAGGCAACGAGATCCAACTGGCCGATATCAGAATCGAAAATACCTTTCATCTCATAGGTTAGTACGCCACCGGAGCTCTCAAACCTCCCCAGAAAGCGCAATCTGATCCGAGATCCGATGGTGTGTACTTCGGGAGGCTCCCCAATGGTTTTCAGAAAGCCCCAATTTTCATCTCTTGCGACCAAGGAAATACAACGCACAAGTTCAATGCCTCGGAGCTTTAGGGATTTAATTCCAGAGCTACCAACTTCAAAGTGATATTCGCCAACCAACAACTGCCGGGATTGATCTACCTCCACATCAGTGCCATACAGCGCTACATTGTTACTTGAGTAGTTCATGGGGAATACATCTTTAGTTTGGTGCTTTAATCAGTCTTTTTGCTAGTTCCATCACATCGGTCACAGACATAGCAGAGAAATCCACGAGAAATGAACCTGCTTCAAAGTCTACTTCCCTAAAGATAATCTTCCGGACGCCCGAAGCCACGTTACTACTCAGCAGCCCTAATGCTTTTTTGGGTCCGACTACGACTCTCAGCCTCTCCAATGGGCGGCCACCTTCGTCAGCAATTCGTAAAGTTGTCATACAACTTTCCGCATACAGAAGTTTCTCGAGTAGGTCAAGTTTCTCATACCAATGTTGCAAAACCCTGGCGCCAAAGCGGTTCTTTTCAATCGCTGCCAAAGCCGAAATTAGTCCTTCCTTCCCGACTTTCATCGCTCGGCCGATACCATGTTCTTGTCTTTTGCATGCGCTGATCAAATCCATGCGCCCCGCAATCAAACCAGCAGTCAACCCGCCAATCGCCTTTTGAGCACTAAAAACTACTAGATCAGCACCAGCATCAATATCTCTTTTGAAATCGAATTCCCCTGCGTCGTCGACAATCACAGGGACTCCATAGGATGCGCAAATCGAAACAATCTTGTCCAATTGCAGGTTTGCGTCATCAGTGCAAAGATACGAGCGCACGAAGAGGGTTGCAGCCGCCTGTCCACTGTCAAGCGCAGCTCGAAATTGGCGTTCGGCAAAGCCACTCGAACAGTCGACAGGAATACATCTACCGCCCGAAAGATGAACAAGTTGTTCAATCTTGACGCCAATATCAACCATGTGGCCAGCCGGTATTACAATGCCCGAAACATCCCAGTCACAGTTCGGGAGACAACGCACCTTTACATCATCATCCCCAGTCAAACATGCCGCCGCCGCGATTGTGACGCCAGCGGCCGAGCACCCCGTAACAAATCCACTTTCCGAGCCAGTCAGTTCTGAAATCGCTCTTGATGCGTGTAACTGCAAAGCCTCAATATCAAAGCACCGTTGAACTCCCCAATACACTTCCGACGCTACATCTTTAGCTACTGAACTTGCGCCATATTCCGTCAGCATTCCAGCAGCATTTATGACTTCGCAGCTTTTCCACGACACTCGTTCCATCATTGCACTCTCCCTTTCACAAAGTGGCTCCGCAGTGCACGCCTTTGAATTGATTACCAATCAGTATCATGGATTGAGTGTCAGTACTTTGTGCTCAACCACTCTTCACTTCTGATGTGTGTCTTCCGAACGTCCGCTCAACAGTCTAACTCTTGCATTTGCCAGGTGGAGGCGGGTAGCGGCAGATGCCAACTGAGGGTCTCCGTCTACAATCGCTGCATAGATTGCCCTATGTTCCTGCAAGACAGTAGCAGTTCTCACATTAGAAGATTCTAGAGACAGTGTCCGTGCCATATTGATCCCCTGGAAGATCGTGACTTTCTTAATATCCAAAGCAGAAACAAAAGACGCATTGTGTGAAGCCAACAAAATTGCGCGGTGAAATCTGAAGTCTTCATCGCGTCCAAGAGTCCCTTTCTCAAACGACTTCTCAAGGTTCTTGAGCGCCGCTCCAATTCTAGCAACATCTGTTCGATCCGCACGAACTGCCGCTAGTGAGGCCGCTTCGCATTCAAGTGCCATACGAAATTCAAAGCATTGGATCATGCTAGCTACATCTACGCCCTTTGCCATCTCCAGGAAATCACGGCCGGGTTTCGAGCGGAGGATACTGCCTGACCCCTTGCGCGTTACAATAACACCTTCCAGCCTCAATCGCGCCAGCGCCTCACGGACAAGCGGCCTTGATACACCAAAAGAATCGCAAAATTCCATCTCTGTAGGTAACTTGTCCCCCACTGAAATTTCCTGGGAAGCCACAAAAGCAAGTATTCCGTCATGCACCTGCTCTGACAAGTTTCTGGAATCTTCATATCTTAATCTAGGGATGGATCGTTTTATGCTGGTCAATTACTCACCCTAAATCCCCGTAGATCCTGTCATCGGCCTACAGGCATTCTCCTCACCGAATTCTAAAAATTTACATTAGATCATTTCATCAATGGACTGAATATCCTTTTTTTCTCATAGAATTACTCGTTAAATTTCAGCCTCTGACCTAAACTTCTCCAGAACGTTCATGGTGATCCGAGCGATCTCATTATTTCCACCGGACCAAGGAAGGGCCGCTGCCCACGAAATAGAACCAACAGAAAAGACCGCGCCACCACCCGCCTTTGGAAATATTACTATATCAGAACGTAGCTTTGGATTCTTGTCAGCCCCCATGTCTTTGCGAACAATAAGTATCTCTTCCTTACCAGGAAGCATGTTATCCGAGTGCCCCTCAGACGATGCAAGAATGACTGCATTCAACGGTGTTCCCAACCCGAAATCCATTCGATCGATCTCTTGGCCTGCCGCTCCTCCAGCCAAACCGAATGCACCAAAAGTCTCACCCGTTACCCCGTCAAAGACAAACGAGTATCGGCTGGAGTTAGCTTCTGGACTCTTTCTGTAATAAGTTCCAGAGTCGAAGCCCTGAGCGCAAAAGCCAACACCAACCAACTTTTGCGGTGGAAACCCGGCGCGCCGCCATAGACCTCCATAGCTTCCATCGTACGACATAAAGTATTCTCCAGGATCCACCTCCCATTGGCGCGGACCATCCTCAGTTCGGCGCAATTCAATAGCGGTTCGGTCTCCTGGTTTGTAAGCCACTCTTTTATAGAAACCGTTTCCACCGAGATACATCAATCGTCCACCTTGGTTTGTGTAGGCGTAAAGCGCGCGCCAACAGTTGGATGAAAAATACTCTGGATGGCATCCCGTAACGACAACCCGATAATTGCGGAGAACATCTAGACCGTATAGGTCGAGATCCTCGTCTGTCGCAACATCGCATGCGATGCCATTTCGATCCAAGAAGTCAACGATGAATCCATCTCCGTTGAACCCCCAAATTGGGCAGTCTGGTCGCATATTGAGTAATGGTCTTAGGCGAGATGAGTAAAAACAGCCGCTCCCATCTAGATGGCGGTCATACAAAGAGAGGCCGAACTCAGGATGTTCAATCAAGAACTTATCTTCGTTGTTCAAATAGAGTTCGCCAGTTGCCGCAACGGATGATGGCATCAGCCCTTCACCCAACTCATGGAAGTTTCCGTAGGCGAGATACGTTGCCGTTGGAGCAAGATATAACACGTCAGAAGTTGGATTGTCGATCGACGCACGAATATAGAACGGGATATGGTCCTTGCCGGTTTGCGTTACGACCTTGAAGGCGTAGACTCCGCTTGGTATCCCTTCCGGCAAAGTAACTTTGCACGTGGTTTTCCAGCGCGCGTCAAGCAGGTCATCTTCATGGAAATGTATAGCACTATATTGCATGGGCGCATTCGCTGCTCTAAATTCTTCTCCAGTCCAGTTGCTCCCCTTCATCGCGCGGGTAGGCTGATTCACAGCTTTACCATGTAGAGCATTAGGGGAGCGGTCATGAATATCGTCTGTGGAAGAATGGAGCGCAAAGTCCCAGGCTGCGACAGCTTCCTCCCATTCGTGGCATTCCAAGTCAGCCCGTTCCCATCGTTCTATTTTTTGTCGGCTAGCTGGAATCCTAAGAAATCGGATGTTCTCAATTTTTCCGTTGTAGCAGCTTTCAACGGCATGAGATTCTACGCTGTAAGCTGCCCTCTTTGCAGCAATCAACAAATTCACGCCATTCTGAACGCACGGTGCCTCGATCAGGACGCTTTGCCGCACACAAAAATCCTCAACTTCGAATTCAGGCTCGACAGGAGCCTGATGAAGAGTAAGAGTCTTATTCTTCGCGTCATAGACCACAGAAATCCGATACCATTTACGGATATGCATGGGTTGATCAAGCACTACTTCTTGGCAACCAACAACCTCACTAGACCATTCGAATCCGAGGCAACCATCTGGGCTCACAAACACCGAAAATCCGTCCGATCGAGTGCTCCATTGCGAAAAGATTACCTGCTTTGTGGTCTTCTTCAGCGTAGGCCAAATATTCGCGAGGATTGTAAAACTCTCAATCCCACACATACAAGCCTTCGGTGAGATTTCAATGTAGGACCCAATTTGGATCGTTTGATGCTCAACAGCGTATCGTCCATTCTCGGGGATATCCACAGCGCGTGCATCGAAGCCAACGCCCTGCGGATTTGAGTCCGTGCAATAGAGCCGTACCAAGGTAATATCCGCCTCGTTTGAACCATCTTCGCTACTGACCATAAGGCTTACCGTTTCACCTGCGCAGACAGAGAGGCTATCAACATATCCAACCGAGGCTTTATGTGTCTTGCTCACAATGTGATCCTATTGTTGTTCTTGAGAGGTAAGCGTCCATGAAGGGGTCAACGGCCACTATTGATTCTCTACGAGAAGGGCAGCTGTTCCAGATGCGGCGATGGTACCGCCATCAACTACCAGTTCTATTCCGTTTACGTAGTTGGCTTCTTCGCTAGCCAAAAATTGAACGGCTCCAACCAGATCAGATGGCACAGAAGCTTTTCCGGCAGGAATGTTTCTAATCAAGC
Organism: Alphaproteobacteria bacterium; assembly: GCA_040222995.1. GTDB lineage: Bacteria > Pseudomonadota > Alphaproteobacteria > UBA8366 > Aestuariispiraceae > JAVKBW01. The sequence goes on along the minus strand of JAVKBW010000046.1, from coordinate 640,075 downwards.
TAGCTGAAATACACTCGTCTCCAGCTTCACGTGTGCTCATATCGGTTAAAACGAAGCCCGGAATGATACTATTCACATTTACTCCGCGTCCACTCCACTCCACAGCAAGCGTTTTCGTGAGGGAGATAATTCCGGCCTTACTGGCATTGTAGGCTGCTGTATACGGATAACCTATCTTTCCACAGCGCGAGGCAATATTGATAATTTTACCACGGTGGCGCCTCAGCATAAATTTGCCGAATTCCCTACAAAGGATAAATGTGCCCGTTAAATTTACATCAACTACCTCTCGCCAATCGCTTGATCTCATAGTTTCCGCAGGGCTAGTACGCAGCACTGCAGCAGAGTTGATCAGGACATCAACTGGTCCGAACTCTTCTTCAATTTGGTTAGCTACTTTGGCGATATCTTCATCTGCCCTAATGTCGGCCAAATAGAAGTAACCTTCGATTATATCTGCGTCATACGGTTTGCAGTCGATGCCGAATACTACATCACCGTGCTCGCCAATTGCTCGCGCAATCGTAGAGCCGATGCCGCCAGCAATACCGGAGATTACGATATTCCTAGGTTTGGTCATGTTTACCCTTGCTTATCTCGCAACCACTTTCTTTTTGCGAGATCTTATATTCACCGTGCCCCAAAGAACTGAATGATAACTTTATTCCACAAATTGGGGCACACGGTCACTGTACCTGTGCAGAAAAGGTGTTATGCCTTAAACCACCAACGCTCTGCGATCTTAAGACCGTCAAGGTCCCACTGGCCACTCGGCTTGCCTCCACTTTCTAGCGAGCTGCTGGTTGCAAACAGCCAGCTGTTGAATGCAAAGACCACCGCACCACCATCTGTATTCAGAATTGACTGCATCTCAGTGTACATCTCTCTACGCAACGCATCATTGGTTTCAGCGCGTGCCATTAGTAGGAGTTCATTGAACCGGTCGTGCCCCCAGAATGTGTCATTCCACTTGGCATCTTCTGCATAGACTGAGGAAAACATCCAGTCTTCCGTTGGGCGGCCACCCCAATTGCACATACACCAAGGCTTCTTCATCCAAACACTAGACCAATATCCATCAGAAGGTTCTTGAATAACTTCAATATTTATCCCTGCCTGTTTCGCAAACTCGCTGTAAAGAACAGCCGTATCCACTGCGCCGGAATATGCCGCATCAGATGCGCTAAGTTGGACATCAAGCTGCTCCAGGCCAGCTTGTCTTAGATGCCATTTCGACTTATCTGGATCATAGGTAGTCTGCTCAAGATCGGACGCATGATATCGGTTTGCAACGCTGATTGGATGATCATTTCCCAAGTTACCGCGACCGTTCAGGACGAGCGACAGTATCCTTTCCCGATCCACTGCGTGCTTTATTGCCTTTCGAATGTCGAGGTTGTCAAATGGAGCGGTATCAGTTCGCATGGGAGCTGTAAAATGGCCTGTCCCGACTGCTTCCCAGATATTTATATCTTCTTTACGTCCCAAAAGGCTTGCATTCTTGGGACTCACACCACCAATCGCATCAACTGCTCCACTCTGAAGAGCACTTTGGCGCGCGAACCCATCCGCAATCGTCAGCACCTTCACCCCGTCGAAATAAGGGCCATCACCTTGCCAATAATTTCCAAAACGCTTGTAATTGGCCTCCACTCCGGGCTCAAAACTGTCAATTGTGAAAGGACCTGCCCCAATTCCGGATGACGGATCAACTGCACCGTCGGTCGACGGCAATATGCAGAGATGAAAATCGCTTAGAATGAAGGGAAAGTCGGCGTAGGGCGAGGACAATTCTGCAATCATATAGTCACCCTCCGCGCGAAGATCGACAATGGATGCAAGCAGCGGGTTTGCAGCAGAATTCGATTCGCCTCGGTGGTGGTTCAGCGAAGCTATCATATCGGCTACAGTTAGCGCTTTTCCATTGTGGAATTCTACGCCAGAACGCACCTTGAACCGCCATTTGGTTGCATTATCAGACGAATCCCACATCTCGCAGAGATCAGGAACCAGTTCGCCTCGCTCGTCTATTTGTGTGATCTGATCATGGATTGTGTAGGCCATCATGATCGTGAACTCATTATTGTAGGTTGCTGGATCCAGGCTGTCGCTGGTTTGTCCCGACGCCATTCCGACTCTGAGTGTTCCGCCGTGCCGAGGGGTCCCAGCAGATACTTTCGCGGGGTTTACCCCTCCGAAGATCGCAGCCGCACCACCCACTGCAGCCATACCGAAGATCATCTCTCGGCGGTCTACACCACTCTTGATCAATCCGCGGTTGGTGGGCATCAGCAATTTTGAAATACTCATTTCGTTCTCCCATTCTGCATCGTGCACGCTTGAACATTTATCGCTGTCCCTTGTGCACAACTAAATTATCGATCAATAGACCTGCTGCGGCGTCATACTGAAATCAGGTCCGAACAGTTTTTTGAGCCGCAAGATTCTTCGTATGCTTTTGTTCCATAGCCAGTAAATTGAGCGCAGATGACTTTGCATGTTGCATTTCTTGCTCATTGAGATTCGATAGGAGTGGCTGCACCGGACCACAATCAGCAATGCCGGACAGTGTTACCGCGTCGTGCAATACCCTCGCCGGACCGTATTTATCTCGGCAATCCTCAAGAGGAAGGAATAACTTTCGGATCTTCTCAGCCGCAACGAGATCACCTTTTCGAACAAGCTGCAGAAGCTCTTGCGATAGCGCTGGAGCAATAGCTCCACTTCCTGTGGTAAAATTTTTTATCCCAAAACGCTTAGCGTGCTGGACCACTGGACGTTCACCAATTCCACTACAAAGGTATTCGCCTATCGCATCTGTCATACGACCAAGGAATTCATCTTCTTGGGGGTTTTTGCGGGCAACAGCATATTTTACAAAACTGACAAGCCCATCATTGCACAGGCTTACTATTCTCTCCAAAGGCAAGTAACTTTCCGACTTGCAGTAGAGAACAATCTTGCCGCCAAACATGTCAGAAAACTTTCTGATACCACTCTCTATGCCTTCAGCCGTGACAAACGGAGCGTTTGGCAGCACCATTGCTGCGGGAAAACCAAGATCTTTCAGGATTGGCGCTTGATCCACCATCCGTCCGAAGTCGGGGCCTACGGCAGGCAAAACCCATGTATCATCTCTGACACTTTCAGAGAGAAAACTCAGGATTTCGCGATACTTCGAAATTGGTAGGTGGTAAAAGTTTGCATTCCCTCCATACATTAGAATGCGAATCTTTGCGGCTTCTATGTGCGAGATGATCTTTCTGTTCTCATCGAAATTGATCTCAAAAGTGCTTTTCCAAGCCAAAGGCGGAACGACAACGACGGATTGATTCAGGTCGCTCAACTGGATGTCTCTTAGATTCACATTACGAACTCCAGATATATATTTGTTATAAAAATTTGTAAAGTAGTATTACAACAATGTCAACCAAGATATCGATTGAAATGGAACAAGTGACCTGCTCCCGTTAAATCGGACTATTAAAAGCTGGAATTTTCCAATTATGACCTCGTTATCGGGATGGAGGAGATTCCCATCAAGGCATTTTAGTTCTCAGAGGCACAGATCGCATTTGTTTTGAATCAGGCCGACGAGGGGGCGGCGGTTGTGGGTTTCTACTGACGGCGCAAAGACAACTATCTTATAGCGGTCTTGTTCAACCAATTTAAGGAGCAAGACACATGGCTGATACACAAATCCAATTGAAGAATGTTTGCGACGAGCTGAAGGTCGAACCGCGAGAGGCGCGGGCACGCCTTCGTTGGGCAGTTAAGGACCCGAAGAACTTTCCAGAACTCGCCAAGGCCTATAAACCGAGACAACCTTGGCAATGGACGAAGGGATCACCGACACACAAGGAAGCAATCAAAGCAATCAACACAACGATTGCTCAATCATAACTTTTACTCCGAATTACATGCCGGCAAGCGACCATGCTTGTCGGCATACTTCCAGATCAGCTCTCTTTCCTTGAAGAATATCCATGCTGTGTTGACGGCTTGGTCTGTGAGATCGCATGGCAGTACCGAGAAGAAGATATCATTAAATTCCGGGTCCAAGCCTTTCCCAAAATACGTTACACCACCAGCGTGGCCTCGCTTCCCTCTGCTTCCAGATTTGTTGAAGTTGTATAAACGCTTCTTCAACGAGCGCGAAGCGCCATGTGTTTCCCCAATGTAAATTATTGCCTCAGGTATCTCTAAGACCGGTAGCTCAGGCTCAGAAGCGGCAATAACGTATACTCCACGGTAGTGATCCCCCGGAAACGACCCACGGCTTTCCCATGGATACCAAGATGAAAACTTTTCTGTCGGTGTGAGGGCCACAGAACAATCCCGGGGCCAGAGCTCGCGGTGCGCCCCCGCAAGATAGCTTCACTTGATCCCTGGTGATCCGGGAGTTTGTAAACCGCACTAGGTCGGTCCCTGTGACCTTTAGACCGAGGCCCTGGACATACGTCACAGGCCCCCGGACCGCAGTGGTCAAGGGTGGTTTAAGCGGTTCCACCGAACCGCCTAGTGCAGGGTTACAAAGCCCCAGAGCCGTGCGTACCGACTCCGCCTACTTCTCTACTCGTATTCTCTAGTGAGATCAAAGGGGAGCCAGATGGCTTAGAGTTTTCCGCTGTTACCCCAGGTGTTACCCGAGAACGAAAAATGCCCTAGCCGGTTTCAGCTAAGGCATTGATATTATTGGTGGGCTGTACAGGGTTCGAACCTGTGACCCGCTGATTAAGAGTCAGCTGCTCTACCAACTGAGCTAACAGCCCGCACCATGCGTCGTTTTGCCGTTCGTCACCGTCCGGCAGTCCGGCCATGCCCTTTACGGTACCCCGGGTGAGGAACCTTTCGCCGAGGCAGGGCAAGGCGCGGGATGTATCAGACGCCGCCGCGACGGTCAATACCGCCGGCCGGGCTCTAGCAGACCTCGAACAGGGCGGCCGCCCCCTGCCCGCCGGCGATACACATCGTGACGACAACGTATCTGACGCCGCGCCGTCGCCCTTCGATCAGCGCGTGGCCGACCAGCCGCGCACCGGTCATGCCGAACGGATGGCCGATGGAAATCGAGCCGCCATTGACGTTCAGCCGGTCGTTCGGAATGCCCAGCTTGTCGCGGCAATAGACGACCTGCACGGCAAAGGCCTCGTTGAGTTCCCAGAGGCCGATATCGTCTACACTCAACCCGTGGCGCTTCAGCAGGCGCGGGATGGCGTAAACCGGGCCGATGCCCATTTCATCCGGCTCCAGCCCGCTGACGGCCATGCCGCGATAGATGCCGAGAGGATCGATATTGCGCCGTTCGGCGTCCTTTGCCTCCATCACCACGCAGGCGGACGCACCGTCGGAAAGTTGGCTCGCATTGCCGGCGGTGATGAACTTGTCAGGCCCCATCACCGGTTCCAGCTTGGCCAGCCCTTCCAGCGCAGTCGACGGCCGATTGCCTTCGTCCTTGGCAAGCGTCACCTCTTCCTTTGTGACCTCGCCAGTTTCCCTGTTCTTGACCGCTTTTACCGTTGTCAGCGGCACGATCTCGTCATCGAACAGGCCGGCTTCCTGTGCCGCCGCCGTCCGCTGCTGGCTTTGCAGCGCATAATCGTCCTGCGCCCCGCGGCTGATATTATACCTCGCCGCCACGATATCGGCGGTATCAATCATCGCCATGAACAGATCCGGCTTGTTCGCCTTGATCCATTCCTCATCCTTGTATCCCGTTGGCCGTTCCTTGGGGATCATGGTGATATGCTCCAGCCCGCCGGCCAGGATTGCCGGCGACCCGTCGACCACCACCCGCTGCGCCGCCACGGATATGGCCTGCAGGCCCGATGCACAGTGGCGCGAAACGACAAGGCCGCCCGTCGAAAGAGGGATGCCGCCCCGGATGGACGATGCCCGGGCGATATTGAAGCCGGTCTTGTCCTCGGTTACCCCGCAACCGAAAATGACATCCTCTATCTCCTCCGGGTCGATCTTCGCGCGTTCAACAGCGTGCTTCATCACATGCCCGCCCAGTGTTTGCGGATGCGTGATGTTGAAAGCGCCGCGGAACGCCTTCGCGATCGGCGTGCGGGCGGTGGAAACGATAACGGCTTCGCGGGTCATGCTGCTTTCTCCCTGTCCCAGTCTGCAAAAGTCTTTCCTTCCTGCACCAGTCGCTGCAACAGCGGCGCCGGTTCCCAGAAATCATGACCTTCATTGAAATAAACGATAGCGGCGAGAACCTTCGCCAGACCGACCGTGTCGGCCCAGTGCAACGGGCCGCCGCGCCAACCGGGAAACCCGTAGCCGTTAATGAAAACGAGATCGATATCACTTGCCCGCAGCGCGATGCCTTCTTCCAGAACCTTCGCGCATTCATTCACCATGGCGTACAGGCATCGTTCTATTACCGTGTCGTCGGAAACAGTGTCCGTTACAATTCCGGCTTCCCTGGCCGTTTCATCGATGATGGCCTGAAGATCGGGATTCGGCGTCGGCTTGCCATTCTCGTATACATAAAAGCCCTTGCCGGTTTTCTGGCCGAACCAACCCTGCTCGCAAATCAGATCACCGACCCTGGAATACCGTTCGCCGGGATTGCGCAGATGCGCTGTCGATTTGCGCATCGCCCAGCCGATATCGAGACCGGCCAGATCGCGAACTGCGAACGGGCCCATCGCCATACCGAACTGTTTCAGCACCGTGTCGACCTGTACCGCCGTCGCGCCTTCCTGCAACAGGAACTCGGCCTCGCGGTTGTACTTCGCGAAAACCCGGTTGCCGATGAAACCGTGACACACACCGGACACCACGGCCGTCTTGCCGATACGCTCGCCGAATTTCAAACCCGACACCAGAACCTCGTCCGCTGTCTTATCACCCCGAACGACTTCCAGCAATTTCATGATATTGGCAGGGCTGAAGAAATGCAGGCCCAGTACATCGGCCTCGCGGCCGTCGGTCGCGGCGGCGATTTCATTGACGTCGAGATAGGATGTATTGGTCGCAAGGATCGCGCCCGGTTTCGCCTTTTGCGCCAGATCCGCGAAAATCGATTTCTTGACGTCCATATCCTCGAACACGGCTTCGATAACGATATCCGCCGTAGCGACCGCCTCCATGGACATGTCGAACGAGACGAGCTTCGTCCGCCGGTCGGCCTCATCGGCGGAAATACGGCCTTTCTGCACCTGACCGGCGAAAGTATCGGCGATACGCTTCGACCCGCGTTGCAGCGCTTCTTCGTTCTTTTCGACAATGGTGACGGGTATGCCGGCGCCGGCGATGCAGATCGCAATTCCCGCCCCCATTGTGCCGGCACCCAGCACCACCGCTGAGTCGATGACCCGCAGCGCACTGTCCTTGCCGATGCCGGGAACCTTTCTCGCCTGGCGCTCGGCAAAGAAGACGTGCCGCAGAGACGCTGCCTCTTCGGACCCGACGCATTCAAGGAACCGTTTCCGTTCGTAGGCCAGGCCCTCGGCAATCGGCGTCTTTGTCGCGATCTCGACACAGTCGATACAGACGAACGGCGCTGTCCGCCCGCGAAACTTTTTCGCCGCGGTTTCCCGTGCGGTCTCGAACACGTCGGGGTCGTCTACCTGAACATCCCGTTCGCTGGTCCGGGGCGGCACTCGCCCTGCGTCGATTTCTCCGGCCATGAAGGAAACCGCTTCGGCGACGGCGTTGTCCGCCGAGACCATACGGTCAATCAGACCGGTCTGCGCGACATCCTCAGCCCGAGCGGGATTTCCCGACAGAATCATGTCCATTGCGGTCTTCGCACCCACGAGCCGTGGCAGAAACTGTGTTCCCCCCGCCCCCGGCGGTATACCGATCTTCACCTCGGGCTGACCGACCTTCCCGGCCGGCGTCGAAATTCTGAAACGACACCCCATGGCTATTTCGAGACCCGCGCCGAGCGTCGCATTTTGAATCAGGAACCCGACAGGCTTTTCGCTTCTGTCGAGCAGCCTGATCAGATCCGTCACCTTTGGCTGATCCGACGGCCACGCCTTGCCCTGCGTTTTGATGTCCGCACCGCCGGAAATACCGTTGCCGCCCGCCTTCAGCAGAATACCCGCAACCCCGGCATCGGCGTTCAGCGTTTCTATCGCATCCATGATATCTTTCGGCACGCCGATACTCATCGCATTCACCGGCGGGTTGTCGATTGTGACAACTGCAATCTGCGACATGTCCTGTTCTCGGGTGACAGAGACAAATGTTCCCATAACTACGTCATTCTCCTGAATTGCATTTCTGTATTGAAGGTTCGAAATATGGCGCGCTGCTTAATTCCGCACTCGTGTAATAAGCGCATCGACAGCCACTACACCCGACCCTTCCGGGCGAACCATTATCGGATTGATTTCGACGTCGACAATGTCGGATGCGTGTTCCTCGCAATACCCTGCCAGACTGCTGACAGCATCGATCAGCGCCGCGATATCGCCTTTCGGCGCGCCACGGAATCCGTCCAGCAGCGTGAAAACCTTCTGCTGCTCCAGGGCTTCCCGAATTTCCGGTTCAGACGCCGGTAAGACGAGCGTCACTGTGTCGCGCAAAAGCTCGGTAAGAATACCACCGGCCCCGATCGTCAGGACAAAGCCGAAAACCGGATCCCGCCGGATGCCGACAATCACCTCGGCAATCGCATCCGTCACCATTTCCTCAACAATCAGTCCGGAAATGCCGGGAATACCTGCAATTCTCTCTGCAGCCTCGACGAGCGTCGCCTCATCGCGAATACCGACCGCAACGGCGCCCAGTTCCGACTTGTGAGCAATACTGTCTCCGCTTCCCTTCACGACCAGAGGAAAGCTCAGTGACGCCGTCACATTCCGGATGTTTTCCGGCTCCGGCAGCAGCAGCCCCTTCGGCACCGGCATACCGGCACCCCGCAACAGCGCCTTGCTGCCCCATTCACCGATCATTTCGCCTGGCAGGTCCGGCTGCACGGGAATGGTCCGGCCATTCGGTCCGCCCCGATCCATCAGATGCCGCCGCCATTTCGCATTTTTCACCGCCTGCCCCAGACAGGCGAAACCGTCTTCGAAACCCTGCAATGGAACGATACCGTTTTCGATCAGCCTGTTTCGTACCTCGACCGGCAATCCTTCCGGCAGGTTGGAGATTACATAGCAGGGAACGTCTGTTTTCGCCCGGACGTCGATCATCGCATCGAGCGCCGGGCCGTACATGCGAAGCTCCAGTCCGAAAGGGCACTGAATTATCAGAACAGCCGCATCCGCCGGGTCTTTCAGCATAGTAACCAGAACATCCGCCTGTGCTTCCCGGTTGCCCCAGAGGATCACCGTAACGTCGATCGGGTTGGTCGGCGTCGCAATGGCGGGAAGCAGTTGTGCCAGTTCCGCCCTGGCCGAGGGCGACGGCTGCGGCACATCCAGACCATTTCGTTCCGCGAGATCCGCCGCATAGGCGGAATCTGCCCCCGAGCAAGTTTCAATCATCAGCCTGTTGCCGGCTGGGATCGCATCAAAGGTAAGCAGTTTGCAGAACTCGATCATTTCGGCGAAGCCGCCGGCTTCAACGATGCCCAGCCGCTTGAAATACGCAGAATACAGATCCGGCGTGCTCGCCATCGACCCGGTATGCGACATCGCAACAGCCCGCCCGATTGTCGATGCGCCGGCGGCAAGCGCAACAATCGTTTTTCCGTTTTGAAACGCCCGCGTAGCCGCAGCCGCGAATGCTTCTGTGTCCTTGATACCCTCGATATACAGGGCAATGCCGTCGACCCTGGGATCGTCGGAGATCGCATCGATCGCATCGGCGATATCGACAACAGCCTGATTTCCCAGGCTGAGCATGTAGCTCACCGGTACCGACCGGTCGCTGCGCAACAGGTTGGTGAAAACCGTGCCGCTTTGCGCGATGCAGGCAATGCCGTGCTCCGGTGGCTCCACAGGTCCGATCCTGGCCATCGCCAGGGGCTTTCGATCCATATAGTTGATGATGCCGACGCTATTCGGCCCAACCAGCGCCATGTCGCCGGCGGCTTCGATCAGCGCCTGCTGCAAGTCACCTGCACCCGCTTCCGCAAAACCTGCGGCGTGGCAAACTGCAGCACGCACGCCCAGCCTGTTCAGACGGCGAACCGCCTCGACACTGGCTTCGGGCGGCGCCGCGACCCACGCGGCATCGGGCACATCTGGAAGCGATTCGATATCGGCATAGCATTTGATACCTGCGATTTCATCATGTGTCGGGTTAACTACCCGAATATCGCCCGAAAAACCGACTTCCCGACAGTAACCGATTGGCAGGGCCAACCCGCGGCCGCCGATGAAAACTATCGAATCCGGACGCAACAACGCCTCGAAATTGGCACGTCTGGCGGGGCGCCTGTCGCCCCGCCGTCCATCAAGATTGTTCATGTATTCCGGTCCGACCTAGTTCCAGCCGGTATACATATCATGACCGCGCTTCTTGATCTGCTTTGCCATGACGATTTTCTGAATTTCGGTTGTCCCTTCCCAGATGCGTTCATAGCGGACGTCCCTTGTAAGGCGTTCAACCGGGTTTTCACACATTCCGCCCCGGCCGCCAAAAATCTGAAAAGCTTTATCGACAACGCGAAACGCCGCTTCCGAACAAAACAGCTTTATGGCGCTCGCCTTTCCGTGGGCGATCTTTCTGTCAAGGCCGTGATCCATTTCAGCAGCCAGGCGATACAGCATGGATTTACCCGCCATGATGTCCGCCGCCATGTCGGCGATCATGAACTCAACACCCTGATAGTTGATGATCTTGTTGCCGAACTGCTCCCGCTCCTTTGCCCATTCCACGGCAAGATCCATCGCGCGAACCGCCATACCGATGCTTCGAGCGCCAATAGCCATGCGTGCCTCGACAAACCAGTCCTTGGTCATTTCGAAACCCTGACCAACTTCACCGAGACGATTTGCAACAGGAACTCGCATGTCGACAATATCGACTTCGGGATGGTTTCTTCCCGATCGCTGCGAGAAACGCGGGCAACGGCGGATGTTGTAGCCTGGCGTTCCATGATCGACGATAAACAGCGTCGGCTTGCTGGAATCGCCATCCGCAATCGTCGTCAGCAAATTGACTTCCGCGACATCCGACCGGCTGGCAAAGCATTTTTCGCCATTAATGACATAGTGGTCGCCATCCAGCACCGCGCTTGTCTTGATACCGCCCGCATCCGAGCCTGCGGTCGGCTCCGATGTCGTAAATGTAATATGGTGATCGCCCCGACACGCCGGAATCAGATATTTCTCAATCTGCTCCGGCGTCCCTTGCGTAAGACAAATGGGCGGCAGCCATACGCGTGCCCACAACGCATTCGTTGACGCGCCCACTTCTTCGCTGACAATACAATATTGCACCGTGGACATTTCCTGGCCACCGAATTCCTTGCGGTGATTAATTGCGTTCAGCCCATACTCGATAACCTTCTGCCGTATAAGCTCTTCTGTTTCGTCGTTGGTCACATCGGTCTCGTCCAACTCTTCTTCGTACGGATACAGAAATTTTCTTGTGAACTCGCGCGACCTGTCCCGAATTTCCATATCTTCGGGTAACCATTCCATGTCCATTGTATTTTCCTTCGTAGATTTACTTAAGGTGAACTTACTCTCAATCGATCATCACCACGGCACATGCCGGGTCAGCCGTTGAACCACCAGCGTTCGCCAAACCGGAATCCATCCAGTGAATTCCGTCCGGACAGTTTACCGGGGGTGCTGATTTTAGTCGACGCAGCGTCAACCCAATGCGCGAAGCCCGGGATAAGCTGGCCGCCTTCGTCACGGATGATAAGCTGGAGTTCGCCATACATCTCGGCACGCTTTGCCTGGTCCAGCTCTGAACGGGCTTCAACCAGAATCTTGTTGAACCGTTCGTGATTCCAGAATGTGTCGTTCCACGAACCGCCCGCCGCGTAGGTCAGCGAAAGCATTTCATCGGCAACGGGTCGACCGAACCATTGGCAGGCGCAGAACGGCTTTTTCATCCAGACATCGTTCCAGTACCCGTCTGCCGGGGCGCGAACGATATCGATGTTTATGCCCGATTTCTTGGCCCGTTCAGCGTAAAGGGCTGCCGCTTCCGGCGACCCGAGGAAACCTGTATCACTGGCGAACAACTGCACGTCCAGCGACTCCATGCCGGCCTGTTTCAGGTGCCATTTCGCTTTTTCAGGGTCGTATACGCGTTGCGGAATTTTGGCGTCATAGTACCGGTAGGCCCGAGAGATCGGCTGGTCGTTACCGATGGAGCCATAGCCGCGGAGTATCTTCCGCAGGAACTCTTCCCGTTCGAATGACAGTTTCATTGCCATACGAACATCATTGTTGTCGAACGGCGCCGCATCGGTCCGCATCGGAAAGGTAAAGTGCTGCTTTCCTTCTGCGGAAAGGACGTTGATGTTGTCCAGGGCCTGAAGCCGATCAACCGTACCGAGGTTACATTGCTGGATGACATCGACGTCGCCGGTTATCAGCACTGTCTGCCGCGCATTGTCGTCCCGCAAACTCAGCAATTCAATGGAATCGAAATGGCCGACATCGCTGTTCCAGTAGTTCGGGTTGCGCTTCATGATGGACCGCACACCCGGCTCGAAAGAGTCCAGCAAACAGGTGCCGCCGCTGATCGACCCGTCGACAACCAGGGGCTTGCCGTCCTTGCAAGGAAGAATCGCCGCCCGGTAATCCGACGTCAGAACCGGGAAGTCGGCATTCGCGCTATTCAGTTTGAAGATGACGGTAAAATCCCCTTCCACCTTCATACTCGCAATCTGGGCAAGCTGAGGTTTGAACGAAGACTTGGAGTCCTCGCCAAGGTGATAGCTTAAGGATCCGACGACATCGTGTGCGTCAATCGTTTTGCCATTTGAATGTTCTGCGCCTTTGCGCAGAGTGAAGATCCATGTTTTACCGCCGTCAGCTGGCTCCCATCCCTCTGCGAAGCGCGGAATCAGATTTTCGTCTGCATCGGTTTCGGTGAGATACTCATTAATCGTAATACCCGTGACCATCTGCATCGAATTGACCCAGGTCGCGACATCCATGCTGTCTGCTGTCTGTCCCCCAACGGACCCCGCTTTTACATGGCCGCCATTTTTCGGGGTGGCGGCGTTACTTTCTTGGATAAAAGTCGTCGCGGCTGCCGCACCCAGTCCCAGCGCGGCAGCGCCTTGCACAAACTCCCGCCGGTCGATCTTGCCGATCGTATAGAGATTTTTGATATCCGTTATCTTGTCCATCATGGCGTCTCCCTTGGTTTAGCCTGGTTACAGGTTTCGCTTCACCGATATCGACCCATTCGATACCTGTTAGCTAAACCAGTAAATTTCGCTATGCGGAATTTTTTATATTGTTTATTCCATTATTTTCGTTATTAGTATTGTCATGTTCCACTGAGGTCAATAACAAGAATCAAGAAAATGAAGGAGGCAGCGTTGGGCGAACATCGTGACCCATTTATCGAAACGGTCAGGGAGCCTTTTGACAGACGATACGGCCTGGACGGCACGGACCGGAACTTCGTCACCGCGCTTGCACGGGGCTTCGATGTATTGCGCGCATTCCAGACGCAACCCGGCGATTTGACCAATTCCGATTTCAGTCGGATCACGGGTCTTTCCAAGCCGACCGTCAGCCGGCTCACCTACACACTCTGGCGACTGGGATATCTGGAACAGGCCGGTCGCCGCTATCGGCTTACGCCGGCTTTACTGTCTCTCGCCTATCCGGTTCTGAGCAGTCAGCCGGGGCGACAGGCTGTTCATGAGAAGCTGGCTGAACTGGCGCATCAGACCCAATGCAATGTTGCATTGTCAGTGCCAAGCAGTGACGGCATCAACATGGTCTATCTGGATTGCTTCAATGCCAGCAGCGTCAACACACTTCACACTGATATTGGAATGAGGCTCCGGATTGCCAAAACTTCCGCCGGCCGTGCTTACCTCTCCGGGCTCGGCGAAAAGGAGAGAGGGGAAAAAATATCAACGCTGGAGCATTTCTACGGTGAGAGATGGCCGTCAATTCTACCCAGGATCGAAGCAGCACAGGAAGAAATCAGAACCAGGGGGTTCTGTATCGTCAACGGCGAATGGTTAAAGGATACGAGGGCCGTAGCGACGCCATTGTTACCGAAACCGGGCGGGCAAGCATATGCCCTTAGCTGTGGCGGCCCCTCTTTCGCTGTGAGCATTGAACGCCTGGAGCAGGAGCTCGGGCCCCGCCTCCTGCACGTCGCCCGCTCTATTGAACCTTTACTTCGGCAATATTAACAGGACTGTGCAGTATGACGATTGAGACGGAAACTTTTAACCAGCTACTCGACACCATTCATCGTTACGTCCGTGACCGGTTGATCCCGCTGGAACGGCAAGTCGATGAAACCGACAGGATACCGGATGAAATTGTAAGCGAAATGAAGGAACTGGGATTCTTCGGTCTGACAATCCCGGAAGCTTACGGCGGTCTGGGACTGACCCTGAAGGAGGAAATCGACGTCATCTATGAATTCGGGTACACGTCACCGGCCTTCCGGTCGGTTTTCGGGTCGAACATCGGGATCGGATCTCAGGCGATCATCATCGACGGAACGCCAGAGCAGAAAGAAACCTATCTTCCGCGCATGGCGTCGGGAGAACTGATCGGATCGTTCTGTCTTACCGAACCCGATGTCGGGTCTGACGCGGCAGCCCTGCGCATGACGGCGAAACGCCAGGGAGACGGATATGTTCTCAACGGAAGCAAACGGTTTATCACCAATGCGCCCCGCGCCGGCGCATTTACCGTCATGGCACGCACCGGGACGGTGGAAGAACGCGCCAAAGGCGTATCGGCCTTTATCGTCGACGCCGGCTGCAAGGGATTACAGGTTGGAAAACCCGACCGAAAAATGGGACAAAAAGGCGCTCATACTGCCGATGTCGTATTCGACAATGTAAAAGTTCCCGCATCGGCGCTAATCGGTGGTGTCGAAGGCCAGGGCTTCGTAACAGCGATGAAAGTTCTGAACCGGGCGCGATTGAGTATCAGCGCACTTAGCGTAGGCGCCGCCCGGCGGCTGATAGACGAAAGCCTGCAATACACCATGCAGCGCAAACAGTTCGGTACGGAAATCGCGAATCACCAGTTGATACAGGCAATGCTGGCTGACAGCGAAACTGAGTACTATGCCGCAAAATGCATGGTCAACGATGCGGCCGGCCGAACCGGCAATACGGCCGAAGTCGCCAAGCTCGCCTCCTGCTGCAAGCTGTACTGCACCGAAATGGTCGGGCGTGTCGCCGACCGCGCCGTACAGATGTTCGGCGGCGCAGGCTACATCAGCGAGTATGGTATCGAGAGAATGTACCGTGATGTGCGGTTGCTTCGCCTGTATGAAGGCACAAGCCAGATACAGCAGATCGCCATAGCGAGAAGCATGATCAAGGAAGCGAAGGCGCTTTCCTGAACGCGTAGCGGGAAAAAACCGACACCAGCGAAGATACTGATCAACCGGCCGGCTTGATTATACGCCGGCCGGTCTCGTTAGCCCGGTTCGATCCAGCGGCGGCCGATCCGCACATCGCGATGAACATAGACATTCATCAACAGGCCGAAGGCAATCATGACCGTCATCATCGCGGTGCCGCCGTAGGATATCAACGGCAAGGGCACTCCGACTACCGGAATGACCCCCATCACCATCGCGACGTTGATGAAGACATAAAGCGAGAAGGTGGTCGTTACGCCCATCGCCAGCAACCGTCCAAACTGGTTTCGCGAACGAACGGCAATAAAAAGACCGTACAGCATCAACAAGGCATAAAGCGCCAGCAGAACGACGCCGCCAATCAGGCCCAGTTCTTCTGTCAGCATGGTGAAGACGAAATCCGTCTGCTTCTCCGGCAGGAAATTCAGATGGCTTTGCGTCCCTTTCAGAAAGCCTTTGCCCATCAACCCGCCAGACCCCATCGCGATTTTCGACTGGATGATATGATATCCGGCCCCCAGCGGGTCCCGTTCCGGGTCGAGGAATGTCAGGATACGCTGCTTCTGATAACTGTGAAGCATGTTCCAGGCAATCGGCAGCGCGGCCAGACCGAGGCAGCCAACCGCCAGAAACTTCCAGAGCCGGACACCGGCCAGATAGAACAGAACGCCGCCGCCCACCAGCAACATCACGGCTGTTCCGAGATCAGGCTGTTTCAGAACCAGCAGCACAGGCGCTAGAACAAGCAGTAACGGTACGATCAAGCGGCTCGGCCGGACCACATCTTCCAGTGATACGCTGTGGAAGTATCGGGCGAGCGCCAGAACGAGCGCAATCTTCATGACTTCCGACGGCTGCAACTGGAAAAACCCGAGATCGATCCAGCGTTGCGCGCCCATGCCGACAAAACCTGTAACTTCGACGCCTACCAGCAGGACAAGGCCTACCGCATAGATCACATAGGCATATCGCAGCCATATCCGGATATCGACCATTGCTACAACAAACAGCACGGCCATACCGATTCCGAACCGCACCGCCTGACGTGAGGCCCACGGATCCCAATCGCCATTGGCCGCAGAATACAGCATCGCAAACCCGACACAGGCTACAAGCACGATCAACAACAACAGCGACCAACTGATCTGCATCAGCCGCTGCTGGAAGGATATTTCAGAAGGCCCGAGATCGGCGCTATGAGCTCGCATCATCCGGCCTCTCCGTTCGGATTCGGCGACCGGGCTTCATCCATCGGCGCGTCGGCGGCAGGGTCCGACGCGGCAGTTTCCGTTTTGAACAGATTTTGCGCTTCCAGCAGCACATCCTTGGCGATCGGCGCGGCTGCCGCGGAACCGCTACCGCCATGTTCAACCACGACGGCAGTGACGAAACGCGGATTGTGCACCGGCGCGAAACCGACGAACAGGGCGTGATCGCGCAACCGCCATTCAATGTCTTCACCCTTTCGAATACCGGAATCCCGTTCCGCTTTCGATATCCGTCTGACCTGGCTCGTGCCCGTCTTGCCGCCCATCTGCATGTTTTCTTCGTTGATTTTGGCTCGTCCGGCCGTTCCGCGAGGATGATTGACGACTTCGTCCATCGCATCACGCACAATCGCCAGATGCCTCTCTGAAATGCCCAGGTCAGGAAAGGAATCCGGATCACGCGCCTGCATCGACTCGCCATCGAACTTGTTGACGGCCAGGTGCGGCTTCACCGCCTTGCCGCCATTGACAATGCGCGCTGTCATCACGGCAAGCTGCAGAGGCGTGGTCAGCACATAGCCCTGGCCGATGCCGACGACCAGTGTTTCACCCAGATGCCACGGTTGACCCCGGGCGTCCTGTTTCCACTTCTTGGTCGGAATGAGTCCGGATTTGGTGCCGATCAATCCGATATCGTGACGTTCCCCCAGACCCAGTCGCCGGGCCATTTCCGCAATCTTGTCGACACCGATCTTGCGGGCAACATCGTAAAACCAGACGTCACAGGATTCGCGAAGGGCATCCGTCAGGTTCATCGTGCCGTGACCGTACTTTTTCCAACAATGGAATCGCCGATTGCCAAGCTGCATGTGACCGGGACAGTAAACGGAATGATCTTCCGTCATTCCATTTTCCAGCGCCGCGAGAGCAACGGCCACCTTGAAGGTCGAGCCCGGTGAATACTGTCCGCCGATTGCCTTGTTGGTCAGGGGGCCACGGGAATTGTTGACGAGCGCCTGCCAGTCTTCATTGCTTATACCTTCGCTGAAGGCATTCGGGTCATAGGATGGTGTCGATGCGATACCCAGCACCGCCCCGGTATGGGCATCCATCACCACGACGGCTGCGGCCTGTTCGTCCTTGATACGTTCGCCGATAACATCCTGCAGACGCATATCAAGCGTCAGACGGATATCCTGTCCCGGCTGCCCCTCGATGCGCTTGATTTCCTTGATAACCCGGCCCAGCGCATTAACCTCCACCTGGCTGGTTCCGGACCGGCCGCGCAGCGCAAGGTCGAACCGTTTCTCGATTCCGTTCTTGCCGATCTTGAAGCCGGGCAGTTCCAGAAGCGGATCGCCGGTCAGTTCCTGTTCGGATACCGAACCGACATAACCGACAACATGAGCCATGTTGCGGCCGTACGGGTAGTGGCGGGTCTGCCCGACTTCGATACTGACGCCAGGCAGGGCCGGTGCGTTTACACCGACCCGGCTGACTTCCTCCCATGTCAAATTCTCGCGAACGGTAATCGGTACGAAGCCGCGGCGGCGACTGGCTTCCTTCAGAACGCGCTTTACATCGTGCTCTTCCATATCAACGACACGCGCCAGTTTGGTCAGGACCGCGACGACATCATCCGCCTGCTCCGGCACCAGAACAGCCTGGTAGTTCTGAATATTGATCGCCAGATAGTCGCCGTTCCGGTCGACAATAAATCCCCGTGGCGGCGGAATGAGCCGGAAGTTGATCCGATTCTCTTCGGCCAGCATGCGGTAACGTTCCGCTTCGACCACCTGCAAATAATACATGCGCCCGACGAGGCCGCCGAAGACAGCCATTTTCGCGCCGGTCAGCAGTGCCGCGCGGCGGGTGAAGATTTTCGTTCGGGTTCTTTCCGGGCGCATATTTCCGGATCCAGTCTATGCCGCCGACGGCGGTAACAGGCGGTGAATAGCAGCGAATAGCAGCGTAAGGATAGGGTACACGGCGATCGACATCAAAAACGAGAAAATGCCGGGTTGCGGCGCAACGACAGTATCGCTCAGAATCGCGGTCAGCACCCAGGTCAGACTGCCCGCACCGGCGGCCAGCAGCATAAAGCCCCACCAGATCACCGGAAACGATTTTCCAATGAAAAACCGCCGCTGCGACACTACCAGCCCGAAAGCGAGAAGTAGAACCCAGGCATTAAGTCCCGGCGGCCCGCCACTGAGAATATCTTTAAACAGCCCCAGCGCGAATACCAGAATGAACGGCATGACATCCGGCCGATAGATCGCCCAGTAGTAGACAGACATCAGCAGAAACGATGGTGCGATGGCCGAATACCCAGGGACCTGCAACGGCGCAACGGACAGAATCACGAGAAGAAACGCCAGCGAAGCCGGCATGATGCACCGGCCATAGGCATCGATCTTCTGCAAGGGCGTCTGCTTCATCATGCGTCATATCACCGATGAAAATTGTAGTCGTGCCGAACGGTCTGCCTTGACCGTATGTTCTTACCGAGGGGTCGCCTCGGGCTCATTCGACGCCGTCGACAGAATTCCGCGCAAGCCGTAATCGACGATCCGCACGAATTCCAGGCGATCCGAATCCGCAAACGCTTCCACACGAACACCCGTATCGCCGACTGAGGAAATCACACCGACTGGAATACCGGGAGGAAATGCATCGCCATGGCCGGACGTCACGATACTCTGACCGACGGCAAGTTGCGAATTCGCCGACAGAAACTCAAGCCGCGGGAACCGGCTGTTGTCGCCCGCCAGAATCGCCCGAACCCGCGTCGTTTCGACAACCACCGGGACGCGGCTGTTCAAGTCGGTAATCAGCAGTATTCGCGCGGAATGCTGTCCGACACTTTCGACGCGGCCCAACAGGCCATTGCCGGTCAAGGCAGCCTGGCCTTTCTTTACGCCGCCGTCCGCGCCTTCGTTGATAAGGATGCTGCGCAGGAAAGCCCCGCCCTTGTCACCGATCACCCTGGCCGTCACGTAACTTGCGCTCGTATCCGGGCGATAGGCCAGAAGTTTTCGCAGTTCGCGGTTTTCAACGGCCAGCCGGCGCGCCGTCGCCTGCCACTCCAGCAATCGTGCGTTTTCCATTTTGAGGCGCATATTGTCTTCACGCAGATTGACCAGGGCTTCCGCTTCCGAAACCACCTGTGCGCCCGTTGCAATCGGTTGAGAGATGACGCTCAGCAGCGGCGCCATCAGATCCGTAACCTGGGTTCTTGTCCGTTCGAACAAGGCAGGATCCGCCTTTCCGAACAGCATGATCGCCCCCGCAGACACAAGCAGCAGTAAAAACGCACCGCGTTGCGCCAGAGTCCGCAGCGGTGCAGCTATTCGCATGACGGGCCCTGTACGCTTACTCATCACTGGCCCCGTTTTTCAACGTCAGACCGGTCCGGTCGGCGGCGCAAATCACCACCGTTCCAACCGTCCGGGAGTGCCGATAGACCATCATGAGAATCTAAAGCCCGCTACGCCAGATCAATACATGCTGATAAGGACGTTTTTCAGTGTCCGCATCTCTTCCAGACACCGTCCGGTCCCCAGTGCGACGCAGGACAGGGCGTCATCGGCGATCGAAACCGGCAGGCCGGTTGCATGACGCAGGACATAGTCGAGATTCGACAGCATGCCGCCTCCGCCCGTAAGGACGATGCCCTTGTCGACGATATCGGCCGCCAGCTCCGGCGGCGTCTGCTCCAGAGCGACCTTCACCGCCTCGACAATCGCGCCGACAGGTTCGGCAAGGCTTTCTGCTATCTGTCGTTCCGAAATCACCAGTTCCTTCGGCACGCCGTTCATCAGGTCGCGCCCCTTGATTTCCATCAGCTTGCCGTCACCGTCGGTCGGCGGGCAGGCGGATCCGATTTCCTTCTTGATCCGTTCGGCCGATCCTTCGCCGACCAGAAGGTTATGGTTCCTGCGGATATAGGCGATAATCGCTTCATCCATCTTGTCGCCGCCGACACGAACCGACCGCGAATAGACAATGCCGCCGAGTGACAGAACGGCCACTTCCGTGGTGCCGCCGCCGATATCGACAACCATCGAGCCCGTCGGTTCCGTAACCGGCAGATTGGCCCCGATCGCCGCCGCCATCGGCTCCTCGATAAGGAACACCCGGCGCGCGCCGGCGCTTTCCGCCGATTCCTGAATGGCGCGCCGTTCAACCGCCGTCGACCCAGACGGCACACAGACGATAACCTGCGGGCTGGCGAAGCTGCGCCGGTTATGAACCTTGCGGATGAAATGCTTGATCATTTCCTCGGCGACGTCGAAATCGGCAATTACGCCGTCCCGCAGGGGGCGGATCGCCTGAATATTGCCGGGCGTGCGGCCCAGCATCATTTTTGCTTCGTCGCCAACGGCCAGCACCTGCTTCTTGCCCTTGATTTCGACAATCGCAACCACCGAAGGCTCATTCAGAACAATGCCGCGACCCTTCACATAGACCAGTGTATTCGCCGTCCCGAGGTCAATCGCCATGTCGGCGGAAAGGAACCCTAACAAACCAGAAAACATTATGCCGTCCCCACTCGTTTTTCAGGCCCCGTGTCACGGCCTGGAAATTCGTTACATCACCACCGAGCGTCAATTTTGTCTGTCAGGGCAGTTCTTCCGATGTTCCGCCAGAACAAATCGTACGCCAACCGTGCATTCAAGGCGCTAGATTTACGCCGATTCAACATGTTACGCAACGTTCTTTGCAACTCAGCAAACCGAATCCGGGTCGTTGGAAAGTTTTTTGTTGCTTACGCAACTTTATTAAACAATTCAGTAAACTTTCAAAAACCATGGAAAACAGCGGCTGATTTCCTCATTTGTGAATAAGTCCCGACAGACCCCAGCACCGATGTTCGATGTCTGGCTATTTTATCAATAATATCAATATGTTAATATATAATTAAATTTAGTTGCATGAGCAACCATAATATCTTTCGAGAAAAAAGGCCGATCCCCGGAAGGATCGGCCTTTATCGGTGACCACTCGTGGCGATCAGTTTTTCGATTTGTCGACCAGTGCCTTTTCCGAAATCCACGGCATCATCGCCCGCAGTTTTTCACCCACTTCTTCGATCGGGTGTTCGTCATTGCGGCGTCGGGTCGCCTTGAAGCTGGTCTGGTTGACCTTGTTTTCCAGCATCCAGTTGCGGGTGAAACGGCCGGACTGGATGTCGTCCAGAACACGACGCATCTCCGCCCGGGTCTCGTCCGTAATGATCCGCGGGCCGGTGACGTATTCACCGTATTCGGCGGTATTGGAGATGGAGTAGTTCATGTTGGCGATACCGCCTTCGTAGATCAGATCGACGATCAGCTTCACTTCGTGAAGACATTCGAAATACGCCATTTCAGGCGCATAACCCGCTTCCACCAGCGTTTCGTATCCACCACGAATCAGCTCGACCAGCCCGCCGCACAGAACCACCTGCTCGCCGAACAGGTCGGTTTCGCATTCCTCCCGGAAATTGGTCTCGATGATGCCGGCCCGGCCGCCGCCATTCGCCGAAGCGTAGGACAGCGCGATGTCCATGGCGTTGCCCGACGGGTTGGCGTGGACTGCAACCAGGGTTGGAACGCCGCCGCCCCGCACATATTCGGACCGGACCGTATGGCCGGGGCCTTTCGGAGCAATCATGATGACATCGAGGTCGGCCCGCGGCTCGACCAGATTGAAATGGACGTTGAGACCGTGCGCGAAAGCAATCGCCGCGCCTTCCTTCATGTTACCGTGCAGGTCGTCCTTGTAGATATCGCCCTGCAGTTCGTCCGGAGTAAGCATCATCACGACATCGGCCCATGCGGCGGCTTCCGAGGGTGTCATGCACTTGAAGCCGGCTTCCGTCACCTTCTTGCGCGTCGAGGAATCTTCGCGAAGAGCGACAGCAATATTAGTCACGCCACTGTCACGAAGGTTCATTGCATGGGCGTGTCCCTGGCTGCCATAGCCAACGATCGCCACATTCTTTGTTTTGATCAGATTAACATCCGCATCGCGGTCATAGTAAACGCGCATATCGCCCGCCCCTTTTTCGTTCAACCAATAGAAAAGTCAGCAAATCCGTGCGTTTCTAACGTTACAGCCCGGTTAGAGCAACGCCTGATACGACGGTTTCGGCATTCTTGCTGATAGCCCCGCAAAATCACTTCGCTCTATTGCCAATTGAAACGCGGGTTTCACGCCTTAAGTATCTCATCAGCAGTCAAAACCACCCCTTACTCATAAAAGGTTTCTGATGGATATCAACAGGTTGATCGATGGATTTATCGGGTCAGGCAGCGAACAACAAGCATCCCCCGGCCAACAGAAGAAATCAGGTCTATCCAATGCCATGAGCGGCTTTCCCGGCGGTTTGGCCGGCGGCGCCGCCGCAGGCGGATTGGTCGCGCTGATGCTCGGCAGCAAAAAGGCCCGAAAGTTAGGCGGCAAAGCACTGACGTATGGCGGAATGGCCGCTGTCGGAGGACTGGCCTACAAGGCCTATAGCGACTACAGAAAAAGTCAGCAGAGCCTGCCGTCTCAGCAGGGTCAGGCCGCACCCCCACGTTCGGTTCCGCCCGAACCTATCCGTTCGATCCCTCCCGCCCCGGCCGATAGCGGTTTTGATCCGGCTCAACAACAGGACAGGAACGGAAACGATCTCCGGCTCGGACTGGTCCAGGCCATGATCAGCGCTGCCAAGGCAGACGGCCATATCGATACCGCAGAGAACGACAATATCCGTGCACAGATCAATTCGACCAATCTTGCCGCCGACGAAAAAGGGTTTCTGTTTGATCAGCTAGGCGCTGCAAGCGACCCGATCGCCATCGCCAATCTTGCCGGCGACGAGACGCAAGCCAGCGAGCTTTATCTTGCTTCGGCACTGACGATCGATATCAACACGCCGGAGGAAAGCCGTTACATGGAACGGCTAGGCGACGCCTTGAGATTGCCCGATGCGTTGCGACAGCAGTTGCTGGCCCATGCGGAAGCGGCAAAAGCAGGAAGTGAGTAGGACGGGAAAAAGCGGTTAGGCTGTGTTCAGTATTTTCTGCCTGACCCGGCATAGAACCAGTCATCTGGATACGGATACCACCAGTCCTGCACGGTCGGTTTGGTATCGATGACGCCCATTTTTGTCTGCCGGAAGGCATCCAGGCCCTGGCGGCCCATTTCCCGGCCGATACCCGACATCTTCCAGCCGCCAAACGGAATGGCATCGTTGTCGATCAGCGGGTTGTTCACCCAGACCATGCCGGATTCAAGTGTCTCATACGCCTGCATGGCTTCATCCATACTGTCCGTAAACACGGAAGCGCCCAGCCCGAAGGGTGAATCGTTGGCGCGCTGCAACGCCTCGTCCAGACTGCCGACCTTGCAGATTGATGCCAGCGGACCGAAGGCTTCCTCCTGCATTACCGCCATGTCGCGGGTAACGCCGGTCAGAATGGTCGGCTCGTAGAACCAGCCGGTGTTGAACTGCGGCGGTATGCGCCCGCCGCATTCCACGTTCGCCCCTTTGGATACAGCGTCGTCTACCAGCCGGATGACCTTGTCCCGTGCGGCCTGGCTGACAAGCGGGCCGATCTCGCTTTTTTCGAGCCCCGGCCCGATACGCAGGGCCCTGGCCATTCCGGCAAACCGTTCGACGAACCGGTCATGAACGTTTTCGTGCACGAAGAAACGCTCCGACGAAACGCAGATTTGCCCGGAGAGATGAAACGCCGACATCGTGCATCCCGGCACGGCGACATCCAGGTTCGCGTTCTCGGTAATGATCATCGGGTCGCTGCCACCGGCCTCGATCACCGCCGGTTTCATCCGGGCGGCGCAGGCCATGGCGATCTTGCGGCCCGTTTCCACACTGCCGGTAAAAGCAACGGCATGCGTGTTCGCCGATTCTACCAGAGCCCGCCCCGTTTCTGCACCGCCTGTAACGCAGTTTACCAATCCAGGCGGCAACACATTGAAATGCTTCATGAATTCCAGTGTGCAGAGACCGGTCGGCTCGGCCGGTTTCACAACGCAGGCATTTCCCGCCGCGAGAGACGCAGCAACGGTCCAGCACATGATGATAACCGGAAAATTGAACGGCATGATGTGGGCGGTCACGCCGTATGGAAAATATTTCGCGAACTGAAAGGAGCCTGCCTGGGTCGTGCCGGGCAGGATGCCGCCCTCGTCCCGCGCCATTTCCGCGTAGTATCTGAAAATCGGCGCACAATTCGCCAACTCGCCGGTCGCTTCCGGATAGGGCTTGCCCATTTCCAGGACCATCAGCCGGGCAACGGGCTCCATGTCGCCCTTCTCGACGGAATCGGCGAGATCGTGCAGGTAGCGGGCCCGGGTCTTTTCGTCCAGCCGCTTCCAGTCGTTCTGCGCCGCCTGCGCCCGCGCGATGACCGATTCGACCTCTTCGGCATCGCAAAGCGCAATCGTGCCTTCATGGTTCAGATCGGCAGGATTGAAAACCTTATGCTCGCCTGCGGAAGCGCTGGCCCTGTAATCGTTATCGACAAAGATCAGTTTCGAAAACGGATTGAACTCGGCCATAGCGGAAGCCGCCCCTTCTTGGTCAGTACCGAAGGATTTTCGAGCCGCGTGAAATCGCCACGGCACCGGACCGCGCGACCTCGACCTCGCCCAAAGCCCGCATCAACTCGATGAAATTGTCCACCTTGTCCGGCGCGCCATCGATCAGAAACACGAAACTTTCCAGCGTAGTGTCGGCGACCCGGGCCTTGAAGATATCGGCGATCCGAAGGCATTCCCGGCGCTGATGGTCGGTCGCGCGCACCTTCACCAAAGCCAGTTCCTTTTCAACGAAATCGCCTTCCTCGGTCAGGTCGTGAACGTCATGCACCGGCACCAGCCGGTTCAACTGGGCCTTGATCTGTTCAATAATCATCGCCGTGCCGGACGTGACGATATTGATGCGGCTGACGCTTTCATCTTCGGAAATGGTCGACACCGTCAGGCTTTCGATGTTGTAGCCGCGGCCCGAGAACAGCCCGATGACTCGCGCCAGAACCCCTGGTTCGTTATCGACGATCACCGAAAATGTATGCCGCCGGATTTCCTGTTTCGACTCATCGAACGTATAGGCTGCGCCCGGCTGGGCGGTCGAAGCAACGGGATTGTTCATGATCTTCCTCTGTACAAAATCAGCAACGGACTAAGCCGGCAAGAACGCTCAAACCAGCGTCCTGCCCGAGTCGTCTATCGCATCCTGCAGGTTCTTTTCAGCCTGACCGAGCAGCATTTCGTTATGCGCCTGACCGCTGGGGATCATCGGGAAACAGTTCTCGGATTCATCCACAGCGATATCGGCGATAACAGGGCCTTCATGCGCCAGCATATCATCGATCACACCGTCCAGATCAGCCACGGTTTCGGCCCGCAGGCCTTTTGCGCCGTAGGCTTCAGCCAGCTTGACGAAATCAGGCAGGGCTTCCGAGTAACTTTCCGAATAACGGCCGCCATGCAGCAGCTCCTGCCACTGGCGAACCATCCCCATATACTTGTTGTTGAGGATGAAAATCTTTACTGGAAGGCGGTATTGAACCGCTGTCGACATTTCCTGGATATTCATCAGGATCGATGCTTCACCCGCGATATCAACGACCAGCGCGTCCGGATGGGCGATCTGCGCACCCACGGCCGCCGGCAGCCCGTATCCCATCGTGCCAAGCCCGCCCGACGTCATCCACTTGTTCGGTTCAAAAAAATCGAAATGCTGGGCCGCCCACATCTGGTGCTGCCCGACCTCGGTCGTGATGAAGGTTTCACGGTCACGGGTCTTTTCGTACAGGCGCCGGATGGCGTATTGCGGTTTGATGATCTTGTCGCTTTTGGCATAGGTCAGACATTCAACCGCCCGCCATTCATCGATCCGCTTCCACCAGTCCGCCAGTGCATTCTGGTTGAGCTTGCGGCCACGTTCCTTCCAGACCTCAACGATCGCCTTCATCACCGCACCGACATCGCCGACAACCGGCAGATCGACCCGAACGTTCTTGTTGATCGACGACCGGTCGATATCGATATGGATTTTCTTCGAGCCGGGCGAAAAGGCGTCCAGCCGACCGGTGATCCGGTCATCGAAGCGCGACCCGACCGCCAGCATGACATCGCAGTCATGCATCGCCCAGTTGGCCTCGTACGTGCCGTGCATGCCAAGCATGCCGAGATACTGCGGGTGGCTGGCCGGCACGGCGCCCAGCCCCATCAGCGTCAGCGTTACCGGAATATTTGTGTCGGCGACAAAATCGCTCAGGATCTTGCAGGCTTCCGGTCCAGAATTGATGCAGCCGCCGCCCGCATAGATGATCGGACGCTTGGCGGCGAGCAGCATATCGACCGCCCGTTCGATCACGTCGCGGTCCGGCATTGTTTGCGGACGGTAGGTCTTGTGAGAAATGTTCTCCGGCCCGACATATGGGCCGGCGGCAAACTGCACGTCCTTCGGAATATCGATTACGACCGGGCCAGGCCGGCCAGCGCCCGCCACATAGAAGGCCTCATGCATCGTCTTCGCCAGATTGGCGACATCCTTCACCAGATAATTATGCTTGGTGCAGGGGCGGGTAATGCCCGTCGTATCGCATTCCTGGAAAGCATCGTTGCCGATAAGATGCGTCGGCACCTGTCCGGTAAGGCAGACGATGGGGATAGAATCCATCAACGCATCGGTTAATCCGGTAACGGCATTGGTTGCGCCCGGGCCGCTGGTGACCAGCACCACGCCTGGCTTGCCGGTCGACCGCGCATAACCTTCGGCGGCATGGACCGCGCCCTGTTCGTGACGGACGAGGATGTGACGGATCTTGTTCTGCTTGAACAGCTCGTCATAGATCGGCAGGACTGCGCCGCCCGGATAGCCGAATACGAACTCGACACCCTGATCCACAAGGCTTTTGATGATGATTTGAGCGCCGCTCATCGACATCGTGCTCATTGTCTTTGTCCTCGAAAATTCGTACGGCTGAAGCCGTCTGTTTATCCGCCCGAAACTCGCGGAATCCGTCGCTTTTGCGCAACCCCGCCCGAAGCCGGCGAACCATAGGGATGTCGGCTTAGCGGGTCAAGCACGCATTCTCAATAAATGAAAATATATTGGCGTCTAAACTTTCTGAATATTTCTCTTTTATACTCAAATCGCTAATAATCTGTCTGTTGCACCATGTTATCTGCCGTTTTGCATACCGGCGGCTTTTCGTCGCGGCCTGAACAACGGCGTTTTCAAGACTGATCTCGCCGCGGCGGAACGCTGCCAGTTCCGGCACGCCCAGCGCTTTCATTGCCGGCACCGTCGGCGGCAGAGTCCGTGAAACAAGCCTGTCGACCTCTTCAAGCGCACCCTGTTCGACCATCCGACTGAAGCGGTTGTCGATACCGGCATACAGCAGGTCTCTCGGCGGCAATACGGTGATGATTACCGGCCGGTACGGCAATGGCGACGCGGCCTCGCGCTGCCAGTCCGCGAGGCTGCGGCCGGTTGCCAGAACCACTTCCAGCGCCCGGGCAATCCGCTGGGAATCCCCGGGCAACAGCCTTGCCGCCATGACCCTGTCTCTGGACGCCAGTTCCCGATGAAGGGCTTCCGAGCCGTATTCCGCCATCCGGTCACGGACATCCGCCCGGATCGCATCCGGTATCGCCGGAACCGGCGCAAGGCCTTCCATCAACGCTTTCAGATACAGGCCGGTCCCGCCGCACAGAACGGGCAGCCGACCTTTCCGAAAGCAATCCTCGATTTCCGGCTGAACAAGGTCGAGCCACAGTGCCGTGGAACAAACGACCGACGCATCCAGCACGCCGTAAAGCCGATGCGGCACGGTCGCCTCGTCTCCGGCGGTCGGGCGGGCCGACAGAACCTGCAGATCGCGATAAACCTGCATCGAATCCATATTGATGACATCGCCGCCAAACCGCTTGGCGATGGCCATCGCCATGGCCGATTTTCCGGACGCCGTCGGTCCGATAATGACGGGAATGCGGGGGTCGTCTGATTTATTCATAGGGTCTGCTATACGACAAACCATCGGTTTCGGTAAGACGGGTCAGCTTTTCAATTGCTTGCGCCGATCAATCGCCGCTATATCCTGCCTGCCATGACAGACCTTACCCTTACTCTCGTCGCCGCGCCGACCGCCGATGCAACGACTGTTCTCGATGACATTCGACGTCGTTTCGGTGAAGCCGGTGCTCTGCTGGAAACACCGGTCTGGCTGAACCATGACAGAACGGCGGTTGACCTGCCTTTCACCGCCCTGCCGATTCAGCAGGCACGCGAAATCGTGAACGATCTGGCCGGCGCAGATACGGCGGTGCAACCTTCGGTCAACCGAAAGAAACGGGTTCTTGTCGCGGATATGGACTCGACGATGATTACCATCGAGACGCTCGATACGATGGCCGATATTCTGGGCTTCGGAGAGGCGGTAAAGGAAATCACCATGCGGTCGATGAACGGCGAACTGGATTTCGCCGACGCCTTGCGCGAACGGGTCACCATGCTGAAGGGGCAGCCGGCTAAGTCTTCCATGCAGGCGGTTATGGATCAGGTCGGACTGACGCCCGGCGCGCGCATGACCGTTCGGACCATGGCGGAAAACGGCGCATACTGTGCACTTGTTTCCGGTGGTTTCACCTTTACCACCGAAATCGTCTACAAACAGATCGGGTTTCATGAACACCGGGCCAACGACCTGCATGTCGATGCGAACGGACTGCTCGCCGGCACCGTGTCGGAACCCATTCTCAGCCGTCATTCGAAGCTAGATACCTTGCAGGAACTGACCGATGCGCGCAGCCTGACCGTCGATGACGCCCTGTGCGTCGGCGACGGCGCAAACGATCTCGATATGCTGCTCGCCGCCGGTCTTGGCGTCGCCTACTACGGCAAACCGGTGGTCCGGCAGCAGGCCCGGTTCCGGATCGATCACGGTACAATGGAAACCCTGTTATACTATCAGGGCTATCATCGGGACGAATTTATCGATGACTGAGTTTTTCGAAACCGCCGATGGCGTGCGTCTGGCGTACCGCATCGACGGACCGGAATCCGGCCCCGGCATCATGTTCGCGAATTCGCTCGCAACAGACCACGCGATGTGGGACGGGCAGGTCAGCGCGTTTACGGATCGCTACCGCGTGCTGCGCTACGACAAACGCGGGCACGGACAAAGCGATGCTTTCGATACGCCTGTCACAATGCGGACCCTGGCCGATGACGCCGTCGCCCTGGCCGAAGCGACGGGCTTCACGGGCGGTCATTTTGTGGGTCTTTCCATCGGCGGCATGATCGGTCAGGCCTTAGGTCTGTATCATCCGGGCGTTTTCCGGTCGCTGTCTTTTTGCATGACAACCAGCCAGATACCGGACGCCGCCCACCCCGCCTGGGCCGAACGCCTTCGCACGGCGCGTGAAGGCGGCATGGCGGCGCTTGTTGCCCCGACTCTAGAACGGTGGTTCACCGAGGGTTTCCGCAACAGCAATCCGGACGCCGTTGAAAAAATAGCGGGGATGATCCGCGCCACATCCGTCACCGGCTATATCCGGTGCTCCGAAGCGAT
Source organism: Alphaproteobacteria bacterium (assembly GCA_040222995.1). Taxonomy (GTDB): domain Bacteria; phylum Pseudomonadota; class Alphaproteobacteria; order UBA8366; family Aestuariispiraceae; genus JAVKBW01. The sequence goes on along the minus strand of JAVKBW010000046.1, from coordinate 609,828 downwards.
ACTCGGCATGAAGTTTACCGACCGCCTTGGAGACATCACCGAACCTGTTCTGGTGCTGCCGGGCGAAAAGGATCCGGGTTTGCCCCCGGCGATGTCGGAAGTTATTCGGGACGGCATTCCGAACGCCCGTTACGACATGGTGATGGGGGCGGCGCATCTGGCGAATATTCAGGCGCCGAACCAGTTCAACCTGATCGTTCGCGGGTTTGTCGACGGGATTGACCGGTTGGCGTGAAAAGCCCCGCCGAAGCGGGGCTTTTCGTTTCGTATTCACATCCAATTGCTATCCCGCGATCTTGATCGGGAACAGTGAGAGCTCGCCGTTGTGCATCACGAAGAGCAGAACGGATTTCCGGCCCGCGTCCTGTGCTTCCTTGACGATCCGCTCGACATCTTCCGGTGTCGACACCGCCGTCTGGTTGACCTTGGTGATCACGGCGCCGGCCTGCAGATTTTTCGACGCGGCATCGCTGTCGGACGCCACATTGAGGATGACGACGCCGTTTGCATCTTCCGCGAACTTGAACTGCTTGCGCAGATCGGCGTCGAGCGGCGCCAGCGTAAGACCCAGCGATTCGAGCTTCTGGGTGTTAACCTCCGGCTTCGGTTCCTCGACTGATTTGAGCGCCGCCAGCTCTGCTTTCTCGCGCTGACCCAGGGTAACGATCTGGGTCTGCTTCTTGCCGCTGCGAACGATCTCAACCGGCACTTCGCCTCCGACCGGAGCATCGGCGACAGCCCGAACCAGTTGACGGGTATCTTTCACCTTGTTGCCATTGAACGACGTGATGACATCGCCGGTCTTCAGCCCGGCCTCAGCGGCGGGACCGTTTTCGTGGACACTGGACACCAGCGCGCCGGAGGCATCGTCGAGACCGAGACTTTCGGCGATTTCATCCGATACGTCCTGAATGGTCACACCCAGCCAGCCGCGGCGGGTCGTACCGAATTCGCGGATCTGGCTGACAACTTTCTTGGCCAGATTGGACGGAACCGAAAACCCGATGCCGATCGATCCGCCATTCGGCGAAAAGATCGCGGTATTGATGCCGACAACATCGCCATCCATGTTGAACAACGGTCCGCCGGAATTACCCCGGTTAATCGACGCGTCCGTCTGGATGTAGTTGTCGTACGGGCCGGACCGGATATCGCGCCCCCGGGCCGATACAATACCAGCCGTTACCGTGCCGCCGAATCCGAGCGGGTTGCCGATTGCAATCACCCAGTCGCCGACGCGGGCGGTATCGGAATCACCGAAATTCACATGCGGCAGCTTCAGGTCGGTTTCAACCTGGAGAACCGCAAGGTCCGTCTTGTCGTCGAAACCGAGGACCTTGGCCGGCAGTTCGGTATCGTCATGCAGAACAACGATGATTTCCTGCGCGTCCTTGATGACGTGATTGTTGGTTATGACAACGCCTGTTTCATCGATGATGAAACCCGAACCGAGCGCTGTTGCTTCGCGACGCTGCTGGGGCAGGCTGTCGCGAAAACGTTCGAAAAACTCTTCGAGTCCCGGCGGCACTTCGAACCCTTCCAGAGGGTTCTGGCCTTCGGCAACCGAAGAGGTCGTTCGAATGTTTACAACCGCCGGCAGAAGCTTTTCCGCCAGGTCGGCAAAACTGTCCGGCGCACCGCGCGCCGCTGCATCGCCGGGCATGACGAAGGTCGTGGCAGCAAAGGCCACAATCATCATCGCGCCGCCCAGCGCCCTACCCATCCGCCGAACCTTGCCGGCAGGACGGGCATCGATTGAATTAACAGATCCAGCCATCAGCATGTGGCTATCTCCCTTTCCGAAAAGACTGTTAAGATTTGGCTATCCGTCAGCACTGACCCTACGCCTGTCGCCGGTTGACACCAAATCAACTTCCAATGATGTAGTCCCTGACCCGGAGATCGACAATTGCCGTAATGGATTTACCGCAAAATCGCCTTATTCCTGTCCGAATTCAGCTCTTTACGAGCCAAACGAGCGCAACGCCGAACGCCACAGCGAACACGCCGCCCTTGCGCAGCGCTTCTGGCGGCAGCGAAATCGCCGTCAGCATTATCCGCCGCATCAGCCCCGGCGCCAGAGAATAGAGCAGGCCTTCGATCACGAAAACCAGTCCGACTGCAACCAGAAGCCCTTTGGCCAGTTCACCCATGGCGGGCGGCTAACCGAAGGATGGACATAGACAGCTTGCGATGGCCGTGTCTTCCTGAAAAATTCATGGTCGGCGCCTAGTCTTTGTCTAGGGGGTCCTGACCTGTTTCATTGGAGAAGTACCGGAAGAAGTCGCTGTCAGGCGGGCCGACATATGTCGTGGTATCCGACGACAACCCCTTCTGCATCGCCTGCATCGACCGCCAGAAATCGAAGAAATCCGGATCCTGGCCATAGGCATCGTTATAGATTGCCTGCGCCTGGGCTTCGCCTTCACCCTGCAGAATTTCGGACTGCTTGTTGGCGTCGGCCACGATGACCCGGCGTTCCTTGTCCGCCTGCGCCTTGATGCGGTCGGACTCTTTCTGACCCTCGGCCCGGAACAGCTTCGCTTCCTGCTCTCGCTGCGTGCGCATGCGGTTGAAAACGGCCTGGCTGTTTTCCGGCGGCAAATCCACGCGTTTCATCCGAACGTCGACGATCTCGATACCGAACTGATCGGCGTTTTCCGACGCGATGCCGGTAATCTGTTTCATCAGAACCGCGCGTTCCGCCGTCAGCACCCTTGCAAGCTGAACATCGCCCAGCACTTGACGAAGCGCAGAGTTGATGATGTTCGGCAGGCGGGCGTTCATGCCGGCCTCGGACCCGACCGACTGGAAAAACCGCAGCGGATTCGTGATTTTGTAGCGTGCAAAAGCATTCACGATCATCTGTTTCTGGTCGATTGTCGGAATTTCCTGCTCGTCGCCGTCAAAATCCAGTAGACGGCGATCAAAATATGTCGCGTTGTCCAGCAGCGGAATCTTGAAATGCAGACCGGGCTCGGTCACGACCCGCAGGGGTTCACCGAACCGGCGCACGAGCACCTGATCGGTTTCGCGAACGGTATACAGGGCTGTCGACAGGGCGATCAGAATGACCGCGCCGAGAACGGCCAGGGCAACAAGTTTGGTACTGTTCATAATCCTGTTCCCCTCGCTCTATTGTGCCGCGCCGGACTTGGCCCGGCCTTCGGTCAGTTTATCCAGTGGCAGATAGGGAAGTACGCCTGAACCGCCGTTGCCGTCTTCAATCAACACCTTTTCCATCGTACTCATTATTTCTTCCATCGTCTGAAGGTAGATGCGGCGTTTGGTAATGTCCTTCGCCTTGGCGTATTCTTCGTAGACAGACAGAAAACGCTGGGAATCACCGGTCGCTTGCGCGATGCGTTCTTCCTTGTACGCTTCCGCGGCGCGAATGATCTGTTGCGCCTGACCTTCAGCGCCCTGTGTGACAACGTTACGATACGCCGTCGCTTCGTTGATCGCACGTTCTTTGTCGGCATTTGCCGCCTGGACGTCACGGAATGCATCGATCACCTGGTCGGGCGGATCGACTTTCTGAAGCTGTACGTTCGTGACCGCTATACCCGCCTCATACTCATCGAGAATGGATTGAGCGAGAAGCTGGATTTCACCGGCGACTTCGCCCCGACCCTGGGTCCGCGCGAATTCGAACTCGACTTTGCCGACAATTTCACGAATTGCAGCTTCCGACGCATTTCGAACGGTCTGCTGCGGGTTCCTGACATTGAAGAGAAACTTCTCCGCTTCCGCAATCTGCCAGAACACCACCGCCTGAATGTCGATGATGTTTTCGTCGCCGGTCAGCATCAGGCTCTCTTCAGGAACGGCGCGCGCCACGGTCGACCGCGTGATCGATCCGGCGGCTTCAAAGCCGATCTGTTCCTGATTGACTTCGGTCACACGGGGCAGAAGAACTTCGCCGATCGGCGCCGGGAAATTCCAGTGCAGTCCCGGGTCCGTCTTGTCCCAGTACTTACCGAACACCAGGGTGACGCCCTGTTCGTTGGAATCGACCTGGTAAAACCCGGTCGCCAGCCAAAGGCCCACAACAAGGAAACCGACCAGGGCGATACCCTTGCCGCCAAATCCTTTCGGCAGAAGCTTTTTCAGCTTTTCCTGGCCCTCACGGACCATTTTTTCGACATCGGGAGGATTAGGGCCGCCGCCACCGCCGGAGCCTCGCCCCCACGGATTCTGTCCGCCACCACCGCCGCCGCGATTATCGTTGCCGCCACCGCCGCCCCAGGGACCGCCGGAATTGTTGGACCATGGCATACTGTAACCCTTCCCGTTTGAATGTGCGCGTTGTAACCGCACTGAAAATTTTTATCTCCCCGATCCCCCATGTGATGAGATCAGGACCGAATTCTTGTCCTTGCAGCCCGGTTCTGCCCTATTTTTGCCGGAACCGCAAAACACAGCTTTGCTAGCGCCGCCAGCAACATATATGTGGAGGAGGGCAGATATCAAAGGGTCTCTGCTTCGGCAATGCATTGATTGCCGGGTTTTTATTCGTTTTGGAAGACACGGCTGCCAGACAGGCAGCGACACGGGAAAGGGAAGACACGATGGCGGACGTATCGAAGGAAACAGTATTGAAGGCGCTCGAACGTGTCACCGACCCAGGCCAGGGAAAAAACATTGTTGCGCTGGGCATGGTGTCGAGCGTCGTCGTCAAGGACAGGAACGTACAGTTCGCCCTTGAAATCGACCCGACCCGGGCCGGCGAAATGGAGCCCGTTCGCAAGGCAGCGGAAGCCGTCGTTAACGAGATTCCTGATGTGCTTTCCGTTACCGCCGTCCTGACTGCCGAATCCGGCGGCGATGCAAAACCGGCAGCGCAGAAAACCCCTCCTCAGGGCGCGCCGAAACCGCAGGAAAAATCCGGCCCGGCCGGCGTTAAGAACATTATTGCTGTCGCCAGCGGAAAAGGCGGGGTCGGCAAATCCACCACCGCCACCAATCTGGCGCTTGCGCTGAAGGGCCTCAATCTGAAGGTCGGAATCATGGACGCCGATGTGTTCGGACCGAGCCAGCCCCGCATGCTGGGTATTTCCGGGCGACCGGAAAGCACCGACGGCAAAATCCTCGAGCCGATGGAGAACTTCGGTATCAAGGCGATGTCGATCGGCTTTCTGGTAGCGGAGGATCAGCCTGTCGTCTGGCGCGGTCCGATGGTAATGGGCGCGTTGCAGCAGATGCTGAACGACGTTAACTGGGGCGAGCTGGATGTGCTGGTCGTCGACATGCCGCCCGGTACAGGCGATGCACAATTGACCATGGCCCAGAATGTTCCGCTGGCCGGTGCGGTGATCGTGTCAACGCCACAGGACATCGCCCTGATCGATGCGCGCAAGGGTCTGAACATGTTTCGCAAGGTCGATGTGCCGGTTCTGGGCATTATCGAGAACATGAGCCTGTATATCTGCCCGAATTGCGGCCACGAGGCGCATATCTTCGGACACGGCGGCGCGAAGGACGAGGCCGACAAGCTGGGCGTCGATTTCCTGGGTGAAATACCGCTGGATATCGATATTCGCCTGCACGCCGATGGCGGCGACCCGATTGTCGTGGCCAAGCCGGAAAGCCCGCATTCGCGCGCCTATCACGGTATCGCCCTGCAGATATGGGAAAAACTGTCCGGCGAAACGCTCGACGGCCCCCGTCCGGCCCCGAAGATCGTCATTCAGTAGCGGGGCCGGACTTTGAGCTGTTCGGCGCTCCGATGCATCCTGCCGGCGATCGGGCTTCTGGTCGTCCTGGTCGGCAATGCAGCGGCCGAACCGCCAAAGACCGAATTCCTGACCGCCTTCAACGCCGAAAGAAAGGCACGGGCGCTGCACGAACTGCGGCACGACAGCCGGCTGGGAAGAGCAGCGCAACGGCTCGCGGAAATCGTGATACGACGCGGCGAGGGCATCGGTGAAAACGACTTTTGTCAGGTTCTGGAAAATGCCGGCCTGCCTTGCGCCGGGATCGCGCAACTGGTGACGGTCAACCCGGACACGCCGCGTGACGTCGCTGCCTCCTTCTTCGAGGATCGGAAAACCCGGCGAGCCGCCGCCACTCTGTCGCTGAACCATTTTGGCGTCGGCTATGCCGAAAGAGGCGCTAATAAATTATGGTACGTGCTGATTTCCAACCCGCCGGAACCGGCAAACAGGAACTGGCGGCAGATGGTGCTGGAGGAGGTCAACCGGTTCCGCGCGCGATATGCATTGCGGCCGCTGCGTCTCAACGGGCAATTGAACCGGGCCGCCCAGGCCCATGCTGATGACATGGCCGCGCGGGATTTCTTCGCCCACGAAACCCCGGAAGGCCGCTCGCCGGCGCAGCGCGCCCGCGCCGCGGGATACCGGTACCGTAAAATCCTTGAGAATCTTGCGGCCGGACAACCAAGCCCGAAAGAGGCCGTTGAAGGCTGGAAGAATTCGCCCGGCCACCGCAAGGCGATGCTTGACCGCGACATTACAGAGGCCGGCATCGGTTATCGCTTTCAGCCGAATGACAATGGCGCCATTCGCAGTTCTCATTACTGGGCGATGAGCATGGGCCGCCCCCAATAGAACGGTTTCACCATCCCGGGCTTGACCCGACAGCCAATCCGTTTTCCTCTGAAACCGGCGACCCGATCCGTTCTATGTTTCGCGCGCCCCAGGATGCGGACATAACAAAACAGAGGAAACATCACCATGCGGCCAAACAAGGTTAGACAGAAATGGGAACGCGGCGAAGCCGCATCGAACTTCTGGCTGGCATCCGACTCATCGGTGATCGCGGAATTCGCGGCCCATTTCGGCTATGACAGCATCACCGTCGATGCGCAGCACGGTTTCAGCGACAACAGCGACATGCTGGGCATGATCCAGGCCATGGCGGCGACGTCCTCCACGCCTTTCGTGCGGCTGCGGTGGAACGACCCGGGCCAGATCATGCGGGCGCTGGATGCCGGTTCCTACGGCCTGATCTGCCCTATGGTGAATTCCGCCGAAGATGCTGAACATCTGGTTCGTTACGCCCGGTATCCTCCGCATGGTGAACGGTCCTGGGGGCCACATCGCGCCATTCTGTATTCCGGCGATGACTACCGGTCGCAGATCGACAACACCGTGATCGTGTTGCCGATGATCGAGACCAAGGCCGGCTATACCGAGCTGGACAACATTCTCGATGTCGACGGCATTGACGGTGTCTATGTCGGCCCCAGCGATCTTTCCTTGAGTCTGGGGTTTGAGCCGGCCGCCGATACGCAGGAACCGAAAGTCTGGGCCGCAATAGAAGATATCGGCAAACGAGCCCGGGCCGCCGGCAAGGCCTGCGCCATTTTCTGCGGGTCTGTGTCAATGGCGCGCCGCGCCCGCGACATCGGCTTTAATCTGATCACCCTGACGGCCGACCTCACATCGATGTCGGCGTCGGCAAAGGCAACGCTGGCGGAGTTCGAAGAGTAAATGAAGACCGTTCCCAATCCCGACCTTGCGGTCACAGACGACCTGAAACCACGCTGGAACAGCCCGGACCACAGGCGGCACGGTTTTCACAATCTGTACCGATTAAGCCGCCACGCCGTCAGCCTGCGCGCCACCAATGTTCTGTGCCTGGAAAAGTGTATCGACCGGCATATCGGCGAACGGGACGATGTGCGCAGGATGACATCGACAACGATGTTCTCGGCCATGGCCGTGGTCCGCGGCGACAAGGTGCTGTTTGAAAAATACGCATCGGATTTCGGACCGCACCAGCCGCACAGCATCCAGTCGATCACCAAGACCCATATCAACCTTGTGTATGGCGGCCTGACTGAGCAGGGCCTGATTGACCTGGATAAAACGGTCGGCGACTACTTGCCGGAAATCGGGAGCGGCTATCGAAACGCCACCGTGCAGGCGGTTCTGAACATGGATGTCGAAAACGATTATTCGGAAGACTACGACGACCCGCTTGCCTCCTCCTACCGGCATGAAGTGCCGATGGGCTGGCGGCTTCCGCCGGAAGGCCTGCCTGACGTTTCCGAGCACGATTTTCTCGCCTCGATCAGCAGTGAAGACGTGACGAATCGCCTGTCCCACGCACAGTACAAGTCGGCCAATACGGATGTTCTTGGCTGGATCGCCGAGAAAGTAAGCGGCAGGCCGTTGCGCCACTACTTCGCTGACATCACCGAAGCAGCCGGACTGGAAGGCTGTTTCCACATAACCACTGACCGGGACGCCCGCCCGTGGGCCAGCGGCGGCGGGTGCCTGACGGCCCGCGACCTCGCGCGATACGGATTACTGTTCACGCGCGGCGGAAAGGGCATCGACGGCCAGCAGGTCGGCTCCGCCGGTTTCATTGAAAGAACCCTCAAGCATCCTGGAAAACCGATGCCAGCGCCCCGTGAGAATGTTCGCTATAGCAACCAGATGTTTACCGGCGGGCGCTGGGTCGGCCACGGTGGCTATGGTGGGCAGTTCATGCTGTGCGATCTGGAAAGCGGCGTGGTCAGTGTTTTCTTCTCCGTTCTTGAAAACCGCGACTGTTACGACCCGGACTATTCAGGCGAGATCATCAATATGCTGGCCGGTATCGCCGAAGACATTTGACATAATTGCTGCGGCGGGTCCGTCAGTCGTTTCGCGCGAGCGAAGGCGCACCGATTTCCCGCACAAGCTTCTTCTTGATCGCGTTCGCATAGTCGTCGTAGGTGTTGATCGACATCACGAAATTGCCGGGTCCGGTCGCAACTTCCTGCCTGTAGTATGTATCGAGGGTCGAATCATTGTTTAGAATCGCAAGCCCGTTCACGGTTACGTCGAATTCCGCCGCTTTCTGACGCGCGATGCCGACGAACAGGTGGATCAGATCGGATATGCTTTCCCGCCCGTCGCCGGAGACATCGACCGCTCGGCGCGTGCCTTCGAACCGGTTGGTCATGATCTGGTCAATTGCGTAGAGAATCCCGTCACCGATCCCGGTGCCGCCGATCAGTTGCCGTCCAATGCTTTCGATCGACCTTGCGAAACGGTCACCGTCCGCGGCGGACCCGACGGCGTACCAGTCGCTGCTGCGTTTCGGCTCGCCGGCTTCGGCCCAGATCACAAGCTGAACCGCAATTTTCTTCAGCGGCCCTGAATCGATTGCCTTAAGCACCTCAGGGTCACGGAAGGCATTCGCGATCCCCTGCATTTGCAGTTGATATTCATCCGCCGAAACGCTGGCGGAGGCATCGACCGCTAGGACCAGTTCCAGATCGACCCGCTCCTGCGCCAGAGCCGGGAGAGGCAGCAACATGGCAATGACTGACCAGTATATCAGCCGCAAGCCCCGCCCTCCCTTCAATTCCGTTTACCGACGTTTCACCATACAATCTGTTTTCAAACGGAACACCAGAATCGAACCTACTTCGTAAGATAAACAACATGGTCGTCACGGTTGGAAAGCCCGACGGGAAGAACCCGCCTCTATCCGGTTCCGTACCAGCACAACCAGATAGAGAGCCGCCATGAAAAGTTCCAGAACAGCAGCCCAGACCAACCCTTCAGCCGGCATGCCGTCCAGTGCCATGCTGACCATTCGCGAAACACCATACGCACCGTAAAGCACAGCGGCGATAGTCAGCGAGGTAGATGCAAGGCCAGATATAAAGAGACCCGCAAAGATCAATCCACCGGCGCCTACAAGCACCCCACCGGAAGCCCGCACTTCACTCAACAGACTTGGGTCGGTTCCAAGCGCAATCCCGTTTGTTGCGTAAAACAAATCAGGAAATAAAAGCACGGCAAGCCCGATGCCGGTAATGATTGAGCCACCAAGAAGCAGAACGCCTTTTGTAAGCAGAACTGTTTTCATGTCTATAGTCCTTTCATCATTGAGGCAGCGGCCATCATGAAACAGACCGCTGCAACGGCGGCGGCGATGGCCCGGACGTAGTTCCAGAAAGTCCAGCGCGGAAAATAGGTTTCGCTCCAGTACGCCGCCGCATCCGCACCGGTGAAATTCATCCGGTCGAGCCGGTTGTTCATCGGGACGTTGAAAACAAGCGTTACCGCGAACACACCGACCAGATAGACGGCGCTGCCCGACAGAACCCAGAAGGCGGTCTGCCCGCCGAGCAACAGCCAGGCGTAGATCATCAATACCGGCGAAAGGGCACTCCAGCCCAGCAACAGAACCATGAAGACGGTACGATAGACCTTGCGATTGATCACCTGCATGACTTCGACGCCGGCGGATGGCCGAGCGCCATTCAGGGATTGCATCACGAAATCGGAAAAGGTCAGAAAAACGCCGGACACAACGGCGCAGGCAATGACCGAGACCTGTAGTGACAGAAAAAACCAGTTGGCTTCCATTTTCTTTCTCCTGTTTCGGGGCGATCAGTAGGACAGGCCGGGCGCGCGGCGCAGATAGTCGGTGCCGGATAGTTGCCGCAACATGAAGTCAGCCACATCGGCGCGGGAGATCTTCAGCGTCAGTCCTTTTTCCGTATTCGGAAAGCCGTGCCGGTAAGACCCGGTAACCGGGCCATCGGTAAAGGCCGCAGGACGAACCAGCGTCCAGTCGAGGCCGCTGTCGCTCACGATCTTCTCCTGCGCCTGATGGTCCGCGTAGGCTTCGCGCAGTAGCAGGCCGAACATGATGCGCTTCCAGAAAAACGTCAGCATGCTGCGGCTGTCGCCCGCCCCCAGTGTGCTGAGGCAGATCAGCCGGCTGATGCCGTGATGCTTCATCGCGGCGATGACAGTTTCCGTACCCGTCGACCGGATGCCGCCTTTGCGGCCTGCGCCCAGAGCGACGACAACGGCGTCCTGTCCCGCCATCGCTGCCTGTACCGATCGAAGATCAAGCACATCGTCTGCGACCAGCGACAAGTTGGGGGTTTCCGTTTCCGGCTTTCGCGGCTGCCGGGAAAAAGCCGTAACGGTATGGCCCTGTGCGAGCGCCTGGTCCACCACATGCCGGCCGAGCGTTCCGCTTGCACCAAAGACTATAACATTCATTTTTCAACTCCTTTTACTTGACACAGTGTCAATTGACATCATGTCAAATACGTATAAATTGACACGATGTCAAGTACCGATGAAACAACCCGAACGAAAATTCTGAACGCCACCCTCACCCTGCTCGAGGCCGGCAAGGGCCAGGGCGTGCGGATGACGGATGTCGCGAAGGCCGCCGGCATTTCCCGGCAGGCCGTTTACCTGCATTTCGAAAGCCGTGCCGACCTGCTGATCGAAACAACCTTCTATCTCGACCGCCTGAAAAACACCGAGCAGCGTCTGGCCGCCAGCCGGTCGGCGCAGACCGGCGTCGAACGGCTCGACGCGTTCGTTACCGCGTGGACCGGCTATGTGCCGGAAATCTACCCGATGGCGCGGGCGCTGATGGCCATGAAGGATACTGATGCGGAGGCCGCCGCCGCCTGGAACCAGCGCATGCAGGATATGCGGGAAGGATGCGAGGCCGCCATAAAGGCGCTTGCGCGAGACGGCGCGCTGGCCGCCGGTTTTTCAACCCGACAGGCGACCGACCTGCTCTGGACTCTGCTGTCCGTCCGCAACTACGAACACCTGACCGGCGATTGCCGCTGGTCGAAGTCGCAGTATCAGAAAACGCTGAGGAAAACGGCGCGCGACCTGTTTGTCGCCACCTGACGACGAACAGGCCTAGCTTTTATTGGGCAACCGCCAGTACGGCGGATAGGGATCCAGCTCACCGACCGGTTCTTTCGCGGTCCCCAGTCTGGCGCGGGCCTCGAGACTTTCTTCCGGCGTCATGGCTCGCAATTCATCGTTCAACTCGCCATCGACCCAGTACTGGGCATAACCGTTCACGAACATGCACTTCTGGAAGTTCAGGTTCTGCCGGTCAAGCGAATCGTTATCGACGGAGTTGGAATCGAACAACCCTTTGGCGACGCCGCCGAGATTGTCGTTCAGGCCGTTAAACCCGCCGAGCCTGACATCATGATTGTCGGCATAGGCAACGCGCCGGCATTCCTCGTAATCGGCTTCATATTCAGCCACCGATTTATCCGGATTGTGGTAGTAGGTCGTGCTGTTGCAGGCCGCCAAAGGGACAGCCAGCAACAGGGCAAATCGCCAGTCACGCATGGCATCGGTCCTTTCGATGTATCTCATATACATTTCAAGTGTAACGGAAATTACCACAATCCGTTGCCCCGCGCTTTGATCGCCATCACACCGGCGGCGCAAAACAGGCTGGCGGGTCTTGCCTATAAAGCGGGTTCTATGCCAGCTTGCCGACCTGAAACAAAAAGCATTCCGGGAGAAACTCATCATGGATGTACGCGCCGCCGTGGCTTTCGAAGCCGGCAAACCCCTTTCGATCGAAACTGTTCAGCTTGAAGGCCCGAAAGAGGGTGAAGTTCTGGTTGAAATCAAGGCGACAGGCATCTGCCATACCGACGAATTCACCCGGTCCGGCGCGGACCCCGAAGGCGCATTCCCCGCGATTCTCGGCCATGAGGGCGCGGGCGTGGTGGTTGATACCGGTCCCGGCGTCAGAAGCCTGAAAGAAGGCGATCATGTCATTCCGCTCTACACGCCGGAATGCCGCGAATGCGAATACTGCCTGAACCCGAAGACCAATCTGTGCCAGGCGATCCGCACAACCCAGGGCAAGGGCGTGATGCCGGACGGCACATCCCGCTTCTCCATCGACGGCAAGCCGATCCTGCACTATATGGGCACGTCGACCTTCGCCAATTTCACGGTGCTGCCGGAAATCGCGCTCGCCAGGGTTCGCGAGGACGCCCCGTTCGACAAGATCTGCTATATCGGCTGCGGCGTGACCACCGGCATCGGCGCGGTAATCAACACGGCGAAAGCCGAACCCGGCTCGAACATCGTTGTTTTCGGTCTCGGCGGCATCGGCCTGAACGTCATCCAGGGCGCGCGGCTGATCGGTGCGAACATGATCGTCGGCGTCGACCTGAACCCGGCCAAGAAGGCGGTCGGCGAACAGTTCGGCATGACCCATTTCGTCAATCCGAAGGAGGTCGAGGGCGATCTGGTCGCACATCTGGTCGAACTGACCGGCGGCGGCGCGGACTATTCGTTCGAGTGCATCGGTAACGTCAATACCATGCGACAGGCGCTGGAATGCGCCCACAAGGGCTGGGGCGAGAGCATCATCATCGGCGTCGCCGGCGCGGGACAGGAAATCTCCACCCGTCCGTTCCAGCTTGTGACCGGCCGGTCGTGGCGCGGCACCGCCTTCGGCGGCGCACGCGGTCGCACCGACGTGCCGAAAATCGTCGACTGGTACATGGACGGCAAGATCGAGATCGACCCGATGATCACCCATACGATGCCGCTGGAAGACATCAACAAGGGCTTCGATCTGATGCATTCCGGCGAATCGATCCGCGCCGTGGTGGAATTCTGACGGCGCCGGCGATCAGACCGGCAAAACCGGACGAGGCCGGCTTTCTGGCCGACCTCGCCGTCCGGGCCTACGGAAAATATACGATACGGCTTGGCGGCACAGAATCGATGGCGATGCGGCCTGATTTTCCGCATCACATCGCGGCCGGCCATGTCGACGTGCTGGAGACGGATCGCATCGTCGGCTATGTCATCGTGTTCGAGGACGATGGCGAGATGATGCTGGACAACATCGCCGTCGACCCTGAAGAAAGCGGCAAGGGCTATGGCGCTTTACTGTTCGGTTTTGTGGAAAACCGGCTACGCCGACAGGGCGCGGGAACCTACAAGCTGTACACCAACGAGGTGATGACGGAGAACCGGGCGTGGTATCCCAAACTGGGTTTCGTCGAATACGGACGCAGCACGGTCAAGGGCATGAACCGGGTGCATTTCAGGAAAACATTGTAAGGCAAGAGAGCGAAGAATGGCGTTAGAGAAAAAATCCGAATGGGCGAGTTTCGGCGGCAAACAGACCGTCTACACGCATCAGAGCGAGGAAACCGGGACGGCGATGGACTTTTCCGTCTATACGCCGCCTCAGGCCAAAAACGGCCCGGTGCCGGTGCTGACCTATCTTTCCGGTCTGACCTGCAACTGGGAAAACGTCACCACCAAGGGTGCCTTTCAAGGCTGGGCCGCGGACCGCGGATTGATGGTCGTCTGCCCGGATACCAGCCCGCGCGGCGATGACGTGCCGGATTCCGCCGATGAATACGATTTCGGCAAAGGTGCGGGCTTTTACGTCAATGCGACACAGCAGCCATGGTCGAAGAACTACCGCATGTACGCGTACATTACGGAAGAACTTCCGGCGACCCTGAAAGCCAACCTGCCTGCCGCCGACACAACCCGACAGGGCGTCTTCGGCCATTCCATGGGTGGGCACGGCGCGCTGACCATCGCGTTGAAAAACCCCGGCACGTACAAGTCTGTCTCGGCCTTTGCGCCGATCGTCTCGCCGTTGAACTGCCCGTGGGGCGAAAAGGCGTTGGGCCGGTATATCGGCGACGACCGCAGCGCCTGGGCCGAATACGACGCCTGTGCGCTGATCGAGGCGCGCTGCTGGCAGGGCGATATTCTGATCGATCAGGGAACCGCCGACACGTTTCTGGAAGAACAGTTGAAACCGCACCTGTTCACTGACGCCTGCAAGAAAGCGGCTGTGCCGCTGACCCTGCGAATGCAGGATGGCTACGACCATTCCTACTATTTCATGGCCAGTTTCATGAAGGATCATATCGACTGGCACGCCGACCGGTTGTCGGGATAGAAATAACGATTCAAATATCGCCACCCGGGCCGATCGAAGGATAAAGACGTGGCCGAGGTAACCCTGTATGGGATGGAATTCAGCGTCTATGTCCGCATCGTCCGGCTTACGCTGGCTGAAAAGGGCGTCGATTACACGCTGGAGGCGGTCGACGTCTTTGAGCCCGGCCTGCCGGAGTATTACGAGAATCTGCACCCGTTCAAGCAGATGCCGGCCTTCCGGCATGGCGATGTCGTTCTGTATGAGGCGCGGGCGATCACGCAGTATATCGACGAAGTCTTCGATGGCCCTGCCCTGCAACCGCAGGACCCGCTACGCCGCGCCCGCCAGAGCCAGATCATTTCCGTTGCCGACAACCACCTGTACCGGGCGCTTGTCTGGGGCTTGTTCGTGGAAATCGTCTCCAAGCCGCAGGAGGGCGAAACCACCGACAATGCCGTTGTCACCGCGGCTCTCAAGAAAGCGAAAATCGCCCTGCCGGCGGTTGCGCGCCTGTTCGGTGAAAGCCCTTTCGCGACCGGCGATTCCATCGGTCTCGCGGACCTGCATCTGGCGCCGATGTTCGACTATTTTCTGCGCTGCCCGGCAGCCCCGGACTTGATGCGCGAACAACAGCGCTTAACTGAATGGTGGACCGCAATGAAACAGCGGAAAAGCGTTGTAGCCACCCCGTTCGGCAGAACGGACGACAGCAAGTTACCGCCATTGAAACTGTAACGCGCCGGGTGCATCGTAATCCGACACCTTTCTGGCGCCAGGAGCCCCGTAAATGAGAACCGACCAGCCGCAAACCATTCGCCTGCAGGATTATACAGGCCCGGCCTTCACCATTCACCATGTCGAACTGGCTTTCGATCTGGAGCCGAGCGCGACCAAAGTCGAGGCGGTGATGGATATCGAGCGGCAGACCGACCGCGACGGCGTGCCGCTGGTTCTGGACGGCGAAAACATGGTGCTCGACGGCATAGCGCTGGACGGCAAGGAAATCGACAGGGCCGGATATTCGGTAACCGATGACTCACTGACGATTCCCGGCGTGCCGGACCGGTTCAAGCTGACCGTCCGCACCACGATCGACCCGAAGGCCAACACGGCGCTGGAAGGTCTGTACCAATCGAAAAGCGCCTACTGCACCCAGTGCGAGCCGGAAGGCTTCCGCCGCATTACCTACTTTCTCGACCGGCCGGACGTGATGGCGACCTACAAGGTAACCATCCGCGCCGACAAGAAAGCCGCACCGGTGCTGCTGTCGAACGGCAACAACACATCCAGCCGCGATCTGGACGGCGGCCGGCACGAAAAGGTCTGGGAAGACCCGTTCCCGAAACCGTCCTATCTGTTCGCGCTGGTGGCCGGCGATCTGGCGGTCCACAGCGACACCTTCACGACAAAAAGCGGCCGCGTCGTCGACCTCCATATCTATGTCGAACACGGCAACGAAAACCGCTGCGCCTATGCGATGGATTCCCTGAAACGGTCGATGAAATGGGATGAAGACCGGTTCGGGCTGGAATACGACCTCGACATTTTCAACATCGTCGCGGTCAGCGATTTCAACATGGGGGCGATGGAAAACAAGTCGCTCAATGTCTTCAACGCCAAGTTTATTCTGGCCGACCCGGAAACCGCGACCGATCAGGATTTCGTCAATATCGAGGCCATCGTCGCGCATGAATACTTCCACAACTGGACCGGTAACCGGGTGACCTGCCGTGACTGGTTCCAGCTCAGCCTCAAAGAAGGGCTGACCGTGTTCCGCGATCAGGAATTCACGTCAGACCAGCGGTCGCGCCCGGTGAAACGCATTCAGGATGTCCGCATGCTGCGGGCGCGGCAATTCCCGGAAGATGCCGGACCGCTGGCGCATCCGATCCGCCCGGACCAGTACATTGAAATCAATAACTTCTACACCGCCACTGTCTACGAGAAGGGCGCGGAAGTGATCCGCATGTTGCACACCCTGCTGGGCGAAGAGGGTTTCCAGCGCGGCATGAAGCTGTATTTCGAACGGCATGACGGCCAGGCCGTCACCTGCGACGATTTCACCGCCGCGATGGCCGACGCCAACGATATCGACCTGACGCAGTTCAAAATCTGGTACTCGCAGGCCGGCACGCCCGAGGTCACCGCAGAAGGCGCTTACGAACCGGCAAACCGCAAGTACACGCTGAGCCTGTCGCAGCAGACCAAGCCAACACCGGGCCAGGAAAACAAGCAGGCAGCCTATATTCCGCTGCGCGTCGGGCTGATCGGCAGCAATGGCGGCGACATGCCGATGGTGACAAAAGACCCCTCGGTCAAGGAAGACGGTGTGGTGCACCTGACCGAACCGGCCCAGTCCATCGTTTTCGAGGATTTGGCGGAAGAACCGGTGCTGTCGATCAACCGCGGCTTTTCCGCGCCGATCAACACGAAGCTCGACCAGGACGATTCCGTTCTGTCCTTCCGCATGGCGCACGACGCCGATCCGTTTGCCCGCTGGGAGGCCGGCCAGCAATACGCAACCCGTCTGATCATCGACATGGCCAACACGCTGGCCAAAGGCGGCACGCCGGAGCCGGACACCGCCTTTACCGAAGCCGTCGCCAACATTCTGCGCGACGACCGGCTTGATCCGGCTTTCAAGGCATCGGCGCTGGCCCTGCCGACGGAGGATTTTGTCGGCGAGCAGATGCCGGTGGTGCTGGTCGATGAAATCCATGAGGCCCGCATGCTGCTGCGCAAGCTGATCCGCAGCGAACTGTCGGGGCTGTTGCAGGACGTCTATGACGCCAACCGGGTTTCAGAACCCTTTGCCCCGACTGCGGAACAGGCCGGCCGCCGGGCATTGCGTAATATCGCGCTGGCCTATCTGTGCGTCGGCGGCGACGGCGATGCGCCGGACCGGGCAAAGGCTCATTTCGACGAAGCCGACAACATGACCGACCTGATGGCCGGCCTGACCTTCCTGGCCGATATGGACCACCCGCATCGCGATGCGGCGCTGGCGGCGTTCCATGACCGTTTCAAGGACAACGAGCAGGTGATGGACAAGTGGCTGTCGATCCAGGCAATGGCGTCACGCCCGGATACGCTGGAAATCGTGAAAGCGCTGAAGTCCCACCCCGTGTTCTCGATGCGCAACCCGAACAAGGTGCGGGCGTTGATCAGCGCGTTTGTCGTGGTCAACGCAGTGCGGTTCCATGCGAAAGACGGGTCCGGCTACACGTTCCTTGCCGACAATGTCATCGAACTCGATCCGATGAACCCGCAGGTCGCCGCCCGGCTGCTCGGCCCGCTCGGCAACTGGCAGCGGTTCGACAAGGACCGGCAAAAACTGATGAAGGCACAGCTTGAACGCGTTCTCGCGACCGAGGGCCTGTCCAACGACTCTTACGAAATCGCCAGCAAGAGTCTGAAGTAATTTGACATATTGCGATCAATTGCAGAAAGCAGCCAAAATAGCTACAATGGATCTATGAAAGAAATTGCCGCAAGAGACGCCAAGAACCGGTTTGGGCAGTTATTGGATGCCGCCCAACGCTCGCCTGTACGTGTCACAAAGCAGGGCCGGCCAGTCGGCGTGATGATGTCAATGGAGCAGTATGACCGGCTTCGCGGCGCTTCCTGGAACAGGCTGTCGAAAACGATGGACAGGATCGGTGAAGAAGCCGTCCGAAACGGCTTGAGCGAATCGGACATTGAAGCCTTCCTTGCCGATGAAAGTTGAGCGTGTCGTCTTCGACACTAACGTGTTAATCAGCGCCACACTGCAGCCGACCGGCTCGACCCGGGCAGCAGTTGAAGCGGTCAGGGTGGCTCAAGGCGTTTTGCTTTTCTCCGATGAGACTTTTGAAGAATTGCGGACCCGCTTTCTTCGCCCGAAATTCGACCCCTATGTCAGTCATGAAATCAGGGCATTGTTTCTCGCCCAGATCGATTCCGTTTCCGAACGGGTCTCGATCACCGGCGCCAAACTGGGTTGCCGCGACTCTGACGATGACAAAATTATTGAAACGGCATTGGCAGGCGAGGCCGCCTGCATTGTAACCGGCGACAAGGATCTTCTCGTCATGTCGCCGTTTCAAAATATACCAATTGTTACACCGGCGGTGTTTCTGGTTAACATCGATTGAACTACAACAGACTCACGTCAATTGAAGCCGCAACGGCAGTGACGGCAAATACGTGAACAAGACTTTGAAGTAGGGAACAATCATGGCTAATCCGGTTTGTGTTATTGCGGGCGTCGGACCGGGGATCGGGCTGGCCGTTGCCCGAAAATTCGGTGCGGCCGGGTTTTCTGTCGCACTGCTCGGTCGGCGGCAGGAAAAACTGACGGCCTATACAACCGAACTGGCAGAAGAGGGCATCGATACTCAGGAGTTTGTCGCCGACCTGTCCGACAGCGAGTCGATCCGTGAAGCCTTCGATCATATCGAAGCGTGGAACAGCAGAATCGAGGTTCTGATCTACAACGCCGCCGATATGACCAGCGATGACGCGACGTCGCTTACAGCCGCAGCGATGATGCGGTCACTGCAGCTTACGCTTGGCGGTGCGATGACCAGCATCGGCTGTGTGCTGCCGGGAATGCTGGCGCGGCGAACAGGCACGATTCTGGCGACCAGCGGCGGTCTGGCGTTCGACCCGTATCCGCAATGGACGGCGCTCGGCGCGGGCAAGGCGGCCCTGCACAACTACATCGGCGCGTTGCACAAGGCCGTATCACCGAAAGGCGTCAAAGCGGGTGTCGTCGCGGTGTGCGGTATCGTCGGACCGGGAGGCCCGTTCGACCCGGACCGTATCGCGGAAAAATACTGGGCGATGCACCGGACAGGGCTGTCCGACTGGCAATACGAAGAGGCTTACCGGCCGGCGGAAGCGGATCCCGACTATAACGCCCGGTCCTGACGATGCGCGCCGGTCCGTTGGACACGATGGACTTCACCCAAAATTGACTATGCGGCCGAACCAATCGCCCCGACAATCGGTTACTGTTTTCATGAACGCACAAACCGGGAGGCCGAGATGGATACGCTTGCACCGAAAGACACCGACACGGATGTTACCGCCATCAAGGCGGAGGATATCGATCCACGCATATTCGACCTGTATGACGAATTCTGCCATTCCGACATGGATCGGCGCACGTTTCTGAGCCGGGCCGCCGCCATCCCCGTGATCGGGGCGATTTCCGGTCTGGCGATGGCGCAGGCGCTGCTGCCGCGGTACGCTGAAGCCGCGATGATCAAGTTTACCGATCCGCGCATCAAAGCAACCTACGTGGAATACGACTCGCCGGGCGGCACATCGGGCCGCATGCGCGGCTATCTGGTCAAACCCGAAGGCGACGGTCCCTTCCCTGCCGTTCTGGTAATTCACGAAAACCGGGGCCTTAACCCCTATATCGAGGATGTCGCGCGCCGCGCTGCGGTGGAAGGGTTTCTGGCCTTCGCGCCGGACGGCCTGTCACCCGTCGGCGGCTATCCCGGCAATGACGAGGACGGCAAGGCGATGCAGGCCAGCCTGGACAAGCAAGAACTGTTTACCGATCTGCTGAACGGTGCAATATTCCTGAAGGCGCATGAGTTGTCGACCGGCAAACTGGGCGCGACCGGTTTCTGCTACGGCGGCGGCGTGGTGAATGCGCTGGCGGTGGAAATGGGGGGCGATCTGAACGCCGGCGTGCCGTTTTACGGCGCGGCCGCGAAAACCGAGGATGTGTCGAAGATTCAGGCGGCGCTGCTGATCAACTATGCCGAGGACGACAGCCGCATCAACGCCATGAAGCCGGACTATGACGCAGCGCTGGAAGCCGATGGAAAGACATTCGAAAGCTACATCTATCCCGGCACCAAACACGGCTTCCACAACAATTCGACCCCGCGCTACAACGAGGAACAGGCAGCGATCGCCTGGGAACGAACCATCGCGCATTTCAAAAAGCACTTGGTGTAACAGGGTTCCGCTGACAGGTTTGTGAGTAGAGT
This sequence comes from Alphaproteobacteria bacterium, assembly GCA_040222995.1. Lineage (GTDB taxonomy): Bacteria > Pseudomonadota > Alphaproteobacteria > UBA8366 > Aestuariispiraceae > JAVKBW01. The sequence continues at coordinate 589,153 of JAVKBW010000046.1, read as the reverse complement.
TGTCTCGAATCCTGTACGGTTTCGGGCCAGATACGATGCAATCAATTGTCAGAGCGGAACGCCGATCATGCCACAGTCGCTAGAAGCCGATTTCTGTATCATCGGCGCCGGGTCGGGCGGCCTGTCTCTGGCGGCGGGCGCATCGCAGCTTGGCGCGCGCGTCGTGCTTATCGAACGCGGGAAGATGGGCGGCGATTGCCTGAATTTCGGCTGTGTGCCGTCGAAGGCGACCATCGCCGCCGCCCATACCGCCCATGCGATGCGCCATGCCGGGCGGTTCGGCATCACGCCGGTAACGCCGGATATCGATCGGGTAAAGTTGCGCGACCATGTGCAAGGCGTCATCGCCGCCATCGCACCGAACGATTCCGTCGACCGGTTCGAAGGGCTTGGCGTGACGGTGCTGCAATCGGAAGCGCGTTTCACCGGGCCGAACGAAGTCGCCACGAGCGATGGCGATACGGTGAAAGCGAAATTCTATGTCATAGCCACGGGATCGTCGCCGATGGTGCCGCCGATCCCCGGCATGGACGAAACCCCGTTTTTCATCAACGAAACGGTTTTCGACAATGCCGGCGAAATCAAGCATCTGGTGATTATCGGCGGCGGGCCGATCGGCATGGAACTGGCGCAAGCGCATCGCCGGCTCGGGGCTGAGGTAACGGTGATCGAGATGTTTTCCGCTTTCGCCAAGGACGACCCGGAATGCGCCGCCATCGTGAAGCGCCGGGTCGAAGGCGATGGCGTTACGCTGCTGGAAAACACCAAGGTCGTTTACGTTCGAAAGAACGGCGCCGGCATTGCCGTGGCGCTGGAACGCGACGGCGAGCAATTCGACGTGGAAGGGTCGCATCTTCTGGTCGCCGCCGGACGAAAACCGAATATCGACGCGCTGAACCTTGATGTTGCCGGTGTCGACCACGACAAGCGCGGCGTAAAAGTCGACCCGACCCTGCGCAGCAGCAACCGGCAGGTCTACGCAATCGGGGATGTGACCGGTGGGTTGCAGTTTACTCACATGGCGAACTACCACGCCGGAATCCTGATCCGCCGCCTGCTGTTCAGGATGTTCTGGACGAAAGCCGACACCAGCGCCTTCCCCTGGGTTACCTATACCGACCCGGAACTGGCGCATGTCGGCATCAACGAAGAGACCGCGCAGAAGATGTACGGCGACGGCGGTTTTCGCATCCTGCGCTGGCCGTTCTTCGAGAACGACCGCGCCCAGGCGGAGCATGAAACCGACGGGCTGATCAAGGTCATCACCGACGCAAAAGGCCGGGTGAAAGGGGCGACCATCGCGGGGGCCCGGGCGGGCGATCTGATCCTGCCCTGGGTTGTCGCTATCGGCGCAAAACAGAAAATCGGCACGATGGCCGGACTGACCTTCCCCTACCCGACCTTAAGCGAAGTTTCAAAACGGGCGGCCGGCAGCTATTTTACGCCGTCCCTGTTTTCCGAGCGAACAAAGAAGATCGTGCGGTTTCTTTTGAAATTCTGAACCGGCAAACCCTCGATTTTTCGCTGACAGGATATAAATCTTGGTTTCGGGCGCGCCTGACGCGTCAAAACTTGCCGTGTGAGGGTGCCATGCGATCGTTTAGAACACTGATTTTTATGCCGCTGCTGCTGATTTTTCTGCAACCCGCATTTGCCGACGATGCGATGGAACGCGGGGCGGAACTGTTCAAGAATTGCGCGGCCTGTCACTCGCTCAATCCCGGCAGCAACCGAACCGGGCCGAGCCTGTACAATATCGTCGGACAGAAAGCCGGTCAGATGGAAGGGTACCGGTATTCCAACGCAATGCGCGAACAGGCCGAAGACGGCCTGGTATGGACCGAGGAGAATCTCCACACCTTTATCGAAAAACCGCGACGGCTTATCCGCATGACCAAGATGGCCTATCCCGGCCTGGAAGACGAAGCCGACCGGGCCGCGGTCATCGAGTATCTGAAAGCTCACGGCGAGTAAGCTTTTCCGCGCACTGTTAGGCAAACCTTACCCGTCTCCGGAGTCAGCGGGTCCGGATGAAACACGCCCTGCTTAACCTGTTGATTTACAATATCATCTAATTGTATCGGCATAGCCTGCGCTGGCACGATCCCTGCATGCCTCAGCACCAAACAAGAGGTGCTGGCATACGATGAAATTGGAATCCCTACTTTCCTTCCTGATACCGAAGCAACCGGCTCTGGTTGATGCGGCGGGCGCAAATGCGGGTGGCGACGCCGTTGTTAAAACAGGCAAGGCCGCCGTGCAGACCACCAGCCGCGAAAAACAGGAACGGGCTGCGGAAGATACATCCGGCAACCCAGTCGATGTCGTCGAAGTCAGCATTCAGGCGACCTACATGCTTGCGGCGCAGCAGTTCGATCCCAAAAACATGTCGGACACGGAAGCAAAAGAACTGGCCGATATGCTGTTCGATGCCGGCGCCATCACCCGGCGGGACAGAACCATACTCGTTCAGGGCCCGTCCGAACGTGGTCTGACTGTGGACGACCCTACAAGACAGCGAGACATCATCGCGGGCTTCCAGGAACAGATGGCGAGCGGCTATGGCGAAAGCAACCCGCAGGCTGTGAACGACAACAGCCGGGCGCTGACCATTCTGGGTCGGGTTGCGGCGATCCGCGAGCGGCTTCTCGCCGGTTAGCCGGACGGTATTCACCCTAATCCACATAATCCAACCGCACCTGTACAGGCGGAGATGCCGGGCTATATCTTTTCAAAGTACCGATACCGGCAATCGATTAATCCGCCATGGCGTTGGAAACAGGAGAATTTCAGGTGAATCCTACATCGACGGCTCCGAAGACTATCTTAATGACACTGCGACGCCAGCCGGTCTTGCTGGTTCAGGGTCTGGCACTACTGGTTTTCGTACTGATTTCCGGGCTACCGGCGCAGGCCGCCGACAACGTCACCGACGGGTTTGTGCGGGTGCCGGTGGAATACATCGCAGCGCTGGGCGAACCGGACGAAACGTCAGGCAGCGGCGCGGAGACGTGGGGACACTGGCCGGTCGATCCCGGACCACGGGGCGTACGCCTTAGCAACTATACAAAGCTCAGGCAGGCAGGCGGTGTCGCACCCGCCAAGTGGCAGTTCGACAGTGAAGACTGGTGGCTGGAAGAAAACGGCCTGATCATGGAAAAACCGGACTTTCCCCTGCCGCCAGGCGAGTATGTCGTCACCGGTGGACGCGACAAGATCGCCATTTTGACCGTTCAGCAGCCCGATTCAGAAGGTATTTCACGCTGGTCGCTAAACAATGGCGCAACCCTGCACGATGTGACCCATCTCGGATGTCGGTCCGCGCGGTATACACCGATGAATGACGGGGAGATCTGTTCGCCGGCAAATGCCCCGCAAAGTGTCTTCAGGATCGAACCCGGTCGAGAGATGCCGCATGTCGCCGGCTGCAACAAGCAGGATTACGCCGTTCTGTTTCTTATCGGCAAAAAAGCTGAAAACTGACGGCGTTTATACCCGTCTCAGGACGTGATGCTCTTGCGGTGAATTTCGATCTCATGCATCACCATATCCGAAAGTTCGGACAGGATCTGCCGGCGCGGCTCCGTCAACGGCGCTCTTTTGTTCGTATCGATAATACACAACGTGCCCAGCGCATATCCTTCCGGGCTTATTAATGGCATGCCGGCATAGTACCGTATATAGGGCGGCCCGGTTACCATGGGATTATCGCAAAACCGCGCATCGCCCTCGGGATCGGTAATTTCAAACAGTTTTGGCGACCGGATTGCGAAATCGCAGAAAGCCCATTCGCGCGGCGTTTCGGTCGCGTCTATGCCCACTTTTGCCTTGAACCACTGACGATCCTTATCGATCAGCGACACCAGTGCGATCGGTACATCAAAGATCATCGCCGCCAGTTTTACGATCCGGTCGTAAGCCTCGCTCGGCAGGGTATCCATGATGCAGCAAGCCTCTAGAACCTGCTGCCGCTCAAGTTCATCGTGTTTCATTGTCACGTCAGTTCCGGGCCTTGATATGCATAGGCATACATTCTTGCGAAGCACGCGCTGGATCGTCGCATCAACGATGCCTCGAAGGTAATTCAAAGCCGATCCCGCGCCAAGCAGGATTGGGCCGAAAGGCCGGTACGCGGAACGGCACCGTCTGGCAGCACTCATCTTAGATCGGTGCTAACTATCTGTTATTGTTGATCATTTTTGTTGCACCCCAACAGAAATCGCACCAGACTTGTCATGGGCGCATGAGATGCCGAACCATTAACCGGGGAAGAAACGACGTAGATTGAACAGCGTTCAGGAGGTGATTTGGACATGAATATGCTGCGCAGCCAGCTTGATGGCTATCGTCTGACAACGGCGGAAATTCTTTACCATATGCCGGATTATCCAGACTTTCTGCAAACCTATGTCTGGCAGGATCTTGATCTTGCCCCCCGATATCCGAAACTCGAAAAGTTCCTGAATTTCTGGGAATCCAACCTGGACGGCAAACTTCATTCCGTCAGAGTGGCGAACAAGCGAATTATCAGCCCGACAGAGTTCCAGTCTGCGTCGATGATGGTCACAATTCACTAGACCCCATATCCGGTCGGCAATTAGTCGCCGAACCGGATACCTTGCCAGTCTGCAATCCGGGCCTACATAGCTGGGTATGATAAGCTATCGAAGCCTTGTTGCCGTTATAGCCATCGTTTTTGCAACGTCCGCCGCGACGGCGCAGACGTTTGTCGATAGCGAGCACTATCGGCTGAAACTCACGCCAGTAACCGACAGGCTTGAATACCCATGGGGCATGGCCTTTCTGCCGGATGGCAACCTGCTGATTACGGAACGGGGCGGTTCGTTGCGCGTCGTGCAGATGAACGGCGATGTCTCGGGAGAAATTTCGGGCGTTCCGGTTGTAGCGGCCGCCGGCCAGGGTGGATTGCTCGATGTCGCTCTAGATCCGGATTTCACCGAAAAGAAATACATCTATCTGTCATTTTCGGAACCGGGGCCCGGCGGCGCCGGCACCAGTGTTGCGCGCGGACATCTTAACCTGGAAGCGATGCAACTGACCGATGTTGAGGTGATTTTCAGACAAACGCCAAAAACAGGCACCAGCCGGCATTTCGGGTCCCGGCTGATATTCGCGCGCGATGGAACCCTGTTCATCACGACCGGCGACCGCGGCGAGCGGGACAGGGTGCAGGACTTTTCAATCAACCGCGGTCAGATCATCCGGATCAATCCTGACGGAACCATACCGCCCGATAATCCTTTCGTTGGTAAGGAAGGGTATCGACCGGAAGTCTGGTCGCTGGGTCACCGCAACCCGCAAGGGGCCGCGCTTCACCCGGAAACCGGCGATTTGTGGACCGTTGAACACGGCGCGCGCGGCGGTGACGAGATCAACATTCCCAGGGCCGGACGAAATTATGGCTGGCCGGTCATTTCCTACGGCACGCACTATAGCGGCGGCAGCATCGGCATCGGCACATCGGCACCCGGCTATGAACAGCCGGTTTACTACTGGGACCCGTCAATCGCTCCGTCAGGCATGACATTCTACAGCGGTAATGTCTTTCCGGCCTGGACCGGCAGTGTGTTTGTCGGCGCTCTGAAGGACAGGCTTTTGTCCCGCCTCGAGCTTGATGGGGACACGGTCGTTGCAGAAGAGCAGTTTATGCACGAACTTGGAGAACGCATTCGCGCCATTCAGGAAGGACCGGACGGATTTATCTATCTTCTGACCGATGATGATCCGGGGCAATTGATCCGCGTCGAACCGGCGCAGTAGATAAGCTTGTCATGCGGGCCGCAAGGCGGTACCTCGGCACCATGACGAGCGACAGCGACAAAGACAGAAGCAACCGTGCCGTCGGCCTGTGGCTGGCGGCAACCGCGCTGATGGTTTTCGCCATGATGATCATCGGCGCGATCACAAGGCTGACCGAATCCGGCCTCAGCATTGTGGAATGGCGGCCTTTGATCGGTGCGCTGCCGCCGCTTTCCGAGGCGGAATGGCAGCGGGTGTTCGACCTGTACCGCAAGACATCGGAATACGCGCTTGAAAATGCCGGTATGAGTCTGGAGGCATTCAAGACGATTTTCTGGTGGGAGTATATTCACCGCCTTTGGGGCCGGGCGATCGGTCTTGTGTTCGCCCTGCCGTTCTTCTGGTTTCTGCTGCGCCGTAAAATCCCTTCCGGTTATGTCAAACACGGCTGGATTCTGCTTTTTCTCGGCGGACTTCAGGGGGTAATCGGCTGGTGGATGGTAAAAAGCGGTTTCGTCGACCGCAGCGATGTCAGCCAGTACCGGCTGGCGATTCATCTGGCGATGGCGTTCCTGATTCTGGGCTATCTTGTCTGGCTGGCGATTGGTCTGCTGACGCCGGCTGAACGAACGGGTCAGCCGGTTTCGAAAGGATTGAGACGGTTAGGAGTCGCCTGCCATGCCATTATCTTTTTCACCGTCGTCAGCGGGGCGCTGGTGGCCGGATCGAATGCCGGGTTTATCTATAATGACTGGCCGTTCATGAATGGCGAAATCATTCCCGGCGACCTTTTCTTTATGACGCCGGTCTGGATCAACTTTTTCGAAAACCACGCAACCATCCAGTTCGATCACCGTCTTCTCGCCTATCTGACCCTGGCAACGGTTATCGCAACGTGGCTGGTTAGCCGCCGTCACGCCCTGTCGCCCCGGGCACGCCTGTCAATGAACTTGCTGCTTGTCGCCTCCGTCACACAGGCCGCGCTGGGCATATCCACGCTGATGCTCGTTGTACCGCTGACTCTGGCCGTACTGCATCAGGCCGGCGCAGCAATAACATTCTGTCTCTCGATCTGGGTGATGCGCGCATTGAAAGAGACATGATTACTTATAATAAAATCCGGGCAGTTACTTTGCTGCTAACCGCTGCAAATCAGAATATTTTGATAAAAGTGACCGAAACATCAGTATATAGAAGAATACGTACTGTTTTGTTTTAGCGTATATTCGGGTTATACTTCGCCAGAGGTGTGATTTGTAAAGTGCCCGAATGGTCAAACAACGATCCGCAACCGATATTCTGCAATCTGCGTTAAACGGCGCCGGTGACGTCGCCTATGTCTGGGATTTGCGGGATGACACCATGCTCTGGGCCGGTAACCTGAACGATGTGTTCGGCCCGACCTGTTCCGCCGGATCCAAGAACGGCGAAGTCTTTAACGAGCGGATCAATATCGAAGACCTGTCGCGTCGTCTGCAAAGCCTGTCGCGGCATTTGCAGGGCGACGATGTCTTCGATTGCGAATACCGGCTGCGGCGCGATGACGGCGAGTTCATATGGGTTCACGACAAAGGATCGGCCAAGTTCGGCAATGACGGCGTGCCGGATGTGCTGGCCGGCGTGCTGCGTCCGGTTACGAAACGCAAGCAACAGGAAAGCCTGCTGGAGCGAAAAGCCAACTATGACGAGCTGACCGGCCAACTGAACCGCTCGCGTCTTCGCGAAGCATTGCAGAACACGCTTTCGTACAATGCCCGCTACAATGTAACCGGCGCGTATCTTGCGATCGGCATCGACAAGCTGTCGATCGTAAATGACGCCTACGGCCATAAAGCGGCCGATGCCGTCATTGTTGCGGCCAGCCAGAGAATCGAACGCTGTTTGCGGGTCTCAGACTATATCGGCCGGATCGGCGGCGACCGGTTCGGCGCTATTTTGTCTTCCTGCAAGCCGGAAAGCATTGTCGTTACCGCGGAAAAGATTCTCGAGTCGTTTCGCAGCAGCGCCATCGAAACGCCGAGCGGACCGATCCATGTCACGGTATCGGTCGGCGGCGTCGCATTTCCCGGATTCATTCAAACCGCCCACGACGCCATGACCGCGGCTGAAAGCGCCTTGCAGGAAGGCAAGCAGCGCGGACGGAACTGTTATGTCGAATCATTGATCAGCGAAGAGCAGCGCCGATCGCAACGCAAAAACATCGATATAGGCGAACAGATTCAGAAAGCGCTGGCCGATGATCGCCTTGCTTTTGCCTACCAGCCGGTTGTCGACAGCCAGACCCACGAAACCCGTTATTACGAAACACTGCTGCGGATGCACAGCGAGACGCATCAGGTCATCGCCGCCGGTGTTTTCGTACCTGTCGCGGAAAAGCTCGGGCTGATGCGGCAACTGGATCGGCGGGCGCTCGATCTGGCTATCAAGGACCTGCGCGATTTTCCCGACATCACGCTGGCGTTGAATATTTCAAGCCTTACCGTCACCGATCAGTCCTGGCTTCGGGCGCTTGTCGGCGAACTGAAAATTACGCCGGAAATAGCATCCCGGCTGATCGTCGAAATAACGGAGACCGCAGCACTGGAGGATTTCGACGTCTCGGCACGGTTCGTCGCCCAGATCCGGGACCTGGGCTGCAAGGTGGCGCTTGATGATTTCGGCTCCGGCTACACATCCTTCCGGCATCTGAAATCCCTGACCGTCGATGTCGTTAAAATCGATGGCGCCTTCGTGAAAGACGTCGCCAGCAATTCCGAGAATCAACTGTTTATTCGCACGCTTCTCGGCCTTGCTGAAGGGTTCGGCCTAGAAACCGTGGCGGAATGCGTCGAAACGGCGGACGAGGCCCGGATACTAAGGAATGAAGGCGCGAATTATCTTCAAGGTTACTATTTCGGCAAACCGGACCTGAATCCGGAATGGCGGGATCCCGTCAGCAAAGCCAGCTAGATATTAAGTAAATCAGCCTTTTTCGGAACGATCTTTACCCATTGAAGCAAGTTGCTGTTGCATGGTTTCAACCTGCTTCCGCAGGTTTTCCAGCATCTCGTCGCTGTCGCCGGCCGAAGCGGAGGACGGCTTGGCCGCGGCCGCCGGAGCAGCAGCGGTCTCGGTTTCGCCTGCGGTACCGGACTGTTTTTCCGTGCCGCCTTCCGAATCCATATACGGATTGAAAAACTGGAAGGCGCGCTCGAACATCGCCATGTTCTGCTTGCTCATCTCTTCGAGCGGCGCGAACGGAAACACCGTTCCGAACGTTCCTTCCATCATTTCCTGCATTTTTTCCTGATTCTTGGAAAACGATTGCATGGTGGCTTCAAGATAGGGCGGAACCAGCATCTGCTGCATGTTGTTACCGTAAAAACCGATCAACTGACGCAGGAAACCGATGGGAAGAAGGTTCTGTCCCTTCGATTCCTCCTCAACAATGATTTGCGTCAGGACGGCGCGGGTGATGTCCTCGCCGGTCTTCGCGTCATAGACGACAAAATCGATCTCGTCTTTCACCATCTGACATAGATGATCCAGCGTCACGTAGCTGCTGGTCGCCGTGTTGTAGAGCCGGCGGTTTGCATACTTTTTGATCGTAACGGGCGCACCGGCAACGGTTTCTCCGTTGCCTTTCGAATTGTCCCCCGTATCGGCCTTAGTCGCCATAGCGGTATTCCTGATCTGTCTCGAATGAAAGTTCCACCAACGGGCGTCTCCCGAATTCGATTATAGCTGTACATAACAGATGGCAACTAAATGCCAAGAGTTCAAACAAACTAGACGCCGAACGGCGTATCTTGCAACTGGCACTGGCTGACTTCGCGCTCATTGTCTAAACTTTGACACATGACAAAAGATGACAAAACGCCGCCACCATCCGATGATGATCCGGAAACTCCGGACTACGAAGGACTGGCCCGCCAGTATCTGGACCTCTGGCAGGATCAATTCGCGGCCATGGCGGCTGACCCGGCCACAATGGAAACAATGTCGAAAATGACCGAAGCCTGGCGGGAAGCGACGATGTCATTCCTGCTAGGCGCGGGACCGGTTACCCCGTTCGGCGGTTTTACGGCACCTCGAAGCGACAAGGGCGTATCCGATGACGGAAAGAGACCAGACGGCGAACCAGACAAGCAGCAACCAGCCGAAACTGGGACCGCGCCCTCTGGCAGCGCATCTGGCCGGACCGATGGTGATGTCGATGTTCTCTTGCGCCGCATTGCCGACCTGGAAACCAGGCTCGCCGCGCTTGAACGCAACGCCGGCGCGGAACCTCGAAAAAAACAGCCGAAAAAGCAATCCCGTCGAAAACCCGCAAAGTAGCGCCGATATCGATCCGGCAAAACTGTCGAAAGCTGTATTGGAGGAATTGACCCGGCGGTTTTCCGCGATGGGCAACGGCATCCGTTCCTATCGCCACTTTGCATACCGGCACGGCGCCACGTTTCAGGCGGACGCGGTGGTTTGGCGGGAGGGCACCAGCAGCCTGCTCGGCTACGGTCTGTCCGGCGATGCCCCGCCGGTCTTCATCGTACCGTCACTGGTTAATCGAGGATACATTCTGGATCTGCACGAAGGCGCCAGCTTTGCCCGATGGCTGAGTGACCGGGGCCATCCTGTCTACCTGATGGACTGGGACGCACCCGGCGATACAGAACGCCGCTTCGACATCTCCGCCTATATCGCCCGTCTAGACAGGGCATATCGCTCGGTTTCATCGGATGTACCGCCAGCGGTTCTCGGATACTGCATGGGGGGAAACCTGGCGCTTGGTCTTGTGCTGCGTCTGAACGGCCTGTGCCGGACCGCGGCGATGCTGGCGACACCGTGGGATTTTCACGCCGAGGATGCGAACCGCGCCAAAACCCTCGCCGCCAGCCTTCCTGCCTTCCAGCCGGTCATGGATATCCTTGGCGAACTGCCGGTAGACGCGATTAACGGGCTGTTCGCCGGGCTGGATCCGTTACTGGCCTACCGGAAATTCCAGCGCTTTGCCGGATTGCCTAAGGACAGCGCCGCGGCCCGGCGGTTTGTGGAGCTGGAAGACTGGCTGAATGACGGCATCCCGCTGGCGGCGCCGGTTGCGCAGGAATGCTTTGCCGAATGGTATGGCGAAAACAGCCCCGCAGCCGGGACCTGGAAAATCGACGGCAAAACCGTCGACCCGGCGGCATTCGAGGGACGCAGCCTTGTCGTGATCCCCGATGCCGATCGCATCGTACCCCCCGCCTCCACCGGCGCGCTGGCAACGCGGCTCGGCAATTGCCATACCCTTCGCCCGAAGGCAGGTCACATCGGTATGATGGCCGGCAGATCGGCGCAATCCGACATCTGGCCGAAAATTGCCGATTTTCTTGCCGGGGCTTGAGATGGATCAAGGCGCACTTAAATGAAGTCTATTGTATTGCCGCACTGCGGCATCTTCCGTACCATCGGCTTCACGGCACGGCGGATAGAAGATTAATAACCAAACCATGACCCGCTCATCCGGGATTTTCACCCCGGTTGCACCGGCGTACCGGTTAGCGAGGAGAGAAAAATGACGGATATTGTAATTGCAAGCGCTGCCAGAACCCCTGTCGGCACCTTCAACGGTACATTGAGCAGCGTCGCGGCATCCTCCCTGGGGGCCATCGCAATCAAGGAAGCTCTATCCCGGGCCGGTGTCGCGCCGGAAGACGTCGATGAAGTCATTATGGGACAAATTCTCACGGCGGGCACCGGCCAGAACGCGGCACGCCAGGCAGCGATGGAAGCCGGCGTGCCTTTCGAGAAAACCGCCTATGCCATGAACCAGCTCTGCGGATCGGGTCTGCGGACGGTTGCGCTCGGCATGCAGTCGATTCTGGCGGGAGACGCCTCTATCGTCGTTGCCGGCGGTCAGGAAAATATGAGCTTGGCGCCGCATGCCGCGCATCTGCGCAACGGGCAGAAAATGGGCGATCTGAAATTCGTCGATACGATGATCAAAGATGGCCTGTGGTGCGCCTTTAACGGTTATCATATGGGCAACACTGCCGAAAACGTGGCCCGCCAATGGCAGTTGACCCGCGACGAACAGGACGCCTTTGCCGTCGCTTCCCAGAACAAGGCGGAAGCGGCCCAGAAGGCCGGCAGGTTCAAAGACGAAATCGTGCCGGTCACCGTCAAGACCCGCAAGGGCGATACGGTTGTGGAAGATGACGAATATCCGAAACACGGCACGACGATGGATTCCCTCGCCAAACTGCGGCCTGCCTTCGATAAGGAAGGCACGGTTACCGCCGGCAACGCTTCCGGCATCAATGACGGCGGATCGGCTGTCGTGCTGATGACGGCGGAAGAAGCCGAGAAGCGCGGAATCACGCCGATGGCGCGTATTGTTTCCTGGGCAACGGCCGGTGTCGACCCGGCGATCATGGGCACGGGCCCGATCCCGTCTTCCCGCAAGGCGCTGGAAAAGGCTGGCTGGACAGTAGACGATCTGGAGCTGGTCGAGGCGAATGAAGCCTTTGCCGCTCAGGCGCTGGCGGTCAACAAGGACATGGGCTGGGATCCTGAAAAGGTAAACGTCAACGGCGGAGCAATTGCGCTGGGCCATCCGGTCGGAGCCTCCGGCAACCGCGTTTTTGTCACCCTGCTGCACGAAATGCAAAAACGGGACGCCAAAAAAGGCCTCGCCACGCTGTGTATCGGCGGCGGCATGGGAATCGCCATGTGCGTCCAGCGCGACTGATAACGACACGTTTTACAGGACGACGCGTAAAAACGGATCGCTTTTAGGCGGTCCGTTTTTCGTTTTCCGAATCGCTTATTGCATTGCAATAATCAGAGCTCTTCGCAGCGACCCAAATTTTCATTGAAATATAAGAATATTTCCCTTGCCGTGCGAATTAATCTTTGTAATATTTTGCATTGCAGCATAGTTGCCTGGATTGCTGCGGCGCACAATGCGTCTTCTTACAGGCGTTTCCTCCCTAAACTTCGGGCCGCGTCTGACGCGGCCTTTTTTTTGACGTACGTCCATCACCCCAAATTTTCCGTTTCCGCCAGAAGCCAGGCGCGAAACCGCCGTGCTGCAGGCGATAGCGAGACCAGATTTCGGTAAACAAGGTGATAGGCCTCGGTGTTTTTCAGTTCGACCGGCGCAAGGCACCGGACCAGGCCGCATTGTGCGATTTTCCCATCGGTGGCCGGGGCGCGGGCAAGGGCGATGCCATAGCCCGATGCGGCGAGTGCGAGCGAAATCTCGCTGGTATCGACATAGCAGAAGGTCGCACTGGCGATATCCGGCCCACCGGCGGTTTCAAGAAAGTTCAACCAGCCGGACCGGTGCGTGGCGACTTCGATCATGCGGAACGCCAGCAGATCATCTACGGAATGAATGCGTGCAGCGATGTGCGGCAGGGCAACCGGATAGATCGTTTCGGAAAACAGCCTGTCCGATTCACCCCAACTATGAGGCACCCCGCCGATCACAATCCGAAGCTCGGCCTGCCCCTTCAGCGCAGCGACATCCTTATAGTCGCCTGAAATATGAAGCTGGACGCCTGGATTCTGGCGTTCAAAGGCCGGCAGACGCGGCGCCAACCACGACGTGGCGAAAATCAGAACGGATTGCACTTCCAGCGCGGCCTCCCGTGGCTGACCAAACAGCGACGCCGCCGTCGTTTCCACAGACAGCAAGGCTTGCCGAACCACCGGCAAAAAGCTCTGGCCGGCTTCGGTCAGGGTTACGGTCCGTGCGCCCCTGTCGAACAGCGAGGTTGCCAGATGCTTCTCCAGCGCCTTGATCTGTTGACTGACGGCGGAAGGGCTCATGTTCAGAATCTGGCTGGCGCCGGTAAAACTTTCGGTGCGCGCCGCCGCCTCGAAGACACGCAGCCAGTTCAGCGAAGGAATCCGTCTGAGCATTAGATTTACCTTATCATCGGCAAAATGAATAAGTTCAACTTATCCCATGATAGAACAAACCGCGTTTCTCAACATCACCGAAATCTGCTGATATACGACTCGAACAACCGGAGCCCTCCTCATGACCTCGCCATCGCTGTCGACCTTCGCCAGCTCCTACAAGGAAAACGGCTTCTACTTTCCCTATGATGTCATGGCGCCGGAAGAAGCGGCTGCCAGTCGCGTTCGGCTTGAAGCCCTGGAACAGAGCCATAGCGGCTTTTCTTTCGGCAACAAAGGCCAACTGAACCAGGCGCATATTCTGTTCCGGTTCGCTTATGATATCGCGGCCAATCCACGCATTCTCGATGCTGTCGAGGCGATCATCGGGCCGGACATACTCGTCTGGGGGTCGACCTATTTCATCAAGGAACCGCAGTCGCATTCCTTCATCTCCTGGCACCAGGACCTGAAGTACTGGGGGCTGGATGACGATGCGCTGGTCAGTTGCTGGGTCGCGATTTCACCGGTAACGCGGGCGAATGGCTGCATGCGGTTCGTGCCTGGGTCGCACCGAATGGATCTGCTGGAACACAGGGACACATTTGACAACGCCAACGCCCTGACCCGAGGTCAGGAAGCCGTCATCGACATTGACGAGACCAGCACGGCCTATGCCGAACTGAAGCCCGGCCAGGCGTCATTCCATCACGGCAAGCTGTTGCATGCGTCCTCGCCCAACCTCACCGACGACCGGCGAATTGGCCTGACGATCAATTACATGGCGCCGCATATGCGCCAGATTGTCGCCGATACCGATTTCGCGATGCTGGTCCGGGGAAAGGATCGGTACGGCCATTTCGAAGAGGTGCCGCCACCTGAAAGCGATATGAGCGCCGAGGCTGTTGACTGGCACAATCGCGTTGTCGCAGCGCAGAACGGCGCCCTGTATGTCGGCACCACGAATCCGCCGGGCGTCAGGGCGGTCTAAGCCTGGTTATGGTGCCGGCTGTCTGTCCGGCAGGGTCTTGCGGCGCTGAATTGCTGCAAGTGGTGCAATGATGGCAAGCAGATAGGCGACCTGCCACCAGCTTGTCCAGAAGGAAAAGTTAACCAGCCCGCTGACCCAGAACGCACCGGAACAGGCAACGACCGTCAGCGCGGCGGCTTTATCGATATAGATGGCGCGCACCGCCGCCCGAAAGTGCAACGCGATACAGGCGAGCAGCGTCAGAAAGCCGATCCAGCCGGTTTCCGCAAGGGTTTCAACCATCCAGTTGTGCGGATGAGATGGCACGTATTCCTGGTTCAGAGTCTGGATGATGGTCTTGGCGCCCGGCAAATAGTTGACGGCATTCGGCCCGTAGCCGAAAAACGGAACGGCCTTTTGCGCCTCAAGCACGAAACTCCAGATCAGTTCGCGATGCGAATCGACGAACGGCACCTGATCCGGCGTGGAGTCGATATAAGGCGGGCGGGGCAGGATCGAAACGACATACCAGGCAATGGCAATCGACGCGAGCGCCGCGGCGATCCAAAGAACGTACCCGACCGGACGCTTCACCGACCCTACCGCAAGGCAAAAAAGAATGGCGCAAAAGGCGCCGATCGCACCGGCTATTCCCGACAGGGACAATTCCCAGCCGCCGCCATACACAAGCACTATTGTAAGGACGACATTCAGGCCGGCCAGATAACGCCAGCGCCCGCCCAGCGTCCAGCCCGACCAGAGCAGAAACGGCAGTACGACAACCGCTGTCGATCCGTGTGCCTTGAAATAGTTGTGCGCGGAAAGCTCATGCCCTTTCAGCATTTCGATGGGCGTAAAAAGGAAAGAGCATCCCAGCAGGACGAGTGCGATATAGGCCAAAACAATCGCGGAGGATATAAGGGCGGCTATTTTGTACCTGGCAGCACATTCGGCATGGTTTTCGAACATTCGGAACGCAAGGAACGCAATACCCAGATAGAACAGCATCCGGATCCAGGTGCCGATCGACTTCACGAAACTCAGTGAATCAACGGAGCTGATCAGCCAGCAGGCGAACAGGGTCAGCACCGCCAGACCGAGCGGCGACCGGTATGCCAGCGTCCAGCTGTCCTGAAAAAAAGCTCTGGAATGTTCCTGGCCCAGCAGGAACACCACCGCAAGCAGCATGGCGATACCCATGGGGGCCGGGCCGAACGCCGATGCCGGAACGGCAATCGCGAAGAAAACAGGCCAGTATCGACCGGATTGGGAAAGCAGGGGATGCATAAAGGACGGTGCTACTTTCAAACAGGCGTTATTCGGAGAGAGCCGTTAAAATTTCAGACGTCGCCCATGGCGATACCATATGCTCTGCATGAGAAACATCGATAAGTGCGGTAAATTGACCGTCGCCCAGCCTTGTCACCGCATCGGACACAGCCGGAGCGTAAAGCTCAGCGAACCGGTTCCGGTAACAACACCGGTCATACTGGTTGAATATCTGAATGTATTGCCGACCCTGCCCCAGCGACGCCAGCACATAGGTATCGAGGTAGCTGGCGGTATCAAGAAACGGCTTGTACATCTGCGGCAACGGGCTTTCCACGGCCCAGTTCGCCGACCGGATATACATCGGATAACCGGACGCGACAGCGACCGTCAATCTGATGCGGTTATCGACCGCCGCAACCATGGTCGTCACCCATCCGCCGGCAGAAAACCCGATCGAAGAAATATCGCTGATCCCGGACTGCTGCAGATGATTGACCGTCACCACCATCGGCTCCAGATACCAGCGCAACGGATGGGTTACATAGTGCATCTGGCGGTCGTTCCCAGCATTTACGAAGCCGAAAACAGGATGATCTATCATTCCCAAAAGATTCTGCCCGTAACCTGCGTAGTTAATCGCAGCCACCAGATATCCCTGTTGCAAGAGAGCCTCGAGTAGGGGCCTTGATTGTTCAACTTTGCCCGCATAGCCGTGATGATATACAACGGCCCGCCCGTTCGGCGTTTTTGGATGAAGCAGATAGGCGTAGGCCGTGTAGCCCAGCTCAAACGGGATCACCAGCCGCTCAAGCCGGTCAGCCCCGTCAATCTCCCGTAGCGCCGGCGGTTCCTTTCCTGAATCGACCGATTCCGGCAGCCTGTCGGGCAGAATGGGGGCGCCCCACAATACCGTGTTCAGACGCGTTTTCAGAGGGGCGATCTTTTGCGGGGTCAGATCGGCGATCAGGCGGGCCGGATCCGTGCGTAACAGAAAATCAGGAACTTCATCAAAAACGTACTGGTTAGGCGCTTTCATGCGCTTGTACCAGATCCGACCGGCCTGCCAGTCATGCGTCGCCCAGTATCCGAACCCGGCCAGGCCGCAGAGCACAACAAGAACGGCAATCAGAATCAGTGCTATCCGGCGGCCTGTAATCATCATTCAGTATCCGACATCGAAAGGGCTATCGACAGGACAAGGTCATCTCGATGAATCATGGCGGTTCGGCCCTCGTATCCCAGAAGCCCGGGAATTTCCGAACTCTGATGACCGGCGATCAGGGTCGCTTCTTCCGAGGAATAGGCGCAGAGGCCGGTACCGATGGTCCGACGCTCCGGATCGAGAATCCGGATGGCGTCGCCACGGTCGAAACTTCCGGAAACCGATGTAACCCCGGCCGGAAGCAGGCTTCTGCCGGAAGACAGGGCCTTCACCGCGCCGGCGTCGATAACAATCGCGCCGGAAGCGTTCAAACTGCCGGCGATCCATTTCTTCCGCGCCGCCAGCGGCTTGACGGAAGGCACGACCCAGGTCGAGCGAGCGCCCTCCTGAAGATTCCGCAGGGGATGCAGGACCGACCCGAGCCCGATGACAGTGGCGCAGCCCCCCTGATAGGCCAGCTTCGCAGCCTGAATTTTGGTTGTCATGCCGCCGGTGCCGAGGCCGCTCGGGTCGCGGGCCGACCGGCTTTCGCCAGCCATCGCCTCGATCTCATCCGTGATGGAATCGATGACGGGAACATGCTCCGCATCGGATACCAGACCCGGATCGGCGGTATACATGCCATCGATATCGGTCAGCAGCACCAGCGTATCGGCGCTGATCATGGTGGCGACACGCGCCGCCAGACGGTCGTTATCGCCATAGCGGATTTCCTGTGTAGCGACCGTATCGTTTTCGTTGACCACCGGTATCGCCCCGAGCTTCAGCAACTGCAGCAATGTCGCCCGCGCATTGAGATGCCGACGCCGCTCTTCCGTATCGGTCGGCGTCAGCAGGATTTGTGCAATGGGGATACTGTGTGCCGCCAGAGCCTCCTGATAGGCATGCGCCAGCCTGATCTGACCTGCGGCGGCGGCGGCCTGCTTTTCCTCAAGCTTCAGATCCCGACCTGTCAGACCAAGATGCCGCCGCCCGGCGGCAATTGCGCCCGAAGATACGACCACAACCTCTTTTCCCGCCTTGCGGAAGTCGGAAAGGTCTTCGGCGAGCGCCGCAAGCCATTCCGTCCGCAATCGTCCGCTTCGGTCATCGACCAGCAGGGCCGAGCCGATTTTAACGACAATACGTCTGGCATCCTGCAAGCGCGGCTGACGGGCAGTCGTTGTCATGATGGTCAGGCCTCCGACAAGGGCGACCAGGCGCCGTCAGTGTCAGAATCGCCGGCGACCTCTTCGTCATCCTCATTGCCCAATCCGTCGATCGCCCGCAGCAGACGCCGCAGCACTTCGGTTACGCCTTCGCCGGTAACGCCGGACAGAACAAAGATCGGGCTGTCGGTCAACGCCTTCAGTTCGGCGACCTGTTCATCGGTCAGTTCGGGGATCAGCGCGTCTGCCTTGTTGATGCCGATCACTTCCGGCTTTTCATCAAGGCCATGGCCATAGGCAGACAGTTCGTGACGGACCGTACGATACGCCGCACCGACATTTTCGTCAGTTCCGTCGATCAGGTGCAGGATCACCCGGCACCGTTCGACATGGCCGAGGAACCGGTCGCCCAGCCCGCGCCCGTCATGCGCGCCCTCAATCAGGCCCGGGATATCGGCCAGCACGAACTCGCGCTGATCGACACCGACCACACCCAGTTGCGGGGCGAGCGTCGTGAACGGGTAATCGGCTATTTTCGGTTTCGCCTTGGTCGAGGCGGACAGGAATGTCGACTTGCCGGCATTAGGAAGCCCGACCAGCCCGGCATCGGCAATCAGCTTCAGCCGCAGCCAGACCCACATTTCCTCGAACGGGCCGCCGGGTTGCGCCATGCGCGGGGCCTGGTTCGTGGATGTCTTGAAAAAGGCGTTGCCGCGGCCGCCCTCGCCACCCCGGGCCAGCACCACGCGCTGCCCGACCTCGGTCATGTCGGCGATCAGGGTTTCCTGATCCTCTTCCAGAATCTGGGTGCCGACAGGCAGTTTCAGGAAGATGTCTTCGCCATCGGCTCCGGTCCGGTCGCGGCCCATGCCGTGGCCGCCGGTGCTTGCCTTGAAATGCTGCTGGTAGCGGTAGTCGATCAGCGTGTTCAGGCCGGCCACGCATTCGGCGATCACATCGCCACCCCGGCCGCCGTCGCCGCCGTTGGGCCCGCCGAATTCGATGTATTTCTCGCGACGGAACGACACCGCGCCGCCACCGCCGGCGCCGCTGCGCAGATAAACCTTGGCTTGATCGAGAAATTTCATCGAAGAATGCTCTGGTGCTGACTGTTGTATCCCCAACGAAAAAGGGGAACGGACACCCGTTCCCCCATATCGTCAGTTACCGAAGGACGGATGTTTATTCAGCCGCTTCCGGTACCGGGTTGACTGCAATATAGGTGCGCGCCCGGGTTTTCTTGAAAGAAACATGCCCGTCCGCCGTTGCGAACAGCGTGTAGTCCGACCCGACACCGACATTTGCACCGGCATGGAACGTCGTGCCGCGCTGACGGACAAGGATATTGCCGGAGCGAACGGCTTCGCCGCCGAATTTCTTGACACCAAGGCGCTTGCCCTCTGTGTCGCGACCGTTGCGTGAACTGCCGCCTGCTTTTTTATGAGCCATCGTTGCGTCTCCTTAAGCTTCAGACGCCGCAGGCGCATCGGCCGCGGTATCCGCATCATCTTTTTTAGCCGCGGCCTTCGTGGCTGTCGCCTTCTTCGCCGCTTTCTTGCCGTCGGCCAGAATATCGGTCACGCGCAGAACCGTCTGGTGCTGGCGATGGCCTTTCGTGCGACGGTAGTTCTGCCGGCGGTTCTTCTTGAAAACGACGATCTTGTCGGCCCGGCCCTGTTCCAGAACCTCGGCGGTGACAACCGCGCCTTCAACCAGCGGCGACCCCACGGTCGACGCCTTGCCGTCATTCAGCATCAGAACCGTATCGAGGGATACGGTGGAGCCGGCTTCGCCGTCGATTTTTTCAACCTTGATCACGTCGTTCTTCGCGACGCGGTATTGCTTGCCGCCTGTCTTCACGACTGCGTACATGGCGTTCATCCTTTTATCATCCGCGTCCTGTGGCGCCGGCCTGCGGGAGGAAGTCCCGTTGCCGATCTTTCGGAACCGGTCATATTTCGACCAAGTTCCAGCCTCAAACTGCGCTTTCGCCCAAGCGATTCATCATGAACCGCAAACCGGCGCGAACTATACGGATAGCCATCCTATAGTCAATGCCCGTGATACAATCGGAACACAGGCGAAAACCGCATTCCGGCTTGATGTCGGGCTTGCTTGCCGGTTCCACTTCCTGTAGGTAATCCGCCGCTTGGATATCCCGTTGCCAGCGGGATTTTCTACGCCCCTAGGAGAGGTGCCGGAGTGGTCGAACGGGGCGGTCTCGAAAACCGTTGTGCGCTTGCGTACCCAGGGTTCGAATCCCTGTCTCTCCGCCATTTACTTATATTTTTCGTATTAACATCAACGATATAAAGGGGATTGTCAGAAGAAAACGGCTTGAGGTGCGGATCTAGCCTCCCAACCCTCGCGAGATGAAAAACCAGAACCCGTTCCGCTACTACAAAACCTCTTCCGAAGTTATCCGCCTGGCGGTGATGATGTATGTGCGGTTTCCGCTTTCGCTACGGAATGTCGAAGACCTCCTCCATGAACGCGGCATCGATATCTGCCATGAAACATTGCGGCATTGGTGGAACCGGTTCGGCCCTATGTTCGCTTCCGAAATCAGAAAGAACCGTGCTTCGCGACTGAAGTGCTATTCTAATTGGCAATGGCACGTCGACGAGGTCTTCGTGAAGATAAATGGTGAGCAGTATTATTTGTGGCGCGCCGTCGATCACGAGGGTGAAGTACTGGAATCCTTCGTGACTAAACGCCGGGATAAGGCGGCAGCCTTGGTTTTTTTGAAGAGGGCGATGAAGCGGTATGGCAAGCCAAGGATCATCGTGACGGACCGATTTGCTTCCTACAAAGCCGCTATGAAAGAGATCAAATGCGCCCGGAAACAGGCGGTCAGACGATGGCAAAACAATTGGGCTGAGAACTCACACCTCCCCTTCCGAAGACGGGAACGTGCGATGCAGCGGTTCAGGCGGACGCGAAGTCTACAGAAGTTTGTCTCTCTTCACTCTTCCGTCTACAACCACTTCAACAACGAAAGACACTTAAACTCCCGAGACCAATTCAAAATTCAACGCACTGCTGCCCTGAATGAGTGGCAGCAGCTTCTTGCTGCATAATTACCGCAACTTCCAGGCAAACTGAGACGAGTTCGCATTCGTCTGACACTACCAAAATCTCCATTACGTTCGCCAATAAGGCTTTTGAATTACACGAATTCATTTTCTGTTCGGCACAGAAAGCAAGGCTAACTGGCGGGTGGTGCACCGTCGGCCTTTTCCGCGTCTGTTCAGGGTTTTCTGGCCCTCAGATGCGTCGGCCGGAGTTCGCCCCGGTCGAGCACCACGACCATCTTCTTCCAGACATCGACCTGGCGATCCAGAAACTGTTTTCCGACGGTGGATTCCAGTTTTTCGTGCAACGCGCCGGCGAGGTTTTCAAGCTCCCGTCGCGCCTCTTCCCTGTACCAGGCATTCCGGTCGGTGATGCGAATATCAACGAAGCCCGCCGCTTCCAGCGCCGCCTTGTAGACCTCCGCCGAGGCCAGCCCGAAATCCAGGCCCTCGGCCGAAACATAGGCTTTCATTTGCGGCGACGGGTCGCCGGAATAGCCTGCCAACCAATCGCTGGCGGAAAACCAGCCGCCGGACTTGAGGCACCGGAAAATGTCTTTTGCAAGCGTATGCTTATCAGCAATATGGATGATCGAATCCTTGCTGAACACCATGTCCAGGCTGTCATCGTCAAAGGGCAGCGGGCCAGGCTCGACAAGACGGAACGTCGCCTTCTCCTGTAGGCCCATCCGCACTGCAAGGTTCTCGCAGGCCTGGATCAGATTGTCCTCTATATCGATCCCGATGATGCCGGAAACACCGTAATTGCCGGCAATGTGAAGCGTTGCACCGCCAAGCCCGCAACCGATATCGATGGCCGACAGGCTCTTCAGATCCATACCGTCGAGGATGCGGTCCACCTCGTCCGTGCCGCCCGGAGACAGGAAGCCCGCGCCCCAGACCGCTTCCAGCACGGCGATCATGTCGTCATCGTATTCCAGTTCGGGTTCGATATCGTCAGAAGGTGTCATCAGGTCATTCTCCGCTGTTTTCTGTGGTTAACATCAATTGGCGTCGATCCGAAGTTACACTACACTGAGTAATTAGGGTACGCCGACGAAACGTCACGCTAGAGGAAAATATCGAATGAAAATCACCCGAGTCACACCGTTTCTGGTTGGGCCGAAGCCGAGTTCGGACGGCTGGTCCAATGGGCAGATCGTCATCCTTGTGAAACTTGAAACGGATACCGGCCTCATCGGCTGGGGTGAGGCCTATGCGCTGGACATTCGGCAACGCGCGATCTGCGAGATCATCCTTGCGCTGGGCGAAGCCGTGAAGCAGATGGCCCAGGCCACACCACGGGCGTTTCTGCACAACATTGCCAGGCCGCTGGAAAGCAAGCATCCGGGTATCGACTATGCTTCTGCGGTAAGCGCCATCGAAATCGCGCTGTGGGACCTGCTCGGAAAATCTCTGGGTCAACCCGTACATGCGCTGCTTGGCGGCGCCCTTGTCGACAGGATACCGGTTTATGCCAATGCATGGGATTTCCCGACACAGCCGGCAGAGGCTGTTGCCGAACGCTGCGCCAGGATGCGATCCGAAGGGTATCGGGCGGTCAAGATCTACCCCTTGCGGCGGCCGAAACTGGCGGATGCCGAGGCCTGTCTTCGGCTGACACGGGAAGCGGTCGGGCCGGATACCGACATCATGCTCGATTTTTCGGTGCAGACCGACCCGAGGCACGCCCTGCGCGCCGCCCATCTGTTCGAGCCCTATAACCCGTACTGGATCGAAGAGCCGATCGCCGGCGACGATCTCGATGCCATGGCCGAATTCCGCGCCAATGTGAAAAGCCGCGTCACGACTGGCGAACGGCAATCCGGCATCCGGCACTATCGCAATGTTGTCATGAAACGCGCTGCCGATGTGCTGAACCCCGACATTGCCGGGGCCGGCGGAATCCTGGAAATGCTGGATATCGGCGCCATGGCGAACGCCCATTCGGTGAAGATATCGCCGCACAGCTGGAACAGCACGACCGTCGCGTTTCTCGCCATGCTTCATGTCTGCGCCGTGATGCCGAATTCCATCTATGCAGAGCTCTATTACGACTATCTGGAATTAGGGAACGAATTCGCCGACTGCGATTATGTCATCAAGGACGGTTACGCCAGTCTGCCGCTAAAACCCGGGCTTGGCATCGAGATGGACGAAAAAGCGCTAACATCCCTGGCGCCGTGATTCTTGAAGTCTAGCCACCAAGTTCCAGATCGTACTTTACGGTCTTGAAAGGCACCTTGTCGCGGTCAATCTCGACATCGAGTTCCCGCGCATAGCGATGACCTTCATAAACCGCTGCGGCAATGGTGGCCGGGCCGTAACAGTCGCCGATACGGCGCACGGTCTTGATGCCGGCTGCTTCCAGCTTTTCAGGGTCTGAACTCAATGCGTCATACAGGCTGTCATTCGGCAGGCGCATCGTTACCGGCACCAGCGTTCCGCTGCGTTCAACCTGTTCGCCTGTCAGATCATTGACCATCGTAACGACACCGTTACCAACGTCTTTGACGCGATGCCGGGGCAGTATCTCCACACCCAGACCGATCAACCGTTTTTCAATGTGGCCCTGTTCCAGCGTATACACGGTCCAGGATGCCACGGTTGCGGCCGGCGTCGCCAGCGTTACCTGATAGCCTTCTTCGGCCAGAAGATCGGCCATCATGCTGCCCATGTAGTAATGGTCATCATCGAACACCACGACGTGGCCTTTCGGCGGGCGCTTGCCGTCCATGATATCGTCAGGGCTGAAGCAGGTTTTGTCGTCCGAGCCGGGTATCGGGGCGCGAACCGCACGCCCCACGCCATCCCGCCGCCAGCGCGATCCGGTCGCAATGGCGACATGATCGGCGCCGAGCTCACGCACCTGATCGGCCGTCAACTCGCTTTCCAGATACAGATCGACATTGGGCATCGGGGCGATTTGCCCCAGTCGGTAATCACGCACCCGGGCCCAGGCATTCAGGTTCGGCAACGTGCTTTCCCGCGTGACCCGGCCGCCTGCCTCACCCCGTGCTTCCGCCAGTGTTACCTTGTAGCCGCGCTTGCCAAGAGAGTGTGTGGCTTCAAGGCCCGCCGGTCCTGCCCCGACTACCAGCACATGCGCTTCGGACTCCTTCGGCGCGACCTGTTCCGGGTGCCAGTTCTTACGCCATTCCTCACCAAAGGTCGGGTTCTGCGTACACCGGCTGGGCGCGGAAACGTTGTTCCAGGCGGCACAGATATTACAGCCGATGCATTCGCGGATATCTTCAATCCGGCCTTCCTCAACCTTCTTCGGCAGAAAGGGGTCAGCGATCGACGGACGCGCCGCACCGATAAGGTCCACAATACCGCGCTTGATCGCTGAAACCATCGCATCCGGCGACGTGTACCGGCCAACCGTTGATACAGGTTTGGAGGTAACCTTTTTCACGAAAGCGACGTATTCTTCCTGATACCCTTCGGGCGCGAACCGCGAGGTCATCGAATCGTTGTCCCAGTCGGCGACATTCACATCCCACATATGCGGGATTTCGGCCATCATCTCGATGGCGTCACGCCCCTCGCCATCCCATTCCAGGCCATCCGGCCCCATCATTTCATCCACGGCGAAGCGCGCAACGACGCCCATCGTGTCACCCACAGCGTCGAGTGTGTCTTCCAGCAATTCACGATACAGACGCACGCGGTTTTCAAGACTGCCACCATATTCATCGGTGCGCTGGTTGTGACGGCGTGCCAGGAAGTGAGACGGCATGGTGCCGTCATGCCCTGCATAGACAACGACAATGTCGAAGCCGGCCTTGCGCGCGCGCAGGGCAGCGTCGCGATGCCAGCGGCGGTAATCGCGGATATCCTGCCTGTCCATGGCGCGCGCCTGAACCGGGTGGTTCAGCCAGGTCACCGGTCGATGCATCGGGCCGATCGGCACCTCCCGACTGTACAGATTGCCTGTGTCATGGCCGTTGTGAACCAGTTCGACAGCGGCAAGCCCGCCGTGCTTGTGGACGGCGTTGCACATGCCGGCCAGATACGGAATGTCCGTATCGTCCCACAGCTTGGTTTCGCAGTATGAAGTGGTATCAGCCGTCGGGTGAAAGTCGCATTGTTCCGTCGAGACAATGCCCCAGCCGCCTTCGGCCTTCATGCCGCGCATCGCGACCATGCTGTCCGGGTAAAGACGCCCCATGCCGTTGCAATGGGGAACCTGATAAAACCGGTTTTTGGTGGTTACCGGCCCGATCTTAACGGGTTCGAACAGGATATCGTATCGGGGATCTCGGGGCATGCGGCACTCACTTCAATGATCGTCAATTGTCGTTCACGGGCTGCTTGGCCAGTTTCATGATGTCGGCGGCCCGGGTTGGAAATATGGTTGAAAGCAGGGTTCCTGCGGCAAGCCGGGCGTCTTCAGCGGTCATATGCGACGGAGAGTAGTACAACCGGATCCAGACGCCTTCGACGACCGTTTCAAGGGTCTGTGCAACCGTTTTCGGTGTCCAGATCGTCTTCGCCATGTATTCCCGGGCATCGTCACACAAAGATAGCAAAACAGCCTGCCGTTCGTCGTCAAACTGCTCATATATCTCGTTCAGATCCGCGTGTCTGGAGGCCGCAGGCCAGAAAGAGTTCCAGAAGGCGATATCGTGCTGCGTCAACAGCTTTGGATCCATGGAAGCAAAAACCAGGGCCGTGATCTGATCAACAGGGTCAGGCCCGACATCGGACAGCGTATCCGTCCATGTCTTTCTGTACTCATCCAGACGAGACCGGAACGCTTCATAGAGCAATGATTGCTTATTCTTGAAATAGAAAACAGCCGTGCCTTGTGAAAGTCCCGATGCCTTGGCGACGGTTGCCAGGGTTGTCGCCGATAAGCCGTGCTCCACGATAGACTGGATTGCGGCATCGATGAGCTGTTTTCGCCGGCGATTGGCGTTTCCGACATTTTCGCCTTTTGGTCTTCCAACCCGCGATGTCTTCATTTTTCACAAACCCGCAAAACGTTTTCCCGGAAACAGACAATCATGACCTGATCGTATCCCGATATTTTTGGTAACGGGAAAACCCTAGCAGTCGATCAGACACTCTGAAAATATATTTTTTGAATGAACGCTCAAATTAATTAATTGACTCTCATGTTGAAAGGAAAATAGGCTTTTCATGAGTCAACTCGTAGAAGTTCGCTGCAAACAGGGAGACACAACAGATGTCGAAGAAAGAAATAAACGTCGATGAAATGATGGAAAAGGCGGCGGTGGGAAAGCTGTCACGCCGTCAGTTCAGTCAGTTGCTGGGTGCGGCAGGGGTGTCGCTGGTCGCAATGCCAATGTTTTCGCGTTCAACTGAAGCCGCTGGCGAGGAAGCGTTCTATTTTACATGGGGCGGTTACGACGTTCCCGAGCTTCTGGGCTATTACCAGGAAAAACACGGTGCGCTGCCCGACATGGCGCCTTACGCCAGCAGCAGTGAGGCTTTGACGAAAGTTCAGGCCGGGTTTGAAGTCGATGTGCTGCATCCCTGCAATACGAACATTGGCACGTGGATTGACGCCGGCGTGGTTCAGCCTTTCGATTTATCCAAGCTGCCGAACTGGCCGGACATGATCCCGTCCCTTAAGGAAATCGGCCATCGGGGTGACGATCACTACTTTGCCGCCATGGACTGGGGGCAGAACTCAATTACCTACCGAACCGACCTTGTCGACCTGAAGGGCGAAGAGGAGTCCTGGGGCCTTCTTTGGGACGAGCGTTACGCCGGAAAGATCGGCGTGCTTGCAAACGAAGGGGACACCTGGTGGTGCGCGGCCATTTATGCCGGCATCCCCTTTGAAGAGATTCATACGGAAGAAAACATCGAGAAAGTGGCGGAGCTTTTGAGAAAACAGCAGCCGTTGGTTCTTGCCTACTATGACGATGTTACGACGATGGAGCAGTCGCTGGCATCCGGTGAACTTGTTGCCGCCATGACCTGGAATGAAACACCGACACGGCTGAAAAAAGAAGGCGTGCCTGTGAAGTTTGCCAACCCCAAGGAAGGGGCGCTGACTTGGGTCTGCGGGGCCGTCGTTCATGCAGATGCAAAGCATGTCGACAAGGCCCATGACGTCATCAACTCGTTGATCAGCCCGGAATCCGGACGTTTCCTGATTGATGATTATGGATACGGTCATTCGAATACAAAGGCGTTTGATCTGGTCAGCGAAGAACGGCTTGCAGAGCTCGGTCTGAGCAGAAATCCGACAGAGTTGTTGCAGTCCGGCAAGTATCAGACAGAGATGACGGTCGAGTTTCAGAGCAAGACAGCGTCGCTGTTCTCGGAAATCAAGGCCGGTTTCTAGTCAATTTCTAACTCGAAATGCAGGTAAGCCCGCCCACCGCATGACTGTATGCGGTGGGTGCGGTTTGCAGTAGTGGAGGACATATATGCCAATCGTAACTCTCGACAAAGATGTTGATGCAGAACAGGTAGTATCAATTCTTCGTCGCGATGGCGCTGTCATCGTCAAAAATCTTGTTGATAACGATACCGTGGATGCGGTTCGCGCCGAACTTCGCCCGGAACTGGATGCTCAAGGGCTTGCTTCGGAGAGCAATTTCAATGGGTCGTTGACAAACCGCATCGGCAAGGTGCTGGCTGTCGCGCCAAGCGCCGCAGCAATCGTCGATCACGACATGGTTGTCGATGTCGCGAACGAAATTCTGTTGCCGCATTGCGCCAATTATCACATCGGTAGCTTGACGGCGATCGAGATCCTTCCCGGTGAAGGGGCCCAGGCACTGCATCGTGATGATACGCCGTTTCCGATCGATCACGCGGGCATGGAGCTTCAGATTGGTGTCATGTGGTCGCTGGAAGACTTCACAGAAGAGAATGGCGGCACGCGTGTTGTTCTGGGCAGTCATCGGTACCTTCGCGCCTGGCATTTACCGCATCTTGATAGCTGGGAATCTGCAGTAATGCCCAAGGGGTCGGCCCTGTTTTACCTGGGGTCGATGTGGCATGGCGGGGGTGCGAACAGAAGCAACGCGCCCCGAATGGGTCTGATCAATGTCTATTCCCTGGGCTGGCTGCGGCAGGAATCAAACCAGTATTTGAATCATCCTCCGGAAATCGCCGCCAAGTTTTCACCACGTTTGCGGGCCTTGCTGGGCTATACACCGCATGGCGATGGCGACGATCAATGCGGTTCATTCCGTGGTGAATGTGCTGCGTGGGTCGAAAAGCCCCCGGTTCCTGCCTGGCGCGAAAACCGCGGCGGTTATGTAGGAACCGCCGACGATGTGAAAGCACAAGCCGGTGTCTGATATCAAAGCAGGCCCAACCGGCCTCCCTTCACGTGATCGGGGAAACAAGCCGAATGCATGATCCCCGCGCAGGTTGGGAGTAAAGGTTCTGTCTTCGAACAAGGATGTCATCATCGTTGGCGCCGGCGCTGCGGGCTTGTCCGCAGCAAAGGAACTGTCGAAGCTTGGCCTGACATATCAGGTACTGGAAGCGTCGCACAGGATCGGCGGCCGCGCCTATTCCGAAGAAATCGCGCCCAACGAATGGTTCGATTTGGGCTGCGCCTGGCTGGTTGGGGGCGATTCCAACCCTTTCGTAAAGATAGCTGACGAATTGGGTGTTGCGCTTTCAAGAGACAAGAGCGACCGGTTTTTACTTCACAATCATCGATTTCGCCGCGATGGAAAACCTCTGAACGCCGACCAGAAAGCCGCCTGCATCCGGTACTACACCGATTGCTACAAGGCGATTGCGACGGCGGCTGAGCAAGGCCGGGATGTTGCCATCAGCGATGTGATCGACATGGATCATGAATACGCGCCGCCCGTTCTTGCCTCAATCGGAACATCCTGGGGAATGGATGTCGATCAGGTATCGACTACAGACAGTGCATCAACAGAGGGCGATCTTGGACATCAGGCTCTCCATGGTTACGGCAATCTGGTTTCCGCATGGGGGCGTGATGTGGACGTGACCCTCAATTGTCGTGCCGACAAAATTGACTGGTCAGGAAACGGTATAAAAATCGAGACGCCGAAGGGAACCGTATCTGGGCGCTGCGCCCTGATTACCGTATCAACGGGGCTCCTTGGATCGGGCGAACTCGCCTTCTCGCCCGGACTGCCGGACTGGAAGGTCGACGCCGTATACAATTTGCCGATGGGAACAGAGAACAAGATCGGTGTTCATTTTGACAAGGATATCTTTGGTGAAGATGGCCGGGCACATTACACCACGTGGAATTCAGACGGACATGCGGGGAAAGTTGATGCCAGCGTGATGGGGTTGAACACGGCATCGGTCTTCATTGGCGGGCGCTTTGGTGTCTGGCTGGAAAAGCAGGGCGCTCAGGCCATGCAGGATTTTGCGATTGATCGTGTTGCGGATATCTTCGGCAATGGCATTCGCAAGCATGTAGACCGGTGCATCGCAACGGCCTGGGAATCCGAGCCCTGGACACGCGGGTCCTGGGCCTGCGCCAAACCGGGACATGCCGATAAAAGAGCCGATTTGGCGCGCCCCATTGATGACATGCTGTTTTTTGCGGGTGAAGCCACTGTCTACGGCGGGCAGGGCACCTGCAACGGTGCTTATGAATCCGGCCTTCGGGCCGCAGACGAAATCGCCAGAAGTTTGACGCGAGAAAAGGTATGCTAGGGAGAACACGGCTTGCTGTGCATTGGGCGCATCATCAACATCAGGTGATTGAACATCGCGTTGGTCCGGGTTGCAGGGTTTGTGCCGCATGACTGTTGATGCCGCCTCTTCGATTGCAGCCGACCGGGATACCGGGTCGAACAGCCCTCGTTTCAGCATGACACAGGAAACACGACGCGGGCTGACGCTGCTATCGCCGACACTGGTTCTGTTAATCCTGACGCTCGCGTTGCCGATCCTTGTTCTGATCGGCCTCAGTTTCTGGACCCAGGTCGGGATGACCCTGACACCCGGCTTCTCACTGGAAAACTACGCTGCATTTTTTGAAAAGCGGATTTATCGCCTTGTTCTACTGCGCTCGGTAGAGAATTCGGCAATGGTTGCTTCTTTGACGGTGATATTGGCCTATCCCGCAGCGTATTTCATCGCATTCAAAGTTAAAAAGCGGAAAATGCTCTGGCTTATTCTGATAACCCTGCCTTTCTGGACAAGCTATCTACTGCGCGTTTTCGCATGGAAGATCATCCTCGGATACAACGGAGTCATCAATTCTGGTCTTATCTCAATCGGGCTGATCGACGAACCGCTGACCTTTCTGCTGAACAATCGTGAAGCTGTGATAATCACCCTGGCGCATGCCTGGGCGGCTTTTGCCGTTTTGCCGATCTATGTGTCGCTGGAAAAAATCAATCGCTCGCTTCTGGAAGCCTCTGCGGATCTGGGAGAAAGCCCGTTCTGGAGTTTCCTGCGGGTAACCCTTCCCCTGTCGCTGCCCGGCGTCACCGCCGCGTTCCTGTTGGTCTTCATCCCGACGGTCGGCGACTACGTCACGCCGAAACTGGTCGGCGGCAACAACGGCGTGATGATCGGTAACCTGGTTCAAACGCAATTCGGGCGCGGAAACAACTGGCCGCTTGGCGCTGCAATCTCAATCATTTCGATGGTTACGATCACGGCCGTCGTCTGCGGCGTTCTGTTACTTATGCACGAGATCAGAAAGAGGTTGGCATGAGGATCGGCGGCAAAAAACTACCTTTCTCATTAGCCGGTTCCTACACCGTCATCTATCTGGCGTTCCTGTACATACCGGTTCTATTCTTGCCGTTGTTCTCCTTCAACGATGCGATCTATATCGCGTTTCCGATTCAGAACTTTACGCTGCAGTGGTATGAGGAGATGTCCGAAAGCACCGCCCTTCTGAACGCGCTGGAAAACAGCGTAAAGGTGGGCGTGGTTGTCTCGATCATCTCAACTGTCCTTGGCACAATGGCGGCAAAGGCGTTTACGCGCTATACCGTTCCCTACAACCGGTCGCTCAAGGGGTTCATAACGATCCCTCTGGTGATCCCGTTGATCATCCTTGGCATTTCACTGCTGGTCGTATTTAGCCAGGCCAATGTGCCGCTGACCCTGATAACCATCGGGATCGGCCATGTCGTGATCTGTGTGCCTTTCTCGATGCTGGTGATGATGTCGCGTCTGGAAGGGTTTGATAAAGGTCTGGAGGAAGCATCTCAGGATCTGGGTGAAACCCCCTGGATGACCTTCTGGCGGTTGACCTTCCCGCTTTCGCTGCCGGGAATTGTGTCCAGCCTTCTGCTTTGTTTCACGATCTCGTTCGATGAATTCATCCTGGCCTTCTTCCTGTCAGGCGACGAACCGACACTGCCGATCTATATATGGAGCCAGTTGCGGTTCCCCACCAAGCTGCCGAGCGTGCTGGCGCTGGGGTCATGCATTCTGGTGGTCAGCATCTTTGTTGTTGTCTTCGCCGAGTGGTTTAGGCGGCTGGGAACACAACCCTCTGATTCAGGAAAAGACACGATATGAATGACGAGAGCTTCATCACCATCCAGAACCTCTCCAAGCGTTTTGGGTCGGTCAAAGCGGTAGACGATGTGTCCATCGATATCAGGCGGGGTGAATTTTTCTCGCTTCTCGGGCCGTCGGGCTGCGGCAAGACAACGCTGATGCGGATCATTGCAGGGTTTGAAGAAGCGAGTTCAGGCGATGTTCTCATCGACGGCCAACCCATGGGGTATACCCCGCCGCACAAGCGCCCTGTCAACATGGTGTTCCAGAACTACGCGATTTTTCCGCATTTGACCGTGCAGCAGAACATCGCCTACGGCCTGCGCAAGGACAAGCTGCCGAAAGATCAGATGAACCGGATGGTCGAGGAGGCGCTGGAAATGATCAAGCTGCCGGGCTACGGCTCGCGCGGCGCGCATCAGCTTTCCGGCGGCCAGAGACAACGTATCGCGCTAGCGCGTGCTCTGATCAAAAAGCCGAAGGTACTGCTGCTGGACGAGCCGCTGGGAGCGCTGGACAAGAAACTGCGTGAACAGATGCAGCTTGAATTGAGAGAATTGCAGAAAACAGTCGGCATCACCTTCATTTTCGTGACGCACGATCAGGAAGAAGCCATGACCATGTCTGACCGTATCGCCGTGATGAGCGAAGGTCAGGTGCTGGAAGTGGGCGCGCCGCCGCAACTGTATCACCAACCGAAAACACATTTCGTGGCTGACTTCCTTGGTTCGATGAACTTCTTTAACGGCAAGGTAAGCGACATCTCCGGCGACGTCGCACAGGTGGATATCGAACATCTGGGCATGATCAGGATAAACAAGGGTGACCGGTCCGTCTCGCAGGGCGAGACAGTCGTTGTCGCGCTTCGGCCGGAACACATCACCGTTTCCGCCCGGAAGGCGGAAGGCGACACGAACACCGTCGGCGGCCAGATCGAAAACACCGCCTTCCTGGGTGATCGGTCGCATATCTATGTTTCGGTAAACGGCGGCAGCAGCACGGTCATGGCGCTGATGCAAAATGTCGACGGCCGGGTCGCGGAGAGAGATGAGAAAAATAAAAATGTCTGGTTAAACTGGAGTCACGATGCCGGTGTGTTGTTGCCGAAAGGCGCGCATTCGCACCGGGGGAGCTAGAACGGTTGCGCCGGCGCACGGCAATTGTTGGCGTCACCCTGTGTCTGTTGCTTGCCGGTGGCGGCGTCCTTGTCTACCAGCTTTATAAAGAGCACCAGGCCGAACAGGCCCTGATTCTGAACTGCACCACCTGCGACACCCGCAAGGCAAACCAGATGCGCTCGCGAGAGTCCCTTCTTGAACAAGACGCCGAAGACACGCGTGATGACCAGTGACGGTCCGTTCCGGCGAAAGCCCTGTTATAGAATGCCCTGGCTCTGCAGCGTTTCTTCGAAATACTTGATGAAGAACGTCTTGCTGAGTTCGGGATGATGGGTGTTATGCCTGACAAACTCGACGGTAAACCCGCATTTTTCGTAGAACGACACCGCCTGAAAGGCGTTCGTCACCAGATTGATGTTGTTGTAGCCCTGGCCGGTAAAGCGGCTTTCAAGATCTGCCAGTAGCGCCGTGCCGATTCCCCTGTTGCGGTGGGATTCATCAACCCAGAGGTCGTCGACATAGACTTCCGCATAGGCCGTGTAGGCGGTGAGCACACCAACCGCCACCCCGGCGTCGCTTCGGAACACAAGGTGGAACTGGCGATAACCGCAGACCACCCCGTGGCTCTCTTCATAGGCCGTATGGCCACGCTCGATCGTCTCCTCAAGTTCTGCCGGAATCATATCCAGGCAGTCGATTCTTTGCTCTGACATCCTACGCGCTCCTCTTCGCGCTCCGTCCTGTTGCACCCGTTTACGCCGCTATATCCCCGGATATGGCTGCCTAGTGTACGACCACGGCTTCTGCTTCTCCAGCGCGCCGGCGATCCTGAAGACAGTCGGCTCGTCATACGGACGACCGACAACCTGAATTCCGGTCGGAACGCCGCTATCGGCAATGCCGGATGGCACGGCAATAACCGGACAGCGGCCAAACATGTTCCATATCGCCGTCATCGATGTTTCCGTATCGGTTACCCGCCTGCCGTTCACCTCTATTGTGTTTTTCTGCCAGCCGTTCGCCGGAATGTCTGGGCAGGTTGTCGTCGGGGTTATCAGCGCATCGTAGTCCCGGAACAGCGGTCCGAGATGGTCGCGCCAGACTTCGCCGGCGAGCTCGACCGACCGGCGGTAGTCAGCCGCTGTAAAACTGTCCGCCGTTTCTAACAATTCCCGAACATAGTCGCTGACCAGATCGCCGTGCTCGGCAACAACATCGTTGAGGTAGCCGGCAAACAGAAATTCCTGCGATCCGTGGGAAAGGCGAACGACTTCCGCCGCCCAGTCGATATCGACATCCTCGATCACCGCACCGGCGGCCCGAAGCGCCTCTACGCTGGCGCGGGTTTCGCGGGCCACATCCTCGCTTACCTCGTAAACGCCAAGGTCCATCGAAACGGCGATCTTCATCCCGGCGGCATTATAATTACCGGTAGGCAGGCTGATCGTATCGACGAGCGAATTGTGGTCTCGCGCATCGTAGCCGGACATCAGGTTCGCCATCACCGCGCAATCGGTTACGGTTCTGGCCATTGGCCCAAGATGGCAATACGTCTGGAATGACCCGGCCCCGACCATCGGAATACGACCGTAGGGCGCCTGATAGGCGACAATGCCGCACTGGCTTGCCGGCTGACGGATCGATCCGGTTAGGTCGCTGCCTGTCGCCAGGGTTGCGGCGCCTGCCGCCAATGCCGCCGCCGAACCGCCCGAAGACCCGCCGGGTGAGACACCGTGCCGCCAGGGGTTATGAGTCACGCCCCACATCCGGGATTGCGTTGTATAGAGCCAGCCGAATTCGGGACAGGTCGTGCGGGCGAACACGATCGCGCCGGCATCAAGAAGGCGCTGGATATCAGTGTCCGTTTCGGCCGGAACCGCATCCGCATAAACGATCGATCCGTCGGTTGTCCGCTGACCGGCGATATTGCTCATGTCCTTGACCGCAAGCGGGATTCCTTCAAGCGAGCGTGCGTGGCCCTCAGTTCCGGCGAACACGGCTTCAGCTTCCCGGGCCTGCCGCTTCGCCAGTTCGAAATACCGGTCGGCGAACGGGTTGACGGTTTCGGCTATGGCGTCATAGCGCGCGATCAACGCGTCCAGCAATTCGACCGGCGACAACGACCGGTCGCGAAACCGTTTGCCGGCTTCCATGGCCGACATGAAGATCAGGTCCGTATCAGCCATGATTACCGTCCGTCATATCAGAGGGCGACGCTCGGGCGCGTCCAGCCAGGGTTGCGCCTTTTCAAACGCTGTCGCGACCCGGAACACACGTTCGTCGTCGAGATGCCGCGCGGTGATCTGAAGGCTCGTCGGCAGGCCGTTGCCGCCGATGCCCGAGGGAACCGACAGAACGGGTATCCGCCCCAGCATGTTGAACGGGTGGCACATGCACCAACCATACAGCGGATCGACCGTCTTGCCGTTGATGACGACTGGGTCTTTAGGATTCTGATCGGCCGGTATTTCATGAAAGTTCATTGTCGGGCAAACGAACGCAAAGTGCTCGTCCATGATGGCGCCGACGTGCCGGGACATTTTCAGTTGCATTTCGTAGGCGGCGAAGAAGTCTGCTGCGGTGGATTTGTCGCTGGCCTCGGCGCAGTAGGTTGCCCAGGGGGACGCCAGTGACGGATCCGTATCCACCATTTCCTTGATGTACCCGCCGAAGAGATGATCGAGGTAGTTCTGCACTGCTCTGTCGGCCTCCGCAGTCCACCCGAAGTCAACCTCGACCAGCTCCGCACCCAGATCCGACAGCACATCGAGCGCCGCCAGCGTGTTTTTCCTGACATGTTCGTCCACCTCGAAGAATCCGAGATCCATCGACCAGGCGATTTTCAATCCCCGAATGTCTTCATACGTATCAGGCAGGATGTATTTCGGCCTGATCGATGCGTTATCCAGCGGGTGCGGGCCACACAGGATATTCTGCATCATCGCGGCATCGTCGACCGTCCGGCTCATCGGCCCGACTACCGCATACATATCGAAGGCGAAAGGTGTGTTGTCCGGATTGCGGCCATAGGGCGGCTTGAAGCCGACGACGCCGCAACAGCCAGCGGGAATGCGGATGGAACCACCGATATCGGAACCGGTTGCCAGCGGTGTCGTGCCAGCGGCAAGCGACGCAGCGGACCCGCCGGAAGACCCGCCGCTGGTATAGCCGTGTTTCCACGGGGTGTGTGTTGTTCCATGAATTCGCGAATCCGCCGTGCCTGAGCAGGAAAATTCCGGCGTTGTGGTTCTTGCATGCACGATGCAGCCCGCGTCGATCAACCGCTGGACGGCGTACTGGGTTTCGGTGCTGATATTGTCCTTCAGATACAACGAACCGTTGGTCATCGGCTGGCCTTCAATGTCCATTTCATCCTTGATGGCGATTGGCAGCCCTTCCAGCGGGCGGGCCTTGCCGTCGCCGCCGGCATAGACGGCTTCCGCCTTTTTCGCCTGGTCCATCGCTTCATCGAACCACTTGAAGGCGAAGGCGTTGATCGTCGGTTCCGTTTCAGCCGCGCGGTTGATGAGGTTTTCAAGGTATTCAACGGGCGACAGCGACCGCGCTCGGAATTTCGCCAGAACCTCGCGGGCAGGCATGTAACACAAATCTAGATCGGCGGAAGACATCGCGCGTAACTCCATGAACAGGGGTTTAAAAGTTGGGGTGATGGTTGGCGGCGATTAGGCGTCGCGTGTAGTCGTGCTGCGGGTTTTCGAAGATGCGTTCCGTCGTTTCAAGCTCAAGGAAATTTCCCTGATACATGATCGCGACCCGGTCGCTGACATGGCGAACGACGTTAAGATTGTGGGTGATCATCAGCATCGCGACACCTGTACGATCCTGAATCTCGGCCAGCAGGTTCAGAACCTCTCCCTGTATCGAAACATCGAGACCGGCAGTCGGTTCGTCTGCGATGATCAGAGACGGTTCCAGCGCAATGGCGCGCGCAACGGCGACGCGGCGCGCCTGCCCGCCGGACAGTTCATGCGGGTATCTTTCCATATAATCGGTATTCAAGCCCACTAGATCAAGAAGTCGGGCCGCTTCGGCATCGAAGTCAGCAGTTTTGACGTCATGAATGCGCAGCGGTTCGACAACCGTATCGGCGACGCGCATGCGCGGGCTGAGAGAGCCGATCGGGTCCTGGAAGATAAAGGTGATTTCCTTGCGGATCGATTTCAGCTCCCCCGCCGACAGACCGAGAAGCTCTCTTCCGCCGAATTTCACAGATCCAGAATCCGCCTTTTGCAGTCCGATGATCGTCCGGGCCACCGTCGTTTTGCCTGACCCGCTTTCACCGACGATGGCGAGTGTTTCGCCTTCGTGCAGGTGCAGGTTCACTCCCTTTACAGCTTCTATGTCATAAGCATCGCCAAACAGTTTTTCCAGCAGGCCGTTTTTCGAGAACGTCACATGCAGGTCTTCGATATCGAGAATCGGTGGCTCGTTGCTTTTGATCCGGTCCGGCGGGCCGGTTTCAATCACAATCGGTGCGTCCGGATCATCGGAGGTGATCGGCAGATGCCGTGTCTTTTCGCTTATCCATGCCGGATCGCACCGCAGCAGCATTTTGGTATAGGCATCCTGTGGATTGCCGAAGACATCCGGCACCGTGCCGGCTTCGCGCACGATGCCGTTATGCATGACGACCACATCATCACACAGGCTTGCAACGACACCCAGGTGATGGGTCACAAACATCATCGAACAGCCGATTTCGCGTTGCAGCTCTTTAAGAAGCTTGATGATTTCCTGTTCCAGCGTCGCATCCAGCGCCGTCGTCGCCTCGTCCGCGATCAAAAGATCCGGCTGCATCATCACCGCCATGGCGATCGACACACGCTGCCGCTGACCGCCTGACAGTTCATGCGGATACATGCCGAGCCGTTGTTCTGGGTCGGGCATGCCGACCCGGTCCAGCATGGCGACGGCGCGCTTTTTCTTTTCCGACATCGACAGGCCCGACCGGTACTGGATATCGGTCATCTGGTCGCCGATGGTCAGGGTCGGTGTAAGCGCCCGTAGCGGATCCTGCGAGATATAGGTGATGCGCTGGCCACGAATGTCCCTCAGCGCGTCTGCGGAAATCCGCGACAGGTCCTGCTTGTCGAACAGGATTTCACCTTCGGTAATGGTCGCGCTGGATGGCAGCAGGCCCAGGATCGCCTTTGCCATTGTCGACTTGCCGCTGCCGCTTTCACCCACGATGCCGAGAATACGACCGCGGCCTATTTCCATCGAAACATTCGACAAAGCTTCAAAGCCGCCGTAACGCAGGGTAAGGCCCTTGACGGTGACAGTCGGCTCGGCGCGAGGTTCACAGGCCTCCATCGTCTATCGCGCCCGCCTCAGTTTGGGGTCGAACGCATCGCGCATCGCTTCGCCCAGAAACGTGAAGCCGAGGGTCGCAATGATCAGCGGAATACCGGCCGAAATAACCAGCCAGGGCGTTCGGTTGATGAACCGGTATCCCTGATCGAGCATCAGGCCCCAGCTTGTATCGGGGGGTTTGATGCCGACCCCCAGAAAGCTCAACCCCGCCTCTGCGGTGATAACGACCGGAATATCCATGCTGGCCATGATGAGCATCGGCCCGATCACATTCGGCAGCATGTGGATGATGGTCACCCGGAACGCATTTGCACCCATGGCGCGTTCCGCATCGACATACTGCGATTGCATGACCGAAAGGGCCGCCGTGCGCACAATCCGTCCGTAATAGGGAACGGAGGTGGCGATCAGTATGCCGATCACCGTCCACACGCCGGCGCCGAACATCGGGCCGACGGCAAGGGCGAAGATAATCGTCGGGTAAGCACGCACCGTATCGAGAAACAGCACGATCGCGTTATCCAGCCAGCGCGGTCCGTAGGCCGCCAGAAAGCCAAGCGCCGTGCCGATACCGAGGGCGGCGAAGGTGGTGATCAGAGCAACTTTCAGGGCGACGCGTCCGCCGTACAGTGCGCGTGAGAAAACATCGCGGCCAAGTTCATCCGTGCCCAGCAGATGGGTCCAGTTGGGCGTCTGGAATTTTCCGGGAACATTAATCTTCGCGGGGTCGAACGGCGCCAGCACATCGGCGAAGACCGACAGGAACACCAGCGCCAGCACAAGAACGAGACCGAACAGACCCATCGGATCCGATAGCAGACTGCGAAGGCCCTGGGGCATTTTCGATCTGGCGACCGGCTTTTCTGCCGGCTGAGCCGGGTCGACGACGGTCATTCCTGGGCCTCCCTGATGCGCGGGTCGATAAGAGCATTGAGGATATCGGAAAGCGTTGTCGCAACGACCAGCAGAACCGTGCTGGCAAGCACAACGCCCATGGTTACGGGATAGTTTCTGGTATTCACCGCATCATACATCATCTTGCCGATACCGGGCCGGGCGAACACGATTTCGGCAAACACCGCGCTTCCCAGCATGATGCCGACGCCGATGCCAAGCACCGTGATCGTGGGTGCAACGGCAATGCGCAGGGCATACCGGTAGATGATCCATCGTTCCGGCAGGCCGAAAGCCCGCGCATTTGTAATGTAGTCTTCGGTGAGGATTTCAAGCATCGCCGCGCGTACCAGCCGCGCCAGATAGCCGACCCAGCCGATGCCGACGGCAATCGTCGGCATGATCAGATGATGAAGCTGGTCGAGCACATCGCTCCGGTCGCCCAACCCGATCGCCGGCAGCCATCTCAACTGCACCGCAAACAGGATCATGCCGTAGATTGCGATGATCAGCGACGGCACCGCAATCACGCTGACAGACAGCATGCCGAGCAATCGGTCAGCCAGTGAGTTCTGGTAGATAGCCGCAACACAGCCGAGCGGAATGCCCAGCCCGGCCGCCAGCGCCAGCGACGCGAGAATGAGGTAGATGGTATAGGGCATCTGTTCGAGAACCTGATCAAGCACAGGCCGGCGCGTTCGGATATCGATTCCCAGATCGCCCTGAAAAGCGCTGACGACAAATTTGAACACCTGCACCGGCATCGGTTTGTCGAGACCGAACCGGGCTTCGATCTGTGCAATCACTTCCGGGGTCGCGCGTGGCCCGGCCAGAATGGCGATCGGGTTACCGGGCGCTGCCTGAACAAGAATATAGATCGTCGATACGGCAAGAACGACGATCACAAACCCAATGGCGATACGCCTTAAACAGAACTTCAGCATCGACAGACCACCAACCGAACCAGGCCAACCGTCTCGGGTTCCGGCACCGCTGACGGCGCCGGAAACCGGAACAGTTCACGCATTACTATGCAGGATTACTTCTTCTTGAAGTAGGCGAATTGCGGTCTTCCGTCGGGCAACGTCCCCGGCACAATTCCGGGGCGGTACATGATGACGGCCGGGCCATTATCGAGATACAGGAAGGCGCCCGATTCCTCG
Organism: Alphaproteobacteria bacterium; assembly: GCA_040222995.1. Classification (GTDB taxonomy): domain Bacteria; phylum Pseudomonadota; class Alphaproteobacteria; order UBA8366; family Aestuariispiraceae; genus JAVKBW01. The sequence goes on along the minus strand of JAVKBW010000046.1, from coordinate 548,931 downwards.
AGCAGCGCCTGCATCTGGATGTAGATTTCACCACGCTCGGTATCGTCGGCTACGCCCCATGCTTTCTCCAGCAGAGCATCGTATTCAGGGGAGGAATAGCCGGCCCAGTTCCAGGCGCCATACTGGTCTTCGGTAAAAGTCTGCAGCACATACATAGCTTCCGGACCACCGAACCAGCCTTTCAGCGTAAGTGCACGCTCATCCGGGGGAACCGAGCTGACATCCCAGTACGTTGACTCGTCCATGGCGTTGATTTCGACATTCAGGCCGATCTCGGCAAGGTTCACCTGAATGATCTGCGACTGTGTCAGCCGGTTGGCATAGTTCGCGTGGCTGAGCTCGATGGTCATGCCTTCCGCCCCGGCTTCCTGGATCAGGGCACGCGCTGCATCAGGATCGTACTTGATTGGTGTTGACGGCCGGTAGCCGATCACCCCGGGGGCGGCGAAGCCGGTTGCCTGCGGAACGTCCATTCCCTCGTAGGACGCAGCCAGCACGGTCGGAATATCGATACCAAGCTGGATCGCTTTCCGAACCCGGATGTCCGTCAGCTTGGGATGGCGCATGTTGATGCCTATCCATGTGTAATCAACCGACGGTCGCACTTCGATGACGGCATTATCGCCATGCTGCTCGCGCAACTGGTCGGGTGCTGTGGACGTGCTGGTCATGAAGTCGATCTCGCCCGCAGCGTAGGCGACTTCCGCCGCATTGGCGTCGCCGACCGGAATCATCACGATTTCATCGTATTCCGGCTTCGGTCCATACCAACCGTCATAGGCCTTGAGGACCATTCTCTCGCCGGGCGCGAACTCCGCGAATGTATACGGCCCATAGGTCGCTTTTGGCTGCACCGGTATCGTTCCGTCGTGTTCTTCCGCTTCTTTCTTGGAGATAATTGTGCCGCCGTACCAGCCAAGCGTCGCATTCCACATCGGTATTGCCGCATATTTCAGGCGAATGATGCCGGTGTACTTGTCGACGATTTCAACGTGGTCCAGCGCGTCGAATTCACTGGCAATATATGACCCGACTTTTTCATCGAGATGCCGCTCATAGGAATACTTCACATCCTCGGTCGTGATTTCACCGTATCCGTTGGCCCATTGCAGGCCTTTCTTCAGTGTAAACTTGATATTCTTCGGATCCGACAGATCGACGGATTCGGCAATATCATTTTCCAGTACCCATTCGTCACCAACTACCGGCGAAGCCAGCCGCGGCATGACATTGAACATCAGATAGCCATCGACGGATGTTCCCCAATATGCAGGATCAATCGATGCTGGGTCGCTCGGCACGTAAACGCGTAGACTTTCAGCCTGCGCCGACACCACCAGGGTCGAAAAGCCAACTGCCGTTACCACGCCGGCAACGACAGCACTGACGCCCTTTACAACAGAACGTCTATTGAGCTTAAAAACTGACATTATACACTCTCTCCTGTTCCTGATTTTCTTTGTTGTCCCGCAACATGAAAGGAAATGATACGCCTTCATGGCAAAAACGGAACAGATACCCGCGATTCTTTGTTTAGCTTGTTGACAACATATGGCATAAAAAAGCATAAGGTCGGCATGCCCATTAGCCATCTTTCCGATAACCTGCGGCTGCTGTGCAGCTACGGTCGGTCTGCATCCGATGTTTGCCGCCGTGCCGGAATCAATCGCCAGCAGTTCAGCAAATATCTCAACGGACATGCGCTTCCTTCTCTGTCGACGCTGCGTCGGCTCTGTGATTTCTTCGGGGTCGATGAGCAGGAAATTCTGCTCGACACGGCTGAATTTCGAGAACTGGTGCGGGTTAGGGCACCGCAATTTGGCGAAACCAGAAACACCGCGAAGGATACGATCGAGCGGTTGATGCAGACACCGCGAATGAATCAGGCAGTTCTGGAATCGCATGCCGGTTACTATCATACCTATAGTTACCCGGATCCGAAGCGAAACTATTACTACCGATCCCTGTCGCGGATATACCAGCAGGACGGGATCTGGCTTGTGAAGTCCATCGACAGGAACCTTGGTGCACAGTTCATGTTGCCGAATACGCTCAAGTACAACGGGCTGGTGCTTGAGGGAAACAACCGCATTGTAATCTGCGAGCGCGAACAGATTCTGGGCCAAGGCGTCTTTCAATGCATTCTCTACGCTTCGGATCACGCGCCGCCGACCTTCCTGTCCGGCCTCATGATGAGCATCGCCGTCGAAGGGGTGCATGAAATTTCCTGCGTACGAACGGTCTGGCAGTATCTCGGGCAAAAACCTGACTTGAAGCAGGCGTTGAAAAAGTGCGGTGCTGTCGATCTCAACAGGGAAGTGCTTCCCGATATCATTATTAACTGTACAGACAACCGCATGGTCGAAGGCGAAGATATCCTGTCTCCACGCGTTTGATACCGCCGGAGCCAGGACGAAATTCCCCTCTCGCTGTTGCCTTGTAAGGGTATGGAGTTCACGGATGACTGACACACCGCCAAATGTCACAAGGGAAAACTACCTCGAGACGCTGCTGTTATATCACGAAGAAGAAATAATGGGCGAAGCCTACTTCTATGCCCTCGCCGACCATTTCAGCGACCCGGATGAAAAGCGAAAAATTCAGCTCCTTGCAAAGGTCGAACGCCATGCGGCGGAGTCCGTGCGGCCGCTTCTGAAAAAGTACGGGCTGATCCCCCGTTCGGACACCGAGCTGAAACAAATGAGCCTGGACGATGCGAACCGGGACGGAACCCTGTCCTGGGATGCCTTCATTCAGACAGTAGCAAGCGACTATAAAAAGTACATGCCGGCTTTTCTGGCCCTGGAAAATGCCGCGCCGGAAGAGGACCTCCCCGCTCTCAAGGTGCTAACTGAGCACGAAACAATATCAATTGAGTTCGCCGAACAGGAATGTCTCGGCGCACAGTGCACGGAATCCATTCTGAAGCGGTATATTAAAGAAGACGAATGACCTGAAACCAGGTTCCTGTTCTGAGGCCACTATCTTGCGCAACGCAAAGATCGTGCATCGGCTACCCGCTGCGCTTCCACGTTCGCAACACCAGAATGGCAGTGAACAGAACGGCGAACACCCCGGCAAGCGCAATGAAGCCGTGCGGGTCCCAGGCCTCAATAGCAACGCCGGACAATGGAGGCGCCGTAATATTGGCGACTGTGTAAATCACCACGAAGAGGCTACTGGCCTGGGTCAATTGTGTCCCCTGGCAGCGGTGTCCGATTTCGATGAGTCCCAACGTGTATGTTGCCCATGCCGAGCCACCCCACAGGAATAACACTGCTGCCATCAGTGCCGGTGTTTGAATCGTGGTGTAGATCAGAAACGGTGATGCAATACAGATTACACCGCAAACAGCCAACAACAAGCGGCTGCCAAACCTGTCAGCAAGCCACCCTACCGGAAACTGAAGAACGATATTGCCTGCGATAAAGATACTGAGAATGGTGACCGAAAAAGTTGGATCGAGGCCTACGCGAAGGCCCCAAATTGGCAGAAATGCGAAGAACGACGTATCGACTGCGCCGGAGAGAAACGCAGCAGCGAACACGGTCGGCATTGCGATGAGCAGTGTCCAACCGCGTATACCAGGTTCGTTCGTTAGTGTAGGCGAGAGATTTCTGATCAGGAAAACCGGTATCAAAGATAGTGTGCTGAGAGTCACGAACATACCTATAGGCAAAAAACCTTCGATCCCGATGAAACCAAGAACGAGCGGTCCGCTCGCGTACCCGGTTGACATCACAGCGCCGTACATCGCGAGAACACGCCCGCGCGAGCGCTTCTCCGCAACGACGTTGATCCAGGTTTCGGTGACAACCCATGGGATTGCTCCGACCAAACCATTCGCAAGCCTCAAAAAGATCCACGCTGCCACGTCGTCGAATATCGGTAACATAATGATCGTGGCCACACCGATAATACCGCTAACGATCATGCAATTGGCCAAACGAAACCGCTGCGTTATGCGCGACACAAACGGGGCCATCAGCAAGACGCCGATGGGATTTGCGGCAGAAACGATACCGATGAGGACCGGATCGGTACCGGCTGACTCCAGCGATAGCGCCATCCAGGGCACGATGCCGCCGAACGAGATGCTGAATGAGAATACGCTCGTCAACAGCGCAATCAGAACCAAGCGGCGTTCACGACGTGAAACACTATAGGCAGCATCTTTAGAGGCAATCGGATCCAGCATTCCATCGCAGTATCAAGATGGCAGGCATCGCGCAATTCTCCTGCTGGGACTGTCAGAGGAAAACGGGTTGAGGCCTAGGTGGGTGCCATTTAGCCTCTCTGGATGAAAACACAGAACCCCTTTCGCTACTTCAAGACTTCTCCCGAGATTATCCGTCTTGCGGTGATGATGTATGTCCGGTTCCCGCTGTCGCTACGGAACGTGGAGGATCTACTTCATGAGCGGGGCATCTATGTCAGTCATGAGACGGTGCGGTACTGGTGGAACCGATTCGGGCCGGTGTTTGCCTCTGAGATTAAGCGTCAGCGAATAAGTCGTTTAAAAGCCTATTCCTCCTGGCAGTGGCACGTCGACGAGGTCTTCGTGATGATCAATGGCGAGCGCCACTATCTGTGGCGGGCCGTGGATCATGAGGGAGAGGTGCTTGAGAGCTATGTGACCAGGCGTCGTGACAAGAAAGCCGCCATGAAGTTCCTAAAGAAGGCGATGAAGCGGTATGGCCGAACCAAGGCCGTGGTGACGGACAGATACCCCTCTTATCGTGCGGCTCTTCGCGAGATGAATGGCTCCCACTTACAGGTCATCGGCCAATAGAAGAACAACCGATGTGAAAACTCACACTTACCATTCCGAAGACGGGAAAGAGCCATGCAACGGTTCAGGCGAATGCGAAGCTTACAGAAGTTCGTCGCCCTACACTCTTCCGTCTACAACCTCTTCAACAACGAACGGCATCTCACCAATAGGCAAAGCTTCAAAGAACAACGATCTGGTGCCCTCCTCGAGTGGCAGCAACTCCTCGCTGCCTAAACCACCCTCGCCTGTTAACCTACTGAGACGAGTTCGCGTTTGTCTGACAGCACCGCCATATATTTGCTTTCCCTATGAAAATATCGCCATTCCGCCCAATCCGTCATTGGCGGGCGGCGGACGCCATTCACCAGGCTCCCGAGCCCGCAGTTACTTGAAAAACGGGGCAATGGCAGCGGCCGCCGCCTAGGATTGGTCGGGATAGGGGGTTCCCACCGGAGAAGCTTTGCCTGATCGAGTCCGGCCCGGCGACGTTGCCGCCGGGCCGATCGCGTCAAGCGGCGAGGGCGCTGCGAGCAGGGAAGTCGATGTCAGTTCCGGCGATGTGATTGATGTAATTGGTAAAGATGTTTGCCACGACATTCGCGACGGTCTCGACGATATCCGCTTCGGACAGCCCCGCCGCCTTTGCGAAGGCAAGATCCGCATCCGCCAACATGCCCTTGGTCGCTACGACCGCGGTCGCGAGCGCGAGGATGGCGTCGGTGCGCGGATCGTCTGAGCGGCCCGCAAGATGAGCTTCGATAGCGGCGGGCGCGACCTTCAGCCCCGCGGAGATCGCGGCATGGGCCGAGGCGCAGTAGTCGCAGGCATTGGCGCCCGCGACGGCAAGCGCGATCGCCTCGCGGCTCCGGGCGTCGAACGCGCCACGTGCCAGCGACTCGTTCAGGCCGAGCATGCCGGCCAGCACAGCCGGTTGGTTGGCGGCAACGCGGTAAAGGTTCGGCACCATGCCGATCTTGCCCTTGATCGCTGTGAAGAGCGCAGCAGCCTCTGGGCTTGCTGCGGTGTCGGAGACCTGGGTGATACGTGCCATTTTGATATGTCCTTTCTTGGCGTATGGAAATCAGGCCGGGACCATGCCGGTTTCTGGTTTGGAGAGGCTGGTCACAGCCACGACGGAGAACCGCCGATGACCACTGTGTACCAGCGCCATTCCGGACGATGAATTTCAGATAGTTCGGATTGACACGCAGATCGTCCAGATTTTTCGGACGATCTGTCAGATTACGGCTTGCCGCGCCTCGCCGGTTTGACGGAAGGCAGCGGGCGACAGGCCGATTTCCTTCTTGAACACCCGGCTGAACGCCGATTCCGAGGCATAACCGGAAACCTCTGCCGCCTCGGCAACACTGATTCCGCGTGTCGCGAGCGCCTCGCGCGCAATCTGCATCCGCCACGAGGTGACATAGGCCATCGGCGTGACACCGAGTCGCTGGGCGAACCGTTCGGCAAAGCCCGTGCGGGACAGGCCCGCCTCGCGAGCCAACGACGCAACTGTCCAGTCCCCGACCGGCGCACGATGGAAGGACGTGAGCGCACGCGCAAGCTGCGGGTCTGCGAAGCCCGCCACGCCGCTATTGCCGTCAATGGTCTGCTCGATATAGGCGCGGATCGCCTGGGCGAAGATCGCCTCGGACAGTTTCAGTGCAATCAGGTCGCCACCAAGTCGCGCACCGCCCGCTTCGGCGCCAATGACCTTCAGTGTCGCTTCAAGCCACGGCCCGGCCTCGTCGCCGTAGCCGCGCAGGTGGATGAAGGGCGGGAGCCGGTCGAACAGCAGGTGCCGTGAGCCTTCGGCCAGCGCGAAGTGACCGCAGATAAGCTGGGTGTCGCGCGTCGTCTCGTCGCCGCCCCAAACCAGCGTGCCATACCCCGGGAAACCTGAGCGCGACAGAACATCGTCAAGCGGCAGCGCCTCCTCAGGGCCGGTATGGCGGCACGATAGAACATGTGCGGTGCCGTGCGGGATGATAATCAGATCGCCCTGCGCCAGATGCACCGGTTGCTTGACCTCGCCGACACGGACCAGTGCCTCGCCCCGATGCGCGAAGTGAAAACGCGCCACGTTACGGAAGGCGGGCACGCGTACACCCCAAGGTTCAGTGAAGCTCGTGCGGAAATAGAGCGAGCCGCGAAGCGAGAGGCGGGTGAGGATGTCACTGAGAAGGTCCAACATGTCGGCACGATGCGTTGAAAATCACCATCTGTCCAGAGGACTGGACGATTGCGCAGGCAATTCGAACTCTCGGGCATTCACCGTCCGCGATCCGGCATAGTATGCGGAGGGAAGTTTCAACAAAGGAGTTTCCCATGAACACGATGAACCGTTCCGTCGCTGCTGTAGCGACAACAATAATGCTCACCATCGGCGGGTTCGGCGCCCATCAGGCGTTGCGCGCGCAGTCGGCAATGGCCGGCAGCGCTGTGATCGGTGATGGCAATGTCACCACGATTCCCGAAGGCTTTCGCCACTGGACCTTCCTCGGCGCGCCCCTGACGCCGAACGGGCTGAATGGCGGCGCAGCGGGCTTCCCCGAATTCCACCATGTCTACATCCACCCCGAGGCCTTGGCCGAATTCGAACGGACGGGCGTGTTTCCCGAAGGGACCACGATCGTGAAGGAACTCGTGCTGATGCACGAGGCTGACTACGAGGACGGATCGCGCGATGAACCATCAGGCCGGGGTTTCTTCGCCAAGAGCTTCGCCGGCATCGACATGATGGTGAAAGACAGCGAACGCTTCGCCGATACGAACGGATGGGGCTTCTTCAACTTTGGCCATCACGCACCGCCCTATGCCAGCGAGGCGGCCGCGGCGCCCAATGAGGAATGCGCTTTCTGTCATACGGCAAACGCAACGACCGAAATGGTGTTTGGAAAGTTCTATCCAATCCTTGGGCAGAACTGAGGGCGGGAAGTGAGTGCGGTGGGATCGATCAGCAGAATTTTGGCATATTCATGGATGATGTTGGTGTTTTTCACTATCATAGTTGGTAATGTTGTCTATATCGTCCTTAAATCTGGACGATCTGACATATTCTGCGAACGCGCTGGAATTCTCACGAACCGAGATCTGCCTCAATCTCTTCATACGCCCGACAGGCCACGTCTCTCGGATGTCATCAACCAAACGAAAGGAAATCTCATGTCTCGTAAACTGACCCTTGCCGCCGCGACGCTGGCGGCTCTCTGCGCCTTTGGTCCGGCCATGGCGGTCGATGAAGTCAACGTCGTCCCGGGCCTGACCGCCGCCGGTGCGCCGCTGGGCCTGCACGGTTCGGACCCTGTTGCTCTTCTTGACCAAGGCAAGAACATCGAAGGCACCGCCGCCCAGACCGCGATCCACGACGGCGTTTCGTACTACTTCGCCTCCGAGACGAACCGAATGGCCTTCGAGGCGAATCCGGCCCGTTACATTGTCCAGAATGGCGGCTTCTGCACCTTCGGCATATCGGTCAGCAAGAAGTTCGACGGCGACCCCAACTTCGCCGCCGTTATGGACGACAAGCTCTACGTGTTCCTTAACGAAGAGATATTCCAGGCCTTCCTGAAGGACAAGGCAGGCACGATCTCGAAGGCCGCACAGAACTGGAAGACGATCCAGCATACCGCCGCCAAGGATCTCTGATCCCGGGCAGAACGTCCGGGCCGGCTTGCCCCCGCCGGCCCGGACCCCCCATGGAGAAGCGCATGCCCCCTCGCATTACCCTTGTCAGCCACGCGCTCTGCCCCTATGTGCAGCGTATCGCCATTACGCTTGCCGAGAAGGGCGTGGCGCATGACCGCCTGACCGTCGATCTAGCGAACAAGCCGCAGTGGTTTCTGGATATCTCACCCCTCGGCCGCACACCGGTACTGAAAGTGGGTGCAGCGGCCCTGTTCGAATCCTCCGCTATCCTGGAATACCTCGAGGACACGCAGCCCCGCCCCCTACACCCGGCCGACCCCATCGAACGCGCCCGCCATCGCGCCTGGATTGGCTTTGGCTCGGAATGCCTGAACGACATCGCAGGATTCTATTCGTCGTCGGACACCGCATCGCTCGACATGAAGGCCACGGCACTTCACGCGCGCTTCCGGCTTCTCGAGCGTCAGTTGGGACGCGGCCCGTGGTTTGCGGGCGACACATTCAGCTTGGTGGACGCCGTTTTCGCACCGGTCTTCCGGTACTTCGACACCTTCGACCGAATCGGCGATTTTGGTGTGTTTGACGGACTGGAGCGAGTCCAGGCTTGGCGCGGCGGCCTGGCCGCTCGATCCTCGGTGCAAGGCGCCGTCGGATCAGACTACGACAACCTGCTCACCGCGTTCATCGAGCGGCGAAATAGTGCTCTATCGCAAATGCTCGGACCGGGCGTTCGCGCATTTGCCTGAGACCGGAGAGCAGGAATGCAACATCAGACGCAAGAACAGCTCTCGCCGCGAACACCGCCGCTGCACGCCTCCGCGATCACCTTCGCCCGGCTGACTGAGATGCAACCCAATCTCCTGGTCGAGCACATGTCCGATCCGCGCATGTCGGAACACTTGCCGCTTCTCACCGAACCCTGGAACCAGGATGTTGCCGAGCGTTTCATTGCCGCAAAGGAAGCCGCCTGGCAGCGCGATGGGCTGGGCCACTGGGCGATCCTCGTCGATGGCCGCTATGTCGGATGGGGCGGGTTCCAGAAGGAAGTCGATGAGTGGGACTTCGGCCTTGTGCTGCGGCCGGATGCCTTCGGTCTTGGCGCAGCCATCACCCGTGCGGCACTGGACTTCGCCAAGTCTGATCCTCGCATCGCTTTAGTTACGTTTCTATTGCCGCCCTCGCGCCGCAACCTTGGTGCACTGGCACGGCTGGGTGCCCGTTTCGTCGGCGAGGTGGACCACGCCGGGGCAACGTTCCGGAAATACCAGCTCGAGATGGAATGAGAGGCCGAACGGCCATATTCTGCTTTGGGAAACATCCCGCCAGCCGAGTTCGCCAAAAAAAACAATAACTGGACGTGGAAGCCATCGTGCTGTCGTGCACCGACATGCGCAGTGTCGAGGTTGTCGAACGATCGGAATCCGATCTCGGCAAGCCCGTCATTACCTCCAATCAGGCGATGCACTTCTGCGCCTTGTCCGCCATCGGCGTGGACCCTCCCGAGGTGGCCTGCGGAAGGCTTTGTCAGAAGAAACCCGGTTAAGGCAATTACAGCATCCAGATAGCCTTCCCTGGAGGACTCAATCTCCAATTCGCTATTTCAAAACCTCAACCGACATCCTTCGCCTGGCCGTAATGGTGTACTTCCGGTTCCCGCTTTCACTTCGCAATGTAGAAGTTCTGCTGCATGAACGGGGCATCGATATCTGTCACGAGACGGTACGATACTGGTGGAGCCGTTTTGGTCCGATGGTTGCGGCAAAGATCCGGAAGCGCCGGGTTCACAATCACTTTAACCATCAACGCCATCTGATCCAAAGAGACGAGTTAGCGTTGGTCTGACAGCACCGCCATTTTGCTATCAGACACCAATTCGGCTATCGCTATCCGTGAATGTGCCGTTCCGTCGCGCCTGACCAGTCACACAGCAATTTCCTCATCCTTCCCCTTATTCTCTGCGACCATTGAGCTGGGTTTTGCATGTTGCTGCTTTGCACCAAGAACCGTTTGCGCTTTCTGAAAATACTACTAGTATACTAGCAGTATTATGAATGAGTTCGGACATTTCATGACGGTAATTCAAGGGCCGGTCGTTTCGGCTTCCAGCAGCAAGTCTCGCAAAAGCGACGACGCATATCTTCAGTTGAAGGAGATGATTCTGAAGGGTCGGCTTGCGCCGGGAAGCCTGATTGAGGAGCCGTCGCTGTGCGCCCAGATCGGGACCAGCCGGACACCGGTGCGTGAAGCGCTGCAAAAGCTGGCGCATGACGAACTGGTGGAAAGCTGGCCACGGCGAGGCTATATCGTCGCGCCAATCCGGGCGGCCGATCTGCACGATATCTTCGAAATGCGCAGCGGCGTCGAAGCGCAGGCTGCACGTCTGGCGGCAGCACGCCGTCGCGATGCGGATCTGGAAGCCTTCGACCAGTTCTTTGAAACCGCCCGGCAGGGCATTGCCGACGGCAATGTGGACCTGGACTGGAACCTCGCGCATGACGAGCTGTTCCACCGGCTCGTCGCCCGCAGCGCGGGCAACCCCTATATCATGGCATCCGTATCGCGCCTCCACGGCCTTGCGATCCGGGCATTATACGTCACCGGAACGCCAATGACTCTGGTGCGTGACGAAATGGAGAACTTCATCAACGTCGTCGACGCCATTCGCCGTCAGGACGAACAGGGCGCAAGCGACGCGATGAAACAGCATCTCGGCACCGGCGACATGACCTGGATCGACGTCGAGATCAACAGGCGCAGAGCGACCGTTCAATGAACACCGACCGGAGACAGTCGATTGTCACAGCGGCAATGGTTACGCCGGCCCTTGTGCTGATGGTTGTGTTTCTGGCGGTGCCGCTGCTGATTGTCGTCGGGTACAGTTTTTCGGGCCGGGATGCCTATGGCGGGATTGTTCCGGAATTCACGTTCAATTCCTATATTGAGTTATTGCAGCCAGTCTACCTGCCGATCTTCGTCAATTCCTTCCAGATCGCTGCCGGCACAACGGCCCTGTGCATCCTGATCGGGTATCCGATTGCGTATTTTATCGTGTTCCGCGCCGGACGCTGGGCCCCTGTTCTTCTCGTGGCCATGCTGATCCCCTTCTGGATCAACTTCCTTATCCGGATTTCCGCCTGGGTCGTGATGCTCGGCTACAAGGGCGTTATCAACGAAACCCTGATCGGCATCGGCTTGCTGGACATGCCCTACCGCTTCCTCGGCACCTATGGCGCGGTGATGGTCGGCATGGTCTACGCCTTCCTGCCGCTGGCCGTGTTCCCGATATACGCCGCGCTGCAACCGATCGACCGCCGCCTGCTGGAAGCCGCGCGCGATCTGGGCGCGCATCCTGCCGTCGGCTTCTTTCGGGTAACGCTGCCGCTGTCACTGCCCGGCGTCCTCGCCGCGGTGCTGTTCGTTTTCGTGCCGTCGATGGGTGTGTTCGCAATCCCGGTGCTACTTGGCGGCGGCAAGAGCATCATCATCGGCAACCTGATCGTTCAACTGTTTCTTGAATTCCGGAACATGCCGCTCGGCGCGGCCGTGTCGGTTGTCCTCCTTGCCTTCTCATCCATTGGAATCCTGCTGTATATGCGGGCCATGCGGGCGACGGAGGCGATGAAGGCATGACAATGTCAGGCAATACCACACTTCGTCCGACCGAAAAGCTTCCTGCAGTTGGCGGGAACAGTGCAGTCGATACCGTGCTGAACTGGACGAGGAATGCCCCGCTTCTGGTGACCGTGCTGGCTTACCTGTTTCTTTTCGTTCCAATTGTCGTGCTGATCGTCTTTTCATTTAACGAAACCAAGTCGACTGTTGTCTGGAGCGGTTTTTCGCTGGACTGGTATACCGAGGTCTTCAATGACCGGCGGCTTGGACGCGGGCTATGGATTAGCGCAGTTGTATCGGTATCATCCGCATTTTTCAGCACGGCGATCGGCGCGCTTGCCGCGCTCGCCATTTCCAAACGGCAATTTCCGGGCCGCGATATTCTTTCCACTGTAATGGTATCGCCGCTTATCCTGCCGGAAATCGTCTTTGCAGTCGGGTTGCTGGTTTTCATGGTGACGATGAATCTAACCCTCGGATACACGTCTCTGATCATCGGCCACATTCTGGTATCCATTCCGTTTACAACCCTGATCGTCCGGTCTGCGGCCAGCGCCCTCGATGGCGATCTGGAAGAAGCCGGGGCCGATCTCGGCGCCAGTGAAATCCAGGTGTTTTTCCGCATAACCCTGCCGATCCTGATGCCGGCCATTGCCGTAGCCTTTTTGCTGGCGGCTACAATTTCGTTCGACAATTTTGTCATGTCCACCTTTACATCCGGCGTTGGGACAACGCCCCTGCCTTTGCAGATATATTCCATGCTCAAGCTGGGGATCACGCCGAAAATCAACGCTCTCGGAACGCTGATGGTGGCGGCAAATATCGCGGTCATCCTCTTTGTCATGGGCCGTTATCTGCGGTTCCTGCGGGGAGGCTGAAGGTTTTCTACTGAATGACAACAGGGAGACAATCATGATGAATTTAAACGTACTCAGTAAGCTGATCGTAGCGGGAGGACTGTCACTTGCGCTGTCCGCAACCGCCGCCATGGCGGACCAGGTCAACATTTACGGCTGGGCCGACGAATATCCTCAAAAGACGCTTGACGCCTTTACCGAGGAAACAGGTATCGAAGTGATCTTCGATACCTTTGACAGCAACGAAACCCTGATTGCAAAGCTGGAAGCCGGCGCTACCGGTTACGATCTGGTCGGGCCGTCCCAATACGCGGTTCAGATTCTGGCGAACAAGAACCTGATCGAGGAAGTCGATCATTCCAAGATCACGACCTACGGCAACATCAAGCCGGTTTTCCAGAACGTTTCCTACGATCCGGGCCTGAAGTGGCACATTCCCGTGTTCTGGGGCACGACCGGGCTCGCCTATAACAAGTCCTGTGTGAAAGAGCCTGTAACAAGCTGGTCCGCGTTGTGGGACGAAAAGTACGCAGGCCGCATCTTCATGCTGGATAACATGCTGGCGGCCTATATTGCCGGCCTGCAGGTGAACGGCTTCTCCGCCAATTCAAGCGACAAGGCTGAAATCGAGAAAGCAACTGAATCGCTGCTGGAACAGAAGGCTATCCTGGGTGGCTACAACAGCACCAACTTCGCCGATCTTGTTTCAACCGGCGAAGCCTGTCTGGTGGAATCCTGGAGCGGCAGCGTGATTTCCACGATGAACAGCAACCCGGATGTCGTATTCGTGCTTCCCGATGAAGGCGGCACGATGTGGATCGATGGTCTGGCCATTGCGAAAGACGCACCGAACCTGGAGAACGCCTACAAGTTCATCAGCTACATTCTGCGGCCCGAAGTCGCTGCCGAAATGACCGAAATCTCGTCTGTCGCAACGACCGTGGAGGGTTCCAGGGAACTGCTGCCGCCGGAAGTCGCGAACAATACGGCTATTTTCCCGCCGGACGACAAGCTGGCGAATGCCGACTTCATTCTCGATGTCGGTGAAGCGATGAAATACTACCAGGACGGCTGGACCAAAGTTAAAGCGGCCCAGTAATCGGAACGACACATACCCGTACCGGACCCGGCCGACCGGGTCCGGTACACTTTTCTCAGGAGCCGTAAAGCATGCCGGATGCGCCTACTTCGGAATCGCCTGCCGTAGAACTCAAGGATATGACCAAAATCTATCCCGGAACGCGCAGCGACAGGGATGTTGTGGCCGTCCGCGATGTCGATCTGTCCATCGCCCAGGGCGAATTTTTTACCCTTCTCGGTCCGTCAGGCTGCGGCAAGACAACCACCCTGCGCCTGATCGCCGGTTTCGAGATGCCGACCCGAGGCCAACTGCTCATTTCCGGCCAGGAAATGTCGTCCGTTCCGGCGCACAAGCGCCCGGTGAATACGGTTTTCCAAAGCTATGCAATCTTTCCTCACCTGACGGTGCAGGAAAACGTTGGCTTCGGCCTTTCGGTCAAAGGCGTGTCCAAAAGCCAACGCAGCGACCGCGTGGACCGGGCGCTTGATCTCGTGCAGATGCGCCAGTACGCAGGCCGCAAACCATCCGCACTGTCGGGCGGACAGCAGCAGCGCGTCGCCCTGGCCCGCGCCCTGATCAACGAACCGTCGGTTCTGCTGCTGGATGAACCGCTGGCCGCGCTCGATCTCAAACTGCGCAAGGAAATGCAGCTTGAACTGAAACACATGCAGCGCCGCCTGGGCATCACCTTCATTCTGGTGACGCACGACCAGGAAGAAGCACTGACCATGTCAGACCGGATCGCCATCATGAACGATGGCGAGGTGCTGCAGGTCGACGACCCGGTCGGTATCTACGAACGCCCGACAACGCGGTTCGGCGCGGATTTTATCGGTGAAATGAACTTTGTCGCCGGTAAGCTGGAAAGCCAGAGCGACAGCTTATTGAGTATCAGCGGGGGCGGATCGAATTGCGAAGTCAGCAGGGATTGCCTTAAGGGCGACATCGAGAAACCGCTGAGCCTGGCCTTCAGGCCCGAAGCGGTTCGGCTCGCCGATGCATCCGCCACTGTTCCGAACAACACCGTGGCCTTCGAAGGCGTGGTCGAGGAGGTTATCTATATCGGCACAGACCGCCGGGTAACCGTCCGTCTCAATACCGAAGAGCGGCTTACCGCGAGAGTACAGAACGCCAACATCGAGCAAGCCCAGCCGCCGAAACGAGATACGAGGATAGCGTTCTGCATAAACAAGTCAGACATACGCGTTCTCAGTGAATAGCAATTTTTTGGGGAGAGATTCTGCATGACTGTTCGTTCATATCGGATTGGCGATATGCCGGCTTCTTTGGCGGACGGCACGCTGAAAAAGCTGCAACAGGTCGAAGTCGCGACGATAGGCCACTACGTTCATGACAGGATTGCGAGCAACAACCTGAAACCCGTCACCAGTGGAAAAAGAATTGCCGGTACGGCCGTTACTCTGTCCATCCCCGGCGCCGATTCCACGTTACTGTACCACGCCATGGACCGTGTCAGGCCGGGTGACGTGCTGGTCATCGACCGGGGCGGCGATCATCGAAACGCCTGCTATGGCGGGTTCATGGCGGCCGTCGCGCGGATACGCGGTCTGGCCGGCGTCATCGTCGATGGCGCCGTTACCGACCCGGCAGCAATTATAGAGAACGGTGTCGAAACCTGGGCAACGAATGTAAGCGCCGTGACGACGAAGCTGCTGAACCTTGGCGGCGTTTTCAATGAGCCGATCGTCTGCGGTGGCTGTCCGGTCCTGCCCGGCTATGCCGTCCTTGCCGACGATTGCGGCATCGCTTTTCTGCCACCGGACGAAGTCGACGGCGTTATCGAAACCTGCCTTGCCGATCAGGCGGAAGAAGGCGACTGGGTCGCCAGTCTTGAAGCCGGTGCGCGGCTGCAGGATCTGGTGGATATCGAGGCGATGATTGAAGTCCGCAACAGGAAGGACCTCGGAGAATGATCAAGGCACCCGAAAACTACGCGGTCTGGCTATCCACACCGAACCAGGCTTTTGTCGAGATCGCCAGCGATCTGGGCTACCGCAAGTTCGTGCTGGATCTGGAACACGGCCTGTTCGATGCAGACAAGACCGATGCCGTCATCGCCCTGATGCTGGCGCAGGGGTTTGAAGTCTACGCGAAAGTCCTCGGTCCGGAGCCGGTTGCTATCCAGCGCGCGCTCGATATGGCGTGTACCGGTGTCATCATTCCGCATATCGGCGGCATCGACCACGCACGCGAAATCACAAAGTCTGCGAAATATCCGCCATTGGGCACCCGCAGTTTCAGTGGCACAAGGCCGTCGCGCTACGGCGGCGCCGATGCCAGCCACTATATCGAGGCGAACAAGACCACCCTGTGTTTTCCGATGATTGAATCGGCCGAGGCATTGGCCGATGTCGAAGAAATTCTGGCTCTCCCTACTGTCGATGGCCTCTTTCCCGGACCAAGCGATCTGGCGCTGTCTCGGGGGCGTGGCTGTTACAAGAACACCGAAGAAGACAAGGCCGACCTTCGACGCATCGCCGAGGCCGCGAAGGCGGCCGGCAAGCCATGGGTAATGCCGGCCTGGTCGAAGATAGAACGCGAGGAAGCCCTGGCTCTCGGCGCATCCTTCCTTGTCGTTGTCGACGAGTACGGGTCGCTATACGAAGGCCTTGCCGGGCCGTTACAGAACAACTGAATCCAATGATGGGGTTACCGATATGAGTAGCAAGAAATCCGCCGGGACAAACCTGCCCTACCTGCTGCGCGATTACGGTTGCGACACCGTATTCGGCATGCCGGGCGTTCATACGCTTGAAGCGTATCGCGGGCTGAACGATGCCGGTATCAGACATATCGGCGTACGCCACGAACAGGGCGCCGGTTTCATGGCAGACGGCTATGCGCGCGTCAGCGGCAAACCCGGCGTGTGTCTGCTGATCAGCGGCCCCGGCATAACCAACGCCTCGACGCCGATCGGCCAGGCTTATTCGGATTCCCAGCCGATGCTGGTGATCAGCAGCGTTGCTGCGGTGCGCGACTTGAACATGGGGCGCGGCCGGTTGCATGAAATTTCGGATCAGGCGCGGGTCAGCGAGCCATTGACCGGGTTTTCCGCCGTCGCCCTGACGAGCGATCAGATTCAGGAACATGTCGCGCGGGCATTTGCCCTGTTCGCCAGCCAGCGGCCGCGCCCGGTGCATATCGCCATTCCGCTCGATATTCTGGAAGTAAAGGACGGCGATGACTGGAAGGCCCGCGCAATGCCGTCAGTTCCCGCACCTGCGCCGGAGGCCATAAAAAAAGCGGCCGCTCTGCTGGATGCGGCAGAACGGCCTGTATTGCTGTGCGGTGGCGGGTCTATCGGGGCGTCGGTCCAGATCCGTAAACTTGCGGAACGTATCGGGGCAGCCGTCATCCCGACCATCGCCGGGAAAGGTATTATTCCGGACGATCACCCGCTTGCGGTGGAGGCGACGCTGGAACGCCCCGCAACGCAGAAGTTCGTGGAGCAGGCGGATGTCGTGCTCGCCATCGGCACGGAACTTGCGGAACCGGACCTGTGGCTGGAAAAGGCCCTGACCCTCTTGGGCAAGATGATCCGGGTCGATCTCGACCCGCAGGTGCTCAGTCGCGACTACGACCCGGCGGTCGCAATCTGCGCCGACGCGTCACTAACGCTTGATGCGCTGCTGGAAGCCGTTAAGGAAAAACCGAAAGGCGCGGGCTTTGCCGGCGCTTCGGCTATTGCCGATCTTCGCAAGACCGAACGGGACACATTGAGCCCGCTTGAGAAAAAACACGTCGCGGTGCTGGACGGCCTGCGGCGGGCGATGCCGGCAAACGGCATGGTCTTCACCGATATGACGCAGATCGCCTATACCGGCTATTGCTACTATCGCTGCAATGACCCGAAGACATGGTTCTTTCCGGCCGGCTACGGAACATTGGGATATGCGTTGCCGGCGGCGATCGGCGGCAAGCTGGCCGCCCCGGACAGGCCGACAGCCGTTCTTGTCGGCGACGGCGGCTTCCAGTTCACGTTACAGGAATTGGGGACAGCGGTTGAACAGAAACTGCCGCTGGCCATTATACTATGGAACAACAACAGCCTGGCGCAGATCCGCGACGGCATGACGGCCCGGAACATTCCGACAATCGGCGTCAACCAGCACAATCCGGTTTTCGCCGATCTCGCCCGCGCTTATGGCGCGAAGGTGGCGCAGCCGAAGACGATTGAGGACTTCGAGGCCGCCGTCTCCAAAGCGCTGTCCGACGACGGCCCTACCGTCATCGAGGTCTTCGAGAAGGATATCGGGTAGGTTTGAACGGCTGCGGTGTCTGGGGCGCCTGAAACCAGGCGTTCAGCCGTTTGCCTTTCTCATTTGCGAAACCGTGTCGATCATCACGAAGTTCGACAGGGTTTTCGCAAACAGAGAGCCCAGGACCGGTATGCGGCAAATTCTTGCGATTGCCACGCGCAATGTTCTGGGGCCGTCATAGTCCTCGAACCTCGCGAGATTCATGAGCCTGAGATGCGTGACATCACGCACATTGCCGAAATACTTCCGCGCCATCCGTCGATGTATCCAGGGCCAGCGCAAGTAGAGATGATATTCCTCTCTAGGGGTAATTACCCCGAGCTGCTTTATCGACCAGACCCACGCTTTGTACGGCATCAACATGTGAAACAGCCATGTTCCGGTGTGCGATTCGTACGGAACCAGCCTGTGGGGGACATTGTGAATGGCGAAACCACCCGGACGGAGTACCCGGGCTTCTTCACTGTAGAACGTCTCGAACACAGACGGGCTGACATGTTCGATAACCTGCTGGCTGAAAACAAGGTCTACAGAATTATCCTCGAACGGCAGGTGAGCGCCGTCATATACCGTGAAGTTCCTGTCGCCCTGCCCTAGCGTATCGGATAACAATCCGTTCCAGAGTGTACATCCCTTGTCGATGACATCGACGCCACGAACATTCGTGTAGCCACGAGCAGCCAAAAACATGGTAGCGAAGCCGCCACCGCAACCATGATCAAGAATGGCGATATCTTTCCTCTCGCGGTCGGGAAACTCCCTGGCCAGAAAATCCAGCAACGGGCCAACTTGATCCGGGGGGCTATCCTTCAGGTCTTCTGCGGTCTTCTTGAACGTTCGCCATGCTTCGTCGCGCTCTTCGGTCGATTCCACCTTGGTTCTCAGAACCCTGAAAGCCTTTATGCAATCCGCCCAGTCGCCCATTTTCTAAACTCTCACAAATTGTTTGTCGGCTGATGAACCATTCAGCCTCCTTCGCTTGTCGGCATGGCAACGATCACGAAACCGCATGCGTCAGTGTACTGAACGCAACCACACTTCCATGTTTATCAGGGACAGTATACGCGGAATGTTTGACCCATTGCCGCCTCTGAACCTTTCGACTGCGCTGTCCAGCGCCTTGCCATCGGCAAACGTTCTCAACCGCCCCTGCGGCTCTGTTATCCATTCGAGATATCGGCCGAGACCGTTTTCATCCCGTGCCCATTCGTTGTAGGGAAGAAGCAGACCGACCTTTCGCCTGTTCACCAGATCGTTCGGCAGAAACCGTTCGGCCAGCCGCTTCAGCACGGGCTTTGTTTCGCCGCCCGGCACACGAATTTCTCGCGGCAGAGCATTTGCTTTTCGCAATAGCGGCATGTGAACGAAGGGAACGCGCGCCTCAACCGAATGCGCCATGCTCATCTTGTCCTGGCGAACCAGCAGGGATTCCAGATAGGCCGTCTGATCGACAGCGAACATCCGGTCACGAAAATCGTTGAACCGGGCGGAGGCGGCATTTCGAGCGCCTGGCGCATATAAACCGACATCCGGGAAAACCCGCGCCATCGCCCGCACGTTTTCGTACAGGCTTGCATAAACCGCATAGTCGAGGTTGCGCAGACGATGAACACCTTTCAGCGGCCAGACATCCGGCACGGGGAAAGCTGACGGCCAGAGTCTGTCCACCCGTTCCTGCGCCCAAAGTTTGCGCCAGATTTCATATCGATGATAGCCGCCGAACATTTCATCAGCACCTTCACCAGTCAGAACAACCTTGTGGGTTCCACCAATCTGTTTGCACAAATGATACAGTGCGACACAGCCGCCATGTGGAACCGGCCCTTCCATGGCCTGCACGGCTTTCGGCAGCGTATCAGCAAAGATGGCGCCATCGAATTCCGATTCCAAATGGTTTAGACCATATCGCTTTACTACGGGCACACGGTATTCGCCCTCATCGAATGCAGACTTGCTGACCTGCACGGCATAGGAATCCAGTTTGGTTCCCGCATTTTCCGCCGCAATTGCCGCCACGAGACTGGAATCGATGCCCCCGGAAAGCTGCAAGCTGTATCCGACGTCGCTCATCAGATGCGCCTTGATGGAACTGACAACGCCCTCCTGCGCTTCTTCCGGCGTCGCCGACGCGTCAGGCGTCAACGTATCCAGCGGATCGCAGAACCGCCGCTCCCGGTATGCCCCCGTCTGCAGGTCGATTTCGATTGCCGTGCCGCCAGGCACCCGCTCTATGCCGCGATAATTGGAAATACGTCCGGCGGCCCAGCCGAATGTCAAAAGCTCGGGCAGGGCATCGGTATCGACCGCGAGATCGAAAAACGGCGCCAGGGCGCGAACTTCATTGGCGGCTCCGCAAAACGTACCGTTCCGTGCAACATAGAGCGGCTTGATACCGAGCGGATCACGCACCGCAACCAGCCGACCTTTGTGTCGGTCGACGAGACAGATTGCAAACATACCCTCGAGGCGGTCGAAAACGGCATCGCCCCATTGACGGTATCCGTTCAGCACGACTTCCGTATCGCCGGTGGTGCGGAACACTTCGCCTTTGGCGAGCAGTTCTTCCCTCAATTCCTGAAAGTTATAGATCTCGCCGTTGAAGGCGAGCGTAATCCGTCCGTCTTCCGTGCTCATCGGCTGGTCGGAGCCCGGCCGGGGATCCATGATAGCCAGCCTGCGGAATACAATCGAGAAGCCCGGCTCGCTGACAACGCCGCCGGAATCCGGACCGCGATGATACAGGGCCGCATCGACCGTTGACAGCTTGTCGCTGTCAAAGGTCCGACCGGGATCGGTAAAAAAGGCCAGGCCGCACATACGGTTTACCCTATGCCCATTTTCCGATACGTCGGCGCGGTAGAGCGGCGACCACGAAAAGTATCCAGCCCCCTTCAAGCGGCAACCGGTATTTTGGTGACGCCACAGGACCGTTGATCGCCAGTGTAAAGCCGAACCAGGTGAGCACGACGAGAACAGCGAAGATGTTCTCCTTTCGCAGGTTCCATAGTCCTATTGGTATGGCGATGACCCAAAGCAGAGTCAGAAGGCCTGCGACCAGAATTGCCGCGACATAGGATCTGTTCTGGTCTGCAAGAACAAAGGTCAGGATTTTATCGGCAATATTGTCACCCGGTGTTTCATAGAAACTGGAATGTGGCAGGGCACGGAACGCGGGCGATATGGTGATGGCAGGAAGGCCGAGATTGAGGGCGGCACCGGATAACCAGGCGATGCCGATCCGGCCGGGGCCGTATTCCTTCAGCATGTCAACGGCGACAGACGTCATGACCCTGTCATTTTCGAGTGCGGCGACCGGTTTGCCTGCGCCAGCCAGCCGTTGCTCAAGCCGTTCGCGGGCGGTGTCCTGCACCGCTGCGAATTCGCCGGCCCCGCTAAAATCGGCAACCAACGGCGTTATCCAGTATAGCAGGTGTGCGCCGGCCTGCGCCGTAATGACGAATTCACCATATCTCTGGTAATTGCGGTGAAGCACAGGCGCCAGGGCAAGAAGAACCACCAGAATAACGGCCAGAGCCGAAGCCGCGCCCCGGATGACGGTGGTTTTGCGGGTTTCTAATATGAAAAACAGGATTACCGCAATCGGCAGCCACGGCACGATTGCGGAACGGCTCAGACAGGCCAGACCGAGGGCACCGCCAAGAACAAACCCTTTCGCGATAGTGCCCGGCCGTGCCGTTTCGCGGGCCGACGACACGAGCAGCAACAGCGCCGCCATCGAAAAGAAAAAGAAGATACTGTCGGTCAGCACCAGACCGGCAACAACAATCTGTGTCGGATTGAAAGCGGCCAGCATGCCGCCCATCAAGAATCTGTTCGGGAGGAATGCGGACACCAGAAGGCCGATCAGAACGCAGGATCCGGCATCGACAAGCGACTGAAGCAGTATGTAACCCATTGCACCGGCTGCATCGCTGCCGGTGGCAGCCATCAGGAACACGGTCAACGGCATTACCGATGCATCGTAATCGGCGGAGCCGTCGAAACCCAACAGACTGACGCCGTGTCTCAGCTCTGTCGCCATCCGCAAATAGGCTGCGGAATCCTCGGCGAGAAAGGCAGGTACACCAAGTATAGAATGAGTGACCAGCATACATACGATGCGGACAGCCACCGCCACGGTGAAAACAAGGGCGATGTTTCTGCCTGACACAATCGAGCGTGTTAGCGTCACCCTGATTTTCTCAACTTCAGCAACAGCATTTCAAATGCAGCTGAAACGTTCTTTCCATAGTAGATTTCAGGCAGAAGCGTCGGGCGAAGTTCCGGCACGGTGCACGGTTTTACGTTTTTCATCGCCGCAACAAAGTCCGCTTCCGTATCTGCAATTGTCACAGCACCGACCGGGGCGGCGTCTGCAATGTCGTGAATGCCGCCGCTTTCCCGTGTCACAATGACCGGGGTACCGACGGCAAGCGCTTCGAGAACAGCATTGGGCAGACCTTCCCATCGGGACGACATCAAAAACGCATCGGCGCCGGCGACGCAGGACCAGGGATTCTGCTTCATGCCGGCAAGGCTGATGCGATCGCGGTAGTCACATTGCGAAAGTTTCCGCTCGAGAAGCGGGCGCTGCGACCCTTCGCCAACAATCGTCAAATGATCGTTACTGTCTGTCGTCGCCATCCAGTCAATCAGCCTGTCGAAGCCCTTCTGTCGTTCCAGCCGCCCGACCGCAATGAAACGGCGACCGGCACCATCGCGGCGATCTGCCGGGATCGCTTTTTCGCGAATGGTGTCGACATCGACCGGATTCGGCAAAATCGTCACACGGCTCTCGGGCACCGCAAAGTCGTTGATAAATTCCGACGCCATGATGCCGGACGTGGCGATTACATGGTCCGCCCGGGGCAGCAAAAGCCTGTATGCCCATTTGTACCAGAACGGCCAGTGCCCTTCACGAAGACACAGGCTTGGCATGTTCGCTTCGCGAAGTACCAGACTGGACTTCGGAACAAACCAACTTAGTACAGAAAGGGCAAGATTTACGTGCGCCTGACTACCGAACAGAATATCAGGTTTACGAGATGAAACTAATTTCATCAGCTTCGGCAAGGCAGAACTCAGCCTCGGACTTCCGACTAACTGAACATTCTCAATTCCGACCGCAGCCTGCTGCATCGGACCAGTCGGGTTTAACACCAATAGCCGAATATCGAACTTGCACTTATCAAGCCCCGACAGCAGCGAAAGCATAACCCGTTCTGATCCTCCGACCGAGAACGACGGCATAACGGCATCAACAGTAACCCGCTGGATATCATAGTCACCCATGGTACTGTTGACGCGTTCTGAATTTCATCGGCTTGGAGATTCCGGTTCCGTTAAGCCATGCGCGCGCGCAAGAACCTGACTGTACGTTTCCGAAATCTCTTCAGCCCCAAACAACTTTCTAGCTTTTGCAGTGTTCAATTCAGAGATTTGACGAAGTTGTTTCGGGTTGTCCCTTAAAGTCAAAAGAAAATCAGCGATGCTTTCCGGATCGTATTCCGGCTCAAGATATCCATTCACCCCAGGCTCAACAAATTTCTTGTATTGACCAAGGGTTACAATCGCCAACCCTGCAGCCATACCTTCCATAATATCACGCCCCCACGGATTAGATTCCCTAGTTAATTTTATCAAAACATCTGCGGCGTTTAATGCGCCATCCGGCTTTGATAAATGCCCCGGGAAGTGAACGATCTTTTCCAAACCGCCATCATTCACCCTATCAACTAATGAGGAGTGATATGGTTTGACCCCACCCCCAAGCAATTTCCGATGAGCGGGCTGCCCAAACAGATAGAATTCAATATCGTCGACACCGCGCCGCTTCAACACCGAGGCAACATCAAGAATTCTATCTATTCCCCTATTTGGAGAAAAGTTCGAGAGAGATATGACGCGCAAGGCGCAGTGCGGATTGATTACTGTTGGGGCACTGACATTTTTATCGGCGGGCACACAGATGTTGTAAACAACCGTTTCCCGCTTCTCATCAACAGGCATCCGGGCTAGCTGATGGAAGTGCTCACATACCGGCTCGGATATAAAAACTATCTCTTTTGCATGCCGGAGAACCTTGCGGATAACATACCGAGCAAAAACTCCAGGCTTCAGCTCGGTTCGAATGTGGAATATTCCAGGCAATTGAAGCAAATCAATAAGCCGAATTCCGGTTAGCGCCAAACTTTCATGATTCACATGTACAACGGAACAGTCATTCGATCTTGCAAAGGAGACAACACGTTTCAGGACCCTCCTGGCTCGCAAGGTTTTCTGAACGTACAATAGAAATGATAAAAGGTTCTTTCGCTCTGCAGGCCTGAAACTCGGCAGATCCGGTTCTATTCTGTAAGTGATGCCAAGTTTTTCGTAGGCCGAAACAACTGGTCCATCCTTCCGCAACAGAACAACGGGATTCCAGCATTCTCGGTCAAGGGAGGAAACGAGGTGAAAAAGCGACCGGGAGGATCCGCCCCAGCCCCCTTCAAGGTCCAGGAAAAGTATTGCAACAGGTGGGGCCATTCAGTTTACCAGAAGGCCGGATCTTTTTCGCAGGCAGGCTGCAAACACATCCAGTTCCTGCCATCAAATCGCCACAGGTCACTGACATGGCCGTGTGAGCCTTCCCCGCCAAATAGCATCAATGACGTTCCATCTGACGCATAAGCTGATTTCGCGTGATATCCCGGCGCGGATGCTGCAAGTCGGCGCCAACTTGTTGTATCCTGAGTGTACACCCATGTGTCCGAAAAATTGCGCTTAGAATTCAGTTTGGATCGACCGCCAAACAGAACCAGCGTGTTGCCCACTACCCCCAGAGCCGGACAATAGCGAGCTTCAGGTTTCGTCGGCAACTTGGTCCATTCAACAGTGTCAGGGCAATGACTGGAAACACTCAATTGCCAGAGGTCATTACAGTCTCGCGTTCCGTCAAATCCGCCAAATACATATAGATTTCCAGCAGAAGCACACCAGCCGAACCCGTATCTCTTACCCGGTCCAATCGTGTGATCATGTATCTTTTTCCATCTGTTCCCGGACAACCGCCATAGATCACCGTAGTAGGTATTCTTACGATCTGTATCCTGACTGTTTCCGCCAAAAACATAGATGCTGTCTTTGTAGCCGAATGCTGCGGCAGTGTATCTTTCTGGCGGACTGATTGAATCGTTGTCGGCTACAGTTTCCCAAACCCGACGTCCCTCATTCAGGCACCAGATCTTGTTGGTAAACGTGACGGATTTGCCGTTCCAGCCGCAACCACCAAATCGCCAAAGTTTACCATCATGTGAAAACAAACTTGCATAGCGAGCACCGTGCCCGGTATTCGTAGATACACACCGCCAATGAACAAGGTCATGGCACCAAAGATCAGATGCAACGTCGTCCGGATCTGTGGTGCCACCCGCCCCAAAGCCACCGAACATCCAAAAAGCCTTGTTATGAAATGCGGCTCCTGTTGCTCGACGCGCCGTTGGTCGGGCGGGTCGTAAATCCCGGGTCATTGAGACCAGGTACCGCCTGGCTCAAAGAACACCTGATCCATGTACCGCACCATCCGCCGTCCCATTTTGATGTTTTTGCGATATGCGCGCAGTTCATCTGGAGTAATCAATCCAAGACCCAGTTTCACTGCCAGCCAAGGTTCATTCAAATCATCCTGATAGATAAAGGTACTGGTCCGTGGATTAATCTCGATGACCTTGTTGTCAATGAATTGCAGGCTGTTGTTGAATCCTAGAGGAATGGCGCGAACAATCGCTTCCACCGCTTTTTCAACGACAGGCCTGTGTACGTGTTCACCACGATCAATTACGCCCCAGCGATGCGATTCCCTTGTTTTACAAGTTGTAAGTAACGCCTCACCTTTATAGGCGATGGTCATGGCATCAATCTCTTCGCCTTCAGCCATTTCCATCAAAAGAAGATCAGGGAAATCATTCGACTCGGAAAATATGGATTCAAATTCCGCCAACGACATATACCGGGCTGTTGGCTTGTGATTCAGAAGCAGGTCTCGACGATCAAAGCGTTCGGTCAAAACTCTGAACCCGCGGCTTCCCTTGCCTATATGTGGTTTAAAGCAAAGGTCTCGTTCCGGGTACCCCATCTCATGTGCAGCGTTCACAAACTCTTCCAAAGAGTTTGGAGACCGATACTCAGGCGTTTCGACATCTGCCAGTGTTTCAGCTAATTGATATAACTCATACTTGTTGTCGGCAATCCGGACAGCTTCCGCATTAGAGCAAATGCATTTGATTCCCAAAGTCTCAATTTCCGGCGCCATGGGTGCTATAAATCGCACATCAGCGCCCGATACATTCAACAATGCATCCGGCTTTTCCTTCTGCAGAACAGAAAACAGCCCTTCTTTGTACCCTTCCTTTCCAGCGGGCGGAATCGTATGGAATGAATCGGCAAAGAAACGACCAACGGCCTCTTTATCCATGTCCAAGGCTACAATACGAACCGACTTTTCGCCATTTTCTTTCAAGTGGCGAATGAGCGCAGTCGCTTGCGGCGCGCCCGCACCGGTCATAGCAATACAAAGATCATTCGGCATTTTTTCTTAACCCACGCCCTTTATGGCCCGCGGATTACCAAGTGACTTCAATCGAACGGAAGCTTCCGCATTTTGCTTCGTCAGGCGATTGTAAACGGCATCCTCACGAGCAGCGAACGCCTTCTTCTCCTTGTCCTTCGCCGTAGCCAGAACATACCCGACCGGCCGGTACTGGGTTGAAGCAAGATCAAGACTCGCAGAAACCAGACGCCCTGCCGCGAGACGTGTACCGAGCTTCACAGCCCTGTCCATTTCCGCCTCGACTTCATCCTTATTCAATAATTCGCCATTATGCATATAGGCAACTATTGGCCGTGACAGCACTGTGTGATGGCGAACAAACGATGTCACCAGTCGAATATTCATGTTTTCACTCTCGCCGACCTCCGCAACAATAAACGGCGCAACCAGTCGGTCTGTAAAGACATAGTCACCACGACGCAGATACCGTGTTCTTTCCATGAACTGTTGATAGACCGAGTCCATGGATTCCCAACTCCGTGGCGATAACACGGTCGGAATCAGAACGTCCCCCCAAATCAGGTTGCTGTGCTCTTCAACCAATCCGTCATTACGGCTGCGGATAATACAGCGATACTCTTCATCTGGTCCGATATGCGTCGGGCAAATGTCACACGCGATGCAGGGTCGGATAGCGTGTTTCAGCAGATCCACGAATCTGGATTGCGCTTTGTTCTGTGTGCCTTTGACCAATTCAGCCGCCAGCAACCGTGCTTCACCCTTGCGATCCTGCAATGGCCAAAAATCCAGTCGAACCTTGTCATCCAGTTCAACCGAATCTGCCGCGGCCAATCTGAGTGCAACATTCGCAATCCTTCTGCCCGTTCCCATGGATGTTTCCAAACCATAGGTATCCTTTGGCATTGTTCCGATGTCGCCGGCATGCCCGGTTCCACCGTATTGCGAAGTCGTATCAGAATCGTTTCCGACCCCCAGGAAACCGAGGCGCAGCATATCCATCAACGCATAGATTAGTGTCGTCTCCTGCCCGCCATTACGCTTGGCACCAACAGCGATGCCCGCATACAACTTGCCTTCCAGGTCAGCTTTCAGTTCGGGGTCCTGATAGATCATCTCGACAAACTGTTGGGCGAGAGATCCACGGTCACCAAAATAAACCGGTGTCGACAGAAGAATACCGTCAGCTTTCCGCAACTGCGCCTTCAGTTGGTCCAGGTTTTGCGGAACACCCGAGGCTGGAAAATGGTCTGGCAGAGGGATGTGGGAGATATCAACGCCGTTTTGCTGCGCAGCCCATAACGCCGCTGCCAGGGCGATTTCACTGTTCGACAGCCCACGTGTGCCGCCTTCGCGCTTCAGATTGCGGTACAGTTCATCGAAAGGCTTTCCATCATCACGACCGGCGCGCTTGAACTGGTCAAGATGTATATTTGCCTGATCCGACAGATAGGCATCCAACTGCTCGCGATTTTCCAGTTCAGCGATTTCATCCGACAGGTTCCTGGAACTCCTGCTCGAACGCGCGTTTCGCAGGCTAGCCGACAATCCGATGATAAGTGGTTTCTTCATTACTTAGCCCTTTGTTTCAGGATGATAAGTCGCCAAACTTGAATATCCTCTCCAAGTTTCTGAGTCATAGCACGAAACGGCACGCCCGGTCAGTTGTCGAAACAAAACGATGTGATTGGGAGTCCGGCGTTAAAATATGCCGCTGGATCGGTCCTGGCCACTTCCCGCATGGTCCAGTTCTCCAAAGCCAGGCCGGTTTGTCCCGGATTTCCGCCCGGTTTGACGAAACCGGTTGCCTCAACCGCAGTTGAAAGACCTTCAGCCCGGTAAATGAACATTTCGATCCTGTTTCCAACCGCAGTTTGCACGCCGTTTCCAAACACAATTCCCAACCCCAGTTGCCGTGCTTTCCGGAGCATCGCTCGGCACCCCGATACGCCCTGATGTTTGCACAGTTTCAACTTTACTATCGGTGCATGGAGACGTCCGGCTTCTTCAAGGTCACCAATATCCCAGATGGATTCATCCAGCATAATTGGTACGGAAGACCGCTTAATCAATGCGGCGGTTGCCACTATATTCTCTGGTAGAAATGGTTGCTCGAGCAGGGCAATCGGCAATCCGGCTAGCGCATCGACAAAGCGATCGGCATGATTCGGGTCAAGACGTTGATTGGCATCCAGGCGCAGAACCGCTTTCCCTTCAACCTCATGCGAAACAGCCTGAATCCGTGCAATGTCCTGTTCAACGGTTCCACTGGCCACTTTCAGCTTCAGGGTTTTAGCGCCGTCGGCAACGAGCTGGTTTGCTTGTACGACAGCATCCTCGGGCGTTACGCCGCTGCACAGCGCCGCGACAGGAATTGCCTCGCCACCAGAAGATCCAAACACCGTCTCGCATCCTAGATCAGCAACGTCCAGAGCAGTGCATAAACCACTCACTGTCATCGGTGCTGCGGCAGAGATGCTATCAATGGCATCGACAAAGCTGGATGAAACAGCCGCTTTTCTCTCCATTTCCTGAAGCGCAGTTTCGACTATTTCGCGCGTCTCACTGCTATATCCCGGTAAGGGTGTTATTTCTCCAAACCCCTCGCTATGAGGCGTTTCAACCTTGACGAAGTAGCTATCGAACGAATCGATTGCACCAAAGGATAATTGATACGGGACAGTCAGTTTTACACTGCAATACCGGATTTCAAACGTCTTCATTTATGCGGCACTCCACATTTGAGCGCGCACCAGATTCACGACACGGCATCCGTAACTGCTTCTACTATACGGTCTATATGGCTATCCGGCAGGAAGGGGTGCATTGGCAGGCTCAGCACCCTTTTTGACAAGCTTTCACTTGCGGGCAACGATCCTTCTCCCTGACCGTATTGCTTGTACGCCGATTGCATATGCATTGGTTTCGGATAATACACAGCGCTCGGCACGCCCAATTCCTTCAGCTTGCCAACGATTCCATCACGTTCTGTTTCCGGAACCTGAATTGTGTACTGAGCCCAGGCGCTTGTACGCCCTTCTCTGCGTGTCGGCGTCTTAACAATGTTCGACAAATGGCGGTCATAGGCTAGAGCAACCTCTTCACGTTTTTTAATTTCGTCGTGAAACCCCGGGGCCTTTGCCAGCAATATCGCCGCCTGTATTGTATCAAGCCGCGCGTTCAACCCGATGCGGACTATGTCATACTTGGCGCCGCCCTTACCATGAGCGCGGATGGAACGCATGACATCCGCCATTTCATCATCGTCACATAGCACGGCGCCGCCATCGCCATAACAACCCAGTGGTTTTGCGGGGAAGAAACTGACGGCTGTGGCGCGACCCAGGCTTCCCACCATTCTGCCGTGATAGGAGCCACCGAGGCTCTGCGCAGCATCTGCCCATACTTTCATACCATGCTGTTCGGCAACGCTCTTCAATGCCTTGTAGTCGGCAGGCAGCCCAAACAAGTCGACCGCGAGAATGCCGCGAGCCTTCAGTTCATTTTTCGATTTCGTTATTGATATCTGACGATTGAGGTCCTCCATATCCATGTTGAAGTCATCACCATCAACATCGACAAATACCGTCGTGGCCCCAAGCATCAGCAGAACTTCAGCCGTTGCGGTAAAGGTAAAGGCAGGCACGAACACCGCATCGCCCGGACCAATTCCCTCTGCCATCAAAATCATAAGCAGCGCATCGGTACCGCTGGAACAGCTGATTGCATTGCCGGCCCCGGTAAACTTACAAAGCCAGCTTTCAAACTCGCCGATCTCGGGTCCCATGATGAATTTTCCATGGTTGAGAACAGTCTGAATGGCCGAGTCTATGGCAGGTTTGTGGGCTTCGTACTGAGCACCCAAATCGACAAAGGATATTTGTTTCTGGTCAGTCATGATTATCTATCAGGGTTAATTGATTCATGGATTCGGTGTAGCGTTCACCGGTTCTGGAGCAGACAAGATCTTCACCAAGTCGATCTCCACACCGTGCAACCCAGCCTATTTGATGCGCCGGATTGCCAACGACAAGGGCAAAATCCGGGACATCCTTTGTAACAACAGCCCCAGCACCGATCATGGCATAAGCGCCGATTCGAACACCGCATATGATCGTAGCATTGGCACCAATTGTCGCCCCCCGGCCGACATGTGTTTCTTTGAATTCTTCCTTACGCTCAATGAAAGCGCGCGGCGTCAGTACATTCGTAAAGACACAGGAAGGACCGCAAAACACATCAGCTTCCAGATGAACGCCTTTGTATATGGACACATTATTTTGAATCTTGCAGCCATCACCAATTTTGACATTTGGCCCGGCCATCACATTTTGACCGAGGATCGCACCCCTGCCGATCGTCGTACCGGAAAGGACATGCGTGTAGTGCCAGATCTTTGCGCCGTCGCCGATTTCGACATTCGCATCAATGATCGCCGTTTCATGAACCATCATGATCCGTCAGCTCTTTCTACCGGCATGCCAGAATCCAGCGCTCTCTGGCACATATCCAGCACGGCAAGAACGTTAGCGCCTTCTGATGCATCGCTTGTTGGCTGCATTCCCGTCTCACAGCATTGAACGAAATGCTTCATTTCCTGCAACAACGGTTCTTCTTTTCCATAGGTAACCGGAATTGACTGTGCCTTCTCCAGCCGCGGCAGATCACCATCCCAGCCTGCATCGTGGAGATACTGAACCACTTTATCTTCACCAGGCAACGTATCATTAAATACCAGCATGCCTGATTCACCTATCACGACCAGTCGATGATCTTTATACGGGTGAAGCCAGCTGACAAATATATGAGCTTGAAGTTGGTTGCCAAAATCAAAGTGGCTTATTGTCGTGTCGGCAACGTTCTGGCTTAACCATGCTTCGCCATTACACGTTACGCGATTTGGCAGACGACCGGTAAGCGCCATAATCATCGAAATATCATGTGGTGCAAATGACCAGAGGGCGTTTTCATTCCGTCTGATTTTGCCAAGACTAGCGCGGTTGGAATATATATAGCGCAGGTTGCCGATATCTCCATTTGAAACGCTTTTCCTTACAGCAATAAACGCTGGATGGTAGAGCAGCAAATGACCGACCATCAGGGTCTTGGATGTTTGTTTTGCTAACGCGCCTAAAGCACGTGCCTCATTCAGATCCAGACATAATGGTTTTTCGACAAAGACGTGCTTGTCAGCCTCCAGCGCCATCTTCGTCAGGGCGCCATGCGTTACAGCAGGTGTTGCGATGGCCGCGGCTTCAACTGTCTTGTCCGCCAAAACATTCTCGATACTGTCATATGCAACAGCATCCGGATATTCAGCGCTGTAGTGCGCACGCGTTTCCGCGTCACTATCATAAAACCCAACCAACGCATTTATTGTATTCAGGTTCCTTAGAAGATTTTTCCCCCAGTACCCAGTACCAATGACAACAGTTCGTGCACTCACCGCTTAATCCTTATTCTACTATTCGACCGGATTGCGCATCGTATCCGGTCACCGTTTCGGCAATAGACAACCGAATGGATGGGTCATATTGCTTCGCCAACCGATCCAATGCCTGCTCTCGATTGCCGGCATCGTCATTGGCCCACCAGATCGGGTGAGTCAGCAATTGCAGAGCATGGCCTTCCGCGACAGCAGGGTGGTTCAGCGGATGTCCGTGTCGCCAGCGCCCGGATGAATCACTGCAATAACCGATCTCTTTAAAAAAGGCAGGCTGATAGGTATGCAGTCTGCCGGCAATAGTTGAGCTTCGGTTCAGTAACTCCGCTGCCGGACGATGAAAACTGATAACACGAACAGGTCTGTCAGTGTAGCGTTCAAGCAATTCACATTCGTCCAAGGCCGCCTGTTCAAGAACAGTTTCATCATCCGCGTAACGTGCCGCATCGAAATGCAACCCCACATCATGGCCCAGGCTAAACAGTTCCCCAAACACCGTTCGGGTCGCTTGATCATCCAGAGAATAGAAAGGTGACCGTGCCAGGAAAAAATATGTCGAAAAAACACCCAGCTTTTGCTCGATAGCCGCAATCGGTAGTGCATCGGCGGGAGAAAAATCGATATCGTGTCGGACAATGAGGTCTGCACGATCTTTTCTGACATCATCATATGACCGGCAGTTGTAGCCTCGCTGCAATAGTCTGGACAGTACGTCTCGATAGCCATGTTTCGTAAAGTCATTTGCCGGTGTCACGACGTGGTAACCTCAGCCAAAGCATTCATATCCACATCATGCCGTTGCAAATAGGCTTCTATGTGAAGAGCAATTGCACTGCGCGGGCGACGGCTATCTGCCGCAACGTCGCGCCAGGACTTCAATGCATAGGCGCATAAAGATGACATATGATAGGCCAGATACCGCTTCTCGAAACGATGCCATTTGCTTTTACCAAAAGGCGCATGTGCCAATTTCAGCAAATGACGAACAGGCAGCAACCATGCCGGGCGAATTCGCGTTGGATTGACCGGAATATCCTGCCAGACACCACCCCAGTTGTTTGCAAACATCGTCTGCTTGTACAGGGTTTGGTTTGCCTTCCGGTGCAGTGGCTGAGAAGACCAGAAATCCAGATACTGATCATGCCACAATGGCAATCCCCAACCGAAAGACAAATACTCATAGGCGCGCTGGCCGTTTACGACATACTTGCTTTGCCTATCAATAAACTCGCATTCCTCATAGACACCATAAGGGTGGAACATGGATGCTATCTGTTGCTGTCTCGGCAAGAGTTCATCTATCTGACGCCGCAACACAATTGAAACAGTTCGACGATTGCCGCCGTTGTTAAGAGCGGCCCACTGGGTAAAGTGCTTGGCCAGCAAGGCGTCAATTACTCTATCAATTCCATCTTCATCAACAGGCCCTTCAGTCATCAGTGGCGAAGGGATGTGGTTGCCGGAGATGAAATCTCCTGACTGACCGTTCAGAACAACTCCATCTTTCGGCAGGTACCCGCTCTCAAGCAGGTATGATAGAGCCGGGAAATCCTGTGGGAAATGGACAGAGGTGAGGCTATCGGCATAACGGACATAGTCTTGATAGGTGTCAGAGTGAAACTGCCTTGCCAGAGTCCGGTTTGTAAACGGCGCAAAAGCCCAGCGATATCCCAATTTTTCTGCAATGGCCTTGCTAACAACAGCTTCACGATTTCCAGCTAGGCCGTAGGCAAAGCAATGAACATCCCGATATCCGACTTTCTTCAACCCGCTGACAATAACGCGGGAATCCAGCCCGGCACTTAAGGGAACAAGCAATGGCCTGCCATCGGCACTCCGGACAGTTTCTTCAAGAATATTGAGCGTCATATCACTCAGCTCGGACCGAGCGCCCTCATCGGTTCCTTCCCGCTGATTATCAATCCGCCAGGGCGAATATCTGTGGTATCTTTCGACGGTCAGACAAAACGAATCCTTATCTTTCCGGGCCAACAGAAACTGCCCTGGCAGCAATGCATAAACATCCTCGTAGAGAGTTTCTGCACCGATAGTGAATCCGGACATGGCGATAGCCAGCGCCTGTTCCCGATGCGGCTGAGCCTTTTTGTATTGCAACGCGCCAAGCAGAGCATCACCGCGCGAAGCAATTACGAGCCTGTCGTTACTGTCTTCACACCAGATCAAAGGAGTCGAACGGATTCGGTCAACACAGACAAAAACCCAGTCTTCATGTTCAATCACAATGGCGAAATGACCGGTCAGATCTTGAAGAGCGGCCACCAACGACTGATTGGATATATCCGGTTGGTCCAAAACCGCTACCAGCCCGCCCAGAACTGCCTTCGATACGTGTGTATTGGTGTAAACCGACACGCCATCAACAGCTTTCGTTTGCCAGTCAAATTCCTTCGTGATTGCTACTTTGAACATGGGTCGAAGATCGCCGGAGAGGTCCTTTTCCAGACCTTCAGCCTGCAAAGCAATGGGCATGATAGAGATCGACAATGCCGGCACTGCGGAAAGCATCTTCCAACCCGGCTATTTCCTGCTCCGGAAGATCACGCCAGATTCCAACCCGGTTTCTGGTAAGTGGCTGCGACAGGCGTTCCAGCGTCGTGCTTTCCTTGCCGGCGATTTTCTTCACCTTCTCGAAATCTTCCTTTCGACCGGAAAAGTGCGACATACTTTCAGCGTCTTCCTCGCCGATGAACCGGGCGACACGCTTCATTGAGCCTTCGATATCAAGCACAAGGTTTTCGTAGCGGATTTCCAGATAGTTCTGCCGTGTATACACACCGGCTTCCCGCATTGCTGCCGGTTCGGTGATGAACGGCATCCAGGTTTCAACAAAGTTGTTTTCCACCCACGGCGCTTCGCCTTTTGATCGGAACCCCTGCAGATTTGCGGCATAGGCGTCGCGCGGATCCCGATAGATGTTTATCACCTTCGCATCGGGCCAGCAGGACAGAATACGGTCACCGTGCAGGCAGTTACCTGAAGTTTTTTCAACCCATCGGGTTTTTCCCTGACCTTCGGCGACATGGGTCATGAACCGATCAAGAAACTCCGTCACTGAGGAAGCCTTGCCTGCAATTTCGTGCACCTTTGCAGTGTCGACGGAAAAGAACGCTGCCATCCGGTCAAGCCAGGCATCGAGCGATTCGTCGCCACGGCCCTTTCCTGCATCCCAATCGACCGCAAACCAGTAGGTTTCCAGACCGCCGGCGATGTTCGAATTCTGGCTGATCAGGGCACGCAGCAAACTGGTGCCCGATTTATAGAATCCACCAACGAAAACCGGTTTCGATTGGCTTATGGAACTGGCTGTCTGATGGCCGGTCATGGCGGCGATCAGATCATCTCGTCCGTGTCATAGTCGCGGGCGGCCTGCTTGCCCAGCATGTCCCAGTAATCCATCGAATTCTTGCCATCCGCCGGCCGTTTTGCGGTCAGGTTTTCTTCGGTAAGAACCTCACCCTTTGAAATCGGTCGGGCTGCAACAAGGCTTCGACGCGCTACGTCCTGGGTGTTTTTCTCGATATCCAGAAGCCGTTTTTCACCGTCACCCAGAGAGCTGACGACATCCCGCACCATACTGATATAGGCCTTCAGGCCGTCCGGCTCTGCGGAGGCCAGATGATCAGGCCCGGGCAAACGGCTGGAAAGCGTGAAGTGCTTTTCGAACATTCTGGCGCCGTGAGCTGCGGCCGCCGCAGCTGCCGCACTGCCGAGCGTGTGATCTGAAAGCCCGACATCAAGCCCGAAAGCCTCACGCATCGTCGGGATGGCCATTACGTTAGCGCCTTCAATCGGCGTCGGATACTGGCTGGTGCAATGCAGTAGCGTTACCTTGGATTTCAGTTTTTCCATTACGTCCGGTGCGTCGACCATCGCCAGGAAGTCGCCGCGGGTCGGCTGTTTTGTCTCTGGCTCCAGATAGCCGAAAGCCAGGGCACCGAGGGCTTCCTTCACTTCATGCAGATCGGTCATGCCCGTGGACAGGATGATTTCACGCTGGGTTCTCGCCGCGGTTACCAGCATCTGTGAGTTCGTTGTTTCACCGGAAGCAATTTTCAGCCGGCGAAGTCCCAGTTCGTGCGCCAGAAACGGAATGCTCGGAATATCGAACGGCGTAACGATAAGTTCGATGCCTGACCTTTCACATGCGTCGCGCAGGATCGGATAGGCCGACCGCGGAAGCTCAAGCGGACGCAGCATGTCGAGCTGGCCACCTTCGGCCCCGTCATTGGCGCTTTGATACGTTGCTTTCGGCGCCCAGCCAGTTACCAGGTTTTCGGACTTGAACGCCTGGAACTTGCAGGCCGACGCGCCGGCTTCGGCGGCAACATCGATCATCGCCAGCGCGATGCCGAGATTTCCCAAATGGTTGACGCCGGCTTCGGCAATCACGAATACGCTCATCAAGAGATACTCCCGTAGTAACCAGTCATACGCGAGGCGGGGTTCAGGTTTTCGGCTTTTCGATCAGATACGACCCGAGGAAAATCGCATCCAGACCGCAGGTGAAGAAGGACCGTATCGCGTCCGATGGCGACCGGACGATCGGCTCGCCGTTCAGATTGAA
This sequence comes from Alphaproteobacteria bacterium, assembly GCA_040222995.1. Classification (GTDB taxonomy): domain Bacteria; phylum Pseudomonadota; class Alphaproteobacteria; order UBA8366; family Aestuariispiraceae; genus JAVKBW01. The sequence continues at coordinate 512,103 of JAVKBW010000046.1, read as the reverse complement.
CGATGTATTCAGCACGATCGGCACCCCGGTGCGTGCTTCGAAGGCTTCGATCAACTGATAGAACAGCGGGTTTGTGCCTTTATCGACCGATTGCACCCGACCTGTGCCATCGACATGCACGACCGCCGGTATCTCAGCCTTTTTCTCTTCCCGCGCATCCAAAACGCGTTCCATGAACAGCACTTCCAGCCCTTCCGGCGCATGGAAATAATCGCCCAGACGCTCTGAAAGGATCGCCGGTGCGAACGGTCTGAAACTTTCACGATACTTGACGGCCTTGTTAACCAGATCCTTGCTGTCTTCGCGGCGCGGATCCGCAAGGATCGACCGGTTGCCAAGCGCACGCTGACCGAATTCCATCCGTCCCTGGAACCAGCCGACAAGCTTGCTGTTTTCCAGCATTTCTGCGGCGGTGTCTGCCGGGGTTTCGCATTTCCGGGCATTAAGCTTGTACTTGGCCAGGGTCTCTTCGATTTCCGCGTCGCTAAATTCATCGCCCCAGTAGTTGTCACGGTGATGGATAATCGGCGATCCCGGCGCCATTTGCTGATAAGCATAAAGCGCCGCGCCAAGCGAAACGCCGCTGTCGTCGGGACAGGACGGAATGAACAACTCCTTGAACGGCGTTCTGTCGAGAATCTTGCCGTTATAGACGGAATTCATGACAGCGCCGCCCGCCATTGCCAACCGGTCCATACCTGTCAGATCATGCAGCTTGACCAGCATGTGCGTGGCGATTTCCTCGAACACGGCTTGCATGGCGAAAGCAATGTCCTGGTGCCGGCTGGTCAGCTCCTCATCGCGCGTTCTGGGTTCGCCGAACAACTCAATGAATTTTTCGGAGAACATGTAGGGATCCGGGTCGAACTTGTAGAACGAGAAATACGAAAGATCGATTTCGAAGCCCCCGTCATCGAGAAGAGTGATCAGGCGGCGAAGGCGATCGACATAGTCCGTCTTCTTGCCGTACGACGCCAAGGCCATGACTTTCCATTCATCGACATGCGGCTTGAAGCCCAGAAAATCGGTGATCGAGCTGTACAACAGGCCGATGGATGTCGGCATGGCGAGCGATTTAACTTTTTCGATCGTTCCGTTCCGGCCGACATTCCAGGTGCAGGTATCGGCATCGCCCCGGCCATCCATCGTGAAAATGGCGCAATCCTCGAAAGGCGAAAGATTGTAGGCTGACGCTGCATGCGCCATGTGATGGTTGACGTAAACGATGTTGCAGTTCCAATCCTCGGTCTCGACATGCTGCGTAAGGTTGGTGATGTTCGGCGAGCCGAATTGCCGGACAAGACTGGCAGGCACCATATACAGGTATTCACCGCGCCACCGCATCGTGTCGAGGAAACGACCACTGACCTGACGCATATGACCGGCAGGCGACCAGCCGAATGCGACGGCATCGACATCGTTGATACCGATACCGGCCCGCGCCAGACAGGAATCGATGGACGCGCGAGGAAAATCCTTCGCCATCTTCCGCCGATTGTATCGTTCCTCTGCAACCGCATGAACAATCTTTCCGTCTTCGATCAGCGCCGCCGAGGATATCCAGACGTCGCTCGCAATTCCTAAAACTCGCATATTTTCGCCTATTTCGTGGAAGCCGTCGGTGTGTCGATATCGAAGAACCGCTTCAGCAGGCTGCCCTCCGACAAGTCCATTTCTCTCAGCGCCGCAACGATCCGGTCGGCGGTATAACCGTCGCCGAACAACGACAACTGTTCAGGCCATTCCTGCCGAAACGCCGGATCCAATGCTTTTCGCAGGGCCTTCTCTATCGCCTGGCTTTCATCGACGCAATCAATGATGGACTCGGCCTGAGGGCGGCCGGCCTGCCGCTGCCCGATATTGACCGTCGGGGCCCGGGCGAACGGTGCTTCGATTATGCCGCTGGACGAGTTGCCGACAACGGCGGATGCGAGCTTCATCGCACTGAGATAGCGCTTCTGACCCAGATTGGACACAAGAACGGCCTTGTTTTTCCTGCCATTGACGAACTGGGATACCCGGTCGTGAATGACATCACTGCGCGTATCTGCATTGGCCCCGGTAAAGATCATCGAAGCATCCGGAAACGCCGATAGCGCATCGAGCAGTGCATCAATGGAATCGCGCGGTGTCCGCTTTTCAAGCGTTACCGGGTGGAAGGTAATCAAAAACGTCGTTTCGCTCAGCGTGATACCCAGATCCGCTTCCAGCTCCTGTCGGCTCAGCGGCTCCATCCGGCGAAGGTTTTCAAGACCCGGCGCACCGACAACCTTGATCGTATCCGGGTTTTCGCCAAGCTGGCGCACCCGGGCCGCAAACTGGTCAGCGGCCACCAGATGAAGATGCGCCATCTTCGTCAGCGAATGGCGAATGGCTTCATCGAATGCACCCGCGGTAACTTCACCACCGTGAATATGGGCTATGGGTATCCGTTGAAACAGCGCAGCGGACCCAACCGCCAGCATTTCGTAGCGATCTCCCAGAATTACGATGATATCGGGCTTCAGAGCCTGCAGGGCATCGGCAATGCCGATCATGCCCAAACCGACAGACTTTGTGATTGCCACAGGTGTCGAAGCCGCCAGCCCCATATCGACGGCGGCATCCACAACAAACCCGTCAGCTTCAATCGCCTCGATCGTATTTCCGTAGATCGGTGACAGATGCGCGCCTGTCACAAGAAGCTGCAGGTCGAAATCGCCCGCGTCGCGCAACGCTTCCAAGGTTGGTACAAGCAGACCATATTCCGCCCGTGATCCAGTCGCGACGCAGACCCGTCTTTTTTCAGGCTGTAAAGACATTTTCCAGATACCAGTCGAAGGTTTGCTTGCAACCATGTTCCAGCGATGTGGCCGCCGTCAGCCCGGTCATCGTTTTGGTCAGGCTCATATCCGGTGCGCGATGCGCCGATGACCCCTGATGATCGCCGGACGGCACGATTTTCGACTGTGGCCGATCGACTGTTTTAAGGATGATGCCGGCAAGCTCGTCTATCCTGACATCGGTATCGCCGTTGCCAATATTGTATGTACCGCCGATTGCATCCGGACTACCGGCAAGGGCAAGAATGATGTCTACAGCATCGTCTATGTAGCAGAATGCTCGCCGGTGATCGGCGGAATAGACAGCGAAATCTTCTCCATCAGAAAGCTTCCATGCCCTTTCCATCAACTGGGGGATGGCATGCGACATTCCCATCCGCGGCCCATAGATGTTGAAGAAACGACCAATGACGGCCGGCGCACCGGAATAGTGACAGAGCGATTCGCCAACCGCCTTCGACAGCATGTAGGAGGTTCGCGAATGCGACAGGTCGGGCAGTGTCAGCGGCACCGTTTCGGCCAGCGGCGACACGGCGCCATGAAGCAGCGCCCCACTGTATATCTCGCTCGTGCCGGCGAAAAAGACAGATTTCAGATTTCGCTGCGCCCGCGCGACTTCCATCGCCGTTTGCGCCAGCGCGGTATTGTCGACCAGCGTTTCCCAGGGATGCGCCAAAACGCGCTCAACCCCGAGCAAGGCCGCGAAATCGAAAATATAGTCGTAGTCGTCGCCAAACCTGGCGTGGCTTTCGGACAAGCGAAGATCAACATCGATAATATCCAGACTAGCTTTGGCCTTCAGTCTGGTAAAAAAGCGGTCGGCGAAAGCATCAGTCCGATTATCGGCAACCGTAACATGGTCGCCGCGCTTCAGAAGCCGCTGAGCAACATGCGCTCCGATGAAACCGGCTCCGCCGAAAACCAGACATTTGATCAAGATACTCTGCCCCGGCCGATAGAATAACACGCAACCTTCGCGGCACGCAGTTGATCAAGCTGGTCCGGCGTTAGCACCCGGTTTGCATCGACGACCACACCATCCGACCCATTAATCCACTGTGCGAGATCAAGGTCTTTGTAAAAGCCGTGCGGCACCGCGAACACGACACCGTCGAATTCTTTGGCATCGGGAAGTTCCGCCGGAAGATCAAGATCCAGTTCCTGCCAATGTGTGACCAACGGATCATGGCAAGTGACGATCGCGCCGGCTTCCGTTGCACTACGATAGAACACCTCGGAAGGGGAATACCGTGTATCGGCCACATCCTGCCGGTAACTTACGCCGCACAGCAGCAGTTTCCTGCCGGCAAGGTCGCCACCCAGCCCCCGCCGCACCATGTCGAGCGTAGCCATCGGCATTCTGTTGTTGTTTTCAACCGCTTGCGTGCAGAACGGGAAGGACAGGGTTTCGTTGCCGAAAAACTTTCTGGCGCCAATATCGGCGAACAGCGGATCCTTTGTCAGGCAGTACCCGCCGACACCGAAACCCGGCTGACGAATATTGCTGTGGGTTGGACGCATGCGAATGGCGTCGATCACCTGAAACAGATCGATGTCCAGACTTTCGGCAAACCGGCCCCATTCATCCATGAAGGCAATGGTTGTTGCGCGATAGCTGTTTTCGAGAACTTTGGCCATTTCGGATGCCGTCGTGCTTTCCAGCCTGGTCAGCGGATAGTCTTCAACATTGATGATGCTTGAAAGGAATGCTTCGCAACGCTGCGCGGCTTCATCGGTAGTGGCCGAATAAACCCGCCAGTAGTTGACGATCGAATCCAGGTAATCTGCTCCGGGCATAACCCGTTCATAAGAATGCGCCAGTAAGACTTCGTCTTCAGACGAGACGATCCCGCGCCGTTTCATTCCATTGAACAGGGTCGGCAACACCAGTTTTTCGCAGGTTCCCGGTGGCACCGTGGTTTCGACGACAATCAGTGTCCGGGCAGAAACATGCGCCGCCAGCATGGCGATGGCGGACGTGAAACCATCGATGGATACATCAACCTTTTCCCCATCCGATTTCAAATCCAGGTTCACATCGACAAGAACAATATCTGCTTGGCCGAAGGCTGCCGGATCTGTAGTTCCGGCGATACGCCCAACGCTATGTGCTGCCGCCAGCGCCGATTCGAGGGCGGGGTCACTGGTATCAAACGGAAAGCGGCCGGCATTAATACTGGCCGCACGGCGCCGTCCTTCGTCATTCGGCAAATCGACGCCGATAACGCGATACAGCGGATTGCCAGCTTCGTCGACGGCATCGGACACAGCCGCGACCGTGGCCGCGCCGACGAAGCCCAGCCCCTGGACAACGACTGTCTTTAGGTCAGATTGCATTGGTTATGGTCTGCCTCGAAAGGTCGCTATTCTTTTTCGATATGGACGAACGCCCACGGACATAAGACTGAATCGCGAATCTGTTTCCCGCCGAGAACCTTGGTCGTGCTTTTCGATTGATCATATTCCTGCGCTGCCTGCTGGATCATGCCCGGATCGAAATCTTCATCCGGTACGATGCGGACGGATTTGACGCCTGGCGACGATTCCAGAACCGCCCGGACATAGGCCTCGCTGTAAATGCTGAAATACTGAAAGCCGATCGGCTCTCCCTCATCCGTCAGCTCAAAGCCGTCGTCCGCAGCGTCGACATCGCGAATCAGGAACGTGCGCTGGCCGACCATCATTCTGATCATCGCATGGCGTTTTGCGACTCGAGCGATTTCACGCAGCGGCACAGCGACGCTGGGCAGATGTATCAACACATTGTTGCACATGGCGATATCGAAGCTGCTGTCGTCAAACGGTAGATCGTACAGATTGCCTTCAGTGAATGCCGCTTTGGGGTCCGTGCTGAACGCCTTTTGAGCCAGAGCAAGATAGCTCGGTGTCGCATCGACCCCGAGATAATCGAAATCAGCGCCGAAACGGCTCCGCAGGGTACGAAGGTAATGGCCGGCGGCGCAACCGATATCGGCCAGCCGATCAGTTGGCTTCAAAATCCCGTCAAGCTGCCGTGCAGCAGCTTTGCTGGATTCCATTTCCGGCAGTTCACCGACAGCCCGTTTATAGAGAACTTGCCCGTAACTGTTTTCTTCACCGTCTTCATTCCATGAAGTTTGCCATTTTTGCACGCTCTTTGCTTCCTTGTTACTGGTTGTTGCAGGTTGACGTGAGTCTCGATTGAACATTCCGTTCCAGCGCGCCTCACAGACCCGGTTATGCCACTTTTATCCATAGTTGGCTGGTAAGCGAGTCAGTCAGTAGATGAACGATATCCGATGGATCTGATGCAAGATCAACCGCATTCCCATCAACAATCCGGTGAACGACTGCAGCAATTTCCGATTCTGTCTTTGCGTATACATGTCCCTTGATCTCTACTTTGCTGCGCCCGGTTGGATTTAGAACCGGATCATACAATGTCGTTTCGACCACCGGTGTTCTTTCAAAACAGAAGTTCAGAAATGCCGAACTTGCGGCACCTGAAAATACCGCATCTCCCAACTTTGCAAGCAACGCGACATGGGCGTCGCTGATAAAGGTTGTTTCACTTAAAAACTCACCGACAAGGCTTTCCAGTTCAGCCCGGTCAAATCCAGGATGCGGTTTTATCACCACTGTCGCGTCCGGTGCAGTTTCCTTCAATATTTTAAGGGTTGTGCGCATCTGGTCGCGCGCCGCGCCGGGTCGCACATATCCTTTGGGAATAATTCGTTCTTCACCGAGGACGATAAACACCGGCCCTTTTTCCACAGGCCGGTGCCTGCCGTCTATATCCATCACACCCTGTTTCGCAACCAGCAGTTCGCAGAACTGCCGCCACGCAGGATAGGCATGAAATGTGCCGATCGCCTTCCAAGGTGTCTCGATAAACTTGCTGAAAAAGACGTGCTGCTGAGGATGGGAGAAAACACAATAATCTGGTAAAAACCGGTATGGACGAACTCGATGCGGATTATCACGCTCCCAATGCAGGATCATCGTATCGTTGAATGGTGCTTGAAACGACTTTAAGGCGCTACATGACCCACCGCCCAGTCTGGACAGAAACGGAATCGGCTGCATCGGAAAGGTATCCGATCGTGGCGCAATAAAGACCAGCGAGCGATGCATCACCAAAGACATGAAAAATAGTAGCAGGTTGAACAAGGTTGCTACCCGCCTACCGAAATTCCGCTGTTGGTGCGCAAGAATTTTAACCTTTCCACAACGGCGAAGGCCTTCCTTCAGTACATAGGAATGCCCGACCGCTGTATCATAGGCGATGCGGCCGGTGTAGTAGAAGTATATCGGCATGGTGGCGTTTTCTGCCCGAAGCTGAAGCGATATCGCCACAGCTGCATCGGTCGATGCCCGACCAGCCCCCAGTACAAAGACAATCTGCTTCGGTTCTTTAAGCATCAATGGCCCGTCCAGTTCCCCGTTTCGTATTTCGGACGATTGATCTGTCTTAACCGTTTCTAAAGGCGGGTCGACAGGAATGTCGCTCTCAATCTTACCCATGATATCTGCTATCCGGCCGCGCTCATGGGCAAATCTTTGGTATCGATCCGCGGAATCTCAAACGGATCATCACCCCTGCCGGCCAACCTAACATTGGTGGTCAGGCCGCCTGAGAAACCAAGCAACTTCAGCTTCTCTATCACCAGGTCACTGTAGCTGCCGGATGGATAACACATGACCCAGCCATCCTGTTTACCGGTTATATCGGCAAGAAAATCAACAGTCAGAGCCAGTTCCTGGTCCAAGACCCGGGGATCTATTTCACCAAGCCATTCGTGCGAATAGCCGTGGCCGCCAAACTCCATGCCCCCGTCGACCATTTCGCGAATATGCAATGGTCTCAGATAGGTCTCTCGGCTCAGCACCGCTTCGTCATCGGGAACGAATTCATCGAACAGACAGTCAACCAGATGGCGGCGAGCAAGTGGCGGCAGCGCCGTCTGCATGGCCCGTTTCACGAATATTGTTTCAGCCGTATCGAACCGGTTTGGATGCGCCCAGACCCGCAGCAATTCCGGGTCATCGGGGAAATCTTCCGTTTTCCGTAGCTCGGGCAACAATGCAAGTACGCGATCGTAAAGCATTTTTTCATCCTCGACCGATGCCAGAATGAAGTGGATTTTGTGGACATCGACAACAACATCCTGCCAGGTGGTTTTCGCGATCGGATAGAATGCGCCCGTCCATCCCCGCTTCCGCAACGCCGGAAAAACTGTTTCATAGTGATCCAGAAGACCGTCATCAAAAGTCAGAACGCAGGCGTTGTCGGGAAGCGGCGCGCGGCCGGCGAGCGCCTCCAGCGCCCGGTGAACGCCGATGACGGTGTAGCGGCTGGCGATATAGTCCAATTGACCGTCGAATTCCGCTTTGTCGAGCGCGTTCACACGAGGGAACCGGTGGCGCCCCCTGTCGCGCACATAGTGATACATCACAAAAGTTACGTCTTGCGTCACGGTTGCGCCGGTTCCGGGCGTTGCGCCACAATCCACATATGTTCGCTTGCCTGTTGATTCACCAACAGATTCTGAATGGCCATGCTGTCAGCTGCATGTTCAAGATCAAGCAGTTCGATAACCGCTGCCGGAACTGACCTCATCCGCCCTTCCCGTGCCTGCCGGTAGACCTCGACCGTATCGAAACGCCCCGGTGTGCCGGCCTCGGTCACGCGGAAACCGGCCTCGGTCAACGCCCTTTTGATGCTGTCGACGCCTAGCAGGATCGGGTGAAGTGGCGGGACAAGCTTGCTGGTTCTTTCACCGGCGAGACGGGAAAACCAGCTATCATGATTGACGTCTGATATCGCGATGTACCCGCCAGGCTGGACGAGGCCGAAAGCCTTTTCAAACACCCGGATATGCTGATCAAGCCGGCACATGACGCCAAAGAACGTGATGCAATCATATTGCGTGAGATCATCCAGGTCGAAGATCGTGCCAACTGTGGCGTGATCGACGCCCCTTTCGTTCGAAACCTCGACTGCCGTTTCGCTGAGATCGATGCCATGGGTCGTCCATTTTTCCGCATTCAACTGGGTCAGGAAGTCGCCGGAGCCGCAGCCGACGTCAAGTATTCTGCCGCCCTGCGGGTTAAGCTTTTCAATCGCTGCGGCACGAGGGCTTGTTATCGTTGCACTGCGTGCATCGGCCTTGCGGTGAAGAACATTCGTCACGAAGGCGCGTTCTGCGTCAGACATTGCGAAGAAATCGCGCAGCGTATCGTCTGTTGGCAACAGTTTGGCGAACCGTGTGCTGCATTCGCCGCATTGGCACATCGGCCATCCAGCATAGCTGTCCGCATCAGTTATCCGATCGCTTCTGCAGACCGGGCAATCCTGCCGAACCGTGCACAGATCAGCCCGCGGTGCACCAGAGGGATCGTAGAAGAATCCCTCTATTTCCTTGCGGCGGCTCTCATACGCATCGACGATATCGCCGAGCGGGCGAGAATCCTGACATTGTTTTAGGGTTTCGCGAAACATGAAGGGTACTTTCCCGGCCTGGCCGTCAATCGGCGCGGTGAAGGCCGTTTGCAACAATCGTCTCGGCGACCAGAAAATCGAGTGGCTCGTCAATATCGACAGAACGGATATGAGGCATCACCCAGCCGCCCGGCGTGTTACCGATGATAAGATTGTCGTCGAACAGTGTGCTTCGCCGGGTCGCGTAGGCCCCGCCATTGGGATGATAGAGTTTCGGCAGAGACTGACTTACACCTGTTTCGCCCTGCACCACCACGCCCAGCATGGATTCCAGAAGCCCGTTTTCCTGACGGCGATACATCCATTCCGGTCGCTCGAGGGTCGGTCCGACGGTGAAGGTCGAATCGAATTCCGGATTGTCCAGCAACAGATTGATTGCCCCGTCGATATCAGATGGAAGCAGAAACGGCGTTGTCGGCTGTATCGTTACAGCGATATCGACCGTGCGACCCGTTTCCTTTTCATGCGCCTCGATCCCGTGTTGCGTCACCAACTCTGACGCGACATCTTCCGACAGGTCAGCCGGCCGTCGCCACGGCACATCAGCGCCGACCTTTTCCGCAATTTCTGCAATACCATCATGGTCGGTTGATACAATCACCCGGTCGAGCATAAGACTGCCCAACGCCGCTTCCAGTGTCCAGGCGATCAGCGGTTTACCGCCGAGCGGTTTGATGTTCTTCAGCGGTATTCTCTTCGACCCGCCCCGCGCGTGCACAATGACAACACAATGTGGTTTACTCATTACAGGCGTCCTTGTCTCAAAGCAGTGTCACCACCGCTACGAATGGTGTCAGCAGATGCGGCAATGGCATCGGCATTTTTCAGAACCTTGAGGATCGCGGTGGCGACATCGCGCATGTCGTCCTCTGTGGAAGGATGAGCGATGTGATACATCCAGACGAACTTTTCGTAAATCAGCGATTCCGCAATCGGGCACTGGCCGCGATGGTATTCGACGGAACTGTCGTGGCTGGTCCACGGGCTCCCATTTTTCCCATAGGCGATGCGACGCAGGAAAGTGGGGTTTTCGTACATCATGCGGGTGTAGCCCGAACCGACCGGCACCCCTTCCGCCCGAACCGCCGCCAGAAACACGTCGCGCGACATGCCCGCGCGCTCCGCATCGAACAGAAAACCGGCAACATGAGACACATAGGTTACTTCGTTGGAAATGTGCGGCGGGATCAGCGCATCGGTTTCTGCGAGCAGGTCGCGCAGGATATCGAAATTCCGGTTTCGCCATTCGTTGACACGATCAAGTTTCTTGAGCTGGGCGCGACCGAGCGCCGCCGAAAGCTCCGTCATCCTGAAATTGAACCCGACAACATTTTCCAGCTGTTCGTCGGTATGCCAGTCTTCCATGACCCCTTCGCCATGATTGGCGATCAACCGCACCTTGCGGGCGACGTCGGGAAGGTTTGTCGTCACAACGCCGCCTTCGCCGGTCATGATATTTTTTGACTGCTGCAGACTGAAGACACCGGCATGGCCGATCGTCCCGACCGGCTTGCCGCGATAGAGAACGCCGGGCGCCTGCGCGGCATCCTCGACGACAGGTATGCCGGTTCGCTGCGAGATTCGCATCAGCGCGTGCATGTCGCATGCATTGCCCAGAAGATGGATGGCCAGAATTGCTTTTGTGCGCGGCGTGATCGCTTTTTCAACCTCGGCCGGGTCCATACAGAATGTACGCGGGTCGACATCGACAAAGACAGGAATGGAGTTGAAGGCGAGCGGCGACGACCCGCTGGCAGTAAACGACAACGGCGAAAGAATGACTTCATCGCCCGCCCCCGCCCCCACCGCCGCGAGCGCCGCAGAAAGACCGCTGGTAGCCGCATTGACGGGAATGGCGAAATCGACTGAGAATTTTTCGGCCCATTCGGCAGCGAAACGGCGAACATGAGGCCCGCCCAGGAAGTGCCAGGGCGCTTGCACAGCAGCAGCTTCCCGGCTGGTCAGCGCAAGCGTCGTTTCAATATTCGGACCGCCGGCGCCGACATACCGTGAAAAATCACCGTCTCTGATCGCCTGCAGAACGAAGGTTTCTTCGTCCTGATCAACCATCGGCGCGACGACAAACGGTTTTGTGCGGACTGGCAAGCCACCCAGAATGGCAGGGATTGTGTTGTCTGATGTCATGTTGCGGCAAGCCCTTCCTTAATGCTGCTGCTTTTTCTGTCTGTTTCAGGCAGGGCGACGACACCCTGGAACTCAGCCCATTTTCTGCTGTTGGCGACGTCTTCAGGACGCCCGGAAGCGAGCACCCGGCCATCGACCATCAGAACCAGCTGGTCGACACGGTCGATCAGCTCCATGCGGTGCGATACTACGATGATTACACGGTTCGATTCGCTGGAAATGTTTCCGAGAACATCCATGAACCGCCGGTGATTGGACGGGTCGAGGTGGCTGGTTGGTTCGTCGCAGATCAGTATATTTGCGTTTCGCACAAGTGCACGCGCCAGGTCCAGACGTTGCAGTTCTCCGCCCGAGAGTTGATCGCCATATTCACCAAGACGCGTATCATAGCCTGCAGGCAGCCTGGAAATGAACTCATGCGCCGATGCGTGTTTGGCGGCTTCGATGATTTCAGACTCTGTGGCTTCCGGACAGCCATAGCCAAGAAACTCCCTGATCCGAATATCCATGAGTTCAGGATGCTGCGATACAAAAGCGATGGATTTTCGCAGCACAGCGAGATCGATGTCCGCAATATCGCGTCCATCAATCTTGATGGAACCGGATTCCGGAACGCGAAGCCTAGGCAGTAAATCAACAAGGGTGGATTTTCCTGAGCCGGACGGGCCGACAATCGCCGTTATGCTTCCCGGCTTGAAATCAATACTGGCGCTTTCCAGAACACGTGTATCTCCATCCGAGTAAGAAAACGAAACATTTTCAATTGAAATGCCATTGCTGACTGTAAGCCTTTCCCGTGACGAATTATCGCTACCCGTCGTTTCGTCTATGTTGCCCATTTCCTTGAGGCTTGAATGGACAGCACTAAGGCTGCCCTGCACTGCAAGGACGCCATTGAACAAGGTGAGCAGTTCTCTGAACAACGGTAAAAGGCGTATAAGGATGACGAAAAACAGTATCATCACTTCAAAGGATGTACCCAGCCGCTCGATGGAAAAATAGAACAGGCCAACTGCAATCAGAAGGACAACTGGCTCAATGCTCAGCACCAGCAGCGACTTAAGGGACTGCAGCACGAACATCTTTCGTTGCTGCACCTCAGTCAGCGTTTTCGCCGCTTTTATTTCTTCAGTCTGTGTAACACACAAGGAAATCAGTCTGCTGGCGCGCATTCTTTCGGACATAAACTGAATGACAAGCCGGTTGGCGTCGGTAACCTGAAAACCGATTCGCCGAGTGACTTTCAGCAATCCGGACAACATAATCATCGCCGCGCCAATTGCGACTATTGCCATGACAGATAGCAATGGATCCATCATTACAACAATATAGATAAAAAGTAGACAGTTAAGCAGAAGCGCAACAATATTCAGCGATGAAAGCAAGCTGGTAACAGCCCGTTCGGTTTCAACGGACACGTCGTTCAGCATCGCCCCCTGTCTGCGGGACTCTCTCATTTCGATCCGCGTACTTATATACTGACTGAACAGTTTCAGCCTGACGCGCTGAGTAAGCAAGGCCCGGACATGATTGCCGTATACCTGTCTTGCAATCTGAAATCCCTGGCGAACAAAGACTACGATAACAAGACTGCCCAGAAGCACCCCGATACTAAGGTCGCCAAATGTGCTTTCGATCAATTCGGCAAAAATCCTGAAGGCCGCCGGTAGTTCACCAAGATCGACAGATCCGCTGTTAACGGTCTGCAGAATCGGCAGAATCAGCGAAATGCCAATGCCTTCAGCGAATATCGACAACACCTGCAGCGTAAAGATGATTCCCACCTGACCCCAGGTAAGATCAAGCGCTTTGCTGAGCGCGATTTGCTGTTTGATTGTTTCGGAGAAGGAAAACACGATCCGATCCTCAGGCATCCCAAAGATGCTGATGCTGATTGGTTGTCTCAATATCCTGAGGTTGCCCGATATCCGCCCAGAATTCATGGATCGGAAACAGGCCAATCCTGAAACCCGCTTTCTGGGTCAGGTTGAGAAGATGCGGCATGTCCATCTGCTGGTCTTCTTCGATCAGATCAAGAACCTGCCGATTGAAAACATAGACACCGGCGGAAATGAAATTCTCCACCAGCGGCTTTTCCTCGACCTCAACGAAACGTCCGTCCTCATCATGATGAATGACACCGTAGGGAATTCTGAAACGGTGAACCGCCGCCCCGATGGTCACGTCATACCCGTGTTCGACATGGAAGTGGCCGATCTGCCTGATATCGACATTGGTGATCACGTCGCCGTTCAGAACGAGCAGCGGCCCTGACGCATAATCAACAGATCCGGCCAGTTTCGCCAACGGGCCCGCTGTTCCCAGTTTCGTATTTTCAAGGAACGTCCGAACATCGGCGCTGTTCGATCGGGACCCCACAAAGTCCGAAATGGATTCAGCAAGATGATGCACACAAACGAACACCTTGCTGATCCCGCCCGATTCCAGCCGGGTCAGGATATGGTCCAGGATCGGTCGACCGCCGACTTCAACCAGCGGTTTGGGCTTGTCCTTTGTGAAGGAACCGAGGCGCGATCCATACCCACCGGCCATGATGGCAGCTTGTCGGATGATGGTTGTTTCCGTTGCCGGCACCATCAGGCCGCAAAGCACCTGCGCGTTATCGACCAGTGGCAGGAAGCGCAGTTTTCCCTTCGCCTGACGCCACAGGGCGTTGGCGGCATCAATGTCGGTGTACGACCCCACGGTAGGATCCAAACAGGCTGCATCCCGAACCGGCGAGTCCATCGTGACGCCACGCAACAGGCTTCGACGAATATCGCCGTCGGTCAGGACACCGACGAGTTTGGAGTCCGTATCGACAATCATCTGGATACGTTCATTGACCTCGTTCATGCGCTCGACCGCATTTCTCAGCGACTGGTCCAACGTTGTTTTGTAGGCCGCGAGATTTTTGTCGACGATCAGCATGCCTGCTCCTGCCGGTACAGTTTCACCAGCGACTCAAGGAGGTTTTCGCCTGCAATTGCACTTTCGAGATCGGCTGATCCGCGGTCCGATCCCACTGCGTCGCAGGCATCCTCAACAAGTTGAACGAAGGATGAAAAGTCAGGCCTGTTTGTTTCAATATCGACAGGCTCTTCCAGGCTTCGATAACCGGCCCAGCCCTGCTTGGCCTGAAACCGTTCGAGCCGCGCCCTCTCGCCGTTCCGGTCGATCCGGATCCGTCCTTCGGTTCCCATGATCTCCGATTCAAAGAAAAGCATGCTTCTGTCGCCTTCGCATAGCAGCCGGCCGGCGCTGCCATTCGGAAACCGGCAGATCATGTCGACCGCCGGCTCATCCGTCTCTTCAAACAACGGCAACGGCATGCCCTGCCACGCAACCGGAACAGCATCGGCCAGAAACAACAGCAGGTTCATCGCATGGCTGCCCATCGACCAGAGCCGGTTCGGAATTCTGACAGTAATGGTGCGAATCTCGCCGATCGTTCCGTCCCAGGCTGCGCGCTTTGCTGCTCTGCAGGCCGGATAATACCGCCTGTTGTAGTTGACGAGCGCAACGCAGCCGGCTTTTTCGACCGCTGCCAGCAGCCGGGTTCGCCCTTCCGCCAACGTGTCGATGGGTTTTTCAACAAGCAGGACTTTTGGTGCATGCGCCGTCAGAATCGCCTCCACAAGCTCAGCCCGCTTTTCGGGCGGTGTGCAGATGCTCAGAATATCCGGCTTTGTGTCCTTCACGAACGCTACAGGATCCGAAAAGACTTCTGCTGCCGGGCAACGTAGCTGAAACAGCTCCCGGTTCTCAGTACCGACATCCGCGCCGCCGACAAGAGATATCCGGTCGTTTGCTGCGATAAAGGCACCGGCATGCGACCAGACGCTACCGCGTTTTTCCTCATCGAATCTCGACCCGACCTTGCCAAGACCGATGATACCGGCGGAAAACCGTGTTTTAGCAGCCGATTCGGTCAACGGGTAATCTCACGGATCAGCTCAAAGGCTTCCGCATGCAGCATTCCGAACTGTGCGCCCCGCCATTGCATCAGGGCTTCAATCGCCACCTTAGACCGGGGATGCGGCATCTGCCGAAGCTCCGGTTCGTAGCACCCGAGCGCCGCCAGTTTCCGTTCAATATAGGGGGTGGCGTCGATCCCGACAGTTGGTTCAAATACCGGACCGAAGCCGCTGCCGCCCCATTCCGTGCTGGACGGAATCTCGAATCCCAGAATCCTAACAGCCGACATGCCGGCCTGAGGCCGCAGCGCGGTTCGGGCCGCCTGATGGGTCAGCCGATGATCCACATTCATGTCCGCGGCCGAATGCGTGTAGACACAGTGCGGCTGCACGGATCGGACCTGCTCTTCAATGCCCTGAGCGATTTCCAGCAACGGAACAGTATCGAGACGGTTGTCCGGAAATCTCAAGAATACAGGCGGCGCTGCCCCCAGAACATCTGCGGCCTTTCGGGCCATGTCCTCGCGCGCACGCACCCTGTCCTTCGCCGCTGCGCCGTCGCCGCGTGACGTTTCACCGTCGGCGATGAATACAGTATGCACGGCATCCCCGGCCTCGGTATGCCGGGCGATTGCGCCACCGCATCCGAGCACCTCATCGTCTGGATGCGCCGCAAGTACAAGAACAGTCATACCGCCCCGCTTTCCGTCGGACTGTTGTTCGAAAAGATCGACCGACATCTGGCGGGATGGTCTGTCCAGGGTGCGGAAGATATCGCTTCCGCCAGAGAATCCCAATCGATCGACACCCGCCCGCGCGCATCGAAAACCGGAGAAATTATCCGGCAGTTTTCCTGCACAATCGACAGTTTCTCGGGCAGAAACGCCGTTTCGGCCATATTGATCAACACGGTGGGACGGCCTGAGCACAGGGTTTCCCAAAAAGCTGTCGAATAGGGCCAGTCAAACACCAGAATATCTGATGCGGCCAGCGCATCGGCAAAGTTGCCTTTCGAGACGGTCGCGCCAAATGATTGCGCTGTTTTGGCAAAGCCTGCAGGATCTTCCGGATGCGGCCTGATCACCACATCAATTGGCAGTTCAGACAGTTTTCGGGTCAGGCGCAGACGCCAGTCCAGCGCAACCGGTGCAGATAGAGCCGGCGGGCGGTGGACAAGGGTTTCGAAAAAGCCTGTCATGACAAAGGTAACCGATGGTCGGCTCGTGCGTTGCGATTTGAAAAACGGAACCCGGTCAAAGACGGGGTCACCCTTGCCGATGCGGAAAACATCTTCCGGCCGCCGGTTTCGCAGCAGCTTCGGTGCCCGCGCCGTCAACTGCGACCCGACATCGACGGTAAGTTTTTCGGTTGCCATGACAAAGCCGCTGGCCGGCGAAACTTCCGCCAGGCCCAGCGTTGTTTCATCCTCGATCATGCCGTAAGCGCCGCCATGCGAAAACCGAAGCACGGGCTGGCCGCGCTTCATTGCTTCGATATCAATAAGACGGCCTGCATAGCGCCCCACCGTTGTCGACCATATTTCGCAGTCAGGCAGTTTCATCTTTCCAACCACGTCAAGCTGCGCCTGGCCGATTTCAAAAGCCTGGGCGATTGCAACTTCCACGCCGTCAATGACCTGTTCAGCATAGGTCGGGAAAAAATTCTCTGCGACCGGCCGCAACGATCCTGCCATCTTTCGGTGGTCGTCGCTCACGCCCGCTATTATTGCCGAAGCGCTGTCCAGTGCAGGTGCCAGCGGCCGCACCATATCCGACGCCCGCATGAATCTGACACCTGCATCCAAGGTCAGCGCCTGCTGCTGCAACAGGGCATTGTGTGACGTTGCAACGATTTTCGGTTTCGCCCCGACAAGGCCTCTGAAGACTTCGCCAATGCCGCTCAACGTGTATTGTCGGGCAGCAGTACGGGCAACCGCCTCGACAGCGCCGAAACTTTCGACCTGGCAGGACAGGATCGATGAAATGTGCCGGCGCGTTTCCTCAATCTTTGGTAAACCGAGTTGGTCATGCTCTGCACCAAAGGAAACTTCACGATCGATAGCGCCCTGCGCCATCAGGGCTTTGTGCGCCAGTTTGTGAATCACACTGATCAGATACGGTGACACAAGAACAGCGACATCGAACCTTTCGTCGCCGCATTCCGGGATCAGCGTATCAATACCCCACCATGCGACCTTGTCGGCAAGATCGACGGCATCCGGATAGTGCAATGGCCAGACGAACCGTTCCTGCCAGTCCGCCGTCGTTCCGATGGCATCCAGGCTATAGGGTTGCAACGTCACGGATGCGGAGTCCTTCGGCATGCGTCTGGCGATGCTGTTGTCAGGCAATATCTGCGTCGGTCAACAGGGTGTTCATGACGATATCACGCGCCGCGCGTTTTCCCCAGACGTCTGGCAGTCGAACGGTGGGGATGCCGTCGCTAGGCCGTTTGCCACCCAGATTTTCGGCATCGAACACGTCGCCTTTCCTGATATCCGTCAAGGTACAGATACTACGATAATAAAGCTTCGATTGCTGAAGATCAGAGTCGGATGGAACGATTGCAGGTTTGCCAAGCGTTTGTTCCAGACGTCTGATCCGGTTTACCCATTCTCCAAGTTCCTGTGGCTCCAGCGACTGATGCGCATGATAGGCCTTTGCGCTTCTGTCCAGAATCAACCGCTTCTCGATGATCGACGCACCAAAACCGAGGCTGACGATATCAAGATCGTGATCCAGGTCAGGCGAAGACCAGCCGGCAACGCCAAATTTATCCTTAAGATATGCAATGGCCTGCATGTTCATTTGCGACGACACATCGGTGTGAAAATCGTGCAGCGGAACGAAACATTTGCCGCCCATATTATTGAACCATGTCACAGCATCCAACAGTTCGCTTTCGTCCGTCGGTCCCAGATCTACCAGACACGGCTTTCCGGTCCTGGCGACCGCCTGAATCAGCGGCATGTAAGTGAGGTCCCACGCACCGATCTTGTAGGCGGGAACATCAAGCTGCCGCAGCAGGTCGACGCCGGACAGGTCATCGACCGTCGCAAAGAAGGTAATCGATGCCTTTTCACAAGCCGCTTGTATCTGACGCCATTCGTCGAGCGAAAAGGTAAGACGCGAGAACATGTCATACATGTTGCTCTGTTCAACATCGTCTGCAGTCGGCATCTTGTAGGTAACGGAGCGGTCGGAGACCTGATCGGGATTGATAACCTGAAACTTCACGGCATCCATGCGTGCCGCTGCCGCCGCGTCAACCAGTGCGAGGGCGCTGTCCAGTTCGCCAAGGCAGGTCGTACCTACCTCCGCTATCAGATAGCAAGGGGCATCAGGCCCTATCGCTCGGCCATCGATAACCAGAGGCGGTTGCTTCAAGTCAGATCTGGACATTTTTTCTATTCCTGCCGATGGTCGGTTATTCTGCCAGCAAGATGCTGGGGCTGTCAGGGCCGCAATTCGCGATCAGATCCGCGATCGAAAGGTAGGGTTTGAACGGTGTTCCGTGACTCTGGTTGTATTCCGGGTGCCGGTAATCCTGAAACTCGATTGCAATACCTGCATCGCGAAACGAGTCCATATCCAGATAGTCCCTGCCGAGCGCACCGGACAGATAGACATCTGCTCCGACCTTCTGACACAAATCGAGAACCAAAGCGCTCTTGCGCTCGGTGGAACCGAGTTCGCGGCTGTACCGTATCTCGGTATCGATCTTCAGATAGCGAAGAAACCGTCCTGTCATGAAGCGGCAAAGGTCATGCAGATAATCCCAGGACCGTTCATAGGCAGCATCGCAGATATCCATCAGGTCCTGTTTGAATGGGGCCTTTGCATAATGCTGCTTCAGGCTTTGCTGATGCTTGCGCCGCCAGTTGACCCGGTTGTCGATCCGCAAATCACAGATCGGTGTTTCCGCGCCGTCTCGCGATACCGGAACCGTCAGCCAGCACGGCCCCTGGTTTGTATGAACCCGGTTCCGATTTGTGAAACTGTTCTTTTCGAACTGCACGTGGTCGAGAACGATGTGCAGATCGGAACCCGCAATCCGCTGAAAATACCCGAGCCAAGGCAGATAGGCGGGCTGGTTGATTGATACGATCATTACCGGTTCCGGTAGACAAAAACCGTGAAGTCGCGGTCGTGATAGTCGTGATGAAGCGTCACCCGACGGGACAATTCCCGGCATCGGTCAAGCACCGTCGCGGGATCGGCATGAAACTCGTTTTCTTCGATGGTCGGCGCCCAGGTGCTGAGAGAGTTGAAAGCCACAGCCCGAACCGCCAACGCCGCCATGTGATCGATGATCCGCCACATTGTCGATTCCGCATCCTCGCCCAGCAGATAGAAAATTCCATTGGCGATCACGACATCGAACCGTTCAGCCGCATCGATGTCGAGAACATTGCGCTGCGAAATATCCGCACCCGGATGCAGCCCCTTCGCCATGGCGATCATTTCCGCCGACAGGTCTATGCCGGTGTAGCCGACGTTATCGAACCGGGCGTTAAGGAATGTCAGAAAATCCGCGGCACCGCAGCCGACATCCAGCACCGACTTTCCGGACAAATCGCAGACTTTCGCCAATGTTTCGAATTTCGCCTGCTGGCTTTCCGGCCGGCCGTAGTCGCAGGCACGTGGTGAATGACCATGTTCGCGCACCAAACCGTCGTAGTAGCTGGAAATGGTTGCGAAAGGCGCTTCTCTATCCGTCATGCCGAATCAATTCTGTAGGGCGACGGAGCAGGCTGCGATCACCGCATCCTGCTCTTCATCGCTCAATGTCGGATATAGCGGCAGCGAAATCGCCTGGCTGTAGGCTGCGTGAGCAGCCGGATAGGTCTCGACCTGATCGCCCAACCAGTTATCCACCGGCGACGCTGTCGCAACCCCGGCTTCAGAGAACAGCCGGGCGGTTCTTTCCACCGCAACCGACGGATGCCTTACAACAAATCGATACCAAAGATGATCATCTGCCGCCTGTGGCAGCACAACGCCAGTATCGGCGGCAAGCTGTGACAGACGGCCCAGATACCGATCCGCCAGCACTTTTCGCCGTTCGATCATCGCATCAAGACGCGTCGTCTGCTGCAACGCGACAGAGGCGTGTATATCGCTCAGCAGGTCATTGGCGCGAAGACCCGAAGCGGCCTTGCCATCGTAATACCGCTCCGACCGAACACTGTCGGCGATAGTCGCATCATCTGTCAGAACAGCACCACCTCCACCGCTGGCAAGATACTTTGTCGGGCCAAGCGAAAGCGCGATATGAGTCTTCGCATTTCTTTTCGGTACGATACCATGCGAACAATCTTCAATAACGGGAATGCCAAGGCCGATTATATTGGCGATAAGCGCCGGCAGACCGAAAGTGTTTATTGCAACAATTGCCTTTGCCCCCGCACCCTCGCCGGCAACCTGCCGAGTTTTCTGAGGATCGAGATTGTAGGTCTGCAGATCGATATCGACTGCAACCGGAACCGCGCCCAGAGACAGGACCGCATTCGGGACGGCAACGCAGGAATAGGCCGGAACAATAACCCGGTCGCCCTGTCCGATTCCGACGGCCTGCAATACCAGCTTCAACGCAGCAACACCGGATGAAACGCACGCGCCGCAAGCCCGGCCGGCGATTTCAGCCAATGCCTGTTCAAGCATTTGTCCCTGAGCGCCTGACGCCCACCACCCCGAAGTAACAGTTCGGGTCGCCGCATCGGCTTCGGCCGCACCGAATGTCAGCCGGTTATGGGGAATTGAATCGACCAAATGATGCGCTTCGGTCACGGCCGACCCAGCATGAACTGCACCACCCGCGCCTTGCCGGAATCGGTTTCACCCGTTTCGATGAACCCGGCTTTCAGGAAGGCCCTCCTGGCATTATCGTTGGCGACCAGAACATCGGCGACAATGCGGTCAGGCGAAAGATCGTCCCAGATCAACCGGCAGCCTGACAGCAGCGCGGCGACACCCCGTCCTGATCCGACTTTGTCAGGATCGAGATAAATGGAGACACAGGCATTCGGCAAACCGTCGAACCGCAGGACGCCGATCGGCTCGCCCTGTTCTTCTATGATGAAGACGCGGGAATCGTATTTTGCGAGGCGGCCTGTCAGCCAGGCGAGATGCTCATCCCATGTCACCGTATTGCCGACAGCCCCGCGTTCAATGATCTTGGGGTTGTTTCGCCATTCGAAAATGGTTCCGGCATCGTCCAGCGTCGCCTTGCGTATATCCACGGATACAGCCGGCTTTTGCAGCACAAGTCGCCATTCGGCATGCGTATCGGCAGGACTTGAGGCATCGTTCAACTGAACCAGATGCACTCGCTCGCGGATGACCCAGTCATTCCGCATCACCGACCTCAGATCCGACACACCGTAAAAGCACACCTGCCCGATACCAGCCAGCGTCCCGCGTTCCGGCCGCGATCTTATGCCATCGCCAAGTTCCGCCCCACTATGCGCGCTGCTGTGTTCCCGGCTGTAGACATTGAACAGGAATTTCCCGCCCGGCTTCAGAACCCGCCACGCTTCTGCAACGGCCTTTCGGGCATCGGCATAACCGCAGCAGGTGATGGAACAACGGTCGATCGCAAGATCGAAGGAAGCATCTTCGAACGGCAGCGATGTGAAATCAGCCACCCGAAGATCCGCCGACAGACCGGCCTTTGAGCAGACCCGCTGCGCTGTTTCAATTGCAGATGCGCTGGCGTCACAGCCGGAAACATCAAACCCTTCACTCGCCGCGAAAGCGACATTGCCGCCGGTTCCACAACCAATATCGAGTATTCGGAAGCTCTTGCGGTCATCGATTTGTCTGGCGTTCCGAAACACGAATGACACGACCACATCCCACGCATAGCGCTGGCTGTGACCATTCGCGTACTTTTCTTCCCATTCCGGGTCGAAACTCTGTGCAGCGGCGTTCATCAAAGCTGACGCGTCTTCACTTCAGGTCTTCGTACCGTATCGGCTCGGCCAACTTCAGAGGTCGAGCCAATCGCCGGCCGACAATCGCATCGGCATGTTTCGGCTCGATACCCGTGGCCGGTCTGCTATAGGCGATATCCGTAGACGTCAGAACGTGGCCTTCTTCAAGAGAGCGGGATGCCGTGCAGGATAACCGATAATCTTTGCGGGCCGCTTCTTCCGCCTTGCCGGGCACGATCGTTCCGCTGCCAAGCATGGCGTCAACGCCGGCAACCGATTGAACCATCTCGGCCAGTTCACCGGGCTCACACGAAAACCAGTGATCAGGGCCGGGCAGATTATGGTCTGCCGTAAAGTGCTTTTCGATCATCGACGCGCCGAGCGCCGCCGCGATTGTCGCCGCCTGGGTGCCGGCGCTGTGGTCGCTGAAACCAACCGGGACGTTGAAGGCATCGCGCAGCCGGACCATCCGGCGCATGTTCAGGTCTTCGACAGGGGTTGGATAGGCGGACACACAATGCAGAACGCACAGATCATGTCCCGCCCCCGCGAAGAAGGTTTCTATTGCCTCGTCAATCTCGCCAATCCGCGCCATGCCCGTGGACAGAACCACGGCTATGCCGCTGTCGGACATTTCCCTGATAAGGGGCAGATGGCCGAGATAGTCCGATCCATTCTTGATGAAGTCAGCCTTCGTCTCAACCAGATCTTCAATGCCTTCCGGTCCTGTAGGCGTTGACGAGAACAGCATCCCGCTTTCCCGGGAATGCGCCGCCAGTTCCTTGAGCCGCGCCCGGTCCAGCTCGCACCGTTTGAACAGATCGTATTGCGATTCAGTGACCGGCTTGCCTTGCGACGTATAGGAAATCATCAGGTTTGGGTCGGCAACGAAATCCTCGGTACGGTAGTTCTGAAGCTTTATCCCATCGGCGCCAGCCTGCGCCGCCAGATCGATCATCCGGTGCGCCAGATCCATATCGCCGTTGTGATTGATTCCGATCTCGGCGACGACAAAGCACTTCCCGCCGGTTCCGAATAGCCTGTCCTTGCTGCTGTCCATGGTGGCCTTACGCATTTGCTTCAAGTTGCACTCCAACGATTTCGTCAACAATTCTGTCGGCGCCGAGCCCGTCGATCAAATCGTGGCGGAGATATGCACGATCAAGCTCCTTCTGCGGGTCAAGCAGACATTCTTCCAGCGACCGCTGCAGCGATGCCGGCCAATCCGCCTCGCGCGCATCGACTGTCAGCGCCAGCCCCTCCTCCGCCAGTCGTTTCGCAAGCCCTGCCTGGTTATTCGCCGTTACGACCAGAATTGCCGGCAGACCGAGGCAACAGATTTCCCACGTCGTTGAACCGGCAGCGGAAATCACCAGGTCTGTTTCACTCAGTACTTCGGCCATCCGGTCAGTGGCGCCAACTGCGGAAACGTTTGCCGCGCGAAAAGCCGGGACATCCTGTGAGGCAGCCGGGCCGAGCAGCAACTGGATCTCGGCATCAGGCAATGCGGAAGCGACTGTTTCAGCCGCCGCAATGCCAGTGTCGAGAGCGTCCCCACCGCCCATTGTAACAAGGACACGACGCGGCGGAAGCATGGACCGCGTGCGCCCGGCCACGTCCAGAAACTCCTGCCGGATCATCGTATAGGCCGATCCGCAGAGAAGCTTCGCGTCAGCCCTGCGCTTACGGTAGCGATTAGGTGACGCATCAATATTAGGGTTAACGATCACGTCGAAGGCCGGACTATCGAGCAGCTCGTTGTCGTCAACCGCCACACAGATCGTTGAATTCACCGGCAGGGCTGAAACTTCCGACGCCGTCAGTTTGTATGTATCGACAATCAGCACGTCACTACCGCACTGTTCCAGCGTTTCCGTCAAATCGACCGCTTCATCAATGTCGTACACAACGGTTGGCAACCGGGTTACCCTGTCACGCAAGGCCACGGCCAGTGACCGAGCCGCCCAGTTGACCTGATAACCCTTGCGGCAGAAGGCTTCGGCCAGAGCGAGACAGCGCATGACATGCCCTGCACCAACTGTTGCATCTCCATCCGCAAAAACCATTACCCGCAATGAGTACTACAACTCTTGCAGCAGCGGAAACACACGCGTCGCGAAGGCATAGTCTTCCGGTGTATCGATATCCAGGGCCCGGTATTTGTCGACGACATAGGCCGCCAGCCTGTCGACATAAAAGCTCCTGTCCTTTCTCAGCACGTCCGACCGCACCATGTAGAATGTTCCGTTGCTGGCCAGCAGGCGCGGAACCTCGTGCCGCGACTTGTTGACCATTTCCGGGAAGAACGGGCTGAGCCCGCCATCGGTTTCATACAGGGCAGAATGCGGATAGTAATTGTACTCTGATACACACATCACACCGTTCGGTCGGGAAGGTGGGCCATTTTCAAAAACTGCGGCGGCCTTCACAAGATCTTCCGCCCTGATCATCACTGCCGTTGCGTATACGCAGCAGATCGATTCGATACTTTGGCCGGCGCCGGTCGCAGCATCCAGAACGTCGAGGCAGACATCGACCACACCGGCCCGGTCGCTTGCGAGCGAGCCTTTCCTGTCATGGATTTCTGCGCCCGCCCCGGCGGCTATATCGGCTATCTCATTATCTTCCGTAGACACGATAACGCGGTCGAACAGATCCGATTCAATCGCCGCCTTTATCGGGTAGGTAATCGCCGGCGATCCACCCAGCGGCAGGATGTTCTTTCTGGGAAGGCGCTTTGATCCGCCCCGTGCGGGAATTATTGCTGTCGGCATGAAAAGGGATGATCCGGTTCGGTCATTTTTCCTGTTTCAGCCACCGTCGACGGACCGGACCGATGCCTATTTCGAATCCATTTCGGCAAGCAATGCCTTCAGGCCGTCGGCATCAAGCCAATCGCTGTTCGCATCGCTGGAATATCTGAAGCCTTCCGGCACCGCATCACCGCCCTGTTCCAGCAGGCTGTGACGATCCCAACCCGCCCATGAGGGTTCGATCACATACCGGTCACCAACTGAAACCGTGGTTCGCGCATCGTCTTCGGTGATCATCGTCTCGTGAAGTTTTTCACCCGGACGAATACCGATTACCTTTTGCGGAATGCCCGGCGCAATCACATCGGCTACATCGGTGACCCGCATGCTCGGTATCTTCGGTACGAAAATTTCGCCGCCCTGCATCATGTCGAGCGATGAAAGAACAAAGCTTACGCCATGATCTAGCGTGATCCAGAAGCGGGTCATGCGATTGTCTGTAATCGGAATTTCCGTCGCTCCGTCCCTGACCAGACGCTGGAACAGCGGAACGACACTGCCGCGCGACCCGATGACATTGCCATACCGAACAACCGAAAACCGGCATCCGACCGGCACGCCGATATTGTTGGCGGCGATGAAAATCTTGTCGGAAGCGAGCTTGCTTGCGCCATAAAGATTGATCGGGTTAGCCGCCTTGTCGGTCGACAGGGCGATTACGCGTTTCACGCCGGCGCGGATTGCCGCCGTGACAACGTTTTCCGCACCGATGACATTGGTCTTGATGCATTCGAACGGATTGTATTCAGCCGCCACAATCTGCTTCATTGCTGCGGCATGCACGACAATATCGATGCCCCGCATGGCCGTTTCCAGCCGTTCCCGGTCCCGGACATCGCCGATGAAGTACCGCAGACAGTCGTGTTCCTTCGGCGAAAAGTCCTGCTCCATATCGTGCTGCTTCGCTTCGTCCCGCGAAAAGACAACCAGCCGTTTGGGGTTGGCGTTTATGAGTAGGTGAGAAACCAGGTGGCGGCCAAAAGAGCCGGTGCCGCCTACTACCAGTACGGAGGCGCGATCAATCGATGGCATCAGGGATTACCTAGAAGATGGGTTTTGAAACGAAGCGGCGAAGGGCCGCGCGAATGTTATGACCGGATGGCCGAAAAGCCTGGCACCGTGCAACTGAAAGCATCAAAAAATCTGGGTTTACAACGGCTACCGCACTCGGGGATTCTCACCCCCGATTGAATTTGTACTTACGGCACAAGGTGTTTGGTGTCAATGCGAATCCGGTTTTCCGGTCTGCAAGGCACCGGCCTGCGCGCCGAACGACAGCCTAGTTGCTGTTACCAAACAACCGTTGAACAGGCAGCGAATAATGCAAGGTCAGCACTTCGGTGCCCGGGTTGTTGTCGTCAAGGCTGGCATTCGACAGATGGTAGATCGAAACGCCGAGGCGTGAACGGTCGTCGAACCGATAGGCCAGTTCAAGCGCCGAGCGGAATTCAACCACATGGCCGAGGTCCTTGCCGTCGCCGTCTTCATAAAGGCCGGGTGCGAATTGCGGCGTCAGCACCCAGCGGCGGCCGAGAAACAGATCCAGCCGGATGCCGGCATAAGCATAGGCGGCGGAATCCGTCGTCGCCATAACGCCGACCATCGGCGTAAACACCCACCATTTGCTATCCGAAATGTATTCGAAATGAAATTCACCGGCATCTTCGTTGTCGTTGATGTCGTAATAGCCTGCGCCGAAACGGATAAACGCTGGTTCGTCATCGGCGCTGGCTGTAACCGCGCTGCCGACATATGCCAGGGCGGACAGAATAACCGCCGTGATCAGATTTCTTGTATTCATCGCCACCAACTCCCCGAATCCGGCGCATATTACCGGTTCAGAGGCGGTGCGCAAGTAGGGCGATGCACTATCCGACGAAGTGTTGTCTTTCTGCATCAACGCCTTATTCGGGCTTTATGGCCTCCCGCAATGCCTCGACGACATAAGCCTGCTCGTCTGTTTGCAGGCCGACAAAATAGGGGATCGACAGGGCGCGGTCATAGTAGGTTTCCGCGCCGGGCAGTGTCCGGTCTCCATAACGATGGATATAATAGGGCTGTTTATGCACCGGAATGTAGTGAACCTGTGTGCCGACACCCTTGTCTCGCAGGCGCTTCATCACCCTGGTCCGGCTGGTCTGATTCTTCTCGAAATCGATCAGCACGGGATAGAGATGCAGGGCCAGGGCCGCCGGGTCGAACCGGATCGGGCTGGCGACCACATCGCGATCGGCCGCGAACAGGGCGTCGTATGTTTCATGCAGGGTCCGGCGCGCGGCGATGAAGGCCGGCAGCCGTTTCATCTGCGACAGGCCAAGGGCGGCGTGAATGTCGCTCGCCCTGTAGTTCAGGCCGACATCCGGCATTTCATAGAACCACGGCGCATCCCTGCCATTGCCGGGCGCATCGACGAAGGGGCCTGTATAATCGTCGGGATCGCGGGTCAGACCATGCGAGCGCAGCCGGCGCAAGGATTTTGCGATCACCGGGTCCGCTGTCGTCACCGCGCCGCCCTCGCCCATGGCGATCGCCTTCACCGGGTGAAAGGAAAACGTTGTTATCTCGCCGAAACGCCCGTCGCCGACGAGACCGGCCCCGGCATTGCTGCTGCCCAAAGCATGACAGCCGTCGACGACGATGGACAGGTCGTGTTTTTCCGCAAAGGCGGCAAGGCCCGGCATGTCGCAGGGCTGGCCGTTGAGATGCACCGGCGCGATGGCGCGCACGGTAACTTCCGGCAAGGCCCGGTTCAGCGCGTCCTCGGCGGTTTCAACCGTCATCAGGCCGGTTACCGGGTCGGTATCGGCGAAAATCACTTCCGCACCGCACAGCCGAGCGGCATTCGCCGTCGCCACGAAGGTCACGCTGGGCACGATCACCGCGTCACCCGGCCCGAACCCCAAGGCGGCATAGGCGAGGTGCAGCGCCGCCGTGCCCGAAGAACAGGAGACCGTTTCGACACCACCACCGACGAATCCGGAAAACGCCGCTTCGAAGTCATCGATGGCGGGTCCGGTCGTCAGGAAGTCGCTTTTCAGCACCTCGACCACGGCATCAATGTCCGATTGGTCGATTGCCTGTCTGGCATAGGGAATAAAACGTTTCATTTGCCGGAAGATGGCGATAATCGCGCGCCCGGTCGAGCCTTTTTTACGGCACGCCATACGCGGCATTCTGCTTGACCTTGCCCCCCCGCTCCACTAAGAAGCCGCACATTCAAGGAACAATAGCCCGGAAAACCGGGCGGATAGAAGGAAGATAACGATGTCGAAGCGCTGTCAGATCACCGGTACCGGTGTGCTTTACGGGAACAATGTTTCCCACGCCATGAACCATTCGCGCCGCCGGTTCGAGCCGAATCTCCAGACCACCCGTCTGTTGAGCGACGTCCTCGGCGAGCAGGTGCGCCTGCGCCTGACGACGCGCGCCATCCGCACCATCGAAAAGAAGGGTGGCCTGGACGCTTTTCTGCTCGGCACGCCGAACCGGAAACTGCCGGAAGAAGCCCGCCGCCTGAAGCGCCGGATCGTCCGCAAAGCCGGCTGATCCAAAAGGTTATTACCGTTTCTTCAGAACCCGCCTTAACGGCGGGTTTTGTCTGTCAGGGCCGGGCATCGACCCATTCAATAGCCACCGTTGGGTCGGATTCCGATGCGGCATGAAATGACTTCAGAGCATTGAAAGCCGGTTCATCCAGCAGCTTTCCGAGCGCCCAAACCGCCATCGCGCGAACCAGCGGCGACCCGTCGCCCAGCAACGGTTCGATAGCGGGCGCGGCGTCAGCATCGTCGCTGTTTCCCAGGGCGATCAACACATTGCGGATGAACCGGTCACGCCCGATGCGTTTCACTGGCGAGCCGGAAAAGAACGTCCGAAAGGCCGCGTCGTCCATCCCGACCAGCGACAGCAGGGTCGGCGCGGTCAGATCCTCACGCGGTACAAAGGCGGTTTCCCGCGCGGCTTCGGCGAACTTGTTCCACGGGCAGACGGCGAGACAATCGTCGCAGCCATAGATGCGGTTGCCCATTTTCGACCGAAACTCCCGGGGAATATGCCCCTTGTGCTCGATTGTCAGGTAGGAAATGCAGCGCCGCGCATCCAGCGTATGCGGGGCGGGGAAAGCATCGGTCGGGCAGATGTCGAGACAGGCGCGGCACGACCCGCAATGGTCGACCTCCAGCGGATCGGCTTTCAGCTCGAGCGTGGTGAAAACCGACCCGAGGAAAAACCACGACCCGAGCTCGCGGCTGACGAGATTGCTGTGTTTGCCCTGCCAGCCGATGCCCGCCGCCGCGCCGAGCGGTTTTTCCATAACCGGGGCGGTATCGACGAAAACCTTCACATCGCCCCCGGCCTGTTCGATCAGCCAGCGCGCCAGGCGCTTCAGCCGTTTCTTGATGACATCGTGATAGTCGCGGTTCTGCGCATAGCAGGAGATATTCGCGATTTCCGGCTGATCCAGCTTGTCCATCGGGTCCGTATCGGGCCCGTAGTTCATCGCCAGCATGATGACGCTTTTCGCGTCCGGCCACAGCGTTTGCGGGTCACGCCGCCGCGCCAGCGTTTCCTTCATCCAGGCCATATCGCCGTATTCGCCGTTGGCGACAAACGTATCCAGCCTTTCGGCGTCGCGCGCACTAACCCGCGCCGGCGCAATTCCCACCGCATCGAACCCGAACTCGCGGGCCTTGTCCTTTATCGCAGCGGTTAGGTCTGCCTGGGTCATCGCACCGGAATATCGCCCTCGGCCGTCAACGCCTCGAACCGGTCGACAAAACCGCCCAGATCGCCCCGGCCGATTGCTTCTCTCATGGCTTTCATCAGGCGCTGATAATAGGTCAGGTTATGTTCGGTCGCCAACATCAGGCCGAGAATCTCGCCCGCCTTGGTCAGATGATGCAGATAAGCGCGGCTGTAGGATGTGCAGGCCCGGCATGGACAATCTTCCTCCAGCGGGCGCGGGTCTTCCGCATGCCGCGCATTCTTCAGGTTGACCGCACCGCGCGCCGTGAACACCTGCCCGTTGCGGCCGGACCGGGTCGGCAGAACGCAATCGAACATGTCGATCCCGCGCGACACCGCACCCACCAGATCGGAGGGTTTTCCGACCCCCATCAGGTAGCGCGGCCGATCCGCCGGTAGGGCCGGCGCCGTGTAGTCCAGCACGCTGAACATCACGTCCTGCGGTTCGCCGACCGCCAACCCGCCGATGGCGTAGCCGTCGAAACCGATATCGATCAGCGCCTTACAGGATTCCATGCGCAGGTTCTCGTAAATGCTACCCTGGACGATTCCGAACAGGCCGTAACCATCGCGCTGCCGGAACGCCGCTTTCGACCGCGCCGCCCAGCGCATCGACAGTTCCATCGACAGGCGCGCCGGTTTCTCCTCGATGGGGAACGGGGCGCATTCGTCGAACACCATGGTGATATCGGCATCCAGTCGATGCTGGATTTCGACGGACCGTTCCGGCGTCAGTTCATGCCGAGAGCCATCGATATGCGACTGAAAGGTGACGCCGTTCTCGGTCATCTTCCGCAAACCCGTCAGCGACATCACCTGAAACCCGCCGGAATCAGTGAGGATCGGCCCCGGCCAGTTCATGAACCTGTGCAGGCCACCCAGTGCCGCGATCCTGTCCGCGCCGGGCCGCAGCATCAGATGATAGGTATTGCCCAGCACGATCTGTGCACCGGTCGCCGCCACCGCTTCCGGATGCATCGCCTTCACCGTCGCCGCCGTGCCAACCGGCATGAAGGCCGGTGTGTCGATAACGCCATGCGCGGTGGAAAGCTGCCCGCACCGGGCAGCGCCGTCTTCGGCTGAAATTGTGAAACCCAGATCTGACATCGGCTTGCTTTGTCCTGCATTGCCCGGCAACACTCAGGAGTACCTAGATCGCATGACGGGGTTTTGCAAAAGGAATGGCGCGCAGCATCTGCATCGACGGCCGCCCGATCGGCATGGACCATCCGCCCTATATCATTGCGGAAATGTCGGCCAACCATGGCGGATCGCTGGACCGTGCCCTGAAAATCATCGGGCTTGCGAAGAAGGCCGGGGCCGATGCCATCAAGTTCCAGGCCTATACCGCCGATTCCATTACGCTGGATAGCGACGACCCGGCGTTTTTCGTTGCCGGCGACGATCCATGGTCCGGCAAGCGGCTGTATGATCTGTATAAAGTCGCCGCCACGCCGTACGACTGGTTTCCCGCCCTGTTCAAGCACGCAAGGTCGGTTGGCATCACACCCTTCTGCGCCCCGTTCGACCCCGCCGCCATCGACATGCTGGAAACGGTCGACTGCCCGGCCTACAAGATCGCCTCCTGCGAAATGGTCGATCCGGACCTGATCCGACGATGCGCTGAAACCGGCAAACCCGTTATCATCTCCACCGGCATGGCAAGCGTCGAGGAAATCGACCGCGCCGTGCAGGCCGCGGCGAGGGGTGAAGGTGGCACCGGCCTGTTGAAATGCACCTCTGCCTATCCGGCGAATCCGGGCGACAGCAACCTCGTCACCATTCCCGACATGATCGAACGATACGGTCTGCCTGTCGGTCTATCGGACCACACGCTGGGAACGGCAATTCCCGTCGCCGCCGTGGGCCTTGGCGCCTGCATGATCGAAAAGCATTTCATCGACGCGCCGGAACCGGTGACGGCGGATTCGGTTTTCTCGGCGACGCCGGATGTCCTGCACGATCTGGTGGATGGCTGTCGCGCCGCCTGGCAGGCGCGGGGCGCGGTGAAGTACGGCCCGACCGGATCGGAACAGGCGAATGTTGCCCTGCGGCGCTCGCTTTTTGCGACCTGCGCCATCGAGGCTGGCCAGCCGCTGACAGCGGAGATGGTTACATCCTATCGGCCGGCAATCGGTCTGCCGCCGCATCAGTTGCCCCTCATTCTGGGAAAACGGGCGACACGGGATATCGCCAGGGACGAACCGTTAAAAATCGATCTGTTCGAATAACCGGGCCGGAAAACCGTCAGCATCGAGGGGAAAATTTATGACAGTTCGCAAGACAGTGTTCGTAAAGGAAGTGATCGAAACCGACGACAGCGGCAAACTATGTGCGCCGATTACCCGTGTCGCGGTGCTGGCCGTTATCCGCAACCCCTATGCCGGCAAGCAGGCCGACGATCTCTCAGAATTGTTTGATGCGGGCGGCGCGCTCGGCGACCGGCTGATGACGGATGCGGTGAAGATGCTGGGCGGCGCGCCGGTCAGTTACGGCAAGGCGGCGATTATCGGCAGCGCTGGTGATATGGAGCATGGCGGGGCGGCGATCCATCCGAAACTGGGCAAGCCGATGCGCGCGGCGGTGGGCGGCGGCAAGTCGCTGATCCCGTCGAACGTCAAGGTCGCGTCGTTGGGGTCGGCGATCGATCTGCCGTTCGGACACAAGGACGAAGCCTGGTCGTTCGACCATTTCGACACCATGACGGTGATGATCCCCGATGCGCCCCGCGCCGATGAAATCGTGGTCTGCATGGCGGTTTCCGATGGCGCGCGCCCTTTCCCGCGTGTCGGCAAGGGGCCAATAACCGACTGAGGATCGTTTCAGCCGGTTCGCCTGATCAAGCAGGCATCGCCGTAGGAATAGAACCGGTATTGGCTGTCAATGGCGTGCCGATAAGCGGCCTTCATGATTTCCGTGCCGCCGAAGGCGCAGATCAGCATGAACAGGGTCGATTTCGGCAGATGAAAATTGGTCAGCAGCAGGTCTGCGGTACGGAATGTATGACCGGGCGTAATGAAGATATCGGTCTCACCGTTGAAGGGATGAACCACCCCGGCCTCGTCCACCGCGCTTTCCAGCAGCCGCAACACCGTGGTGCCGACAGCGATGATACGCCCGCCGCTTTGTTTCGTTTCGTTCAGCCGGTCGGCGACGTCCGACGACAGAATGCCGGTTTCGGCGTGCATGACGTGGTCATCCGTATTCTCGACCTTTACCGGCAGAAAGGTGCCCGCCCCGACATGCAGGGTCAGCGCTGCGAATTCAGCCCCCGCCGCCTCAATCGACCGGCACAGATCGTCAGTGAAATGCAAGGACGCTGTTGGCGCGGCCACTGCCCCCGGCTCGCGCGCAAAATGGGTCTGATAATCCTGCCGGTCTTCGCTATCCGCCGCACGGTCGGCCTTTTCGCGCTTGATATAAGGCGGCAGCGGCATCACCCCGGCGCGGTCCAGCGCCGTATAGAAGGCATCGCCCTTCAGATCGAAGACCAGCCGAACTTCGCCCGCCTCGCGCTTTTCCGTTACGGTCGCGGCAAAGTCGCCATCGAAAACGATCCGGTCATCCGGCCGCAATTTCTTGGCCGGTCGGGCGAAGGCGAGCCAGTCGCCGTCGCCCAGCGCCTTGTGCAGAGTGATTTCGATACCCGCCTCACCGCGCTTTCCGAACAGACGAGCGGGGATGACTTTCGTGTCGTTCACCACAACCAGATCGCCGGGCCGTAGCAGCCCCGGCAAACAAGCGATCCTGTAATCGCTTAGCCCGGTCGCCTGAATGGAAAGCAGTTTCGCGGACTCACGCGGTTGCGCCGGATGCTGGGCAATCCGGTCCGTCGGGAGGTCGAAATCAAACGCCGAGACGTCCAACGGAGCGAACTAGCCGCGGACGGGTGCGGTAACCGCGCCGGTGATCAGTTTGAACGGATATAGCAGCAGCGCGATCATCACCAGTTTCGCGGCGAAATCGCCGACGGCCCAACCGATCCAGGGCAGGCCCGTTCCGGCGAAGGCGATGGAGAAAAACAGCACCGTATCGACCGCCGAACCGATCAGGCTGGAGATCGCCGGAGCTTTCCACCAGGTCGCTTTGCGCAGCCGGTCGAAGATTACCACGTCGAGGATCTGGGAGAACAGAAAGGCCGAGCCGGAGGCAACCGCGATGCGCGGATCGGTAAAATAGTAGGACAGCGCAACACCGATTACGAACCCGGCATAGACAACCTTGCGCGCCGCGCCGAAACCGAAGACGCGGTTCGTTGTGTCGGTGACCAGAAAGGCAATCGGATAGGTGAACGCGCCCCAGGTCAGCCAGTCGGCCAGATTGAGCCCGGCCTCACCCATCGGCAGAACGACCATCACCGGATACTGCACCGCGATATTCGACAGCAGAATCACCAGCGCCATCGCGATGACCGGCAGCACCAGCGGCTTCAAAGAAGATGTGTCAGCCATAACCCGTTTCCTTGTTCCATCTGCGGCGGTGCATACGGGCCGTAGCCATTCCTGTCAACGTGCAGGCTAAACCCTGATTGCAGTCATGCGTCTTACACATTCCGCAGGGGCTGCACGATCATACGGTCCAGTCGTTGGTCCCGGACGGTGCGGAAGTGCTCGATTCCGATCACCATATCATCATGACCGTCCATGGGCTGAGCCGTGTAGGTTGCGAAAATGCGGTCCCACCACGGCAGGTTAAAGCCGAAGTTACTGTTGGTTTCCTGTCTGTGGATTGAATGATGCACCCGGTGCATATCCGGCGTGACGATCAGCAATCGCAGAACAGAATCGAGTTTCGGTGAAAGTCGCACATTGGCATGATTGAAAATCGCGGCGGCATTCAGAACAGTCTCGAAAATCAGTACAGCTACCGCAGGCGCCCCAAGAATCGAGATAACCGCCAGCTTGATCCCCATCGATATCAGAATCTCGATCGGGTGGAACCGCGATCCGGTCGTTACGTCGATATCCTGATCAGCATGATGCATCCGATGCAGCCGCCACAAAAACGGTACGGCATGAAACACTACATGCTGGGTATAGATGGCGAGATCCAGCAGCAGTATCGATACCAGAATGGCCACTATCTGGGGCACGGCAACCAGGTTGAACAGGCCCCAGCCGTTGGCCTCGGCTATCAGGGCAAACCCGACCGCGGTCGTCGGCATGATAACGCGCAACACAACCGTGTTCAGTACCACGATACCGATATTGCTCGGCCATCTGGCCCAGCGCGACAGGGACCGAACCTTGCGAGGCAGCGCCATTTCCCAGACGATCATGAGGGCGAAAGTTCCAGCAAATATCGCCAACCGGGTCGCCGGTTCATGTGCGAGTAGAAAATCTGCCATTGTCGTTCCTGTCGCCCAAAGAATAATTCCGGATCAAAGCCGCTTCAGCAGTAGTGGCAACAGTCTGTCCGCTCCGAAAACATCGGACGGTTCGTCGCGGCTGTAGGTACAGCCCATTTTCTCATAGAAGCCATAGGCGTTCGGATCGGACAGTACCTCGATCTCTTTGAAACCGTTAGCGATGGCGTCCTTTTCCATTGAGTCCCACAACCGGCGGCCGACGGCCTTGCCCATGGCATCCGGGTCGATCCACAACCCTTCCACCGACACCGTTTTGTCGTTGACCGGCATGTAGGAAATCCAGCCGGCGATACCTTCATCGGTTTCGGCAACACGCACGATTTCCGTCGCAAGAGTCTTTTCCGTCGCGGTCAGCGCATCGGTCATCTTCGCCATCATCCCGGGCGGATAGCCCCAGGACGCTTTTGCTGCGTGAGCGATCTCTGTCAGCCGATGCAGATCGTCCGCACCGGCGGGCCGAATGTTTATCGCATCCTTCATTGTTGCGCGCCGCAGGCTTCTGTCAGGAAACCGTCTTCCACCTGATCCCCCGCTTCCCTGGCGTCGCGCCCGGCACGGCAGGCCTGCTCGTTCTTTCCCTGAACAAGCAGCGCAATGGCAAGGTTATATCGCAGATTTTGTGCATCCGGATGGTTTTCAATCGCATCCCGCAGCATGTTTTCCGCATTCTGCGGTCTTCCCGACCTGATCAGAAAATACCCGTAATCGGCAAGAACGCCGGGGCTATGAAAGGAAGAGTTCAGCGATTCCTGGAATAACGCGTCGGCCGCATCAACATCCTTGTCTCTCTCGGCCACCACAGCGGCCATGCCGTGGTAAATGTCGCCATTGGACGGATCCAACACCCAGGCCTGATTGAACCTTTTCATCGCCGAGGCGTAGTCAGCGCGGAGAAAGTACTTCCATCCCAGTTTGATCGAAACTTTTGCGCCTTCTTCACGAGAAAGCCCCAGTTCGTCAGTTTTCTCGATGAAGGTTTCGTCCGCACGCTTCATGTCTTCGTTTTTCTCTATCCCTCCGAACATCGGGCATTCATTGGGAGGATGCGGGCATTCCGCCCGGGCCGTTGCCGGCAAGGCCAAAGCGTTGACGACAACGACGAGAACCGCGATTTTTGCGCCGAACCTCACTCTGCCGCTTCCGCGCTTCTGTCGGCGATCAGTGTCATGATTTCGGCCGCCGCGAGCGGAATATTCGTGCCCGGCCCGTATACCGCCGCCACGCCCTTTTCGCGCAGGAAATCGTAATCCTGCGGCGGTATGACCCCGCCGCAGACGACCATGATATCGCCCGCGCCGGCTTTCTTCAGCGCATCGATCAACTGCGGCACCAGTGTCTTGTGACCGGCCGCCTGCGACGAAACGCCGATGACATGCACATCCGCGTCGATGGCCTGCTGTGCGGCTTCTTCCGGCATCTGGAACAACGGCCCGATATCGACATCGAATCCGAGATCGGCAAAGGCGGTGGCGATGACCTTCGCGCCCCGGTCATGGCCGTCCTGCCCCAGCTTGACCACCAGCATCCGCGGGCGGCGGCCTTCGGTTTCAGCGAAGGCCGCGACTTCCTTGCGGATCTTGTCGAACCCTTCATCGCCGTCATAGGCCGCCCCATAAACGCCGGAGATCGACCGGGTCGTCGCGCGGTGACGGGTATAGACTTTCTCAAGCGCATCGGAGATTTCACCCACGCTGGCCCGCGCCCGCGCCGCGTTCACGGCAAGCTCCAGAAGATTACCCTCGCCGCTTTCCGCCGCCGCCGTCAGCGCATCCAAAGCCGCCGTGCAGGCCGAGGCATCGCGGGAGTCGCGGATTTTCTTCAGCCGGGCAATCTGAGATGTGCGCACCGCATCGTTGTCGATGTTGAGGACGTCCACATCATCGTACTTTTCGGTGCGGTACTTGTTGACGCCGACGATGACTTCCTCGCCCCGGTCGATGCGCGCCTGCTTGCGGGCGGCGGCGTCCTCGATGGCCAGTTTCGGAATGCCGGCTTCGACCGCTTTCGCCATGCCGCCCTTTCCCTCGACATCGTCGATGATCTTGCCGGCTTCGGCGATCAGACTGGCGGTCAGCGATTCCACGTAATAGGACCCGGCAAGCGGATCGACCGTTTTCGTGATGCCGGTTTCTTCCTGCAGGATAAGCTGTGTGTTGCGCGCGATCTTGGCGGAGAATTCCGTCGGCAGGCTGATCGCCTCATCAAACCCGTTGGTATGCAGGCTCTGTGTGCCGCCAAGCGATGCCGCCATCGCCTCGACCGTGGTGCGGACAATGTTGTTATAAGCGTCCTGTTCGGCAAGCGATGCGCCGCTGGTCTGGCAATGCGTGCGCAGCATCAGCGATTTCGGGTCTTTCGCGCCGAATTTGTCTTTCATCAGATTGGCCCACAGGAACCGGGCGGCGCGCAGCTTCGCGACTTCCATGAAGAAATTCATGCCGATGGCGAAGAAGAAACTGAGACGCGGCGCGAAGGCATCGACATCCAGACCCTTGTCGATGGCGGCGCGAACGTATTCCAGCCCGTCGGCGATGGTGAAGGCAAGTTCCTGCACCTGGGTCGCACCGGCTTCCTGCATGTGATAACCGGAAATCGAGATCGAGTTGAACTTCGGCATCTTTTCCGCCGTGTAGGCGATGATGTCGGCGATGATCCGCATCGACGGGCCCGGCGGGTAGATATAGGTGTTGCGGACCATGAACTCCTTGAGGATATCGTTCTGGATCGTGCCGGACAGCTTTTCCGGCGGCACGCCCTGTTCCTCGGCCGCGACGATGTAATTCGCCATCACCGGCAGCACCGCCCCGTTCATGGTCATCGACACTGACATCTTGTCGAGCGGAATTTCGTCGAACAGGATTTTCATGTCCTCGACGCTGTCAATGGCGACCCCCGCCTTACCGACATCGCCGACGACGCGCGGATGATCGCTGTCATAACCCCGGTGGGTGGCAAGATCGAAGGCGACCGAAACGCCGGTCTGTCCGGCCGCGAGGTTCCGGCGATAGAAGGCGTTGGAATCCTCAGCCGTTGAAAACCCGGCATACTGCCGCACGGTCCACGGACGAACGGTATACATGGTGGCGCGTGGGCCACGCACGAACGGGGCGAAACCCGGCATCATACCGTCGGTATGCGCCAGACCTTCCAGATCGTCCGCCGTGTATAAGGGTTTGACCGGAATGCCTTCCGGGGTTTCCCAGACCAGATCGGCCGCAGACTTGCCTTTGGTTTCCCTTGAAGTCAGGTCTTCCCAGTCCGTCCGCGACTTCTTTTCGAAATCGGCCATTCTCCGCCTCCCTATACAGCGCCTCTATATACCGAATAGGAAAGCCGACTGTCGACCCATACCGGAGCCGGGCCGAAAAGGAATGATTCAGGTCAGTTTGATTGTTACCTTTTCGCCGCGTAATAGGCGACCCGGCGTTCCAGATAGGCCAGGAACTCCGAGATCGTGAAGGCCATGCCGAACAGCACGATCAGCACCGCCCAGAAATGCGACATCAGGAAGTTCGCGGAATACAGCTCGAACAGCGCCCCGAACCCGACGATCGATATGAGCAACTGGCCGATGATGACGCCCTTCACCGCCCGGATCACGCCGATCCGCACGCCGCCGAGAATTTCCGGCAACGCCGCCCAGAAATAGATTTTGAAGAAGGCGTCGAGCGGCGACGCGCCGAAGGAATGCGCCATCTCCACCAGCGACCGGTTGATCTGCATAACGCCGGCCCGGGAATTCAGGATGATGATCCATATCCCGAACAGTGTGGTGGTAATGATGATGGATTTCATGCCGAACCCGAACAGCACCATCAGCACCGGCACCAGCGCGGTCAGCGGGGCGCTGAGGAACATGTTGACCCAGGGCAGCAACAATTCGTCCAGCAGCCTGTTCTTGCCCATCAGAATACCGGTCGGAATACCGATCGTGACAGCGAACACCACGCCTGCACCAAACGCATAGGCGGTTTCCGACAGCGCCTTTGTAAAAGCCGGCGTGCCGATAATCGATATCAACGTTGTGACCACTTCCGACAGAGGCGGAATAAAGAAAGTCAGGCCGGTCTGGCCAACCAACTCCCACAGGAGCCCCCACAAAATAAGTGACGACATGCCGGGCAGACGATATCCGAAGAGTGTCATGTCACCGGCTACTCCACATAACTGCGCAGGGAATCCCATATCCGGTCGACGATATCCAGGTATTCGGAATCGCGCCGGATGTTGTCCACGCCCTTGTCGCGGAAACTGGACGGCCTGATGATTTCCGACACCCGGCTCGGACGCGGCAGCAGGATGGCGACCTGATCCGAGACATAGACCGCTTCCTCGATCGAATGGGTAACGAAGATAAAGGTCTTGTTTTCGTTCTGCACCAGCGCCAGCAGGTCTTCCTGAAACTTTCGGCGCGTCTGTTCGTCGACGGCGGAAAACGGTTCGTCCATCAGCAGCACCTGGGCATCGACCGAAAGCGCCCGGGCCAAACCGACCCGCTGGCGCATGCCACCGGACAGCTCGTGCGGGTAGCTGTTTTCGAACCCTGTCAGCCCCACATCGCGGATGTATTTGGCGGCAACGTCTTCGCGTTCGGATTTACCAACGCCGCGCAGTTCCAGACCGAAGGCGACATTGCGTATCACGGTAGCCCAGGGCAACAGGGCGAAATCCTGAAACACGAAGGCGCGATCCGGGCCTGGGCCTGTTACCTTCTTGCCATTCACTTCAATCTTGCCCGCTGTCGGCTGCAGCAGTCCGGCGATGATTTTCAGCAATGTCGTCTTGCCGCAGCCCGAAGGGCCGAGCAGTGAGGTTAACTGACCGCGCGGGAAATCCAGCGACAGGTTCTTCAGTGCTTCGACATCGCCGTAGTTCTTGGAAACATTGCGGGCGGTGACCGCATTTTCGGTCTCCTGCGTCCCGGTCGGCGCCGGTCGCCCGTCAGTCTGAGACATAGCCACGATTGTTTCCTTTGAATAAAAAGAATTCGATCCGTTCGAGCAGGTTCAGAAACAGAACCGCCAGAGCGATGATGGAGAAGATCGCCGCGTACATGCTGGGGTAATCCGCAATCGACCGGCTGTAGGTGATGACATCGCCGACGCCCGTCGGGGTGATTTTAAGTTCGGACAGGATGGCCCCGATAAACCCGGCGGAGATGCCCAGCCGCAGGCCGGAGAAAATGATCGGCGAGGCCGCCGGAATGATAATTTTCAGAATGATATCGGCGTCCGTGCCCAGAAACGACCGGCCCATTTCCTTGATTGAATGGGGCGTGTTCCGCACTGCGCCGGCGGTGTTCAGCACAATCACCGGCATCGCCATGATGCAGACAACGAAGACTTTCGATGTCAGCCCGATTCCATAGGCCATGACGAGCAGCGGGATCAGCGCCGCCAGGGGTGCCGCCTGCATCACCACGAAAATCGGCGAGACAAGCCAGTCGAATTTCTCGCTGAGGCCGATCCACAGGCCAAGCCCGATGCCAAGCGTCGCGGAGATGGCGATACCGACGACAAGCGGCTTCAGGGTTTCCGCATAGGCCGTGAACATGGTGCCGTCGATGGTCAGCGCGAACAGCGCTGACATCGATTCCAGAAACGTTGGAAAGGCATAGCTGACCGGGATACGGCCGGCGATTTCCCAGGCGCCGAATACGACCACGGCCGAAAGCAGCTTGAGCCAGATTGAGCGGTAACGGAGCATTCCCGGATTCTTCTTCCTGTCGATGAGCGTCTTCAGACAAGCAACGACCGCCGGCGCATTCTGCAACCGGCGGCCGATTGTGCCGGCTACTGGGCGCTATCCAGCGGGGCCAGATACCAGAAGTCTTCGATATTCAGCTCTTCCGGATCACCCGTGAGCTGGCCGGCGGCGGAATACCATTCCATATCGGCCTTCGCCGCTTTTCTGCCGCCTCCGTTCGGGTCGTACAGGCCGCCTTCAACCGCGTCTTTGTAGAATCCGTCCAGCCCGTCCAGTATTTCCTGGGGAAGCTGACCGATCGGGCCGTCCGGATTGGTTTCCCGGCTGATGATCGTCGGATCCTTCGCCATATCGCGATAGACGCTTATCAACGCTTTCACGAAGATATCGACATCCTTCTCGTTTTCCTTGATCCAGTTGACGTTGCCGAACAGGGCCTCGTCGCTGGCGTCGACTTCGAACATCGGCAGAACGTTGAAGTTGTCGCCTTCCTGCTTCACCAGTTTGTTCTTGTTCGACAGGTCGACAATCGTCGCGTCGGTCTGGCCGGCGATCAGGGCGACGATCCGGTTCGCGGAACCCGGCACGTAAGAGCGTTCGCCGAATTTGATTCCAAGGCGTTCCTCAATGACATTGGCGATGGAATCCGTACCGCCGCCGCGCGAATGCAGCAGGATCGGTTCGCCATCCAGATCTTCAAGCGAGCTGTATTTCTTCGAGGTGACCGGGAAAAACTTCAGTTTCGACAACTGGAAAATGATCCGGATCGGCGCTTTTGACCGCTGCATCGCCGCATAGGGCGTGCCGAAACCGATATTCATCTGGCCACTGAGAACCGCCTGGATCGCCAGTTCCTCGTCGGAAAATGCGGTCCATTCGTAGTCAAGGCCATTCGCCTTGGCCCGGTCGAGCGCAACGAAGAACGCCGCGAGTTCGTCGGACGGCGTTTCCGCCAGCGCGATGCTGACCGTATCCGCCTGGGCGGCAGGCGTACCAAGCCCGATGATCAGAGGAACCGCGGCAAATGCCACGGCTAGTTTCTTTATCAGGTGTTTCATCTGTTTCCTCCCATGATGAACTTTCTTTTCTTGTGATTCGGGCGGCGCGTTTTCGTGCTTCTCGATGGCCCGTGCGTCAGTCGATGGCTATACCTCCCCGAACAAACGCGCCGAAACCGACCCGATATGCTGCCGCATCGCTTCCGCCGCCTCGGCAGGGTCGCGCGCCGCGATGGCGGCGGCGATCCGGTCATGTTCGGCAAAACTGGTATGGTCTTCCGGCGGCCTGCTGGTTCCGCGTACAACGGTGCCCCAGGCAACCGCGCGACGAACCTGGTTCAACTGGTCGAACAGGGTGACCAGCAGAATATTGTCGGACGCTTCGGCGATTGAGCGATGGAAAAGATCGTCCTGCTCTTCGTATTCAGCCCAGCTCGACGCCAGTTTGGCGCGTTCCTTCGCCGAATTGATCCGGTTGATGGCTTCCGCCGAGGCGTTAATGGCGGCTTCACGGGCAATCGCCGGCTCGACGCACAGCCGGGCTCGCATGGTGCGGACCGGGGTCATCTGGCGGCTCAATGTCGCCAGACTGCCTGACCCGCCCTTGCCGACATTGCCCGCGATAAACGTGCCTTTGCCGACATGCCGCCAGATTTCACCGTCCCGCTCCAGAGCGTCGAGCGCTCGGCGCAGGGTCGTGCGGCTCATACCCAGATCGACGATAAGCTCCCGCTCCGGCGGAAGACGGTCGCCGGGCGTGTAACCACCGTCCGAAATGAACGCCCGCAATGCGGAAACTGCATCGCGACTTTCCGAAAATTCCGCTTTAAGTAACACGAATCATCCTCTAATTGGTTGACCAATTACCGGCTAATTGGTCTATTAAAAGCGGATCAATCACGTAAAGCAATGATTTTTCCTATGATATATAGAATTGGTTGCTATTGATCTATTGTGTACGGATAACAGATAAATTCATTGCTGCGGCAAGACAGGGGGATTTCGAATGTCTCAATATGTAATAGACACGC
Organism: Alphaproteobacteria bacterium; assembly: GCA_040222995.1. GTDB lineage: Bacteria > Pseudomonadota > Alphaproteobacteria > UBA8366 > Aestuariispiraceae > JAVKBW01. The sequence goes on along the minus strand of JAVKBW010000046.1, from coordinate 469,145 downwards.
CACCGCAAGTCGGCATTCCGGTTGCGGGAACAGACAAGCTTTTTCCTGTGAGGCGGATCTACTGCATTGGCCGAAATTATGCGGCGCACACGGTGGAAATGGGCGGCGACCCGAACCGGGAAGCTCCGTTTTTCTTCCAGAAGAACTCGAACAATCTGGACCCTTCGGGGCAGTTTCCGTATCCGCCGCATTCCAGCGATGTGCATCACGAAATGGAAATGGCGGTCGCGCTGAAGTCCGGCGGCGCCAATATTCCGCTGGAAAACGCGCTGGATCATGTTTTCGGCTATGCGCTGGCGCTCGACATGACGCGGCGCGACCTGCAGGGCGAGGCCAAGAAGGCCGGCCGCCCCTGGGAAATCGGCAAGGCGTTCGAGCGGTCGGCGCCTGTCGGCCCGGTCCACCCGGTTTCGGAAGTCGGCCATCCCGACAGCGGCCGGGTCGAACTGAAGGTCAACGGCGACCTGAAACAGGAAGGCGACCTGAACCAGATGATCTGGAAGGTGCCGGAAATGATCAACTACCTATCAGAGTATTTTGAACTGACCGGCGGCGACGTCATTCTGTCCGGCACGCCGTCCGGCGTCGGCCCGGTCGTCAAAGGCGACAGGCTGGAAGCATCCATCGCCGGTCTCGGCAGCATGGTCGTCACCGTCATTTAAACGGCGATCAGCGATCGGTTTCAACAGGGCGGCATCGACGATGCCGCCCTTTCACATTGCGGCGATTGCCTTTCCTGTTTTTCTTCATTGCCAGCCCTTTTTCCACACTATTGACCTTGATCAAGGACTTCCATCTGGTGTTTACGAAAACGTGTCGCATTCGCACTTACCTGGATTGAAGCAAACAGCATCCGGACAAGTCGACGCAAAAACTAATCGCAAGAAGAACCGATGATTTACAGTATTCGCTTTTGGGTCGCGGTCGCTGCCTTCGCCGGCATGGCGGCAACAGGAACCTTTTCGGCAAGCGCGGACGACTCGGCATCCTACCAAAGTATCGAATATTTGGGAGAAGCCCTGTTTTTCGATACCAATCTGTCGAAGAACAGGACGCAGGCCTGCGCGACCTGTCACGATCCCGACTTCGCTTTTACTGATGTCAGGGAAACGGTGGCGGGAAAATCTGTTTCACTGGGCGATGACAGTATGTCGCTCGGTGACCGCAACACGCCAACGGCGATGTATGCAAGGTATTCACCGGTCTTTCACAAGGCCGAAGACGGGGCCTATGTCGGCGGCCTGTTTCTGGACGGGCGCGAGCCCGATCTTGAAGGCCAGGCAGGCGGGCCGCCGCTGAACCCGATTGAAATGGGCATGCCCGACAAGACCGCCGTTATCGATCGGCTACGCGAAAACGCGGCCTATGTGGAAAGCTTCGAAACCCTGTTCGGCGAGGGCGTGATGGAAGACAGCGACATGACCTATGCGACAATGACCGAAAGCATCGCCGCCTTCGAACGCACGCCCTTCTTTTCGCCGTTCGATTCGAAGTACGACCGCTACCTGCGCGGCGAGGAAAAACTGACGGACATGGAAGAGCTGGGCCGCGTTCTATTCTTCTCGCAACAGTTCACGAACTGCAACAAGTGCCACCAGTTGCGCACGTCTCAGGTCGCGACAGACGAGACATTCACAAACTACAAATATCACAATATAGGCATTCCGATTAATCCGTCGGCCCGCGCTGCGAACGGTATCGATCCGACTGAACCGGATCCCGGACTGCTGAACAACCCGGCGGTGGTCGACCCGGCTGAGAAAGCCAAGTTCAAGGTCCCGACATTGCGTAACGTCGCCGTCACAGGCCCGTACATGCACAACGGCGTATTCAACGACCTGCGAACGGCAATCGTGTTCTACAACAAGTACAACACCCGCGGCGACCACGGTCAGATCAACCCGGAAACAGGCAAACCCTGGGATCCGCCGGAAGTGGATGGCACCCTGTCGCTGACGGAACTGGAACACGGTCCGGCCCTTGACGACCAGCGCATCGACGCCCTCGTCGCGTTTCTGAAGACCCTGACCGACAATCGCTCCGAGTATCTGCTGGACGAATAGGGTTTCAGCCAGCGCCGGCTTTTCTTGGCAAACCGACTCGGCGAAGATAGCGGCCGGAAGGAAGCGTATCGGGGCATGACAACAGCAGCAGTTCTTGCAAGACGCCGAATGAACCGGCTGGTGACCCATCTGCATGGGTCGCTGGAAGACCCGGTTACACTCGATTCCATGGCATCCGTCGCCTGCCTGTCGAAATACCATTTCTGCCGGATGTTTAATTCTTACTTCGGACAGACGCCGATACAGTATGTCTGGCGGGTGCGGCTGGAACGCGCCGCACGGATGCTTTCCCTCAGCACCGATCCAATCACATCGGTTGCGTTGAACGCGGGGTTCTCCTCGTCCCAGTCATTCTCCCAGGCGGTCCGTGGCCGTTTCGGGCGGTCGCCCAGAGAGATCAAGCGGCTGGGGTTGGCGGGGTTTCAGCGACAGACAGGCGATCCGTTCCCGATTGCGCCCTTTTCCGAAGCCTTCATTTCGAAAAGCGTTGCTGTTGAAACCGTTCCCGCCCAGCGGGTTGCCTATATAAGGTGTTTTGGCCCTTACCTGCGGCAATCGGGACGCATTCCACAGGCCTTCGCCGATCTGGCCGAATGGGCCGGCCGCATCGGATTGCCGTCGGGCGACCTGCTGCGAATCGGTCTCTGCCCGGACAACCGTCGATTCACGCCGATGGCATATTGCATGTACGACGCCTGTATACCTGTTCCCCAAAATATCGAAGAGGACGATATCGTCAGCATCCAGACGATACCGACCGGGCGATACGCCAAGCTGACGGTGACCTGCTCGAACCAGGAATTGCTGGCTTGCTGGGAATGGCTGACCTGCGGCTGGCGGGTATTGGAAGACGAGGGATTGGACTTCAGATGGAGCTATGAGCTCTATCCCCCCGGTATAACGGGCGCCATCAGGGCGGAGGACGGCGTGACGATACATCTGCGCTTACCGACGGCACCTCTATCGCAAGAACCGCAATTCGACTGAAGTATCGTTCGTCATGTGGCGCTATGGTTCAGCCGACACCTTTCGTTCGGCGGATCTGGCATGACGACAAAAGAACCCAACACCAAACTCGGCGGGATTGGGCGCGCCTACGCGGACCGGAATTTCCGGGTGTATTCCGTCGGCGCTATTGCGTCCTGGATCAGCTTTTTCGTTCAGCTTGTCGCGGTCGAATGGCTGGCCTGGCAACTGACCGGATCGACGCTATGGCTGGCCGTCATCGGCCTCATGGATATCCTGCCGAATATCGTGCTGATGCCTTTCGCCGGGGCGCTAGCCGATCGCTACGACCGCCACCGGATCATGATCATCACCAGCAGCCTGGCGCTGATCCAATCGGTGGTGCTGGTAACGGCGGCGCTGACCGGTTGGCTCACCATCCTGCCGCTGGCGGTGCTGACGCTGGCACATGGCGTGATCATCAGTTTCATGGTGCCGGCGATGTTCGGCACCCTGCCGCGATTCATCGCGCCCAAGGCCTTGTCGTCGGCCATCGCCGTTTCGTCTTCCTACACGCAGCTCGCCATCTTCGCCGGACCGGCATTGGCCGGTTGGATCATTCTCGGCTACGGAATCGAGACGGCGTTCGCTGTCAATGCGGCAGGATATCTGTTGCTGGTGGTTTCCTTTCTGCTTTTGAAAACGCCGGACACCTACAAACAACCGGACGCCTCCGGCCTGTCCTATATGGCGGACATCAAGCACGGCATTTTGTATCTGTTCCAAAACCCGGTACTGACCTGGCTACTCACCCTCAACTTCGTCACGCATATCGTCGCCTCCGGGTTCCACCACATGGCGCCCGCCTATGTCGATACAATCCTCGACGAGGGCGTAATCGGCCTGTCGACCATCCTGTCCGCTTTCGGCGCCGGCGCGATTCTTTCAGCCCTGTGGCTGGCCCATCGGGGGGACGCCGTCGTGCGCATCGACCTTGTGCTGTTCGGGGTCCTGGTTGTTATCGCGGCGCTTGCAGGTCTGATGATGACAACCAGCCTCTACGTCGCCGCGGCGATCTGTGTCATCTTCGGTTGTGCGGCCGAATTGCGGCGCACGATTACCATGACGATCATCCAGACGACGGTTGACGAATCCGTTCGCGGACGGGTCATGGGCACCTATTTCATGCTGGCGCAACTCGCCGCCGGAATCGGAACGGTGTCGATCGGAACCGTCGCCGAACATCATGGCCTTCGATTGCCGGTGCTTATTGGATGCGCAATCGTGCTGGCGGTCTGGGCGCCGATTTTCCTGAAACGAAAATCGCTGCTCAGATTGACGCCTTGAGCGCCTGCCACAATTCGTTTGTCAGCGGAAACTTCCGGGCGCCCTTGCGAACGATCAGCGCGACATCACGGGTCAGCGGCGGGTCACCGAGGGTAAGTTTCGACAAGGTTTCATCCGGTCGCAGGCTGGATTCCGGAACGACGGCTGCACCCAGACCCTGGGTCACCATTTCAAGGATCGCCTCAATTGAATCCAGCTCCATGGTTTCGCGGACATTGATCTGCAGCCGCTGCAATTGCTGTTCGATGACCTTGCCGATTCCGGTCGCCTTGTTGAACCGGATGAACGGCAATCGTTCCAACACCGCCTCACCGCCCGCGCCAACGCCACAGATTGATGCTTTCGCGACAACGACCAGACGTTCCGTGCGAATGGGCAGGATGTCGAGGCCCGGTCTTTGCCGACCGGCGAGGGTTATCACGGCGGCATCCAGATCGCCGGACGCCACCCTTTCCTCAAGCCCGAGGGACAGGCCGGATTCCAGTCTGATCTGAAGTTTCGGATGATCTTCCTGCAACCGCGCCAGCGCGCCGGGCAGAATGCCGGTCGTTGCGGTCGGGATCGCACCGAGTTTGAGGGTGCCGAACAGCCCGGCGCCGCCTTGCGCCTTTTCCCGGAAATCGGCGGCGGCGTCCAGCAAGGCGCGGGCCGGGTCGATCAGGCTGCGGCCAGAGGGGCTGAGCGCCGGTGGACGACGCGACCGGTCGAACAGAGCCGTGCCGAGATCGACCTCGAGCGCCTTCATCTGCATGCTGACCGCTGACTGGGTAACGTGCATCCGGTCCGCCGCCGTCTGAAAGCTGCCGGTTTCCGCGATAATCACGAAGGTTTCGAGATGCCGTAAATTCATAAAATAAGAATATTTGATTTTAACTATAAATTAAATTCGTTTGATTGAAGAAAGGGGTTGGCTCACAATCTTGTGAACAAGGAGAAGCCTCATGTACGCCGCCCTTACATCCAAACAGCTAGACCTTCAGGCCCGCGCCCGTCGCTTCGCGACCGAGGTTGCCGGCCCGAACGCCGCAGATACCGACAAAAGCGAGGCCTATCCCTGGCATATCGTCAAAGGCCTGACCGACGCCGGCTTCATGGGCATGACCATCCCAACCGAATACGGCGGCCATGGCCGCTCTTATGCCGATGTCGTTCTGGTGATCGAGGAAATGGCGAAAGCCTGCGGCGTCACGGCGCGGATCGTCGTCGAGGCGAATATGGGCGGCATCGCGGCGGTCATGCGCTATGGATCTGACGCTCAAAAGAAACTGGCGGCGGGGCTGGTGCTGGACGGCGACAAGCCGGCGATCTGCATCACCGAGCCGGACGCCGGCTCGGCAGCGACCGAAATGACCACACGGGCCGACCGGCGCGGCGATCATTATATTATCAACGGCAAGAAGCACTGGATCACCGGCGGTGGCGTTTCGCGGCTGCATGTCATCTTCGCCCGGGTGTTCGACGAAAATGGCAAGGAGCTGGGTATCGGCGGCTTTCTGGCGCAACGCGGCGACAAGGGCCTGACCATCGGCGCACGGGAACCGACAATGGGCCTGCGCGGCATTCCGGAAACCGAAGTCTTTTTCGACGATCTGGTCGTACCGGCCGGTATGGCGCTGGAACCGCCAGGTGGATTTACCAAGGGCTTCGGCCGGCTGATGGAAGCCTATAACAGCCAGCGCGTCGGCGCGGCGACCATCGCCATGGGCCTTGCGGCCGGTGCATACGATCTGGCGCTCGATTTTGTTCAGCAACGCGAGCAGTTCGGGCGGCCGATCTGCGAGTTTCAGGGCCTGCAATGGATGCTGGCCGACATGGCGACGCAGATCGACGCGGCGCGGCTGATGATCCATCGCGCGGCGGCTGCGGCTGACCCGTTTCCCGACGCCATGCAGGCGGCCCAGGCGAAGGTGTTCGCCTCGGAAATGGCGGTCAAGGTTACGAATGACGCCTTGCAGCTTTTCGGTGCGCGTGGATACTCGCGAAACGAAAAGATCGAACGCTACGTTCGCGACGCCCGCATGTTCACGATCGGCGGCGGTACGGCCCAGATACTGCGGACGGTGATCGCCGCCCGGCTGCTGGATCGCAAGCTGCCGCAAACCCGCGACGGCTATGCAGACCGGACGGAGCAGACGATTCCCTTAGCCGCGGAGTAGCCAGACCGACATGATCGACCAGAAATCCGAACCGACGGCGGTGCAGGCAATTGCCCGCCGTCTGGCCGATGCCGGGTGCCGCTACGCCTTCGGTATACCCGGTGGCGAGGTCATCGCGATGATCGATGCGCTGGAGGAAGCCGGTATACGCTTCATCCTGACCAAGCATGAAAACGGCGCGGGTTTCATGGCGGAAGGCGTTTTTCACATGACCGGCGCGCCGGCCATTCTGGTGTCAACACTCGGCCCCGGGGCGGCCAATACCGTCAATGTGGTGGCGAATGCGGAGCAGGATCGGGTGCCGATGATCGTCCTGACCGGCTGTGTCGATCCGGAAGAGGCTTTGTCATACAACCATCAGGTTTTCGACCATCGCGCGATGTTCGCGCCGATCACCAAGGGGTCTTTCACGCTGGGCGATGGCGCCGCCGATGTGCTGGCCGACCGCGCGGTTTCGCTGGCGGTGGCCGACCGGCCCGGCCCGGTGCATATCGATCTGCCGATTTCCCGGCAGGGGAAACCGCTTGGCAAGGCAACCGTACAGCGGCACGCGATACCGTCACCCGTCGCCCCGGCGCAGGGACCTGACCTTGAAACAGCGCGGCAATGGCTGGCTGGCTCAAAAACCCCGATCATCATTGCCGGGCTGGACGTACTGCAGCACAAGGCGTCCGACGATCTGGCCGCGTTCTGCCGCGACTTTTCGATCCCGCTGATCGCCTCGTACAAGGCCAAGGGCATTCTGCCGGAAGACGATCCACTGGCGCTCGGCGGGGCCGGCTTGTCGCCGATAGCAGACACCCATCTGCTGCCGCTGGTCCGGCGGGCGGACCTCATTATGCTGATCGGTTACGACCCGATCGAGATGCGCACAGGCTGGCAGCATCCTTGGGATCCGGCGCGGCAGAATGTGCTGGAAATCACGTCCGCGCCGAACGACCATTTCATGCATCAGGCGACGCTCAGCTTCATCTGTAATGTCAGGGCCGGCATCGCTGCCTTACGCGATGGCGTCAATCCGTCGCCGACATGGCCCGGCGGCGAACCGGCATCGGCAAAGGAAGCCTTGTCGGGCGCTTTCGGCCAGAACGAGGAATGGGGCCCGACCGCAATCGTCGAAGCCGCCCGCGCCGCCCTGCCCCGCAACGGTATCGCAACGGTGGATTCCGGCGCGCACCGGATCCTGCTCAGCCAGGTCTGGCCGTGTTTCGCCGAACGTCAACTTATCCAGTCGACCGGCCTGTGCACGATGGGCTGCGCCCTGCCGCTGGCCATCGGCGCGAAACTGGCCGCACCCGATCTACCGGTTGTCGCCTTTACCGGCGATGCCGGGCTAGAGATGATTCTTGGCGAGCTTGCGACATTACGCGATCTTGGGCTTGCTGTGCCTGTGGTCATCTTTACCGACCGTTCGCTCGCGCTGATCGAACTGAAACAGCGGCAACGCGGTTTGAAGAATGTCGGCGTCGATTTCGGCGGAACCGACTTCGCCGCGCTCGGTACGGCGATGGGCGGCTACGGAATTGCCGTTCGAGACCGCGCCGCCCTGACGTCGGCATTGAAGGACGCACTGAACGCCGATAGGTTCACGCTGATTTCCGCCGAATTCGACCGCAAGGCCTACGACAACCGGCTTTAGCAAAAGCACTCAGAAGGATTGGTTCATGACCGCATTGCCGCTGGAAGGCATCAGAATCTTCGACCTCAGCCGCATCATGGCGGGGCCGTTCTGCACCCAGAATCTGGCCGATATGGGCGCCGATGTCATCAAGGTGGAACGGCCCGGCGAAGGCGACGATACCCGGGCCTGGGGGCCAATCTACGTCAAGGACGCGGACGGCAATGACACGACGGAAAGCGCCTATTATCTGAGCGCGAACCGCAACAAACGGTCCATCACCATCAATATCTCTCACCCGGAAGGGCAGGCGCTGGCGAAACGGCTGATCGCCAAGGCGGATGTGCTGGTGCAGAATTTCAAGGTCGGCGGCCTGAAGAAATACGGGCTGGATTACGAAAGCCTGTCGAAGGATTTTCCCGGCCTCGTCTATTGTTCGATTTCCGGCTACGGCCAGACAGGTCCCTATGCCAGCCGCGCCGGCTACGACTTCATGGCACAGGGTTTCGGCGGCCTGATGTCGGTCACCGGCGAACCCGGCGGCACCCCGATGAAAGTCGGCGTCGCGGTATCGGACATCATGTGCGGCATGTATTCGGCGATGTCGATTCTGGCGGCTTTGCGGCACCGCGACTGCACCGGCGAAGGCCAGGAGATAGACTGCGCGTTGACCGATACCCAGATCGCCTGGATGGCCAACCAGGCCAGCAACTACCTTGTCAGCGGCGTGTCACCCGGCCTGATGGGCAATTCGCACCCCAGCATCGTGCCCTACACGACCTACGAAACCGCCGACGGTTTCGTTATCCTCGCCATCGGTAACGATACCCAGTTCCGCAAATGGTGCGAACATGCCGGCGCGAATGAGCTGGCCGAAGATCCGCGATTCACCACGAACCGGGATCGCCTCGCCCATCGCCAGGAACTGACGGACCTGATGGCGCCTTACATGAAGTCTCGCAAACTGCAGGAATGGATCGACGGTTTGGGCGCCATCGGCGTGCCGGCCGGTCCGGTAAACACGATGGAACGCGCTTTCAACGATCCGCACACAAAGTCGCGCGATATGGTGGTGGAGCTTCCGCATCCGCTGGCCGGTGGCGGAAAGGTGCCGCTGGTTGCCAACCCGGTGAAAATGTCGAAGACGCCGCCGCAATATAAAATGGCGCCGCCGACCCTGGGTCAGCATACCGGCGAGGTGCTGGAAGACTGGCTGGGCCTGGATAATGCGGAAATCGACGACCTCGCAAAACGGGGCGCGACGACGGCTTAACCGCTTGCCTGTCTTTCCAGTGGCGCACAAAGATTTTTTCCAGTTGGCAAAACACTGGAGAACATGTCCTAAACTGGATAGTCAAAACGACGCCGAATGCATATGGTGCGAGCGGGTTTGACATCCGCTTCACCGGCACTGGCAATTCCAAAACAAACTCTTCAAGCAACAGCGTGAAAAAACCGCCATGGGTAAACCTCGTTACAATATCTGGAATGTCATCAAGGGCGGCCTGACCGGTCAGAAGAACTGGACCCCGGCCTGGCGCGACCCGGAGCCGAAAGCATCCTACGACGCCGTCATCGTCGGTGGCGGCGGGCACGGCCTCACCACTGCGTTCTACCTCGCCAAGAACCACGGCATGACGAATATCGCCGTGCTTGAAAAAGGCTATCTGGGCAGCGGCAATGTCGGCCGGAACACGACCATCGTCAGGTCCAACTACATGCATCCGGAAAACGCGCATTTCTACGAACACGGCCTGAAGCTGTGGGAACAGATGTCGCAGGAACTGAACTACAACGTCATGTTCTCGCAGCGCGCGGTCATCAATCTGTGCCATTCGAAAGCGCAATACGACGGCTTTGCCCGGCGCGGCAACGCGATGCGGCTGAACGGCATCGACGCGGAGATCCTGAATGCCGAAGAAGTGAGGCAACGCGCGCCGATGCTGGATTTCAACCCGCGCGCCCGGTTCCCGATCTATGGCGGGCTGATGCAGGCGCGCGGCGGCACGGCGCGGCACGATGCGGTCGCCTGGGGCTATGCCCGCGGGGCCGACAGCTATGGCGTCGACCTGATCCAGAATTGCGAAGTCACCGGGTTCAAGATTGAAAACGGCGCGATCCAGGGTGTTGAAACCTCGCGCGGCTATATCGGCGCGAAGAAGGTCGGACTGGCCGTCGCCGGCAATACCAGCCGGGTCGCGGCGACCGCCGGTCTGAACAACCTACCCATCGAAAGCCACAAGCTGCAGGCGATGGTGTCGGAACCGCTGAAGCCGCTGATCGATACCGTCGTCACCTACGGCGCAGGCCACTTCTATGTCAGCCAGTCCGACAAGGGCGGCCTTGTCTTTGGCGGCGATCTGGACGGGTACAATTCCTACGCCGCGCGCGGCAACCTGCCGACCATCGAACACATCATCACCGCCGGCGTGGCGATGATGCCGTGCATCTCGCGGGTTCGCCTACTGCGGCACTGGGCCGGCATCATGGACATGTCGATGGACGGCAGCCCGATCATCACCAAGACCGACACCAAGGGGCTGTATCTGAACACCGGCTGGTGTTACGGCGGGTTCAAGGCGACACCGGCATCCGGCTGGTGCTTCGCCCACACCATCGCCAACGACGCCCCCCACAAATACAACGAAGCCTTCACCCTCGACCGGTTCGCCAAGGGCCGGGTGATCGATGAAAAAGGCGCGGGCCCCGTGCCCGGCGCGCACTAAGGAACCGAAGCATGTTTTTGATCAAATGCCCCTGGTGCGGCGACCGCGATATGGTCGAGTTCACCTATGGCGGCGACGCGACCAAGAAACACCCCGAAGACATGGCCGCAGCCTCGCTGGATGAATGGAATGCCTATGTTTACGAGCGGGACAATCCCTGCGGCCCGCACTGGGAATACTGGCATCATGTCAACGGCTGCCGGCAATGGCTGATGGTGCATCGCGACACGCTGACCCATGAGATTCTGGAAACCGCGACACCGACCGAGAAAGATGTGAAAAAGCCCTGGGCAGGCAAGGGAGAGCAGGCATGAGCACGCAACCCTTCCGCCTTGGCGCCGGTGGCGAAATCGACCGGTCGAAAAAACTGCGCTTCACCTTCGATAACGAATGGTACGAAGGCCATCCCGGCGACACGCTGGCCTCCGCCCTGCTGGCGAACGGCGTTCGGCTTGTCGCGCGCAGCTTCAAGTATCACCGCCCGCGCGGCGTCTATTCCATCGGCCCGGAAGAACCGAACGCGATGATCGAACTGCGGTCGGGCGCGCGGCGCGAACCGAACACAAGAATGACCCAGGTCGAGCTGTATGAGGGTCTGGACGCCTACAGCCAGCACGCCTGGCCGTCGCTGAAACTGGATATCGGCGCGATTAACCAGGCGGTCGGCCGGTTCATCCCTGCGGGCTTCTACTACAAGACCTTCATGTGGCCGGCAACGTTCTGGGAAACTTATGAGAAGTTCATCCGGCGGGCTGCCGGCCTTGGCACCGCATCACGCGAACCGGACCCCGATCACTACGACAAGATGACCGCGCATTGCGATGTGCTGGTCGTCGGTGGCGGTCCGGCCGGCCTGATGGCCGCGAAGGCCGCCGGCAAGGCCGGCGCACGGGTCATTCTGGTCGACGAACGGGAAACGTTCGGCGGCTGGCTTCGGTTCGACAACATGACAATCGAAGGCGCGCCGGCGATGGACTGGGTGTCCAAAACCGTCGCCGACCTGCAGGCGATGCCGGATGTCCGTCTGCTGTCGCGCGCCACCGTGTTCGGATACTACGACCACAACATGCTCTACGCCGTGGAACGGGTGCAGGACCATGTCGCCGCCCCGGCGGAATACATGCCCCGGCAACGCATGTGGAACATCCGCGCCAGGCGGGTGGTGCTGGCGGCGGGCGCGATCGAACAGCCGCTTGCGTTTGGCGACAATGATCGACCCGGCGTGATGATGGCCGGCGCAGCGCGCGGCTATGCCAATGCCTACGGTGTCAGGGCCGGCAAGAACGCGGTAATCCTGACCAACAATGACAGCGCCTACCGGACCGCCATTGATCTGGCGGATGCCGGAGTCGATATCCGCGCGGTGCTGGACACGCGCCCCAACCCGGAAGGCAGTCTGCCGAAACAGGTGCGCGATCTGGGCATCAGCGTGAAGGCCGGATACGGTATCACGGCGGTCAAAGGCCGGACTGACATCTGGCGCGCCGAAGTAATGAAGCTGGGCGGCAGCCGGACGGAAGCCATCGACGCCGATCTGATTTGCGTATCCGGCGGCTGGCAGCCGACTCTGCATCTGCATTCCCAGACAGGCGCAAAGAACGAGTACAACGAGGAATTCAGATGCTTCGTTCCGGGACCGGCCAAACAGGCGGCCGTTTCCGTCGGGGCGGCAAACGGCAGTTTTGCACTTGCCGATTGTCTGTTGGAAGGGGCGGCGGCAGGCAAGGAAGCCGCCGAACTGGCAGGCCGCAGCACGAAATCCGTCACCGTGCCGAAGACGGAGAAAGAAACATTCGAGCCGGTCGGCAGGCATCGCGAAATTCCCGATGCGCCCGGCCGTCACCGCAAAAGATTCGTCGATATTCAGGACGATGTCTCGGTAGACGACGTACAATTGGCAGCGCGCGAAGGATACCTTTCTGTCGAACATCTCAAGCGTTACACGACGCTCGGAATGGGGACGGATCAGGGCAAGACAAGCAATCTGACCGGCCTGGCGATCATGGCGGATATCCGTGGCCGCAGCATTCCGGAAACCGGCACGACGACCTTCCGCCCGCCCTATACGCCGGTCGCGATCGGTCTGTTCGCCGGGCAGGAAACCGGCGACCATTATCTGCCGATCCGCCGCACCCCGATGGATGCGTGGCACACCGAAAACAACGTCACCTGGATCGACGCCTCGATGTGGCGGCGGCCGCATTTCTATCCGCATGGATCAGAAAACATCGACGACGCCTGTTACCGGGAAACCACGTCAACGCGCGGTTCGGTCGGCATGTGCGATGTGACCACCCTGGGCAAGATCGACGTGCAGGGCCCGGATGCCGGCGAATTCCTGAACCGGCTCTACACCAACGGCTTCGCGAAACTGCCTGTCGGCAAGGCGCGCTACGGGCTGATGCTGCGGGAAGACGGCATGGTGATGGATGACGGCACGACATCGCGCCTGACGGAAAACCACTATCACATGACAACCACAACGGCGAATGCCGGGCCGATGCTGGCGCGGATGGAGAAGTACCTTCAAACGGTCTGGACGGACCTGCGGGTGCATGTGACCAGCACGACCGACCAGTGGGCCGGCTATTCCATCGCCGGACCGAACGCCCGGAAGGTTCTGGAAAAACTGATCGACATCGACATTTCCGATGAAGGCGTGCCATTCATGGGGGTCGTTGACTGCAAGCTGGGCGGCATTCCGGCGCGGCTTTTCCGCATCAGCTTTTCCGGCGAACTGGCGTATGAAGTCAACGTTCCGTCGGACTGGGCCCTGGATGCCTGGAAGATGACGTTGGACGCCGGCAAGGAGTTTTCGATCACGGCCTATGGTACGGAATGTCTGGGCACGATGCGGATCGAAAAAGGCCATGTCGCCGGGTCGGAACTGAACGGCATGACCAACGCCGCCGATCTGGGGCTGGAAAAAATGCTGTCGACGAAGAAGGAGTTCATCGGCAAGGCCATGACCGAGCGTGAAGGCATGGTCGATCCGTTACGGCCCTCGCTTGTCGGGCTGGTGCCCCTGGACGGTAAAACCTGGGTCAAGGCCGGGTCGCATCTGGTGGAACATCCCGATGCGCCGGCGCCGAACCGGTCGCTCGGCTATGTCACGGCCCTGGCCTATTCTCCGGAACTGGGAACGCCGGTCAATCTGGCGATGCTGTCCGGCGGCAAGGCGCGCGAAGGCGAAACGATGTATGCGGTATACCCGCTGAAAAACGAAAAAGTGCAAGTGAAGGTCACGCCGACCCACTTCATCGATCCCAAGGGAGAGCGGATGCATGGCTGACGAAACCCCCGAAGACGGCGCAAAAAAGGCTTCGGCCAGGAAAAGCGCCGCAAAGAAATCTGCCGCCAAAAAGACATCGTCGAAGAAAGCCGCGGCAAAGAAGTCGGCCGCAAAGAAAGCCTCGGCCAAAAAGTCTGCATCCAGGAAAACCACAGCGTCAAAGGCGCCCGCGCGCCGGTCATCCCTTGAAGGCGCTTACCGGGAAGGCACGTTCGGTCGCAAGCTTCCGGGCGGGCCGGGCATTGCCGTTACCGAAAGGCGCAATCTGGCGATTACACAGGTTTCCGCCTTCGACGACACCGCCGACAAGGCCAGAGCAGCGATTGAAAAAGTCACTGGCGTCGCCCCGCCCAAGGAGGCAGTGAGCGCCGTCGTTAAAGGGAAAACGCATATTCTGTGGAGCGGGCCGAACCGCTGGTGGATCGTTGAAAGCGATGCTCGCGATGTCGCACCCGATCTGAAAGATGCGCTGGGCGATGCCGCTGCTGTCGTCAGCCTTGGCCATTCGCGCACCTGCCTTCGGGTTTCCGGCAACAGCCTGCGGGATATGCTGTCGAAGGGATCGACCTACGACTTCCATCCGAATGTGTTCAAGGCGGGGGCGTGCATTCAGACCGGCATGGCGCATGTCGGCGTCACCCTGCACTGCCTGTCGAACAAGGCCGGTTCGGAAGAAGTGGATATCTATGTGCTGCGGTCCTTTGCCCTGCATTTCTTTGAATGGCTGCAGGAAGCATCGGGTGAGTACGGTTACCGGGTTGACCCGATGGTGGATGCGTAAAGTGTTATGAGAGTCCCGGACCCCCCGATCCGGGCCTCTTCCGCGTATGCCAACGATTTTTATATAAGCCACAGGAATGGATCCCGGGTCGATGCCCGGGATTCGTATGAGATATATCCGGCGTTACTCCGTCGCCGCTTTCGCCATCGCTGAGAACATTTTGTTCATACCATCGGGATTCGGGTTGAAGCCATGCCGCCCGAACACCTGCTCGGCAACCCATTCGCCGGTATTGTAGGCAAACCACACATCGCCGTTGTCATCCTGATAGGCCAGCGCCTTCAACGGCAGATCAATCGCAAGCAATCGGTTCTTGTTCATCGCCCCGGTGCCCGCTGCCGGGTTGCCGAAGATGACGACAATGGTTGGCGCCATCTGCTTACCGAATTCGTTCGCCGCCGCCGCATGGTCGAACCGCCCGAAGACCTTCCACTTCTTCTCCTCGACAAAGGCTTCCGCCTTTTCAATCGTCTTCTCCACGGAATGCGCGCTTTTCACTCGAACCATCGTATCGAGCGACGATGCCGAGGCCGGTGCTACACTCAGGCAGCCGAAGTACACTGAAATGATCAGAAATCGGGCAAAACGCATAACGGGCACTCCGGTTTTAACTTCATGAGCCGGAACCCTATCTCTCCTTGCCGATCACATCCAAACACGGCTGGGTGAGCGTAAAGCAGCAAGCACTTAGTTATTCAAAGATCGAATGCGCTAGCCTATTCCAGCTCCACCAGTCGCGACAGACGGGGGCGGAACGTCGCCTGATGATACAGGGTCTGGGCTTCCGGCATGCCGATGAAGATCGGTTCGAAATTGTAGAACACCTCGGCGACGATGACGGACAGTTCGTTATCGACCATTTCCGGCTCCTCGATATCGGCCAGCCCGCCTTCCAGACCGACCCGGCTGGCGCTGGTTGCCGAACCGCCGGTTCGCTGCCAGCCGACCCGCACCTCGCCGTTCTGCTGCCCTACCACGGAGGATACAATCACCCGGCCGCTGTCGAGCACGGCATAGGGGCGCGACACTTCATCGGCGGCGGCGAACAGGTTGTTGAGGTCGTTCTGATCCATCGTCTTGGTTCGCGCGGCGAGGTCGGCTGCGGTCATCGCCGTGCGCTGAACCTTCTGATTGATCAGAACGAAGCGCGCGGTGTCGAAGGCGCTGATCAGGAAAATCACCAGAATCGGCGCGGCCATGCCGACCTCGATCAGCACGCCGCCGCGCCGCTCGGACGAAAACCGTCGCAGAAATTTCAGAACCCTGTGCATTGCCTGTTTCCTCCCGCCTATCCGTCGTAGGGCTCGTTGCGAACGGCGATCGACGCGCCCAGGTCGATGCTCGACCCGAAAGTTTTCGACAGCAGCCCCAGCATCAGCGGCCATTCATAGGACACGCGATAGACCACAACATCGCCCGGCCCGCCGGCACCGGCCTGCCCCATATCCGGGTCCCACTGGCCGTTGCCGTTGATATCGTTGAAGTTTTCGCCTTCGTCGTAGATGCCGTTTGCGGGTGCGGTGTCGGTGAACGGTTCCGGCAGGCCGATATCCTCGAAACTCGGATACACCAGGGTCTGGATATTGGAATTGTCGATTTCGATCATGCCCAGCGTATCATGCTGAATCTGCTGGATAATTGCCGTTTCACGCGACACACCGCCGTCGACTTCGAGACCGGTGATGCCAAATCGCGAGGCGTTCCGCACCGCCCCTTCCACCAGGGCCGAGGAGAAACTCATCATCGCGATTTCCATGATGCCGACCATCAGCGTGATCATGAACGGCGCGGACAGGGCGAATTCCAGAGCCGCGGCGCCCCGACAGTCTTTGCCAAGCCTGAAGAATCGAGCAATCGTCTGAAATGCAATGTATTTTTTTACACAAGGCACGGGTTTGTCGATTAGGTTACTGTCCATGAAACAAACTCCAAAAATTCCGGCCGATGTTCGACGCAGCGTCGTTCGTGCACTGGCCCTCTCGCTGGGACTGGCGGTGGCAGGGTGCGCCGCCCAAAGCGAACAGGCGCGGCTGGCGCAGGGGGCGAATACTTCGACGGTCGCCGCCCTGATCGAGGCCGGTGATTTGAACCTTGCCCAGGGCGACTTTTCGGGCGCTGTCGCGCTCTATCGAAGTGCGCACAACGCCGCCCCGCAAGAACCGGCCCCGCTGGTGAAGCTGGGATACGCCATGGCCGAAGGCGGGTCGCCGGAAGAAGCAACCGCTGCTTTCCGTGCGGCGCTGACGCTGGACCCGCTGAATGCCGATGCCAGGCGCGGCATGGCGAATGCGCTGGTTTCGATTGACGAACCGGCCCTGGCGCTGCCGCATTACGAACAGGCGAAGAAGCTGACGCCGGACGATTACCGGATTTATCTCGGCATGGGCGTCGCGCAGGACCTGCTGGGCAATCACGATGGCGCCAAGGCGATTTACCGCGAAGGTCTGGCCGCGTCGCCCGGCAATCTCGACCTGCAGCATAACCTGGGTCTGTCGCTGGTTCTGGCCGGTGAAATGGATGAAGGCCTTGCGTTGCTGAGAGCCATCGCCAACCAATCGGGCACCCCGGCACAATACCGGCAGACGCTGGCGCTCGGTTACGCTCTGGCCGGTAGGGAAGACGAAGCCCGCGCGGTCGCGTCGCTCGATCTCGGTCCGGCTGCGGTCGAACGCAACATGGCGTTCTACAGGACGCTGCGGGCGCTGGAAGATCCGGCGCAACGGTTGCGGTCGATCCAGGCTTTCTATTCCAGCCACCCGACCGGGGCTTGACCCCGCAACTTTCGATTTGTGTCGGATGGTCTGCATCGCCCGGCCCTCTAAAGATTGCTCAGCGCATCGACGGTGCGCAGGATGCCCGGGCCGATCAGCACGATAAACAAAGCCGGCATGATGAACAGAACCATCGGCACGGTCAGTGTTGCCGGCAGACGCGCCGCTTTCTCTTCCGCTTTCATCAGGCGCTCGTCACGCATTTCGGCGGCCAGCACCCGCAGGCTCTGCGCCAGTGGCGTGCCGTACTTTTCGGTCTGGGCCAATGTGCCGACCAGCGCGGAGACGGATTTCAATCCGGTCCGCATTTCAAGATTCTGTAACGCTTCACGCCGCTCACTCAGGAAGCCGAGCTCGATTGAAGTCAGTTCCAGTTCGTCCGCCAGTTCTGGGTTCGCCATGCGGATTTCGTTCGATACCCGGATCAGCGCGGAATCCAGGTTAAGCCCGGCCTCGGCGCAGATCACCAGCAGGTCCAGCGCATCCGGCAGGCCACGCGTCAGCGCATGTTTGCGCTTGTCGGCTTTGTTCTTGGTGACGATATCCGGCAGGTAGAGACCGAATATAATAACGCCGGCACTGATACCCGCTTTCGCGAAGTCGGGCATCGGGTAGAGATTGGTGCCGAACAGCAGGATCAGGGCAATACCGCCCAGCGTCAGCGGCAGACAGAGTTTGATGAACAGAAAGATCGTCACCGCATCCTTCGAGCGGATACCGGCTCGCAACAGTTTGCGTTGCGCTTCCGCCGCATGATCGCTGCTGAGAAGCTTGAACCGGCCGACGACATGATTGGCGATGCCGACATACGATCCGGACAGGCCACGCCGTTTCGGTTTCTTTGTTTCGGCCAGAAGATCTGTACGGCGTTGGCGCAGGGCCTTCACCCGGCGGCCGTCAGGACGTCGTTCAATCAACGGCACGGCGACCGCCACAATGCCAAGAAACGTACCCGCAGCCGCCAAGAACAGAAACAATTCCTGCAAGGTCAGTCCATAAGGAAGGTAATCGAGTGGATTCATATGTCGAACCTCACCATCTTCATCATCACGCCGATGCCGATCACCATGCTGAATACCGACATGCCGACCAGAAAGTGGCCGCGCGGGTCGGTAAACAGCTCCATTACATATCCCTTGTTCACCAGAAGCAGGATCAGGAACATCGCGAAGGGAAGCGACCCGAGAATCATCGCGCTGGCACGGGCTTCCGACGATACTGCCCTGATTTTCAGTTTCATCTGACGCCGCTTGCGCAGGATCTCGGACAGGTTGGACAGGGTTTCCGCCAGGTTACCGCCTGTCTCTCTTTGCACGGATAGGGTAATAGACAAAAATTTCAGTTCCGGCGTATCCATTTCCTCTGCCGCATGGGCAAAGGCGTCTTCCATCTGTTCACCGACGCGAACCCGGTCAGCCACAAGGGCGAAGATACCGCGCACCGGCTCGCCCACCTCCCGTGCAACGGCGCGCACGGTTTCCGAAACCGGCAGGCCGGCCCGGATACCGCGCACCATCACATCAATGCCTTCGGCTAGCTGACCTGTAAAAAGATTACGGCGACGCCGGATCAAGTGGGACACGATGAGATGGGGTATCATCAGACCCGACGCCGCCGCACCAAAGGCGGAAGTTACCGGGGGCAGACCGGTCAACCGCCAGAGGATGAAGAAGGATAGAATGGCAACAACAAAACTGGCCGCGGCATAGTTGCCGACGGCGATTTTCCGGCCGGTCTGTTTCAACCGACCGCGCAACATTTCAGGTTTGGGCATCAGACGGCCCAGAGTCTCATCCAGCCGGGATTTCGGATCGCTGCGGCGAAGCTGAACGGCGGCTTCCGTCTTTTGTTGCGACCCGGCCCGCCGGTCGACAGCGCGGCCCAGCCGATCGCGTCTTTTCCGGTTTTCCCTGATATTGGTGGAAGCGAGACCCAGAACGACGGCCATTACGGCGACGGCTGTCAGCAAGGCGATCAGGATACCGAGCGCCTCCACCGTCAGCGAGGCCATCCAGGCCCCGGCATCGTCCAGAATATCGAGAAGCACGGTCATGCGATCGCCTCCAGCAACGGCCTTTCAAGGTTGAAGTACGATGCCTTTTCAGCGAAGTGCGGCCTTACGCCGGCCGGTTCGAAGGTGCCGAGCAGTTTGCCGGTCTGGTCTTCCCCTTCATATTTGTAGCGGAAGAGTTCCTGGGTCGTGATGACCTCGCCTTCCATGCCGACGACTTCGGCGATGCTGGTTACCCGTCGCATGCCGTCGCGCATGCGGCTGATCTGCACGATGACGTCAATGGCTGAGGCGATTTGCGTGCGCAAGGCTTTTGCCGGCAGGTTCGATGCCGTCATGCTGACCATGTTTTCCAGACGGGTCAGCGCTTCGCGCGGATTGTTGGCATGAACCGTACACATCGACCCTTCATGGCCGGTATTCATCGCCTGCAGCATGTCGAGCGCTTCCGAGCTTCGCACCTCGCCCAGAATGATCCGGTCGGGCCGCATCCGGAGCGAGTTCTTGACGAGATCGCGCATGGTGACCTCGCCGCGCCCCTCCAGATTTGGCGGGCGTGTTTCCAGACGGACGACGTGCGGCTGTTGCAACTGTAATTCCGCAGCATCTTCGATGGTGACGATCCGCTCGCCGGTATCGATCAGGCGGCTGAGAGCATTGAGAAGCGTCGTTTTACCCGAACCTGTACCGCCGGAAATCAGGATGTTAAGCCGGCTGCGGGAGGCGATTTTCAGCACTGTTTCCATGTTTTTGGAAATGTTACCCTGACGCGTCATCACTTCGAGCGTGATTTTCTTTTCGGAGAACTTCCGGATCGATATCGACGGCCCGTCCAGCGCCAGTGGCGGGATGATGATGTTCACCCGGCTGCCGTCGGCCAGTCGCGCGTCACACATCGGCGAGCTTTCATCGACCCGACGGCCGATACGGCTGACGATTCGGGTACAGATGGATAACAGATGCGCATTGTCGCGGAAATGAATGTCGGCGAGTTCCAGCTTGCCGCCGCGCTCCACATAGGTCTGATGCGGGCCGTTAACCAGAATATCGGTGACCCGCTCGTCCTCAAGCAGCGATTCCAGCGGTCCCAGTCCCAGCATGTCGTTCACCAGAATGGTGACGAGATCGCGTTGTTCCATGCTGTTAAGCTGGATCTGCCGGTCGCGCAGAATGTCGCCGACCAGTTCGGAAATCTGGCGGGCAAGTTCGGCACGCGGCATTTTTGCCGCCGCAGCGACATCGATCTGGTCGGTCAGGACCGGACGAACCTTGTCGACGGCAGATTCGACGCTTGTTCTGCTGGTTGTCCCGGTATGGCTGGACGGCTGATATGACGTATCGCCAAGAAGGGAGTCGATTGTCGCATCCGAATCGACAACCTCCTCGTTCGCCGGCTGCCTTTCCTGCGATTCCAACGCACCGGCAGTCTCGCGCCGAACAAGCTTTTTCGATTTGTCCCGGCCGGCGGGTTGCATTTCCGGGCCGGTCGTCTGCGATGCCCGCAGCCAATCATTCAGCAGAGCTGTTACCAGATTACGCTCCTGCAACAGCGTCAGTTTCAGTCCCTGTTTCTTGGTGGACTGCAAGACTGTATCGCGAATACGGCGGCTGAGGTCGGATCTGTCCGCCGTTTCCGGCGTCACGTCTTGCAATGCGTCAGCAATGGCCGGGGACAGTTTATTCTTCAGCCGTTCAATGGCGGCCGTCGGATCGCCGGCATCCGGCGACCCCCTGCCCAGTGCTGTAATGGAATCTACCAGCGCCAAAACCGTCGCCTTTCCTTCGCTTCCTCAGCGCCGGCGAAGTCCCGCGCGATCAGACTGCAGGCTTTCGTATAGGCGTGGCGGGTGCCGGCGAGATCGGGCGGCGCCTTACCCTGGCTGGCCGCCGCCGCCATCATTTTCGGGTCGTAAGGCAGCCAGAAGGTAACATCGCGGCCGATGCCCTGCTGGAATTCCTTCTTGCTGATATGGGCCGTCTTGTCCGGCGCTTCAATCGCCGCGATCTGGACGGTCGAAAGACCCAGACGGTCTGTCAGAAAGGTCTGCAGCCTGACGGTATCGCGTAATCCCGCCACCGTCAGGTTGGAGACCAGCGTGACTGTATGGGCATCCTGAAGCATTGACTGGTGCGCCCCGACCGCAGCACGCGGCAAATCAACGACAATGACATCCACTGTCGGCTTGACCGCCTCGACCAGTGTTTCGATCGCATCGTCGGCAATACGGATTGAGCTTTCCAGCGCATCCTCGCTGCCCAGCACGAAAAGCCGGTCGGTCGCATTGATCATGGAGCTGCCGACAAAGAGGGAATCGATCCGTTCAGGATGTTCCAGCGCATCGCGCAGACCCGGACCCGGCAGCAGATCCAGCGACAGGGCGCAACTGCCGAAGCGTAAATCGAGATCCAGCAGAGCCGTCGGCGTATTCCAGGCTTCGGCCGACAGCCACGCCGTCGAAACGGCCAGCGCCGTTGTACCGACCCCACCGCGTGTGCCGATCATCAGATTGAGACGGCAGGTTTCAGGATCGGCGGCCTGATGAGGACGCGTGACCACACGGCCGATGAGTTCCATCAGCATCGAATCCGTGAAGGGCGGCACCAGGTAGTCTACTGCTCCGGCACCTATCACCTGATGGTAGTAATGAATGTCGTTGACCGTACCTATTACAGCGACAGGCTTATCGGTTACCGAAGCGTATTCCAACACTTTTGCCGCGGGATCGTCTTCATCGCCCAGATCAATCACGAACAGATCGGCTTTTTCACTTGCCAGCGCGATGGGGTCGATATCGGCAGGCAGAATTTCCGCTGTTGCGATACCGTCGCTGTCCAGCAGCCGTGACAGCGCATCCGCAAGATCGGCATTTTCGGAAACCGCAATCAGGCGAGCGTTTCTCGAATCGCGCAGCGAGGATCCGGACCCTGAAGCAGACAAGGGGGGAAGGGCGTTCATTCCGTTGTATCCGTAACTTCGGTTTGCGGTGTAATGACAAGCGGCCCGGCATTCATTTCCGCGATACCGCGAACCCCGACGGTTGAACTTTCCGGTCCCGGCGGGGCGCCGCCCTGCAGATCCCGCGGATCCGCCACCATCAGCCCCAGACTGCCTTCGGTCGAACAGCCGAGATCCAGTCCACCGCTATTGCTGGTATCGTGGCCGGAAGGCGCCGACCAGTCGCCGCAGGGCGGCGGCGTTGCAACCGCGCGTTCGACCGTTACGACGAGGCTGCCTGTACCGCCGGGAAGGGTAACGAAATCAAGGCTGCGGTAGTAGCCGCGCAAGCCTTCGACCAGACTGCGCCGTCCTTCCGGCGAACCGCCGCGCACCATGACGATATCGCCATACCCGGCATGCAGACTCACCAGAAAAGCCGCGGCTTCGCTGTATCCTTCAGACGTCGGCATGCCGGTTTCCGCCTCGGTTTCGACCGGGGTCTGGAACCGGGCCAGGTCGACCCTCGTTTGATGCCGGTTTTCTAACCGGCCTTCCGATTGCGCGGTGCAGGCGGCTGTCAGGCTTGCGGCCACCAGAGCAATTACCTTTACCAGATTTGTTGTTTTTCGCATTTCGTGTCCCCTTCCCGGAGCGATTCCGATTAACCGTGACCCGCTCTAGCGCAGAATGAATCCGGCTTTGCCGACCTGACCGGCCGAACCGTTTCGGCTGACGAAGTCGGTGCGTTTCGAAGCGGCGCCGGCCTTGTACTTCGCGCCGTTGAACACGCGATCCTGATCCGTCGGCGGCTGGAACCCATCCGTCGGCGCAGCAATGCGGGTCGATACCGGCCGCACAAGATAGGGGGTGACAATGACGATCAGCTCGCTCTTTTCGCTCTGAAAATCGCTGGACCGGAACAAAGTACCGATGATCGGCAGGTCGCCCAGACCGGGAAACTGATTCACTGTCTGCGTGGTGGTGTTTTGCAGCAGACCGGCAATCGCGAAACTCTGCCCGCTGCCCAGATTGACCGTGGTTTCGGCCTCGCGGGTGGTCAGCGACGGAATAACGAAACCGTTGAACGAAACAGACCCCGTCGTCGACAACTGGCTGACTTCGGACACGATTTTCAGGTGAATCCGGCCATCGTCCAGAACAACCGGCTTGAAGCTGAGCGCAACACCGAACTTCTTGAACAGAATAGTGATCGTGCCGTCATCGCTGGGTACCGGAATGGGGAACTCGCCGCCAGCGAGAAAATGCGCGGTTTCACCCGTCATCGCGGTCAGGTTGGGTTCGGCCAGAACGGTCGCGAGCCCCTGATCATCCAGCGCGTCGATCAAGGCATTGATGGCTGTGCGGCCGGAATTCGACGTGAACGCGCCCGACAATTGCTGCGTGCCAGCGGTGATGCCATCGACGAAGGAGTTCGTGGCCGCACCCAGGGTAACATTACCGATGATCTGCGAGATGCTCAGATCGAAACCGAGTTGCTTGGACACATCCCGGCTGACTTCGGCAATCCGCACCCGAAGATTGACCTGCTGCGGGCTGTCGATCCTGATGCGGTTTATTACCCGGCCGCCCTCTCCAAGCAATTGAGCGGCGAGGCCGGAAATATCCGACGCCTCTTCCGAACTGCTGGCGAGACCGGTCAGTACGATGGAGCCGTTGAGCGACATGATGTCGACATTCGACCGGGGACGGACTTTCTGAATCAGTTCCTGCAGCCGGGTCAGATTGTGTCCGACCACGACCCGGTGGTTCAGCACAACTTCATCGGAAGCATCGACCGCGTAGACCGTCGTTTCACCTGCAAGCCGTCCGTAAACATACAGCAAACGGGGCGATTTTAGTTGCACATCGGCGATATCCGGGTTGGCGACAAAGACGGCATTCGCTGCTTTCGGCAGCCGGATCATCGTGCCGGCGTGCATTTCCAGATCAATCGGCTGGACACCCGGGGCCGAGACGGAAACAGCCGGTGCGGCAACGGTGCGCACGACGGCAGGCGTCACCGCCGCCGGCTTTACGGGCGCTTTCGGCAACAACTGCACTGTCGGCGTTATCTTGAGTGGCGCCGACGCCACGGCCGGGTCTTCCGTTTCATCGCCGCCGACCGGAATGGTGTTTTCAGCGACGACCGGCTCGGCCTCAATCGTCACCGCAGGCGCAACATTGGCCGCCGCCTGAACCGGATCCATCGGCAGGAAGGGCACCGCCATATCAATCGGCACATCGGATTCCGACACCGTCGTCATATCGACATCTGCAATGAGGTCGCGCGGGCTTTTCTGCTGCGGCCCTGCATAGGCAGGCGTCAGCCAGAGAATTGCGGGGAACACGACAGCCAGCAGAAGCAACGACCATATGAACCCCTTTCCGTGCTGGATTGAGTTCATTGGTATGTCCCCCTGAAGCTGAGCATTTGAGCTTCGCCCCGGCGGACAACCTGAACCGTCGTAACCGGCCCGCCCTTGCCGCGCCCACCGCCAGACAGCAGCCGGCTTGCCTGACTGTCCCAGGTGTAGGTTTGCTGTGTCGGGTCGATGATCGGTTCGCCTTCGGCGGTTTCCACCGGCAGGCTGCGCAGGGTCAGCGACAGCGTACCCATTTCCATGGCGACAGCTATTTTCTCCGCCTGTTTCGGCAACACTTCCAATGTCGCCGTCTTGGCGATCACCGGTTTACCGTCGTCATTCGCGACACTCTGATCGACCGCCAGAATGCGGATATCGCGCAGAATGGTTTCCGAAGCGCGACGAACATTATTGCCGCCCTTGATCGTGTGTGTCAGCAGAAGGTCGACGGAATCGCCCGGAAACACGAAACCGGAGATACCCGTTGTTGCATTGATCGGCACCGACACCGCACGAGAGCCGGGTGTCAGCACGGCGGCCAGAAAACCGCGTTCTCCCGGTCTGATGATCTGGCCGCTGGTGATCGGCTCGCCGGCTGTCATGGAATTACGCATGACCGCACCAAGCAGATCCTCGATCTGATCTGTTTCCGGATCCGCCAGCTTCACCACATAGGTATCGGCGACACCGTCTTCCGGCCATTCGGCCCAGCGAAACATATCCGGTTTCAGGAAAGTGCCGACGGCAATAGCCTTACGCGCTACCAGAACCTCGGCGACTTCTGTTTCTTCCGGTGTCAGCGATTTAAGTTTTTCATTAAAGGCCGCCTGTTGCGACGCCATCCAGTCACGGGCCAGGGTCGCCGCGCCAAGCCCGGCGGCGGCGGCGAAGATGATGAGGGCAATGAGTCGAAAACGCATGGTTCGATCTCCTTCAGACCGTGATCAGGCGGATCGATAACAGAACCGCCGCCGCGGCTATGGCAACGCCATAGGGAATGTGTTTCGGCGGGGTCAGCGCCACCGGCAGGCCGGCGCGGACCGCTGCGAAACGAAGCGGCTTGCTGGTCAGCCAGAAAAGGCTGAGAACACCGCCGGCGATGCCTGTATGTACGACAAGGGGGATCAGCCCGACCGGACCGGCCCAAAGAGCAAAAGCCGAGAACAGTTTGACATCGCCACCGCCGACCCAACCCCGGCTCCACCCAAGCATACCGACGAAAAGAACGCCGACGGCTATTGTTCCGGCATAGGCCATTGCTTCCAGGCCCAGCCCGGCAGCAATCGCATAGACCGGCCACAACGCGGCGACAGCGATCGAAATCGAATTCGGAATTGTAAAACTGCGAAGATCCCACACGGCGGCAAGACATGCCAAAAAGGCAAAAATCAGAACACAAATCTGCGCGGCCATTTCCGGTAAATGTGTCGAGAACGAAATCATTGGAAAAATCCCCATCAATCCAAGTTTCGGGTATAATTTGAATCTACGTAGAGTTATTCTCCTCGGATGCTGGCGCTGGCCGGGCTGGGGGAGGCGATGCACACCGCCACCCCGCTTTGACAGTTACCCGGCCAGGCTCAAGCATTCCTGCTCTCTACGTCAGATCAGGTGCTGCCGCCATCCGTGCTGCCGCCGCCGGCGTTGCCGTCGGTAACCGCACTGTCGAGCGTCGTCGAAACGCTGGTGAAAATGGCTTCCAGCGATGTACCCATCGCCTGCAGGGCCAGAATGGCGGCAACCGAGACAAGCGCTGCGATGAGCCCGTATTCAATAGCAGTCGCCCCGCTGTCGTCTTTCATGAACGTCTTGATTTTCGAAGTAAACATATTGACCTCCAGTAAGTGACCTTAAACTCGCGAGACACCCTCTCGGCAATCTCTGACCGGATCATCATTTCATTTAGTGATTTTGAGCAATAACTATCGAAACGGATTAATTGGACAATTCCGGCTAATTTTAATTTCTTGGAATTATGATAAAAATGACTTCAACATCTGGTATGCCGACGCCACCCTGAACCGCTACATAGAAGATAACGCGCTGTATTTTATTGAAAATACAGGGAAAATTATTGCAACAAGTTTTCCTAAATCCGCCGCGATAAGTGGGGCGAAAGTAGCAGGAGGTGTCTATTGTGCAGACTGGCAAGCAGTCTTTACCAGTATTGGCAAAAAGAAATGTACCAGCGCTATCTGAAACTGATCACTGTTCTGTCCGGTGCTATTCGACGGTTCCGCAAGGATTCCAGAGCCGGAATGGCGACCATGGTCGCCATCGGCGCCGTGCCGCTGGTCGGCTTCAGCGGACTGGCTGTCGATTCCACGCGTGGATACATGTTGCGAAGCCAATTGGTCTATGCCCTCGACGCCGCCGGCCTGGCGGGCGGCAAGGAACTGTTCAGCGATAAACTGGATGTAACGATTGACCGTTTCTTCGCGGCGAATTTTCCGGACGATTTCATGCAGGCCGCTGTCACCGGCCCGGAATTCACGGTCAACGATTCATCGGAAACGCTGACCGTCACGGCATCCGCCACCATACCGACCACATTCATGCAGGTTCTCGGCATCAATGACCTGACGGTATCCGCCACGACTGTCGTCCAGCGGTCTATCCGCGGTATGGAGCTCGCGCTGGTGATGGATAACACAGGATCGATGCGGTCAGGCAACAAGATGACGACCATGAAAACGTCGGCGATGGAACTGGTCAGCATCCTTTACGGCGACCAGCAGGAAATCGACGATTTTTTCGTTTCGCTCGTTCCTTATACCGTTACCGTAAACATTGGCGCAGGCCGAACGAACTGGCTGGACGGTTCTTATGACCCGACAGCGTACGAAGATGTCGGTACGGAATGGAGGGGGTGTGTCGAGGCCCGTGCTGCGCCGCTCGATCAGGATGATACGCCGCCTTCCGGCGGTTTCTGGAGCCCCTTCTTCTATCCGACCGACACGGACAATATTTACCCGGGCGTTGACGAGGAAAACAATTCCCAGAATGACGGAACCGGGCCCAATCTTGGCTGCGGTCCCGCGATTACTTCCCTTACCGCGTCGCGGGGGACAATTGAAGCCGGTATTCAGGAAATGCAGCCGTGGCATCGCGGCGGCACGATGGGCAATCTGGGTTTGGCCTGGGGCTGGCGGGTCCTGTCGCCGCAATGGCGCGGGTTGTGGGGCGGCGACACCCCCGCCACCATGCCGCTGGATTATGACGAACCGCTGATGGACAAGGTCGTCGTGATGCTGACCGACGGAAACAATCAATGGTACGACCACCCGCCCGCCGGTCCCGACGGATCGGATTACGGTGCCTATGGGCGCATCGGGTGGGGCATACTGGGTACAACAAGCTCCGGCGCTGCGCTGAATGAGGTGAACAACCGGATGGCTGAAACCTGCGAGTTAATGAAAGCCGAAGGGATAAAGATTTTCACGATCACGTTTCAGGTCAGCAGCAGTTCCACCCGCGCACTGTATCAGGGCTGCGCATCATCGCCGGACTTCTATTTCAACAGCCCGACAAACGAGGACCTGACACAGACATTCCGGGCCATCGGCACTGAACTGTCGAATTTGCGGATCGCGCAGTAACCCGGGTTTTGCCTGTCGTTACCGTCCGCCGGCGACCCGTAGAACAGCGCCGGCCATATAGGACGCATCATCCGACATCAAAAACAGGATCGGCCGAACGACTTCTTCCAGTTCCGCCGGCCGCTGGATGGGAATGGTCGGGGTCAGCCGTGCAACCCGATCGGGCACCCCGGTTGTTTCATGGATATCGGTATCGACCAGCCCCAGCGACACCGTGTTGACGCGAATGCCGTCGGTAATGACTTCCTTGGAAATTCCGAAAGTGAAACTGTCGACCGCTCCCTTGCTTGCCGCGTACCAGGTGAATTCACCGGGACTGCCGAGCGTGGCTGCACCGGAGGAAATATTGACGATCGCGCCACCGTTACCGCCCCGGCTTACCGCCATGTGACGAACCGCCGCCTTGGTGCACAGAATAAGCCCGGTCACGTTCAGAGTGATCGTATCGATGATTGTCCGGTCGTCAGCCTCGATCAGGGCTGATGCCCGACCGGTCATGCCCGCGTTGTTCACCAGCGCATCCAGCCGGCCGAAACGCCTGACCACGGCACCGACCATCGGTGCAATGGCCGACGGGTCAGCCAGATCCGCCGCGAAGGTATCGGCCTCAGCACCGGCGGCCCGACAGGCCCCTGCCGTTTGTTCGGCCGCCGCTGCGCTGCGGGAATAATTAATCGCGATGTCGTAACCGGCCGCCGCCGCATGGGTGGCGACGGCGGCGCCAATGCCTCTGCCGCCGCCGGTTACAAGCAGCACCTTGCGCGCAGCGCCGGTCATGCCACGATCATCGGCCGCGCCTTACGCTGCCCGTGCAAGGCAGGTGCGCAAGGTATCGACGATCTGATCGATATGGCTTTTCTCGACGATCAGCGGCGGCGACAGGGCGATAATGTCACCTGTCGTGCGGATCATCAGCCCTTCCTCGAAACAATCGAGCATGACGTTGTAGGCGCGTTTGGATGGCTCTCCCGGAATCGATTCGATTTCAACAGCCCCCATCAGGCCAAGATTGCGGCAATCGACCACCCGGTTGGCATCGGAGAGGGAATGGATTGCCTTTTCCCAGTACGGCGCAAGTTCGGCGGCGCGTTCGAACAGGCCTTCTTCCTTGTAGACATCAAGCGTCGCCAGACCGGCGGCGGCGGCGACCGGATGGCCCGAATAGGTGTAGCCATGGAAGAATTCGATAGCGTAGTCCGGCCCGTGCATGAAGGCGTCGTAGATTTCACCGGTGCACAAAACCGCGCCCATCGGGATGACACCGCTGGTCAGCCCTTTCGCCGTGGTGACGATATCGGGAGTGACATCGAAATAATCTGCCGCGAAGGGTGTGCCAAGACGACCGTATGCCGTAATGACTTCATCGAATATCAGCAGGATGCCGTGTTTTTTCGTGATGTCACGCAGACGCTTCAGATACCCGACGGGCGGGATCAGCACGCCGGTCGAGCCGGCAACCGGTTCAACAATCACGGCGGCGATGTTGGAGGCATCGTGCAGGGTCACCAGCTTTTCAAGCTCGTCGGCCAGATGCGCGCCCCATTCCGGCTGGCCCTTGCTGAACTGCTGGTGTTCCGGCGCATGGGTTGTCGGCAGGTGGTCGACACCGGTCAGCAGCGACCCGAAGAACATGCGGTTCTTGACGATGCCGCCAACCGAAATGCCGCCGAAACCGGTGCCGTGATAGCCGCGTTCGCGGCCGATCAGCCGTGTCCGTGTGCCTTCGCCTTTTACCCGATGATAGGCCAGCGCGATCTTCAACGCCGTATCGACGGATTCCGACCCGGAATTGGTGAAAAAGACATGATCCAGCGGTGACGGCGCCAAGGCGGCGACACGGGCGGCGAGTTCGAACGCCTTCGGATGTCCCCACTGAAAGGTCGGCGCGAAATCGAGCTCGGCAACCTGTTTCTGTACCGCTTCGACGATTTTCGGTCTTGCGTGGCCGGCATTGCAGCACCAAAGCCCGGCCGTGCCATCCAGCACCTTCTTGCCGGTCGTTGTGGTGAAGTGCATGTCCTGCGCGCTTTGAAGCAGGCGGGGATTGGCCTTGAAATCCCGGTTCGCCGTAAACGGCATCCAGAATGCTTCAAGATTGTTCGGCGTTACGTCTGTAACGGCCATCTGGCCTGTGGCGACGGTCATGTCGGTATGCTCCTATCGACTTGAGATAAAGCTGTGCATATCACAGGATATAGGGTGTCGAAACAGCAGAAAGTCTTCCGGGTTGTGAGCAGAAATAACGCAGACGCCGGCTGTCCCGTCCTGCATGCCAGAGATTGGACACGCGCCGACATGGAAAGCAGGGGCCTGCCCCGATTCAATATCGGCGATCTGGCGCGAATTCAGACAGAACTGGCTGACGGCGCCGGTTTCGTGCTGGTTGAAGGGTGCAACGCCGACCATCCGGGCGATGCCGAGGAGGCAGGATTAGCCCTGCGACGGCTGGGCGAGTCGCTCGGCTATCTTCTGCCGCAGAATGTCAAAGACGAAACGCTTGTTGAAATCGCTGACTTTTCCGACGTCGATGCGTTTGACGACAGGGGATACCGGTCGCCGGGAGAGTTGACGCCACATACCGATCCACCGCCAATGCTGGCGCTGCATTGCGTCAGAGCGGCCCGGACAGGCGGTGAAAACAGGCTGGTGAGCGCGGAAACCATCCGCGAACGCTTCCGGGCGGAATGCCCCGATTTGCTGCCGGTTCTGGAAACCGGTTTCATGTACTATCTGCCGGATGAGTCCGTTCAGGGGGCCGGTGTGTTTCGCGGACCGATGCCGACGCTGATCGACGGGCCAGGCGGATTAAGCTGCGTCTATTACAGGCCGTTTATCGACCGGGCCGTCACCCAATCGGGCAAGGCCCTGTCGGCGATAGAAACAGAAGCGCTCGACCGCTTCGACACGTATGCGGCCGATGACGACCTGCAGATCAGATTCACCCTGCAGCCAGGCGAAACCCTGATCCTGAATAATTTCCGGGTTCTACACGCCCGGGACACTTTTGAGGACTGGCCGGAATAATCGCGCCGCCGGCACCTGCTGCGCTTGTGGCTGAACGCTGACTGGATGCCGGAACCGCCCGCCTGCCACGCCATGCGAAGCGACCCGATGGCCGCCAAACGCGCCAGAGGTTAAGCTGCCCAGTCGCGCATCCAGCTTGCGAAATCGCGGGCCGGCATCGGCCGGCCGAAGAAGTATCCCTGCACAAGGTCGCATCCGGCCAACCGCATCAGATCGAGTTGCGCCTGTGTCTCAACACCCTCGGCCACCGTGGTCAGTTTCATGGAATCCGCAAGCCCAACAATAGCGTTGACGATAGCTTCACTGTCGGAATCCTCTTCAACGTCCTGAACGAAGGTCTTGTCGATTTTGAGTTTCTGGATCGGAAACCTCTTCAGATAACTCAGGGACGAATAACCGGTGCCGAAATCGTCGATGGCCAGGCGGATCCCGAGTTCATCCAGTTGGGTCATCATGTTGACCGACGATTCCAGGTCCGCCATCACGACGCTTTCGGTAATCTCGAATTCCAGCCGGTCGGGCAGTATTTTCGTTTCCGCAAGGATGGATTTCACCGTATCGACGAGATCCTTCTGTCGGAACTGCAAGGTGGAAATGTTTACAGCGATACGGACCATTGACAGCCCCATCGTATCGAAGGCGGCGATTTGCCGACAGGCCGCCCGGATAACCCATTCGCCGAGCGGAATGATCAGCCCGCCCTGTTCGGCAATCGGCACAAAATCCAGTGGGGAAACAAAACCGCGCTTCGGACACCGCCACCGCAACAATGCTTCAGCGCCGACGACATTATGACCGGTAAGATCGACCTGAGGCTGGAAGTAAAGTTCGAATTCGTCGTTTTCCAGCGCCAGCCGCATGTCTTCCAGCATTTCCTTGCGCGCGATCAGGTCGCTGTTCATCTCCTCGACATAGAACCGGTACGTATTCCGGCCTTCGGCCTTGGCCTGATACATCGCCAAATCGGCATTGCCGATCATTGTTTCGACGTCATTGCCGTCGTCAGGGAAGATAGTGATGCCGATGCTGGTGCCGACCTGAACCGTGTTACCCTCGATGGAAAGCGGCGCCTCAATGCGCTCGATAATACGCTCCGCGATGATCACGGCATCTTCCGAACGACGGATCTGGGGCAGAATTAAAGCGAACTCATCGCCACCAAGCCGCGCAACCGTATCGGTTTCACGTTCCTGCGCCACCAGCCGGTTGGCGACTTCCTTCAGCAACTCGTCGCCGACGCCATGCCCCAGACTGTCATTGATAACCTTGAAATTGTCCAGGTCCAGCAGCATCAGGGCGACCTTGCTGTTGGTTCTTCGGCTGATCGCCAGCGCCTGGTGCAGCCGATCGCGGAAAAGCGTACGGTTCGGCAGCCGGGTCAGGGAATCATGGTGCGCAAGGAACCGGATTTGTTCTTCCGTTTCGCGACGTTGCGACAAATCCCTGAAAAACGCCGTGACGAATGTGCCTTCCGACGTCACCCAGGAAGATAGCGACATCTCGACTTCGACAGATTCATTGTTCTTGTGTTTCGCAGTAACGTCCTTGGGGCTGAAGGCCGGCTGGCTATGCCGTGTCTTGTGCATCAGGGCGACAAACTCGGCCAGAACCTGGGCGCCCTGCAAATCGAGCAGATTGCCGATCGGTTTGCCGATCATATCTTCCGCGTCGTAGCCGAAAATCGCCTTGGCGGCCGGGTTCCAGGTAATAATCAGCCCACTTCCGTCGGCGGAGATAATTCCATCCGGCGCTGAATCCGCCAAAGCCCGGAACCTTTCCTCGGACATTTCGCGTTGTTTCTCGGCGCGCATCCGTTCCTCCGCCCCCCTTTGGATTTGCTCGCGCATTTCCATCAGGGCGCGGGTCCGCATATTGAAACGGTAGGCCAGTTCGCCGAGCTCGGACGTATCCTTTTCGTCAAGCAGCGCTGCTTCGCCGAGTTCATGTTCCGGAATCGATTTCAACTGCAGCGCCATTTTCCGGATCGGCGCGGCGACATAGCGCCCGACGATCAGATAACCAACAATAATCGCTGCAATAAGAACGAAAATAAAATACTGGATGACATTGCCCGCAACGCGTTCAGCGCTTTCCGCCGGCAGCCTCAGTGGCGTTATGATGATAACTTTCCAGAACGTGCTTGGCATCAGCATGATCGAGGCCAGAGCGGGTTCGCCGAGCCGGTATTCGGTAGACAATTCCTGTGTCTGCTTTAACGCGGCCTGACCTCGCCGCCCGGCGCGGAAATGATCGGTCAGCATTGCCGCCAGCAACGCCACCCTGTTTTCGGACAGATGTTCCATGCGACCGGCCAGCGTCTCCTTCAATTCCCGGAACCGGACGGGAGCAGTACTCGCAGCCATTGAGACTATGTCCTTATCCATCTGCTGCATTGCATCCGCAATCGGCCGATAGTCCGGATAACTCGACGCCAGTTCGTCTATCGACAAACTGCGCGCCAGCGTCTGGCTGTTCTCGTTTGTGAACTGTTCGATCGACGCCGCCTGATCGGGAAAGGCGATGATATTGTTATCCCGGTCCAGGATGATGGCGTATCCGCCCAGCGGCCCGGTGTGGTCTTCGAGAAACCCCCGCAACCCTTCCATCCGGATTTCCACCGTGGCAACACCCTGGAACTCGTCGTCCCGATGCATGGGCACGGAACATGTCACCATCGGATCGAGGGTAAAGGAATCAACATAGGACGCAGACCACAGGCACCGGTTATCCGCCTGATAAGCCGTTGGAACGTACCAGGTCTCATTATGATAAGCAGCTATTGACGTGTTGTAGGCATCGATAAACCTCAGGCCGCCCGTCTCCTCTCGAACCCAGAAAAAGGCTGACCGTTCTTTCGTCGAATCGAATGCGTAGGGTTCAGGCCAGATGCCGCCGCCGGCAATAAGCTTTTGATGCCCGCGGGGAGTCAGAATGTTGGATACAACGGACTTCAGGAGAACCTGATCGTTCGGCAGAGTTTCCGTCGCACGCGCGATCGATTCTGCAAGGGAGTCGGCGAAGGCGACTTCGGTTTCAAGCGCGTAGATAAGAGACTCGCCGCGTTCCAGAACATCTTCGATGTTATGCGACAGCATAATGCGTTGGGCGACGCCCTGGATAAGAACGCTGTTTGCAACAACGACGGCAAGGGCAGCGCAGCCAAGACCGACAAGCAGACGAAACTGGATGGTATTGCGCCACCGGGTCGGTGCACGCTTTGGTACTTCCAATTGAGTCTGATCGTCATTTTCATTCAAGGCCGTTCCCCCAACAACACTTCACCACAGCCGGCCGAAATCGTCCGCATTGATATATAATATCTGCGGATTCTCTTTCGATTCTAACTGGATTCGCAGAAAACCGGCAAGCAGAGACGCTCTGCCACCGTCAGGGGCCGTACCGGAACAGAAAACCGCAGAAATTGGTATTACCAAAACAGTGATAAAAACCTGCAAAAAATGATTGTAAATGTCGCAGGCAAGACTGTTTTGAGACCGTATTTTTAGTTTCTACATCGCACAGAAAGACGATGTTCGAAACCCGGCGCCGATCGTGCCGACTCCGGATTTTCGGATCTACCAACAATGCGTCTACATTTGTGGGGTGAAAGATGGACATTCATGAGTATCAGGCGAAAGAACTGCTGGTGGGATTTGGCGTTCCCGTTCCAAAAGGTGGTCTCGCCTACAGTCCGGAACAGGCCAGTTACCGGTCTGTGGAAATCGGGGGCGATGCCTGGCTTGTGAAATCTCAGGTGCATACCGGCGGACGCGGCAAGGCCGGCGGCATCAAGTTCTGCAATACCGGGCATGAGGTTTTCGACGCGGCAAGCGAACTGCTAGGCAAACGCCTGGTAACCAACCAGACCGGCCCGTCCGGAAAGGGAGTATACCGCCTGTATGTCGAAGCCGCATCGAACATAGACAGGGAATTCTACCTCGGCTTCGTGCTGGACCGGAAGCAGGAGCGTATCGTCGTCGTGGCTTCCGCCGCCGGCGGCATGGAAATCGAGGAAATTTCAGCGAAGCGGCCGGAAACGCTGATCAAGGAAACGGTTGAGCCCGCCGTCGGCATGAGGCCGTTTCAGGCCCGCGAAATCGCCTTCCGGCTTGGGCTGGACGGCAAGCAGGTACAGCAGGCCACCGCCGTTATTCTGGGATGTTATCGGGCGTTTTCCGAACTTGATGCCACAATGGTCGAGATAAACCCACTGGCGCTGACCAAGGAAGGCCAGATTCTGGCCCTCGACGCCAAGATGTCGTTCGACGATAACGCGCTGTTCCGTCGGCCTCACATTTCTGAATTCCGCGACAAGTCGCAGGAAGATCCGCGGGAATCCCACGCCGCCGACCGCGGTCTCTCCTATGTCGGCCTCGACGGCAACATCGGATGCATCATCAACGGCGCCGGATTGGCCATGGCCACAATGGACATGATCAAGCTGTCCGGCGGCGAACCGGCGAACTTTCTGGATATCGGGGGCGGCGCGACTCCGGAACGTGTGATGAAGGCGTTCAACCTTGTCCTGATGGACGAGGGCGTTCAGACGATTCTCGTCAACATCTTTGCCGGCATCAACCGCTGCGACTGGGTCGCCGAAGGTATTGTTCAGGCGGTTTCCAAAATCGATCTGAAAATTCCGCTGGTTGTCCGGCTCGCCGGCACCAATGTCGAGGAAGGCAAGCGGATCATTGCAGAAAGCGGTCTTGACGTCATTACGGCCGACACCCTGTCGGAAGCGGCCGAAAAGGCCGTCGCCGCCTGGCGCAAGCACACAGCTTCCTGACCCCGCAGCCATCGAATTCGGAGACAGACAATGACCGTTCTTCTGGACAGAAACACAAAAGTCATCGTGCAGGGTTTCACCGGCAATATCGGCACCTTCCACACCAAGGAAATGATTGAATACGGCACCAACGTCGTAGGCGGCGTAACACCGGGCCGTGGCGGCAGCGACCATCTCGACAGGCCGGTTTTCGATACCGTCAAGCAAGCGGTCGACGCAACAGGCGCCAGCGCGTCGATCTGCTTTGTGCCGCCCCCATTTGCGGCCGATGCCGTGATGGAAGCCGCGGATGCCGGCATCGAAACCTGCGTCTGCGTCACCGACGGTATTCCGGCGCAAGACATGATGATGGTAAAACGCTATCTGCGCCGATACCGCCGGGAAAACAAGATGCGCATGATCGGCCCCAACTGCGCCGGCGTTATCAGCCCGGGTCAGGCGATGATGGGCCTGATGCCGAGCCATATCTACATGCAGGGCCGTGTCGGCATTGTCGGCCGCTCGGGCACGCTCGGCTACGAAGCGGCGTCGCAAATGAAGGAATTGGGTATTGGTGTGTCGACCAGCGTCGGCATCGGCGGCGATCCGATCAACGGCTCTTCGTTCAAGGATATCCTCGAGCTTTTCGAAGCAGATGACGAGACCGATGCGGTTATGATGATTGGCGAAATCGGCGGGCCGCAGGAAGCCGAGGCAGCGGAGTATTTTCGCGACCACATGCAGAAGCCGGTTATCGCCTATGTCGCCGGTCTATCCGCTCCAAAAGGCCGAAAGATGGGACATGCCGGCGCGATTATTTCCGCTTTTGGGGAAAGCGCCAGCGAGAAAGTCGAAATCCTCAAGGAAGCGGGCATCGAGGTTTCCCCCAACCCGTCTGAGATGGGCAACACCGTTGCCCGGGTGCTGAAACAAAAAGGTCTGATTGCGGCCTGACACTGTGAAGAACGACGCCTCGGACTGAAGAACGGGGCGTCGCTTTCTCAGACTTTCATCCCAAGTACCCCAAGACAATCGCCGATGGTAACCCGGCCGGGGAAGTGCCGGCCGATCAGAATACCGTCTCGTTTCGCCCGATAGTCGGTCGGCGGCGTGCCGGTGCGTTCTATGCGGTGAATACGGGCGACGATTTCCCCGGCTTTAACGTCCTGCCCCAGCGACACGCATGGTTCGACCAGGCCTTCCTCGTCGCTGACCACAAAGCAGTCGCCATCGGGCATGTCGAGCCAGGTTGTATCAGCCGGTTTCGGGCTGCCTTCGAGAATGCCGACGTGCTGCAGAATGTTGTGAATGCCGTTCTTCGCAACGGCCACCGTTTCCGGCGTCGATGACCCGCCGCCGCCTAATTCCGTCGTCACGAAGGTCTTGCCGAGGGTTTCCACCGACGTGTCGAGCATACCGACAGCATCAAGCTCAAGCATTGCGATGGAGAACGGTGCGCCGAACGCCATAACGGCATCGCGACACCGGCTTTCGTGTTCCTTGTCGGGCAGAATATGGTGCGCGGCGAAGGGCGTCATTTCAAGCGTCCTGCCGCCGGAATGAATATCGGCAACGAGATCGGCAACCGGCAAGAGATGACGGGAAACATAATCGGCGATCTTTTGCGTGATTGTGCCATCAGGCCGGCCCGGAAAGCTTCTGTTCATGTTGCCGCTGTCAATCGGGCTGGTACGCCGCCCCGCCCGAAACGCGGGATAGTTCAGCGCCGGCAGGATGATGACCCGGCCGGTCACTGTCGCCGGATCGAGGCTCGCCGCCAGATTGTACAATGCGATCGGCCCTTCGTATTCATCGCCGTGATTGCCCCCTGTCAGCAGGGCCGTCGGCCCGTCGCCGTTACGAATGACGCAAATCGGCATTCTGATAGAGCCCCAGGCCGATTCATCGTGGCTGTAGGGGATCGACAGAAAGCCGTGCTGAACACCGTCCTCGTCGTAATCGACACTGGCGGATATGGGGCTGGGCCGCAGAATCTGTTCGCTCATCGAACTTACCTTGAATTTGGGATTGTTACTTGGATAGCAGCATGCGCGGGTAGTCGCAGAATGTTTCGCATCCGGATTCGGTAATCAGAAAAGGTTCCGTAATTTCAAGCCCCCAGTCATCGAACCAGAGAGCCGGCATCAGATGGAAAGTCATGCCCGGCTTAAGAATGCTCTTGTCTCCGCGACGGAAGCTCATTGTCCTTTCGCCCCAGTCCGGCGGGTAGGACAGTCCGATGGCGTAGCCGCAGCGGCTTTCTTTCTCCAGGCCGTATTTCGCAATCGTGGTTCGCCAGGCTTCTTCGACCATTTCACAGGCATTGCCGGGTTTCGCTGCAGCGAGGGCTGCTTCCGTACCTTCGAGAATGGCGGCTTCCGCCTTGCGCATGGTATCGGGCGGGTCCCCGAGAAAAATCGTCCGCGACATCGGACAGTGATAGCGGCGATAGACGCCGGCGATTTCGAAGAATGTCGCTTCACCGGCCCGCATCGGCTTGTCGTCCCAGGTCAGATGCGGCGCAGAAGCATCCGGCCCGGTCGGCAACATCGGCACGATTGCCGGATAGTCCCCGCCGGCATCCGCCGTACCGCGAATGCCAGCATCGTAGATTTCGGCCACCAGATCGCATTTCCGCATTCCCGGTTCTATTTTCTCGAGGATGCGGCTGTGCATTTTTTCGACAATACGGGCGGCATGACGCATATAGGAAATCTCGGTTTCGGACTTAACTGCGCGCTGCCAGTTCACCAGCGCCGTCGTATCGACGAACCGGGCATTCGGCAAATGTTGTGTCAGCGATTCCATGCACTTTGCAGAGAAATAATAATTATCCTTCTCGACGCCGATGGAGGCATTGCCCCAGCCTTTTTCGGTGATGATTTCCGACAGACGGTCCATCGGGTGCCGCTCGGTGGATTGCACGTAGATATCCGGGTATCCGATGATGTTGTCGTCATCCATGAACACGGTGCGCCTGGCCCCGAAACCATCCATGAATCTGCCGTACCAGATCGGATCACCGTCACTCGACAGCAGAACGCATTGATGGACATAGAAAGACCAACCGTCATATCCGGTCAGCCAGGCCATGTTCGACGGGTCGGTGACGATCAGTAGATCCACACCGGCCGCCGCCATCGCGGCTCTGGTTCCTGTTATCCGTTGCTGAAACTCTTCCCTCGAAAATGACGGATCCGCATTGGCCATGACTGTTATCCCCTTTCACCTAAATTCCCGAACCATCCAATCAGATGCTTGATCGGGTTAAAAGCCTGTCCGTCAAGAATTCAGCAGGAAATGCGGATAGGCTGCAATACACCTGAAAGGACGTTGATGCGCTCGCTCCTTTTTCCTAGGTATTCAGTCCTGGACTGACAGCGTGAAAATACCGCCGGAATGAATAAACCGTCATTTTTCTGGATAAAAACGCCGAAATGCCATATTTGCGTCATATTCAAGGGCTATATGTCGGAAATCTAACTGTTTTCGCGCGGGACATTAGACATTATCATTGTCTTCCGAAAACGGGGGACACCAAAAAAACTTGGAGGCTATTTCTATGCAGGTAGACGTCAAACAACTCTCAAAACAACTCACACAGGGTAAAATCACCCGCCGCGCATTCATGGAAGGGGCGGCGGCTGCCGGCCTTACCGTCAGCGCAGCAACGGCGATGATGGGCAAGGCGATTGCGGCCACGCCGAAACGGGGCGGCCATTGCCGTATCGGCATGGGCCATGGGTCGACCACGGACTCGCTCGACCCGGCGACCTATGAAAACGGGTACATCAATACGCTGACCCACAACACGCATGCCCGCCTGACCGAAGTCGCGCCGGATATTTCCCTTCGTGGTGAAGTCGCTGAAAGCTGGGAAGCATCGACGGATGCTTCGGTGTGGACATTCAAACTGCGCAAGGGCGTCGAATTCCATAACGGCAAAACCGTCACCGCAGAAGACGTCATTGCATCCTACAACCATCACCGCGGCGAGGATTCCAAATCGGCGGCAGCCCCGATCGTTGCGCCGATCACGGACATCAAGGCCGACGGAGACGACACCGTTGTCTTCACGCTGGAAAGCGGCAACGCCGACTTCCCCTTCATCGCAACCGACTATCACCTTGCGATCCTGCCGTCCAAAGACGGCAAGCCGGATGTAACGACCGGTACAGGCGCCGGCAGTTACAAGCTTGCGCAACATGAACCCGGCGTCCGTTCTTCGGTCGAACGCTTCGAAAACCACTGGGATCTCGATAACCGCGCCTTCTTCGATTCCGGTGAGATTCTGTCGATCATCGATGCGAATGCCCGCCAGAACGCACTTGTGACAGGCTCGATTGAAGTCGCCGACCGTATCGACCTGAAAACGGTCGAACTGCTTAAGCGCAAGCCCGGCGTCGTCGTTGAAGACGTTACCGGCTACGGCCACTACACGTTCCCGATGCTGATCGATGTTCCGCCGTTCGACAACAATGACGTTCGGATGGCGCTGAAACTGTCTCTGGACCGCGAACAGCTTCTGCAGAAGATCCTGAAGGGCTATGGTTCGGTCGGTAACGATCACCCGATCTCACCCGCCAACCGCTACATGAACCGGGATATGCCGCAAAGAAGCTACGACCCTGAAAAGGCGAAGTGGCACCTGAAACAGGCTGGTCAGGAAGGCCTCACTGTTGAACTCAGCGCCTCCGACGCCGCTTTCGCCGGCGCTGTCGATGCTGCGGTTCTGTACAAGGAGCATGCCGCAGCGGCCGGCATCAACATCGAAGTGGTGCGTGAGCCGGGTGACGGCTACTGGTCGAACGTCTGGCTCAAAAAGCCGTGGTGCGCGTGCTACTGGGGCGGTCGTCCGACGGAAGACTGGATGTTCTCGACCGCGTATCAGTCAGGCGTTCCGTGGAACGACACGAACTTCAACAACGAACGGTTCGACACGCTTCTGACTGAAGCGCGCGCCGAGCTCGACGAAACGAAGCGGCGTGCGATGTACTACGAAATGCAGGAAATTGTGGCTAACGAAGGCGGCACCGTCGTTCCGTTCTTCTACAACTACGTCAACGCCCACAGCGACAAGATCATTCTGCCGGAAGTCGTTGCCGGCAACTGGGAACTGGACGGCGCCCGCTTGCTCGAGCGCTGGTGGTTTGCATAAGTACCAACGACATATTGACGGCGGAAAGGGAGGCTTCGGCCTCCCTTTTCTTTTTCGCTACGTCACGTATGCGCATGTTTGTGCAACAGCAACGTCCGATTATAGTGTCAGGTATCGGAAAGGATCACATAAACAGGGGCAGGACCGATGATACTGGACAACGGAAACGTGGACGCAACGGACCTTTCAACCAGACTGCGCCGGGGCAGTATATCGCGCCGTGGTTTCATGGAAGGGGCGCTCGCCGGCGGCCTTTCCCTCGCGGCGGCAACCGCGCTGATGGACAGGGCGCTGGCCGCGGTTCCGAAACGGGGCGGCACATTG
This sequence comes from Alphaproteobacteria bacterium, assembly GCA_040222995.1. Classification (GTDB taxonomy): domain Bacteria; phylum Pseudomonadota; class Alphaproteobacteria; order UBA8366; family Aestuariispiraceae; genus JAVKBW01. The sequence continues at coordinate 427,264 of JAVKBW010000046.1, read as the reverse complement.
CGCATGGGAATCGGCCACGGATCGACAACGGATTCGACCGATCCCGGAACATTCGACAACGGCTTTGTGAACTATACCTTCCACAGCATTCACAACCGGTTGACGGAAATCGCCGCGGACGGATCCCTGGTCGGCGATGTCGCCGAAAGCTGGGACGCCTCGCCCGATGCGAAAACCTGGACCTTCAGAATCCGCAAGGGCATGACATTTCATAACGGCAAAACAGTGACGGCGCGCGATGTTATCGCTTCACTGAATCATCACCGGGGCGAAGATGCCACATCGGCCGCGAAGCCCATTGTCGCCGCCATAACGGACATCAGGGAAGACGACCCGTCGACCATCGTTATTTCTCTTGAAGGCGGCAATGCCGACTTTCCCTTCATCATGGCGGATTATCACCTGTCGATTCTGCCGGAAAAAGACGGAACGATCGATCTATCGGGCGTCGGCACCGGCAGCTACAAACTGGAGTCCTTCGAACCGGGCGTTCGTATCACCATGTCGCGCAACGGTGACTACTGGGACGACGGTCGTGGCCACTTCGATGCGGTTGAGGCCTTGTCGATCATCGACCCGAACGCGCGCCAGAACGCCCTTCTCACAGGATCAATCGATGTTGCGGATCGAATGGAACTGAAAACGGTGGAAAGGGTAAAGCGCAAGCCGGGCATGGTGGTGAAGGATATTACCGGATATCAGCATTATACCTTTCCCATGCATGTCGACGTTGCGCCTTTCAACGATGTCGACGTCCGCATGGCGCTGAAACTGGCGTTCAAACGCGAAGAACTGGTAAACAAGATCCTGCAGGGCTACGGCACGGTCGGTAACGATCACCCGATATCGAAAGCCAACCGCTATCACAATAGCGATCTGCCGCAGCGCAGCTACGATCCCGATAAGGCGAAATGGCACCTGAAAAAAGCCGGCGCTGAGGGTCTGACGGTGGAACTGAGCGCTTCAAATGCGGCGTTCGCCGGAGCGGTCGGCGCTGCGGTCCTGTACAAGGAAAGCGCCGCCGCCGCCGGCATCAACGTGAACGTCATTCGCGAACCGGGTGACGGATACTGGTCCAATGTCTGGCTCAAGAAACCCTGGTGCGCCTGCTACTGGGGCGGAAGGCCGACCGAAGACCAGATGTTTTCCACCGCCTATGAAACCGGTGTTCCGTGGAACGATACCAACTGGTCCAACGAGCGGTTCGATACGCTGTTGCACGAAGCCCGCGCGGAACTGGACGAAGCCAGACGCCGGGAGATGTACTACGAGATGCAGACCCTGGTCTCGAATGACGGCGGCGCCGTCGTGCCCATGTATGCCTCCTACGTTTTCGGCCATACCGACAGGCTCGCCCATCCCGATATCGTCGGCGGCAACTGGGATTTCGATGGCGGGCGGCTGGCCGAACGCTGGTGGTTTGCCTGATCCGGATCAAAAAGAACGGGGCGATCGTTCGACCGCCCCGCTATTCCTGTCGCCGATTAACGCTACTTTTTCCACCAGCGCTCGATCAGTTTGTATCCGTCGAGGTTCCAGTTTCCCGCAACCTTGTCCGGATGGCCAAGTCTGTTCTTGTCGAAGGCCATGACATGGTTTGCAAACAGCGGGGTGAGCGCGCCGCCGTCGTCACGAACGATGGCCTGCATTTCCCAGTACATGTCGCGGCGTTTGGCTTCATCCAGTTCCGCCCGCGCAGCCTTCAACAGCATGTTGAACCTGTCGTTTTTCCAGAATGTTTCGTTCCAGCTTGAATCGTCGGCATAGCCCTGGCTGAACATCCAGTCTTCGGTCGGCCGCCCGCTCCAATAGCTGGCGCACCAGGGATCCGTCATCCAGACATTCGACCAGTAGCCGTCGTTCGGAACCTGGTTGATGGTGATGTCGATCCCCGCTTTGGCGGCATGTTCGCGATACAGCGTGACGGCATCAATGGCGCCGTTCCAGATTGCCTTGGACGAGCTGAGCGTGACCTTCAGATTTTCCATGCCGGCCTGTTTCAGATGGAACTTCGCCTTGTCGGGGTCGTAGCCGCGTTGTTCCAGCTCCGTATTGAAGTACCGGTTCGCCGGCGAGATCGGATGATCGTTGCCGACGGCGCCGTGGCCGCGCAGAACCTTGTCGAGAATTTCTTCCCGGTTGATGGCATACTTCAACGCCATCCGCACATCGTTATTGTCGAAGGGCGCGACACGCGTGTCCATCGGGAAGGTGTAGTGCAGCGTGCCGGTGACATCGAGAACCTTCAGTCGTTCGTTCTTGGCCAGAAGCGCCGCCGTCTGCAGCTCCACCTTGTCGATCAGGTCGACCTCGTCCGACACCAGGGCGTTCTGCCGGGCGGTGGAGTCCGCGATAACCAGGATTTCCGCGGAATCCAGATGCCCTACCTTGTCGTTGAAGTAGTTCGGGTTGCGCTTCAGGCCGGCCCGAACGCCGAGTTCGACATTCTCCAGCATGTAGGCGCCCGTGCCGATCTTGCTTCGTGGCATCGATTTCCCGTCCTCGCTGGGAACGATGGAAAACGTGCCGGTGCTGAGCACAAACGGGTAATCCGCATTGCCTTCAACAAGGTCGATGATGACCGTGTGGTCGCCATCCGCCCGGATTTCCTTCACCTGGTTGGCGAAGGTCTTGAGCGACGATGTCGAATCCTCGCCCCGATGATGGTTGATCGTCGCCACCACGTCATCGGCGGTCAGGCTTTTGCCGTTGTGGAATTCAACGCCCTTTTTCAGCTTGAAAACCCATTGCGTGGCTGTCGCATTCGGCTCGAAGGTTTCGGCGAGCTGCGGCTGCAGATTGCCGTCGGCATCGACTTCGGTGAGCTGGCTGAGATAGGTCGATGAAAGCATTGTGATGAAGGCGCTCGAATCCGGCGCCGGGTCGAGATCGTCGCTTGTCGATCCTTCCGCCGTGCCGAGCCGCAGATGCCCGCCCTTTTTCGGCGCCGCGGCCACGGCGGACCCTGCGAGCAGCGATGTCGCCATCGCGCCGAAGCCCAGCGCGGACGCGGCGGCCATGAATGTCCGGCGGTCGATGCGGTTGGCGGCAAGGTCCTGTTTTAGTGTCTCAAAGCTGTCCATATTATCGTCTCCTGTTCGGCATTGTTCGTTGATTTTGTTGACCCTTTGCAGGCAACTGCATCGCTGCAGACAGTTCTGGTTGAAGGGTGTGATCACACTTTACTGCTTTTTCCGAATTTCCAAAGCAAAGATTTGTTCGTATTAGTAAACGGGCTCGAACTTGTGCACGGAGACGATTGTCATGGCAGCCTGGATCAGGATGATTGCGGACGAGGACGCCGACACAGACCTGCTGGATGCCCTGCAGCTTGCGCGCACCCCGCACGGCACAGTCGACAATGTCATGCGGGTTCATTCCCTGCGGCCGAACACCCTGCGCGGTCATGTCGTGCTGTATCGCGCCGCCCTGCATGATGACGCGAACACATTGCCGATGTGGCTGCAGGAAACCATCAGCTCCTACGTTTCCATTCTGAACGACTGCGCGTATTCGCTGGCCAATCACTGGGCCAATGCGCGCCATCTTATCGGCGATGACGCTCGCGCCGACGCCATCGAGGCCGCACTGAAGGCGCGACGGCCGGAAGACGCCTTCGACGGCGGCGAACTGGCGCTAATGCGCTACACCGAAAAACTGACAATGACGCCGGGGAAGGTGGAAAAAGCCGATGTCGAGGCCCTTAGAGACGCCGGATTTGATGACGGCCAGATCCTCGAGGCCAATCAGATCATCTGTTACTTCAACTATGTGAACCGAAGCCTGAACGGGCTGGGCGTCACCACCGACGGCGATGTCATCGGCTATTATGCAAAACCGGATACCTGATCCGGTCAGCCGAGAACCAGCGTCACACCGAACAGCAATCCGAAAAATACCGCACCGAACCAGACGGCGGACAGCCATTCCGCCTGCAGGGTCAGACCGTCCTTGCCACCGCCGGCAAAGGCAATCGCCGCGGCAAGCCCCAGAAATGCGGAAAAAGTCAGCGACACGGCGGCGAGACGCCCGCCGGAAACCACGGCGAGAAATGCCAGCCAGCAGATCGCAAGCCGGCAGAGCCGATCATCCCAGGCAACGCGCCCGATAAAGAGAAGGTTCTTCATCGGCACTCCAGTTCAAACAGTCGCCACCCTTTCCGTTCACTGTTTCGGCGGCATCCGGTTCCAGGCATCCAGCGCGGCAATCTTGTAGGCTTCGGCCAGGGTCGGATAATTGAAGGTGTTCTCTACAAAATATTCAAGCGTGCCTTTCAGGTTCAGCACCGCCTGTCCGATATGAATCAGCTCCGTCGCGCCCTCGCCGACGATGTGAACCCCCAGCAACCGATGGGTCTTGAGCGAGAAGATCATTTTCATCATGCCGGCATCCAACCCCATGATATGACCGCGCGATGTTTCCCGAAAACGGGCAATGCCGCATTCGTAGGGAATGTTCCGATCCTGCACTTCTTCTTCGGTCATACCGATGGTCGACATTTCCGGCACCGAATAAATGCCGTACGGAAAGTACTCGGGTGGTTTCTGCGCCGGCTGTTTAAGCGCGTGGCAAGCGGCGATACGGCCCTGTTCCATCGACGTCGAGGCCAGACTGGGAAACCCGATCACATCGCCGGCCGCATAGATATGCGGCACTTCGGTCTGGAACGTTTTCGGATCGACCGTCAGGCGTTTGCGGGAATCCGATGTCAGACCGGCAGCTTCCAGATTCAGGGCATCGGTCGCGCCCATTCGGCCAGCGGCATACAAAACCATATCAGCCTTCACCATGCGCCCGCCTTCAAGATAGGCAAGACATCCGGCATCCGTCACTTCAATGTTTTCGAACGGCTTGCCAAACCGCATAGTAATACCGCGATCGCGTAATTGATGCGTGAAATCGTCGATCAGTTCACGATCGATAAAGTCCAGCATTGAATCGCGGGTTTCGATCAGCGTAACGGGAACATCCAGCGCCGAGAAGATCGACGCATATTCAACGCCGATCACACCGGCGCCTATGACCGCCAGCGACCTCGGTATCCGGGTGATATCCAGAATATCGTCGCTGTCTAGAATGTTCTCGCCATCGAAGGGGATGCTCGCCGGTCGGTAGGGAACCGTGCCGACACAGAGCAGATAGGTATCGGCGGTGAAGCGGTGAATCTCGTCGGCCGAACAAACGACTTCAATCGAATGCGGATCGGTGAAGGACGCCTCGCCGGATATGGTTTCCACCTGATTCCGGGCGAACTGATGTTCCAGAACCTCGACTTCATGGTCGAGGGTCTTCAGCAACCGGTGCCGCAGATCGTCAGAAGAAATATCCTGCTTCACCCGGTAGGCCCGGCCATAGAAGCCGCGTTCGCGCCAGCCCGACAGGTTCAGGACGGTTTCGCGCAGCGTTTTCGATGGAATTGTGCCGGTGTGAACGGACACGCCGCCAACCCGTCTGCCTTTTTCAACCACCAGGGCGCTGTACCCGAACTTTGCGGCCTGAATGGCGGCGCGACGGCCGGCCGGCCCGCTGCCGATGACGATCAGATCGTAATGTGACTGCATGTTCCCCACCCGCTATTCGTACACTAAGCCTGTCGTATCGGCTGTTCTGTTTGATTGCGTCCCCTCTGACGACGCCCTTTTTAGCGATCACGACCCAAACCGGCCAGAAACTTTTGTTCGCAGCCGGGGCGGCGCAATCACCCGAAGGTAAATTTCCGGCCGATGCTGACGACCCCGTTCCGGATGCGCACAATGGTAATTCCATCGATCAGTGCGGCGATATCGACCGGCCGGGCCGTCAGTGAGCGGGCGGCGGCTTGTGATTCATCTTCGGTTTCAAAGACGCCGACCGTTATATGAGGCTGATAAGGAATGTCCGGCTTCAGTGTCTCGCGCAGTGTCCGGTCATAGGCCCGGTGGTGTAGAGATCCGTAACGCTGTCCGATCCGTCCTGAAGGCCGCTCGGCACCAGATAGGCATATGCCACTGTCATGCCCGGTTCGCGTATAGCCCTCAGCTCGGTGAACCGGACAGTGAAGGAAGCCGATTGCTCGGCAAGTGTCGCAATCCGGTTTTCGAAATCTTCGCCGACCATCCTGTTTTGCGGAAAAACAATGGTCAGATGGGCCGGTATGAGAGCGGATTTCGGATCGTATTGCCGTCTAACGGATTCGATCCAGTCCCGGTCGACATCGGCCAGTCCAGGGAAACAGACCGCCGCGTACTGAATCTCCTCATCAGACACAAATCTATTTCCAGATGCTTTTTCCCGATCCCGGCAGGCCGAGTTCGCCCCAGATGCGGTCGATCTTGTCGATCACATCCTGTTCCATATACAGCTTCTCGCCCCATTCTCGTTTGGTTTCCGGCGGCCATTTATTGGTGGCGTCGAGGCCGATTTTCGACCCCAGGCCACTTTCCGGCGAAGCGAAGTCCAGATAGTCGATCGGCGTGTTTTCGATCACCGTGATATCGCGGGCCGGGTCCATGCGGGTCGACATCGCCCACATCACATCCTTCCAGTCGCGCGCATCGATATCGTCGTCCACCACGATCAGCCATTTCGTGTACATGAACTGCCGCAGATACGACCAAGCCCCCATCATCACCCGCTTGGCATGGCCGGGATAGGCCTTTTTCATCGAAATCACCGCGATGCGGTAGGAACAACCTTCCGGCGGCAACCAGAAATCCAGAATTTCCGGAAACTGCTGCTGCAATAGCGGAATGAAAACTTCGTTCAATCCCTCGCCGAGAATCGAGGGTTCATCCGGCGGCCGGCCCGTAAAGGTCGACAGGTAGATCGGTTTTTTCCGCATCGTGATGGCGGAGATTTCGAACACTGGAAACTGTTCGACCGAGTTGTAGTAGCCGGTGTGGTCGCCATACGGGCCTTCATCCTCGTATCTGTCGAGCGAGACATGCCCTTCCAGCACGATTTCCGCCTCCGCCGGCACTTTCAGCGGTATGGTCTTGCAATTGACCAGCTCCACCTTCTTGCCGCGCAGCAGCCCGGCGAACTGGTATTCCGACAGCGTATCCGGCACCGGCGTAACCGCCGCCAGGATCGTGCCCGGATCCGCCCCCAGAACCGCCGCGGCCGGTAGCGGCTCTGTCTTTCCGTCCTTTTTCCAGCGCTGGTGGTGCTGCGCCCCGCCGCGATGCTTCAGCCAGCGCATCAGGGTCGTGTTGCGGCCCGTCACCTGCATCCGGTAGATGCCGAGGTTGAAGACATCGGCCTTGTCGCCCTTGGGGTTCGGGCCCTGGGTGACAATCAGCGGCCAGGTGATCAGCGGCGCCGGTTCGCCCGGCCAGCAGCCCTGCACCGGCAAGGCGTCGAGATCGATATCGTCGCCGTAAAGGCAGACTTCCTGACAGGGTGCATGGCCGACCGTTTTCGGCTTCATCGCCATCACGGTTTTCAGCAGCGGCAGCATGTCGAAGGCTTCGCGAAAGCCGCCCGGCGGTTCCGGCTGGCGCAGGAAGGCCAGCATTTCGCCGACTTCGCGCAATTGGTGCGGTTCGCGGTCCATGCCCCAGGCGACCCGTTCCACCGTACCGAACAGGTTGACCAGCATCGGCATGTCATAGGCAGAACCATCGGCGCGAACCACATTTTCGAACAGAACGGCCGGGCCGCCTTCGGCCAGCAGCCGGGTCTGGATTTCGGTCATTTCCAGATGCGGCGACACCGGGTGCCCGACCCGTTTCAGCCGGCCGGCAGTTTCCAGCTTCGAGATGAAATCGCGCAATGAATTGAACGGCATATCCTGCTCCGCACCCTGTCTTGCCCCTTCATTGGCGTGACCGGGGACGAAAGGTCAAGGCTTCAGCTTGCCGCGACCGGCCGGATAGTCGAAATTAGGGGGAATGGAACGACCAGTCACGAGGGGACAAAATGGAACGCTACTGGGTAATCGGCGGCCTTTTCACCAACACGGATTTCACCGAAATCGCACCGGGCCACAAACGTCACCGGCTCGGTCCGTTCGACGACTATGCCGAAGCCAAAGCGGTTTGGCGTGCGAAGTCCATGGAGCATGTGGATGAAGCCTATGCGCGGTTCGGCATCGAACGCGAGGCGTCGGACGAATACTGGGTCATCGGCGGTATCTATACCGATACCAATTTCAAAGAAATCGCCGAAGGAGAAATCGAACAGCGCCACGGACCCTATACCGATTATCGGGACGCCAAGGAAAAATGGTGGGCCTGTTCCTCCGCTCATATCGACAACGCCTATGCGCGGTTCCGCATCGACAAGGTTTAATACCTGAACAAATGGACGGCGTTAGCCGATCCGGGTTTCGATGATTGGCGCGCCATCCATTTTCGGCAGCGACGGGTTTTCCAGCAGTGGCGTCAGCGGATGGCCGATGCGGACGGAAAAGTCGTGCAGCACCCGCAGACTGAACCCCCACAGAAAATGCCCCATCGTCCGGATCGCCTGAAAATCCTCGCGCTCCGGCGTGTAGGTGAAGCGACGCCAGTTCCCGGCGTCCCACAGCGCCGCCACAGAGACCCACTGGGCGTCGGTCATCTCATAATTCAGCACAAAAGGCCGAGGCTTTTCTGTCAGAACATAGACCAGCGGGTACGTAATCAGCGGGCGGGCGCCGCCCCTGGCTGTCACCTCGCCAAGATCGCCGATCAGCATGTCGTGCGATAGCGACAGGCCGGTTTCCTCGAAGGTTTCCCGGGCCGCCGTATCGTGCAGGGTCATGTCTTCCGTTTCCGGCTTGCCGCCGGGAAACGCCAGATCGCCCGACCACGGGTCGCCGACAACCGAAGCCCGCCGGGTGATACAGACCTTCAGATCACCATCGGCCATATGGAAGACCAGCGCGATCATCGCCGAGCGGTGGCCCGGCACCAGCGTTCGCAGGGCCGTGCGGTCATCGAAGGTCCGGCATATATCTTCAAGCGTCGGAACCGGGATTGTCATTCCCTGCCGCCCCGCGCCCTATTTGAACTCAACCTCAATGAAGGCGAATTCGTAATCGTTGGCGTTGATGACATCGTGCTCTACGCCGAGGTCGCGGTAATACGGCTGGCCGAGTTTCAATTCAGCTTCCGTGAATTCGCCGTTGCCGAGATCGATGCGCAGGGTGCCGTCCATTACCGGCACGACAACGTAATCCATGCCGTGGCGATGCCAGCCGGTCGCCGCGCCCGGCGCGAAACGCCATTCGGTCACGGTGGTCCTGTCATTGTCGATCATGACGGTAGGTGTTGCCGCCGCGCGTTTTTCAGCCATGTCGTTTTCCTCTTCCCAAGTGATGAATCGCACCTTACCGTTTCGCGCCATGACTGACAGCAAAAGATTGGCCCGCGCCCGCGGCTACCCCTACGCCTTTCCCAGAAACTCGTTTGTCTATATCGACGGCGCCGTGCGCTCGTTCGATGTATCGATGACGCGGGGGCGAACGCCGGTTCTGGCCTTCGGGTCAAACCAGGCGCCGGAACGCCTGACCCAGAAATTCGGCCATCAGGCCGGTCACATCATTCCCGTTGAACGCGGCAAGCTGCAGGATTTCGATGTCGTGTTTTCCGCCCATCTGACGAATTACGGATCAATCGCCGCGATGCTGCAGGTCTGCAAGGGCGCAGCGGTGGAACTGGCGATCACCTGGCTGGATGACGACCAGCTTGAAATCATGCACGAAACCGAAATCAGCGCCGCCAACTATTTTTTCGGCGCGATGGAGAACGTTAATCTGCGCGGCGAATACAGCAAGCCGACCGGCACCGCCTACGCCTATGTCGGGCGGCGCGGTCATTTCGTGCATGACGGCGACGCGGTGGCGCTGTCGGTGATCGCCTGCGACAACCGCCGCTATCCCGGCAAGACCACAGCCGAGATGCTTGAAATCGTGCGGCAGGCTCACGCCCCGGATCACGATCCCGACGGCTTCATCCTGCGGGTGCTGGACGATCCGGCCTACCGCGCCGGACTGACCGCGAAACTGGAAGAGACATCCGTCGACTTCGATTACCCGGTACGGCCGCTTTCCTGATGGCGGACCTGGACACCGCCTCGGCCTACGATCTGTCGATGTGTTTGCGCGACCGGAAACTGGGCGCAGCCGAACTGATGGCCCACTGCCTTGATCGTATCGAAAAGAGCAACGATGGCGTGAACGCGCTGGTCACTCTGGACAAGGACCAGGCGATGGACATGGCGAAGGAGGCCGACAACACATCGCCTGACGGAAGACTGTTGCACGGCCTGCCGCTTGCCGTGAAAGACTGCTACGATATCGGCGGCATGCGCGGCACATCCGGCTCGCGCGCTTTCGCCGACCGGGTAGCCGAAGCCGATACGCTGCATGTCGCCCGGCTGCGCAAGGCCGGCGCGCTACCCTTCGCGAAAACCAATACACCGGAATTCACCATGGGCGGGCAGACGGTGAACGAGGTTTTCGGCATCACCCGCAACCCCTATGACCTGACGAAAACCACCACCGGGTCGTCCGGCGGCAGTGCCGCCGCCCTTGCGGCAAAGATGACGATGCTGGCGGATGGCAGCGATATCGGCGGGTCGGTGCGCAGCCCGGCCGGGGCCTGCAATGTCGTCGGGTTCCGGCCCAGTCACGGGGTTATCCCGGCCAGCCCGGCCTTCGACCCGTACAGCGTTATCAACACACCGGGGCCGATGGCCCGCACGGTGACCGATATCGCCCTGATGCTGCTGGTGATGAGCGGACCGGATGACAGCGCCCCCATCGCCAGCCGCCGGGTGGACGCGCTGAGCGATGTCATCGAACCGCCGGACATCCGGGGGATGCGGATCGCCTGGGCGCACAATCCGGCAGGGGCTGTATCGGACGCCGCCACCACCGACGTTCTCGACGCGCAGCGCCCGACCTTCGAAAAGCTGGGGTGTTCAATTGCCGATCATTGTCCTGATCTGGTCGAGGCGCATCAGGCGCAGCAGACATTGTATTCCATTGCGCAGGCCAGCGAGGTGCGCGATATCGTCAGGGCCTCACCGCATCTTATCGGCGAGCATGTCTGCAAACGGGTTGATGCTATTCTCGGCATGACCAGCGCAGACGATATCGTGACCGGTATCCAGCAACGCAAACGCGGCTGGGCCCTGCTGGCGGAAACCTTCGACCGGTTCGACGTCATGGTCTGGCCGGTGAACCCAGTGCGACTGTTCAGCGCCGATCTTGCCGAATCCGATTACGTCTTCGACTGGCGTCCCGTCGAGATATCGCCGGTTTTCGGGCTGCCGAGCATTTCCGTCCCCGGCGGGTTTTCAGACGACGGACTGCCGGTCGGCCTGCAAATCCTCGGACGTCCCGGTGCGGACGAAACCGTTTTACGCGTCGCCCGTGCCTTTGAAGCGGAAACGGAATTCTGGAAAACGGCACCGTTCGCTCTTTCATGAGCGGCGTTAGAAGACAGGCTATTACCATTGCGATTGGCTCCGTCAGCGGGTTCGCGCTGGAGCTTTTTGGGGTTCCGGCCGGCGCGATTGCGGGCGCCATGGCCGGTGTCGCCATCGCCGCCGTCGGTGGTGTGGATGTCGGTATCGGTACCGGAATGCGAAAGATCGCGTTCGCGCTTCTGGGGGTCGTGCTGGGCACCGATATGACGCCCGAGACCATCGAAACTTTCCGGACATGGCCGCTATCGGCCGTGGCCATGGTCGCGTGCATGGCTGTGCTGATCACCGTCGCACCGATCTATCTGAGGCGGGTGCACAGCTTCGACCGGAATTCGGCAAAAATCGCCGCGATGCCTAGCGCGATGAGCTATTCAATGGCTCTAGCGATAGAATACGGCCTGGATGTGCGGCGCATCGCGATCATGCATACGATCCGGCTGTCCGTGCTGCTGATTGCCTTGCCCGTCTTCGCCAATACGTTTCTCGAAACGGGAACCGCACAGGCCCCGGCTTCGACTGTGTATCTTTCCCTTCGGGAAATCGGTCTGCTGGGAGCGATTGCAGCCGTCATGCTGGTGCTGTCGCGCTGGGTGAAAATACCGGCTTTCGAGTTTTTCGGCGGCATGATCGTGGCCGGCGTATTGTTCGTCAGCGGCGTGATGGAAGGAACCATGCCAACCTGGGTCGTGCTGCCGCTGTTTCTTGTCACAGGTTGCATCGTCGGATCGTTTTTCGCCGGTACCGACAAGGCGATCATCATATCCAGCGCACTGGCCGGGCTGGGAAATCTTTTGGTCGGTGTAACGGTGTGCACTTTGTTCGCGGTACCTGTCGGCCTGATGCTGGACCTGCCGATCGTTCAGGTCTGGCTCGGTTTTGCGCCGGGTGGTTTCGAAACCATGATTATCCTGGCCTATGTGCTGGGCTATGACCCGGCCTATGTCGCCGGTCATCAGTTGATCCGGTTTGTCCTGATCAGCGTCACCATCCCGTTTCTGTTGCGTCGCGGTAAACGGAAACCTTAAATTTCACGAATTGCGGCCTATATTGAAATGATGCCAGATAGGACATCAACGTAATGGATACAGCGGTTTTTCCCTTCGACAATTCCTATGCGAAACTGCCGGAGCAGTTTTATGTGAAGATGCCGCCGACCCCGGTCGAGCAACCCGGCCTTATCCGCGTCAACAAAGGCCTTGCCGAATTGCTTGGCCTTGACCCTGCCGCGCTCGCCGCGCCGGAAGGCGTCGATGTGCTGGCGGGAAACCGCGTCGCCGCCGGCTCAGAGCCGCTGGCCATGGCCTATGCGGGACATCAGTTTGGCGGCTGGTCGCCGCAACTGGGTGACGGCCGCGCGATTCTGCTGGGTGAGGTCGTCGGGACGGACGGCGTCCGGCGCGATATCCAGCTTAAAGGCTCCGGCCCGACGCCGTTTTCCCGCATGGGCGACGGTCGCGCCGCGCTTGGCCCTGTCTTGCGTGAATATATTGTCAGCGAGGCGATGTTTGCGCTTGGCATCCCGACCACCCGGTCGCTGGCCGCCGTTACCACCGGCGAAAATGTCTTCCGAGAAGGCGCGCTGCCCGGCGCCGTGCTGACGCGGGTTGCGGAAAGTCATATCCGGGTCGGCACCTTCCAGTATTTCGTCGGAAAGGGCGACATGGACTCGGTGAAACTGCTGGCCGACCATGTGATCGCGCGACACTATCCCGACGCCGCGAAAGCGGACCGCCCCTATATCGCGCTGCTGGACACGGTGATGGAAAAGCAGGCGAAGCTGATCGCGCAATGGATGCAGGTCGGCTTCATTCACGGCGTGATGAACACGGACAACACGGCGATTTCCGGCGAGACCATCGACTACGGCCCCTGCGCCTTCATGGATATCTACCATCCGCATACAGTCTTTTCATCCATCGACCAGATGGGGCGGTACGCGTACGCCAACCAGCCGACAGTCGTACAGTGGAATCTGGCGCGGTTCGCGCAATGCCTGCTGCCGTTTCTGGATGAAGACGAGGAAAAGGGCCTGAAGGACGCGCAGGAGATGATCGATACCTTCCCGCCGCGATTCGACGCCGCACTCGCTACCGGGTATCAGAAAAAACTGGGGCTCGGCACCGAACAGCCGGGAGATATCGACCTGGCCCAGGACCTGTTGAAACGGATGGTGGACAGCACGGCAGATTTCACCAATACCTTCCGCCGGCTCGCCAATGCCATTAATCCCGAAGAAACCGGCGGGGATCAGCCGCGCGATGTGTTTCGCGAACCGGAAACCTTCGACGCCTGGGCTGAAAAATGGCGAGCCCGGCTTAAACAGGAAAACGCGACGCCGGAAGACATCGCCAGTCGGTTGCGCGCCGCCAACCCGAAGTTTATTCCGCGCAATCATCTGGTCGAAGAGGCCATCCGCGCAGCGGAAGACAATGGCGATTTCTCGGTCTTCCACGATCTTGTCGATGTGCTGGAAAAGCCATACGAGGAACAACCCGGCAAGGACGCGTTCACCCTGCCGCCACGCCCCGACCAGATCGTCCAGCAGACCTTCTGCGGCACGTGACCGCCCGGATTATCCCGTAAACCGCCAGACCCGGGCGTTGCGCAGATCGCTGTCTTCCATGATGCCGGTGGTCGGCGCATGATATTCCGCCAGCGGTTCAAGCCCCAGAGTCCGGACTTGAAGCCGGCCCGGATCGCCGACCAGAACGCGTCGGCCCAGCGCAAGCTGGTCGCGCAGCCAGGGTAATTGCCGGTCCGCCATTTCGCGGTCGTAGAAGACATCGCCGACCAGCAGGACTTCCCAGTCGCCGGACGTACCGACAACATCGTCGGTTTCGATTTCAAACCAGACATCGTTGACCGTGCGGTTCAGCGCCATGGCTTCCGCCGCGACAGGGTCGATATCCGCCGCCGTGACATCGAATGCCCCGGCCATCACGGCCGCGATCGCAACGATGCCGGATCCGGCGCCGAAATCCAGCACCTTGCGGCCGGCGACGCTTGACGGGTTATCCAGCAGATAGCGCGCAAGCGCCTGCCCGCCGGCCCAGGCAAACGCCCAGTACGGCGTGCCGATGCCCAGGGCCGCGAGTTCGTCCTCGCCGGCTCGGTAGAGCGGCAGGTCTGCGTCGGCCAGATGCAGTTTAATTTCCGGCACAAGCTGCGGTGCGATCACCGCCGTGTTGTCCGCGACAATCGACCCTTCCGCGCCGAACCCGTCGAGGCCATCACCGAATACGTCATCGTCATCCAGCATAAGTAGCCGCCCCCGCGATCAATGCGGCAACCACGATGAAACCGAAATCGCGGTTCGATTTGAATCGGCGCATGCAGTTTTCAGCCTTGTCGAAGTCCACAGTCTTTACCTGCCAGATCAGATGACCGGCGGCGGCCGCGAACCCGACCCAGAACCCGATTCCGAGATTGGCCATGAAACCGGAAATGCCAATCAGGACTAGCGTCATGGTGTAAAACCCGCCAATCCACAGCCGGGACGCGTCCCCGAAACGCAGAGCAGTCGACTTCACGCCGATCAGGGCGTCATCTTCCTTGTCCTGATGGGCGTAGATCGTGTCATAGCCGAGGGTCCAGAAGATACCGGCGACATAAAGAACCAGTGCCTGCGGATGAAGGCTCGCATGCAGCGACGCCCAGCCGACCAGCACGCCCCAGTTGAAGGTCAACCCCAACCATGCCTGCGGCCAGTAGGTGATGCGCTTCATGAACGGATAGGCCGCCACCAGCGCCAAGGCCGACGCGCCAATGACAATTGTCGTTGGGTTGAACTGAACCAGAACCAAAAGCCCGGTGAGCAACTGCAGGATCAGGAAGATGTAAGCCTGCCGCAGGGATACATCGCCGGCCGGGATCGGCCTGAGGGCCGTGCGCGCCACCCTGCCGTCGAAGTCGCGGTCGGTGATGTCATTCCAGGTGCATCCCGCCCCGCGCATGACCAGCGCCCCGGCGGCGAACAGCAGCAGGAAGAGTAAAGGTGGAAACGGCAGGGCCGGATGCGGACCGGATCCGTCTGCAAAGAAATCGGCCCAGGCCAGGGTCAGCCCCCACCAGCACGGCAGCAACAGAAGCCAAGTCCCGATCGGCCGGTCGAGCCGGGCCAGCAGGCCATACGGTTTCAGCGGCTTCGGCAGCAGTTCCTGCATCCAGCTCATCGGCCGGATATCGCTGGCGTCTTTCGCCCGGTCAGCGGTCGATTCATGAGGTTTGGTTTGCGTCATCTGCCCCGAATACGGTTAAGGTGGTTTTTCAGACGCTCTCCTAACATGGCTGAACCGATGGCGGAACGAATTGTTACAAGGCTTTTTATCGAAACCGCGCTGAGCAGCGGCGCAACAGTTTCGCTGTCGCCGGATCACGCCCATTTCCTGCGCTCTGTCCTGCGGTCCGGCCCCGGCGCGAAACTGGCCTTGTTCAATGGTGTGGATGGCGAATGGCTGGCCGAAATTTCCGCATTGGGCAAGAAACACGGAGAAGCCACTTTACTCGAACAGCGGCGGGAACAGACAGAACCCGGCGATCTTTCCCTGATTTTCGCACCGGTCAAGAAAGCGCCGCTAGATTTTCTGATCCAGAAAGCCGTCGAACTGGGGGTTACCGGCCTGCACCCGGTGACGACGGAACGGACCCAGACAGACCGTCTCAACACCGACCGTCTGCGGACCAATGCGATAGAAGCCGCCAAGCAATGCGAACGGCTGGATGTGCCGCGCGTTCATCCATTAGAGAAACTGGATGCCATTCTGGCAGGTTGGCCGGAAGAGAATCCGTTGCTGGTCTGCGCCGAAGCAGGTGAAGCCAAACCGATAGCCAAGGCCCTTTCGGCCCTAAATCCAGCGCGTTCTGGCAGGGTTTCGGGTGGATTGATGACCGGACCGGAAGGCGGTTTTTCCCCACAGGAACTTGTAATCCTGCGCGAACGTCCCTTTGTTACGCTGGTTGGGTTGGGGCCTCGTATTCTGCGTGCCGAAACGGCGGCGATTGCGGCCCTGACATTATGGCAGGCAATCGTCGGGGATATGGGTCAAAGACCGCCTTTCCGGTGAAGAAATGAGTTGGGGGAAACAGGAATGAGCGGACCGTCGGACAAGGTGGGCCAGTCTGTCGAAAACAAGGCGCAACTGGTCGACTACATCGCGGCCGGGTGCAAGCCGCCAGAAAAGTGGCGCATCGGCACCGAGCACGAGAAATTTGTCTATAACCGGCAGAATTTTCGCCGCCTCGCCTATGATGGCGAACCCGGTATCAAACAGCTTCTTGAAGGACTGATCAGCCTCGACTGGGAGCCTGTTTACGAAAACGGCAACATCATCGCGCTGAAAGGCAAGAACGGCGGCTCGATAACACTTGAACCCGGCGGCCAGCTCGAACTGTCCGGCGCGCCGCTCACGACAATTCACGAAACCTGCGCCGAAGTGCACACCCATCTGGCCGATGTGAAACGGGTCTGCGCGATGATCGGCGCGGACACGATCGGCCTCGGATTCGACCCGCAATGGCGGCGCGAAGACATTTCGTGGATGCCCAAGGGCCGCTACAAGATCATGAAAAACTACATGCCGAAGCGGGGGTCGATGGGCCTGGACATGATGATCCGCACCTGTACCGTTCAGGTGAACCTGGATTTCCAGTCCGAGCTGGACATGATCCGCAAGATGCGCGTGTCACTGGCGCTGCAGCCGATTGCAACAGCCCTGTTCGCCAATTCTCCCTTTACCGAAGGCGAGCCGAACGGGTTTCTGAGTTACCGCAGCCATTGCTGGACCGACACCGACCCGGACCGGTCGGGTATGCTGCCCTTCGTTTTCGAGGACGGATTCGGTTTCGAACGATGGGTCGACTACATTCTGGACGTGCCAATGTATTTCGTGCATCGCGGCGAGGATTACATCGACGTTTCCGGCAAGAGTTTCCGGGATTTCATGAACGGAAAGCTGGAAGGGTTCGAAGGCCAGGTGCCGACGGTAGCCGACTGGGAAGACCACATGACAACGGCCTTTCCGGAAGTCCGGCTCAAGACATTCATCGAAATGCGCGGCGCGGATGGCGGCCCGTGGGGCAATCTTTGCGCTCTGCCCGCTCTTTGGGTCGGCCTTCTTTACAACGACGACGCACTCGATGCGGCGGAAGCCCTGGTATCGGACTGGTCGATCGAGGAAATCGCATCGCTGCGGGACAATGTACCGAAGCTGGCGCTGAACGCACCGCATCGCGACGGCACTGTCCGCGACATTGCCGAACAGGTTCTCGCAATCGCCCGGCAGGGTCTTACCCAGCGCCGGTATCCCGGTCACAAGACGGGGCGCGACGAAGCCCACTATCTCGATGCGCTGGACTCTATTGTCGCCAGCGGTAAAACTTTCGCTGAAGATTTGTTGAAAGATTACGAAGACGACTGGGGTCGTTCGATCACCCCGATTTACGAGGCCTGCAAGTACTAGGCGAACATTACATACGGGCGGCGACTTGGACCGGGAAAAGTACGACAGGGAACTGAAAGCCGCCCAGAATTCTCTGGCGGATTTGCAGCGCGACTACATTCTTGGCGGTCATCGCGGCATCATCGTTCTTGAAGGCGCGGATGCCGCCGGCAAGGGCGGGCTGATCCGCCGGATAGCCTGGACGGTGGATCCGCGGACGATGAAAGTCTGGCCGATCTCTGCCCCGTCTGCCCGCGAAAGCCGGCAACACTGGCTGCAACGGTTCTGGGAGAAAATGCCGGAAACCGGGCAGATCGCGATATTCGACCGGTCCTGGTACGGGCGGGTTCTGGTTGAGCGGGTCGAAGGCTACGCCAGCGAAGAAGAATGGATGCGCGCCTATCGCGAAATCCGGGAATTCGAACAGCAGTTACTGGCGGAAAAGTTTCGTATCGTGAAGCTGTGCCTGCAGATCACCAAGGAAACCCAGATCGAAAGGTTCCGCGAACGGTTTGAAAATCCGCAAAAACGTTGGAAACTGACCGCAGAGGACATCCGGAACCGCGAGAAATGGGATGATTATCAGGTCGCATTCGACGACATGATCCGGGAAACGGACTATGATGGCGCGCCCTGGCACCGGATTGATGCCAACAGTAAAAAATCCTCCCGAATCGAAGGGTTGAAAAGTATTGTTAAGACACTGCGCAAAGACATCAAACCGGTGACGCGAGACCTGCCGCCGGAAGTTTCCGCTTTCTTCGCAGGGCTGTCCTCTACCTAGGCTGACATTGCCCGCCTATTGATACCGCACGCCCTGCCGGGTGAGTTCCTTCTGTACCGCGCCGATATCCACTTCATCCACCGCGCGATTCGATTTCAGCGAAACCGCCGCACCGATTCCGGCCGCCTGCCCGACCACCGCACAGCAGGACATGTTGCGCATCGAGGCATGGGCGACCTTGCTGCCACCCGTCGCACGACCGACCACCATCAGGTTCTTCACCTTTTTCGGAATCAGGTTGCGGTAGGGTATCTGAAAATACCGGCCCGTCGTCGGCAGGATCAATATGCCGTAACCGTCGATGAATTCCGGGTAGATGCCCACCGTATCCTCGAACCGGCCCTGCTCGCGCACGTCGTCATCCCGCATGTCATAGGCGGAATAGACCTTGCGGGTATCGCGAATACCGAGCGTCATGCCGAAATTGCGCAGGCGCGCTTTCTCGCAGCCCGGCGTATACCGGCGAAGCGCCTCAATCGCATGCATGGCCTGCCGCCGTCCCTCTATCTCGAATTTCGTCAGATCATCGGGATCGGTACCGTCGCAATTGGCCAGATGGACGAGGTTCATATAGGTCAGTTCGCCGGAATCGTGCATCGCACCCCAGGTTCCGCCGATGGTTTTCAGATCGGCGGGAATAAGGCCGGCGTCGATCGCTTTCTCGAAGGGTTTTTTCAGAAAGGGCGAAAACATTTTGTCTTCCTTGCCCGACGTTTCGATGCTCCAGTCGCGTCCGGCCCAGTCGCTGTAGGTCTGCGGGTCGCTGCGAACGCCTTCCATGAAGGCTTTCTTGTCGACTCCGGCCAGATGGAACATCACCGACGCGCCCAGCATTTCCTCTTTCGGCGTCATGTAGGTCGGCGCGCCGGCGCGATGGGCGACATCGGCATCGCCGGTCGCATCGATCACGATCTTCGCCAGGATGGCTTCCCGTCCCGCTTTCGATTCCAGGATAACGCCGGTAATGGCATCGCCATCCATCACCGGGGCGACGAACTGGCGGTGCAGCATGGCGTCGATACCCGCCTCCTCGACCATCCGGTCGGCCACCACCTTGAAACCCTCGGCATCGATTTCGTGACTGAGCGACTGCGATTCCGGCACGGCCGCGCCCATGTCCTTCGCCCGGTCTTCGAATTCCCGTCCGATGCCGTTGGCTTCAATGGTTTCTTCATGGCGGTACCAGGCCATGCCCTCGACGCCGACAACCGTGATATTGCCGCCGAAACAGCCGAACCGTTCAACCATGGTAACGTCGACACCGGCTCGTGCGGCGGCCAATGCCGCCGCCAGGCCGCCTGGACCGGAGCCGACGACAAGCAGGTCCGTTTCACGGATGACGCTGGTTTCCCGCGCCGGTTCTACAATCGTCACCATTTCGGCAGGTCCCTTCGGATGTCGGCGTCAGGGCCGAACGTTTACGCGATAGCTCAATACCGTTTCGCCGCCGGCCGGAACGGAAACGTTCCAGACCGCGGTTTGGGAATCGCGGCGAACATGGTTCTGCGATTCCGACGTGATCTTCCATTGGCCGTATAGCTGCTCGGACACTTCCACCGTCACGCCGGTGCTTTTGGCGTTGCGAATGGTAATCTCGTGCGCCGATTCGAACTCGCCCTGATTGCCGATTCGACGGAAATCCTTCTGCACCCTGTCGGCCACGATATCGAAGGCATCACCGATAGACAGGCGAATTTCCTCACCTGTCGGGGTGTGGCCGATCCTGTTCTCGCCGAGAAACACCGTCGTCGCGTCTTTCGCGTCGCGCGGCGCCGAGTATACGCGAACAACCCCTGCCGGCATCGGCAGTCCGAGGCCGACATCCGGCTCGTTCTTGAAAACAAGATCGACCGACGGGTTGAGGGTCACCTTGTCGCCCTGAACCGGCCTGTCGATGAATTGCGGATAACCGCCAAGCCGGTAGACCTTGCGGACCGGCAACGTCGCCGCGTTGAACAGCCGCATCTGATTGGCGACGCCATCCGTCAGATCCGCCGCTTCGGGCAGATCGTAGCGATGGTAATCACCCACCGAGGATACCGCGGGAACCGGTGCGCCGGCGGATTCTGAATCCATCGCCGCAACCGCGTTGAGCGATTTCGCCATCCCGCGAACACGCGGCGTATTCGACAGTCGTCGCACGGAACCGGCGATCAGCGAGATCGTCGCCGAATCGTAATCCAAGCCGCTTGTATTCGTGATGGATGCAAAACCATCGAGCACCAGACTGTTATTCCTGTCGTCGAGAACGGCGACATAGTCGACGCCCCAGACCAGTCCGCCGGTAATGTAGGTAAGCCCCAGATCGGTCGATCCGGCCGATGACTTTGCAATCGTCGCGTCCAGTCCCGGCTGACCCGACAGGTGCGCGGGAATTTCCGGAAAAGCCGGGCGGCCGGGCGGGTTGAATTCAATCCGTCCATGGCGTTCGATGATGGTGCCACCGTTAAGGCTTATCAGCGTTACGCTTTCAACCCTCTTTTCACCGGTTGCCGGATTGGTGCTCAACCAGCGGATTTCCTTGCCGACATAAGCCCGCAACAACGCTGACGGCGACAAAGTTTCCAGCGACCGTTTCAGCGTAACAAGGCTGGTGCCGCCGGGGGTGGTCAGGTGAAAGGTTTCAGGTTGCAACTGCGGTGCAATATCGGTCAGCCGAACCACATGCCGGCCCATCGGCAGATTTGCCGCCCGGTTGTCATTCACAACACCGTAACCGTCATTGTAGATCGCCAGACCGACCGATGTTCTATCCTCGTCCGAAACGACGGGAACCTGTGCATAGGCAGACGGACCGACGGCGAGGACGGCAAGCAGCGGTATCAAAAATCGGCGCATGTCGTTTCTCCTGTTTTTTCTAAACGGCCTGCCGCGCCTTCAGGGCCGCGCTCAGCGTGCCGTCATCCAGATAATCGAGTTCGCCGCCGACCGGCACACCATGCGCCAGCCGCGAAACGCGAACCCCGGTATCCGCAAGACGGTCCCCTATATAATGGGCGGTTGTTTGGCCATCGACAGTCAAATTTGTGGCAAGAATGACTTCCTTGACCTCGCCGTCCGCACAGCGCCGGACCAGCGAGGCGATATTGAGGTCTTCCGGCCCGACCCCGTCAATGGCGGACAGAACGCCGCCCAGCACATGGAACCTTCCCTTGAACATATCCGTCCGGTTCAGCGCCCATAGATCGGCCACCTGTTCGACGACACAGATCAAAGACCCGTCCCGCGACGGATCCTGACAGACCCGGCAGGGCGTCATTGTGTCGATATTGCCGCACACATCGCAGACACTGATGGCTTCGGCGGCCTGTTCCAGAGCGCGCGCCAGCGGCGTCATCAGCCCTTCCCGCCGGTTGATCATGTGCAATGCCGCCCGCCGCGCCGATCGCGGGCCGAAACCCGGGAGACGCGCCAGCAACTGGATGACCTGTTCGATTTCGTTCATGACTTCTTGTCTTTTACCGGGGCCGGAAGCAGTACCGGCGCAATGAAACGTTCTAGAACGGCAACTGCATGCCGGGGGGAAGCTGCAGACCGCCCATCGCCTCCTGGGTTTTCTCTTTCGTGAATTCATCGACCTTGCCGCGCGCGTCGTTCATCGCGGCGACGATCAGATCTTCCAGCACTTCCCTTTCATCCGGCTTGATAAGCGACGGATCGATTTCCAGACGCGTGACCTCGCCCTTGCCGGTGACGGTTACCGTGATCATGCCGGCCGCCGATTGTCCGGTCATTTCGGCGGATGCCAGTTCCTCCTGCATTTTCTGCATGTTTTCCTGCATCTGCTGGGCCTGCTTCATCATCTGGCCAAGATTTTTCATCATGTATTTTGCCCTTCTTCCATACCGTCCGCGTCCGGCATCGCCGTGCCGTCGCTGTCGTTGTTGATGTCATTACTGTCTTCTGCCGCAGGCTTGCTGACCGATTTGATCCGCGCCCCCGGAAAAGCGTCGAGAACCGATTTCACCAGCGGATCTTCCGCCGCCGAATCGAGCCGGGAAAGGTCGTCCGCCGCACGCTGTTCGCCCAGAGTGGGCCGGCCCGGCTCCTTGCTGACGGTGACCACCCAACGCGACCCGGTCCACCGTTCGAGCAGACCGGCCAGCCGGGTGCACAGGTCGCGCGGCGCGCGGGATGTCGGTCGAAGATCGATCCGTCCCGGTTCGAACGCCACCGGATGAACGTCGTGAACAAGATGCGTCTGCAACCGGCCTTCGCGATACTTTTCCACCAGCGCGACCATCGCCTCGAAGCTTTCCGGCATCGGGTCCGGCTTCGCTTCACGCGGGGTTTCGGGTTCAGACGGCGCTTGCTGGGGAAACGCAATCGTATTGTCGGCGGTTCGGGACGCAGATACGCCTGTTGCGGCCGGGGCCGCGGGCGCGGCGCTACCGCCGGTGGATACCGTTCCGCCACCGTCCTTCAGTTTCGCGACGAGATCGCCCGGCGGCGACAGGTCAGCGGCATGTGTCAGACGGATCAGCAGCATTTCAAGCGCCTGGATCGGGTTCGGCGCGGCCTGCACCTCGCCCAGACCCTTCAGCAGCATCTGCCAGCAGCGGGTCAGCGACGGCATCGACAGCGATTTCGCCATCGCCCCGCCCCGGCTGCGTTCCAGTTCAGGCGTCGACGCCGCCTCCACAAGTTCCGGCGTCAGTCGCGCCCGCGTTACCCAGTAGCAGATATCCAGCAGGTCCTGCACCACGACCACCGGGTCGGCCCCGGCATTGTATAGCGACCGGGCGATATCCAGCGCATCCGCCGCCGCACCTTTCATCGTCGCCTCGAACAGGTCGAAAATCGTGCTGCGATCCGCCAGACCCAGCATGTCGCGCACCTGTTCGCCGGTCACCGTGCCGTTCGACAGGGCGATTGCCTGATCCAGTATCGACAGCCCGTCGCGCACCGACCCGTCGGCGGCGCGGGCGATCATCGCCAGCGCATCGTCCTCGATACCGGTCTTCTCCTGATCGGCGATGGATTTGAAATGCGCGCCGAGGACATCCAGCGCGACCCGGCGCAGATCGAACCGCTGGCATCGCGACAGCACGGTCACCGGCACTTTGCGGATCTCGGTTGTCGCGAAAATGAACTTCACATGTTCCGGCGGTTCTTCAAGGGTTTTCAGCAGCGCGTTGAAGGCCGCCGTCGACAGCATGTGCACTTCGTCGAGGATGTAGACCTTGAACCGGGCCTGAACAGGACGGTAGGGCACCGAATCGATCAGTTCCCTTATTCCTTCGACGCCGGTTCGGCTGGCGGCGTCCATTTCCATCACATCGACATGCCGGTCGGCGGCAATCGCGACGCAATTGTCGCACACGCCGCAGGGCCGCGCTGTCGCGCCGCCCGATCCGTCCGGTCCGATGCAATTCAGCGCCTTGGCGATGATCCGCGCCGTCGTTGTCTTGCCGACGCCACGCACGCCGGTCAGCATGAAGGCCTGCGCCACGCGCCCGGTTTCGATGGCGTTCGTCAGCGTGCGGACCAAAGCATCCTGGCCGATCAGCGTTTCGAAATCTTTCGGGCGGTACTTGCGCGCCAGCACGCGATAGGGTTCAGCCGTGGCGGGAGAAACGGACCCGGTATCAGTTTCGGCTGTCATGAAAAATCCCCTTGGCGTTCGCGCATTCGGCTGCGGTGCCGCCCGTCGTGATAAGTTGGTCTGCGCAGGGTATCGCGTGACGAACCAAGGTGGAAGGCCGAACCGGCGACCCGAGCCGAAATCTCGTTACGGCTGCTTCCTTCCGGACCTGACCGGGTTGGCGAGGAGCCCGCCCGCCGGCCGACCTTCCACCTGTTATATCGTTCATCACATCGCCACACTCAAGACCTATGATGGTGTATTCCCGAAGAATCCCCTAACGTCCGATTCATACGCGCCACACCGCCGCCCCAGAGTCAGCATGTCAAACGATACAGAAAAACAGGTCTTTCACGACAGCGCAGTCGATCTGCCGCATCCGGCCCATCTGCCGCGTATGGCCAATTTCTACGAAAGCGGCCCGCTGGACCGACAGGCCGTGTATCGCGGCGATACGGCCTGGATTCAGACCCAGCTCGCCCGGCCCGAAACCCGCATCCTGCCGGTCTGGCGCGGCAGCAATCTTGTGTCGGAAGAAAACGACCTGCTGACCGGCGCGCCGCAGACGGTTTACCTTTCGCCGGACGACGAGCTGGTGAGCGAGACCACAACCCTGATTTTTCTGGGGCTTGCCGACGAAACCGCCTATTTCGCCGCCGATCTTTCGCATCTGGAAGAAGCGCCGGCCGCCGAGGGCGAATTTCGCGATCTGCGCGCCGTCGGGCCGATCATGCCGCATGCGGAAGGATCGATTCTCGCCTATGCGCGCGGGTTGAGCTTCTGGCACGGACGCCACCGGTTTTGCGGCATTTGCGGCCACGCCACCCTGTCCGGCAGCGCCGGACATGTCAGAATTTGCACCAACCGCGATTGCGGCGCGCAGCATTTTCCGCGCACCGATCCGGCGGTCATCATGCTGATACACGACGGGGCCGGAAACGCCCTTCTGGGCCGGCAAAGATCCTGGGCGCCCGGCATGCATTCCACGCTGGCCGGTTATGTCGAACCCGGTGAAGGGCTGGAGGATGCCGTTGCGCGCGAGGTGATGGAGGAATCCGGCATCGCCGTGCGCGACATCCGCTATCATTCAAGCCAGCCCTGGCCGTTTCCGTCGTCGATCATGCTGGGTTTTTTCGCCGAAGCGGCCACCAAAGACATCCAGGTAGACGAGGACGAGCTTGAAAGCGCCGACTGGTTCAGCCGGGATTTCCTGCTGAACAGCCCGGAGAACGAAAGTTTCCGGTTGCCGCGCCGCGATTCCATCGCCCGCCGGCTGATCGAGACCTGGCTGAAGGGTTAAAAACCGGACCGCGCCTAGCCGTCGGCCATGCGGAACGGGCTCATCCGGTAGGTGCCCAGCACCTTTACCCGCGTGGTGAAAAACTGCAGTTCCTCCAGCGCGCGGTCGACATGCTTTTCCGACGGATGACCTTCGATTTCGGCGTAGAACCGGGCGATCGAATAGTCGGTCGCCGAGATGTAGCTTTCCAGCTTGATCATGTTGACGCCATTGGTCGCGAACCCGCCGAGCGACTTGTACAGCGACGCCGGCACGCTGCGCACCGTGAACAGAAAGCTGGTCATGCAGTCGCCTTCCGACGGGTCCGGTTCGATGCGGGTGCGCGACATGACGACGAACCGGGTGACATTGCCGATCTGGTCTTCGATGCGAGACCGCAGCGGTTCCAGCTTGTAGGTATCCGCCGCAAGGCTGGACGCTATGGCGGCGATGGTCGGATCGCCCCGCTCGGCGATTTCCTTCGCCGCGCCGGCCGTATCGGCATGGGCAACCGGCTTGATGCCCAGTTCGCGCAGGGTCTTGCGGCACTGCGCGAGGGCCTGCGGGTGACTGTGCGCTTCGCGAATGCCTTCCAGCGTCGCGCCGGGCGGCGCCATCAGATGATGATGCACCGGCTGAAAATGTTCGGCGACGATATACAGCGGCGATTCCGGCAGAATGTGGTGAATATCCGCAACCCTTCCGCCAAGCGAGTTTTCAATCGGGATCATCGCCAGACCGGCTTCGCCGGATTCGACGGCGGCGAAGGCGTCCGCGAAACTGGCGCAGCTTTTCGGCGTCATTGTCGGAAAGGCGTTGCGGCAGGCGAGATGCGAGTATGCGCCGGGCACGCCCTGAAAGGCCAATGTGGTGTTCTCGATACTGCGCAGCACGCGCGAGAACCGCGGGTCCGTCCCGCCTTCCGCCGCACCGGACCCACCCGGCCCGCCTTTCTTCCCGCCGAGCTCAAGCCAGGCGGTGGAAACGCCGGCCGCCGAGGCGATGCGCGCGGTAACGTCACGTGACGGGTCATGCCGACCGCTTTCCCAGCGGTTAACGGTCGACTGGGTGACCCCGAGTTCGGTCGCCAGATCCGCCTGGGTCAAATTTGCCGCAGCCCGCGCCGACTTAATTCTTTCCGCTATGTTTTCCGACATGATGTACCTAAATTCTCAATAGTTATAATGATGTTATGCACTATTTATTCGTAAAACGCATAATTGTCAAACATATCAGGCTTGTATTGTCCATTTTATGCTTTTTTGGAATTTATCAGGCTCATAGCTTCATTAAGTTGCGACATTCTTGTGTGGTCGCCGCGGGCGCCATCGGGGTGATAGATCGCCGCCAGCAGGCGAAACCGCCGTTTCACGCCGGAATATGTGGGCCGGTCGCCGGGGGCGTATCCCAGAATATGCAGCGCCTGGGCCTGGGTTCTGACCCCGCCTTCCAGCGGCTGGAACTGCAGCGCATCGATAATCGCGCGAAGGCGGGTGTTTTCATCCTGCAGCGTGGCCACCAGATCCGACGCCCGGGGCTCGTCCCGGTCGGATACGGCGACCGCAACCTCGCCTGAGTCAATCGCCAGCGCCAGGCCGAGCGCCTTTCTGATCTGTACAATTGTGTATCCCGCCGGCAGGCGAACCTGGAGCCGGGGTTTGCGACGCCATGGTTTTCCGGCAGCAGGCCCCGATTGCAGGGTCACGCCTTCGCGGTCGTCTATACCCGGCTCGCCGGGATCGCGCGCCTGATTAACCGTTTCGACTGGAAGACACAGCATGACAGACCGGGCGATATCGCCGACATTGACGCGCCGGCGCTCTGCCAGACCCAGCACCGCATCGCGAAATTCGCTGGCGCAGGGAACAGCATACGACGTTTTTCTCACCGCTGTCGTGCCGCCCGGTTCGGCCTCTTGTCGATCTGCTGTCACGTCTTCCGCCTTTTTCGCATCCGCGCCATCTGCGATAATACCGTCTCTACCCGATTCCGCGCGCCGCCAACACTTGGCAAAGGATAGCCCCGTGTCGACTCTTTTCCGCGAACTTGCCTATCAGGAAACGCCGATTGGCGCTGTCAGTCTTCGGCAGCGGCGAATTCTGGCGCTGGACACCGATGTTCTGGAAATCATGCTGGGTGACGAACACCTGATGTCGAGCCTGTTCACGGCCTCGGAAATCGCCCTGGCGAAATTCGGCATTGCCGCCCTTGATGGAAATAACCTGGACGTCGTTGTCGGCGGGTTAGGGTTGGGCTATACGGCAAAGGCTGTGCTGGAGGATGTTCGGGTCGGATCCCTGACGGTGGTCGAGCTGCTGGACCCGGTCGTCGACTGGCACGAACAGGGTCTGCTGCCGCTCGGCCCCGTACTGACAGGCGATGACCGCACCCGGTTCCACCGGGGAGACTTCTTTGCTTTGGCTGCCGGGCAGACCGGCTTCGACGCCGCACAGCCGGGCCGGCAATTCGACGCCATTCTGATCGATATCGACCATACGCCCGACCGACTGCTGGATGATCGCAGCACCGGTTTCTATTCCGAAACCGGGCTTCGCGCGCTGTCCGGTCACCTGCGGAATGGCGGCGTCATGGGCCTGTGGTCCGACGAACCGCCGGATGCTGCGTTTCTCGACCGGCTGTCCGCCGTTTTCGCATCCGCCTGGGCCGAGCCCGTCACTTTCGACAATCCGTATCAGCCCGGCCAGCCAGTTACCCAAACCGTGTATTTTGCCCGTAAAGCCGGCTGAAATCCATTCTGAATACACCGTCTATATCAGAATCCATCCGAGCACCCCTTGATTTCAGAAAGCCTCCTGCATATGTGGAAGGCATGACGATGCTGTTCTTAAATGCTGAAAAGGCCCGGAATTCTGCTGAATTCGACAAAGCAGCCTGCGCCCCTGCCAGTCGCTGCCGGGCATGACCCGCCTTTAGGCGAGCCACCGTCACAATCAATACACAGTTCTGGTTGAACAATGCGCCGCCACGTCCCTCGTGTGGCTGAAAGGAGACTTCGATGCAAAAGAAAGATGCTTATCAACAGAAGGTCGATGCCAAACTTGACGAATGGGACGCTGAAATCGACAGGCTCAAGGCGAAAGCACGGGCCGCAGATGCCGATGCCCAGATCGCATTCCAGGACCAGATCGACACCCTGGAAAGCAAGAAAGGCACCGTCAGGGCGAAGCTGGACGAGCTCAAGAGCGCCGGTGAAGGCGCATGGGACGATATCGCCAGTGGTGTCGACAGAGCGCTGGACGATCTCAGCCATGCCGGCCGGCTCGCGAAAGAACGCTTCTGACCGGCAACCTGTTTTCGACAGCGCGGTTTCAGACAGTAACCCGATGATCAGAAAGGAGATCACGACGATGTTTTTCAGTAAATCAACCCGTATCCCCCTAACCGCCTCTGCCTTTGCCACCGCCCTTGCGATGTCATCGCCCATAGCGGCCGCGACAGACCAGGAGGGGAACTCTGACAGTGCAGCGGATGTTCGCGCTGAAATCGCGGACTCTGTCGATGCTATCGGCGATTACGCGGCCGAGCAGCGGGACGTTGCGGTTGCAGCCGCGGAAAAGACACTTTCCGATATCGATGTCGCACTTGACCGGTACGAAAACACGGTGCGCAAAAACTGGAACGACATGAGCGAAGAGGCTAGAAATGAAGCCCGCGCGGCCATGGAAGACCTGCGCCAGAAACGGAACGATTTGGCCGAGCGGATTGAAGCACTGAAAGTCGGCGCGAATAATACGTGGGATGGTTTGGTCCATGGCGTGTCAGACGCCTGGAGCGATCTCGAAGCTGCGTGGGAAGACACGGATGAAGCGACCAATGCCAGCATGTAGCTGTAGCGACACCACCACATCCCCGCAAAACCGAAAAGGGCGTGTGCCGAAGGGTGCACGTCCTTTCTTTTGCGCGCTCGCCGCTCTGCTCGCAGTATTCAATGCCGTAGGCGTTCAGGCGTCATCAATCGACGGCGCATGGTGCGGCCCGAGCGGCGACCGCATTGTCATTGACGGTAAATCCGTTACGACTCCCGGTGGCCAATCGGCAACAGGCAAAGACAAGGGCCGTGCCTTCCGGTTCACGCTTCCGGATGGCGAGGCCGGGGCTGGAACGGAATTCTGGCTGGAACCCGAACCTGACGGACGGCTTCGCGTAAGCCGGTTGCGTGACAGCACAATCGGGCCACCGCCACACGATGCCTGGACCCGGTGCGACCCGGTTTCCTGAGCCGGTTTTCAGGACAGGTCCAGCAAACGATCCATCTCGTCCAGCTTCCGCAAGCCCCGCAGAATTTTGATGAAATTGGTCATCGAGATCGGCTCGCCGTTTTCAGCCTGACGGATAATGTTAATGGAAACACCGGTAGCAAAATGGCAGGTGTCATAGTCCATTTCGCGATACAGGCGCACATTCTTGATGCGCTTTCCAAGCTCGCGCATGATCGCCTTGTCGGTTTGTCCATTATGAATAATCATGGCGTCCGAAGCTCCTCCACACACCTTTTCGTGCCGAACCTTACGGTAGAATGCGGCATCACCGTACCTCGACTGTAACTATCGGCAAGAAACATCTACGGCTCAAGTAAACTCAATAGGCGGCGTAGGATTTTTCCTCTACCAGATCGGATTTCAACAAGGCGTTGAGCTGTCTCTTCAAGTCCGCCCTTTGGTCGTTGGTGATATAGACCGATCGCGCCAGTTTGATAAACCGGTCGCCGAAGTCGCCTTGCCGTTCGCAATCTCGGATTTCGTCCTCAATATTCCACAAGGCCAGATTGACCGTCCGCAACCCGTCGCACAGAGCAAGCGCTTCCGGCGGCAACGCGCCATCCTTATCGCGAACGGCGACCAAAGCCGCCCGTTCCCGTTCGACATTCGCCAGCGCCCCGGCATCTGTCAGTTTTTCCCTTTTGATATCGAGAATGCTAATCTTGTCGAGCAGTTCGCCCCAGGAAACCGGCGCCGTTACCGCCATATCCTCACCCTCCGCGTTCAGACAGGTGAAAACGGTAAGCGGTTTCGTCCGGCCATGCCAGTGCCGGACGATCAAAAGTTTTCCACCCGCCGGGTGAACCTGATAAGCGTATCCCATGACAGAAACCGCAGAGAATATTCGCGCCGAAGCGATCCGACTGGTGAATGCCGGCCGGTCGGACGAGGCGGAACGATACTGCCTGGACAGGCTGCGGGATTACGGTCGCGACGGCCTGATTCTGCGTACCCTGGGGTCGATCCGGCACATGAAAGGCGACAAGGCCGGCGCCGCCGACGCCCTGCAGGGCGCCATCGAGGTCAGCCCCGATAACGCCCAGGCCTGGGCCGATCTCGGGGCGGTGCTCGGCAGCCAGGACGATACGGCGGGCGCGATCAGGGCGTTGCACAAGGCCTATACGATAGACCCGCAGCTTCAGGCCGCCGGGCAGAACCTCGGATTGGCGCTGATGAAAGCCAATCGGCCCGACGACGCGGCGATCATTTTCCGCCGCCTGATCGAAACCGGGTTCGCCTCCGCTGCTGTTTACGGATGGCTTGGGCATGCCGAAGCCGCGCTTGACCATCCCGAACAGGCGGCGGACGCCTACCGGACCGCGCTAAGGGATAAACCCGGCGACGCCAATATCATGCTGACCCTGGCGATTATCGAACGCGACCTCGGCGATCTGGAAGGCAGCATCGCACGGTTCGAAACGCTGCTGGCGCAGGATCCGGACAATGCCGTCTATCGGTTCGCCCAGGCACAGAACCGGCTGATCCTGGGCGATTTCGAAAACGGCTTCGACGGCTATGAATGGCGCTGGAAACGGCCGGGTATGGTACGGCCGGAATTCGGCTGCCCGGCCTGGAACGGCGAGCCTCTGGCCGGGAAGAGCCTGTTGATTTACGACGAGCAGGGCCTGGGCGACACGCTTCAGTTCTGCCGCTTCGCGCTGTCGGCGCTCGAGGCCGGCGCATCGGTGTCGCTGCTGGTGCGGCCCCGTCTGCACAGACTGATGGCCGGCCTTTCGGACCGGATCGATATCGTTACGGACGACGAAGCCCGAGCCCGGCCCTTCGATTTTTCTGTACCGCTGATGAGCCTTCCCCGCCTTCTCGGAACCCGGCCGGATACGATCCCGGCGCAGAAACCGTATCTGTTTGCCGAACCGCGCCTGGCGGCCGAATGGGCGGCGCGGCTGACGCAGGAGGGCGATGGCAGGCCGCGGATCGGTCTGATCTGGCAAGGCGATCCGAAAAGCCAGTCGGAGAAAGGGCGGTCGGTCGGATTCCGGACACTTTCACCGCTGCTGGCCGACCGGACCAAACGGTTCTTTCTGTTGCAGACTGTCGACGGCCGCGATCAGTTGAACGGAATGGCCTTGCCGGACAATGTGACGGATCTGGGGGATCAGCTCGATACAGGGTCTGACGGCTTCATCGATACCGCCGCGGTCATGCAGCATATGTCGCTTGTTATCAGCAGCGATACCGGTCCGGCGCACTTGGCGGGCGCACTGGGTCGGCCGGCCTGGCTGATGGTAAAAAAGGTGCCGGAATGGCGGTGGATGCTGAACCGGACAGACAGCCCCTGGTATCCTTCATTCCGCCTGTATCGGCAGAATGTTCGGGGCGACTGGCACGACGTTGTCGGCCGGATTGCGGACGATCTGTCAGATCCGCGATTTGACAGAGCGGCAGATAGAGAAAATCATCTCTAAATTCTTTTGCAGCGCAACAGGTAATTAGGCTCTATTCTTACGTTTTCGTTGTTTCGGTTGCACGGACCCGAACTAAACGGCGGTACCGTCTTACCGAATTGTTAATATTCTTTTGGAATTATGGCGGCACAACCAAGCCGGACAGAAGTTGGGGCAGATGGCAAGCACGTCACGGGCAGGTGGAAGGGATCGCGGCAAGTCCAGCAACAAGCCGCTGATCATTGCATCGATATTCATGGTTTTCTGTGTCGTCGGACCCCTGGCGGGCTTTTACGCGTTTTCCAATGTCGGCAGTCTGTTTTCAGGCAACAACATAAGCAGCACGGTCATACTGCATACCAAGCCATTTGCTCTGGGCGATCGAAGCGCCAGTTCCGCGATCTACGTCGCCTCGATGAAACTGCCGGCCTACGAAGACGCGGAAAGACTGTGCGATTACATGCCGTTGATACGTGACGCCATCAACCGTTTCGCCCAGACCCAGCGGGAGGTATCCGCCGACAGACCCGATTCCCTGCCGAAATTCGATGTCGACCGACTGGGAGAATATCTCCGGGAAGCAGCCAGACCGACAAAAATCCTTCGGGTTTCGCTGATTGAAGCCGATGAGGGCGTTCGGGATTTTGCAAAAAACAACGTGTTTCTTAGTTGTTTCGGCGACCGTCTTTATTCATCCCGCCCCACCGAATAATCCTCTGTAATTACACTGTTTTCCTGTGATTCCGGTCACAGACGCCCTGTATCGGGGCTGATATCCTAACCGCGTATTCTGGGACGAGTCGGAATCGTCCCCTCGAAAATGGCAACGCCTCGGAAACGGGGCGGCGCAAAGTCACCGGCCTAACATGACCGATTAAAGGTCATCATGGCAGCGGAACAGCCGAAAGGGAGAGATCCGGTCATGAGAAGCGTGCTTGTCTGTTCCTATGCATTGCTTGCCCTGTCTATCAGCGTTCCGGCCGGCGTTGTTCTGACCAGAACCGATGTTGCCGCGGTGATCGGCGGATTTACGGCATCGGAAGACAACATTACCTGGGTTTATTCGCCGGCATTTGCGGTCCGCGATAGCAACGGCGCAACATCCTCCTACAGCATTGCGTTCAGGCTTTCCGATCGCAGCGAAGTCAACAATCTGTGCAAGTGGATGCCGGTGATCCGCGACAGCGTGAATTCCGCGCTTGGCGCCACGCCACGGACATTCCTCGCCGACGGCAAGCCCGATACGCGGCCGATTGTGACCGACCTCAAAAAACGGATTCACACCATTCTGGTGCAGCATAAGACGAAACAGATCGGCATCGTCCCCGCCGACAAGGTACCGGCAATGCCCGATGGGCCTGAGGCGGTTACCGTCTGCTATAACGACCGGGTCTACGAGGCGGGACGACGTGGACCGAACACGCTGATCGAATAGGATATCAGTGGGCCAGAAACCGTCCGGTTCGCGAACCGGTGCCGATACCGTCCGCCCAGGCAAGCTCGCCATTGACGAAAACACGCCTTATGCCGGTTGCCGGGCTTTCCGGTTCTTCGAACGTGGCGGTATCGGCGATTTTCTTCGGGTCGAACAGAACCATGTCGGCCGCATATCCCGGATAAATCAATCCCCTGTCGTGCAGACCGAAGGTTTCCGCCGACAGGCCGGACATTTTTCGGATCGCATGCTGCAACGACAGCACTGCCTGCTCGCGGACGTAGCGGGCCAGAACCCGCGGAAACGTGCCCCACAGCCGGGGATGGGGTTTTTCGCGCCCCGGCAGGCCATCGGACCCGATCATGCTTGTCGGGAAGGCGAGGATGCGCCGCAGGTCGTCTTCATCCATCTGAAAATACACGGCGCCGGCGGGGTCAAGCCGGTCCACCGCGTCGCGTTCGCTGCATCCCCATTCATTCGCGATATCCGACAACAGCTTTCCGCCGCATTCGGGATGCGGTTCCGACCAGGCGACCAGGATCGATTCCGCATCTTCGATGAATTTCGGAATCAGCGATGTGGCGCTGGCCGTATAAGGGTAGACATCCAGCGTGATGTCCTGGCTTTGCTGGGCTTTTTCGATCAGTTCAAGCGTTTCGGTGCTGCGCCCGTAATTCTTCGGCCCGGCGCATTTGTGATGCGATATCACCACCCGCGCACCGGACTGCCGGCCGGTTTCCAGGGTTTCCTTTACCGCGTCGACGACATTGTCGCCTTCATCGCGCATATGCGTGGTGTAAAGCGCATCCGGATGATGGCTCAGCACCTTCGCCAGCGTGACCATTTCATCCATCGTCGCTTTTTCCGCCGGCGGATAGTCCAGGCCTGAACTGAGCCCGATGGCGCCCTGCAGCAAGGCACTGTCCAGCGCCTGGGCCATCCTGTCGATCTCATCCGGCGATGCGGCGGCGGCCAGATCGCCCGGCATCGCGTTAAGACGCAAGGAGGAATGGCCAACCAGCAGCGCGACATTGACGGCTGCGGGACTGGATTCGATACCGGCGCGGTAATCCGCAACCGTCGGAAAACGATACACATCCGGCGCGCCCAATAATGGAAACGGCGGCGGCATGCGGTTTGTCGTGGGCAACGGCGCGGCGCTCATTCCGCAATTGCCGGCGATGACCGTCGTCACCCCTTGGGAAAGCTTGAAGGCCATATCCGGCGTGTTGAACACGGCGACATCGTCATGCGTGTGCACATCGATGAAACCGGGGCACAGAACCAGACCCGATCCATTGATCCGTTCCCGCGCGTTGCAGTCGGACAGCACGCCGATTTCGGCGATTCTGCCGTCCTTGACCGAAACATCCGCACCGAAACCGGGCCAGCCCGTGCCGTCAACGACCAGTGAGTTTTCAATTACCAGATCGACCTTGCCGGCCATTTTCCCCATCACTCCGACCGCTGATCACGGCCGGCTGCCCCTGCTATTCGTTGTCTATCGCCCCGGCGCCCGCGCCTGCCTGTCGCGAGCCTTCCGTTGCCGGAACCATGGTTTTTGCGGCCAGCGCCACCGCTTCCACCCAATCAGTATCAGCTACGGGAATACCGTTTTCCAGACTTTGCTTGTACCTGAATGATAAATTTTTGCACGCCCCATCCAAGGCAACTGATTTTACAAGATTTATTCCAACGGATGCGGTTTCCGCCATGTCCGGCCAGCCGGCGCGCAGCACAACTCCCTCTGGCAAACAGGCGACACCCTCACCATCGACGGCTACAATCAGGGGGACTCCGACGGTCCGCGCCGCTTCGGCAACGGGTGGTAAACACAGCAGCGGTGAGACAACCGCCGCCGCGGAAACCGGCATGAAATCTCCGGTGTAAAGCCTGTCCGCAACCGCCGGGCCGAACCACAACGCATTGACCGGCGTTCCGACAAATGCCGTTCCGTCGCGTTCCTGAAACCCGTCGAATCCGGTAAACGGTTCCGACAGCGCGTCGACACACATCCCGACCCCGTTTGTCCCCGTCGCTGCCAGCCATGCGGCCGAACGTCCCGCCTCTTCCGCCAGACCCAGCGGCCAGCCGGCCCCGACAGCAGCCTTGCGCAGGGTGACTTCAATTTCGTTTACCGATCGCAGGGTCATGCTTCTTCACCCAATGCGGGAAAACACCAGTCTTCGGCTGCTTCCAGTGTCAGGTCTTCCGGAAAAGGCGCGCCCTGAAACAGGGTGATGCGGGTCCAGCGGTCGGATTTCGGATCGAATTTCGACGCACCGAAAAACGACAGCTTGCAGCGCAAAAGGTCGATCGGCAGGCAGTCCTCGCCGATCAGATTGTCGCGGATTTCGCCATAGGGATGCCGGGCGACGGTCTGCACCCGGCGAATGATATGGCGGTAATCGGGATGTTTCAGAACGAAGGCGGCGACTGACTGGTCCGGCGCGGCATCCGCTAAAGTGTTGTTCAGCGCCTGCACATCGCGGGCGACGGCCAGCGGCATTTCCTTTTCAGCACCGTCTTCGGCATAGCGGTCGCCCAAGCGCGGCTCCGCCTTTTCTTCCGAGACATACCAGAACTGTCTTTGCTCTTGCGGCCGGCCGAAGTCGATTTCGAAAACCCAGCCGTAATGATCCTGCAGCAGGATCTGCAGGTCGGCAACCGCCATCGTCGGGTCCAGCCGTTCCGACGCCGGCGCGACCATGCAGTCGGTCAAGCCATCGACGAGGTCACCGTGGGGCTGCAGCAGCAGGGCGACCAGAAATTCCTGTCCTTCCAGCGAAAACGCCGCTTCGGCGCGCCGGAAAAGCGCATCCCAGGGATGCGGATCGTCCAGCCAGCCGGTTTCCGTCTCGATCCAACACTGCAGAGTCGCCAGTTCTCTGCGCAGAACGGCAATCCGCCCGGCCTGTCGCGCATCGTCGACCACCCATTCGCCGGCATGCCGGCAAGCGCGGCCGAAAACCCGCCGGAACGCCGCCAGCTTTTCAGGGTCGACAACCGTCAGACTGCGAATGGCGGCCAATCCGGCCTCCCGCGCCGCCATCCAGTTGTTGATAAGCGCCGGATGACTGACCAGAAACGGCGCCATTCCCAATCCCGTGGCGTTTCCTATCCCCAGATGCTGTTTTAAATCTGTCGCGAGTCTAACCGCTGCGTCCGGTGCCCGTTGCCGAGCGATATGTTCAACCAGATCGACGGTGAAACAGCGGATCAGGTAGACCGTCAGCATTTCCGCCCGGAACGGCCCTGTGAGTTCCGGCCTGCCTTCAATTTTCGCCCGGTCCGCAATGCCGAATTTTCCGTTTCCGTAGACCGCCGTGGTCCGCATCAGATAGCCGATTTCAATCAGCAGTTTCCGGTCCGGTTGACGGCCGGATGCCAACCGGTCGACAACGTGTTCGAAGATTCTTACCGACCTATTGGCGCGCGACAATACCAGTTCGCTGGGATGAAATCGTCCTGCTTCCTGTTTCGGCGCATTTCGCGACAGACGGTCGATATCGGCGTCGTCCGGCATTCCGTCGAACAACACAAAAGTCGCATCCCAGGCTTCGGCGATCACCCGGTCGGTGCGGTCCGCCGGATCAAGCTGGTGGGAAAACGCGACGAGGCTGTAGATACGGCTGCCGGTATCGACGGCGTAAACAACATGGCCATAGCCTTCTCGATCAAGCGCACAGACCGGGCGCGTCACCCGCCACTCGTCACGCGCCATTTCCCGCAGCAGGGTCGGCATGAAGCTGAGACGGGTGGGAAAGAAACTGCCCATCCGGGCCAGCCGCATAACCTGCGACGGTGGGCGCAGTGCGATAGCCGGCACCGGCGTTTCCTGCTGCGCGGCGTCGCCCATGCCTAATCCCCGGCCGGCCCGAAGGACCGGTCATAGAAATCCAGCCAGTTACCGCCCATGATCCGCGCGACTTCGCCAGCGTCGAAACCGACTGAATTCAGCCCCCCGGCGATGTTGCCGAAATCCCGGTTATCGCGGAACCAGACTGGTTGCGACGGGAAGCCGGCATCGGCGGCGGAGCCTTCGCCGAAATCCGTTTCCCGGCTCCATCTTCCGTTGCGCATCCAGGCGACGACGCTGTCCGGCTGGTCCTGACACAGATCGCTGCCGAGGCCGATCAACCCGACACCGGCCAGATCAGCCAACCGGGCGACCATGCCGCAGAAGTCTTCCAGCGTGCAGTCCGACTTTCCCTTCAGATGATGCGGATACATCGACAGGCCCATCATGCCGCCGCTTTCCGCCAGCGCCTTGATAACGGTATCGGACTTGTTGCGCAGGGCAGGATGCCAGAACGACGGGTTGGCGTGGGTGATGGCGATCGGCCTTTCGGACAGTTCTATCGCCTCCAGGGTAGATCGCTCGGCGGAATGGCTCATATCCACCACCAGCCCGACCCGGTTCATCTCGCGAATGAACTGTTTGCCCATGCGTGTGACGCCGGGGTCTTCCGCTTCGTAACATCCGGTCGCCAGCAGGCTCTGATTATTGTAGCTGAGCTGCATGAAGCGCGCGCCCAGCATGTGGCAGATTTCGACAAGGCCGATATCGTCCTCGACGGGCGAACAGTTCTGGAACCCGAAAAAGATCGCCGTCCGGCCGTCTTCATGCGCCCGGCGCACGTCATCGCCGGAACGGCCGTGGAAAATCAGGTCCGGAAAGCGTTCGAAAAACCGGTTCCAGGTTTCGATATTGGCAACGGTTTCGCGGAAGTTTTCGTGATAGCAGATCGTGACATGAACGGCGGCAACACCGCCTTCATGCATCTGACGAAAGATCTTTTCCGACCAGTTGGCGTATTGCAGGCAATCAATAACGAGCGGCTTGTCATGTGTATCAGGCATGCCGACAGGGGACGGCGAAAAGACAGAATCGTCAAGCTGCGGATTTCTCACCACCCCCCTGACCATTCCGCGTCCGCGATGGCGCGAAAGACTGGCAAGGCCCGGGGCGAATGCTCTAGGGTCTGGGAAGCCATGAAATGTGCAGGAGATTTCGACCATGCCCGCGGAAAAGCCGACCTTTGTCACCCACCTGGAATGTTCGATGACCGGAAAGACATATCCGGCCGATCAGGTCCACGGTCTGTCGGAGGACGGGCGGCCCCTGCTGGTGCGGTACGATCTGGAAGCCCTGTCGAAGGCCGTCACAAAAGAGGATCTGGCAAAACGAAAAGACGGGTTCTACCGCTATCGGGAATTTCTGCCGGTCCGCAAGGCGGAGAACATCGTCAGTCTGGGCGAGGTCGTCACC
This sequence comes from Alphaproteobacteria bacterium, assembly GCA_040222995.1. Classification (GTDB taxonomy): domain Bacteria; phylum Pseudomonadota; class Alphaproteobacteria; order UBA8366; family Aestuariispiraceae; genus JAVKBW01. The sequence continues at coordinate 388,391 of JAVKBW010000046.1, read as the reverse complement.
CCGCTGATTCCCCTGACCCGGCTGGCGCAGAAGATGAACGCCGGGCCGATCATCGTGAAGGACGAGGGGCGGCTGCCGACCGGCTCGTTCAAGGCGCGCGGTCTGGCGCTGGCGGTGTCGATGGCGAAAGAGCTTGGTCTGCATCATCTGGCGATGCCGACCAATGGAAATGCCGGCGCGGCGATGGCGGCTTACGCCACCCATGCCGGCATGAAGACTACCATCTTCTGCCCGGAGGACACGCCGGAAGTGAATGTTTCGGAAATCGAACTGCAAGGCGCAACCGTCTACAAGGTCAACGGCCTGATCAACGATTGCGGCAAGATCGTCGGCGGCGGCAAAGAGAAAGTCGGCTGGTTCGATGTCTCGACCCTGAAGGAGCCGTACCGGATCGAGGGCAAGAAAACGATGGGGCTGGAACTGGCGGAGCAACTGGACTGGACGCTGCCGGATGTGATTTTCTACCCGACCGGTGGCGGCACCGGGCTGATCGGCATGTGGAAGGCGTTCGCGGAACTGGAAGCCATCGGATGGCTGACCGGCAAGAAGCCCCGCATGGTCGCGGTGCAGGCGACAGGCTGCGCGCCGATCGTGATAGCCTACGAGGCCGGCGAGGAACACGCGCCGCTGTGGGAGAACGCCCACACGATGGCGTCCGGTATCCGCGTGCCGATTGCAGTCGGCGACTTCCTGATTCTGCGCGCCGTGCGTGAAAGCGGCGGGTTTGCCATCGCCGTCGACGACCCGTCGATCCAGGCGGCGCAGGAAGAGGTCGCAAAATCCGAAGGCGTGCTGCTGTGCCCGGAAGGGGCGGCGACCTTTGCAGCCTACAAGCAGGCTTTAACCGACGGGCGTGTACAGCCGGAGGAATCCGCCGTGCTGTTCAACTGTGCAACAGGCCTTAAATACCCGATGCCGAAGGTCGACCGGACGCTCGACCGGCACCAGCCCATCGACTATTCGCAGTTCTGACGGAAAACCGCCCTGCGAGGCAGGACGGTGATCCGGTCAATTTTCTTCTGTTAGTGCATGCCAACCGGGTCGCGTTTCAGGGGCTGGGCCATGCAGTGCAGGCCGCCGCCGCCGCGCCACACCATGTCGATGTCCGGGTCATAGACCGTAAAGCCGTGGGCCCTCAATTTTTCGATCAGGCCCTTGGCGTGTTTCGGCACGATGGCCTTGTCGTCACCCAGAGCCATGGCGTTACAGCCGAGCTCCATGGTTTCCTTGAAGCTGACCGGCACGATTTCGATGCCCTTGCCTTTCAGCCAGTCCACGACGTCGGGTTCGGTGGTATCGAGGCAGACCGCCGCCAGCTTGTCGGCCAGCATGACGACCATCAGATCGATATGGACGTAGAATTCATCGAACTGGGTGATCTTGACTTCCCAGCCTTCCTTTTCCATCCAGCCTGCGATTTCGCGCGCCGTATGTTCCTGACTGCGTTCGCCGCCGCAGCCGATCAGCACCGCGCCGGGTTCAATGATGTTGAAGTCACCGCCTTCAAAACAGCCGGACGTGACCATGTCGTAGATCGGGATATTGTTGTCTGAATAGAAGCGGATACACTGGTAATTCTCACCGCGCCGCCACCAATGCGCCATTGCGGTAATAACCGCGCCCCACGGCGTCATAAAGCTCGAATCCCGTGCGAACAACTGGTAGGGCAGGCCTTCCTGTTCCGGCAGGGTATGGACCTTCACGCCGGCGCTTTCATAGGCCGAAACAATTTCGTCGTATTGTTTCAGAAAGGTCGCCTTGTCGAATTTGTAGCCCTTGCGAATGGTCGCGCGGCTGAGCGAACTCGTCTCGCGCCACTGGTAATTGCCGGCCGGGCCGATCAGCACATCGTGCAGCTTGCCGTATTCGCTGTCGACGCCCCAGTCGTTCAGGACCGGTGTGTAGCCGCCGTCCAGCCGCGCTTTCAATTGTCCGCTCATTCTGTGCTCCTGCTTTTCCTGTTTTCCCGGTCGTACCGGTGTTGCGTATCCCCGCATCGTTTCATGCATCTAACCGCATCAGGGAGTCGGGGTGAAGCCCTGTTCCGGCATGTTCAAAATCGCCTCACGACCGCCATACCGTTCGATTTTCTTTGCCTGGTCTGCAAAGGCTTGACGGTTCAATTCGTCGGGATCGGCGATTTCATTCAATGCCGTATCCAGTTCCGCCATCACGGTTGCGCAGGCCGGATCGTCCGCCAGATCGACCCGCTCTTCAGGATCGTCTTTCAGGTTGAACAATTGCGGCGCGTAGCCCGCGTATCGAACCAGTTTCCAGTCGCCCCGGCGCAACATGAACATGCCGGTGACCGACGACCAGTCGTGATATTCGCTGAAGACAGCACGGTCTGGATCGGGCGTATCGATAATCGTCGCAAGCGATTTGCCGGGAGTGCCGCTGTTGTCCGGCAGCGGGTTACCCGCAAAATCCAGAATGGTCGGATGCAGATCGACCAGCGATACCGGCGTATCCACCGTTTCGCCGGCGGGCAGACCCGGGCCTCTGACGATCATCGGCACCGCGACCGAATCCTCGTACATCACCGATTTTCCCCACAGCCCGCGATTGCCCATGTTATCGCCATGATCGGTGGAATAAATCACCCGCGTGGTCTCGCCGAGGCCGGTTTCATCCAGCGCGGCGAGCACCTTGCCGATATTGTCGTCGAGAAACGAACACAGGCCGTAATAGCCTTGCCGGGCGATCTTCACCTTTTCCGGCGTGAAGTAGTCGTCATAGTTGGAGGAATAGCGCATCGCCTCGATCACCGGGTGGCGGGGCCGTTCGTCTTCGGCATACTGGCGCGGCGGCGGAATATCGGCATCGTCGTAGAGATGGTAGAACGGCTCCGGTGCGACCAGCGGAAAATGCGGCGCAACCAGCCCGAGATACAGAACCCACGGCCTTTCGGTCGGCTTCGCGGCGGCGTTACGCAGCCAGTCGCTGGCCCGCGCCGTCACGTCGCGGTCGTATTTCGTGTATTTGGTTTCGCCCGCGCCGATCGATCCCGCCATGTCGTCGGTGGCCGACAGCCGCACCGGCGGATCGCGCAACAGACTGCTGAGCCAGCCGACCCCGTTGACCACATGCATCGGGATGATTTCTTTCGAAAACCCGTTCGGGTCCTCGCTGCTGCGGAAATGCAGCTTGCCGATGGAAACCACCTCGTGCCCCGCATCTATCAGACGCGCGCCCCACCCCTTTATCGTGCCATCATGCGGCGTAACGCTATCCCAGGCACGCATCTGATGCGGATACAGACCCGTCGCGAAACTCGCACGGGCCGGCACACAAACCGGCGAATTGGTATAGGCGTTGCGGAACAGCACGCCTTCCGACGCCAGACGGTCGAGATTGGGCGTCCGGACGATCGGGTCACCGTAACATCCAAGGATGTCACGGTTGTGTTCGTCGGACAGAATGACAATCGTGTTCGATGGGGTCGCGCTCAAACCTGATCTCCTCAATTTATATATTATCTTTTTATATTTTTTGTTTCAATTCTTTAAATTTCTATTTTTACAATGACTTATTATTTTTTGTATAGGGTATTCAATCATTTCTCAGACAATTTATTTTAAAGATATCTTTATTAATGATGAGAAGGATGATACTGTTCAGAGGCAACAGAAATCCTGGAACATCATGACCGAAACCCAGCATCCGGATGACACGGTGCACGACGATACGCTGAAGTCCTTTTATCTGGAGCGTCAGCATCAACGCGGCTCCAAGAAGGATCATCTGTATCAGAGCTGCCTTAAGATGATCGAACGCGGATTCTGGTCGGCGGGCGACCGCCTGCCGACCGATCTGCAACTGGCCGCCTCCCTGCCGATCAGCCTGGGAACGATACAGACTGTTTTCCGCCGGCTTCGCGATGAAAACTACATCGTCAGAATCAAACGGCAGGGCACCTTCGTTTCAGACTCCGTCTCGATCGATCAGGATTTCAAGTTCTTCGTGTTTCTGGATGACGACGGCAAAACGCTGGTTCCGATTGAAACCAGATCGGTCAGCCTGAATCTGCATGACGGCCCCGGCCCCTGGCCGCTGCTGTTTTCAAAGTGGCCGAAGCATATCTGCATTGACCGCGTGCTTTCGATCAACGACGAGTTCAACGTCTATAGCGAATTCTATCTCGCCTGGCCGAAGTTCAAATCGGTTCTCGACATGCCGCTTTCGGTGTTTGCGGACACGTCGGTCAGGAATCTGTTGCATACGATGTTCTATGTTCCGACATCCAGGCTGGAATGGCGGGCGAAGTTCGTTGCGGCCGGTCCGGAAAAGGCGGGCCTGATGAATATTGGCGATACCGGCCCGGTGGCCGTCTACGACGCCAGAGGATTTACGGCGCGCGACGAGCCTTTGTATCTGCACCGCATCTTCGTGCCGCCGAACGGACGGGAAATGAAGATAACCTGACCGGCTGCTGTTATTCCGACGCTTCCGGCCAATCGCGATCAGCATTGCCGTTGTCGCCCAGATACCGGGCCGCCTTGTGCCCGGCATAGACAGCCTGGGCGATGATGCCCGGTGCATCGCAATCGCCGATTTTCTGAACCGACCGGATTCCGGCATCGTCCAGCGCCGACGGGTGTTCAATCAGTGAGTAGTACAGCCCGTCATTGGGTATCCGGCATGTCACCGGAACGACGGCTTGCGCGGGAATGCTTATCGCCGGGCCGCCGAAGCCGGGGGCCAACCGCGCTTCCGTCCCATCGAAAGACAGCAGCGTAACATTGACCGTTATCTTTGCCCCCTTTTCGACAAGACGACTGTTGGAGAGGTGGTTTTCATCCGTATACCGGCCCCAGGAAGCGGCCATGCCCAGCGGGGTTGCGACCGTCACGTCGAAACCCTCGTCCAAAAGTCGCTCCGCGATCACACTGGCCATGTAATAATGTTCGTCCTCGTAGACCAGCACCGACCCCTGTTCCGGCCGTTTTCCGTCCATGATGTCGTCAGGGCTGAATATCTGATCTCCATTGAGTCCGGGGATCGGCGAATCATGGTGCGGGCCGACACCATCCCTGCGCCATGCCGCACCGGTCGCAATCAGTACATGGTCGGCGCCGAAGCCCACGACATCGGCGGCGGTCAGCCTGCTTTCCTGATACATCGACACATTGCCCATCTGCTGCAACCGGCCAATCCGCCAGTCGCGCACGCGCGCCCATTCTGAAAGGCCTGGCAACCGGGATTCCCGCGTCACCCGTCCGCCCGGTTCGAAGCCTGCATCGGCGAGCGTCACCTCATAGCCACGCTGGCCGAGCGCCCGGGCGGCTTCCAGCCCGGCCGGACCGGCGCCGACGACCAGCACCTTTTCCGCCGCATGCGCCGGCGGCATAACTTCCGGGTGCCAGCCGCGCCGCATTTCCTCACCCATCGTCGGGTTCTGGGTGCAGCGAATAGGCGCGCCGTTCGAATTGTGGGCGTAGCATATATTGCAGCCGATGCATTCGCGGATTTCGTCGACCCGACCGTCGCGGATCTTGGCCGGCAAAAAAGGATCGGCGATGGAGGGCCGCGCGGCGCCGATAAAATCCTGCGCACCGGACTTGACCATCCGCAGCATCGTATCCGGCGAGGTGAACCGGCCGACCGTCACCACCGGCTTTGACGTCATCGATTTTGCCAGCCGGGCACTGTCTTCGTGCACGCCTTCCTTGACGAAACGCGACACGCCCATCTCAATCGAATAGTCGTCGATGGTGATGTCCCACAAATCCGGCATATCTGCGAGAAGCACGAACGTGTCTTCCGCCTCCGGCGCATCCCAGACCACCCCGCCCTGCGGCGCGGCAAAGGAAAACCGGCAGGCGACGGCGCATTTGTGACCGACCGCCTCTTTCGTTTCTTCCAGCAGCTCCCTCACCAGCCGCGCCCGGTTCTCCAGCGAACCGCCATATTCATCGGTCCTGTGGTTTTGCCGCGACGACAGAAACTCGTGCAGCATGTAACCGTGATTGGCATAGACGTAGACGATATCGAACCCGGCCTCGACCGCGCGTAACGCGGCGTCACGATGCCATCGCCGAAGTTCGGCAATGTCCGACCGGTCCAGCCGCCTTGTCTGCATCGGAAAGGGCGTATCCTGGGTCGACGGCCGGTTCGAAACACCGGCGGCAGGCAGCCGCGATACGAGGTTGGACGGCCGCGCGCCGCCAATCCACAATTCCACCCCGGCCAGCGACCCATGTTCGTGCACGGCATCGGTCATCAGGGCATTCGCCCTGACATCGCCGTCACTCCAGAGCCGCTGATACGGATAATATCCATCATCCGATGTCGGATGAATCGAACAGTACTCCGTGCAGACGACGCCCCAGCCGCCTTCCGCCTTGATACCGCGCATGGCGGCCAGGGTTTTCGGACGCTGCCAGCCCATGCCGGAGCAATGCGGCACCTGATAGAACCGGTTCGGCGCCGTAACCGGCCCGATCCGGACCGGATCGAACAGCGCCGCATACCGACCGGCCGTCATGCGCTCTCGGCCATCTCCGCATTAACGGCGGCTACCGTTCCCGGTTCCGGCGCTTCGTTCAGCGTCATCACCGGCAGAGCCTGCCGCATCTGATCGTGGAACGCCCGGACGCCGGCTTCCGTGGAGGACAGGAAAAAATCGTCATAGGCGCTTGAGCGCATACCTTCCCACGACCACTTCGTGAGCTGGATGTCTTCCTCGACCGTGAACTTGTCGATCCGGTTCGCCAGATACCGGGCCAGCTTCATTTCCCGACGGTCGTCCGGCAGACCGAAGGTTCGGCCGACCAGCGCCACGCGACGGGTCGACACCGGCAGGAACTGATAAAACGACACGCTGTCCGGATAGATCGTGAAATTGTTGGTCGGAAAACAGCCGAGATACAGCCAGGCCTTCCGATGCGATTCCGGCAGATGCTCAACCTCCGGCAGGATTTCGGTGTAGTTTCTCACCGACCAGAGTTTGTGCTGTTTCCCGCCAAATGTACCGTAGGAGCGGGTTACGCCGCAATCCAACGACTCATCGCGGTAGGTTTCGCCATACAGGTCGTCGAGCGACGGATGCGCGATGGGTACATGATACCCTTCATTGTCCACATCGACCGTCGCTTTCCAGTTGATGTCGTACTCGGTGCGATAGCGGTCCGACAACGGCACCATCTCTTCCATCCGGTACATCGCGGCCTCGTCTTCAACATCGGCCATGATTTCGGCCACCGACATACCGTCACCGTCCGACTTGAAGCGGACGTAAATGAATCCGTGCCAGATTTCCATATCGACCGGCTTCAGACCCATTTCACGCTTGTCGAGCCCCGGGAAGGTATGCGGCATCGGAACGCCGCGCAGACCGCCGGTCAGATCGTAGGACCAGCCGTGAAACGGGCACACGATAGCGTGCTTGCAGGTGCCATAGTCGCTGTCGACCACGCGCGAGCCGCGGTGCCGGCAGAGATTGTGAAATGCGCGGACTTCGCCGTCCTTGCCGCGGATAATGAGGGCGCGTTCGTCGGCGACGTCGAAAGTCAGAAAATCGCCCGCATTCGGTATTTCGCTGACATGCCCGGCGATCACCCAGTTGCGCCGGAAAACCATTTCCTTTTCCAGCTCCATGATCTCGTCATTGTCATAGGTCCAGGCCGCCAGACCGCCGACATTGGGATCTTCGGCGAATACATCCAGTGCCTTTGCATGTTCCATAATCGTCTTCCTTGATTTTCAATGCTTTTATTTCGGAAAGGAAGGCTTGTGCCCTCCAATCTGCGGGGACTATGCCACATCACGTCCGGTTTGTCCAGAAAATTGAATAAGCGCTTATTCAGTTATTTCTCATAATACATTGCAATATATATTTTTTATTGTTATTGTTTGTAAAATTCAGAAACACAGGAACGGGCGATTGGCGTTAAAATCGGCTTTAAACAGAGAGAAAACGCGGGATGCGCGGCGGCACCAGATACTGGATGCCGCGCTGGATTCCATCGCGGAAAATGGTCTGGCCGACACAACACTGGCAACCGTTGCAAAGAAAGCCGGACTCTCGCAGGCAAGCCTGGTCTTCCATTTTAAATCGAAAGATGCGCTGCTGACCGAAGCCCTCCGCTGCCTGAACGACGAATACGATAACAACTGGAAACAGGCGCTGCAGAATGTCGGCAGTCATCCCGTCGAGCGGGTATGCACGCTGGTCGAGGCGTACTTCCATAAAAGCGTTTGTAGCCGGAAACGGATCGGCGTGTGGTTCGCCTTCTGGGGCGAAGCGAAATCGCAGCCGACCTATCTGGAAATATGCGGCGCCGGCGATCAGGAGCGGTGCGATGCCATGGAGCGAGAGTGTTTCCGTCTGCTCGAACAATCAGGCCAGGATCCTGAAGACGCGCCGGACGTCGCGCTGATGATCGACGGTCTGTGCGATGGACTGATGCAAAGCCTGCTGATCAACTACAAGGAGTTTGGACGGAAGGACGCCATGCGGGTCGCCTTCGGGCAACTGGCCCGCCTGTTTCCCGTGTTCTCGGAGATGATCGCGGTGCAAGCAGACAAGGCGCTGGCGGGACCAAAGAGGAAAGCGAGCTGACAGACGATCGATTTTCAATACCCGTTTCCGGTCAGGCGGCGTATGACCTAGGTCATGCCGGAACGGAAAATGCAGGCTTGGCGTTGCAACAGCATTGCAGTAGCCTGCAAAAACAATAGCGCCGTAGACGCTAGAGAAATGAAAACTGAAAACAGGAGAGTATGAATGCCAAACAAAGCATCTCTACTTAAGACAATACTTGTTGGCGCTGTCGCCAGCATAGTTGGCGTTAGTGCGGCCAACGCACAGGATAACGTCCTGCGAGTGACGAACTGGGCCGAGTATATTGCAGAAGATACAATTTCGAATTTTGAAAATGAATTCGGCATTAAGGTCATCTACGATAACTACGACTCGGTCGAAGCGATTGACGCCAAATTGCTGGCAGGCAATTCCGGTTACGATGTCGTCTCGCATTCAAGCAGCAGCGTCGCCCGTCTGATTCCGGCCGGCATTGTCAGGAAGCTCGACAAATCGAAATTGCCGAACTTCAAGCACATGATGCCGGAACTGATGGAGCAGATCTCCTCGAAGTGGGATCCGGGTAACGAACACATCGTTCCTTTCATGTGGGGCACGCATGGCGTGACCTATAACAAGGAACTGGTGCTGGAAACCTATCCGGATGCGCCGATCGGTTCGATGGATATGATCTTCGATCCGAACAGCATGAAAGAGCTGGCGAAATGCGGCGTGTCGCTCCTCGACTCCCCGGGCGATATCGTGCCGATGGCTCTTGCCCATCTCGGTCTGCAGCCGGATTCGACCAATGCCGACGATTACAAGAAGGCGGAAGAACTGCTTCTCGCCATTCGTCCGTATGTCAAAACATTCGACAACTACGCCTATCAGCGTATGCCGCAGAAGGAATTTTGCGTTGCCGTCACCTGGGGCCCGGACGGCCTGCTGGCGATGTCGGGTGCGGAAGAAGCCAATACCGGCGTTGTGCTTGATTTCTTCCAGCCCCCCGGACAGGGAACGGCGCAACTCTGGATCGACGGATGGATCATTCCGTCCGACGCTCAGAACATCGAAGCCGCCCACAAGTTCCTGAACTACATGATGCGGCCGGAAGTCGCGGCAGCCGACAGTAACTACACATGGTATGCATCGGCGAACAAGGACGCCGTTCCGATGATTGACGAAGCTGTGACCAGCAATCCCGCTTCGTATCCGTCGCCGGAAGCCGTGTCGAAGATGTACACACTTAACCCCCTGCCTTCGAAGGCCATGCGGGTTCGTACGCGAACCTGGACAAACTTCAAGGCCGGCAGTTGATCGGCTAGCAAGGAATTAATCGGCGGCGTTTCCGGGGAAACGTCGCCGGTTTTCCTTTAACAGCATTGTCGGGGGAGCCGATGGCTCAGAAAAACGAGTTCGATGAAGCGCCATGGATGGATCCGGGTGCTGAACCCTTCATCAAGGTACGCGGCGTCACCAAGAAATTTGGCGATTTTGTCGCGGTCAACAATGTCGATCTGGATATATTCCAGGGCGAGCTTTTCTGCCTTCTGGGCGGATCGGGCTGCGGCAAGAGTACGCTGTTACGGATGCTATCGGGCTTCGAGATGCCGACATCCGGGTCGATCAGCATCGATGGCGTGGATATGTCTGGAGTGCCGCCCTATGAACGGCCGACGAACATGATGTTTCAGTCCTATGCGCTGTTTCCGCATATGACAGTCGAAAAGAACGTCGCTTACGGCCTGAAGCAAAGCAAGGTACCGAAAAGCGAAATCGACGACAGGGTCGATGCAATTCTCAAGCTGGTCGAGCTGCAGGATTTCAAGAAGCGCAAACCGCATCAGCTTTCGGGAGGCCAGTCGCAGCGGGTCGCGCTGGCGCGCGCCCTGGTCAAGGAACCGAAGGTGCTGTTGCTGGACGAACCTCTGGGCGCGCTGGACAAGAAACTGCGCGAACAGACACAGTTCGAGTTGATGAACATTCAGGAGAAAGTCGGCATTACCTTCGTTGTCGTGACACACGACCAGGAAGAAGCCATGACCCTGTCGACACGGATTGCGGTAATGGATGCCGGACAGTTCGCACAGGTCGGCACGCCGACGGAGATTTACGAGTTTCCCGAATCCCGGTCCGTCGCCGCCTTTATCGGATCGGCGAATATCTTCGAAGGGCGGGTCGAGGAAGAATCGGCCGATCATCTGACGGTCTCGACCGAAGTCGGTTCTTTCTTCATCGATCACGGGATGGCGGTCAAAAAAGGCGCAACCGTCTGGGTCGCGCTGCGGCCGGAAAAGATTCAGCTTAACAAACAGCCGCCGGAAAAGCCGGGACCGAACCAGATGCAGGGCATGGTCGACGATATCGGCTATCTGGGCGATGTTTCCATATACAAGGTGCGTCTTGATGACGGTGGAATCGTCGATGTTACGGCACACAACCATACCCGCCCGAAAGAACGAAGCCATCGCATTACCTGGGATGAAAAGGTCTATCTTACGTGGGAAGCGGCCAGCGCGGTCGTGTTGACTCGATGAGCGACGTTGCGGCCTCCTATTCCGCAAGCAATGCACCGGCGAGCGTGCGTCTTTCGCGCTGGGTACAGTCGACCTGGAAATCGATAGTCGTCTTCATTCCCTATGCGTGGTTGCTGATCTTCTTTCTGGCGCCGTTTTTTATCGTCGCCAAGATCAGCGTTGCGGAAACCACGATAGCCAGCCCGCCTTTCACGCCGATGATCCAGTGGACCAGCGACACCATTATGTCGGTTCGCGTGGTCTTCGATAACTTTTCCTACATTCTCGAAGACGATCTGTATGTAAGCACCTACCTGAATTCGATCATGATCGCGTCGACATCGACCATTCTGTGCCTGCTGATCGGCTATCCGATCGCCTACGGCATCGTCCGGTCCAGCCCGACGACGAAAAACCTTCTGCTACTGGCGATCATTCTGCCGTTCTGGACCTCGTTCCTGCTGCGGGTCTACGCCTGGATGGGTCTGCTGTCCGATCAGGGAACGATCAACAGTTTCCTGATGTGGGTCGGCATTATCGATGAACCGATCCGCATGCTGTACACGACCTTCGCGGTCTATGTCGGCATCGTCTACACTTACCTTCCGTTCATGGTGCTGCCGCTATATGCGAATATGGAGAAGCTGGACAACACGCTTAATGAAGCGGCGGCGGATCTCGGTTCCCGACCAATGAACACCTTCTTTACCGTGACCCTGCCGTTGACGACGCCAGGCATTATCGCCGGCTCTCTGCTGGTGTTTATCCCGGCGACGGGGGAATACGTCATCCCCGATCTGCTGGGCGGCGGCAACGTGCTGATGATCGGGCGTCTGCTGTATAACGAGTTCAACGCCAACATCGACTGGCCCGTGGCGTCCGCCGTCGCGATTTGCCTGCTGATCCTGCTGGTCGTACCGATGATGATCTACCAGTACTACCAGGCCCGGGCAGAAGGGGTTTAGCGATGAACAGCAAGCGGTCTCCGTTTCTGACCTGGATGCTCGTTCTCGGGATGGCGTTTCTGTATATCCCGATGATCCTACTGGTCATCTATTCGTTCAACGCCTCCAAGATCGTGCCTGTATGGGGCGGGTTTTCTTTCAAATGGTATGCCGAACTGTTCCGCAGCGAGGAAGTCTGGCAGGCGGTTGTTCTCAGCCTGCAGGTCGGCGTGGTGAACGCTACCTTCGCGACTCTGCTGGGCACCCTCGCCGGTCTGGCGATGGTGCGGTTCGGCCGCTTCAAGGGACGCACCCTGTTCGGCGGCATGCTGTCGGCGCCTTTGGTCATGCCGGAAGTGATTACCGGTCTGTCGCTGCTGCTGCTGTTCATTACGCTGAAGGATCTGACCGGCTGGCCCGATCAGCGCGGCTTCACCACCATCACCATCGCGCATATCACCTTCTCGCTGGCCTATGTCGCCGTGATCATCCAATCGCGGCTGGTCGGCATGGGCGAGACGCTGGAAGAAGCGGCACAGGATCTGGGCGCGAAACCGTTCAAGGTTTTGTGGGATATCACCCTGCCCCGGCTCGCGCCGGGCATGATCGCCGGCTGGCTTCTGGCCTTCACCCTGTCGCTGGACGATCTGGTTATCGCCAGTTTCGTGACCGGGCCGGGGGCGAATACGCTGCCGATCCTGATCTTCTCGCGGATTCGGCTGGGGCTGCGGCCTGACATCAACGCGCTGGCGACAATCATCATCATCACGGTCGCAATCGGCGTGGCGATCGCCGGCATCCTGATGCTGCGGCAGCAGAAGAGTTACGAGAAGGCGATCCAGGCGGCCGAACGCGGGAACGAATAATCGTCTGACGCATCCGTCGACCGGAAACGAATTCGGCCCGTCCCTGCCGGGACGGGCCGATTCTCGTTCATCGGGTCGGGTTTTTTTAGCCGGGTTCGACCAGACAGGGCTTACGCCGCCTTGTCGCGGCTCCAGATGCCTTCGGCTTCCAGCTCGTCCATCGTGTCCTCGATACCGGCGCGCAGGATATCGACCATCGTGTCGATCTCGGCCTTGGTGATCGTCAGAACCGGCGACATCACGCACATATTGATGATCGGCCGGACGATCAGACCGCGTTTGAACGTATGCTTGTCGATCCGCGAACCGACTTCCTTGTCAAGCTCCAGCGCATTCTTCGAATGCCGGTCAGCAACGCATTCGACACATCCCATCAGACCGAGCCCGCGCACCTCGCCGACAATCGGCAGGTCTTCCAGTTCCTTCAGGCGCTTCTGGAAATACGGGCCGACTTCACGAACATGCTCCAGGATGCCTTCGCGCTCGATGATGTCGAGGTTCGTCATCGCCGCGGCGCAGCAGACCGGGTGGCCGGAATAGGTATAACCGTTCGAATAGGTGACATCCTCTTTGTCGAGGTCGTTCAGCTCCTGCAGCAGGCGGTCGGAGATCGCAACGCCGCCCAGCGGCTGATAGCCGGAGGTAACGCCTTTCGCGAAGGTGATCATGTCCGGCACGATTCCGAAAATCGTCTCCGAGGCGAACCATTCGCCAAGCCGGCCGAAGGCGGTGACGACTTCGTCCGAAATGTACAGAACGTCATGCTTGCGGCAGACTTCCAGCGTCTTGGCATGGTAGCCTTTCGGCGGAATGATCAGCCCGCCGGACGCCATGATCGGTTCGGCAACGAACGCGCCGACATTTTCCGGCCCGAGTTCCAGAATCTTGTCTTCCAGTTCCTTTACCTTTGCATCGCAGAAATCCTCGACGCTCATACCGTCCGGACGGCGATAGGGATTCGGGCAGGAAATATGAACGACCCGGTCGGTCGCGAAATCGAAGTAGTTCTTGTCGCGTTCCTTGCCGGAAATAGACGCCGCGAGATAGGTGCTGCCGTGATAGCCTTTGTCCCGCGCAATCACCATTTTCTTCGACTTGCGGCCCTTGGCGTTGTTGTAGAAGTGCACGAAACGCACCGCCGAATCCATTGCCGTCGACCCGCTGTTGGTGAAGAAGACATGGTTAAGGTCGCCCGGCGTCAGTCCGGCAATCCGTTTCGCCAGTTTGGCGGCCGGGCTGTTGGTCGAGCTCCAGGGAGAATTGTAGGGCAGCGACATTGACTGCTTGGCAACCGCATCCGCCATTTCCTGCCGGCCGTAGCCGATCTGCACACACCACATGCCGCCGGGGCCATCCATCAGCCGGTTACCCTCGCCGTCGATCAGATAGATACCATCGCCGCCCGTGATCACCGTGCGGACATCTTCGCCCAGGGTGGAGATTCCTTCCCAGGGCTGAATCAGATGATCCCGCGCAGCATTTTCAATCGCGTTGAGTTCGCGGTTGTGGCGGATTGCTTCATTGGCGGCAGACATTAGGAAAACTCCATTGAAAAGACGGTTGTATTGTTAGACGATAGCCATGTTACACTAAATAAGCGCTTATTCAAGTTACATTATTTAACTTGCTGTTTTAATTAAGTTAATGGTAGGTAAGTTTATGAAATTGAAGCGATTGTATCACGCCTCCGCCTTCGACCCGGCCAACCCGGTCGAAAGCTACTGGGCTGCTTCCGCACCGGCGATCAGGCATTCGGCGGCGGAATTGACGGGCGAGGTTTCCTGCGATGTCGCGGTAATCGGCGGCGGGTTCACCGGTCTGTGGACGGCCTACCGGCTGGAGCGCGATTACGGCATGGATGTGCGGGTGCTGGACGCCGCCGCCCCCGGCTGGGGCGCATCGGGCCGTAACGGCGGCTTTTGCTGTGTCGGGTCGTCCAAGCTTCCCTACAGCACGATGGTTCGCCGTTACGGGCGTGACGCAGCGCAGGAATTCGTCCGCACGCAGTGGCAGGCGATCGATCAGGTGCGCGGCTTTCTCGAAGAGACTGGCACCGACGCCATGACCCACAGTAACGGCGAGCTCGAACTCGCCCACCGTCCGAAGTTCATCGCCGATCTGGAGGCTGACCGACGCCACAAGATGGAGGAATTCGGCGAGGACTGTACCTTCTACGACAAGGCCGGACTGGCCGAACTCGGCGCCTCCGGACCGGAATTCCACGCCGGAATGGTGACAAAACGCGGTTTCGCCCTGCACCCGATGCGCTATGCCCGCGCCCTTGCCGACGCCGCTGCTTCCGCCGGCGCCACCCTGCATGGCGACAGCCCGGTCACCTCATGGACTCAAGCGAACGGCCGCCATGTTCTGAAAACGCCGAAAGGCACGGTAAACGCCAAACATGCGGTTCTCGCCACGAACGGGTATTCCTCGGAAAACCTGCCGGACTGGATGGCCGGACGCGCCCTGCCGGTCATGACAAGCATTGTCGTCACCCGGCCGCTGACCGAAGACGAAAAGGCGGCGCAGGGCTGGTCCTGCGATCTGATGTCATACGACAGCCGCCGGCTTCTGCATTATTTTCGGTTGCTGCCGGACAACCGATTCATGTTCGGCGGCCGTGGCGGCATCGACGCCTCGCCGGAAGGACGTCTGGCGACACGGGGACACCTGATCGCCGATTTCAACCGCATGTACCCGGCCTGGAAGGATGTTCCGATCGAATACAACTGGTCGGGATTCGTTTGTCTCGCCGCCGATCTGGTGCCCTATGTCGGGCGTATCGACACGATGGAAAACGCCTGGACCGCCTTCGCCTATCACGGCAACGGGGTCGCCATGGCGAGCTGGTCGGGCGCGACGCTGGCCGGCCTGATCGCCGGGAATACGGATGTCGAGAACGCCGTGCCCGCCATGATCCGCACGCCGCCGCGCCGGTTTCCGCTGCCCTGGCTGCGGCTTGCCTATCTGCGCGCCGCCTATTTCGGCTACAAAATCCAGGATGAATATCTGTAGGGCATCGGGAAGCCGTTCGCCGCTGCGGCCCCCGTCAGAATGCCTGACGCACCAGCAGCAGAACCCCGGAACAGAACAACAGTGTCAGCACCAACTGCTTGAACCGTTTTTCGCTGATCCGGTGAAACGCGCGCAGGCCGATCATTGCGCCGACCGTCGACGCCGGCAGGGCGATCAGAAACATCGTTCCGACCTGCGGCGTAACATTGCCGGCCGCCGCATGCATCGCCGCCGAACAGGCCAGAACGATCAGATTGTATGGCTGATAAATGCCCCGTGCGATCAGTTTCGGCAGGCCGCGCACTTGAGTCCATATCAGCGGTATCGGGCCGGAAAAGCCGCCGAGCCCGGCCAGCACGCCGCCGCCGCCACCCGCAACACTGTCGGCCAGCTTGCTGTCGACATTGACAGTGGGCGGGTTCTTCACGAACAGGCTGTAGCTGGTATAGAGAATGAGAAACACGCCGACGCCAATTTTTACGATACCCGGATCAATCACATCCAGCAGCCACACGCCGATCGGTACGCCGATGATCGCACCGGCCAGATAGGGCATCAGCATCCGCCACTTGAAGCTGCGCCACATGCTATAGACGCAGGCCAGTTGCGCAGCGGCGGAGCACACGGCGGCGAGCGGCGCGACGGTTACCGGATCCATGAAATGCAGCCACGATGCCGACAGCACCAGCGCCGTGCCGAAGCCGGTCAGCCCGGTCACGAACCCGGCGCATAACGCGCCGCCCAGAATCAGAAAGATGAACCACGGTTCCATGTCTTCTGTTTAGGGGGATTGACCGGAAAGCGAAAGCGCCAGCGCCGGCGCGTCGATGGGCCACGCATACGATGCCTGCTTGTAGCCCACGCGGTTGCTCTGTATGGAACGCGAACCCCTTACCGAGACGGACACGGACGATGACGACAATCCACTCCGCGACGCCACAGGATACCGTACGATTGATGCCGATGATTCTGGCTTTCATGGCAGAAGAAGGCATTCATACCGCCGAAGCGAATATCGCCAGCAATCTTGACGCCATGCTGGCGCACCCGTCGGCGATGCTGTGGATCGTGCTGTCCGAAACCGGCGACCCGATCGGTTTCATGACGTCGACCCAGACTGTCGGGCTGGAATTCGGCAAGGCGGCGGAACTGGAAGACCTCTATGTCATCCCGTCAGAACGCGGCAAGGGGCTTGCCCGGCAAATAGTGGCGGCGGCCCTGGACTGGGCGGAGGCGCAGTGCGTCCGCGAACTGATCCTGTTCGTCACGCCGGACGGCCAGAGCCAGGGCCTGCAAACCTTCTATGAAAAACTCGGTTTCGCCCCTGTCGACCGCCTCATGTTCGCGCGCAGCGTCGGGTGACTGCATGACCTGAAGAAAGCACTCCAAACCAAAGTCCCGGCGCTAAGGCCGGGACTTTTCGTTTACGCGTTGCGAAGTCAGTGAACTATCCTGGCTTCTCCGTCATCGTCGCCGGTGTCATCACCAGCATCGTTGGCCGGGGCGGCGGTACTCCAGTCCTTCGCGTCCGAGACTTCCTCGCCGTTGATCGCGAGGCTGTCGCCGGAGACGGAGACCTTGGCCGTATCGCCCTCGCCCAACGCGCCGGAGAGGATCATTCCCGCCATCGGGTTTTGCAGCGACCGTTGGATCACCCGTTTCAGAGGCCGGGCGCCGTAAACCGGGTCATAGCCCTTTTCGGCAAGCCAGACGAGCGCCGCCTTGTCGACCTCGAGCGCGATCTTGCGGTCTTCCAGCAGCGCCTTCAGATGCCGCAACTGGATGTCGACGATGCCCGTCATGTTGTCGCGGCTGAGCCGGCGGAACAGCAGGATTTCATCCAGCCGGTTGAGGAATTCCGGCCGGAAGGCCGACCGCACCACATCCATTACAAGCGGGCGTACGTCTTCGATATCCGCGCCGTCCGGCTGCTTTGCGATAAATTCCGAACCGAGGTTCGATGTCATGATGATCAGTACATTCTTGAAGTCGACCGTGCGGCCCTGACCGTCGGTCAAACGGCCGTCATCCAGCACTTGCAGCAGCACATTGAAGACATCGGGATGCGCCTTTTCGACCTCGTCGAACAGCACGACCTGATATGGCCGGCGGCGGACGGCTTCGGTCAGCGCCCCGCCTTCGTCATACCCGACATAGCCGGGAGGCGCGCCGATCAACCGTGAGACGGCATGCTTTTCCATGTATTCGGACATGTCGATCCGCACCATCGCCTGATCGTCATCGAACAGGAATTCCGCCAGCGCCTTGGTCAGCTCGGTCTTGCCGACACCGGTCGGGCCAAGGAACAGGAACGAGCCGATTGGCCGGTTCGGGTCCTGCAGCCCGGCGCGCGACCGGCGCACCGCGTTGGCGATGGCGTCCACCGCCTCGTCCTGGCCAATCACCCGCTTGCCGATGGCGTCTTCCATCTGCATCAGCTTGTCGCGTTCGCCTTCCAGCATCTTGTCTACCGGAATACCAGTCCAGCGGGAGACGACGGCTGCGACATCCTGGTCGCGCACCTCCTCGTTCAGCATATGCTCTTCGGAAATGCCTTCCGCCGCCACCAGTGATTTCTCAAGATCGGGAATGATGCCATAGGCAAGCTCGCCCGCCCGTTCGAACCGGCCTTCGCGTTGCGCCTGTTCCAGTTCGTAGCGTGCGGCGTCCAGTTTTTCCTTGGTTTCCTGGGCGGTGTTGAGTTTCGACTTTTCCGCTTCCCACCGCGTGGTGAGATCCAGCGACTTCGATTCCAGGTCTTCCAGCTCGCTTTCAAGCTGCACCAGCCGCTCTTTCGATCCGCGGTCGGATTCCTTCTTCAGGGCCTCGCGTTCGATTTTAAGCTGGATGATCCGGCGGTCGAGTTCGTCTATTTCCTCCGGCTTGGAATCCACTTCCATGCGCAACCGGCTGGCGGCTTCGTCCATCAGGTCGATGGCCTTGTCCGGCAGGAACCGGTCGGTGATGTAGCGGTTCGACAATGTCGCCGCCGAAACCAAGGCCGCATCGGTGATCCGCACGCCATGGTGCATCTCGTACTTTTCCTTCAATCCCCGAAGGATGGAAATGGTGTCGGCCACGCTGGGTTCCGGCACTACGACCGGCTGGAACCGCCGCGCCAGTGCCGCGTCCTTTTCGATATGCTTGCGGTATTCGTTCAGCGTGGTCGCGCCAACGCAATGCAGTTCGCCACGCGCGAGCGCCGGCTTCAGCATGTTGGAGGCATCCATCGACCCTTCCGCCGCACCAGCGCCGACAAGGGTGTGAAGCTCGTCGATGAACAGCACGATTTCGCCCGCCGCCGCGCCGATTTCCTCCAGCACCGCTTTCAGGCGTTCCTCGAACTCACCACGGAATTTCGAACCGGCGACCAGCGCGCCGAGATCGAGCGACATCAGCTTCTTGTTTTTCAGATTTTCCGGCACGTCGCCGTTCAGGATGCGCAGGGCCAGCCCTTCGACAATCGCCGTTTTACCAACGCCGGGTTCACCGATCAGCACCGGGTTGTTCTTGGTGCGCCGCGACAGGACCTGAATGGTGCGGCGGATTTCCTCGTCCCGGCCAATCACCGGGTCAAGCTTGCCGTCGCGCGCTGCCTGGGTCAGGTCGCGGGCGTATTTCTTGAGCGCATCGTAGGAGGATTCAGCCGAAGCGCTGTCCGCCGTGCGGCCCTTTCTCATGTCGGTAATGGCCGCGTTCAGCGCCTGCGGCGACACATTGCCGGCCTTGAACGCCTTGGCGGCATTCGTGCCCTCGGCCATGGCCAGCGCCAGCAGCATGATTTCAGCCGTGACGAAACTGTCGCCGTTTTTCTCGGCCAGTTTCTCGGCCTGGTCGAACACCTTCGCCAGAGCGGGATCGAGATGCAATTGCCCGGCGCCGGACCCTTCGACCTTCGGAATTTTCTTCAGGGCCAGATCGGCTTCGCGGTGCACCGCTTTGGCGTCCCCGCCGGCGGAAACGATAAGGTTGGCCGCCATCCCTTCAGGGTCATCCAGCAGCACTTTCAGCAAATGGTCCTGGGTCAGCCGCTGATGATCGGATGTCATCGCCGCCGTTTGGGCGGACTGCACGAAACCGCGCGCCCGTTCGGTGTATTTTTCAAAGTTCATTCTCAAACCCCTCCAACTGGGCCCCCGCTATCGGCAGGCCGGTCAAGAGTTACAGTTTCAACAAAATGGACCCTCTAAGGCATCCACATAACCTATATGGGTATTGTGCGGCGCGGCACAAGCCGAACGCCCTGCGTTTGATCCGTATCAAAACCGGGCCTTGTAGGTCGCCGTTTCCAAATTCAAATGCGCTTCCATAGGAGGCTGAATTTTGAATGCCTTCGGTTCGTTTGCGAAATCATACAACCGAAACAGACGAAACCGATCGCTCGCTTCGTCAGCGAAACTCTTCTCATTCGCGCTGATATAGAAGGGCGTTTTGCTGTGACCATTCGTTGTTTTTACTTCCAGAAACCGTTCCGCCCCGGACGTATCAAAGGACAGAATGTCGTAGCCTGCGCCGTCGCCGTCCTCCTTCGATACCCAACGAACCTTTCGTGCCAGGTCGTCCCGGCCCTCGGCACGCAACCGCGCATGCTCTGATCGCAATGTCAGTTCCTCGCCGCGTTCCCCTAGTGACCGGTTCCGGGCATCGCGGGCAGCGGGATCAAACTTGCGCACCAGTCTTGTAACATGCTCTGGCAATTTATTTGGCTGCGGTGTGAATATCGGGGGTTTCTCGAGGAAAATAATCGGGCCATCAGCCAACTCCAACTGTGGTTTTCGATCCAGATCAAACGGCCTCGTCTTATCTAGAATTCGTTCCACACCGTTTACTAAGGCGCGTTGAAAATTCCTGGCCGGCAAATACCCGGAAAGCCATGGCTCACAAAGCTCTTCAAGAACTGCGCTAATGTTCCTGTACTTATAGTCAATTGACTGTCTAGAACGCCCCGTCTGTTCCCGTAGAGCAGCGTTGTGGTGAGCCTTTACAAATGGTTCTCCAGCAAACTGTTCTCGCAGCATGGCAAAATAGTCGGCAACGATCAGATCGATTTCTCGGTCGGTCCAGTCTGTTCCCGCTA
This sequence comes from Alphaproteobacteria bacterium, assembly GCA_040222995.1. Taxonomy (GTDB): domain Bacteria; phylum Pseudomonadota; class Alphaproteobacteria; order UBA8366; family Aestuariispiraceae; genus JAVKBW01. Next base: position 367,449 of record JAVKBW010000046.1, on the reverse strand, counting down.
TTGGTTGCCCAGCCATTCCCTCACCACCCGTCGATGCGGTCCCAGACGCGACCATCGGTCAGATGGTATTTGCCGTAGCCGCCGGCGACCGTCATGCAGGCGTGGTTGGGCAGCACGCGGACGAGGCTGCCGATCGGCAGGCGGTCGAACAGGGCGGGGTCTTCAACCCGCACCGTGCCGTGTTCCTGATGCACGATGTTCACGCACAGCCCCAACGGCTGCAACGTATCGACATCGCAAACCAGGCCGTATTTCGCTTCCGGCAGATAGGCGTTCGCGCCGAGGTCTTTCGACAAAGCGAGGCCGCCGGAATCCAGCGTCATCACGCCGGCCGCGCGGTTATGCCCGATGACCGAGGCCAGCACGCTGACGGCGATATCCTCCAGCCGGCAGATGTTGCGGCTGTACTGCGACAGATCATACAGCAGATAGATGCCGGCGCGCACCTCCGTGACCCCTTCCAGGCTATCGGCATGCTGCACGGTCGGGGTCGAGCCGACGGAAACGACGGAAACGCCGATGCCCGCGGCGCGCAACTGATCCGCAACCGTCACCGCCGCGTCGACTTCCGCCCGGGCAATGCGTTTGATTTCCGCCGCATCGTCGCTGGTATAGGACTGCCCGCCATGGGTCATGACGCCGATCACCTGTTTCCCCAGCGCGGCCGCGATGTCGGCCACTACCGGATCGCCCGGCACGAGACCGCCGCGATGCTCGCCGCAATCGACCTCGATCACGACCGGGTTGTCGAGGCCGCTCGCCGCAACAGCGTTCGCCATCTCAAGCGAATCCAGCGTCAGAATAACCGTCTTGCCGGTTTCCGCCTTGATGCGCCCCAGCCGCGCGAACTTGTTCGGCGCAATGCCGACGGCGTAGAGAATGTCGTCGAACCCGGCAGCGGCGAAGTATTCCGCCTCCGCCACGGTAGACACCGTGATGGTGGACATCCGCCCGCCGGTCGCCACTTTCGCCACATCGACGGATTTCGGGGTTTTGACATGCGGCCGCAACGTCACGCCCAGCGAAGCGCAGTGATCGCGCATGCGTATCGCATTGGCCTCCAGACGGTCGGCATCGAGAATCAGGGCCGGTGTCTCAAGATCGAAAAACGGCATGGCGGCGGTTCTTTCGTTATTGGCCGGTAGTGTGCGATAACCTTGCCTTGAAGCAAACCCGGAATTACCTTCCGCCCGCCATGACCGAGACCGCGCCAAACCCTGTCGACCGCCGCCTTTCCGTCGCCCCGATGATGGACTGGACGGACCGGCATTGCCGTTCGCTGCTGCGGCTGATCGCGCCGCGCACCCTGCTGTATACCGAAATGGTGACGACCGGGGCCGTGCTGCATGGCGACCGTGACCGGCTGCTGGGCTTCGACGCGGCGGAACACCCGGTCGCCTGCCAGCTTGGCGGGTCCAACCCGGACGATCTGGCAAAGGCAGCGCGGATTGTCGAACAATGGGGCTATTGCGAGGTCAACCTGAATGTCGGCTGCCCGTCAGACAGGGTGCAGTCCGGCCTGTTCGGCGCCTGCCTGATGGCCGATCCGCCGCTGGTGGCCGATTGCATTTCGGCAATGCGCGAGGCGGTTTCCATCCCCGTCACCATCAAGCACCGAATCGGCATCGACGACCGCGACAGCTACGACCATCTGGCGCAATTTGTCGAAATCGTCGCCGCGACCGGCTGCACCGGCTTCGCCGTGCATGCCAGAAAAGCGATTCTCTCCGGCCTCAACCCGAAGGAAAACCGGGAAATTCCGCCGCTGCACTACGAAACCGTCTACCGGCTGAAAGCGGATTTTCCGGATCTTGAAATCGTCATCAATGGCGGCATCCAGACATCGGCTGACGTGGCGGCACATCTGGAGAAAGTCGATGGCGTCATGATCGGCCGGGCGGCCTATGCCACGCCGTTCGTTCTGGCGGCAATGGAGAAAATCGTGTTCGGAGACGGCAACCCTGATTCAGGTCATGGTGTGGTGCGCAAGTTCCTGCCCTATATCGACGCGCATCTCGCGCGGGGCGGTTCGCTGAACCACATCACCCGGCATATGGTGAACCTGTTCGCCGGAAAGCCGGGCGCGCGGGCATGGCGGCGATATCTGAGCGAGAACGCCTACCGGCCCGGGGCGGACCGGACAATTGTCGAACAGGCGCTGGCTTTGGTGCCGGAAGACACCGAGGCCGCACAGGCCGGATAGGAAAACACCCATGTCAGCCCCGAACCCCGTCAATATCGACGCCTATGCGCCGAAGGAAATCGCCGCGCGGGTCGAAACGGCCGGGGTGGCGAAAGCCGGGCAGGCGCTGCTGCCGCTGGTCGCCCTGTCGGTGCTGGCCGGCGTGTTTATCGCCTTCGGCGCGATGTACTACACCGTCACGGTTACCGGGTCTGAACTGGGATTCGGGCCGACGCGAATGCTCGGCGCACTGGCTTTTTCCGTCGGGCTGATCCTGGTTGTTGTCGGCGGGGCGGAACTGTTCACCGGCAACAGCCTGATCGTCATGGCCTGGGCCGCCGGCAAGGTCACGCTCGCCGCGTTGATGCGGAACTGGGTCGTGGTGTTTTTCGGCAATGCCGTCGGCGCCATCGGCGCGGCGCTGGCGATGCACTGGTCGGGTGCGCTGACCATCGGCGGCGGCGCGGCCGGCGAAACGGCGCTTGCCATCGCCGCCGGCAAGCTGGCGCTGGACCCGATGCAGGCCTTCTTTCGCGGTGTTCTGTGCAACGCGCTGGTGTGTCTTGCGGTGTGGCTGTGCTTCGCTGCCCATACCGTCAGCGGCAAGATACTGGCGATTGTCTTCCCGGTCAGCGCCTTCGTCGCCATCGGCTTCGAACACTCCATCGCCAACCTGTATCTTATTCCCGTCGCGATGCTGCATGGCGGGGTTTGGGATATTGCCGGGTTTGCTGAAAACATCCTGTACGTGACAACAGGCAACATCATCGGCGGCGGCGTCTTCGTCGCCCTCAGCTACTGGGTGATTTACCTGCGTACGCCAAAAGCCTGAATCCTTAAGGAAGAATACTTCCGGCTTCGACCATAGACTGGTAGATTGATGTCGCGACCTTCATCGGGCGGGTCTGGCCGATTTCAATCGCCTCGCGCCCGGCATCGACCATGTCACGGGTCGGGGTGCGCGGCACAATGGCATAGCCGGCGCGGTTGAGGCAGCGCACCACTTCTTCCGCCTGCCGGTTGTAGTTCTCGTTGAACAGGGTCCAGTCGACATCGCGGATCGCCTTTGCGATCAGATCGTTCACCACATCATCCAGGCTTTCACCGACGCCCGGGCCGTGCTGCTTCGGTTTGGTTTCCGCCATGATCCCGTCCTCAATCGTCCCGCGTTACATCCCCGCCGCGGTCATGCCGTCGATGCGGATGGTCGGCGCGTTGGTCGAATACTTGAAGGCCAGGTCATCGGCGGGCGTGAGGTTCAGGAACATGTCCTTCAGGTTACCCGCAATGGTCATTTCGCTGACCGGATAGGCGATTTCGCCGTTCTCGATCCAGAAGCCCGATGCGCCCCGGCTGTAGTCGCCGGTGATGCCGTTGACGCCCATTCCCATCATCGAGGTAACGTAGAACCCTTCCTTGATGTCGGCCATCAGATCCTTCGGCGAAACGCTGCCGGCTTCCATCGTCAGGTTGGTTGTCGACGGCGATGGCGGGCCGCTGGTGCCGCGCGAGGCATGGCCGGTCGTCTTCAGGCCCAGCTTGCGGGCGGTCCGCAGATCCAGCACCCAGGATTGCAGAATCCCGTCTTCTACCAGCGCCATCGGCCCGTTGGCGATGCCTTCCGCATCGAACGGCTTCGAGCCGAGGCCGCGTCGGCGATGCGGGTCGTCGACCACCCGGATGCCTTTCGACAGAACCTGTTCGCCCATCCTGTCCTTCAGGAAACTGGTGCCCTTGGCGATGGCCGCGCCGTTGATCGCCCCGGCCAGATGCCGCAGCATGCCGTTGGAGACGCGCGGATCGAACACGATGGGCATTGCCTTCGTTGCCCCTTTTCGCGGTTTCAGTTTCGCGACCGCGCGTTCCGCCGCCGTGCGGCCCAGTTTTTCCGGGTCTTCCAGATCTTCCGCATAGACGGTCGAGGCGTAATCGTAGTCGCTTTCCATCCCGACGCCCTCGCCGGCCAGAACCGACACGGCGACCGTGTGGCGCGACCCCCTGTAACAGCCGGAAAACCCGTTACTGGCGCCGAGATAAATTTCCCATCGGCTGTAATCGGCTTCGGCCCCTTCGGAGTTGGTGACGCCATCGACAGCCATCGCCGCGCCTTCCGCCTTGCGGGCGCGTTCCACAAGCGTTTCCGGGTCGGGTTCGACCGAATCGCAGCCGTCGACATCGGGCGGCGCGCCCTGCAGGATTTCCGACGGGTCGGCGATGCCTGAAAATTCATCCGCCGGCACGGTTTTCGCCATTGCGACCGCGCGTTCGGCAAGCGCATCGAGCGCTTCAGGCGTCCAGTCGTTGCTGGACACAATCGCCTGGCGATGTCCGACGAAAACCCGCAGACCGAGATCGCGGCTTTCCGACCGTTCCAGGTTTTCCATCTTGCCCATCCGCTGGGCGTGACTGACGGAAACGCTGTTCGCCGCCACGGCATCGGCCGTATCGGCCCCGGCGCGTTTGGCGCGGGCCAGAACATCGTCCAGCAGGTCGGGAATATCGTATTCTGGATCGGACATGGAGGCTCCTGAATTAATGTGTCTGATACATATTAGTTGAACCATGAATGGGGCAAGGGAATACCGGCCGCGTCCTCGCCGATATTGGCGAAAGCAATATAGACAAGCGCGGCCAGACCGATCATGGCGAGGACGATCTGGGCGCGGACCCGGCGCAGAATCGGTTCCGTTGGCCGGCCCGTATCCTCATCATCTTCTTCGTCGTCATCGGGCGATTGCATGTTGTCGGCTGACGGATGGCGCGGCAGCCGGCGTTGAAAGGTTCTGGTTTCATAGTCGGAGCGGCGGAACATGCGGATCGCGAAAAAGCTGCCCAGCAACAGAATACCGACAATGATAAACAGAAAGTCCGCATCGTCCGGCGACAGCGACATTACACCGCGCTTTCCCGTTTGACCGCACGCCAACCGATATCGCGGCGGCAGAATCCGTTCGGCCAGTCGATCCGGTCGACCGCCGCATAGGCGCGGCGTTGAGCTTCCGTGACGGTAACGCCACGCGCGGTGACGTTCAGCACCCGCCCGCCGGTCGCGATCAGGCCGCCCGCCTCATCCCGGGCGGTGCCGGCATGAAAGACGAAACTGTCGTCATCCGCATCCTGGCCCGCCAGCGTGATCGGCGTGCCTTTCGTATAGGAACCCGGATACCCCTTCGACGCCATCACCACGGTCAGCGCGGCTTCTTCGTACCAGCGCAGGTCGAAGCTGGACAGCACGCCGTCTGCGGTCGCAAGCAGGGCGGGTAGAATGTCCGACATCATGCGGTACAGGATGACCTGGCATTCCGGGTCGCCGAACCGGACATTGAATTCCACCACTTTCGGACCGTCTTTCGTGATCATCAGACCGACGAACAGCACGCCTTTGTACGGTGCACCTTCAGCTTCCATCCCGGCCAGCGTCGGCCTGACAATGCGGTCCATGATGTCGGTTTCAAGGTCAGGCGTCGCGACCGGCGCAGGGGAATACGCCCCCATGCCGCCGGTATTCGGCCCTTTGTCGCCGTCGCCCACCTGTTTGTGATCCTGCGCCGAGCCCATCGGCAAAGCCGTCTTGCCGTCACACAGGGCGAAAAACGACAGTTCCTCGCCGTCCATGAATTCCTCGACCACCAGCTCGTCGCCGGCCCCGCCGAACGCGCCTTCCACCATCGCGGCGTCGACGGCGGCGCAGGCCTCGTCGACCGTCATTGCGACCGTCACACCCTTGCCGGCGGCCAACCCGTCGGCCTTGATGACAATCGGCGTGCCCTGGTCGCGGATATAGGCTTTCGCGGCGTCTGCATCGGTGAACCGTTTATAGGCGGCGGTCGGCACGCCGTATTTGGCGCAGATATCCTTCATGAAGCCTTTCGACGATTCCAGCCGCGCCGCCGCCGCGCTGGGGCCGAACGCCTTGATGCCGGCCTCGGTCAGACGGTCGACCAGTCCCTCGGCCAGCGGTGCTTCCGGCCCGACGACAACAAAGTCGATTTCGTTTTCCGATGCGAAGGCCACGATGCCGTCGATGTCCTCCGCCTTGACCGGCACGCATTCAGCATCTTCCGCGATGCCGGCATTGCCCGGCGCGCAATACAGTTTCCGGCAGACCGGCGATGCCGCAATGGCCCAGCACAAGGCGTGTTCGCGTCCGCCTGATCCAACGACGAGTATGTTCATAAGGGTGTGACCTGCCGTTTCGCTAAGAAGTGAGGAGCGGCAGAATAACCAGCCGCGTCCGGTCATGCCAGCCCAAGCCGCAGCGGCGGTACGAATCCCGACGCTTCTTGTCGATGCATCCGGAATCTGGGACAAATCTCCATGGCAATTGAACCCGGACATCAACCCGACCTGGGCGGCAACGCGCCGCCGATGACCGTGTCGGAAATTTCCAACGCCCTGAAGAACACGGTCGAGGACCGGTTCTCCTATGTGCGGGTTCGCGGTGAAATTTCGGGTTTCAAGCGCGCTGCCTCCGGCCATTGCTATCTGACCCTGAAAGATGCCGATGCGGTGCTGGACGGTGTCTGCTGGCGCGGCGTCGCCGGGCGGCTGGCGGTCAAGCCGGAAGACGGGCTGGACGTCATCGTGACCGGCAAGCTGACAACCTATCCCGGACGGTCGAAATACCAGATTGTCATCGAATCGATGGAAATGGCCGGCGAAGGCGCGCTGCTGAAACTTCTGGAAGAACGCAAGCGGATGCTGGCGGCGGAAGGCCTGTTCGCCGAGGATCGCAAGCGCGCGTTGCCTTACCTGCCGGAGGTTATCGGCGTTGTTACCTCGCCGACCGGCGCGGTGATTCGCGATATCCTGCACCGGCTGAACGACCGGTTTCCGCGCCATGTTCTGGTCTGGCCGGTGCTGGTGCAGGGCGAGGCCGCTGCGGCGCAGATCGCCGGGGCGATCAAGGGCTTCAACGCGCTGGAACTCGGCGGCGACGTGCCAAGGCCGGACGTGCTGATCGTCGCGCGAGGCGGCGGCAGCCTGGAAGACCTGTGGGCGTTCAATGAGGAAATCGTCGTTCGCGCCGCCGCCAACAGCGGCATACCGCTTATCTCCGCCGTCGGCCACGAAACCGACACGACACTGATCGATTTCGCTTCCGACCGCCGCGCGCCGACCCCAACCGCCGCCGCGGAAATCGCGGTGCCGGTGCGGGCGGATCTGATGGCGGCGATACTGGATATCGAACGCCGCCGGCTGGGCGCGATCACCCGGCTGCTGAACAATACCGGGATGCAGCTTGCCGGCCTTTCGCGCGGCCTGCCGGATCCGGCCAGCCTGCTGGGCCAGGCATCGCAGCGGCTGGACGATTATTCGGAACGGTTTCAGCTTGCCGGCCGAAGCGGTTTTGCGCTGCGGGCGGAAAGAGTGGCCAATCTGGGCGCGCGGCTGCACAGCCCGAAACAGACAATGGCGCAAAAATCCGATCGGCTGCACGACCTGCTTGATCGATTCGCCGGGGCCGGCCGCCGGCTTGTCGCCCGAACCCGGGACCGGTTCGACAGGGGCGGCTATCAGGACCGACTGGTAAAGGGAATCGACCGGAAGCACCGGCAGGATGCGCGGGCGCTGGAACAACTCGGCCGGCGGCTGGAAAGCGTTTCCTACAAGAACGTGCTGGCGCGCGGCTTCGCCGTTGTGCGAGACGCCAACAATCAGCCGATTGCAAAGGCAGCCGGCATCGCCAACGGACAGGCGTTGACCATCGAAATGCAGGACAGCTCGGTTTCCGCCATCGCCAGTTCAGAGGCCGCATCGAAACCGGCAAAGACAACCGCCCGGAAAAAGCCCGCGGCAAAAAACTCCGACGACAAGCAGGGCTCGCTGCTATGAAGGTGATCCTTACCGCCGTTGCCCTGCTTCTTGCCGTGTCGGGACCATGCCTTGCCGGCGAACTACAGTTTCGCGGCGAGGCGGTGCAGGGCGGGCTTGTAATCGGCCAGGCCGAGCCCGGCACGAAAATCGACTATGCCGGCCACAGGGTGAAGGTGACGCCGGACGGGATCTTCGTTATCGGGTTTCACCGCGACGACCCGCCCGACATGGCGGTGACCGCAACCTTTCCCGATGGCGGTACGGCAACCCACCGGTTTTCGGTGCGCCAGCGCGATTACGACATCCAGCGCATTGATGGCCTGCCGCAGTCGAAGGTGACGCCGCCGGACGACGTTATTGCGCGAATTCAGGAGGATGCGCGCCAGGTAAGGAACGCCCGCGCCATCGACAGCGATGCAACGTATTTCGCCGGTAACTTCATCTGGCCGGCGACGGGGCGGATCAGCGGCGTCTATGGCAGCCAGCGGGTTCTGAACGGCGAACCGCGACAGCCGCATTACGGCGTCGATATCGCCGCCCCTGTCGGCACGCCTGTGATCGCGCCAGCCGCCGGCACGGTTACCCTGGCGCATCCCGATATGTACTTTTCCGGCGCGACCCTGATGATCGATCACGGGCATGGTGTGCAATCGGCGTTTCTGCATATGAGCCGGATCGACGTGAAACCGGGCCAGTTCGTGCAGCAGGGCGATGTTATCGGAGCCATCGGCCAGAGCGGCCGGGCGACCGGCCCGCATCTCGACTGGCGGATCAACTGGTTTGAAAAACGCATCGACCCGCAGCTTATCGCGTCGCCGTTTCCGGGAAACTGATCCGTCAGTCCGGCCAGCGCCGATGCACCCAGAACCACTGGTCCGGGTGTTCTGTGATCCAGCTTTCCAGCACGGCGTTCATACGGACAAGCGTCTCGAAAACCTTTTCTTCGTGCGTTCCTTCGGTCGGCAGTTCAAGCGGCGGCAAAATTCTGAAACGGAACCGAACCCCCGGCAAACGCTCAGCCAGCACCGGCACGAGCGGGCAATTGTATCGCAAAGCAAGTTCCGCCGGCGCCGGCGGCGTCATGGCATCGCGGCCGAAGAAGGGAACGGCGATGCCCTCGTTCAGTTTCTGGTCCGCCATGATGCCCAGCGGATGGCCGGCGCGGACCGCCTCGATAATGTGGCGCATCTGGCCTCTGTTCTTGGGGATCAGCTCCGCCATGAAACGGCTTCTGATTCGCTTGAAGAGGAACTCGACCGCGGGAATCGACGCCGGCCGGTAGATCGTCACCAGGGGCAGGCCGCGCTGCGCGAAAATCAGACTGCCGATTTCCCAGTTTGCGAAATGGCCGCCGAAGGCAATAAACGGCTTTCCACTTTCCTTTAGCTGGGTAATTATATCTTCGCCCTCGATCGTCACGCGGGAGTTGGGCCCTGTCGTATCGATGAGGTCAACACTGGCCCATTCGCCGGCGCCGCGCCCGAGATTATCCCAGACCCTTTTGATCATAGCGTCGATCTGCTGTTCTGTCAGATCGGGAAACGCCATTTTCAGGTTTCGCTCGGCCACGCGCTGGCCGCGCAGACGCGGCCCGATCAGTCTGAACATGAAACTGCCGAAAGCCGATCCCCATGTTATCGGCGCCAGCCGGCAGAACGCGAAGGCAAGCAGAATGGCCGCGCCCTGGAGCGGATGGATGATGACATGCCGAAAGGCTCGCTGCATTCTGGTGCGATCAGCCATTCGCCATCGCCTCGTCGAGAATCACATCGCAGTCGTCGTCGTTTCGGAAAACCAGTTTTACGGCAACAGCGTTTACCTCCGACCGGAACGGAATCGGCAGCCGGACAAAGTCCTTCATCGTGGTCAGCAAAACGGCGCGATGTTTCGAGGCGAGGTCGCGCAACCGGCTGATATCCGATTCGCTATAGGCGTGATGATCGGCGAACCCCACGCTTTCAGTCACCTCTAAACCCGCATCTTTCAACATTATAAAGAACTTCTCCGGCTGACCTATACCTGCAAAAGCAACAACCGGTTTGTGTTCGTAGGGCTTCAACAGGTCCAACGGCGCCAGCACAGCCCGGCTTACCGGTTTGCGCCGCACCAGTTGGTCTTCCACGGTTTGTTCCGCCGTTCCGGTTATCACGCAGCGGTTTACCCGCGCCAAAGCTGTTCCCAGGAATTCCCGCATCGGACCGGCCGGCATCGGCAGCCCGTTACCGAAACCGAATGAACCGTCTACAGTTAGGATGGAATAGGATTTTTGCAACGACGGATTCTGCAGGCCGTCATCCATAACAATCAGTTCCGCCCCGGCCGCCGCTGCCTGTTGAGCGCCTGAAAGCCTGTCTGCAGAAACCCATGTCGGCGCAATGGCGGCCAGCAGCAAGGCTTCGTCGCCGACGTCTTCTGCGCCGTGCCGCGCCGGGTCGACAGTAACCGGACCGGTTTCCTTGCCACCGTAGCCCCGCGTGAGATAGTGAACCTTTATACCTCTTTCCGCCGCTCTCCTGCCAAGCGCCAGACAAACCGGTGTCTTACCCGACCCGCCGACAACGGCATTTCCGACGCACAGCACAACCGGTTTCACCGCCGTCGGTTTAACGAAGACAAACCTCGAATACACAATCAGCGCATACAGCCATCCCAAGGGCGCCATGAGAGCGCAGAGCACTAAGCCGACTCCACCCGGTCTCCTGCGCCAGAACCGCGGCATTGTCATCGCGGCACGCATTACCGTTGTTCCGCGATCATCTTATCGATATGGCTCATCACCCGTTCGATAACGTTTTCATTTGCAGCGGCAACCTGTCGGGCTGCCGTCGCCATGCTGCGCCCCTGTTCCGGATGGGCCAGCAGTGCGGAAACAGCTTTCGCTGTTTCTTCAGAATCTCGAACAACAAGGGAAGCCTGCGCTTTCTCCAGATCCTCCGCCACCGCCGCGAAGTTCCGCATGTCCGGCCCATGCAAAATGGCGCAATCGAGCATCGCCGGTTCAATCGGGTTGTGACCTCCAAGCCCGGAGAAAGTCCCACAAACCAGGACAATCGGGCAAAGGCGATAGAACAGACCCATCTCACCGACCGTGTCGACGATAAAAACGCCGGCATCCGGCGATGGCTTACCATCGCGATTTCGACTGCTGAACGACAGACCTGCGCCGGTCACAAGGCTGGCGACCTCCTCAAACCTGTTCGGATGGCGCAGCGCAATCACTGTCAGCAGACCGGAATAGTCCGCCGAAAGACGTCGGTGAACATCGAGCGCCAGCGCTTCATCGCCGGGATGCGTGCTGGCCGCCAGCCATACCGGTCTGTCTGCCACCGCAGCTTGCAGGGCCGACAGGTCCTCCTTATCGGCGGGTGGCGGAACGGCGGAATACTTCAGGTTTCCGACATAGACCGCATTGTCTGCGCCAAGCCGTTTGAAGCAATCGGCCTCCTGCGGCGTTTGCGCCAGGCACACAGAAAACCGCGACAGCAAATGGCGAACGGCGGAACCGCCCAGCCGCCAGTTCCGCTCCGACCGTTCCGACATGCGGGCATTGATCAGCGCCAGGGGGATAGCCCGCTTCGATGCTTCGCAGATCATGTTCGGCCAGAGTTCCGATTCCACCCAGATCGCGGCATCCGGACGCCAATGGTCGAGAAACCGGCGGACCCAGAGGCCGCGGTCGACCGGATAATACTGATGGATCGCGCCGTCAGGCAGGCGGCTCTCGACCATTTTCGCCGATGTTACCGTGCCCGTGGTCAGCAGGACCGAGCGCTTTACCGGGTCTCGAAGCAGCCTTTCGATTACCCGCAGGCACGAATTCGCCTCACCAACACTGGCCGCGTGAATCCAGATCAGGTCACCGTCCGGCCTGGCTCGCGATGCAATGCCCCGCCGTTCCCCGATACGGTCCGGATCCTCGCGGCCAGCGGCAATGCGCCGATGCAGAAGCGTATCGATTACCGGTCCGCCAAGGTTGGTCGCCGTCCGATACAGCGCGATTGCGACAGACATTGATCAGGAACCCTGCTCGACAGGATCGGGCGCGGGTTCGACTGTAAGGCTTCCGACGGCAGTATCTGTGCTGATTGCCAGCCGGTTCATGGCTTCTTCCAGCTTGAGCCGCAGGTCCTCTTCATCGTCACGGGTGGCGGTTTTCGGGATGTAAATCGGTTCATCCCAGACGACCTTGCCACGGCCGAAGGGTAGCGGCACCAGCAGCTTGTCCCACGTTTTCATAAAGCGGTTTCGGTGCGTACTGTAGCAGACCGGAAGGATCGGCGCGCCGGTCAACCGCGCCATCGTGATGATGCCCGGTTTCAGACGCATTCTGGGACCACGAGGGCCATCCGGCGTCATACCGATAATCTTGCCGGAGCGTATTTCCCGGATAATGCCGCGCAAGGCCTGCGTGCCGCCCTGTTCGGATGATCCATGGATTGCGTTGAACCCGAACTTTCCCATCGTCCGCGAGACGAGCTGCCCGTCACGGTGACCCGATGTCAGAATGGTGACCGGTTTGTCATAGGGCCAGACCAGCGGCATCATCATGATACGGTTGTGCCAAAGGGCGATGATAAACGGCTTGCCGCTTTGAAACAGCGGATCCAGATGCTCGTACCTGTTATGCTGCCAGCGCGTGGTGAAATACACGAAGCGGAGATAGTACGACAGCAGGCTGCAAAACAGATTGCGCAAAACCTCGCTGTGCAGGATCCGTTTGCGAAACCTCATAGTACGAACAATGCGCCTTCTGGCACCTGACGAAAGGCAATCGTCCACCGGCAATCAGGCAAGCGGAACGCCCGCGACGATAATCTGCGCATGGTTTACCCTGCTATCTTGTCTGCTTCCCCCTCTTATCACGCCGAATCGCGCGCGTCACGGCGCGTCATCGCCGCAAACGACGTGAAACCAGTTTGATTTTCAGGCCGTGTGGCTGCGGACAGGAGCGAGATTGCTCAGAAACTGGTCGACGGCCCGTTCCCAGGAATAGGAGAGCGCAAAACTGCGGCAGGCCTGTCCTGACAGCGTCACCGCCTTTCGGACGGCCTCGGCGAGGTCTTCGCTCAGAACGCCGACGGATTCGTCGTCGACGACATCGATCGGACCGGGCACGGGATAGGCCGCTACAGGCACGCCGCAAGCCATCGCTTCCAGCAGCACGAGGCCGAATGTATCGGTGCGGCTGGGAAAAACGAATACATCGGCTGCCTGGTAGTGCCGCACCAGCTCGTCGCCGGTTTTCGCGCCAACGAACACCGCATCCGGAAATTCCGCCTTCAGCGACGCCAGTTGCGGCCCGGCGCCGACAACCAGCTTCGAACCAGGCAGATCGAGGCTGAGGAACTGGCGAATGTTCTTTTCCACGGCAACCCGTCCAACATACAGATGGATCGGACGCGGCAGCGCCAGAAAATCACGATCCTGCGGATTGTCCGCCGGTCTGAAAATGTCGGTATCGACACCACGCGACCACCGTGCGATGCCGGTGAACCCTCTGGTTTCCAGACTCTTCTGCATCGACGGCGTCGCCACCATCACCACCGCCGCCGCGCCATGAAACCGCCGCATGAACCGGTAGGAGACGCTTACCGGCAGCCGGCATCGTGCGTGAACGTATTCGGGAAACTGGGTGTGATACGACGTGGTGAATGGCAGTGACCGTTTGACGCAATAGCGGCGGCCGATAAGTCCCAGCGGCCCTTCCGTGGCGATGTGGATCGCATCGGGGTCGGCCGCCTCGATCATTGCGGGCAGCTTCCAGAGCGCATTGATCGCCAGCCGGATTTCCGGATAGGTCGGACAGGGGATCGTGCGAAACCGGTCCGGACCGATGACATCCACCTCGTGGCCGCGATGCCGCAGTTCGGCTGTGGTTCTCTGCAGGGTGCGCACGACGCCGTTGATCTGCGGCAGCCAGGCATCCGAGACAATAAGAATCTTCATGCGGGTATCGCGCGCTCCCGGTCGCCAGCCGGCCTGCCGACACCGGATGTCGCAACCGGCACCAGCCCGACATCGGCCCAGTGCAGTATTTTCAGCGCGCCTGAACTGTCTTCCGCCAGCGCGGTGCAGCTTTCGACCCAGTCGCCGTCGTTGCAGTACAGAATCCCGTCGATATCCCGCATTTCGGGGTGGTGGATATGGCCGCAGATAACCCCCTGCACCTTGCGGTCGCGGGCTTCGTCCGCCACCGCTTCCTCGAACTTGCTGATAAATTCGACCGCGTTCTTCACCTTGTGTTTCAGAAAAGCCGACAGCGACCAGTAGGGCATGCCCAGCTTGCGCCGGACAGTGTTGAAATGATGATTGGCCCAGATCAGAAAGTTGTAGGCCCAGTCACCCAGCAGCGCGAGCCATTTGGCATATTTAACGACCCCGTCGAACTGATCGCCGTGGATAACCAGAAACCGGCGTCCGTCAGCGGTTTCGTGGATCACTTCGTCACGCACCAGAACGCCGCCGATCTCGATATCGACATAGTCGCGCAGGGCTTCATCATGATTGCCGGGAACATAGATGATTTCCGTACCGCGACGCGCCTTGCGAAGAATTTCCTGAATGATTTCGTTTTGCGTTTCGTTCCAGTACCAGGCCCGCTTCAGACGCCAGCCGTCGATGATATCGCCGACCAGATACAGCCGGTCGGATTTGGTGTGTTTCAGAAAATCGAGCAGGAATTCCGCCTTGCATCCCCTGGTCCCGAGATGCGTATCGGAAATCCATATCGTTCGATACTCGGTAACGCCTCGTAATCCATGCATATTTCTATCCTGTTCGTTTCGGACAGCGGATATCGAATCCGTAGATACGGGCGGAATGTTAAAGAAATAAGAAAGTATCGGCGCGAATTACAAAGAATTGGCAGATGTAATAAAAAAGCAAAACTGGTAATGATACTGTCATTAAACTTGCTGTTTTTTAGGGTTTTAAAATAAAAAATCAGCTTTTTACGGCTCGTGAAAGTAAAGCTCGCGAATCACCTTCCCGTGGCTTTGAAGTAATTCGGCTCTTGATTTCGGCTTTAAAGGCGTCCCGCACTTTGGTAGTTTCCCCGCAGTCTTCAGATGTCAAAAGGACAGGACAGACCATGCTTACCTGTCCGCTTACCCAAAGCGACCATAAAACCCTGATCGCCCGGCAGAACGGATTCGACTGGTACCGGTTTCCCGAAAGCGGCGTGTTACGGGTCGACCTGGTGCGGGCGATTTCCGACGAGGTTGAGTATCAGGAAGATTTTGCGGAAAGCTACATCGCATCCTACGAAAAAAAGTGGGACAAAAAGATGCGTCGTTCGATCAAACGCGCGAAGTATCTCGCTTCGCTCACCGACGGGCGTAGCATTGTCGATGTCGGCAGCAATGTCGGTATCTTCTGCGAAGCCTGCCACCGGACCGGGTTCGACCCGGTCGGGATCGAAATCGCCGAACCGTTATACGACTATGCCTGCAACCGGTTCCCGCACCTGACTTTCGTGAATCGGCCGCTGGAAACCTACGCCGAAGAACGGCAATTCGATATCGTGTACTGCGCCGAGGTGATTGAACACACCCTGGACCCGGCCGAATTCGCGCGGTCGCTGCGGCGGTTGCTGAAGCCGGATGGCGTGCTGTTTCTGACGACGCCCGCCGCCTCGCAGTATCTTGAATTCGGCAAGCCGTTCATGGATCTCGGCGCGCCGGATCACAAAGTCTATTTCGACAGACACAACATCCTGCCGTTTCTGCAGAAGGCCGGGTTTTCGGACATCCGGTTCCGCTGGGGTCTCAACCCGAAATGGAAGCGGTTCACGCCGCGCTTCCGCCCGGGCCTTAACGTCGTTGCGCGGGCTTAAGAGCGGGCTACGTCCGATCGTGCAGAAAAACCTGTACCTGATTCATAATCCGGTCGCCGGCTGGCTGAAGCGCAATCGGCTCGCGCGTTTGCTGAAAATACTGCGCGACCGCGGCCACCGTATACAGTTGCGATCGACCGAGCGCGCCGGGCATGCCGAACTGCTGGTCGGCGAACTGGAACGGGACGGCGCCGATGCGGTGGTCGCCGCAGGCGGCGACGGCACGATTTGCGAAGTTGCGAATGGCATCCGGCCGGATCATCCCCCGCTTGCCTTCCTGCCGCTCGGAACCGCAAACGTTCTGGCCTGGGAAATCGGCATCGGACCGAATACCAAACGAGCGCTGGAAACAATCGAAGCCGGTATCGTGAAACCGGTCTATCCCGGCCTTATCAACGGGCGCCGGTTTCTGCTGATGGCCAGTGCGGGTATCGATGCCCGCGTTGTCAAAACGGCGCATGGCCCGCTGAAGCGAACCCTGGGCCAGCTTGGATTCGTGATTGCGGCGATGAAGGAAATCTTCAGGCGTCAGCGCGAACCGATTGTCGCGGATGTTGACGGCGTTTCTGTCGAGGCCGATCTGATCGTGGTTACGCGCGCCAGCAGATACGGCGGACCGTTCGTGATCGCTCCCGATGCCGATCTCTCCGAACCTGGCCTGTGGGTTGTCGCGCCGCAAAGGCGCGGGCGGCTGGCGCTGCTGCGCTACGGTGTCGCCCTTGTGCTGGGGAGGCTGTCGATGCTGGACGACGTTCTGGTAAAGCGGGCGCAGACCGTTACCTTCACCGCGCCGGTCGGGCATGTCATCCAGGTTGACGGCGATGTGTTCGCCCGGATTCCGGCGACGGTTACGCCATCGGCCGAGAGCATAGACATCCTGTATCCCGCGCCCTGATCCGGCAGCGTCACTGAACCTGCTTGTAGCCGAGCGATCCCATGCAGGATGTGAACAGCTTGCGGCGATACCGTTTGGCGTCCGTCTGCGCGAACCCTTCGAGCACCGAACTGGAGCCGCCGCCGATCCGGCTGCTGGAAAGGTCCTGCTCGAATTCCGCCCCGGCAACCTCGTCCGCCCGCTTCCGGCAGTAGGCGCGGTCGAGCGACACCTGCGATTCCGTCGCACCCTGCGCTTCCCACTTCTCCTTCGGTTCGCTGCAACCCGATAGGGATGCAGCGACCAGAACAATCGCCGCCGGAGCAGCGATTAATTCGCGAAAACGCAGGGTCCGTTTCATATCGGGTCAGCTCACCGCACGGTTGACGGCGGAGACCACCGCCCGCAGGGAGGCCGTAACGATGTTCTTGTCGCGGCCGACCCCGAACAGATTGCGTCCGTCGCCGGTCTGGGTTTCTACGTAGGCGATGGCGGCCGCGTCAGACCCCGACCCGATCGCGTGTTCGGAATAATCGATGATCTTGATTTCGATCCCGGCCTCGTCTTTCAGCGCATTGATGAACGCGTCTATCGGCCCGTTGCCCTTGCCGTGCAACGGAATGTCTTCGCCGTCCTTTCGGACAATCGCCATGATATTGCGCATTTCGGAAGCATGGGTATCCGGCACGGTGCGGTGTTCAACGAACTCGTAGGGCGTCTTGCGAGACAGATATTCCTCGTCGAACGACTGCCATATCCGATCCGACGTCAGCTCTTCGCCGGAAACGTCGGCGATGTTCTGCACGACCTTGCTGAATTCAATCTGCAGCGGCCGCGGCAACCGCATGCCATGGTCGGTTTCCATCAGATAGGCGACCCCGCCCTTGCCGGACTGGCTGTTGATGCGGATAACGGCCTCGTACGTCGCGCCGACATCGGTCGGGTCGATGGGAAGATAGGGGACGTCCCAGTCGCCGGAATTCGATTCCTCCATCGCCTTCAGGCCCTTGTTGATGGCATCCTGATGGCTGCCGGAAAACGCCGTGAATACAAGGTCGCCGCCATAGGGGTGGCGCGGGTGAACCGGCAACTGATTGCAGTATTCCACCGTTTTCACCATTTCCCGGATATTTGAGAAATCGAGATCGGCATCGACGCCCTGGCTGACCATGTTCATGCCCAGGGTGACGATATCGACATTCCCGGTGCGCTCGCCGTTGCCGAACAATGTACCCTCGACACGATCCGCCCCGGCCATGACGGCGAATTCCGCCGCCGCGACCCCGGTTCCCCTGTCGTTATGCGGATGAACAGACAGTTCCACCCGGCTGCGGTCGGAGAAATTCCTGCACATCCATTCGATGGAATCCGCAAAGATATTCGGCGTACCGACCTCAACCGTCGCGGGCAGGTTGATGATCGACGGGTTGTCCGGCGTCGCCTCCCAGACATTGAGAACGCCTTCACAGACCTCCAGCGCATAGTCGAGTTCGGTCTGGGTGTAGCTTTCCGGCGAATACTGGAAACGCCAGTTCGTGTCAGACTGCTTTTCAGCGAATTCGCGGACCATTTTCGCGCCGTCGAGCGCGATCTGCTTGATGCCGTCCCGGTCCATCTTGAACACAACCCGGCGTTGTGTGGTCGATGTCGAGTTATAGACGTGGACGATGGCGTTTTTCGCCCCGACAAGCGATTCGTATGTCCGCTCGATCAAATGGGCGCGGGCCTGCGTCAGCACCTGGATCGTAACATCGTCGGGTATACGGTCCTCCTCAATCAATTGACGCACGAAATCGAAATCCGTTTGCGACGCGCTCGGAAACCCGACTTCGATTTCCTTGAAACCCATGCGAACCAGCAATTCGAACATACGGCGTTTGCGTTCCGGCCCCATCGGTTCGATCAGCGCCTGATTGCCGTCCCGCAGATCGACGCTGCACCAGGTCGGGCTTTTTGTGATGACGGCGGCCGGCCAGGTTCGGTCGGGCAAGTCGATTGTCGCGGTCGGTTTGTATTTGTGGATCGGCATCTTGGCCATGGTCTCTATCTCCTGAAGGCGCTGCGTCGATTTCTTTGGTTTGGTTCAGCGACGCATCGCATGTCTTTCATGATGATCTCTTTCGAGCGTTCTGCAGCAGGCTGCCGTTACGCGGACGCGGGCGGACAGCCGGTGGCAAGGCCGATGCATAGTCGTTCAGGCTGTGGCAGGACATGAACATGCCGGCAACGAAATCTGGAACGGTAGAATGTGGATATGGTTGACATTGAATTACCGAAATCGCGTTAGAAAAAGACGATTGTTGCTGGTCCCGGTCCGGGCGTCGCAATGGGTCCGGCCCGCTCAATCGGCAGGCAGGCGCTTCATAGGCCCGATAGTCGCGCCTGGAAACTGTTTATCGTCTGCGGTTCGGTTCTCATGATTGCCGATATAGCCATCCGGGCTGCGGGGGTCAAGAACGGAAGCGGTTTTTGGTGCTTTGCGAGGTATTCGCAATTTGATCGAATTCCCCGACGAATACGATCTGATTGTGCTCCGAAAACAGAATCCACACTGATAAATTGTTTCGTGTCGGATGGGACAAGGAAAATGATGAAAACAACCAGATCGGAATCGGCAGAACCCGATGCCCCGAACCGATTGACGAAAGCGGAATCCGATGCCGACGACCGGCCGCCGCCACTGAGCCGGCTGGACAGCACGGTGCTGGCGCATATCGGTATCGGCGTCATCATGCTGGATCCGGCCGGCCTCGTTACCCATGCAAACGACAGGGCCGCCGGTCTTCTCGGTATTCCGCCGGCACTGCTGCAAGCCGGCGCATCCTACGCGGCGCTCATCAAACTGGCGGAACGGCGCGACGCGACCGCCGCGTTCGATCCGGGTCTGCCAGTACCGATCGGCAGAGCCCGAACCATCGATGCGGCCGAACGATGCGATCTGCACATCGCCGGCGGCAATGTCATCGAAGTGCGGTCGACCGCCCTGCCGGATGGCGGTTCGATCAAGACGCTGACCGATGTCGGGCATGACCGTCGGGTACGGGCAGAGCTGCATCGTCTGGCGACGACGGACCCGTTGACGGGTATCGCCAACCGGCGCTATTTCCTGAACCGGGTCCAACGCGAGATCGACAGGAAGGACCGTTACGGATCGGATATCGCCCTGCTGATTCTCGACATCGACCATTTCAAGGGCATCAACGATCGGCACGGCCATGCGGTCGGCGATACAACCCTGAAAGCGATTTCGGCAGCCGGCCTGGCGACATTGCGCAAGGTCGATCTGCTGGGACGGATCGGCGGTGAGGAATTCGGCGTTCTGCTGCCGAAGACAGGTATCGAGACCGCCGCCATCGTAGCCGACCGACTGCGCCAGACCATCGCCGCCTGCCCGTTGCGGATCGGCCCCGATACAACCGTATACGTGACCGCGAGTATCGGCGTGACCGGTATCAGACAGGATGACGCCAACCCGGACCCGGTTCTGGCCCGCGCCGATGCGGCCCTGTACCGCGCAAAAGCGCGCGGGCGAAACCGGATCGATATCGCCACCTGACCGACATCGGCGGAACCGCGCCGTCGTCGCAATCCTCTACCTCCACAATTTCGAACCAGCCCGCGCGCCGGCGCGGGAGTACGCTTTCGGATTGACTGGCGAATAATTCTCGGCAACGTCACAAATGCGAAACCAGACGCACAATATCATCGATCCAAAGCAACAATACAAAACGAGGTGTTTGATGAAATCCGTCCTACTGTTTCTGACCGCCATGATCGCAATGACACAGGCGGCACAAGCCGAAACGACCTTACGCGTTATGAGCTACAATATTTGGGGCGGCGGCGCGAACGAAGCCAAGCCCATCGACGAGACACTGGCCGTCCTGCAGGCGGCGAATGCCGATATCATCGGGTTGCAGGAAACCCGCACCGAGGGCGAAACTTGTGAAGCGGATTATTGTCCAGCGGCAGGTGACTCCGTCGGTCCCGCCCTGGCCGCCGCGCTGGGGTATCATTATTATGAACAGACCGAGGAAAACGTGGCGCTGTGGGCGAACGGCGTGCTCAGCCGCTTCCCGATCACCGGACACGCCAAGCACGATCTGGGCGTTCGTCTGGATGTAGACGGGCAGGAAGTCTGGATATTCAACATTCATCTCGACGATGAACCCTACCAGCCTTATCAGCTTCTGGGGATTGAATATGGCCCCGCCCCGTTCATCTCCACGGCGGAAGAGGCCATCGCCTATGCTCAGGAAACACGCGGCCCCGCGCTGGATATGCTGGAAGACGCAATGAAGGGAGCCTCGAAAGCGGCGGCTGTCTTCGTCACCGGCGACTTCAACGAACCTTCGGGTCATGACTGGACCGAGGCTGCCGCGGCGGCCGGCACGCATCCGATCGCCGTCGTCTGGCCGTCGACCGCCCGGCTGGAAGCATCGGGGTTTGTTGACGGCTATCGAGTCGTACATCCCGACCCCGTTGCACGGCCGGCCTTCACGTGGACGCCGTCATACGAGGAAACGGCAACGGACGATCACCCTGACCGGATTGACTTCGTGCTAAGCAAGGCCACCACGCTGGTTGTGAAGGATGCGTGGATCGTCGGCGAAGACGGGCCGCGCTCCGATATGGTCGTCACGCCCTGGCCGTCGGACCATCGCGCCACATTGGTCGAGGTTACGTTCTGACGCCTGGCCAATGAAAAGAAAGCCCGCGCCGACAAGCCGGTGCGGGCTTTCCTTCACAGGTTCAGGAAAGTTCGAATTTCCGTATCGGGAAATCTGCTTTCGTCTGCAAGACCGGTCAGGCAACGACGGGGATAATGCTGACCTTCGCTTTATCGTCGCCGCGAACCAGATGCCGGACTTCAACCGGATCGGTAACCAGACGGGTCCCGTTTTTCAGAACGACGCGGTAGACAAGTTTCGGAAACAGATCCAGCGTTTCAACCGTTTCAGCCCGGGCCGCGGAAAACAGGCGGCCGATCCGTGCCAATGAGGTTTCGCTGGTAAAGGCTTTATCGCCCCAAATCCATAATGTGCTCATATCGATTATCCTTCTCTTTTTGCGCACCTGGTGCGCCTTCTGTTGAGAAGATAGGCGCACGCTGTGCGCATTACAAGCAAAAAGACGCACAAAGTGCGCTTTTTTATTGTGCCAATACAGGGATCGGATAAAGTGCCGTCATTGTTGAAATTTTTTCAGCTTGTATAGATGGGATGCGAATGAAACCGGCGGAATTTAAACGATGGCGCAAGAGTCTGGGATTCTCCCAGAAGGATGCCGCACACGCTTTGGGGATCAAACGCCGGGTCGTTCAGTACTACGAAAAGGGCGAACGCGACGGCAAGAAAGTCGCCATTCCGCTTTATATTCGTCTGGCATGCTTTGCCGTGCAGGCCGGCATTACCGATTTCGACGGCACCACGGCGGAAACCGATTCACAAACCATCGACCCGGACGATGCCCGGCAGGCCATCGAAAATGTGGACGTCTACGATACGGAATCGGATGCGGTTGCCGACGAAACAGCCGCCTAGCCGGGAATATCCCTAACCTGCTGATTCCATCGTCTGTGGCCGGGGACAACTCACGCCGGTACCGCCGATACCGCAATATCCGTGCGGGTTCTTCGCCAGATATTGCTGATGATAATCCTCGGCGTAATAGAATGTCCGGTCCGGTTCGATTTCGGTCGTGATCTGCCCTTGGCCCGCCTTCGTCAGCGCTTTCTGATACGCGTCCCGGCTGGCGCGCGCCAGGTCAAGCTGTTCCGGCGTCGTCGTGTAGATCACCGATCTGTACTGGGTGCCGATATCATTGCCCTGGCGCATGCCCTGATTCGGTTTGTGATTCTCCCAGAACACCGTGAGCAGGTCTTCGAAGCCGATCCGCTTCGGATCGTAGACAACCAGCACGACTTCCGAATGACCGGTGCGGGCGGAACATGTTTCTTCGTAGGTCGGATTGGGCGTATAGCCGCCGGCATACCCGACCGCCGTCGTGTAGACGCCCGGCAGTTCCCAGAAAATCCGCTCGGCGCCCCAGAAGCACCCCATGCCGAAAATCGCTGTTTCGAGATGATCCGGAAACGGCCCTTTCAGTGGGTTACCGTTAACGAAGTGCTTCGCCGGAACCGGCATGGCCGTTTCCCGCCCCGGCAGCGCATTCGCTGCGTCGATCATTTCCATCTTCTTTGACGATCCGGTCAGGAACGAAAGCATGACTGTGTCCTCACAAGTGTTGACTGCGTTTGTTATACATCAAAATTAGGATGGCGACCGGCTTCTTCCAGCCCGCCGCCTGTCACAATCGCGCGATAGCGTCCGGCCAGGGTCATGGACAGACCCAACCGCCGGACACATCGAGGATCGCCCCGGTCGAATAGGATGACGCATCCGACAGCATGTAACACACCGCCTCGGCAATCTCGTTCACTTCCGCCGGCCGAGCCAGCGGTACCGACGCCTTGATGCCGTCGAGGTATTCCGGATGGGTTTCCATCCACTTGATGTTCATTTCGGTCATCGTCGCACCGGGACGCACACAGTTCACACGGATATCCTGATCCGCCTGTTCGCGCGCCAGACCGTAGGTGAAGGCGTCGATAGCGGCCTTCGACGCCGCATAGTCGATATAGGATCCCGGGCCGCCGTGCTTGGCCGCGGCGGAGGAGATATTGACGATCGCTCCGCCCTGCCCGCCATGACGTTTCGCCATCCGGCGGATCGCCGCGCCGGCGCACAGGAAAGACCCTGTAATATTGATATCGAACATTCGTCGGGTCGCGGCCTCGTCCAGCTCATCAACCCGCCCTGAACTGCCATTCGTACCGGCATTGTTGACCAGCCCGGTCACCGGACCGAGATCACGGTCGATGGCAGCGAACATCGCTTCCACCTGGCGGCCGTCGGCGACATCCGCCTGTACGGCGATCGCCTTCCCACCGTCCTGTTCGATAGCGGCCACCACGGCATCGGCCGCGTCGGAATCGGCAGCATAGTTCACCGCGACGCTCCATCCCCGCTTGGCGGCAAGTTGGCAAATGCCGGCGCCGATTCCCCGGCTGCCGCCTGTTACCACAACAACGCCCATGTCCTCTCCCGTTCGTCTGCAATCGATAAGGTCTTGGCGAAAACCGTAAACCGATCCTATGGTAATTGCACGCAAGGCGCAGGCGCGCCGAAAGGAAAAGCGATGGATACCGTACCAACCGCCGCCTCGACCGACCCGAAAATCGAAACCGTCGATCCGTCGGGAGCGATGATCACCGTCACCTGGACCGATGGATCGAAAAACAGGTTCCATTCCGTCTGGCTGCGCGACAACTGCCGTTGCGAAAAATGCGGCGAGCCGGTTATCGGCCGCCGCACGTCCCGCCTGACGGATTTTCCGCTCGATATTGAACCGGCTTCCGCGACGGCGGAGACGCCGCAGACCCTGACAATCGTCTGGACCGGCGACGGTCATGAAAGCCGGTACGATGCCGGATGGCTGCGCGCCCATGCCTATGACACGGTCGAGGCCCGCAAGGCACGGCGCTACATGCCGGTCCTGTGGGACAATGCCTTTCTGAAAACCCCTCCGACTGTACCGTCCGATCAGGTCGCAACGGACAGGGGCCTGTATGACGCGCTTCGCAATGTGCGCGATTACGGCATCTGTTTCGTGACCGGAGGGTCGTCCGAAGCCGGGGTGCTGGAAAAGTTCGCCACCCGGTTCGGGCATCTTCAGGAAAGCAATTTCGGCCGCATACAGGATCTGAAAATCGATCCGACCAAACGCGGCATCGGCAATTCCTTCGAAGGCCTGCCACTGCACACAGACGAACCGTATCGGGCGACGCCGTCCGGTATCCTGATCTTTCATTCTGTCCAGGTCGATCCGGAGCGGGGCGGGCAATCGCAGTTTCTCGACGGGTTCAAGATCGCGACCATCCTGCGAGGCGAAGACCCGGAAGGGTTCGACGCGCTGGTGAACAACCGTCAGTCATGGCGGCGGCATTTCGAGGGCGATGTCGATGTCTCGGCGGCGTTTCCGATGATTGCGCTGGATGAGTTCGGCGATGTCGTCGGCATCCGCTTCAACGACCGGGTCGCCTCGCCGCTGTCACTGCCGCCCGACCAGATCGAACCCTATTACCGGGCCTATCGCCGCCTTGTCGACCTGACCGCCGATCCAGCCTACATCATCGCCCGGCGACTGCAGCCCGGCGATATCGCCATCTTCGACAACAGCCGCATCCTGCACGGGCGATCAGCCTTTGCCCTGCAAAGCGAACGTTTCCTGCAATGGGCCAGCGTC
This sequence comes from Alphaproteobacteria bacterium, assembly GCA_040222995.1. Classification (GTDB taxonomy): domain Bacteria; phylum Pseudomonadota; class Alphaproteobacteria; order UBA8366; family Aestuariispiraceae; genus JAVKBW01. The sequence continues at coordinate 342,435 of JAVKBW010000046.1, read as the reverse complement.
CGTCGCGGCGATCTGTATTCATCGCTGCGCATTCTGGCCGACCGGATGGGTATCGACCGGGAAGACGGGGTGATGCCGCGCGGCGCGTACTGAGCCCGGACACTGTTTTCACAGGAAAAAGGCCGGCGCGACGGCCGGCCGATTTCCAACCTGTCCCCGGCGGTCAGTCGCCGAGAAGTCCTTTTAGCGCGTCTCCGGCTTCTTCAGCCGCGCCGCCGGCGGCGTCACCGGCCCCGCCGGAGATGCCTTCAACCGCGCCCGCTGCTTCACCGGTCACGCCTTCCAGTGCTTTCTGGGCATCCTTCGTCAGGCCTTCTAGATCAATGTTGGAGACAGCATTGCCGACACTCGCCAGAAGCTGGTCAATCACCTTGCCGGCCACTTCCGCCGGCGAGGCCCCGCCTTCGCCCTTGCCGATATCCGTCAGGTGGATTTCCGGCACGGTCGTGCCGACCTTCTCGCCTTCCAGCAGCGGGTGGCTAACGCTGACTTCCGCACCGCGAATATACAGATCGTTGATGATGACTTTCTGCTCGTCGCCGGTCGATTCAGAAGAACCGCCGCTGGATTCGCCAACATTTTCCTTGATGAACTGATCGACATTCGCCTGGATCGTTTCAACGTTCGACAGACCTTCGCCCATTTCGTAGATCACCCGTGGATCGGTAATGATCACTTCCTTGACGACAATCGGGTTCTCGCCGATCGAGGCGCTGTCGAGCGACACCCGGATATCGCCGAGATTGAATGCGTAGTCGGTCTTGAAGCCGACCGGATTCGCGACATTCAGATTACCCATGCCGGCCGTGGCGTTGCCGAGATCGATTTCGACCCTGCCCAGCGTGACATCGACACTGGTGACGCGGGTGCCGGCCTTTTCGACCGTCGAACGAACCAGTTCATCCAGATTGCTGAAAACATAATAGAGTCCCCCGCCGATTATCAGCAGCAGGACAACCAGTCCGATGCCTATTTTCTTGACCATGATTTGTTCTCCAATCTGAAATCCGTCACGATGACGCAGGGTCCTACCGCGCCCGATGTTTCGACCTTATACTACGCGGGTTACAGCAGGGAAAAGTATATGTCTGCCGAATTTGATGCAATTGATACGGATTCCCTTGCCGCGGCGGAAAAAACCCGCGCCGTTACACGGGGCGTCTGCCGGCTGTTCGTTAACATGGACCAGCCGTGCCTGACCGAACTCACCCTGAAGAACGGTCGCCGGGTCGACGTCATCGCGCTCGACCGCAAGGGGCTGTTCACCATTGTCGAGGTAAAGGTTTCCGTGGCCGACTTTCGCGGCGATACGAAGTGGCAGGATTACCTGCCGTTCTGCGACCGCTTCTATTTCGCCACGCCGATCGACTTCCCGATCGAGATGATTCCCGCCGATACCGGTCTGATCACCGCCGACGCCTACGGCGCCGGCATTCTGCGCGACGCCGCGCCGGGCGACATGAACGGCAGCCGCCGCAAGGCGCTGACCCTGCGGTTTTCACGACTGGCGGCCCTGCGGGCGACGCCGCTGGAATGACCGCAAACAACGCAAGGGAAACAACATGACAAGAGTAGCGGTGATCGGCAATGCGGGCGGTGGAAAATCGACCCTCAGCCGGGCGATCTGCGCCGCGCACGGGCTTTCCTATACGGAGATCGACAGGCTGTTGTGGCAGCCGGGCTGGGTGGCGACGCCGGAAGCGGATTTCAACCGCGCGCATGAAAGACTGGTGACGCAACTGCGCTGGTTGATCGACGGGTACGGTCCGTGGGAGACGTTGCTGGCGCGACTCGACGCGGCCGATACCACCGTGTTCGTCGATCATCCGTTACCGGTTCATCTGTGGTGGGCCACGAAACGGCAATTCACGTCGATCCTGTTCGGCCGGGCAGACGGCCCCGACGGCTGCCCGATGCTGCCGGTAACGATGAAGCTGTACCGGATGATCTGGTGGCTGCATCGGGAAATGCGCCCGAAGCTTGTCGCCGCGTTAGCCGAAAGACGGCAAACGAAACGGGTTATTCACATCCGGTCTCCGAACGAGCTGAACGCTTTCGCGAAAAATCCCGTCTGAATCTGTCGCGCGTGTATGACGGGACAAAGACCTAGTCCGGTTTCCGGCCGGTTACCCGCAATCCGCCGAGATTGCCGCCGCCGAACAGGCCGGCCACGGTATCGAAAAAGGTGGCCTGGGCCTGCGCCGTTTCCTGCCCCATCGCTTCGGCATTCGCCTTCAGCCGCGCCTTGAAATCGTCACGGCGCGAGCGCACGAACGGAATCCAGTCAGGCGTCATGTCACGGGTCTCGATATCGATAAACCCGGCCTGTTCAAGATCGGCGACGTAGCGCCCGAGATCGGGCAGGTAGGTGCAGTAGACATCCTCCGCCAGTGTCTGCTTCTCCGCCGCCGTCAACGGGCCGAGCGCAACATAGTCTTCAAAGTAAATCCGGCCGCCTGGACGCAGCGCCGCATGCAGCACCGAGAACAACGTCGCCCGATCCGCGATGTGCAGGAACACAAGCCAGCTCACGGCGGCGTCGAACGCTTCGCCGGAGAAATCCTGCGCCAGAACGTCGCCGTTCAGATGCGTTACCTTTTCCGAAAGGCCGCACTTTTCCGTCAGCATCCGGGAGATTTCGAACAGGTCGGGTTGCAGTTCGATGGCTGTGACCGAACAGCCCGTCTGATCGGCCATCAGTCGCGCCGGCCCGCCAAGCCCGGCCCCGACATCGAGCACCCGCAACCCGTCGGAAAGACCCAGCGCCTCGATTGCTTCATGCACCGCCGCCGCGCCGAAATAGTGATACTGATCGAAGGTCGCCAGATCGGCGACGGTCAGCGGCCCGTCCGGGTCGATGCCAACATGCCGCAGGCTGCCGAAAACCCGTTCCGGGTTCTGGTACAGCTTCATGCGCTTCAGATCCGCGGCTTCCATCGGAGGGTCACGTTTTCCTGCCGGAAATTTTGCCGGCCATGCGGGTTGTCGACTGGCCGTCGACAAGGGACGCAAGGAACACCTCGCCGCCCCATGACTTGACGTCGGCAGCGCCAACGACCGTATACACCGTATAGTCCGCACCCTTGACCAGCACGTCGGGCCGCAGGGTCCGGATCAGCGATTCCGGCGTGTCCTCGTCGAAAACCACGACCAGATCGACCGCCGCCATCGCGCCCAGAACGGCGGAGCGGCTGAGCTGATCCTGGATCGGCCGGCCTTCGCCCTTCAGCCGCATGACCGAGGCATCGCTGTTCAGCCCGACGACAAGCCGGTCGCATTGATGGCGCGCCTGTTCCAGCAGCGATACATGGCCGGGATGAACGAGATCGAAACAGCCGTTGGTGAAGCCGATGCGAAACCCGGCCTTGCGCCACAGATCGACCCGGGCTTTCGCGGTATCGGCGGCAACGACTTTTTCGCGCTGGCCGGTTTCCCCGGCCCAGACCGCCGCCGCCAGTTCGCCGCGCCGCACCGTCGCCGTGCCGGTCTTGCCGACCACAACGCCGCCCGCCAGATTGGATAGAACCGCGGCCATCGGATAGTCGCAACCGGCGGCCACCGCCGCCGCCATCACGGCGATTACCGTATCCCCGGCGCCGGCGACATCGAAAACCTCGCGCGCCCTGGCGGTGATATGAAGACTCTGATGTTCCTGCACCAGGGTCATGCCCTGTTCGCTTCTGGTCGCCAGCACATTATCGATACCGCAGGAATCCATGATGCGGTGCGCGGCGAATTCGATCTCGCCGTCCGTCCCGGTCGGCAGGCCGGACGCAAACGCCAGTTCGGCGCGGTTCGGCGTCGTCACGGCGGCGCCCCGGTATTTGTTGAAATCCATGCCCTTGGGATCGACGAAAACCGGTATCCCGGCCTCGCGCGCGGCGGCGATAATATCCGCAATCAGCCGGTCGGAAAGAAACCCCTTGCCGTAGTCGGACAGAATAACTGCGCCTTTTCCTTTCAGATTGGTGTGGACCAGCTCCATCACCGCGCCTTGCGTATCGCCGTCAAGCGGCCCGGTCGCCTCGCGGTCCGCCCGCAGCATTTGCTGCGCACCGGTCAGGAACCGGGTTTTCACGGTTGTCGGCCGCCCGGCAAGCCGCAGCAGATCGAGCGACAGACCCGGTTCGTCCGCCAGCAGGCCGGACAAGGTGTCGCCGGCCGCATCGTCTCCGGTCGCCGCGATCAGGTGAACCGACGCGCCCAGAACGGACAGATTGTGCACCACGTTGCCGGCGCCGCCGGCCAGCTCGGTTTCGGATGAAACCGCCAGCACCGGAATCGGCGCTTCCGGCGATATCCGTTCAACCGACCCCCGAACGAACCGGTCGAGCATCAGATCGCCGATACACAGGATACTGGCATCGGTCAGGGTTTCGATTGCATCGGCAATCGCCGATTTTTCAGGCAGGGAAGTTGTCATTCAGACCTCGTTCGACGGTTCCGGCCTCTGGCCGAAAGCGGCCCATGCATCGCGGCCGCCGCGGTTGTCCAGATAGTTGGCCAGCGCGACAACGGCCCTTCGGTCGAATTTCTTGCCGGCATCCTGCAGCAGAATGTCGATCGCCTTGTCGAATGGCATACCGTCGCGCCAGGCGCGGGCCGATACCATGCCGACAAAGGCGTTGGCCAGCGCAACGATGCGCGCGGTGATCACGATCTGCTCGCCCGACAGGCCTTCGGGCGTGCCGCTGCCATCGACGTTTTCCTGCAACTGACGCAGCGTCTGATAAACCGGCCCCTCGAAATCGATACCTTCCACCAGTTTGGCGCTGACCAGAACCGAATCGCGAATCATCCTGAATTCTTCTTCGGTCAGCTTGTCCCGCTTGGTCAGCACTTCGGACGGAACGGTAATCTTGCCGAGATTCATCAGGCTGCCCGCAACAGACGCGGTTTCGATCAGGGACGGGTCGAGCTCCATGTCTTCTGCAACCGCGCGCGCGACCAGACCGACCCGCACCGAATGATTGGCCGAGAACGGATCGCGCTGGTCGACCACCGACACCAGCGTGCCGACAAGCTGGCGCATCACTTCTTCCCGGCGCTCGCGTTCACGGACGCTTTCGGTAATGTCCTGGCTGACCATCAGGGCGGCCTGCGAAGCGGTTTCAGTCGCTTCCAGGTAAATCAGGTCCGAGCGGTAGACGATTTCGCCACGGCCATCGATATGCATCGAATGCGTGTAGGACTTGCGTTCCCGGTCCTCGATGCATTCCTTTACCCAGCCGGCGATTCGCTTGCCTTCGATCGGCCCGATGACGGCGGTGATGTGCTTCTCGAACAGGTCGGCGCGGGACAGGCCGGACAGATCGAGCGCCACCTGGTTGAACCAGCGGTAATGTCCTTCCTCGTCGTAGATCACGATGGAATTCGGCTGGCTGTCGGTTACCAGATGCATGAAGTTGCGCTGGCGTTCGAACCGGCTGGCCAGTTTCTCGAACCGTTCCGCCGCCTCCGTCGCCCGCCGCGACGATCCGTAGTACCACAGGGCCGCGCCGCCGATGATCACCAGAAAGATAATCAGCGCAAAGGCAATGACCATCTGGTTCAGCCGGCGTTCCGATTCCGCCAGAGCCTCTGACGTATTGACCTTGTAAACCAGGGTCCAGGGCACCTGCGAGAACCGCCGGGAGGTGACGAGAACCTCCTCGCCCAGATAATCGTATTGCAGGGCGAAGCCGTTCGGGTTTCTGATCGCAAAACCCGCCGCCAGGTCCGGCGCATCCGCTGACAGTTTCAGATCGAGCGCCTTCGTGCCGTCCTTCAGCGGCGACAGGTATTCGATGACGCTGTCACGCTGGCGCACCAGCACGGCTTCCGCTGTTTCGTCGATGTTGCCGGGCTGCTTCAGCAACGGGTACAGATCTGTATCGATTTCCCGGACGCCAAGGATAATGGCGATCTGCGATTCCGCACTTTCATCGCTTTGCAGTTCAAAAACCGGTGCCAGAAAGGCCATCGTCGGCTTGCCGCCCGGCCCGATGAAGATGTCCGATATCGCCGGTTTGCCTTTCGGCGCGTTGGCGACAAAGGCCAGCAGCGGGCCTTCGACTGCCGGCGTTCCGGGCGACCCGACGACCAGCCGGCCGTTCGCATCGATCAGCGCCAGGCCGGCATTGCCGGTTCGGCCGATATTCGCGCTGACCTGCGGCGCCGACAGATCGGCCTGAAATCCGGCCCGGTCGGCCACGACCGCCAGCAGATTGCCGAGATATTCCGCTTCCGCCGACGCCGCACCGGATGCGCCGTCCTCGGCGTCGTACAGTATGGTCATGTAAAGCTGGACGGATTCGTTGGACGCGATGCCGCGCAGTTCCTTCAACTGGGAATCCAGCCATTTGTCTGTTTCATTGAACCGGCTGTCGGCGATGATACCCATGCGCACCTGCCAGCGCGTCATCTCGCGTTCCCGCTCCGCGGCGATAAACTGGAAAACAGCCACGCCGCCGACCACAGCCGCAATCAGGATTACGACCGCCGTCAACACCATCTTCGCAACTGGATTGCCGGACGTCTCGATTTCCTTCAACGCCGAGCTTTTGGATTCCGCCACCCTGTCCCCTTACCGAAACCGCCGCCCAAACCGATGCAGCGCCTGCACTATACGCCTGTGATTCCGTGCTTTTCAACGAGAAGACGACGTGAAAACCCGCCATGCCGGTATTCCGGTACGGTTGACACGGACAGGCTTCCCGAGTCTCCTTATCGCCAGACTGAATACGGAACCGATCAAGATGCCGGTGTTGTTCTTTGCGAAAGTATTATTTTCCATAGCTCTGGTTGCGGTCGTCACCGCAACGGCAACTTCTTCGCCATCCGCAGCCGCCAAACCCGGCGACTGGAGAGTCTTCGATACAATCGAACTGCGCTCTGCCAAACTGGAAAAATTCAAGAAATGGACGGATGTTCTGAAGCGTTACGAGGCAGAAGAGCCGGAAGAACTTCAGAAATGCACAATAACCGCTGCGCAGAAATGTCATCTCGCCAAATGGCGGATTTTTCTGAAAAAAATATCGGAAAGGCCGGAGCTTGAGCAACTGGCGCTGGTCAACGCTTATCTGAACAAGTGGCTGTACGTTCTCGATCCGGTGAACTACGGCGAAAAGGACTACTGGGCGACGCCGAAGCAGTTTCTGCACCGGTCCGGCGATTGCGAGGACTATGCAATCGCGAAGATGAAGTCGCTGCAGCATCTAGGCCTGCCGAGCGACCGGATGCGTATCCTCGTTCTGCAGGATCTGAATCTCAAGGTCGGCCATGCCGTTCTGCTGGTGGAGTACAAGGGCAAGGTGCTCGTGCTGGACAATCAGATTTCAAAGGTTATCGAGCAGAGCCGCATCAAACACTACAAACCGATCTATTCGATCAACGAAAGCGCCTGGTGGCTGCATCGCAGCTAGCCGGCCGTTCCGCAGCCGGTTCAGAAAAGCGTTTCATCCCGGGCCGGCTGTGGCAACATAAGCTGAAGATAATAAACTAGGATCAGGAAACGTGGACCGTCCGTCTAACCAGGAAAGCCTGCTTCTGGACTACGCGCAACGGCTGGAGCGCCATCGCGAAGACAGACGCGCCGTACATCTTCATCTTTCGATGCTGAAACCGCAGAATCGGCGCGAACACCACCTGCGCATCGCGGTGAACACGCTGGAGGACTTTCTGCGGGCCTTCGAGGGCCAGATTTTCCAGTTGGGAAGCGGCGATATCGTTTTTATCTGCCGGGGCTGCAGTTTGCAGCAGCTCGACGATGCGGTCATGCGTACCCGGTACCTTTTCAGCGACGACCCGCTGACCAACATCGATCCCGATGAAGAAGGTCACGGCCGGTTCGCGACCCTGTACAATGTCGAAGGCCAGTATCAGAACTTTCTGGCCCTGTGCAAAAAGCTGTTCGAACACGAACAGATGCGCCAGAAACGGCTGGCGCAGATCGCCGAACAGGCCGGCGAATCGTCCGGCGACACGCGCCGTCCCCTGTCGCCCGCCCAGTTGGGCCGGCTTGAGGAAGTCCTGGAGCGGTCCGACCTGTCGAATGTCTTCCGCCGGCAGGTCGTTTGCGCCTTTCCCGACAAGGAAACCCCGAAAGTCATTTTCCGGGAACTGTTTATATCGATCCTTGATCTGGCGACGACGGTTCTGCCGGATGTCGATCTGGCCTCGAACCGCTGGCTGTTCCAGCATCTGACCCAGACATTGGACCGACGGGTGCTGAAACTTCTTTCCCGGGCCGACGACAGTTCGCTGCATCAGGGGTTTTCGATCAATCTGAATGTCCAGACGGTTCTGGGGCCTGAGTTTCTGGAGTTCGATTCCAGTCTGCGCATGGGCAGCCGAGGCACTCTGGTGCTGGAATTGCAGATGATCGACATTCTTGCCGACTTCTCATCCTTCGTGTTCGCCCGTGATTTCGCCCGCGAGAAAGGGTACCGGATCTGCCTTGACGGCGTGACGCCCGACACCCTGCCGTTCGTCGACCGCCGCAAGATGGCGATCGATCTGGTCAAACTGAATTCGTCGCCGGTGCTGGATGTCGGCGGCGACATGGAGCGGCGGCAGGAGATTGCCGAACATGTAACTCGGATCGGCAAGGGACGCATTATTCTAGCGCGGGTCGACAATGAAAGCATGGTCCGCAACGGCCAGGACATGGGCATCACGATGTTCCAGGGCCGCTACATGGACCAGTTGATGCAACGGGTCGCGCGTGACAAGGCCGGACCTCCGGCGCCAAAAACCCGCAAGCTCACCTCGCGGTAACCCCGTTCGTGTTCGGTATCGAGATCGAATTTGCCGAGCCCGGGGCCGGCGTTCTCAGTGACCCGGCGATCCTGATCGCCGCGCTGCTGGTCGACTGGATTATCGGCGACATGCGTTGGCTGTTCCGGTTCGTGCCCCATCCCGTCGTTCTGATCGGCGGTCTGACCGGCTTTTTCGACCGCAAGCTTAACCGGGATGCAAGAAGCGACATCAACCGGACGATTCGCGGCGCGGTGATGACGGTGATTGTCGGGTCGGTTGCCGCGGCGGCCGGCTGGGGTCTGGCCCGGGGACTGCATTCCCTGCCCTATGGCTGGGGCGTGGAAATTATTTTGGTCGCCATTCTGCTGGCGCAGCGCAGTCTGGCCGGCAGGACCGCCGATGTCGGCCGCGCCCTGCGCAGGGGCGACGAGCAGGCCGCGCGCGACGGTCTGAAACATCTGTGCAGCCGCGACCCGAAATCGCTGGACAGGCCGGGCGTCGCGCGCGCCGCCATTGAATCGCTGTCCGAAAATTTTTCCGATGCCGTTGTCGCGCCGGCCTTCTGGTTCGCGATTCTCGGACTGCCCGGCCTGTTCGCCTACAAGGCGATCAACACGATGGACAGCATGGTCGGATACAAGACAGAAAAATACCTGGCCTTCGGCATGACGGCGGCGAAGACGGACGACGCGGTCAACTGGATTCCGGCCCGGCTGGCCGGCCTGCTGATTGTAATCGCTGCGGTCTTCATCCCGACCGGCAGACCTGTCCGGGCGCTGAAAACGATCGCCCGGGATGCCCCGAAGCATGCCAGCCCGAATGCCGGCTGGCCCGAGGCCGCTATGGCCGGCGCGCTGGATTTCGCGCTTGGCGGACCGCGCCACTATGCTGGCGAAGCGGCAAAAACGACGTGGATCGGCAGCGGCCGGGCGCGGCTTGACGGTGCGGACATTGGACGCGCGGTTGTCCTGTACGTCGTTGCCTGCTTCCTGCTGCTGATAACGATTGCGCCGCTGGCGGTCGCCACGCCGCTACGCTGATCTTTCAGGCGTTGATCAGTCAGTTGCCTCTTCAACGGCATCGCCGGCTTCTTCGACGGCATTGTCGATCGATTCTCCGGCTTCTTCCGCCGGTCCGTCGTCGCAGGCGGCCAAGGCCAGACCGAACGCCAGAGCAAAGCCGAGCGGGGTCAGCCGTTTAATATACGGTTTCATAGAATACTCCTTATTTGAAACTGATCTCCGGCTAACTCTAGGGAGCCGGCGGCCGGCGGCCTTTGATAAAGTGCAGAACCACGACCACAAGGAACAGAATGACAAAGACGACAAACAGAATCTGCGCAATGTCAACCGCTGCCGCCGCAAGTCCGCCAAAGCCTAAGAGGCCGGCGACAAGCGCCAGCAAGAGAAAGAAAATGGCCCAGCGCAACACGGCGTTATCGTCCTTTCAGAACGTGTTTCCCTTACATACTCTTACTCGCGTATGTGGGGGTTGTCTCGCGGTTTTAAAAGGTTGCGCATCTTCCGGCGTGGTCCGGACTACCGGAACGCCGCCGTAATCGCGTCGATATCGGCATGCGTCTGAAGATGGTCCGCCAGGGCATCCAGCGTTTGCTCGACCTGTTGTTCGTAGGCCGGTCCTTCCTCGCGATTCGCCCGGAAACGCGCCAGATAGGCCCGCCGGAACGCATCATCGGAAAAAATGCCGTGCATGTAGCTGCCCATGATCCGCCCGTCGGTGCTGACGGCCCCGTCTTCCTCGCCGGTATCGGCGAACCGCACCATCGGACGGTCCGTCCCGGCGCCGGTGGTTCGCCCCATATGCATTTCGTAGCCGGAAACCGGGTTGCCGGTCGAAATTTCAACCGCAGACCTTTCACGTAGCGACTTGGCCGCACCAATAACCGTATCGACCCGCAACAGACCCAGACCGGCGACATCGCCCGGCGGCCCTTCCACGCCATCCGGGTCCGACAGCGTTTCCCCCAACATCTGATACCCGGCGCACAGGCCCAACACGTGCCCCCCGCGCCGGACATGCGCCGCCAGATCGATATCCCATCCCTGTTTCCGCAAGGCCGAGAGATCGGAAATCGTCGTTTTCGACCCCGGCAGCAGGACCAGATCGGCATCGCCGGGAAGCGGCTCGCCCGACGGCACCATGACAACCTCGACATCCGGCTCCGACCGCAGCGGATCAAGGTCGTCAAAATTGGCGATCCGGCCCAGCCGCGGCACGGCGATTCTGATCGAACTTAAAGCAGATTCATTACTTACTGTTTGTTTTTCAAGCGCCATCGCATCTTCCGCCGGCAGCAAAGCCGCGCCGGAAAACCACGGAATCACACCAAAATTCCTTAATCCTGTTTTCTGGGTAAGGATTTCGACAGCTGAGTCAAAAAGTGTCTTGTCGCCGCGAAACTTGTTGACGAAATAGCCCACAAGGCGCGCCCGCTCCGATGGCTCCAGCAGATCGACCGTGCCGTGCAGACTGGCGATCACACCGCCGCGGTCGATATCCGCAACCAGAGCCACCGGCACATCGGCGGCTTCCGCAAACCCCATATTTGCGATATCGCCCGCCCGTAGGTTGATTTCCGCCGGGCTGCCCGCCCCTTCGACCAGCACCAGGTCGGCGTCGGCTTTCAGGCGGTTGAAGCTTTCCAGCACCTTCGGCAGCAGTTGCGGTTTGAGATCGTAGTAATCGCGCGCTTTCGCCTGTCCGAAAACCCGGCCCTGCACGATGATCTGCGACCCCATGTCGGTCTGCGGCTTCAGCAGAACCGGGTTCATATGCACCGACGGACGAACCCCGCAGGCCCGCGCCTGCAAGGCCTGCGCCCGACCGATTTCACCGCCGCCGGCCCCATCGTCGAGATCGGCTACCGCCGCATTGTTCGACATGTTCTGCGGTTTGAACGGCAGAACCCGGTATCCCATCCGGGTAAAAACACGGCACAGTCCGGCGACCAGCAGGGATTTGCCGACATCGGAGCCGACACCCTGCACCATCAGACTGCGCGCAGTCATGATGTCAGGCCATGCCCCACCGGCCGGCCAGCGGGTGACGCGCCACCAGCGCATCCACTTCCGTTTTCGCCCGTTCCGGTTCGTCCGGGTAGTAGGCCAGCGGATCCTTCACCGCCATCTCGCGGCCGAGAATGCCCGCCGCCACGGCATAGGCGCAGAACGGCGCATAGGCCGGGTTGTAGCCGCCTTCCTGGGTCATCATCAGCTTGCCGCCGCACAGCTTTTCCGACGCGCCGCGCAAACGCGTCGCAAGTCCGTAGAACCCGGCCATCGACAGGCATTGCCGCCCGTTCGGGTCGAACTTGTTGGCGTCCTGACCGTTGGCGAGAAGGATCAGATCGGGCTGGAATTTTTCCAGCGCCGGCAGGACGCAGCGGTCCATGACGCCCAGATAGGCGTCGTTGCCGGCCCCCATCGGTAGTGGCAGGTTGATGTTGTAGCCCTCGCCCGCGCCTTTGCCCGTTTCATCGACACCGCCGGTCTCCGGGTGTGTGACCGGGCTCCAGGCACCGTGATCCATATGCAGCGATATCGTCAGCACGTCATCGCGGTCGTAAAAGCCGGTCTGCGTGCCGTTGCCGTGATGCACATCCCAGTCGACGATGGCGATGCGTTTCATGCCGGTCGACAGCGCTTCCAGCGCCGCAAGCCCCAGCCCGTTGACGAAGCAGTAGCCATCCGCCACAGCCGGCGCGGCATGGTGCGATGGCGGGCGGCCCAGACAGTAGGCTTTCTTGAAATCGCCGGACAGGACTGACCGAACCGCGCCTAAAGCGGCCCCCGCGTTCAAACGGATCGCGGTAATGCCGCCGACCGGCAGGTGAGTCGTGCCGCTGAGCATCAGCCCCTCGTCGGACGCCGTTACCAGACGATTCCAGTAATCCGCATCGTGAAACGTCAAAACCTCGCTGTCGGTCGCTGGCGAAATCGTCTTCCAGTCGACAACATCCGCCAGATCCGAGCGTTCCAGAATACCGGCGGTGTTCAACAGCCTGTCCGGCCCTTCCGGGTGTTCGATCTGTTTTGCCAGATACGGCGATTCCTCCGCCTCGAATGCCCCGGGCGAGAGCACGAAATCCAGCATCGCCGGATCGTAGTAAACCGCCATTCTTTCGTCTGTCGTCATTCTGCAATTTCTCCAGGTTTTTTCGCTGTTTCCACCCCGATCATGCTGTTCCGGGTGACAAGTTTCTCAAGATCGTCGGCCGACCAGCCTTCCGTGCCTTCCGGTCGCTGCGGGATCACCAGATATCGAAGCTCCGACGTTGAATCCCAAACCCTGACAGCCGTATCGGGGCCGATTTCAGTTCCGAATTCAGCCAGCACGCCGCGTGGATCGCGGACGGCGCGGGCGCGGTAGGGGGCCGATTTGTACCAGACGGGCGGCAGGCCCAGCACGGACCACGGGTAACAGGAGCACAGGGTGCAGACGACAAGATTGTGCTGCCGGTCGGTGTTTTCGACGATCACCATGTGTTCGCCCTGACGGCCGCCGAAGCCGAGTTCCGCGATTGCATCCGTCGCATTGTCGCGCAAGCGGTCGAGATAGGCGGGGTCGGTCCAGGCTTTGGCGACCACTTTCGCACCGTTGCGCGGGCCGACCTTGGTCTCGTAAATTTCCACCATCGCGTCCAGCGCGTCGGGATCAACCAGCCCTTTATTGACCAGAACCGATTCCAGCGCCTTGACCCGCAGGACAAGATCCTGCGGCGGTTCGGTATGATCGTGGTCGTGAGTCATGAAATTTCCGTGCGGCGATCCTTGTTTCGCGCCGATCATGCACAGCACCAGCCCAAAACAAAACCCGATTTTACCGTTTGTTTTCTCCCCAAACGATTAATGTATGATCGGTTGCGGCACCGGCTTCGTACACAGATGCGAGGGGCCTGACGGGAAAGACATATATGAACGGTCGGCAACAGCGGAAATTCATCTGGCATTTCGACAATCCGGTCGAGGATATCTGGCCGATCATGGCCGATACGGCGCGGTTCAACGAAGCCGCCGGGCTACCGAAACACGATATCGAGGAAATTCCGCAGCCCGGCGGATCGGTTCGTTATTTCGCGACGGCGAAGGTCGGCCCGATGTCTCTCGTATGGGAGGATCACCCGGTCAACTGGGTGGAGAACCGGTGGTTCCGGCATCGACGCAGCTTCCGCAACGGCCCGCTGAAATCGCTGGATGCCAGACTTGACCTGTTTCCCGAAGAGACCGGCTGCCGGGGCGAATACACGTTGCAGGCGGAAGCCGCCAATCTGGCCGGCCGCCTGATCCTGGCCACGCGGTTCTTTTCCGCAGCGGAACGCGATTTTACGCGGCTGGCGAATGACGCCAGGGATTTCGCGGCGGGTCGCTCGGCCGTCGAATTCAACATGCCGCCGCCGGCGCTGCCGGACGGCGCCCGGGACAGGGCGAAAGCGGCTGTGGCGAAAATCGAGGCATCGCCGCACGGCCACGGGCTGGCCGTGCGCCTGGCGGACTATCTGATGACACGGCAGGAAGTCGACGTGATGTCGATACGCCCCCTGAAACTGGCCCGCGACTGGAACCGGCAAACCCGCGAAACCATCGAACTGTGCCTGCAGGCCGCGAAAGACGGGTTGCTGAGCCTGCGCTGGGACCTGCTTTGTCCGCGCTGCCAGATCGGCAAGGTATCGGTGCTCGCGCTCGACCAGTTACCGGAGGGCGCGCATTGCCCTAGCTGCAACATCGACTACGGCCGAGATTATACAAAGAACCTGGAACTGGTGTTTCAGCCGTCGGCGGCCATCCGCCCCGTCGATAGTCGGGAATATTGCCTGTTCGGCCCGATAAGCACGCCGCATGTAAAAACACAACTGACGCTGGAGCCGGGCGAAGACCTCAGCGAAAAGCTGGACCTGCCGTACGGCTTCTATCGTCTGCGCACGCTTGAGCCCGGCCCGGAGCATGTCTTTGAATGGCGCACCGGGCCGTTTCCCGATCTGACCGTTTCAGACAGCGACATGCTTGCGGAACCACCAGCACCATCCGGCGCTATTCGTTTCCGCAATACCTCCTCGCGACGGCTGACCCTTATTCTCGAAGAGCAGGAATGGAAACGGGACGCGCTGACGGCGCACCGGGCAACCACCCTGCAGGCTTTCCGCGATCTATTCGACGAGGATGTTCTTCGTCCTGGCGACGATGTGGCGATCGATTACGTCGCCATGATGTTCACCGACCTTAAGGGATCGACCGCCTTGTACGAGCGGATCGGCGATTCACAGGCCTATCATCTGATCCGCGAACATTTCGCCATTCTCGGCAAGGCGGTGCGGGAAAACAACGGCGCCGTGGTGAAAACAATCGGCGACGCCATCATGGGCGCGTTTGCCGACCCGGCAGACGCCCTGAAATGCGCGATACAAATCCAGAAAGATTTCGAAACCTACAATGCGTCTTCCGGCAAGGAACCGGCGATCATCACAATCGGCCTGCATGTCGGGCGCTGCATTTCCGTTACCCTGAACAATCGGCTGGACTATTACGGCACCGCCGCGAACAAGGCGGCCCGGCTGGAGGGACAAAGCACCGGCGGCGATATCGTGCTGTCCGAGGAAATGGCGCAGGATCCGGGCGTCGCCGCGCTGCTGAACAATTACAAACCGGAAACCGGCGAAACAGCGTTGAAAGGATTCAACACTGTGGTGCCGTTTCTAAGGCTGACCGCAGACGATCTAGCCGCGTTCCGGAAACGCAGAAAAGAACAGTCATAAACCTGAAAGACCCGACGGAATCTTGTTCTAATCGGCGGCTCTGGCGGATACAGAACGCAGCAGCTCGTTTGACGCAACCAGTTTACGACCTGTGTCCGACGCGAAGCTGGCTTCCAGCGCCTGCTTCAATTCGGTGCTTTTTTCAGCCAGAGTCCGAAGCGCCTCAGCCCCGATGCAGAAATAGCGGGAAGGTTCGTCGATGATGACCGTCGCAATCGCCTTGTCATTTTTCAGACAGGTGATTTCGCCGACAAAGGTATGATCGCCGCAGCGACCGATTGTGTGACCGCCCAGGCTCACACTCGCGTTGCCTGACCGGATATACACAAGTTCCGTTACCGGCACGCCCTCGGTCGTCAGCACCGTGCCTGGTTCGGCATCGACCCAGAAACCGCTATCCAGCATGCGCCGGGACAGATCCTTGGAAAGCGTCGGGAGTTTCGTCTTCAGAAAATCCTTCTCGTCTTCGGTGAATCGCACCCGGTAGGAGCGCCAGATCAACCGCGCAATACCAACCGCACTGATGGCGATCCAGAATATCTGAATGAAGGCGGATGAGAGATTGAACTGCTCCAGCAGGCTGATCAGCACACACCCTGCGGCCAGCGCATTCAGAACCGGATAGGCATAGCCTTGACCGCGTAGAAACCCCAATTGCAACGCAGCGTAGGAACAAACATAAAATGCGACGCCAACCAACCCGACGGCATCGAACAACGACGCGACTTCAAAACCCATCCTGCTGTCCCCTCCCGGCTTCTCCGCCTGCCACGGTATCGTGAGACTAACACCATCCGGCAGCCCGGCAAGTCATGGCCTGAAGACAAGGCGGGATGACGTGTTACGCAGCAGTAAACCAAAAGCTGCCCGGTTTATTGTTGATGCGCTATCGTTTCTATCCAGACAATAAAGGCGGCGACTTCGGCGCGTGACTGCGCCAGCTCTGTGGTAACCAGATCGTACCCGATATCGGTTGACAGGCTTTCCGGAAACGGATTCACCAGCAGCCCCGCATCAAAGGCGTCACGAAGAATCGGCACGCTGGCCAGCACAACCCCCTGTCCCGCAATAGCCGCCTGAACGGCGAGGCCGTAATCGCTGAAATGAACCCCGTCGTCAGAGCTGATTTCGCCTGCACCGAACTGACGCAGCCAGTTTTCCCAGGAGAACCACTTCTTGGTCTCCTTCGCCCAGGTCATCTGGGACATGTCCCAATGGATCAACGGTACCGCTGCAAGGTCGCTCAGTTGCTTCAGTTTCGGCGGTCCTTCAGCCAGCAACGGACTGCAGGCGGGAAAGACCCGATCATCGAACAGTCTTATCGAAACGAGCGAGGCATCGGGTTTGCCGCCGTAGCGGATCGCAACATCGACGCCGCTATTATGCAGATCGACAATGTGCTGCGAGGAATCGATCAGCACGGCAACATCGGGATACATCCGTCTGAATTCTTCGAGCTTTGGCACCAGCCATGCCGTCGCAAACGAGGCTTCCACGGAAATGATCAGCCGTTTTTCCTTCGACCGCTGCTGCATCCTGGCGACCGACGCCGTCAGATGATCCATCGCGACGCGCAGATCGTCGCGCCCCGCCAAACCGCTGCGAGTCAATTCAAGGCCACGGCCCTTGCGGACAACCAGAGACTGGCCAAGCGTATCTTCCAGCTTCCGGACAAGCTGTTTCACCGCCGCAGGCGTTACCCGAAGTTCCTCCGCCGCCGCCGGATAGCTGAGATGCCGGGTAACGGATTCGAACGCGCGAAGCGCATTCAGCGAGGGAAGCCAACTCTCCATAAGAAGGTAGTTAATCTACCTTTTTCTGTCAGATCAAATGAATTTCCCTTTCTGAATTCGCTGTTTATCGTCTGCGTTAACATGAAACCTGCCGTCATACCCCTGTCCTTCTCGAAAGATAAACTTAAGCAGGTCAGGCGCGCCGACGGCGCCGACAACCCTTCTGGAGAACAACGATGAGATCAAGTGACGGAAAGACCAGAGACCTGGTGACGACCATGCCCGGCGCAGGATGGGACTATGCGCAGACCCGCCACCCGTATCACATGATCGAACGCCCGTTCGGCCCGCACTACTGCCTCTACAACCGCCGCCACATGGCGGTTTGCTTCGACAAACTGGACATCGATGACGGATACTGGCGTCTGCGCCAGAAGGCGGCGGTGCTGAATACCGGCGAGTTTCCACTGCAATTCGAAGGCCCGGATGCCGAACGCCTGCTGAATCTTCTGTTCACGAAGGACATCTCCAAGGTGAAACCCGGCCGCTGCGGCTACGGTCTCGCCTGCTACGACGATGGCGGTCTGATCGTTGACGGCGTGCTGGCGCGCCTGTCGCAGGACAAGTTCTGGTACGCCCAGGCCGACGGCGATTTCTATAGCTGGGCACGGGCGCATGCCAAGGGCATGGATGTCACGATTTCCGATCCGAATGTGTTCGTTTCGCAGGTGCAGGGCCCGACGTCACTACAGATTCTGGACGCGGCGAGCGATACCGGCCTGCCGGAAAAATTCGGCTACTTCGCCTGCGTGACCCTGCCGCTCGGCGGTCAGGATGTCGTCATCACCCGTACCGGCTATACCAACGAGCTCGGCTGGGAATACTATACCGAGCCGCATCACGACGCCGAAGCCCTGTGGGCGCATATCAGGAAGGCCGGCGAACCCTTCGGCATCGAACTGTTCGGCCTCGATTCGATGAACATCCGCCGCATCGAAGCCGGTATCCTGAATGCCGGGTCCGACTTCAACGAGACAACCACGCCCTATGCGGTGGGCCTCGGCCGGTTCGTCGATGAAGACAAGGACGATTTCATCGGCAAGGCGGCGCTGGCGAAGGCCGATCGTGGCCTGCGCCTGCACGGCGTCGCCTGCAAGGGTGGCGAGCCGCTGATCAACGCGGCGGTCACACTGGACGGCGCACAGATTGGCAAAGTTACCGCCGGCGTCACCTCGCCGTATCTGGGCCACGGCATCGGCATCGTGCTGCTCGACAGCACCGGCCACAAGCCCGGCGACAAGGTCAAAGTCGGCTGCAAGGACGGTTCGATGCAGGACGCCGAGCTGGTCGAAATGCCGTTCTACGACAAAGACGCGGAAATCCCGCGCGGCAAGAAGGTCGATATTCCCGAACGGCGGTAATAAATCGGGCAGTCGGCGAAAGCCAACTGCCGCAGCGTCATTCGAACTGGCTTTCGCGCCAGCGGATGGCGGCGGTCAGGCCTTCAGCCTCGCGGATGCGGCTGAATTCCTTCAGGGCCTGCGTTTCGCTGGCGTCCAGCATCGCCCCCTGATTGATGCCGTAGGCGATGGAGGTACGGAAGCCGGCGATTTCCGCCGTCTGGTTGATCGACGATTTTGTCGTCAGCAGACCTTCCGGCGAGATGGCGGCGATGCGCTTCGCCAGCTTTCTCGTTTCCGCCTCAAGATCAGCCTCCGGCACGACCTTGTTTACCATGCCGATGCGATGCGCCTCGGCCGCGTCGATCAGATCGCCCGTATATAGAAGCTCACGTGCTTTCTTCAGCCCGACGATCCACGGCATGACGATCGCCGGCGGCGATGTGGAAAATCGAATTTCCGGTTCGCCGAATTTCGCATCCTCACTGGCGATGGTGATGCAGCTCATCATCGCCAGCTCGCACGAACCGGCCAGGCAATAGCCACGCACCATTGCAATTACCGGCTTCTGGCAATCCCAGGGCAGGAATTCGAAATCAACGCATTCCTGAAGCATTTTCCGCCAGCCGAGAACCGTGTTGCCGTAGTGACCGGTCCAGTCGAACTTCAAATCGTATCCTGCCCCGAAATGCTTTCCGGCGCCGGCCAGTACGATAACGGCGACATCGTCGTCTTCCCCCAGCGCCTGAAAAACGCCGTGCATTTCCTTCATCGTATCCGGCTCAATCGAGTTCATCGCCTTCGGGCGATCGATATATACCCAGGCAATCCGGTCCTCTTTCTCGACAGTGATCGCATCAGTCATCTTTCTGGTCTCCCTTTCTGACGGCGACAAGCGCATCCACCGCAACGGCGCCGGTTTGATTTACGATAATCGGGTTGACGTCCAGCGCCTGCAGTACAGGCCCAAGCGCGACGGCAAGCACACTCAGATTGGCCGCCGCTTCGGCCAGCGCATCAATGGCGACCGCCGGCTGGCCACGCACCCCGTCCAGAATCTTTCGGGACCGCAACCGGTCAATCAGCCTTCCTGCCTCGGCCTTGTCGAAGGGCGGCACGGCGAAAACCGCGTCGTTCAGAACCTCCACCAGCGTACCGCCGGCGCCGAGCATGACAATCGGCCCGAATTGCGGGTCCTGAAAAATTCCCAGCGCCATTTCGATACCGGCCGGTGCCGTTTCCGCAACCATCACACGGTTGCCCAAAGCCGCAGACATCCGGTCGTAGGCATCGGCTACGTCACTGGCGGATGCCAGGCCGAGAACGACGCCGCCCCGGTCGGATTTGTGATCAATGCCCGGCATCGCGGTTTTCAGCACGACCGGGTAGCCGAGGCTGTCCGCGGCTTCTACCGCTTGTTCTTGTGACGTCGCGATTTGCCGCCTGACAACCGCAACCCCGAAATCCGACAACAGCGCCAGGCCTTCGTTCTCGTCCAGGCCTTCGCCACTCGCCAGCCGCGCCTGCCAGGCTTCGACACGATCTTCCGTCGGTTCGGCATGCATTGGGGCGGGCCTTTGCCGAAACGCCCTGTATCTGAATGCCGCCGCCACGGCGGCCATCGCCGGGCGAATGCCGTCCAGCACGGGAATGCCCGCCTCCAGCAACCGCACCGTCATCGCCAGGTGTTCCGCCTGCGAATAGCAGGTTGCGAAAACCAGCGGCTTATCGGTAGAGGCGGCAACCGCTTCCGCCGCCCGGCAGTATCCTTCATGCACCCAGAATCTGTCGCACAGATCGGCAACCCAGACGCCGACCGCCGCATTGTCATCGGCCAGCAGGATGTTCATGCATTCCTGAAACTGCTGTTCGTAATCATGGCCCGACCCCCAGGCATCGATCGGATTTTCGGCTTCGAACCCGTCGTCCAGCAGCTCGACCATGCGCCGCCGGGTTTTTCCCGTTATTTGCGGAAAACCGAGACCGAACTGATCCGCCGTATCGGCCAGCAGCTCCCGCTCTCCGCCTGAATCCAGCAGCGCCATCATGCCGCCGGACGGTGCGACGGGCTTATCCATCGAGAGCAATTGCACCGTCGCCATCATCTCGTCGAGATCGTCGACCCGCAGGACGCCGTACCGGTCGCACACCGCGTCGAAGACCGCGCTGTCGCCGGCCAGCGCGCCTGTATGGGTGACCGCGAAAGCAATCGCCGCTTCGCTGCGCGCAACCTTGCAGACAACGACCGGGATGTTGCGGGACGCCGCTTTCTGCAGGGCGGCGATAAATCCTTCCGGGTCCCGGACAGTTTCAATGAATAGACAGGCGACCCGCGTCGATTCCATCGTCAATGCGAAATCGAGATAGTCGGCGGCCGTCGTGGTGAATTCCTGTCCCGCGGAAACAGACAGATTGAACCGAACCTTTGTCTGGTTATGGCAGTAGGCCATCAGAACCGACCCAGAATGCGTGATGAAGGCCACTTTGCCAGGCGGTTCCCTGCCGCCAATATTCGCCAGTTGCAGGCAGATCTCGTCGTCCCGGTTATAGAAACCCATGCCGTTACCGCCGCAGACCTGCATGCCGTTCTGTTCGGCGATCTGTTGCAGACGATCCTTCAGCGGCACGGGATCGCCGTCATTCAGATGGCAGCTTCCGTAAATGGTGACGGCGCGAATGCCGGAATCCGCCGCCGCCTGCATCGCCGCGAGAAGGCGCTCGTTCGCCAGAACGAGCACCGCATGATCCGGCACATCGGGCAGGCTTTCGAAATCAGGATAGCACGGGCGACCGAGAATTTCCTCATACCGGGGATTAACGAGATAAATGGCGCCGGCATAACCGCCTTCGACCAGCCCGTCATAAACCCTGCGGCTGTACGATCCTTCACGCGGCGACGCCCCGACCAGGGCGATGGATTCTGGCCGCAGCAACGGGTCGAGTCGGTGTGGTGTATCTGACATGTTCCGGGCCGCTAACCGGCCGCGATGATTTCAAGCGGTGTCGTGGAGAGAATGCGGGTTCCGTCCTTTTCATAGACACAGGTATCGATCAGCCATGTGTTGAACAGGCTTTCGAAGTTGGTGACCATGTTTTCGTGGAAGACCCGGTCGAGATACTTTTCATCCGCCACGTTGAAATAGAACTCGCCAACCCAGTCCGGCGGCAGGCTCAGGCCGAGTTCGTAACCCAGCGCCCAGCCGGGCTGGCCCCACAGGCCAACGTCTTCGTAGTATTGCTTCAATCGGGTATTGACTTCGGCCACGGTCATGCCGGCCTTGATATCCGTGCGGATGACATCGAAGACGCCGGCGGCCAGCTTGTGCCGCTTCACCATTTCATCGGGCGGATCGCCGACGAAATAGCCGCGCAGGACATTGCCGTGATAGCGGTTGTAGACTCCGCTGAGATCGGCCTTCAGTACCTCGCCGGCCTTGATGACCTTGCGGCCCGCCATGGCGTGGCCGGACGAGACCGCCCGGCCGTCCCTGACAGGCAAGGCGTTGAAAATCGGGATCAGCGCCGGAAATTCACCGCCCGCCGCCATCATGGCGTTTGTCACCTCGCCGAAGAGCTCAAGTTCGGTGATACCAGGCTGAATGGTGTCCTTCAGTTTCCGATGACCGATATCGCAGATTTCAACGGCCTTTTCGATACACGCGATTTCGGCATCCGATTTCACAAGCCGTACCTTGCGGATGATTTCGCTGCCATCGACCACGCGGCAGCCCTGCGACAGAAACGCGCCTTCGAACATCGCCGAGATGGCCGGGTTCGGCACGTAGCTCCATTTCTCCATGGCCACCGTACCGTTCAACCACTTCTCTTTCGCCAGTTGGTCGACGATAAAGGCGAGATTCGGCGCGGCTTCGCGTGAGGGCAGAAACCGGATGTCCTCACACACCGAGGACTTTGCGAGAACCGGCAGTTCCGACGGGTTATCGAAGTGAATAAGCCGGTCGTGATCGACATGCACCGCCGTGCCGTACATCTGCGGATAGCGCATCGGGCTGTGCGCCTTGTACCAGCTCGCCAGAAACCCGTGCAGGTAACAAACATGATCGGGCGCCGTTACGAACATCATGTCGATCTTGCGGGCGGCCATTTCCTCGCGCACACGGGTGAGACGGCGCTTGTATTCTTCGGGTTCGAAGGCGATCGCCTTGTCTTCATCCGGCAGCGGTTCGAAAACGCCGGGGGCCAGTCCGTTGTATTCGTCATTCGACATTGTTCAATAACTCCACACGAGCGACAGAAAGAGGGGAGAGCTGAAAAGCTCTCCCCGTTTACCAACCGATCCGGCTGGAACTAGCCCTTGAACGACCAGCGTTCGGCAAACCGGAACCCGTCAAGCGCGTTCCGTCCCGAGATGCGTTCGGAGGTCTGTATCTTGTCGGACGCAACATCGACCCAGTGCGCGAAGCCCGGGATGAGCTGTCCGCCTTCGTCGCGAATGAGGCGCTGCATTTCACCGTACATCTCGGCGCGCTTGCTTTCATCCAGTTCTGAGCGTGCCATCACCAGAAGCTTGTCGAAGCGTTCGTTACTCCAGAACGTGTCATTCCATGAGCCACCGGACGCATAGGTGACCGTTAGCGCTTCGTCGGCCACCGGTCGGCCGTACCACAAACAGCCGCAGAACGGCGTTTTCATCCAGGTATTACTCCAGTAGCCGTCTTGCGGCACCCGGTCGATGGTCAGGTTGATACCGGATTTCTTTGCGCTTTCAGACAGCAGAACGGCGCCGTCGACAGCCCCGGGGAACGCCGTATCGGAAATAGACATCGTAATGTCCAGCGAGGAATGGCCGGCTTGCTTAAGGTGCCATTTCGCCTTCTCGGGGTCGTATGTACGCTGTGGAATGCTGGGGTCGTAGAAGTTATAGGCCTTGGAAATCGGCTGATCATTGCCGACAGAGCCATAGCCGCGCAGAATCTTCTGCAGGAATTCTTCCCGGTCGAGCGACAGTTTGATGGCCATGCGGACATCGTTGTTGTCGTACGGCGCCATCGTGGTATTCATCGGATAGGCATAATGTTGCTTGCCTTCCGTCGAATGAACGGTGATTCCGTCGATCGCACCCAGACGGTCGACCGTTTTGACGTCGCCGCGTTCCATGACGTGGATATCGCCGGTAACCAGCGCATTCTGGCGGGCGTTGTCATCGAGAATGGTCAGCAGTTCAACGGAATCGAAAAAGGCGACATCGTCTTTCCAGTAATTGGTGTTACGGGTCATGATTGCCCTAACACCGGGTTCGAAGTTTTCAAGCTTGTACGAGCCCGCGCTGATCGACCCGTCGAGCACAAGCGGTTCACCGTCCTTGGTCGGCAGAATGGCGGCCCGATAGTCCGATGTCAGGACCGGAAAATCCGCGTTTGCGCCGTTCAGCGTGAAGATAACGGTATCGTCCCCGTCAGCCTCGATAGAGGCGATCTGTTCCACCTGCGGCTTGAAGGATGACTTCGAATCCTCCTTGACGTGATAGTTAAAGGACGCAACGACATCGTTTGCATCGACCGTTTTTCCGTTCGAGTGTTCAACACCCTTGCGCAGCTTGAATACCCACTTTGCGCCGCCATCGGCCGGCTCCCAGCTTTCGGCAAAGCGAGCTTGCAGACGTTCCTGACCATCGGTCTCGGTTAGATATTCGTTGATCGTAATCCCGGTCATCATCTGATGCTGGTTGACCCAGGTCGCGACATCCATGCTGTCGGCCGTCTGGCCACCTGCCGACGCCGCCTTGACGTCGCCGCCGCGTTTCGGCGTTGCCGCCTTGACTTCTTTAACAAACTGCGTCGCAGCCGCCGCGCCAATGCCAAGCGCCGCCGCGCCCTGCATGAATTCGCGCCGGTCGATTTTCCCCGCGCGGAACAGCGACTTGATTTGTGCAATTTTATCCATTTCAGACTCCCGGTTCAGGTTCAGTTCAGCGTTATATTTGCCGGCAGGATACCGGCCGAGACGGCGGGTTTATATCCCGGATGGGGACACCATCGCCTCGTCATCAGGGTTACGGGCACGTGACATGCCGTCCCGATGCTATTGATCGTCAAGCCTACCGGACCGATTTAGCGGCTGGGTTAATACTTTTCGACATTTTCTGTCGAATAATTTGGAATTTTGGCCATCGTACATCCAAGGGGCGAACATGCCGAATTCCCCGGAACGGAAAGATTGCGGTCGGCTGGATTTGGTGGGCCAACCAAGACAAAAATGGGCACTGGATCGTAATTGTAGGCATCAAGAACTTGAACACATCGGTCTCTAAAGTGAATTAGTTTTAATCAACTACGATTCGGCAATACCGCCAAGAGCATGGCAGTTATTGCGGTTGGACCGCGTTTCCAGATCAGCTACAATCCCCGCCACTCTTTCGAGCCGGGGGAGACGTCGCGGTTGGACCGCGTTTCCAGATCAGCTACATTATGTTCGGCACCCCTGCATCGCGGCTATGGGTTGCGGTTGGACCTCGTTTCCAGATCAGCTACTATAGTTCCATTCTCTCACTCCTTCGTGACGCTGTTGCGGTTGGACCACGTTTCCAGATCAGCTACAATCCGACCGCGACCGCCTCGCAGCCGTGAACGGTTGCGGTTGGACCGCGTTTCCAGATCAGCTACAATCCATTTGGTACGAAGAAGCGCGTTTAATCAGTTACAGTTGGACCGCGTTTCCAGATCAGCTACAATGAGAAAGACCTTCCGAACCCGCCGCAGCAGTTGCGGTTGGACCGCGTTTCCAGATCAGCTACAATCTAGTCGGCATATCCATCTCCTAAAGCGCCGTTGCGGTTGGACCGCGTTTCCAGATCAGCTACTATCCCACTGGCAACCCCTCCCAGCCCCACCGCGTTGCGGTTGGACCGCGTTTCCAGATCAGCTACAGTTTGGATGGGCGGTTGTCTGTTCCAAGGCAACAGCGAAAGATATCCGCTGTCATTGGCGATTTCTACGACGCGACCGATCATCCGCCCGGCTCGCGGATAAAAACCCGGCCTGACGGCGAAACCGTCACCAACTTCGCATTCCTCGTTTGTAACCCCGCCGGTGAAACAGTGACATATTTGAATGGATCGTCAGCATCTGCGTCACGCGCTTTCAGACTGCCTGCTTCATGATGAGCAGCAATTGTTATTCTGCCATTCGACAACTTCACAACACGCATTATCTGCCGGCTACCGTCATGATCAACTTGTAACATGTCGTTGACGCGTAATCGTATCAGTAATTTTTCACCTTCAATTGAAGTGCTGCTCTCTGGCTCGAATGCAGACTGATTCGCGTCGAAGCGACTGACGATCCTTCCCGTCCACTTGCCTTTCGCTCCCATAGAAATGTCGTAACAGTAGTTCGCATCGCCCTTGTAGGCCTTGAAGGGCTTTGAGCCACCATTGCTGATTGGGATCACGGACAATGTTTCGCAAATACGAACCCGCCGAACCGGCGGTGTCATGGCCTCGCCGGCATCGATCAGCGCCTTGTCGATTGTGTTGATGGGCACATTCTCCACGGCATTCAGGAATAACTCCCGCAATACCGGATCGCGTATTTTCTCGATGTCCGACTTCTTTTTCATGTCCGACAAGGCAACGCGATGCACCACTTCCATAGGCGTTGACGGGTCCGCTTCACTATCAACAAGGCCATAGGCAGTGTCATTATGCAGCGCGCCTTGAACACCATGATCCGGTTTGTGAGAAATGGTCAATCGGTCAAGACTGGCCATAACCTGCTCGCGGAAACCTTCCCATGGGTCATCCAGCTCGGCAAAAAATCGTCCGCTGAACTGATCTTCCTGCCGTCTGGCGGATCGGGCAACTGCCTGCAACATCGACCGATCGGTGAGAGCAACAACCAACGCATCGACAGCGTGATGCCGGTGATCCAGGCGATTTTTCCCGATTACGCCGGATTCCTCACGATTATGCCCAGGCAATACAGAATCGAGTCCCAGAGCCCATCGAAGATCGGCAGTCAGCCGGCCCGGCACAACCCAGACCTTTGCGCCGGTTTTCTCAAGATAGGCCTTGGCGATGCGGGCAATGTACTGCGTGTCGGTAAGTTGCCGCGCCAGAAAGTTACGCTCTTCATTGTCGTATCTCTCCATTGCGTCGGGCGCGAATCGCCAGCTTTTGTTCTTCGGCAAAAGCGCCGCGCGCGCCAGTATCGATTCCCAGTCAAATTTTCCGGGGCTGTGAGAAAACGCTTCATATGGCGTTTGCCTCGCTTTGATCCGGTTAGCATCGCGCATCGAAACCACCTTGTTGCCGATTCCATCGTCAAGTGTCCGTGAGAACGGCAGCAGATGTTCGATTTCGACTTCATCGGAAAACAGGCGCTTCAGTGAAATCTGTTCGCCGGTAAACACACACCGCCGGTCTAGCACGTTGTCGCTCAGTTCCTCCCATAATCGTAATCGCAACCTGTTCGCGTAGGTGGCAGGCAGGTTGTTTTCTGCGAGAAGGGCGTTTCGCTTTTCGTTGGCCTGGGTGTTCTCCCGTTGCTTGCGGTCATTGTCTCGGCGCCCCTGTGCCGACAGCGGTAGGTCGCGGGCAAGCTCTACGACAATCTCGGCTGGCGTCCCGTGGCGTTTAATCAGGTCGTTCACCACCTTGCGCACTTGGTTCAAGGCAACATGCACCGTCGGATTAGCAATCTTTCCATAACGTGTTTCTTCTGGATCGTTTGGGTCGCCGGTCCCAAAAGCGACCTGTTGAGGAAGAACTCTGCCGTAGTAAGGCAAACCGCCTGGAAAAACCTCTCCGTCCCTGAAATCGGAATGATGGTCGAAACCGGCCGCCTTGACCGCCTTGTCGAAGCTTACAACGTTCGCCTCAAGAGCCGGTAAAAGCCGGTCAACGACGGATTTGCAGAAAGCGCCGTGGCCTGCCGGCAAACCCGCACGCGATACAGATTCGGCATCTTCAGCCGATAATCCCCACTCAGAAACCAGCCACGTTTTCAGCGCGGTCTCGTTTTCCTCTTCCAACAGTCGTGTTGTTATCGAGTCCTGATCCGTCAACGGCAGTTTCAACCAGTCAGGGCCCCAGTACTTTTCTGATTTCAGTTTAGCGGCGGTCAGATCGCCGTCGATATGCTTGCGCCTTTCGCTTTCAAGATTGAACCGTGCTTCCGATGGCAGTTTCAGCAGAGTCCGGATTCTGTCGAATGTAAGTTTCTGTTGAGTCAGAGCCTTTTCAAAAAGCAAATCCCGTTCAGCTTTATCTATCGGCCTAGCCGGCACGCCCGGCAACAGGATCGTCAAATGGTTCAGATCCTGCAGAATGCGCAACCGCTGAACACTGGGAAGTGCTCGAGGTGCCCGCCTTTCGTCAGGTAGCAGAGTGCATCGACCGACCGGCGGGGTCTTCAATGGCCACTGCCACGCCAGCGTTTCGCGAAGTGCGTTGAATGCTTCATCCGACAACACATCCGGATGCCACCGACGCTGCGATTCCCACAGCTTGTCGAATTCGTCGAGAATCATATCGCGCGTCGGGTAGAAATCGTAAAAGGCATTTGACCCCGCACCACGCAACCGGACACGAGCTTGCGGCATCGGGTTTCGCTTACCCTTGGCAGTTGACGTGTTATCTAGCTGCTGCTGAAGCCTGGGTTTGCCAAGCCACTCGCCAATCGTCCGACACCCTTCCTCAGCCAGTTTCTCGGCTGTCCGTCTGGCGGCGTCGCGAATTTTACCGCCATCCTCTTCGCCGCCATCTGTCTTTCGGTTCGACTTGAATCCGCGTCTTTTCAGATGCCACAGCGCTCTTCCTAACTGATGCGGCTGCAAACATTCGTCCAGCCCCCTGAGCCGGAGGATATAAGGATCTTCTTCCAGATGATCGCGATTGTCTCCGGTCGGCAGAAGACCGTATTGCTGAAGTTCCGAAAGATAACGCCTGTCCCGATTCTTCTTGCGATCACGGGTCTTCCGCATTCCCTTGGGCATTCGTCGCTTAGCGGCCAGCGACTGGCCGTCTTTTGGATTTCTGCCATCGCTAAAAATGCGAACGCCCATATCCAGAACTTCGGTCGGGTGATAACGATCTTTATGTCTTGTTAGTTTGAGGCCCGCAATTCCAATTGAATTGGTGCCCATATCGATTCCGAGCCGCCAGGCGCTCATCTGCCCACCCCCATCGCGTTCTTGGTATTGCGAGAATGACACAGACCATGGTAGTTTGGAACTCTAGGTAGTAGCTGACCTGGAAACGCGGTCTTTCCGTTAACAAGGTTTAGACCACAAAATGCGAAAGGCGGGCCAATGGTCCGCCTTTCTTTACTTAGCACGGATAGTATCCCGCATTCGTGCCCCCCGTGACTAGTAACACGGGGGGCTCCAAATACATTACTCAGTCCACACTCTATCTCGACCGCTTAAACTCAGAGGCAGTTAATGCACTCAAAAATGCCCCTTGTGGGCTTTTGTGCAACAAAAGCCTGTCCCAAGCTCTAAGCGGTTGGGCGCAACTGAGTCAAGGGCGGCGCAGCCGACGCGGCAAAGCCGCGTGTCCCTTTACTCTGATGGGACCAATTGCTTCCTTCCTTGTCGTTGATTCGGCCGGTTACGAGTTCCCGTTACGTATACGGGAATCTATCATTCAATGTCCTTAAGACTGGCGAAAGTTTTCCGTATACGTAGGACCATAAGACATTAAATGTCTTTTATTGTTGACGTAGGACAATGATTGTCCTTAGTGTTACGTAACGCTACATAGTGATGGTGCCCAAATGGACGATATTCATTATTCAGCCCGGCAAGTTGCAACCTTGATTGCATACGAGAAGACTGAATCTGAGATCATAAAGCTGGTCCGAAAGATCAGACATTGGTCAGCCGAAGATATTCTAGTGCCCGTATCCGGGAAAAGCACGGGAACAGGCAACAGTCGGCTGTACGACAAGAACCAGGTTTACTGTGCCGCGCTCATACTGGAACTGACTGGCTACGGTATTACGATGGAAATGCTCGAAACATTACCAGAGTGGCTGGATCGTAGCGTGATGAAGCACGAGAATTGGCAAGCATCCATCGACGACACAGCAGACTACATTTTGGCGATGACATGGCGGATGGATCATGGCGGTATGGGAGGATTTCAGATTGTCCAACCCGACCAACCTATGACCGTTTCAAACGAAATGGCGAAGAAGACCGGTATGGAAACCCCGAGTGCTATTTTGCTGAACCTTCGTTTCATATTCCGGCGGATACAGTTTTAAAAAAATTTGAAGTATTGAGGACAAGGAATGTCTTTTGGTGATAGTGAGAACGCCCGAACCGATGAAACCAGCGAATTCGCGTGTCTTCTGTACGGTATCGACAGTCTGTACGTCGGGTACAATCTGGATCGTTTAGAGTCGGTTCTGGACTTTGATGAACTGGCATTCCTGAAAGAAAAAGCATCCAGATCACGGGGCATGAAGAAAGCCGAAATCACCATCGGGACCGAAACATTCATTGTCCAACCGCGCGGGAACTATCCGTATACGTGGGCGCTTACGAATTCGGCGTTTACTATCTCGCTATCCGAGAACATGTCGCCAAACACCTATGTCCAGTTCCGGTCTGAGGCGCTTTGGACGGATGGGGTAGAATCACTCGAAGAACGACTT
The DNA here is from genome assembly GCA_040222995.1 of Alphaproteobacteria bacterium. Classification (GTDB taxonomy): domain Bacteria; phylum Pseudomonadota; class Alphaproteobacteria; order UBA8366; family Aestuariispiraceae; genus JAVKBW01. The sequence goes on along the minus strand of JAVKBW010000046.1, from coordinate 312,173 downwards.
CGCTCCTGGTTCAAATCGGCCGGTATGTCGCTATACCAATCCGAGAAAGTTTCGCGGGTTGATTGGTCGTTTGACTTCAAAGTTAGCGAGCCGGACTTTCATAAAGAGCATTTTGCCAGCCGATGCCAAAAGTTCTCGATGCATGGCGGGTCAAACAGGATTCAAACGATCCAACTGGGAAAAGGCGATACCGTCATTCGACTTTATGACAAAGTCGCCGAAATCGAAGAAGTCAGCAAGAAAGCCTGGTTCTATCGCCTTTGGAATCGCGACCGCGATGTCTGGCGTTTGGAGTTTCAGATAAGGGGGCAGCGGCTAAAAGAAAGCGGCATTCGCTCGCTAGCGGACCTGGCCGATTATCAGTGGGATTTGCTACGGGAACTGGCTACCAACCACACACGATTGTTGCAGCCGACCGGCGATACCAATAAATCCCGATGGCCGCTGCATCCGATCTGGGTTGAGCTTCAACGACTGATCGAATCCGCACCGCAAACGGGTCTGGCTCAAGATGTTTGGTCAAGTGATGCAATACACATTCGTATAGAGCAGCTTGCAGCAAGCGTTGCTGGGCAAATGAAGGCGTTGGCCGCAATGAAGCACGTTCTTTGGCCCGGCGAAGATGTTCCAACAATCGAAGAGACATGCGACTGGTTGGAAGATTGGCAACACTATCAGAACGCGGATAGCACGTGGAATACCGATGTTCGAACAAAGGTTCAGGCTTTGGAGTTCGAACGATGAGGCTTGATCAACGAATACAGGATTTGGTCAACGCCCGTGTCCGGCGAATATTACTGGTCGGTGAAACGGCGTTACCAAAAAGCCAGTTTCTGGCCTATCGCAAACTGGTGCTTGATGAGTTTGGCGAACAGTCTTTCCACAAGGAATTGCGGGTATTGCTGGATACCCAAAACGGCAGGGAATGGAATGGAACGGGTCGGGATTATTCGGACAGGAAAGGTGGTTTGTCATGAGTGGATGATCTGAAAACCAATAAGGGCTCGTTGGATTACAACGTAATCTCCGATATTCCGATGCAGGGTGAAGTGACCGAGAAAGAACTGGACCTGCTGGAATCCGAACTGCAACAATTGGTCGAAAGTATATTCAGTCAAGAAACTACCGTCTGACCGAGGGAAAAATCATGGGAAATCGGGCTTGTCTTTATCTGCGTGTATCAACCAGCAAACAGGCAGAGAAAGACTTGTCCATTCCCGACCAGCGCAACAGCATAACCGCGTGGTGCGAGGCTCAAGGTCATTCAATAGTTAATGAATTTATCGAGCCCGGCGCATCGGCGACAACCGACAATCGCCCCGCCTTTCAGGAAATGATTGCATGGGCAACCGGGCCAGACCGGCCCGTGGACCTTATACTGGTTCATAGTCTATCTAGGTTTGCCAGAAACAATTATGACTACGAACATTACAGAAGAAAGCTGGCATCCGCAGACGTAAAGCTGGTTGCGATTACGCAGGACTTTGGCGCTGATCCATCTGGCGATCTCATCCGCAGTGTATTGACTGCGTTTGATGAACATCAAAGCAAAGAAAATTCAAAGCACGTTCGCCGGACCATGATTGAGAATGCCCGTCAGGGTTTCTGGAATGGCAGCACGCCGGCACTTGGGTACAAGACCGTCGTCGCTGAGAACCGAGGTATGGTTGAGAAAAAGAAACTGGCAATCGATCCCCGTGAAGCAGAAATTGTCTGTGAGATATTTCGCCTTTACGAAACAGGTTCGAGCGTTCGCGACATAGCTAACGAACTGAACGGACGGGGAATGCGCAATCGAAAAGGCAATAAGTTCAGCATCCAAACAATTCATAAAATACTAAAAAATCCATCCTATAAAGGCACTCATTATTTCAATCGTATCAATGGAAAAACCGGCGCAGAACGACCTTACGAAGAGTGGGTGTCTGTTCCCGTTCCAGTAATCATCGAACCGGATAGATTTGATGCGATACAAGACCGATTAGAATCGCGGGGTCCCGGTGCGCAGCCACCCCGCCTGGTCGCCTCCAATACGCTTTTAACCGGCCTGACAGTCTGTGGACACTGTGAAAGCCCTATGCGCATCTTGACCGGCAAAGGCGGAAAGTACCGATATTACTGCTGTACAAAAAAGCAAAAGCTCGGTGCGTGCGCCTGTTCGGCAAAGAATGTCCCAATGATGATGCTGGACGAACTTGTAATCGATAGTCTGTTCAACAAGGTCTTTCATCCCGAACGAGCAAAAATGTTGCTCGCGGACTTGATGGCACGAATGAAAGCTGGCGAAAAACAATTCCTCGATGCCGAGAAACGATTGAAGCGTGAATTACGCCAAACAGAAGAGCGGATAGATCGATTGCTTGGCGCGATTGCTGATGGTTTGGTCGAAGATGACGAACTACTGCGACGTAACCTCAACAAGCACAAGCAATGTCGAGAAGACTTGATACGGCGACTAGCCGGAACATCACGTCGGCGCGAATGGGCATCGTCCAATCTGACTGATACGCAAACGTCGGCGTTCATTAATGCCGTGCGGCAAAGGCTAACTGATCAAAACAGTAAAATGCGCCGCGAGCTGCTGCGGTACTATGTTGATACAGTCGAAGTGAATGACAATGAGATTCGGATAAGCGGTTCCAAAGCAGCCTTGGCAAGCGGCATTGCCGCTTCTTCAAACGCCAAATCTGAATTGGTGCCCTCTTCCGTTCCGGAATGGTGGAGCTGAGGGGAATCGAACCCCTGACCTCGTCATTGCGAACGACGCGCTCTCCCAACTGAGCTACAGCCCCCTGCACTGCGATCTGCCGGGTTGGGCGCCCGGCGCAGGACGGCGGGAATATGTTGCCGGCTGTGCCCGCTGTCAAGCGTCTGGGTGGGCCGGCGGGCGACGGCTTGTCGCGGGCGATCATCGTCTCTATCTATAGCGGGCGGAAGGCGGCCCTTGCGGGGTCTGCCAACCGGCATGGTTTTGGTTATTAATCGTTATCGTTCTCTTTATGACAGGCAGACCGGACGTATGGACACGATCTTGATTCCCCTCATCAGCGTCATTCTTATCGCGCTCAACATCTACAAATGGTGCATCATCGTCAGCGCGGTGCTGAGCTGGCTGATCGCGTTCAACGTGATCAATACCAGCAACCAGGTCGTCTATATGGTGGTCGATTTCCTGTACCGCATCACGGAACCGGCGATCCGCCCGATCCGCAAGTTCATCCCCAATCTGGGCGGCATCGATATTTCGCCGATCATCCTGCTGCTGGCGATCTTCTTCGTCGAAGGCTTCCTGATCAGACTGGCGCAGAACATCTAGCGCCGGTGACGCACCGCCCGCTTCCGGTCGCGCTGCGCGGCGACCTCGTCGCCGTTTCCCTGAAAGTTGCGCCGAAAGCATCACAAAACCGCATCCAGGGCCTGGCGGCGGACGCTGCCGGTGGCACGGTGCTGCGCGTCGCGGTCACGGCGGCGCCGGAAAAAGGCAAGGCCAATCAGGCGGTCATCCGGTTGCTTGCGAAGGCGTTGGCAGTACCGAAAACGTCGCTTACGGTTATTTCCGGCGAGACGGACCGGCATAAAGTCATCGGGTTTTCCGGCGACACAACGGCGCTGAAACATCAGATCGAATCCTGGCTGCGGTCACTTCCACAGCCATAGAACAGTATGCAAAAAGGGGTATGGAATGTCAGACGCGGCGATTATTGACGGAAAGGCCTTCGCGGCCGGTTTGCGGGAACGGGTCGGCAAGGCCGTCGCCGGGCTGAAGGCGGATCACGGCGTGGTTCCCGGCCTCGCGGTCGTGCTGGTCGGTGAAGACCCCGCCAGCCAGGTCTATGTCCGCAACAAGGGCAAGCAGACCCTGGAATCCGGCATGGAAAGCTATGAGTACAAGATGCCCGCCGATACCCCGGAAGCCGATCTTCTCGCCAAGGTCGAGGAACTGAACAACGACCCCAAGGTCAACGGTATTCTGGTGCAGCTTCCCTTGCCCGACCACATGGACGACCAGAAGGTGATTTCCACCATCGATCCGGACAAGGATGTCGATGGCTTCCATGTCGTCAATGTCGGCCGGCTCGGCGCCGGCGTGCCCGGCGCGCTGGTGCCGTGCACGCCGTATGGCTGCGTGCTGCTGCTGCGCGATTATTTCGGCGGATCCCTTTCGGGCAAGAAGGCGATCGTGCTCGGGCGGTCGAACATTGTCGGCAAGCCGATGTTCAACCTGCTGCTGCAGGAAAGCTGCACGGTAACGGTGGCGCATTCCCGCACCGCCGATCTGCCGGGCGAATGCCGCGAGGCGGATATCGTGGTGGCGGCGGTCGGCCGGCCGGAAATGGTGAAGGGCGACTGGATCAAACCGGGCGCGGTTGTCATCGATGTCGGCATCAATCGGATTGAGAAGCCGGACGGCGGCACAAAGCTGGTCGGCGATGTCGATTTCGCGGAAGCCAGCAAGGTCGCTGCCGCGATCACCCCGGTGCCCGGCGGCGTCGGCCCGATGACCATCGCCTGCCTGCTGCGCAGCACGGTCGTTGCCTGTTGCCAGCAGAACGGCATCCCCGTGCCCGATATGGATTTCGAATAGGCAGGGCAATCGCCCCGGCGGATCAGGCCAGCAGATAACCCAGCAATGCGTTCAGCCGAAGCCGCCCGGCCTCGGTTGTACGCGTACGTCCAGCATCTTTGTGAAGATACCCTTCGCCGATCAGGTCGGTTGTACGGGTGGCTATCGCGTCTGTGGCCTGTAACAGGCCGGACGGTACACCTTCCGTCAGCCGCAGCCCCATCATGATCCTTTCCAAGGCGGTGTCTTCGTCGCTCAGCGCCGCATCCTCGACCAGGCCGTGGCCTTCGGCCTGTACGCGCCGCAGATACTTTTCCGGCGACCGTTCGGCGCGCAGAGCCTGGCGTACGCCGTCAACAGTAACGCGGGCATGGGCACCCGGCCCGATGCCCAGATAATCCTCGCCACGCCAGTAGATCAGGTTGTGGCGGCATTCGCCGCCCGCCGCCGCATGGTTGGAAATCTCGTAGGCCGGGTAGCCGGCATCCCGCATCATCGCTTGTGTCGCCTCGAACAGGTTTGCGGCGGTGTCGTCTTCCGGCAGGGTCAGTTTTCCGGTGCGTTCGGCCGTCTGGAACGCGGTGCCCGGCTCGATGGTCAACTGGTAGAGCGACAGGTGGTCGCCACCGCGCTGTTTCACGAAATCCAGCGCCCGGCCAAGCTCATCCTGCCATTCATCGACCGTCTGGTTCGGCAAGGTGTAGATAAGGTCGAAGGAAAACCGGTCGAACAGGCCGGCAGCGACATCCACCGCCGCCAGCGCTTCATCGACCGAGTGCTGCCGCCCGAGAAATTTCAAAGCCGTCGGGTTCAGCGACTGAACCCCCATCGACACCCGGTCGACCCCGGCGTCGCGGAACCCGGCGAGCGCATCGGCTTCGACGCTGGTCGGGTTGGCCTCCAGCGTGATTTCCACATCATCCGAAAAACCGAACAGGGAACCGGCCCGCTCGATCAACGCCGCCGCCGTGGCGACCGGCATCAGCGAGGGCGTGCCGCCACCGAAAAACACGGTGTCGATACGTGGCGGGCCGAAGCGGGCGGCCATGGTGTCCAGTTCCCGCAGCAGCGCATCACGCCAGACGGTCTGGTCAACGCGGTCACGGACATGCGAGTTGAAATCGCAATACGGACATTTCGACAGGCAGAACGGCCAATGGATGTACAAACCGGTTTTCATGCCTATCCTATACGCAGACGCGACCCGACAAGACGATAGAGGAACCGGCATGGCATACGACAACCAGAACATTTTCGCAAAAATTCTGCGCGGCGAAATTCCCAACAATACCGTATATGAGGACGATCATGTCCTCGCCTTTCACGATATCGCGCCGCAGATGCCGGTTCATATTCTGGTGATCCCGAAAGGCGCCTATGTCTCCGCCGACGATTTCTATGCCGAGGCGTCCGATGCGGAAATCACGGGCTTCTGCAGGGCCGTCTCGAAAATCGCGCGGGATGCCGGCATCGCCGAAGACGGCTACCGGCTGATCGCCAATCACGGCCGCAACGGCCATCAGGAAGTGCCGCATTTTCACGTCCACATCCTGGGCGGCGCGGCGACAGGCCCGATGCTGAGCAAGCGCTAGAGCGAAGGTCGCGTTTATCTCATTCCGCCGGCTGCGGTCGCGCAACCGATTTGAACAACGTGGTCTCGTTTCCGGCCTCGGGGTGACGCGGCACCATCAGGGCCAGCAGCAGCGAGATAACCGCCATACCGGTGCCCAGCCAGAACACCATGCCGGGATCGTTCAGCCAGATGAAACCGAACACCGCCGGAATGCCGACCGCCGCGATGTGGTTGATGGTGAAACTGACGCCGGCGGTGCTCGCGATATCCTTCGGGTCGGCGATCTTCTGGAAATAGGTCTTGATCGCGATGGCGAAGGCGAAGAACAGGTGGTCGAGGATATAGAGACCGGCCGCCCAGTGATGGTCCTCGACAACCGCATAGCCGGAAAACACGGCGATCAGCCCGATATACTCAATGATCAACGCGCGCCGTTCGCCCAGCTTCACGATCAACCTGCCGATGGTCGGCGCGATGAACACATTGGCGACCAGATTCACCATGTACAGCAAGGTGATGGCCGTGACGTCATACCCGAACTTCTCGACCATCAGGAACGCGGCAAACACCATAAAAATCTGCCGGCGCGCGCCGCCCATGAAGGTCAGCGCGTAATACAGCCAGTAACGGCGGCGCAGGAACAGGGACTTGGTCTGGATTTCCCTCGCCGGGAAATGCGGGTAACGCAACTTGCAGAACACGGCCACCGCCAGCGTGAACAGGCCCATGCCGAGATACAGCGGTTCGTAGCCCAGATTCAAAACCGGAATGTCGAGCGTCGTGTCGAGAAGGTTCTCGATCTTGCGTAGCAGCGCGTCGTCGAACGTCACCATGATGATGACGAAAATCGCGAACGTGCCGACCGACGTGGCGATCAACTGATAGGACAGGTGAATCGGCGCCCTTTTCTTTTCGATAAGCTGCAGGGTCAGCGACTGGTTCATGGTTTCGTAGTAGTGAAACCCGGTCGACATCAGCAGTGTCGTGCCGTACAGCGCGTACTCGGTCGGAAAATACCCGGTCATCGCCGTGCCGATGCCCAGTAGCGCCAGCGACAAGAAGGCCAGGTTCTGTTCCCGGATGAACGGCAGCAGCAGAACGGCGGCGAACGCCATGAAGCCCGGAATTTCGCGGATCGATTGCAGAAACCCGATTTCGCGGCCGGTGAACGCCGCGCGTTCAACAACGAAATTGTTCAGCAGGGTGAACCATCCGTTCAGGCTGACCGCCATGGCCATGGCCATGATCAGCAGCATGCCTTCCGGCCCGCGAAAAACGGAAATGATGCGTTGCATCGGGCGATCCTCAAGCAAGTCTGGTCTGAAAATGTGAGGGTACATTATCGATAGCGTTCCTTGCAGTCTTGCGATAAATTGACAAGTAATATCGCGAAACAGCCAATGATGCACCGCTCGTGACCCGCCCCCGTTCGCCAATACCGACCCAGCTTCGAAAACCGGTCATGCTGCGCGCCTTCGACATGTCGGCCGGCGAGGAATACGACGCCCACCGGCATGACTGGGCGCAGCTTACCTATGCGCCGGACGGGTTGCTGACCATCGAGACGCCGCAGGGCAACTGGACGGTTCCGCCGGCCCGCGCCGTCTGGATACCGCCCGGCATCGACCATGCGATCAAAACGACCGTGCCGGCCGCCTTCCGGTCGTTGTACATCCGCAAGGACAGACTGCCGATTGTGGCGGACAAATGCCGGGTTCTCAGCGTCAGCCCGCTGTTTCGGGAGATGATACGGGCGGCCGCGAAATTGCCGGAAGATTATGACGAAACCGGTGCGGCGGGGCGGCTTTATTCCGTGCTGCTGGACCAGATTGCCGACATGCCGGAGGAAACCACCCTGCACCTGCCGATGCCGAACACCCGCACGGCCCGCACGGTCGCGACCTTTCTGATACAGGATCCCGGCGACCCGCGCGACCTCGATACCTTCGGCAAGGCCGTCGGCGCGAGCGCCCGGTCTCTCGGCCGGTATTTCTCGTCCGAAACCGGCCTGACTTTCGGCGAATGGCGGCGCCGGGCGCGGTTGATCTCGGCGCTGGAACGGCTGACCCAGGGCGATCCGGTAACCACCGTCGCGCTGGATTCCGGCTACGACAGTCCGTCGGCGTTCATCGCCATGTTCAAGCGGGTTCTCGGCGTCGCGCCCGGGGCCTATCTGTCGACGCAACGTTGATGTCCGGCGCGAACCGGCCGATGATCCCGCGATGAAACCGCGTAAACGCCGTATCGGTATCGCCGTCATCCTGATTGTCAGCTTTGGCGGTCTGGTTGCCGTGTCGACCGGGGCCCTACTGTTTCTCGCCGTCACCAACGCGCTCGACAACACCAAGACCGCCCTGGCCAACCGGTTGCAGGGTCTGATCGAGGAAGCAGCCTTCGAATCCGAGCGCTACTTCGAACCGATGGAAATTCACGCCCGCTGGCTGGCGAAGGAAATCGCCGAAGGCCGTATCGATATCAACGATACCAATACGCTGGTATCGACCCTGTCCGGCGCGCTGTCGACCATTCCGCAGGCGGCGGCTGTTTCCTTCCAGGACCGCAACGGCGACGGGTTTTTCTATGAATCCGCCGCCAAGGACCTGCACCGGGTGCACTGGAAGCAGGAATGGCGGGTCAGGATGGACAGACCGCCGATCGAGGGGTTGTGGGTTTTGCGGCCTTCCGTTCTGGATGGCGCGCGCGCCGGCACCTTCATTGCGCCGGCACGCACACCGACCGGCGATGTCGGCGCGGTGGCGGTGCGGGCGGATATTGCGCCGTTGTCAGGCGCCCTGGCGATGGACGCTTCGTATCGCGGCTACGATCTGATCCGGTTTCTGCTGTTCAACAACCGCATCGTCGTCGGTCACCCGCTGCTGGCCAACTCACCCGAGCTGAATCGCCCAACCATTGACGAACTGGGCGACCCGTATCTGATGGAGCTTTTCGAGTCCAAACGATATGATCTGACGCTGGTCGATCAGATACCCGGTGTCGACACGTTCGTCCTGCGAACGCGCGCCGGCGACCGCGTCTTCGCCCTGATGACCGACAAGAGCCGCAAAACCGGCGGCGAGGTATTGATCGGGGTTCATTTCGATCCGGCGGCCGGCACAACCGAAGTTAAACGCCTGATTCTGGTGATCGCTGTCGGGGCCGCACTGCTGCTGATTTCCGTCATCGTCGCAATCCTGCTCGGCAAGCGCGCCGCCGCGCCGGTAAGGCGGCTGGCCACCGCGGCCAACCTTGTGCGCAACAACGAACTGGACAAGGTCGAGAACCTGCCGATCGGACCGGTCAGCGAGCTTGCCGATGCGGCGGAAGCCTTCAACGGCATGGTCGAGGGGCTTCGTGAACGGGCGCGCATCCGCGACCTGTTCGGCAAATACGTGCCGCAGGACGTGGCGGCGATGCTGCTGAACGACGACTCGGCGGGGCAACCGCACAGCACGGTTGCGACAGTCCTGTTTCTCGATCTCGCCGGATTCTCCACAATGTCGGAGCAACTGGACCCGGCCGGCATCGTCGCCACGCTAAACGAATTCTTTTCCGACGCCGTCGCGGCGATTGAAAAGCACCACGGTATGGTGACGCAATTTCAGGGCGATGCGATTCTGGCGGTCTTCAATGTGCCCGTCGCCTTGCCGGACCATGAAAAGCACGCCATCGCCACGGCCCGCGAGATTGCCGCCACCGTCGCCGGCCGCGACTATGCCGGACAGAAACTGACCTGCCGCATCGGCATCAACACCGGCACGCTGGTCGCGGGCGCTGTCGGCGCGGCGGGAAGACTGAACTACACGGTGCATGGCGATGCGGTGAATATCGCCGCACGGCTGGAATCGATGAACAAGGACTACGGTACGACCATTCTGGTTTCGGAAACCACCGTCGACACCGCAGAGGGCAGCGCAACCTTCAGGCAGATCGGGTCGTTGCCGATCCGCGGACGGGAAAAACCTGTTTGCGTGTACACGATTGACGACTGAACCGGTCAGTCCAGCTTCTTTTCCATTTCCATCGTCAGGGTTCTGAAGCCCACGTTTTCATAGGCGCGAACGGCCGGATCGTTATTCGCCAGCACCCCGATGCGAAGCCATTTCGCCTCGTGGTGGCGGGCGAAGGATTCGCATTTCTGCAGCAGACTCTTTCCGATACCCCGGCCACGCAGATGCTCTGAAACCACCAGATCGGAAACATAGGCGTACAGATAGGCTATCTCGTCGGGATTGCTGTCTTCCGACGGCACTTCCGCCAGAACCGCCGCATAGCCGACCGGCACACCGTCCTTATCGGCCAGGAATATCTGCCCCGTCTGTTTCTCGCAGCTTTCCAGAAGACCGTCCAAATACCAGTCGCCGATCTCCTCCGGCGGCTTTACGCGGTCATAGAACTTGCCTTCCGCAACCTGCAACTCGCGCACCAGCTCGATGACGGCCTCGCGGTCTTCCGGCCGGTATTTCCGAATCCGTATATCGGTCATTGTGATGGGATCTCTTTCCTCAACTGCGCAATTTCCTGACGCAGGGCGCGCACTTCACGCATAAGCTCCGAATGGTCGTCTTCCAGCTTCTGCTGATCCGGGTCCGCCTCCTCGTGCATGGCGTTGACGATGATGGCGATGAACAGGTTAAGCACGGCAAATGTCGTGCACAGTATGAACGGCACGAAAAACGCCCAGGCGAACGGATAGGTTTCCATAACCGGCCGTACGATGCCCATCGACCAGGATTCCAGCGTCATGATCTGGAACAGCGAATAGAAAGACGCCCCCAGCGAACCGAACCAGTCCGGAAAGGAATCGCCGAACATCTTCGTCGCCATGACGGCGAAGACATAGAAGACCAGCGCCAGCAGCGCGGCGACGGATCCCATCCCGGGAACCGCGCTCAACAGCGCGCCGACGACCCGGCGCATCGACGGGACGACGGACATCAGACGGAAGGCGCGCAGAACGCGCATGGCGCGCAACGCCGCGAACCCCTCATTCGCCGGCATCAGCGTTACGGCGACGATGACAAAATCGAACAGGCACCACGGCCGTCTGAAAAAGTTCGCCCGGTAGGCAGCCATTTTCAGGGTCAGTTCGACAACGAAGATAACCAGCGCGATTTTATCCAGGACACGCAGTACCGGACCGACCTCCGCCATCACCGTCCCGGACGTTTCAAGACCCAGTACCGCCGCGTTTGTCAGGATCACGGCCATGATCGACCGGGTGAAAGCCTTGCTTTCAACCAGAGAGACAAGCCTCGATTGCAAAGATCCCGACGTTCCGCCCGTATCGTTCATGTAACCTCACCCCGTTTCGGTTTGCATTGGGGGTTCGCCCGTGCGTGTTCAACGGCATTGCACAGGGATTTTCAAGAGATTTCGGATTGGCGCGGCAAAGCGGATATTCCCCCTATCGCGCGATCTGAAAACTCGTCATCATTTCCGGCAGTTGGGATCATCCATTCCAGGATTAATGGCGCCATGCAGACCGCCGCATCGAATATCGTCGATCTTACCCGTTACCCCATCGAAAGTTTCGACAGTCCGGCCTGCCGCCGGCTTGTAAGCGAGACACATGAAAAACTGCTTGAAGACGGCTGCGCCGTGCTGAAAGGCTTTGTTCGGCCTGACCGCATCGGCGATCTGGTTGCGGAAGCCGACCGCACGGCGGTATTCGGGCACCGGTCGTTCAACCGCACCAACGCCTATTTCACGAAAGACGACCCGTCGCTTCCCGAACGTCACCCGATCCGCCGGTTCTACGACCGCTCGAACGCCTTCGTGCCGGCCGACAATTTCGGCCCCGACAGCCGGTTGCGCGCATTGTACGAATGGCCGGCCTTTCCCGCCTTCGTCAAGGCGGCCCTGGGCGTCGACGCGTTCTACAACTACGCCGATCCGCTTGCCGATGTCATCGTCAATACGGTCGAGGACGGCAACGGCTTTCCCTGGCATTTCGATACCAACAACTTCACCGTTACGCTTGCCATCCAGAACGGGTCGGAAGGCGGGGCGTTCCAGTATTGCCCGAACCTGCGCACCCCGACCGACGAAAACTACGCCGGCGTTCAGGCGGTGCTGGACGGCAAAACCGGGCCGGTGCGCACCCTGCCGCTCGAACCGGGCGATCTGCAATTGTTCAAGGGGCGGTATTCGCTGCACCGGGTGACGCCGGTTTCCGGCCCGCGCCGGCGCTATGTCGCGATTTTCTCGTATGTCGAGAAGCCCGACATGGTCGGCAGCCCGGAACGGACGCGGCAATTGTACGGACGGGTTTTGCCGATCCATCTGGAACGCGCCGGCAGGCGCGCCGATGCGCTGGTCGACTAGGCCGGTCACGCTGCATTGAGCCCGATGAATTACCGCGCCAAACTTGCCGATCCGTCCGGCGATCCTTAAGTAATCCTGATACCTGTTACCAACGACCGGAACTTACCCATGTTTGCCGCCCTTATCCGCGCCATCAATCAGCTTGGCGACAAGAATTTCCAGAAAGTCATCCTGTTCGGCATCGCCGGCTCGGTTGCTGTTTTCGTCGGACTCTGGCTTCTGGCGGGCTGGGGCGTTGCCGCCGTCGCGTGGACGGACCTGCCCTGGATCGGCGGGCTTCTTGACTGGTTCCCGGACTGGGTCGGCGAAGCGGCCTTCGTCGTGACGATGCTGATCGTCATGTTCATCCTGTTCCCCGCCGTGATGACCGCCATCGTCAGCGTTTTTCTCGAAGATATCGTGAAGGCGGTGGAAGACCGGCATTACCCGGCGCTGCCCCCGGCCCGGCCGATTCCGATGGCGCAGGTGATCGGAGACGCCCTCAGATTTCTCGGGCTGGTGATCGGCGTGAACCTGCTGGCCCTGCCGCTCTACGCCATTCTGTTTTTCATCCCGCCGCTGAACATCATTCTGTACTATGTGCTGAACGGCTATCTGGTCGGCCGGGAATTCTATGAAATGGTGGCGTTCCGGCGGCTCAGCAGGGCTGACGCCGCAGACGTGCGCAAGGCGCATAAGGGCAAGATCACCGCAACGGGTGCGATGTTCGCCTTCGGCATGACGGTGCCGGTCCTGAACCTGCTGACGCCGGTTCTGGCCGCCGCCACGATGGTTCACGTTTTCGAAGGCCTGCCGCGACGCCATACCAAGCCTGACAGAACCGATCCCGGACAGAATACCGGCGGCGGATCCCCGGCGTCCGGCGGCAAGGTGAACCCGTCGGAGACGATCAATCTGCCGGACGGCCGTTCTTCGTGAGGATCTGGCGGTCAGCGGTTCTGGTTGTGGCTGTCGCCCTGGCCGGATGTTCCGCGGCCGATCTGCCGTTTTCCTCCGGCGCGGCGCAGAAAGAGCCGGCATCGCCAACCGCCGTGAAAACGATAAAGACAGGCACTACCGACCCGTTGCCGCCCGCCTCGCTGCTATCGGACGACCCGTCGAACCAGCAGGCCAGCGCCGGCCTGACGCCCCTACCGGAGATCGAGGTGAACGACGACCCCGATCAGTTTCTCCACGGGGACGGTCTCGACGTGAACGCCGCCCTCGGCGCGCCGGGCTTCATCCGCCGCGACGGGCCTGCCGAGGTCTGGCAGTATACCGGCCGGAAAGACGGCGCGACCTGCATTCTCGACGTCTATCTCTACAGCGATGCATCGACGGCGGACGCCCTGCGGGTGACCTTTGTCGAACTTCGCGGCGCGTCGGCCACGCGGGCGCAACGGCGCGCCTGTTTTGCCGATATGCTGCGGCGGCAGATACGGGCCAAGGCCGGCTAGGCATACAGTTACCTCGAATTCGAAATAAAATTCATCCATATCCAAGCCAATAGACGTCGCCCGTTACCACATTCGGTGGTAGCGCAGAGGGATGGTCGATACGATTGCCCTCACTGCCGTCTGCATGGCCGGGATCTGTTTCTCGGTCGCCTATCTGGTCGACGGCATGAGGGCCTACCCGCCCGTCTGGGTGCTGCGGCAGCAAGCCGTAATATGTGCAATGGCACCGGTTCAGATGGCGATGGCGAAACGGATGTGCCGTCGCATGTCGAAGCTGGCCGGCGATGCGGTTTTCCCAACCGGGCCGATGAAGCCCGTAGAGCGGCGGCTGGCCGATCTGACGCGGCGGTCGCTGCGGTGCGAGGCGCGGGGCTGCTACATAACCGCCTACCGCCTGCTTCACCGTGCCCTGTCGCTGGCCGCGAAACACGGCACGAAAACCCTGTTCGCCCGGCAGGCCGGATGGCTGGGCCTGTTTCTGTGCCGCGGCCGGGCCATCGCGAAAGACCGGGCCATGATCGAAACCGCGGCGACCCTGACGGCCGCGTCCTTCATCTACGGCAGAACGGCTCTCGACCTCTACGCGGTATACGACGACCGCCCGCGCCGCGTTTCGGAAATCGACTGGCGGATCCGTCTGGCCGGCCTGTGCGACGACCCCGCGCTGGCCTACCGGCTGCATCGGGAAGCCCTTGCCATCGAACAGACCTGCTGCACAAAAGGCGTGGTGAAAAAGCGCCACCGGCTGATGGCGTCCTGCGCCAAGGCAATCGGCGACTTTGAAACGGCGGATCGGCACGATGCCGCCGCCATCCCGTACACACCGGATTTCTTTACGATCAAACGCAAGGCGGAAGAGCTGGAATACAGCGCCGACGAAGCCTACCGGTACGGACAGTTTTCCCGTTCGCTGCGGCTGATGCACGAGGCGGAACCGCTTATCCTGGAATATCTGGCGATCGCGGAGGACGAAGACCCCGGCAGCGCGTCGCAGTTTCGCGACGCCTACAAGGCGTTCAAATCGAAGTATTCACGGTATGATCCGCGAACGAAGCCGGCAGCGCCGTTGCAGGAAACGCCGTTGCTGGCCGCAGCCGAATAGAAATCCCGGTGGCCCGATATCCCTATGGATCGCGGCTCAGGCCCTGACGCTCCAGCGCTTTCAGATAATCGGCCCAGCGCGTTTCGTGGTCGCGCGCCAGTTCCCAGAGATACTGCCAGGAGAAGATACCGGTATCGTGCAGATCGTCGAACTTGATGCGCACGGCGTAATTGCCGACCGGTTCCAGCCCCATGATGCCGACATGCCGCCGGCCCGGCACGGTTTTCTTCTGTGCCGCGGAATGGCCCTGTACTTCCGCCGACGGGCTTTCAACCCGCAGGTATTCCGCCGGGAATCGGTGCGATGTGCCGTCATCAAAATCGACTTCAAGCGCTTTCTCGTCGCTTTTCAGACGGATTTCGGTCGGCCAGACCTTGGTCGAATAACGGTCTTCATCAGCCATGATCGGGTGCTTTCTTTCCGGAGCCGTGGCGTCCGCGCTAACCGGCGTCAGCTTTTTATTTCACGCGCCTCGTAAGGCAGCATGATGGGGATGCCATCGCGGATCGGATAGGCGAGGCCGGCCTGCTTGCTGATCAGCTCCTGCGCGTCTCGGTCATAGTCCAGCGGCCCGTGGGTGACGGGGCAGACAAGGAATTCAAGCAGTTTCGGGTCGACCTGGCGCGGTTCCGGCATCGTTCCATCTTTTCCTGTCTATTGCGGCCGGCCATCGCCGTGCGAAGTTTCCATGACCGCCATTTCCACCAGCGATGTTAACACATCCAGACGGTCAACCACAGTCGGCGCTTCAAGCAGCGCCTGTTTTTCCGACGATTCGAAGGGGCAGACCATGGACAGCGAATTGATCAGCCGTTCAGCGGGCGATCCGGTAATGGCTTCCCAGTTCGCCTCGATTTCCTGTTGCTTGAAATAGGTTTTCAGCGACGCCAGCAACCGGCTGCGGTCAAGCTCGTCTTCCTCTTCCGGCGACAAATCCTCGCCGAACCCGGTCCAGTCCGGCTGCACCAGCCGGAATCCATTCTCTTCATCGACCGGCATTTCACGGGCGATGGTAAACCGGATCAGCCCTTTCAGCGAAATCAGATACCGACCCTCTTCGGTTTCCTCGAACTGCACGATACGGCCGGCGCAACCGACCGGATAAACCGGCGGCGGATCGTCTGCTTCCGGATTGCGCGGCTGAACCATGCCGATCATCCGCCCGCCCGCCAGCGCATGGTCGACCATCGCCAGATAGCGCGGTTCGAAAATGTTCAGCGGCAACTGGTTTCGCGGCAGCAACAGCACCCCGGACAACGGAAAGATCGGCAAGGTTGCCGGTAAATCGTCCAGGGCGGGGTCAAAGACACTCATTGCTGATCCATCATCCTATGCGAACAGAATGGACGACAGGCGGCGCCGTCCAGCGACCGTCTGTTCGTGGGTCGGGCCCAGCGCCTCGAAAAACTTCAGTAACTGCACGCGGGCGGCCTCGTCGTTCCAGGCCCGGTCCTTCGATATGATATAGAGCAGGTGGTCCATCGCCGTTTCGGCATCACCGGTGCCGAACAGCGCAACCGCCAGATCGTAGCGCGCCTGCAGATCGTCCGGGTTGCGGTCAACCGCTTCCTGAAGGCCGCCCAGCGCGCCTTTCGCCGCCTCGGCCTGGTCCGCCAGATCCAGCGCGGCTTTCACGCCGTCCAGCGCCGGGTCGTCCGCCTTGTCCGCTGGAATGCCGGCCATGAACTGTTTCGCATCGTCGATACGGTCCATCCGGATCAGGCACATCGCCAGCCCGGCGACGGCCTTCATGTCTTCCGGATCATGCTCGGCAAGCTGGCGGTATATGCCGCCGGCGCCCTGGTAATCCCCCTCTTCCATCGCCGCTTCGGCCTGTTCGTAAGCCGCCGCGACCGGATCGTCGCCGGACTCGCCGCCCGAAAGCTGGACCAGCCGGTCGATGAAACTTTTCACTTCGCTTTCCGGCACCGCGCCCATGAAACCGTCGGCCGGGCGGCCGCCGACGAAACCGTAAACGGCGGGAATCGACTGAATGCGCATCTGCTGGGCGATTTCGGGATTCTGGTCGATATCCAGCTTTACCAGTTTGACCGCGCCCTTGGCCGCGGTAACGGCCTTTTCCAGAATCGGCCCCAATTGCTTGCACGGGCCGCACCAGGGGGCCCAGAAATCGACGATAACCGGCACGTCCATGCTGGCTTCCAGAACATCGGCCTGGAATTCAGCGGTCGACGTATCCTTGATGAGATCGGCGGCCGAAGCCGCAGCACCGAGATCGAGTTGCATTCTTCACTTTTCCTTAAAACCTGTCCCACATGAACATGGCGCGCATGTGCCCCGTCGACAACCCCGGACCGGTCAGGTTTCTTCCAGTTCCATCGTATCGAAGTTCAGTAACAGGGGAGCGTGATTCTCCGCTTTCAGGAAAGCCACAAGATCCTGCGACGCCACCGCCGTGGTGCGGTCGTTTCGCAAGGGGTGGGCATTCGCGGTTTCCTCGGCCAGAATCGCCTTGTCCAGCACCATTGTCGCGCGGCCTTCCGTGTCGTTCAGAACGCCAAACGGGGTAACCGCACCGGGGATGACGCCCAGCACGTCCATCAACAGGTCCGCCGAGCCGAAAGACAGATTGCCGCGCGCCTCGAACAGGGTTTTCAGCGCCTTTAGATCGACCTCGCGGTCTTCCAGCACGGTGACCAGCCAGATGTTCTTTTTCTTGTCGCGCAGGAACAGATTCTTGATATGCGCGCCCGGCAATTCGCCGCGCAGGGCCTGACTTTCCTCGACCGTGAACAGCGGCGCGTGCTCGACGGTGCGGTGAGCGATATCCAGGCCATCGAGACGTGCATATAGGTCGGTATCGACAAACCGGGGCGCGGCGTCAGCGGTCGGGACGGAGGCATCGGAATCGGGCATGGACTGGTCCTTGAATGGCGGGCGGAAACCGGCTTTACGCCCGGCGTCTTACCGAAACAAAACGGGGCTTGCAATGCGGTGCGCGATGCGTATTATCCGCGCCGCTTCCAATGAAGCTGTCAGAGATTGTTTGTGTCTCGGCACGCGGGCGTAGCTCAGGGGTAGAGCGCAACCTTGCCAAGGTTGATGTCGGGCGTTCGAATCGCCTCGCCCGCTCCAGTTTTCCGGAGCGTTGAAAAATCACCAAAATCGAACCGGTCGCCGCTTACCGCGGCTAGAACGTATGGTCTATCGGCGCATCCGGCATGACGCTTGTTATCGTATCGGTCTGCTTCGCCTCGACATAGGCCGACAGGACATGAGAGACGGTCTCGCCGTCCGACATCGGCAGGTCGACGCCGACAACCCGGATAAAGGGCCGTGCGTGCTGGTCGAGCGAACCGCTGACCAGGCCGATAAACGGTTCTTCGGCCATGGCCCTGAAATACTTGCTTTCCAGAACCTGCCAGACATCCGGCGTGATCGACATTTCACCCAACCGTTTGTTGGTATAGTCGACGCCCCACCATTCGGTAAGCCGGGTACCCCACAGCACGAAGCGGATGTCGAACGGATCGGGCTCGATCCGGGCGATCGACACCCGGCCCCACCAACCCTTGAAATCGAAAAAGTCGAAGTCCTTGCGGCGCGGCAAAGCAGCCCCGTTGCGGCGTTTCGACCGCCACAGGCCGATAATCTTTTCGAAGGGTCCGAAGGCGGACGGATCCGAGTCCGGATGGCAGGCAGCATAGTTCCAGTTCGCCAACCGCCTCGCATCAAGAGACATTTAACACACGCTATCCGATTCAGTATCTGTCGATAGCCCGCTCCCACGGCTCATATTGCACGAAATCGCCCGGTTTCAAGGCAGCGGTAGGATCAAGGCCGCGGCGGATTGGCTTGTCTCGGGGTCCGGTTTGCAGCAGTCCGCACAAATCATTCACATTAACAACGATGGTTGACATATTTTCGCATTTTCCCGGCTGACGTTGACACGGGAGCGGCGGAAACTTGCTACAACACAATCAGTTACACGGTGAGATGATTTCTCGAGATCGGCTCTTTTCGTGACGGCTATAACGTCCCCAAGCAGCGTGCGAAAAAGCTGATTTAATTGGAAGGGCCCCCTGATCCGGGGCCCTTCTTTTTTGCGGTCTGCAGTTTGCGGCCTACAGAAAGAGGCTCATCGACAGCAACGCAATGCCGAGAACGATATAGAAAATCAGCACGGCAACGCCGATTCCGGCGACATTCACCGCCGACCGCGACACGCTTTTTTCCTTGTTCTCGGTCTTGACCCGGTTGGGGTCGCGGTTTTCCTGGCCCGCCATGATGCGCATGTAAAACCGCCGGGAAAACCACGGGACGGTATAGCGGGCGTCGACCGCGTGCGACCCGGTCCAGTAGGCCCCGCGCACCCTGTCGGCGATGGTCGCGAATTCCGCCTTGTCCTCATCGGTCAGGGATTCCGTCATATGCGGTGGTAGAGACTGCAGCAGCCGGCCGCCGAAACTGGTATCGGGAACCGCCGGCGCGGGCGTTTCCGTGGTTTCAGCCGGTTCAGCCGGTTCCACCGTCTGATCGGTCAGGGCGCCATCGCCTGATTCCGTACTCGCCATGACTTGCATTCCTTCTTCACCAACGCAGCCCTACCACAATCCGCCGCACCGCGCTGCAATTTGCATTCCGCTTCCGAAGCCTGCGGTCTGTTTTACGCGAATCCCGGCTTTCATGCACCAATTGCGGTGAAAAAAGTCCGCCCCGGAACCGCTAAATTGTGGAAATCGCTTCCGGTTTCCGAATCCACGTCTTAGTCTAATCTCTAAATAAAAATAAAATCTTAAGAAATCGGTGCTTTATTCAACACCGGTCAAGTCAAACGGGGGAAGGCAATGCTTCAGCGACTCGAAGCGAACAAGCAGGAAATTCTTGAAAAGGTGCAGGCGCTGGTCAGCGCGCGAATGACAGGTGACAAGGCGAAAGCCGCCACCAATTTCGTCGAGCACTATTACCGATATGTGCCGCCCGAGGATATTCTGGGCGAAGAACCGGAAGATCTGTACGGTCAGGCGATTTCCCTGTGGACGTTCGGCGCGAAGCGAACGGCCGGCGAGGCGAAATTCCGGATTTACACGCCCCGCTTCGACGAACACGGCTGGCATTCCAGCCATACCGTTATCGAACTGATCAATGACGACATGCCGTTTCTGGTCGATTCCGTCACCCAGGAACTGAACCGTCAGGGCATCACCGTCCACCTGATCATCCATCCGGTTTTCGGCGTGCAGCGCGACGACAAGGGCGCGGCTGTCGAGTTCCCGCTGCATGCGGAGCGGCCGAAAGGGCTGCCCGATGAAAGTTTCATGCACATTGAAATCGACGAGCAATCGTCCGAAGACGTGCTGCAGGCGATTCAGGACGGCTTGGCCAGCGTGCTGGTCGATGTCCGCAACTGCGTCGATGACTGGCCGGCAATGCGCGACAAGGCGCAGGAAATCGCCTCGGCGCTGAAAAAGAAAACCGCCAAGGGCGCCGACAAGGAAACCGTCACCGAAGCCGCCGCCCTGATGCAGTGGATTCACGACGACCATTTCACGTTCATGGGATACCGGGAAATCGAATATACCGGTACCGGCAAGAACGCGAAGCTGACCATTACCGACGGATCGTCTCTGGGCGTTCTGCGGTCGGAAAACCGGCCTGTTTTCGAAGGCCTTCGCGAACTGGGCAAAATGCCGTCGGAAGTACAGGACGCGCTTTTGTCCAGCGAACTTGTCCGCATCACCAAATCGAGCCGCCGGTCGACCGTTCACCGCCGCGTTCACATGGATACGATCGGCATCCGAAAATTTGATTCCAATGGCAAGCCGGTCGGCGAATACCTCTTTGTCGGTCTGCTGACCAGCAGCGCCTACAACCAGTCGCCACGCGAAATCCCGTTTTTGCGTAAAAAGGTCGACGAAGTCATGGAAATGTCCGGCTTCGACGCGTCCAGCCACAGCGGCAAGGCGTTGATGCATGTGCTGGAGACCTATCCGCGCGACGAACTGTTCCAGATTGATCCGGCCCGCCTGTACGAAACCGCAATGGGCATCGTGCATCTGCAGGAACGCCAGCGGATTGCGGTTTTCATCCGGCCCGACCCGTTCCAGCGTTATATGGTCTGTCTGGTCTATGTTCCGCGCGAGAAGTTCTCGTCCGACCTCCGCCACAAGCTCGGCGAGGTGCTGGCGCAGAGTTTCGGCGGCCATGTCGCCGCCTACTTCACCTTCATGACGGACGAGGTTCTGAGCCGCGTTCAGTTCATCATCCGTACAACGCCGGGGTCGATTCCCGCCTATGACGCCAAGCAGATCGAAGACCGGCTGATCGACGCCGGCCGTTCCTGGGACGACAAGCTTCGGGTCGCGCTGATCGAGCACTGGGGCGAAGAGCGCGGCGTACGGTTTTTCCGCAATTACGGCAATTCCTTCCCGACCTCCTATCGGGAACAGTTCAACGTACAGACCGCCGTTACCGATCTGACCCTCATCGACGATGCGGTGAAAATCGGCAATATCGGGGTCAACCTGTATCACCCGATCGAAGCCGATCCGCACCAGTTGCGCCTGAAAATCTATCATGTCGGCGAGCCGGTCGTGCTTTCGCATGTCATGCCGATGATGGAGAACATGGGCGTGAAGGTGATGGAGGAGGCACCGTTCGAAATCGTCGCCGCCGGGTCGGACCAGCGCGTATTCGTGCACGATTTCGTTCTCGAAACGCTGGACGGGCAGCCGGTCGATTTCAATCAGATCCGCGACCCGTTCCATGAAAGCTTTCGCCGGGTCTGGCGCGGCGACATCGAGAACGACGGGTTCAACCGGCTTGTGCTGACGGCCGGTCTCGGCTGGCGCGAGGTGACCGTTCTGCGCGCCTATTCGAAGTATCTGCGGCAGGCCGCGATTCCGTTCAGCCAGGATTACATGGAAGAAACCCTGGCGCGGAATTTCGAGATCGCGCGGCTGATCGCCAGAGCCTTCACCGTTCGTTTCGACCCCGCTTTCGACGGCGACCGCGACGCCGAGGAAACGGCCATCGCCGAGAATATCGACAGGCATCTGGAAAGCGTCGACAACCTGGATGAAGACAGGATCATACGGCGTTTCCTGAATATGGTGCGGTCGACCCTGCGCACCAACTTCTATCAACCGGACGCCAAGGGTCAGCCGAAGCCCAACACCTCGTTCAAGCTCGATACCAAGGCGATCGAGGAATTGCCGGAACCCCGGCCGTTGCGCGAGATTTTCGTCTATTCGCCGCGTTTCGAGGCGGTGCATCTGCGCTTCGGTTTCGTTGCTCGCGGCGGCCTGCGCTGGTCGGACCGGCGGGAGGATTTCCGGACCGAGGTTCTCGGTCTTGTGAAGGCGCAGCAGGTCAAGAACGCGGTTATCGTGCCGGTCGGGTCAAAGGGCGGCTTCGTGCTTAAACAGGCGCCGCCGTCATCCGACCGCAAGGCGTTTCAGGAAGAAGGCATCGCCTGTTACAAGCTGTTCATTTCGTCGATGCTGGACATCACCGACAACCTGAAGGGCGACGATGTCGTTCCGCCGAAACAGGTCGTGCGCAAGGACGCCAACGATCCGTATCTGGTGGTTGCGGCCGACAAGGGAACGGCGACGTTCTCCGATTTCGCCAACGGCGTCTCGCAGGATTACGGGTTCTGGCTTGACGACGCCTTCGCCTCAGGCGGCTCCGCCGGTTATGACCACAAGAAAATGGGCATCACCGCAAAAGGCGCATGGGAATCAGTCAAGCGGCATTTCCGCGAAATGGGGATTAATACCCAGAAAGAAGATTTTACAGTCGTCGGTATCGGCGACATGGCCGGCGACGTGTTCGGCAACGGCATGATCCTGTCGGAACATATCCGCTTGGTGGCCGCTTTCAACCATCTGCACATTTTCATCGATCCCGATCCCGATGCGGCCAAGACCTTCAAGGAACGCAAACGTCTGTTCGAGGAAGTGAAGGGATGGGGCGACTATGACAAGAAGCTGATATCGAAGGGCGGCGGGATATTCGAACGTTCGGCCAAGTCCATCGATCTGACGCCGGAAATCCAGAAGCTTACCGGCCTGACGGAAAAATCGGTTCCGCCGAACAGACTTCTGAACGCGTTGCTGAAAGCCCAGGTCGATCTTCTGTGGTTCGGCGGCATCGGCACCTATGTGAAGCATTCCGACGAAAGCCATGCGGATGCCGGCGACCGCGCCAACGATTCAATCCGCGTCAACGGCGAGGACCTGCGGTGCAAGGTTATCGGCGAAGGGGCCAATCTGGGCATCACCCAACGCGGCCGGATCGAATTCTGCACCAATGGCGGAAGAGCCAATACCGACGCGATCGACAATTCCGCCGGCGTCGATTGTTCCGACCACGAGGTAAACATCAAGATCCTGCTAGGCGATGTCGTCGCCCGCGGCGACATGACGGTCAAGCAGCGGAACACCCTGCTTGAAACCATGACCGACGAAGTGGCGGCCCTGGTGCTGCGCGACAATTACCAGCAGTCGCAGTCGATCACGGTGACGGAAGCGCGGGCGCACAGCTCGCTCTATCGTCACCAGCGGCTGATCCGCAAGCTGGAACGCGCAGGCGAGCTGAACCGGTCGCTGGAATTTCTGCCCGACGACGAGGAGATCGGCGACCGCGGATCGACGAAAAAGGGGCTGTACCGGCCCGAACTGGCCGTGATTCTGGCCTATGTGAAGAACGTCACCTATCGCGAACTGCTGGAATCCGACCTGCCGGACGATCCGGTCCTGAAAGAGGATCTGATCCGGTACTTCCCGAAAGTGCTGATCGACAAGTATCTCGGCGCGGTCGAATCCCATCGTCTGCGGCGCGAAATCATCGCAACCTCGGTCACCAACTCGATGATCAACCGGACTGGCCCGTCCTTCGTTAACGAAATGAAAGACCGGGCCGGCGGATCGTCGGCGGAAATCGCCCGGGCCTATACGATTGTGCGGGAAGTGTTCGATCTGCGGACCATGTGGACGAAAATCGAGGCGCTCGACAATATCGCAACCAGCGAGGCGCAGACCGCCCTTCTGACCGAGACCGGCCGCACCGTCGAACGGATGACCGAATGGTTTTTGCGGAACGAAAAACATCCGCTGGACATCAAGACCAATGTCGACACCTACAAGGCCGGCGTGCTGACCCTGATCGAAGACATGGATTCGGTCCTCGGGCCCATCGCCAGCAAGTCGCTGAAAGAGCGGGTTCAGCGGTTCAAAGCGCCGGGCGTGGATGACGACCTCGCCCGCATGATCGGCCGCCTCAAGGTATTGTCGTCGGCCTGCGATGTCGTTCGCCTTGCAACGGGCGCAAACCTGCCGGTCACCGATGTCGGCAAGACCTATTCGGGAATTGGCGCCCGGTTCCGGCTCGACTGGCTGCGGACGTCCGCAAACCGGATTCCCGCCGATACCCAGTGGTACAGGATGGCGCTTGGCGCGATCATCGACGATCTCTGGGGTCTGCAGAGCGAAATCACGGCCCGGGTCCTGGCCAGCGGCGAAGCCAACGAAAAGGCCATTCAGGCCTGGTGCACGGAGCGCGGCGATCTGGTCGACCGGGTCGACAGCCTGATTACCGAGCTGGAAGGCTTCCCGCAGCTCGATATCGCCATGCTGGCGGTTGTCGGCCGGGAACTGCGCAGCCTGATCAACTAGAATGGTTGCGACTGCCATCGATATTTCTGCAGGCGTAAATCGCTGTGACAGCTTGTAACCCGGGTCGATCCATCACAAGTAAGGCCCCATGATGGATCGACTGACCGCCTTGCGAGACCGGCTGCCGGCGTTGCCGCACCCGGAAAGCGCCGTTGGCCGCCTGGCAATCAGCCTTGGCTGGCTGATTCTGATCGTTGCCGTTCTCTACTATCCGGTCGGTATGATCGTAACCCACAAGATCGACGACGATACGTCGTTCCGGGTCACCGCCCGCGGCAACGGCAGTCACGCCGTCGCCAGCGCTGTCGGGCTGATTGAACGCGAAGTGACCGAAAACGGCTGGGTCGCCAACAACCCCTGGTTCTTCCCGTCCGCGCCGCTCGACAACATGCCGAACTTCCAGCAGGGCATTATCGACGCGATGGCGCGATTCAGCATCGAAATGGCCGACCAGGTCGGCCGTGTGCGCGGTTCAAGCCAGGTTGACCCCGATCTTGAAAAGGCCGCCGGCCAGCTTCGTATTCCGGGCAACAGATGGATATTCGACTTCCAGACGTCGCTCGCGCCGGTTGCGTCTTCGGAAGCGGAATACCTGTCCGCGGCCCGGGCGCTGGCGCGATACAATGACAGACTGGCCGACAACAACGCCGTCTTCGAGAAGCGCGCGGATAATCTGCATGGAACGCTGGGTCGTTTCTCGGCCGATCTCGGATCCGAATCGGCAAAACTCGATCAGGCGATCATGGAACTGTCGACGCTGTCGCTGACCACCGACGACGTATTCTACCGCACCAAGGGCAAGATCTACGGCTACTACATCCTGCTGACGGCCCTGCGCGACGACTACGACAACATCATATCGGAAAAGGAACTGTCCAATGTCTGGGCCGACATGCTGGTGTCGCTGAAAGCCGCGTCAGAGATGTCGCCGGGTCTGATCGTCAATGCCAGTCCGGAGAACACGGTCCTTCCCAGTCATCTGACAGGTCTTGGATTCTACCTTCTGCGGGCCCGGACAAAAATCTCGGAGATCATGAATATTCTGTTGAAATAGAACGTGTTAGCGTCAATTTCTGGAGTTTATTCACAATTTCATCCACAGTTATTTTCAGTTTCCTGTTTGCCGGGATAACCCGGTAACTGGTAATATCGTACTCACAGGATCGGGGAATACGGCTCGTCAAAGAAGCTGGCCCGAGCCGCAACAGGCGGCGCCCGCACCGACCGACGCGACCGTCTGTGCCATGCAGAGGACTGCAGAAGGAGGGGACATATGCTTGATGCAAATGCTGCCGAACGATCGGATGCCGACGACCATGTTGAACCGGAAGCCGGCCCGAGAATTTTCCTGGTTGTTGTCGACAATTCGACCGAAATGCGCGTCGCGCTTCGGTTCGCCTGCACCCGCGCCCTGCATACCGGAGGCCGCGTCGCCCTGCTGCACGTCGTGGAGCCGGCCGAGTTTCAGCACTGGCTCGGCGTCGGAAACCTGATGCAGCAGGAAAGCAGGGAGGAAGGCGAAGCTCTGCTGCAGCGTTGCGCCGCGGAAGTGATGCGTCTGACCGGCACCCCCGCGATCTACTACATGCGCGACGGCGAATACGCCGAACAGCTTTTCAAGCTGATCGAGGAGGACGGCAACATATCGATTGTGGTGCTCGCGGCAAGCGACGGGCAGGAAGGCCCGGGACCGATTATCAGCCATATTACGAGCAAGGGAATGCAGACACTGCGAATTCCGATCACAATTGTGCCCGGATCGCTGACCGACGAGACCATCGCCGCTATTGCGTAACAGGATCAGGACACCCTGCTTAACCGTTTGTGACTCAAGAAGGATTGAAGTCGGTTGCCGGGGCAACCAAATCTGAATGGCGGATAATCTTCAACAGGCGTCAAGAAAGCGCTTGAAATAGGGCTTGATTGCCGTCGATGTATAAACCATGTAATTGCCTCAAATGCTGTCTATCAGGCGTATTTGACGGTGCAGCGCCCGGGCCGGATACCCCGGATCGGGCAAGCGGAAAGCAAGGCAAAGGCAGAGAATGTTCATACAGACCGAACAGACGCCCAACCCGGCGACCCTGAAGTTCCTTCCCGGCAAGGAAGTGCTTGCAACGGGGACGGCGGACTTTCCGGATGCCGACAAGGCTGCCGGAGAATCGCCGCTGGCCGCGAAGCTGTTCGAGGTCGATGGCGTGCGCGCCGTGTTCTTCGGAAACGACTTCATCACCGTCACCAAGGATTCCGAACTGGAATGGTACGAGCTGAAACCGGCCGTTCTGGGCACGATCATGGAACATTTCACGGCGGGCAGGCCTGTCATGCATGCCGCGTCGACCGCGAATGTCGATGCTCCCGACGGCGGCACATTCGACGAAGACGATGCGGCGATCGTCGGCCAGATCAAGGAATTGCTGGAAACGCGCGTTCGGCCCGCCGTGGCGCAGGATGGCGGCGACATTGTATTTCACGGGTTTGAACGCGGCGTGGTCTATCTGGCGATGCGCGGCGCCTGCGCCGGCTGTCCCAGTTCGACCGCGACGCTGAAAATGGGAATCGAGAACATGCTGCGTCACTATATTCCCGAAGTGACGGAAGTGCGCGCCGCCCTGTAGGCGCGCCGCCCGGCTTACGGCGCGGAGGACGCGACGCAGGCGGAACGAGGAAATTTCGGATAGCCCGACCCGTTCAAAGAACGCGGGCTGTTCTGGGGACAGGACACAGCGGCGGCGTAAAGCCTGGCACCGCGAGCGTCCTGAAAACCGCCGGCTGCCGGAGCCGGTAGACCCTGGCCATCCGGTATGACGCAAGACCGTCTGCAATGAACGGTCAGCGTCGGGGTACGAGCAGGCCGGAAAAGCCAAGGCCGGCCTAGAGAGAAAGTGCGGCAGAAGCTGCAATCGTGCGAGCGGTTCGATGCTCATGGTGCGTCTTCGACGCATCGGTTCAGGTGCGCCCGAATCGGGGCATCTGACGGTTGCCGCTGCGACTGCTCCGGGCCTGTCTCGTAAGATCGAGAGGGTGGGGCCGGAAGAAGAAGGGTTGAGACGATGTCTGCAGAATCCGGCAAGGATTTTCAGGGAACGACGCTGTCGCCTGCCTACGGCCGGCAACGGATCGGATTCGCGGTCGCGCTGGCCTGTGGCGTTGCGCTGGCGGTCGTGTTCTCGCAGTCCGGCGAAGCCCCGCCGCGGCCAAGCACAGTGACATCGACGGCGCAGAAAGAACTCGCCGTGGAAAGAACCAAGCCGATCAAGATCAAGTCGCACAGTATCGAGCGCCTGACAGCGCATTTCGAAAGCCTCGGCTATACCCTCGCGAAGGTTCGCGACGGTGCGATTGACGTGCCCCGTGTTCTGCCCGATTCCGTGCCGCAGGATATCGAAGCCATGCAGAACGCCAATGAGCGCAAGCGCCTGTTCCTGCGGATGGTTCTGCCGCTGGCCCTCGTTATCAACGATTCGATCCTTCAGGACCGCGCCCGGATTGAGGCCTACCGCGACCGGGCCGAAACCGGCAAGATGATCAATGCCCGCGAAAGCACGTGGTTGAGCGAACGTTTCAAGGAATACAAGGTGGAACCGGGCAATTTTGACGCCCTGCTGCACCGGGTCGATATCGTGCCGGTATCGCTTGTGCTTGCACAGGCCGCGGTCGAAAGCGGCTGGGGAACCTCGCGGTTCGCACGCGAAGGCAATGCCCTGTTCGGGCAGTGGACATGGTCGAAGGATGACGATGCCGGCATCGTTCCCGAAAACCGCGCCGATGGCAAAACCCACAAGGTCAAGGCGTTTCAGTCGCCGGTCGATGCCGTCGCAAGCTACATGCGCAACCTGAACACCCACCGCGCCTATCGCGATTTACGAAAACGCCGCGCCGCACTGCGCCAGAACAATACCAAGATCACCGGCACCGTGCTGGCCGAGGGCCTGGAACGGTATTCCGAGAAGGGCTACGCCTATGTCGAGCTGATTAAGCAGATCATCCGCTCGAACCGGCTGGGTCCGCTCGATGAAGCCGGGCTTGCGCCGACGCTGCCGTCACTGCCCCGGGTCACGCGGGCGGAAAAGCCGGCGCCCGACCTGAAAGGCTGAAGCAGGTCGCACAGATCCGGAACGAAGAAAGCGAAGCTGCCCCGTTTCTATCCCGTTTCTATGATGGCGACACGTAGTATTGCATGCCGAACCAGCGCCAGCGCCCTTCCGGCCCCGGCGCGGTGCAGTTGATGCGGTTCCGGCCGGGCGGGAATTTTTCGTCGAACCGGATTTCGATCCGTCGCGGGCCCAGCCGTTCCATCTTGTCCAGACGCTGAAAAGCCGAATGATAGCAGGCCAGATTGGGCAGGGTGCCCAGACGCGCCGGTATCGTGAAGCCGAAAGACGGCGGATTCTGCGTCAGCAACGGATCGGACGGCAGCAGATCTTCAACCGGCAACGGCAGCGTCCGGACAACCCGTTTGAACCGGTCGATATCGCCGTAGGTCATGTTCATCGGAAATCGCGGCAGGTAGAAAAAATCGCTGTTCGCATTGGCCACGCCGGAATGCTGGCCGAACCCCGCCGTATATCCGGCATCGCGGCTGGCCGCCATCACCGCCGTGCTGGCCTCGCCGTAGGGATAGGCGATATACACCGGCCTTGCGCCGATTTCCGCTTCGATGCGGTCGGCGGAGACGGTCAGTTCCCGGCGGTTCACCGTGCCCGTCGCATCGGCCATGTGCAGATGCGTCACCGATTGCGAACCGATCTGCACGCCGGCGGCGGCGAGTTCGCGAATCTGATCCCACGACATGTAGAAGCTGTTTTTTTGATCGAGGGTTTCTGTGGCCACGAACAGGGTGAAAGGAAAACCGGCTTCCTTCAGGCGCGGCCAGCCGTTTTCATACAGCGAGGCATGGGCGTCATCGATGGTGATGGCCACGGTGTTGTCCGGCACCTCGCCGCCGTTTCGCAGGGTCTCGATGATTTCTTTCAGCGGCAGGACGGTGTAGTCGCCCGACTTCAGTTCCGCCAGATGCGCGTCAAACTGTTCCAGCGAGACGCTGGTCGTCGGGTACTTGTCTTCGCCGAAACGGTGATACATCAGAACGACGGCGGAATCCGCCGCCCGGACCGGTGCATCGAACCCGGGCAGAATACCGGCCATCAGGATCAGGGCAACGCCGAGAATTCGAAGAACCCGGTTTCTGGTTGGCGACCGACGCCCTCGCATTTCATTCACCCGCGCTTTTCCTCGCTGAACTGAAGCAATCCGAATTGACATCCAAGGTCAAGCCGTTATGCACGACAACGATAGGAGGTTCTTTTGGTCCCGACAATGCATCTGCTTGCCATGGATTGCGCCGGCCCGGCCTGCTCGGTCGCCTTGTTCCGGGGCGACGAGGTTGTCGCCGCCCGGCATGAAGGCATGCAGCGGGGACAGGCGGAACGGCTGGTGCCGATGATCGACGAGGTGCTGAAAGACGCCGCGACGCCGCCCGCCGACCTGGATATTCTCGCCGTGACCGTCGGCCCGGGCGCGTTTACTGGCATCCGGATCGGCCTCGCGTCGGCCCGCGCCATGGCGCTTGCGCTGGATATCCCGGCAACGGGCATAACGACCTTCGATGCGACAATACGCAATTTCCTGTCCGGCCGGCCCGCCCCCCCGGCGCACCCGATCGCCGTCGTTCTGGAAACCAAACGCCGCGATTACTATGCCCGGATTTTCGGGCCGGACGGCGCGGCGCTGTCGGACGGCGCGGCGCTCGACGGACCCGCCCTGTGCGGTGTGCTGTCGGATATCGCCGCCGAAGGTTGCATCCTGATCGGCGACGGCGCACGGCGTTTTCTGGAAAACGACGGCGCCGGCATTGCCGCTGCAGACCTGGTCTGCGGCGACGGTTACACCGCCGTCGATGTCGGCCGCTGCACCCTTGGCCTGCCACCCGACCGGTCGCTGCCGCCGCGGCCTTTGTACCTGCGGCCGCCCGACGTCACCGTCAGGCCGGCGACATGACGACGGACCTGAACCATCTTCCCGGATATATCGTCGGCAACGCCGTCATCGGCGATCTGTTCGAGCGGGCCTTCGACGAACCGTATGGCGAAGCCGCCGTCGAGGACCTGACGAAATCGCCAGCCACATGGTCGATGGTCGCAGTAACCGAACGGGACGGAGCGGACATGCCTGTCGGCTTCATTATCGGCATGACAGCCGCCGACACGTCGGAAATCTACTCGATCGGCGTGCCGCCGGAATACCGGGGCCGGGGCTATGCGAAAAATATGCTGCAGCGAGCTTTCGCTACCTGCCGGACGGCGGGGGCGGAAACGATGTTCCTCGAAGTCGCCGCCGATAACGGTCAGGCGATCGGGCTCTACCGGCGCGTCGGATTCGAACAGAAAGGGCTTCGAAAGAACTATTACCGCCGCGGCCGCAACCGCATCGATGCGCTGGTGATGGGTCGAAATTTATAGAAAAACCGCAATTACTCTCGATTCATTGTTCAGGACACCCAATGTATTGGTGACATTCACTTGATGGGGTGATTGTATTCTTGATAGTCTGGGACGGCAGTGTTTTAGGTAGCGATAAAGGAAGCGGACAAAGATGTCGGATGTCCTGAATGAAGACTTGTCATCGTCGGAAATGCTGGGTCTTACCTCGCAAATCGTCGCTGCACACGTTTCCCACAATGAAGTTGGCGTCGGCGAACTGCCGGATCTGATTGAGCAGGTCTACAAGACATTGTCGCAGTTCGGCGACTTGCCGGACTATGACGGCGACGGGCTTATTCCCGCCGTGCCTGTGAAGCGTTCCGTGACGCCGGACTATCTGATCTGCCTGGAAGACGGCAAGAAACTGAAAATGTTGAAGCGGCATCTCAAGACCGCGTACAATATGAGCCCGGAAGAATACCGTGAGCGCTGGGATTTGCCCCAGGACTATCCGATGGTGGCGCCGAACTACGCGAAACAGCGCAGCAGACTCGCCAAACAAATCGGTCTGGGCACGAAACCGCGGCGACGCTGACGAACAACAACAGAAAATCGGAACAGGTATTGCCCAACGCACCACAACAAGACGAATCGATCAGCCGCATTGAAGAACAGTGCCTTGAAAAAGGCATGAAAATGACCGACCAGCGGCGGGTTATCGCGCGCGTTCTGTCGGAAGCGACGGATCATCCCGATGTCGAACAGCTTCACAGGCGAGCGACCGAAATCGATCCGCGAATCAGTATCGCCACCGTCTACCGGACGGTTCGGCTGCTGGAGGATTCCGATATTCTGACCCGGCACGATTTCCGGGACGGCCGGTCGCGGTATGAGGAAGTGCCCGACGATCACCACGATCACCTGATCGATGTCGACAGCGGCGATGTTATTGAATTTCAGAATGAAGAGATCGAACGGTTGCAGGAACGGATCGCCAAGGAACTGGGATTCCGGCTGGTCGATCACAGGCTGGAACTCTACGGGGTAAAAACCGACAAAAAGAAACGTGACTGACTCTTTCTGACTCTCGAAGTGCCGGAAAATGTTTAGCCTCGATCCCAGTTACACGAAAATGTCGTGTTTTTGTCTCAAAGCCTTCATGTTCGCAGCGTATGAAGAAATTTGGTATCATTAATCTGTGAAAAAACCCGATATGAACTCGACCGCCCTGCGCGTCCCGCGTCCTGCCGAGGAAACGCCTTCTCTGGCGCAGGTTCTGCGCGGACTGACAACCGGCAGCCTGGAAATACGGGTCAGCACCAGCGCTGAAGACATCGCCGCCTCCCAGGCGCTGCGGTATCGGGTGTTTTACGAAGAAATGTCGGCAAAGCCGTCAGACGCGATGCTGGCGGTAAAGCGCGACTTCGACGATTACGACGTGGTCGCCGACCATCTGCAGGTCGTCGATCACGATCTGGGTGACGGGCCGGAAGCGGTCGTCGGCACCTACCGACTGATGCGGCGGGCTGCGGCCGACCGGATCGGGCAGTTTTATTCCGTCGATGAGTACAACATCGCGCCGATTGCAAATCTGCCGGGCGAAGTCCTGGAACTGGGCCGGTCCTGCGTCGACGAACCGTACCGCACCCGCCGGGTCATGGACCTTCTGTGGCGCGGAATCGCCGCCTATGTGTTTCACTACGATATCGAACTGATGTTCGGCTGCGCCAGCTTCCAGGGAACCGATGTCAACGAACTCGCCCTGCCGCTGTCCTACCTGTACCACTACCATCTGGCGCCGGATGAACTGCGCGCAACGGCTTTGCCGCATCGCTATCATTCGATGGACCTGATGGAAAAGGACGCCATCAGCCCGAAAGAGGCGCTCGGCAGAATTCCACCGCTGATCAAGGGATATCTTCGCCTCGGCGGATTCGTCGGCGACGGCGCGGTGATCGACCCGCAGTTCAACACGGTCGATATCTGCGTCATCGTGAAAACCGATCTGGTGACGGACCGGTATTCCAAACACTATGCCCGTAAAAATGCCGAAGGTTGACGCCATCGACGGCTCCGCGCCGCCGGCCAGCCGCATCCTGTCGGCCAGCCGCGTGGCCGGGCTTGTGCTTTGGACGCTGATCCTGGCGACGACCCATCCGATCCGCGCGGTGCGGCAAAAACCTTTCCCCTACCGCATCACCCAGCTCTGGCATCGCGGGGCGCTGAAAATCTGCGGCATCGATCTCGCCCGGCACGGCAAGATATTGCAGGGAAAACCGGTTCTGTTCGTCGCAAACCATGTTTCCTATCTCGATATCTGCGTTCTCGGCGCGGCGCTGGACGCCTCCTTCGTCGCCAAGGCCGAAGTCGGCGGCTGGGCCGGTTTCGGCTATCTTGCGCGGTTGCAGAACACGGTTTTCGTCAACCGCAATTCCCGCGAAATCGCAGCCCAGCGCAAGGCCATCGCCGACCGGCTGTCCGGTGGCGGACGGCTGGTGCTGTTTCCGGAAGGCACCAGTTCAGACGGGTCCCGGGCCCTCACCTTCAAGTCCGCCCTGTTCGATTCCGCCTCGATCGAGATCGACGGAGATCAGGTTTACGTACAGCCGCTGTCGATTGCCTATTCCCGCTTTGACGGCCTGCCGATGGGGCGGTGGCTGCGACCCCATTTCGCCTGGTACGGCGACATGGAGCTGGCGCCGCATCTCTGGCGCGCGCTTGGCCTGGGGCAGATCGGTGTCGACGTCGTGTTTCATGAACCGGTCCGGCTGAAGGATTATGGTTCGCGCAAGGCGCTGGCCCGGCATTGCGAGGCAATGGTCTCCAAAGGCCTGTCGGATTCGCTGCGCGGCCGGTTCGATACGAGCCCGGCCGCCCTGCCTGCCCCCGCATTCGCCGATGTCGGCGCGCCGGTGGCGCAGGAAACCGCGTGATCCACAGCTTGAAGTTCAGCCCTTCGTGGTGCTATGGACAGTCCAAATGCCCATGTGGATGTTTGGATTCCCTGATGGCGCAGTCAGGCTGAGGATTACCGGGCTTGCCGAAGAAGCTCTTTATTAAGACGTATGGTTGTCAGATGAACGTCTATGACTCCGACCGGATGGCGGATGTCATGACGCCGCTCGGCTATGCCCTGACGCACAGTCCGGAAGATGCCGATCTGGTGATTCTGAATACCTGCCATATCCGCGAGAAAGCCGCGGAAAAAGTCTATTCCGAACTCGGCCGTCTGAAACCGCTGCAACTGCAGAAAGCCGAAACCGGCGGACGGATGCTGCTGGCCGTCGCCGGCTGCGTCGCCCAGGCGGAAGGCGAGGAAATCGTCGCCCGCGCGCCGCAGGTCGATATCGTGTTCGGACCGCAGACCTATCACCGGCTGCCGGAAATGGTGACCAGGGCGCTGGGCGAGGAAGGCCGAAAGGTTCTCGACACCGATTTTCCGGCCGATGACAAGTTCGACAATCTGCCGGAAGAACGCCTGACCGGAAAGGGCGTTGCCGCGTTTCTGACCATTCAGGAAGGTTGCGACAAATTCTGCACGTTTTGTGTCGTGCCCTATACCAGAGGCGCGGAATTTTCGCGCCCGGCCGCCGACATTCTGGCCGAAGCCCGGCGGCTGGCCGATGACGGCGTTCGCGACATCACCCTGCTGGGCCAGAACGTCAACGCCTATCACGGCGAGGCGCCGGACGGGTCGGCGGACTGGACCCTGGGCCGGCTGATCCGGTCGCTGGCCGAAATCGACGGCGTCGACCGCATTCGCTACACGACCAGCCACCCGCGCGATGTCGATGACGATCTGATTGCCGCGCATCGCGACGTGCCGGCCCTGATGCCGTATCTGCATCTGCCGGTGCAAAGCGGGTCGGACCGGATTCTGGCGGCGATGAACCGCAAGCACACCGCCGAGGATTACCGCCGCATCGTCGGCCGCCTGCGCGACGCCCAGCCGGATCTGGCGCTGTCCTCCGATTTCATCGTCGGGTTTCCCGGCGAAACCGACGCCGATTTCGCGGAAACGGTTCGCCTGGTTACGGAAATCCGCTTTGCCGGCGCGTTTTCCTTCAAGTATTCCACCCGTCCCGGCACGCCGGCCGCCGGTATGGACCCGGTGGACGAACGCGTCGCGTCGGAACGCCTGATTTCCCTGCAGCAGTTGCTGGAGGAACAGCAATCGGCGTTCAACCAGTCGATGGCCGGAAAGGTGCTACCCGTGCTTTTCGAAAAGTCCGGCCGGCGCGCCGGTCAGATCGTCGGGCGCAGCCCGTATCTGCAACCCGTTCATGTTGATGCGGGCCCGGATATTATCGGCCGGATCGGCATGTGTGAAATATCGCATGTCAGCGGGCACAGCCTGTTCGCAAAACTGACGAATCATCCAATAAAGGATGCGGATACTCCGGTCACCGAAAGGGTTTATGCGTGACGACACTGGCATCGGGCTCCGGCGAAACCGCCGGACCGGCAAACCTGATAAGCTTCGATGACAACAGGTTGTTGCCGCTACTTTTCGGGGAACACGACAAATTTCTCGTGCGAATCGAAGAATCTCTCGGAATCGCCCTGATCAATCGCGGTAACCAGATCGCGCTGGAAGGCAAGGACGACGCCGTCGAGGTCGCCCGGTCCGCCCTGGCGCGGCTGTATCAGCAGGTCAAGAACGGCGACGAGATAGACGCCGCCGATGTCGACGCGGCTGTCCGCATGGCGACCGCGCCGACCGATCTGTTCGGCGAGAAGGAACCGGTCATCCGGACCAAGAGACGGCAGGTCAAGGCGCGTTCGCCCCGGCAGGCCGCCTATATCGAAGCGATGTTGGAAAACGACCTGGTTTTCGGTATCGGGCCCGCCGGGACCGGCAAGACCTATCTGGCGGTCTGTCACGGCGTGTCGATGATGATGGCGGGGCAGGTCGACAGGCTGGTGCTGTCCCGGCCCGCCGTCGAGGCCGGCGAACGACTCGGTTTCCTGCCCGGCGACATGAAAGAGAAAGTCGATCCGTATCTGCGGCCCATTTATGACGCCCTTTACGATACAATGCCGGCCGATCTGGTGACCCGGAAGCTGGAATCCAATGAGATCGAAATCGCGCCGCTTGCCTTCATGCGCGGCCGGACACTGAAAAACGCTTTCGTTTTGCTGGACGAAGCGCAGAACACGACGACTGTGCAGATGAAAATGTTTCTGACCCGCCTCGGCGACAACGCCCGCATGGTGGTGACCGGCGACCTCAGCCAGGTCGATCTGCCGCCCGGGCAGAAATCCGGCCTGAAGGACGCGCTGGAGGTGCTGGACGATGTAACGGGCATCGACATCGTGCGGTTCGACGACAGCGATGTCGTCCGCCACCCGATGGTGGCGAAGATCGTCCGGGCCTATGGCGCGCGCGATCAGAAGCAGTTGAACGGCGGGAACGGCCAGAAATGACGGCGTCCGGCCTCACCATCGACATTGCGGGGGCGGAAGACTGGCCGGACGGGTCGGCCGGGCTGGTCGAGCGCGCGGTGACGGCGGCTTTGGCCATCGAACGGGACCGGCTGGACGGACCGGCGGAACTGAGCGTCCTGCTGAGCGACGACGATGCGGTACAGGCGCTGAACCGCGACTGGCGCGGAAAGGATAAACCGACGAACGTCCTGTCGTTCCCGGCCGGCACCCCGGACCTGCCGGGTATGCCGCATCTGCTGGGCGATATCGTCTTCGCCCGGGAAACCGTCGAACGCGAGGCCGTTGCGCAGAACAAGACCGTTGAGGCACACTTGATGCATCTGGCCGTACACGGGTTTCTCCACCTTCTCGGCTACGACCATGAAACCCCGTCGGAAGCGGCGGAAATGGAAGCCCGCGAGATAGGCATTCTTGCAACACTGGATGTGGCCAACCCTTATCAGGAACCGGATGCGGCGGCGGCCGAATAAACCTAAAACTCATGGCTGAAGAAACAGGACAAACAGACAGTCTGGACGGCGGCAGAAAACAGGGCCTTCTGTTCCAGCTTATCCGCGCCTTATCCGGCAGGAACGGCGATTCGCATCTTCGCGACGCCTTTGAGGAACTGATCGAGCAGCACGACGACCGTGAAACGCCGATCGATCCCGGCGAACGCGTTCTGATCGCCAACATCCTCAAAGTCGGCGAGATGACCGCGTATGACGTGATGGTCCCCCGGGTCGACATTGTCGGCGTCGATACGAAAACGCCGCTCGAAGACCTGGTGCAGATCATGGTGAAGCATCCACATTCCCGCTACCCGGTCTATACCGGCGTGCTGGATGAAATTCTCGGCATGGTCCATATCAAGGACGTTTTCGCCGCAACGACCGAGAAGCCGGACGATTTTTCGCTACAGACGATCATGCGCAAGGTGCTGATCATCGCCCCCAGCATGCGGGTTCTGGATCTGCTGCTGCAGATGCGCATGACGCGGCAGCACATGGCGCTGGTGGTTGACGAATACGGCGGCATCGACGGCCTGATCACCATCGAAGACCTGGTCGAGGAAATCGTCGGCGAAATCGAGGACGAGCACGATGTCGAGACCGGGCCCCAGATCGTCGAACGCGGCGACGGGATCTATCTCGCCGACGCCAGGTTGCCGGTCGAGGATCTTGAAGCCCGCTTCGGCCCGATCCTGTCCGATGAGGAACGCGACGACGATATCGATACGATCGGCGGCCTCGTCTTCACCCTCGCCGGCCATGTTCCGAGCCGGGGCGAGTTGATCCAGCACGAGGAAAGCGGCGTCGAGTTCGAGGTTGTCGACGGCGACCCCCGGCGCATCAAACGGCTGCGGCTTCGAAACCTGCCGGTCCCGTCGGAAGAGACCGCGTGATTTTTACTGCCGCCGCGAGGCCAAGGGCAATAGCGTCTCCCGCCTTTTTCGTTCCCAACCCCTATGCGGGGCTGTGGCGCAGGCTGGACCGGTTCGCCGCGAGACTGGCCGAGCTTCGCGGCTGGCGCGCCCTGCTGAGCGCGATCGTGCTCGGCGCCGTATCCAGCCTCGCCCTGCCGCCCGCGTTTCTGTTCCCCGTCCTGTGGATCACGATGCCGGTTCTGCTATGGATGCTGCAGGGCGACGACCACCCGAACCCGAAACGGCGCGCCTTCCTCCTCGGCTGGGGATTCGGGTTCGGCCTGTATACCGCCAGCCTTTACTGGATCAGCAACGCCCTGCTGGTCTATTCCAGCGATTTCTGGTGGGCCGTCCCGTTCGCCGCCATTGGCCTGCCCGCGTTTCTCGGCCTGTTTACCGCGCTGACGGCGCTGGCCGCCGGGTTCTGCCGGTCCGGTCCGGCGCGGGTGCTGGGCTTCGCCGTCGCCTGGTGCCTTGCCGAATATGCGCGGGGCCATATCCTGACAGGATTCCCGTGGAACCTGCTGGGCCATGCCTGGGCCGGCGCGGACACCCTGATCCAGCCGGCATCGGCGATCGGACTCTACGGACTGACCGCTCTGGTCACGATCAGCGCCTGTCTGCCGGCGCTGGCGGCGGGGGTCGGCCACATGACACGGGGCAGCGTTCTCGCACTCGCCGCGGCCCTGCCGCTGGTCGCCCACATGCACGGCACCCTGCGCCTCGATACCGCCCCGCCGCTTGGCATTGCGACCGCCGCCGATACCGGGCTGCGGCTGGTGCAGGCGAATATCCCGCAGCAGGAAAAGTGGAAACGCGACCGCCGGGTTGAAAACTTCACCCTGCACCTGATGCTGAGCGAGCAGGACCGGCCCGCCTGGATCACCCATGTGATCTGGCCGGAAACGGCCGCCGCCTTTTACCTTGCCGATGACGACGGCGCGCTGGCCGCCGCCGCCGAAATCGTGCCGCCGGAAGGATATTTGCTGACCGGCGCGCCACGGGTCGACCGGCAGACCGGCGATCTGTACAACAGCATCGTGGCCATCGATAGCGTCGGCAGGGTCGCCGCAGCCTATGACAAGACGCATCTGGTGCCGTTCGGCGAATACTCTCCGCTGGAAGGCATGCTGCCGGCCGTCGCCGCGACCGGCGGATCGTTTTCCCCCGGCACCGGCCTTGCGACCCTGTCGCTGCCCGGCCTGCCGTC
The DNA here is from genome assembly GCA_040222995.1 of Alphaproteobacteria bacterium. Taxonomy (GTDB): domain Bacteria; phylum Pseudomonadota; class Alphaproteobacteria; order UBA8366; family Aestuariispiraceae; genus JAVKBW01. The sequence continues at coordinate 273,051 of JAVKBW010000046.1, read as the reverse complement.
CTTCAGCCCGCTGGTCTGCTATGAAGCCATATTCCCCGGCGCGGCCGTTTCGGATGCCGGTGATCGGCCGCAATGGCTTTTGAACCTCACAAACGACGCTTGGTACGGCGAAACCGCCGGGCCGCACCAGCATGCCACCATGGCGCGGCTGCGGTCGGTCGAGGAAGGTCTTCCGCTTGTCCGGGCAACCAATACCGGGATCAGCATCGTTTTCGATTCCTACGGTCGGGAAATCGGCCGGTTGCCGCTGAACGTGAAAGGCGTTCTGGATATCCGGCTGCCGCAGCCACTGGCCGCGCCGCCGCCCTACGCCCGGTTCGGGGATTCCGTTTTCTGGGTTTTCATCCTAGGCCTGCTCGGCTGCACTCTGGCTCTTCACCGGCGGCCGCCGCACCAGTAGAATTTAGCATAAGTAGTGTATATTGACGAGAAACAACCTGTGTGGGTAGCATGGCGACATCGCCCGCAGAGGTTTCCCGCCATGACCGACAAGTCCGTTCAACAGAACCAGCGTCGCGCCTCGCCGATGGATATGCATGTCGGTAAACGCATTCGTATCCGGCGGCGTCTGCTGGGTCTGACCCAGGGGGATCTCGCCGACCGCCTCGACGTAACGTTCCAGCAGGTCCAGAAATACGAATGGGGCGCCAACCGGGTGGGCGCCGGACGGCTTTACGATGTCAGCATCGCCCTTGAAGTTCCGATCCAGTACTTTTTCAACGATGGCCCGCAAACCATGCCCGGCCGGAGCGATACGGGCATGACGACCGACATTCTGTCGCGGAACGATATACAATCGCTTGTCCGGGCATTCTCGGCCATCGACAATGAAAACTGCCGGAACCGGCTGATCGACCTTTGCGAGGCTCTCGCCAAATCGTCACAGAGTGAACGGCCGTCATCGTCATCGACTTGACGGCTTGGGCCAACCCTGCAATATGCCGCACGCGCCAGTGTCCTGGCGGCAACGGACGAAACATAGCGAACGCAGACAACAGCATCCGGAGGCAGCGGCATGGCGCAGCATCTTTTCACCAGTGAATCCGTATCGGAAGGCCATCCCGATAAAGTTTGTGACCGAATCTCCGATGAGGTCGTAGACCTGTTTCTCGGCAACGATCCCAGTGCGCGCGTCGCCTGCGAAACGCTGACAACGACCAATCGTGTTGTGATTGCCGGTGAAGTCCGCGGCCCCGCCCATCTGGTCGGCGAGGACGGCAGCGTCAATGTCGAGGAAATCGAACGGGTCGCCCGGGCGGCGATCAAGGATATCGGGTACGAGCAGGACGGCTTCCATCACTCGCACGCCAATGTCGAAGTTTTTCTGCACGGTCAGTCGAGTGACATCGCCCAGGGCGTCGACGCCAGCGGTAACAAGGATGAAGGCGCGGGCGACCAGGGCCTGATGTTCGGCTACGCCTGCCGCGAAACCGAAGAGCTGATGCCGGCGGCCATTCACTTCAGTCACCGCATCCTGCAGGAACTGGCCGCTTTGCGGAAATCCTCTGACAATCCCGGCCTCGGCCCGGATTCGAAAAGCCAAGTGACCCTGCTGTACGAAAACGGCAAGCCGCTGCGGGCGACATCCGTCGTTGTCTCGACCCAGCATGACGAGCATGTCCAGCAGGATGCCCTGCGCGAAATCATCCGCCCGATCGTCGAAGGCGTTCTGCCGGCGGGCTGGATGTGCCCGAACGACGAATTCTACACCAACCCGACCGGACGTTTCGTGATCGGCGGCCCGGACGGCGATGCCGGCCTGACCGGCCGCAAGATCATCGTCGACACCTATGGCGGCGCCGCGCCGCATGGCGGCGGCGCGTTTTCCGGCAAGGACCCGACGAAGGTCGACCGGTCCGCCGCCTATGCCGCCCGTTACGTTGCAAAGAATGTCGTCGCCGCCGGTCTGGCTGAAAAATGCACCATCCAGGTCGCCTATGCGATCGGCATTTCCAAGCCGCTGTCGCTGTACGTGAATACCCACGGCACCGGCACGACGGACGAGGAAAAACTGTCCAGGGCGATCAACGAAGTGATGAATCTGAGCCCCCGCGGCATCCGCGAGCACCTCAACCTCGCCCGCGGGATTTACGCGCCGAGCGCGGCCTACGGCCATTTCGGACGGACGCCGACCGACGCCGGCCATTTCAGTTGGGAAAAAACCGATCTGGTCGAACCGCTGAAAGCCGCCCTCAGCTAAACGGGACGGCGGCGCAACCAGCCGCCGGTCGAACGATGAGCCCGGACAATTTTTACGGACGTCGCAAGGGCCGGCCTTTGCGGGCAAACCGGCAGGCGCTGGTCGATACGCTTCTGCCGAAGGTTTCCGTGCCGATGGACGGCGCGTCGATTGATCAGCAAACGCTGTTCGAACCGCCGGTTCGCGAGGTCTGGCTGGAAGTCGGCTTCGGCAACGGCGAACATCTGGCGGCGCTGGCGCGGACGCATCCGGATATCGGCTTCATCGGCTGCGAGCCGTTTATCAACGGCGTATCGGTTCTGCTGAGCGAGATCGACAACAGCGCGCTGAAGAACGTCCGGGTCCACCCGGATGACGCCCGGCCGCTGCTCGACCTGCTGCCGGATGCCTGCCTTTCCCGGGCCTTCGTTCTGTTTCCCGATCCGTGGCCGAAAAAACGCCACCACAACCGCCGCTTCATTTGCCCGGAAAATCTCGACCGGCTGGCCCGGCTGCTGAAGCCGGGGTCTCTGTTGCGGGTCGCCTCCGATCATCCGGATTACATCGCCTGGACCTTGCGGCATTTGCGGAACCACCCCGATTTCGACTGGCTGGCGGAACGCGCCGACGACTGGCGGATCCGGCCGGACGACTGGCCGCCGACCCGTTACGAACAGAAGGCGCTGGCCGGCGTGCCGGTGTATTTCAGCTTCCGCCGGAAGCCCTGACCGTCAAATCCCCGAACATCGGCCTGAAGGCTTGTAATTCGGGCTGCAATCGCCTATGTCATGGCCCGTACCGATCATAGATCGCGGTATCAAGAGGGTCATCGTGATACGTCGATAGTTTGGGAGGTGGGTCTCGCGACCCGCCTTTTTTAGTTGCCGGATCGCCAATGGAATTGCAATCGCGCCTGGAACAGTTGATAGAACCGATGGTCACGGACATGGGATACAACCTTTTGCGTGTCCGGTTGTCCGGGGCCCAGCGGCAGACATTGCAGATCATGGCGGAACGCAAGGACGGCCAGACGATGGGCGTCGAGGATTGTGCGGACATCAGTCGGGCGGCGTCAGCGCTGCTGGATGTGGACGATCCGATCCCCGGGGCTTATACGCTGGAGGTAAGTTCCCCCGGTCTGGACAGACCGCTGGTTCGGGAGGCTGACTTCGTCCGGTATTCCGGCTATGAAGCGAAGGTCGAGATGGCGCAGGCGATTGGCGGTCAGAAACGGTTTCGCGGTCGATTTACGGCCGCCGGTGATGGCACGGTAACAATCGAGGGGGATAATGGCCCCCTGTCGTTGCCGTTTGACGGGATCAGGGCGGCAAAGCTGGTCCTGACGGACGATTTGATAGAGGCGGCGAAAGAAGGCCGCTTTACAACGGGGTAGGACCGGCTGCGGGCCGGTCGCGGGATTGACGGACGAAAACAGGAAAAGGCTTAGCGACGATGGAATCGGTCACGATCACACGCACAGACATGCTGAATGTCGCCGACGCGGTTGCGCGGGAAAAAAGCATCGACCGCGAAATAGTGCTGGAAGCAATGGAACAGGCGATCCAGAAAGCCGGCCGTTCGAAATACGGGCACGAGCACGATATCCGCGCCGCGATTGACCGGAAATCCGGCGAAATCGTTCTGGCCCGCTATCTTGAAGTCGTCGACGAGATCGAGAACGAAGTCACGCAGGTTACCGTCGACAAGGCGCAGAAGAAGAAACCGGGCGCGGTTGTCGGCGATTTCATCGTCGATCCACTGCCGCCGATCGATTTCGGTCGCATCGCCGCGCAGACCGCGAAGCAGGTGATCGTCCAGAAAGTACGCGACGCCGAGCGCGAACGGCAGTTCGAGGAATTCAAGGACCGGGTGGGCGAAATCGTCAACGGCATCGTCAAGCGGGTCGAGTTCGGCAACGTGACGATCGACCTTGGACGCGCCGAAGCCGTGATGCGCCGCGACGAATGCATTCCGCGCGAACATTTCAAGCGCGGCGACCGGGTTCGCGCCTTCATTTACGATGTCCGCCGCGAACTGCGCGGACCACAGATTTTCCTGTCGCGCACGCATCCTACGTTCATGGCGAAGCTGTTCGGTCAGGAAGTGCCGGAAATCTACGACGGCATCATCGAAATCAAGCGGGTCGCCCGCGACCCGGGCAGCCGCGCCAAGATCGGCGTGCTGTCGCACGATAATTCAATCGACCCGGTCGGCGCCTGCGTCGGCATGCGGGGCAGTCGGGTGCAGGCTGTCGTCGCCGAGCTACAGGGCGAAAAGATCGACATCATTCCATGGAACCCGGACGACGCGACCTTCGTCGTGAACGCGCTGGCCCCGGCGGAAGTGTCGAAGGTCGTGATGGACGAGGAATCCAACAAGATCGAAGTCGTGGTGCCGGACGACCAGTTGAGCCTGGCTATCGGCCGCCGCGGACAGAATGTGCGTCTGGCCTCGATGCTGACGGAATTCGACATCGATATCATGACCGAAGAACAGGAATCGGAAAAACGGCAGGCCGAATTCAACGAACGCAGCGAAGAATTCATGAAGTCGCTGGATGTCGATGAGGTTATCGCCCGGCTTCTGGTTACCGAAGGCTTCACCGACATGGATGAAGTGGCCTATGTGCCGGTCGAGGAACTGGCCGAAATCGAAGGTTTCGACGAAGAAGTTGCGGAAGAATTGCGGGCCCGCGCCCGGGCCTTCCTGGCGGCGGAAGAAGAACGCATCGCCACGCAGCTTAAGGAACTCGGCATTACGGACGAGTTGCAGGCGATCGGCGCGCTGAGCTCGGCCATGCTCGTCAAGCTGGGCGAAGACGGTATCAAGTCGCGTGAAGATTTCGCCGGTCTTGCGGCCGACGAACTGACCAGCCGCGAGGACGGCATCCTTCGCGACTTCGACATGACGGAAGAACAGGCGAACGAACTGATCATGGCCGCCCGCGTTTCGGAAGGCTGGATCACGCAGGAAGAACTGGATCAGATGGCGGCGGATGCAGCAGCGGCTGCGGACGCAGATGCCTCTGCCGATCTTTCGGCGTCGGCCTGATGCAAGTCGGGCAGTACAGACGGCGGAAGTGCGAGCGAACGAACGAAAGGAATACGCTTTCTTGTTGGGCGGCGGAAACGAAACATTACCGATGGACGGCCATGACGGCGCCGGGTTCGAACTGGACCCGGGCCCCGGCCGGCTGACCCCCCGCAGCCGGGCGGCGGATGCCGCCCTGTATCCCGACGGCTTTCCGGTCCGTCGCTGCATCGCTACCGGAGACCGCCTGCCCCAGAACAGAATGATCCGGTTCGTTCTCGACCCGGACGGGCAGGTCATACCGGATCTTCGCGCCAAATTGCCGGGACGCGGCATGTGGGTGCGCGCCGGAAGAAACGCCGTCGACCAGGCGGTCAGGAAATCCCTTTTCGCCAAAGCGATGCGAAGCCGGGCCGTCGCCGATCCCGACCTGACGGACCGGGTGGAAAACCTGCTGGCCGAAAGGTGCATCGACACGTTGTCGCTGGCGCGCCGCGCCGGCCAGGCCATTGCCGGGTTCGAAAAGGTGCGCAGCGCCCTTAAAGAGGCCGATACCGCGGTCTTCATCACTGCCGGAGACGGGGCCGAGGACGGCCGCAGGAAACTGTTGAACCGCGTCGGAACGATTCCAGTGGTTGACGTTTTGGCCCGAACGGAGTTGGCTCACGCCTTCGGCAGAGCCGACTGCGTCCATGCGGTGCTGAAACAGGGTGGCCTGGCGGCGCAATTTATTGCGGAAACCGGCAGGCTATCGGGATTTCGGTCGATTTCAGCGGCTGCCATCGCCATTCCGGCGACGGCGGACGAAAACACATCCTTACGGGACGATAGTGGGGCCGGTCTTGCCGGTGGGAAAGGGTAGAGCATGAGTGACACAAAGGAATCGGGCGGCAAACTGACTCTCGGGAAACCGGGGCGTTTGGAGCTTAAGAAAACGGTGGATTCCGGGCAGGTCCGGCAGAGCTTCAGCCATGGCCGAACGAAAACGGTGAAGGTGGAGAAGAAGCGGAAGCGGACGTTCGAGCGCAATGAATCGGGCCGTATGGAACGGGTATCTCTCGACCCCAACGCCGCGCCCGCCGATACCTCGCCTGAAGAAGAAACAAAGGTTGAAAGCGCGCCCGCCCCGACACCGGCGCCCGCCCCTGTCGCCAACGACGCCATGGGCCGCCTTTCGCCGCAGGAACGCGAACGCCGTCTGAAGGCGCTGGAAGGCGCGGCGCGCGTCGAGGAAGAACGCCGCATCGCCATGGAGGAATCCGAGCGCCGGGCCGAGGAAGCGCGTCGACGCCGGGAAGAGGAAAAGCAGCGGCAGGAAGAGGAAGAGCAAGCCCGCCGGGAAGAGGAAGCCCGCAAGGCCGCCGAGGAAGCGGAGAAGATTGCCGCTGCCGAGGCCGCCGCCGCCAAAGCGGAAGCCGGCCCGTCCAAGCCTTCGGAACCTGCGAAAAAAGCGTCGACGCCGAAGGAAGAAGAACGCCGCAAGGAAGAAAAACGTGCCACCATGCGCCTGAAGGGCGAACCGCGCCGGCGTCAGGGCAAGCTGACGATTTCGCAGGCCCTGGACGGCGAAGACGAAGAACAGCGCGGCCGGTCTCTCGCCGCGCTCCGGCGGGCTCGCGAGCGGGAAAAGGAACGCAACAAGGAACAGCTCAGCCGGTCGGAAAAGGTTGTGCGCGACGTTATTCTGCCGGAAGCGATCACGGTCGGCGATCTCGCCAACCGGATGGCCGAACGGTCGGGCGACGTCATCAAGGCAATGATGAACATGGGCGTGATGGCGACCGTCAACCAGACCATCGACGCCGACACAGCGGAACTGATTGCCGAGGAATTCGGCCACCGGATCAAGCGCGTTTCGGAATCCGATGTCGAAGACGCCCTGCTGGTCCAGATCGACAACGACGACAAGAACCAGGTCACGCGGCCGCCTGTCGTCACCGTCATGGGCCATGTCGACCACGGCAAAACCTCGCTGCTGGATGCGCTGCGCTCGACCGATGTCGCGGCCGGCGAGGCCGGCGGCATCACCCAGCATATCGGGGCCTATCAGGTTAAGCTTTCGGGCGGCGACCAGATCACCTTCCTGGATACGCCGGGCCACGAAGCCTTTACGTCGATGCGCCAGCGCGGCGCCAACGTGACCGACGTGGTCGTGCTTGTCGTCGCGGCGGATGACGGCATCCAGCCGCAGACCATCGAGGCGATCAACCACGCCAAGGTGGCGAATGTGCCGATCATTGTCGCAGTCAACAAATGCGACAAGGAAGGCGTCGACCCGAGCCGGGTTAAAAACCAGCTTCTCGAACATGAGATCGTAACCGAGGAATTCGGTGGTGACGTGCAGGCAATCGAGGTTTCCGCACTGAAGAAAATCAACCTCGACGCACTGGAAGAAGCCATTCTGTTGCAGGCCGAACTGCTGGAACTGACAGCCAACCCGGAACGGGCTGCGGCCGGTGTCATCATCGAGGCCAAACTGGAAAAAGGTCGCGGTTCCGTCGCCACGGTGCTGATCAAGACCGGTACGCTGCGGGTCGGTGACGTTTTCGTCGCCGGGGCCGAATCCGGCCGCGTCCGCGCCCTGCTGAATGATCGCGGTCAGCAGATCGATGAAGCCGGGCCGTCCATGCCGGTCGAAGTTCTCGGCCTGACGGGCACGCCGCAGGCCGGCGACGAGTTTGCGGTTCTGAAGGACGAAGCCAAGGCCCGCGAAATCGCCGAATACCGCCAGCGCAAGCATCGCGACACCAGCGCTTCGCTGTCATCGCGCGGCACGCTCGAACAGATGTTCGACCAGATCAAGGCCGGCGAGGCACAGGAATTTCCGGTTGTCATCAAGACCGACGTTCAGGGGTCCCTGGAAGCCATCAATGCGGCGCTCGAGAAAATGGGCACGGACGAAGTCAAGGTTCGTGTACTGCACGGCGCGGTCGGCGGCATCACCGAATCCGACGTCACGCTGGCGGCATCGTCGAACGGCGTCATTTTCGGTTTCAACGTGCGCGCCAATCCGCAGGCGCGGGAACACGCCCGCCGGGATGGCGTGGATATCCGCTACTATTCAGTCATCTACGACGTTATCGATGACGCCAAGCAGGTGATGAGCGGTATGCTGGCGCCGGAACAGCGCGAAAACTTCCTGGGCTACGCCCAGATTCGCGAAGTCTTCGGCATCACCAAGGTCGGCAAGGTCGCCGGGTGCATGGTCACCGACGGCGTTGTGCGCCGCGGGGCGAAAGTACGCCTGCTGCGGGACGATGTGGTGATCCACGAAGGCGATCTGAAACAGTTGAAACGCTTCAAGGACGATGTCCGCGAAGTTCAGAACGGCTACGAATGCGGCATGGCCTTCGCAAACTACGATGATATCAAGGAAGGCGATATGATCGAATGTTTCGAGGTTCAGGAAGTCGCCCGGGAACTGTAACCGACAAGCGAGTCCCGGACCTGGTCCGGGACCCATTCCGCACCCGGCGCTTTTCGTCGCCGCAATGTCAGGAATGGTCCCCGGCTCGCTGGCCGGGGATCGACGCAGAAGGTAAAAGCCATGTCTCATGCGAAAGCGCCGAGCCAGCGCCAGCTTCGTGTTGGCGAGGAACTGCGCCACCTTTTATCCGATGTGCTGCGGCAGGGCGGCCTGCGCGACCCCGTGCTGGCGGCCGCCTCGATTACGGTCACGGAAGTCCGGATCAGTCCGGATCTGAAAAACGCCACCGCCTTCGTTCTGCCGCTGGGCGGCGAGGCCAGCCCGGAAGTGCTGGCGGCCCTGAAACGCGCCGCCCCGTATCTGCGTCGTGAAATCGGCAAGAAACTGCAATTGCGGTATACGCCCAATCTCAGTTTCCAGCCGGACTACTCGTTCGACGAGGCCGAGCGTATCGGGCGCGCCCTGCAGGACCCGTCAGTGGCGCGCGACCTGAAGCACGACGACGACGAAACCGACTGACAGGCATGGCGCGACGCAAAAAGGGAAATCCGGTATCCGGCTGGGCCATCGTCGACAAACCGGAGGGGATCGGATCGACCCAGGTTGTCGGCAAGGTGCGGCGCTATTTCAACGCCCAGAAGGCCGGCCATGCCGGTACGCTTGACCCGCTGGCTACCGGCATTCTGCCGATCGCGCTGGGTGAAGCCACGAAAACCCTGCCCTTCATCGTCGACAGCGGAAAAGTGTACCGGTTTACCGTCCGCTGGGGCGTCGAAACCGATACGCTGGACCGCGAAGGCGAGGTGACCGCCACCCGCGACGCCCGGCCGACACGGGACGCCGTGGAGGCGGTTCTGCCCGCCTTTACCGGCGAAATTGAGCAGACGCCGCCGGCCTATTCGGCGATCAAGGTTGACGGCGAGCGGGCCTACGACATGGCGCGGCGCGGCGAAGCCCCGGAAATGAAACCGCGGCTGGTGCAGATCGACACGCTGATGCTGGTCGACTGCCCCGACGACGACACCGCGACCTTCGAAACCGCCTGCGGCAAGGGAACCTATATCCGCTCGCTGGCCCGCGATCTGGCGAAGGCCCTTGGTACGGTCGGTCATGTGATCGCGCTGCGCCGGCTGCGGGTCGGTCCGTTCGACGAGACGCGGGCGCAGCCGCTGGACGCCTTCCTGGTCGATACACCGGAGAAACCGCTTGAACCGGCGGCTGTCATCGGCCATAACCCGCCGCGCGAGGGAAAATTACTTCCCTTGCAGACGGCGCTGGACGGCATCCCGGCGATAAACGTCACCGAAGCGGAAACCCAACGCCTGAGACAGGGCCAGCCGGTATCGCTTCTCAGAAAGATCGATTTCGATCGCGTTCGAACGATTGAGCCGGGCACGGTGTTGCTGGCGGTTCAGAAAGACCAGGCGATTGCGCTGGTCCAGTTCGAGAAAGCGCTGCTGAAACCGGTCCGAGTGTTCAACCCATGATGTCGCGGAAGGATTGAAACCATGTCCATTACGGACGAAAGAACGGCTGAACTGGTCAAGGAATTTGGCGGTTCGGAAAAGAATACCGGCTCTGCCGACGTGCAGGTCGCGATTTTGACGGAACGGATCAGCAACCTGACCGAACACCTGAAAGATCATAAAAAGGATTTTCACTCCCGCCGGGGCCTGCTGGTCATGGTCGGGAAGCGACGCAGCCTTCTGGACTACATCAAGCGCAACGATGACGCGCGGTACAAAACGCTGATCGAAAAACTCGGAATTCGGCGCTAACGGCGCTGACAAGACAGGGTGGCCGTATATCACGCCACCCTGTTTTTTATCCCCCTTACGGCAAAATTGCTCTAAACAGGGGGCGTTCGGACGGACCGGTCCGTTTTTCAAGGTCTCCAATCGTCACATTTCTGATTGGTACGGTGGGGCGCTGAAGACATTAGCCCTGTCGGTTGGAGTGCGAAAATAAATCGGTTCATGACGGAAGACCGGCGAATGGCGGGGCATAGGGCTTCGCGACCGGTCGATGCAGGTAAGAGATAGAAAGAGATACCTAAATGTTTACAATCACCAAAAAATCAATCGAATGGGGCGGCAGAACGCTGACGCTCGAAACCGGCCGCGTGGCGCGGCAGGCCGATGGCGCGGTTCTCGCCACCTATGGCGGCACCGTCGTTCTGTGTACGGCGGTCTATGCGCGCTCCCAGAAGCCGGGGCAGGATTTTTTCCCGCTGACCGTCAACTATCAGGAAAAGACATTCGCCGCCGGCAAGATTCCGGGCGGCTTCTTCAAGCGCGAAGGCCGTCCTTCCGAAAAGGAAACGCTGACATCGCGCCTGATCGACCGGCCGATCCGCCCGCTGTTCGCCGACGGATTCAAGAACGAAACCCAGATCGTCTGCACGGTTCTGTCGCATGACATGGAAAACGACCCCGATATCGTGGCGATGGTCGGCGCCAGCGCCGCGCTGACGATTTCCGGCGCCCCGTTCATGGGCCCGATCGGCGGCGCGCGCGTCGGCATGGTCGATGGCGAGCTGGTCGTTAACCCGACCCTGGACCAGGTCAAGGAAAGCGCCCTGGACCTGACCGTCGCCGGCACCCAGGAAGGCGTGCTGATGGTTGAATCGGAAGCCCAGCAGCTTGACGAAAAGACCATGCTGGACGCCGTCATGGTCGGCCACAAGGCCATCCAGGAAGTCATCGGCCTGATCATCCAGGTTGCGGAAGAAGCGGCGAAAGAGCCGTTCCAGATGCCGGAAGCCGACCCGCAGGCCGATGTCGTCGCAAAGCGGCTGGCCGAAGTGGCCGAAGCCGGGCTGCGCGACGCCTATGCCATCACCAAGAAAACCGACCGCCAGGCGGCAATTGCCGAAGTGAAGCAGGCGGCGATGGAAAAGCTGGAAGAAGAAGAGCTTGACCTGGACCTAGCCAAGGGCGCGTTCAAGGCGCTTGAGAGCAAGGTCGTGCGCGGCAACATCCTGAAAACCGGCGTCCGCATCGACGGTCGGTCGACGACCGACATCCGCCAGATCATCGGCGAAGTCGGGGTTCTGGAACGCGCCCACGGCTCCGCCCTGTTCACCCGCGGCGAAACCCAGGCATTGGTCGTCACCACTTTGGGCACCGGCCAGGACGAGCAGATTATCGACGCTCTTGAGGGCAGTTACCGCGAAAACTTCATGCTGCACTACAACTTCCCGCCGTATTCGGTTGGCGAAGCTGGCCGCATGGGTACGCCGGGTCGTCGTGAAATCGGCCACGGCAAGCTGGCATGGCGCGCCCTTCGGCCGCTGCTGCCGGAGAAGGAAGACTTCCCGTATACAATCAGAATCGTCTCGGAAATCACTGAATCCAACGGCTCTTCGTCGATGGCCACGGTGTGCGGTTCGTCGATGGCGATGATGGATGCGGGCGTGCCGATGAAGGAAGCCTGCGCCGGGATCGCCATGGGCCTGATCAAGGACGACGACGGCGTCGCCGTTCTGTCGGACATCCTGGGCGATGAAGATCACCTGGGCGACATGGACTTCAAGGTCGCCGGCACGGAAAACGGCATCACCTCGCTGCAGATGGATATCAAGATCACCTCGATCACCGAAGACATCATGCGGACGGCTCTGGACCAGGCCAAAGCCGGCCGGATCCACATTCTGGGTGAAATGGCGAAAGCCATCACATCCGGCCGTGAAGGTGTTTCGGCGAATGCCCCGCGCATTCAGACGTTCCAGATCGCCAAGGAAAAGATCCGCGACGTTATCGGCACCGGCGGCAAGGTCATTCGCGAAATCTGCGACACGACCGGCGCGAAGGTCGATATCGAAGATGACGGCACGATCAAGATCGCCGCTGTCGACGAAGATGCCGGCAAGGCCGCCTACGACTGGATTCAGGGCATTGTCGCTGAACCGGAAGTCGGCGTGATCTACAAGGGCAAGGTCGTGAAGGTCGTCGATTTCGGCGCGTTCGTGAACTTCCTCGGCGCGAAAGACGGTCTGGTGCACATTTCCGAACTGGCCCCCGGCCGGACGGAAAAGGTCACCGACATCTGCAACGAAGGCGACGAAGTGCTGGTCAAGTGCCTCGGCTTCGACGACCGCGGCAAGGTCCGCCTGTCGATGCGCCTGGTGAACCAGGAAACCGGCGAAGAGATCGAAGACGATCGCCCGCCGCGTGAAGACAAGGGCGGCGGTGACCGCAAGCCCCGTCGTCGTCGCGACTGATAGAAGCATCTGAGTCCCGGCCCCGCGCCGGGGGTCAGGCAAAAATACAAGCAAATCCCCCCTTGCCCGAAGCGGCGAGGGGGTTTTTGTTTGGGCCGAAACGAAAGCGAGACTGTCATGCCTGACTACCATTTCCGGAAAGCCGTCGAAGCCGACCGCCCCGCCATCACAAGAATTGTCGACGCCGCCTTCCGCCCGGAAGACGTGGTGACGTTTCTGAACGCGCTGCGGGAAGACGACTGCATTATCGGCGAGTGGGTGGCGGAAACCGGCGGCGGCATCGTCGCCCATATCGTCTTCTCGCGGGTTTTCGTGGAAACGCCGGACGGCGGCCGGACGAAAGCGGCGATGCTGACGCCGCTGGCCGTGCATCCCGACCGGCAGAACCGCGGCATCGGCACGGCGCTGATGGACCACGCGATCCGGGCGCTGGAGGCGGCCGGCGAGGACCTGTTCGTCGTGCTGGGCCACCCTGACTACTATCCCCGCGCCGGGTTCAGCGCCGAAGCCGCGGGCGATCTGAAGAACCCGTGGCAGGGCAACCCCGCCTTCATGGCGCGCGGCGCCGTGCCGTCGGGCGGAACCCTCATCATGCCGCCGTCGATTGCGAACGCGCATTGACACGGCGCGCAGCCGCGCAGCCTTGACGCATCCCCGGCCAGACGCCATATCCTCCCGATGCCAGAGAACTCACCGCAAACGACGAATGCTGCCGAACTGCACGGCACAACCATCCTGTCCATCCGCAAGGGTGGAAAGGTTGTCATCGCCGGCGATGGCCAGGTCAGCCTGGGCAACACGGTCTTCAAATCCAACGCCAAGAAGGTCCGCACCCTGTCGGACGGCAATGTGATCGTCGGCTTCGCCGGCGCGACCGCCGACGCCTTCACCCTGCTGGAACGGCTGGAAGCGAAGCTGGAACAGTACCCGAAGCAGTTAACCCGCGCCTGCGTCGAACTGGCGAAGGACTGGCGGACCGACCGCTACCTGCGCCGGCTGGAAGCGATGATGGCGGTGGTTGACCCGAAGGTCTCGCTGATCCTGTCCGGCACCGGCGACGTCATCGAACCGGAAGACGGCATTATCGGCATCGGATCGGGCGGGCATTTCGCGCTGGCCGCCGCCCGCGCCCTGATGGACCGCGACGACCTGGACGCCGAGGGCGTGGCCCGCCGGGCGATGGAAATCGCCGCCGGCATCTGCATCTACACCAACGGCAACATCACCGTTGAAAGCCTTGAAGAGTCGACAGCATGACCGATTATTCCCCCCGCGAAATTGTTTCCGAACTCGACCGGTTCGTGATCGGCCAGCACGACGCCAAGCGCGCCGTCGCCATCGCTCTGCGCAACCGCTGGCGCCGCCAGCAACTGACCGACGCGATGCGCGAGGAGGTGCTGCCGAAAAACATCCTGATGATCGGCCCGACCGGCTGCGGCAAGACGGAAATCGCCCGCCGGCTGGCGAAGCTGGCCAACGCCCCGTTCATCAAGGTCGAGGCGACCAAGTTTACCGAGGTCGGCTATGTCGGCCGCGATGTCGAACAGATCATCCGCGATCTGGTGGAAGTCGCGATCCAGATGGCGACGGAAATCCAGAAGCGCGAGGTGCGCACCAAGGCCGAGGCGGCGGCGGAAGACCGGGTGCTGGACGCGCTGGTCGGCGAGAACGCCAGCGATTCCACCCGCCAGACCTTCCGCAAGAAGCTGCGCGAGGGCGAACTGGCAAGCAAGGAAATCGAACTCGACGTGCAGGACAATTCCGCCCTCGGCATGCCGACGCTGGATATACCCGGCATGCCCGGCGCGCAGATGGGCATGCTCAACCTGAACGACATTTTCGGCAAGGCGATGGGCGGGCGCACCCGCAAGCGCAAGATGACGGTGGATGACAGCTACGGCATCCTGCTTGAAGAGGAAGCCGACAAGCTGGTCGACCACGAGAAAATCACCGCCGAGGCGATCGACCTTGTCGAGCAGAACGGCATCGCCTTCATCGACGAGATCGACAAGATCACCGTTCGGTCGGACCGCGGCGGCTCCGGCGGCGACGTGTCGCGCGAGGGCGTGCAGCGCGACCTGCTGCCGCTGATCGAGGGCACCACCGTTTCCACCAAGCACGGCCCGGTGAAGACCGACCACATCCTGTTCATCTCCTCCGGCGCGTTCCACCAGGCGAAGCCGGCCGATTTGCTGCCGGAACTGCAGGGGCGGCTGCCGATCCGCGTCAACCTGAACCCGCTGACCGAGGCCGATTTCGGACGGATTCTGCGCGAGCCGGAAAACAGCCTGATCAAGCAGTATATCGCCCTGATGGGCACCGAGGGCGTGACCCTCTCCTTCACCGAGGACGCCATCGACCGGCTGGCCGCTCTGGGCGCGGAAATCAACGAGACGGTGGAGAATATCGGCGCGCGGCGGCTGCACACGGTGATGGAACGCCTGCTGGAGGAAATCTCGTTCACCGCCACCGACCGTGGCGGCGAGACCATCGAGATCACCGCCGACTATGTCGACGCGCAGGTCGCCGACCTCGCGTCGGATGCCGACCTCAGCAAATTCATTCTCTAGAGGAAACCCGAAAATGAGCCCGGTCGCCGTCGATCTGTCAGACCTTCTGGCCGGCGCGGCCGCTCTGTACCGGGATTTTCCGGCCGGCGCAGCGGACGAGGTGGCCGACAGGCTGGCCGCGCTGGCGCCATCCGCAACCGGCGTCCGGATGCCGGGCGATCCGCCGCCACCGGTGTCGGAGTATCTGAAGCAGGCCCTCGCCTCGCCCGCGCGGCATGCGCTGGCCGCTTCCGTGCCGGCAGACCCGGTGTTACTGCCGTGGCAGGAAGGCAAGTTCGTGATGCCGGCGGGCTTCAAGGGCCGCTACATGTTCTGTGTGCTGGTCGGCCCGGAAGAGCCGGTCAGGGCGGATGATTTTCTGTTCGGCCTGTACATGCAGGCGCCGAATACCGATTACCCCAGCCACGCCCATGCGGCGGTCGAATATTATGCCGTGCTGTCGGGCGAGGCCGCCTGGGAGAAAAACCTCGACGGCTATGCGCCGCAGCCGCCCGGATCGTGCATTCTGCATGCGTCCTACCAGTGGCACGCCATGCGTACCGGCGACGACCCCCTGCTCGCGATCTGGGCCTGGACCGGCGACCTCAACAACGAGACCTACAAGATGATGGAAACCGCGTGAGCGGTAGCGGCGCGGCTATCGGGATTGTAGTAGGCGAAATTGTTACATTGGCCCCCAGCTTATCCAGAGACGCAGCTTTAGTAGTTTTATTTTGTGAAAGTTACAATTGGCAAAAAAAGCTTTCCTTTAGTTTTGGTAAGAATCCACCTTCAAGTTTCATTTGCTCGAACATCCTGTTGGCGTCACCACACCTGATAACATTAAAAACGACAGACTGACGCAATAACCCCGCGCTTCCTATAAGGCGATCACTACCTAACAAATTATGCACCACTGTTCGAGCTCGTCCGTCATCTGTACAAACAGTATATCCAGTGGTTTCCGCAGCCGTTATGCATTCTGTCTCACCAGGCCCTAAATTATACTGGCTCAATAGTTCTAGATAACGTTCTGCACTAAAATTAGAGTCATCAAGTTTTCTAATCTTTCCAACATTGATTAAATCGAGAAGCTTGCTAGCCGAGCCTGCTCCACACTCACCAAGTACAATTGGTCCAACCCAAAGTTCTAAATTTTCACACTCTGAAACCATCTCTATGCAATTCGCATTACACAGGTTGATAACAGAGCAAGCGTCAATGGCTATATCCATCGACCTTCGTCTTTCTAAATGCAAAAATCTCATCTACTGAAACGCCAAATGAATCAGCAGCCCACCCAACAGAGATCGCTTTTAATTCAATGTTTTTACATATTTCTTGCATAAGGTTGGTAGAGATATTTGGTACATGTACTTCTTTTCTTGGTGGCAAACCCGCTTCATTTGCTCGTTTCTCTGGACTGCCATACTCTTCTTTGATTTTTGCACTCAACGAGTAAGCGCCTCCTTTAGGTAAAAGTGATAAAGCCTCACATCGACGAGCAGCTACATCGAAGCTAACACCAAAGTATCTTGCCAATAGCAGAACTTCGATATCACCAAGTGGGCCATCGGGGATTTGGAACATCCGCCGAATTTCAGCCAACATTCTTCCAATACCCTCGCTAGGAAGAAGAAGTATAGACGCGAACGCATCGACGAATGCCTCACGTTTTCTTTGTTTAGGGCCTCCTATTTCCGATGCCTTTTCAAAAATCGCGCTATCTTGATCTCTGTGATGAGCCAAAATATGACCAAGTTCATGTGCAAGGGTAAAAAGCATCCGCCCAGCAAATCTTCTAGACACGAAAATAAAGGGTATATTTTTTGAAATAAGAGAAGCGCCTTCAAACCGCGATTGGTGGAGTACACTAACAACTATTTGGCCTTCGTTGCCTAGTAAAGCTGCCAAATTAGTCATTGGTTCCAGTAAGTTCTCGGGCGAGAGTCTTGCTCTTACAGCATACGCTAGGCGCTCCGCCTCTCCGTAACTCTCTTCTTCTGGTTGCAACCCATCCATCCAGCCAGGCAGACAATCTCTAGGCTTCAATACTTCTATAGCAGCCGATACAAACTTTTCCGCATGTTCCCTTGTCGGATCTATGTTCTGATCAAGGTTTCCTACTCGTCGAAAAAGCAAGTTTACTTCATTTGTAATATCTTCGCGTGAACTACCAGATAAAAACTGAAGTGAAACGCGCAATCCTTTTGATAGGCGCAACAACTCGCTAAGTGATGCTTCACCACCATCGAGAATTTCATTTACTCGGGTTATGGATAGCCCCGTCCTTGAGGCAATTACCTCGGGGGAAACATGTAGACTGCGGAGAGCTTTTGCTATTTGGGACATCTACCTAGTCGTCTGCTTTTATTCCCTCCAACCACCTCACCATATTTTTGACTTGCGGTTCGTCGAGCTTTGCCCATCGCCCCATAACATCAATTACTCGGTTTGCTCGAGGTTTATCGAGGATCGAAGATAACTTCACTAGAGTTTCATCCCTTCCCCGCGCAACTTCAAGCGGCGTCTCCAATTGTACCGGGTTTTTGCCAATAATGTAGTTCTGAATACGACTCTCAAAGGTGTCTGCGGCGTGATCGTCTTGAGGATTTTGCGAGCCATCAGGAAGAATAATTATATTTCCTTGGCGGTTCCCTTGCTCATCGATTCTAAGTCTATTTGCAGGCAATCTATCATAGGCCGCTAGCGCTGTGATTTTCTCAGCAACTTCAAATCCACCAACCACATACTGTTGTACACCAGCGGTTTTTCCACTTACTACAAAAATAAAATCTCCGAGCGAAACCGCACGACGAATATTTGGCATGCATGCTCCAAGCGTTGGTGGCCTGCCGAATAGCGGGTCATTTAAGTTGCCAAACTTACCTGGATCAGCTCCACCACCCGATATATAAATATATCCCTTCATTTTGCATTATCCGGTTTCTTGTTGGAGAGGAACTCTAGTTTTCTAACCACTGGGTTACTTACTACAGGTTTTTTTACACTAAATGCCTCTTTGCAGTGCTCGCAAACGTGCTTTTTGTGCGCTTCAAAGGCAAAATAATTTTTGTCAAAATGAGATTTTTTACAAGCAGGGCAATCAATCACACAAAGCTTGCTCTTAATTGATACTAAAGTTTGTTGAGCCATCAAACACGCTATTTGCTCAACTTCTAGATAAACGTCGTCAATTCGAACGCTCGAGTAAGTATCATCAATACAAGGCTTTAAGTTCTCCCCATCATATGCATGAACATGAATTCCTTTTTCCTCAGGTTTTGTTCTTGTCCAGATTAGCGCTGGATTAGAGGCCCAGATTTCTATGCCACCTGGGTAACATTCTTGCCGAATATTCAGTTCTCTTTCTGGATCAATAAACTTTCGCTCTGTCAGAAAATGCGATGATAGTGTGCGAAAATATTCAACCGGATTAGATACTCCCCTGACAGTGTCATCAAAGTATCGTCCGCAAGAAGTACATAAATGCTTAACATGAGGAGTTAAAACAAACTCTGCTTCATCTAAGTGTACTGAACGGCAATGCGGACAAATGAGGTATTTCAAGTCCCTATTCAGATAAGTGCTTATATAAAATGCTATTGCTGCATTCTTTGTTATGGCAATTGGTTGATTGTTAAAAAGATCTGCTTTATCGGGTATAGTTACGACATCAAATGTACCATCTATATCTTTTTTATCCACGGCAGAACTTTTTCTAGCGTGGACATGGACGCCTGTGCATTGAGTTTTAGAGGTCGTATTAAATACAGGTTCAACTGCACCCCATATTCCTATTCCACCTTCGTATAGATCGATATCAAGCTCGAGCCTTTTTAACTTAGTAACATCGAAACTAGCATTTACGCATTTCTCGAGTCTTACGCCGTGCTTCCCAGTTGCATTGGCTCCATGCGTCCGGCACCACCACCTGTCCTTACCATTACGGTTGAGTCCAGCATGCCGGATATCACACTCATTGGTGTTTGATTCTAGATTCATTTACTAAAGGTAGCATAATAAGTTGGTAAACTGAATACTTTCCAACTCCCCACCCACCGCCACCACGCATGTGTCGGGAATGCGTATAAAAATGTCCTTATTTGAACCATGGGTGCCGGGTGCGCCCCATACCGTACTTCCTACGAAAGTGCGGCCTTGATGCATCGCATCAAGCCGTGTCATCCTTCGGAGACGGTAATTTGCGGGGCAATGATCCGCAGGCAATCCGGGGGCTTACGCCCGGTACCGGCCCGGAAAGGGCCGGACAAACGATAAAAACGAAGAACAGCTTTAAACAGGAGCCAACCACATGACCATGAACAGAAGAGAGTTGTTGAAAACATCGGCCGCGGCCGGCGCGCTTGCCGCCGGGTCGGCCATGCCGTTCAGCTTCGCCCAGGCGGCTGACGGCGTCATCAAGATCGGCATGAACATCCCGATGACGGGCGATTACGCGCCGTGGGGCCTGCCCGGCCTTTACGGCTGCCAGATCGTCGCCGACGACATCAACGCCGCCGGCGGCTATGAAATCGCCGGCAAGAAGCACAAGCTTGAAATCGTTTCCTACGACCACGGCTACGACATCGAAAAGGCCCTGCAGGGTTACAAGAAAATGGTCGCCGAAGACGAAGTCAGCATGGTGTCGATGCTGGGCGGCGCGACCGTCGGCGCGGTGATGCCGTGGGGCGAGCGCCGCAAGGTCTATACCTCGACCCTGCTATCGAGCGACGTGACGCCGGAAACCGAACATCTGTTCGCACCGGTGGAATCGCACCCGCTATATGTCGTGACCGGCGTCGAATACCTGGCCCGCAACCACCCGGACGCCAAAACCGCGGTGATCGTCACCAACAACGATATCGAATACGGTTTGCAGGCCGTCGCCACATTCCAGGCCGCCTTCGAGGTCGCCGGGATCGAGGTTGTCGACATGAACCTGCACGGCTTCGACGTGACCGACTTCGCGCCGATCGTCAGTTCGGTTCTGGCCAAGAACCCGGATATTTTCTGCATGGCGACCAGCTTCTACACGACGCCGCTGATGGAGCAGCTTTACCATCAGGGCTTCAAGGGCAAGGTCATCAGCACGACGCTGGACTACCATCAGGAAATCATCGCCAAGACCAGCCAGGAATTCGTCGACGGGACGATCCACCAGTTCCCGACCTTCGACGACCCAATGCTGAACGGCCCGGACATCCACTTCCCGAACCCGAACGGTTTCGACGCCGAATACATGAAGCGTCACCCGAACGACTGGTCGGCGGTTTCGTGGGAATATCCGGCGATCATGCTGCACTGGCTGGACGGCGCGAAACAGGCCGGCACGACGGAATCCGGCCCGGTCATCGAAGCCCTGACAAGCAATCCCAACCCGTCCTTCGTGTTCGGCGGCGGCCGCTGGTGGGGCAAGGAGCTGTGGGGCCGCGACAACGTCGTGGTCGGCAACTGGCCGGTTGTCCGTATCGAGGGCGGCAAGGTCCGGATCAAGGAATTCGGCGATGTCGCCGGCTGGCTCGACAAGCATTCGGACGTGCTGATCAAGTACATGAAAGAGCACGGACTGCGCACGGTTACCTGATCGGGGTATCCGGAACAGGAATCGTCGCGGCGCGGCTGCGGGCGGAAATTGCTTCCGCCTGCGCTGCGGCGGTCCTTTCTTTTTGTAATTTCGACGGGAACTAACGATACATGCGGGCTAGAGCATTCAGATGGAACTGATCTTCCAATCGCTGGTCAACGGCCTGATCCAGGGCGGATTCTATTCGCTTTTCGCGGTCGGGCTTGTGCTGATATTCGGCGTCATGCGGGTGGTGAACTTCGCGCATGGCGAACTGGTCATGGCCGGGGCCTTCACCGTCTGGGTCGTGCATTCGCAACTCGGACTCGACTACATCCCGACGCTCGCCGTCGCGATCATTCTGGTTACCGCGGTCGGCCTGCTGATGGAACGGTTTCTGTTCCGCCCGACCCGCGCCGACCCGCTGGCCGGGCTGATCTGTTCGATCGGCGTGCTGTTCATCCTGCAGGTCTGCGCGACGCTCGTCGGCGGCGACGGGCCGTCGAAACAGGTGCCGCCGCCCTATCAGGGAACGCTGGTGCTGTTCGATGTCTTCCGGATTCCCAATCAGCGGCTGTTCAGCCTCGGCATTTCCGCCGCGGCCCTGGTCACGTTGTGGTTCTTCCTGACCCGCACCAAGTTCGGCTGGGCCCTGCGCGCGGTTGCGATGGACCGTGAAGCCGCGGCCCTGCAGGGCATCAATTCAAACAGAATTTCCATCATCGCCATCAGCGTCGGCGCAGCGCTTGCCGGGCTGGCCGGCGGACTGATCGCGCCTTTGGGCAACATCAACCCGCATATGGGCCACAACGTCATCGTTACCGCCTTTATCGTGACGATTGTCGGCGGCGTCGGCAGCCTGTCCGGCGCGGTCGTCGCGGCCATCATCTATGCGGTCTTTCATACTTTCATGACGGTTTATTTAGGAGCGACCATCGCCACGATCAGCGGGCTTGTGCTGATGGTGGTCGTGCTGATCATCAAGCCGACCGGCATTATGGGAGTGCGGGTCAGTGAGTAGCCTGACGCAATCGACGCCGGCGCGGCTGGCCTTCGGGCTGGCGCTGGTGGCTTTCCT
The DNA here is from genome assembly GCA_040222995.1 of Alphaproteobacteria bacterium. Classification (GTDB taxonomy): domain Bacteria; phylum Pseudomonadota; class Alphaproteobacteria; order UBA8366; family Aestuariispiraceae; genus JAVKBW01. The sequence goes on along the minus strand of JAVKBW010000046.1, from coordinate 251,000 downwards.
GCTCGTGCTGCCGCATTTCCTCGGCTTCCACCACAAGGACCTGCTTCTGTTCCTGACCATCAACGTGCTGGTGGTCTGCAGCTACCGGCTGGTGACGCTGACCGGCGAATGGTCGCTGATCCATGCCGTCATGGTCGGGGTCGGCGCCTACACCGCGACGCTGGCGTTCAACCATCTGGGCCTTGAAATCTGGTTCACCCTGCCGCTGGCCGGGCTGATGGCGGGGCTGGTGGCGGCGTTGCTGTGTTTCCCGCTGCTGCGGATGACGCAATTCTACTTCCTGATCGGATCCTTCGCCGCCGGCGAGGCGATCCGGCTGGTCTGGGTCGAATGGGTAGAAGTGTTCGGAGGCACCAGCGGCCTGCGCGGGGTGGAACCGCCGATCGTGTTCGGCATCGATTTCCTCGACCCGATTCCCTACTACTACTTCACGCTGGCCGTGGTCGGCTTCTGCCTGCTGATCCTGTACCGTATCGAACATTCCCGTATCGGCCTGACCCTGCACGCCATCCACTGGAAAACGCCGCTGGCGGAATCCGTCGGCGTCGACGCGTGGCGCTACCGCGCGCTGGCCTTCATCATCGGATCGTTCTTCGCCGGCATCGCCGGGGCGCTGAAAATTCACTATCTCGGCAGCGTCACGCCGAACCAGTTCACCGTCGGCTTCATGGTCTTCGTGCTGATCTGGGTGATCGTCGGCGGCTACGGCAAGTTCTACGGCCCGATTGTCGGCGTGGTTCTGCTGACGATTTTCGACGAGGCGATCCGGGATCTCGAAATCATCCGCCCCGCCATCTACGGCGGCGTGCTGATCCTGTCGATCCTGTTCCTGCCGAAGGGGCTGGAAAGCGTTCCGGCCAAGCTGAAGGGCTGGTTCGGGTCCGGCGACAAACCGTCGCCGACCGAATCGCGGGGAGGCTGACCATGGCGATTCTGGATGTTAAGGACCTGACGAAACAGTTCGGCGGCCTGACCGCGCTGGACAATGTTTCCTTTGATGTAGAGGACGGGGATATCCGCGGGCTGATCGGGCCGAACGGCGCCGGCAAAAGCACCCTGTTCAAGATCATCGCCGGCTTCTACAAGCCGACGCAGGGCAGCATCGTCTACCAGAACCGCAATATCGAAGGCTCGAAGCCGCATACCATCGCCGAACTGGGGATCGTCCGGACGTTTCAGGAAACCACCCTGTTCCAGGAACTGACGGTTTTCGAAAACGCCCTGGTCGGCACCCACATCAAGGCACGAACCGACGTCTTCTCCGCCATTCTCGGTCTGGGTCGGGATAAGCAGAAAGCCGCCTGCGACAGGGTCGAGGAGGTTCTGGACTTCATGGGGCTGTCCGACCGCAAGGACCAGCTTGCATCGGAACTGCCGCTGGGCTCGCAGCGGGCGCTGGCGCTGGCCATCGCGCTGGTCTCCGAACCCAAGCTGATGCTGATGGACGAACCCTTCGCCGGCATGAACGCGGAAGAAACCAGCCACATGATGGACCTCACCCGGAAGGTGCGGGAATCCGGTGTCACGATCGTACTGGTCGAACACGACATGAAAGCGGTGATGGGATTGTGCGATTACCTGACGGTGCTCAATTTCGGGCAGGTTCTGGCGCAGGGAACGCCCGAAGAGGTGCGCAACAACGACAAGGTCATCGAGGCCTATTTGAGCGGTGCAAACTGACATGTATCTGAAAGTTGATGACCTGCATGTGCATTTCGGCCCGGTTGCGGCCCTGAAAGGCGTTTCGCTTGAAGTCGGCGAGGCCGATTTCGTCACCCTGATCGGCTCCAACGGCGCGGGCAAAAGCACAACCCTGCGCGCCATTTCCGGCCTCAACCAGCCGAGCGCGGGCGAGATCACCTTCGATGGCACACGTATCGACGGCCTGACGCCGGATGTAATCCTGAAAATGGGGATCGCGCATGTTCCGGAAGGGCGGCGCATTTTCAAGGACCTGTCGGTGACGGAAAACCTGATGCTGGGCGCTTTCACCCGCGACGATCAGGCAGGGGTTCGGAAAGACCTGGAGGCGACCTTCGAACGCTTCCCGCGTCTCAAGGAACGCCGCAACCAGATGGCCGGCACCATGAGCGGCGGCGAACAGCAGATGCTGTCGATCGGCCGGGCGCTGATGTCCAACCCGCGGGTGCTGCTGCTTGACGAACCGTCGCTCGGTCTGGCGCCGAACATCGTGCGCGACATCGCCCGCATCATGCGCGAGATCAACGAACAGGGCGTTTCCATCGTGCTGGTCGAACAGAATGCCGAACTGGCGCTTGAACTGGCCCGCCACGGCTATGTGCTGGAAACCGGCACCGTCGCGCTGGAAGGCGACGCCAAGGGCCTGATGGGCAACGAACACGTCCGCAAGGCCTATCTGGGTATCTGACGTTCGGGAGATTTTCCCGCTTTCCCTCCTGCCTTGCTCTCAGCTAGGCTGCGGTGTCATTACCACCAACGGGGAGCGTTAGAAGAATGTCGGATCTCGATCTGTGTTACATGAGTGCGCGCGAGGCCCTGGCCCGGTTCCGCGACAAGTCGCTGTCGCCGGTTGAACTGATGAAGGCCGTGCTGGCGCGGGCCGACGCGGTCGAGCCGCAGATCAACGCCTTTCCGTTCCGTTTCGACGACGCCGCGCTGGACCAGGCGAAGGCGGCGGAAGCCGTTTACGCCGGCAAGGGCGGCCACGATCCCCGGCCGCTGGAAGGCCTGCCGGTGGCTGTGAAGGACGAGGCCGGCATCGCCGGTCAGCCGCTGTCGAACGCCTCGCTGGTCTACAAGGACCAGATCGCCGACGAGACCTCGATCACCAACGGGCGGCTGATCGACGCCGGGGCCATCGTCCACGCCCGCACCGCGACGCCTGAATTTTCCTGCGCCGGCTTCTGCCATTCCCGCCTGCACGGGGTGACGCGCAACCCGTGGAACCTGGGCTACACGCCGGGCGGATCGTCCGGCGGGTCGGGCGCGGCGCTCGCCGCCGGCACCACGACGCTGGCCAGCGGGTCCGACATTGCGGGGTCGATCCGTATTCCGTCTTCCTGTTCCGGCGTCGTCGGGTTCAAGCCGCCCTTCGGCAGGAACCCTGAAGAAAGCGCCTTCATGTTCGACCAGTATTGCCATGTCGGACCGATGGGCCGCAGCGCCGGCGACGTCGCGCTGATGCAGAACGTGATGTGCGGGCCGCATCCGCTGTCCAATTCCGCACTTTCCCCGAAACTGGAACTGCCGCTGGATTATGAGGAAATCAAGGGCTGGCGTATTGCATATTCGATGGACCTCGGCTTCTTTTCCGTCGATCCGGAAGTCGTGGCGAACACGAAAGCGGCGCTGGCCCGTTTCGAATCCCTCGGCGCGGTGGTGGAGGAAGTCTCGTTACCCTGGACGAGCGAGGTACAGACCGCGGCGCAGGCCCATCTGGAACTGATCTTCGGCGGGTCGATGCACGAGGTTCTTTCCGCACACGCCGACGACCTGACGACCTATGCCCGCGCCTTCGCCAGCCTGGGCGACAAATGGTCCGGCGTAGACCTGTACAATGCGTGGGAGACGGCGGCGCGGATGCAGCACAGCTTCGGGCCGATTGTCGACGACTACGACCTGTTCGTCTGCCCGACCCTGGCCGTGCCCGCCGTAACGGCGGACTTCGACCAGTCGGCCGACACGCTGACGATCGACGGCAAACAGGTACACCCGATGATGGGCTGGTTGATGACCTACCCGTTCAACATGCTCAGCGGCTGCCCGGTTATATCGGTGCCGTCCGGCCATGCCGCCAACGCCGTGCCGACCGGCATCCAGCTCGTCTCCTCGCCGTTCACCGACGCCACCGTTTTCCGCGCGGCCTCGGCCTATCTGGACGGCATGGATCTGTATGCGGATGACGCTCACCGGCCGACTTTCAGAACCTAGGAAGACCGGCGATGAGCCACACACTGGAAACCTCGCCCTGGCTGCAGGAACGGTCGTGGCCTGCCATCGCCGCCTATCTTGCGATGGACGATACCGTGCTGCTGCCGGTCGGTGCGACCGAGCAGCACGGCTATCACCTGCCGCTGCTGGTGGATTCCGCCTGGGCCATCGCGGCGTGCGAGGGCGCGGCGCGGCGAAGCAACGTGCTGATCGCGCCGCCGCAGCAGATCGGCTGGTCGCCGCATCATCTGGCGTTTCCCGGATCGCTGACCCTGCGGCCGGAAACCCTGACTCAGGTGATCGTCGAGATCGGCGAAAGCCTTGTCGTCAGCGGCTTCAAGCGACTGATTATCGTCAACGGCAATCGCATCGCGAACCTGCCGCCGCTGGAAATCGCCGCGTCGAAACTGCGTCACAAGACGGGCGCCTTGTGCGTGGTGGCGGATGTCGGGTTGATTGCAAAGACCGAGATCGCGGCGTTGCGCGAAGGCGCACCGGGCAGCCTGGATCATGCCGGCGAATCCGAAACCGCGTTCATGCTGGCCTGGCAGCCGGATCTGGTGGCGATGGAGAAGGCCGAAAAACATCTGCCGCCGCGTGGCTCCGCTTTCAACGAGCCGATGGAATTCGAACCGGAATTCGAGGGCAACAGCGTTACCGTGGTGCGTCGCGCCGCCGATCGGAAGCGGGTTGACCACGGATCCGCCGCACAGGGCATATCCGGCGACCCGACGCTGGCCACGACAGAAAAGGGGCAGGCGATACTGGATGCCATTACCACGAACCTGTCAAAGCTGATCGACGAGTTGCGGGCGCAGCCGGCCCCGGAAACACACGCCGACATTCCCTACTGAAACCGGGTTTAGCTTTCGGTGGCGAGAGAATCGTCCGTCGATCCGCGATAGGTCATGAACTGTTCTTCAACCATCGGTCTGTCGAACAGGTAACCCTGCAGATAGGTGCATCCGAGAGCCTTCAGTCTCTTCTTGTGAGCGACGGTCGACACGCCCTCGCCGGTGGTTTCCAGCCCCATCGCGCGGGCCGTCGACAGCAGGGCCTTGACCAGTGTGAGGGTTTTGTCGTCGCCCATGTTTTCGACAAAGGACCTGTCGATCTTCAGTTTGGTGAGCGGCAATTGCTGAAGATGGGTCAGCGAACTGTAACCGGTGCCGAAGTCGTCGAGCACGAAGGTCACGCCGATATCGATCAACGCCTGCATCTGCGCCAGCGCCGCACCGTGATTGCGCACCACCGTATGTTCCGTAATTTCCAGTTCCAGCAATGCGGCATCAATGCCGGTTTTGGCAACGATGCGCTTGATGTTTCTGGCGAAAGTCTCGTCGCCGAGCGTGTTGGTATCGACGTTGACGGAAATCCGCGCCCGGTCGTTGCAGCGATCTTCGCGCAGCCGAGCCGCACGGCAACTCATCTCGATCACGGTATAGTCTAGATCGGCCTGAAGCCCCTCGGCGGCGCAAAGTTCCAGAATTTCCATCGCGCCGAATTCGCCCATCACGGGGTGATGCCAGCGAACAAGCGCCTCGAACCCGTTCAGCGATCCGTCTTCGGCAGTCATGATCGGTTGATACACCACGCTCAGTTTCCGCTGGGTGATTGCATCCTTGATGGCGGACCGGCCGGCGGTCAGCTTGTTCGACTGGTCGATCATCGCGCGCGTCAGGATGACGACGCCCGGTTCGTGCAGCTTCTTGTAACTCAGCACCGACCGGCAGAAATCCATCACTTCGTCGATGCTGCCGATGGTGCCGTCGTCAACATGCACACAGATCGACACTTTGGGGTTGATGCTGCCCTGCGATGTCATGACCGGCGCATTGAGGATCGCGTGGATGCGTACGCCCATTTCCTCAACGGTTTCGGTATCGAAATTCGCATTGAACGCGAAGCCGAACTGGCCGCGGTCGATCACCCCGGCAATGATCTGCAGTTTCTGCCGCGAGATCGACCCGGCCCGCTCCACCAGCATGGACTCGACTTCCTGCAGCAGGCTGGTCTGGCGCGACACCTCGATATTCGCCAGCCGGTTGTCGTTGCAGTAGAAAAACGCCATCGGTCGACCGCCGGTCCGCCGCCCCTTGTTGAACACGTCGGTGCAGGCCTTCAGGAAACTGTCGGCGCCATGGACATTCACTGGAAGTTTCGATGTCAGCGACGCCGAGAATTCAGGCACCAGCCGTCGGCGCAACAACCTTGCCGCCCGGTTCAGCACTTGCGCGTGCGTCTCGCTCAGCCGGTCCCTTTTACGGGAATCGACCACGCACAGCGCGCCGATCGGCAAATCATGCAGCGCCAGTATCGGCACGCCCGCGTAAAAGCGTATGCCATTTCCATTCTTCACCATCGGCAAAGAATTGAACCGTTTATCCTTAAACGTATCCTCGACCACGAACAGCGTGTTGGAATTCACCGTATACTGGCAGAAAGACTGGCTTCTCGGAACGTTGCCTATCGACCGTCCGGCGTAAAATTTTTCGATCTGGTCATTTTCGGTGATGATGCTGAACAGGCAGGAATCGGTTTCCAGTACTTCGCGCACCATTTCAAGAATATCGTCGATATCCTCGTCGCGCGGCCTGTCCAGCACGCCGGTTCTGTTCAGTTCCAGCAGCCGTTCATCTTCGTTGGCCGGCAGCCTGATTGTGCCATCCATTCGGCACCTCCGGTGGGAAATCTCTTTTGAGTAGCGCCGTGGATTTGGTCAACTCTTCAGAGAGGCAAACAAGAAGGACAACCCGACAACAATAAGATGGGTACTATGGTAGGATCAATTTCTTAATACGAGGTTAACAGGGACTGATTGTCTCACCCGGCGGACCATGAAATCATGGTGCGGGAGGTTCCGTAATGGCCGTCGTTCTGATCAACAGTCTGAAATCGAGCAAACAATGGGAAGATGAGTTCCGCCGGCAGGTTTCGGAACATTACCCGCAGATGGACTTTCGAGTCTGGCCCGATATCGGCAACCCTGACGACATCACCCAGGCGATTGTCGCGTTTCCGGAGGCCGGCGCCTTCGCGAAGCTGCCGAATCTGAAATACGTCCATTCATTGTGGGCCGGCGTCGAGCGTCTGGTGTCCGACCCCGATCTCGATCTGAAAGTGAAGATATTCCGAATGGTCGACAAGGGGCTGACCGACGGCATGGTGGATTACATGACCGGCCATACCTATCGCCACCACCTGTGGGCGGACCGCGTCGCCCGAGAAAACGTCGCCGGCGACTGGAACCCGGTCGTGCCGCCCCTGGCCAGCGAACGGAACGTCGGCATCCTGGGCCTCGGCGTTCTCGGCATGGCCGTGGCGGAAAACCTGTCGCAATGCGGTTTCCGGGTCACCGGCTGGTCGCGGTCGGCGAAAACCCATTCGGATTTCGGCTGCCTGGCGGGCGACAAGGGCTTCGACGTCACATTGAAGTATTCGGAAATCCTGTTGCTGCTGCTGCCGCGCACGCCGCAGACGGAAAACATCATCAATGCCGAGACTTTGGCGAAAATGCCGCGCGGCGCGTCGATCATCAATGCCGGGCGCGGCGAACTGATAGACGACGACGCCCTGCTGGCGGCGCTGGAATCGAACCATGTCGCCGGCGCGACGCTGGACGTGTTCCGTGAGGAACCGCTGCCGAAAGAGCATCCCTACTGGGCCCACCCGCGGGTGCTGGTCACGCCGCATATCGCCGCCGAAACACGCATCGTTTCAGGCGCCAGAACGGTGCTGGGCAACGTTCACTATTACGACAATCACGGCGACCCCTACACGCTTCCTGGCAGGGTCAACCGGAAGGCGCTGTACTGACAGCGCGACCCCCCCGACAGCCACTTGGCCGGTGACGAACACGCTGCAAACCATGTATACCTGTTCGCAGACCCATCCCGGCCCCAAAGAAAGAGACTCCTGCCCGTGTCCGATGCCGAAAGCCTGATCATCGATTTGCCGGACGAAGCCGCCACCATCGATCTGGGCCGCGCCCTGGCGAGCGTCGTACAGCAGGCCGATGTCATCGCCCTGTGGGGCAATCTGGGGGCCGGCAAGACAACCCTGGCGCGCGGGCTGATCCAGGCCAGCCTGCCCGGCGGCGAGGATGTGCCAAGTCCGACCTTCACCCTGGTGCAGACCTATCCGTGGGATGTCGCGGGCGGCGAATGCGAAATCTGGCATTTCGATCTGTACCGGCTGGAAGACCCGTCCGATGCGCTGGAACTGGGCATCGAGGACGCGTTTTTCGACCATATCAGCCTGATCGAATGGCCGGAAAAGCTCGGCCCCTATCTGCCGGATGACCGGCTGGATATCCGGCTGGAACAGGAAACCGACCCGGTTGACGGCCCGACCAAATCCGGCCGCCGGGCGGTATTGTCCGGCGGAGGCGACTGGGCCGACCGTCTGGCCGACGTGCTGGCCGATCTTGAAGACATGTGAACGGGTGTGATGGCGCAGGACAGGAAAGACCGCGACCGGGCCATCGACACCTTTCTGGCGCAAGCCGGCTGGGGTGACGTGCCCCGCAGGCCGCTGGCCGACGACGCCTCGTTTCGCCGCTATGAACGGGTACAGAACGGGTTTCGCCGCGCGGTGTTGATGGACGCACCACCGGACAAGGAGGATGTTCGCCCTTTCGTGACCGTCGCCGGACTGCTGGCCGGGGCTGACTTGTCCGCGCCGGAAATCCTCGCAGCGGATGTCGATCAGGGGTTTTTACTGCTGGAAGACCTGGGCGACGATACCTTCACCCGGGTGCTGGCCAAGGGCGGCGATGAAAAGACCCTCTACGCCCATGCGCTGGAAGCGCTTGTTCGTCTGCACCGGAATTTCCGCGGAGACGCCGCGCTACCGGTCTACGACAACGACCTGTTTATCGGCGAGGCGGCCCTGTTGACGGAATGGTATGCGCCGGCGGTTCTGCCGATGTTCGACCCGGCGGAAATGGAAACCTTCCGGTCCCTGTGGCCGCCGCTGCTCGACCTCGCCCGGCAGGTGCCGTCGACGCTGGTGCTGCGCGACTACCATGTCGACAACCTTGTCTGGCTGCCGGACCGGCCGTCGCCGCGCAATGTCGGGCAGCTCGACTTTCAGGATGCGGTGATCGGACCGGTCACCTACGACATTGCCTCGTTGTTCGAGGATGCGCGGCGCGATGTCGATCAGACTATGGCTGCAACGCTCCTCGACGCCTATTGCGACCGGTTTCCCGATCTCGACCGCGAGGTGTTCATGCGCTCCTACCGCATCATGGCGGTGCAGCGCAGCCTGAAGATCATCGGCATTTTCACCCGGCTGGCCCATCGCGACGGTAAACCGGGATACCTGAAACATATTCCCCGATGCTGGAAATGGGTCGATCAAAGCCTGAAGGACCCGGCTCTTGCGCCACTGAAAGACTGGCTGGACCGCGTCATGCCGCCGGAAACGCGGGAGAAACCGGGCATGGCGACATGACCGGAAAGCCGAAAAAGGCGATGGTGCTGGCCGCCGGCTTCGGCAAACGGATGCGGCCGCTGACCGATACGCTGCCGAAACCGCTGGTGCCGCTGCTTGGCAAGCCGCTGATCGACTGGGTATTCGACCGGCTGCGCGCCGGCGGCATTACCGAATACGTGGTCAACGCGCATTATCTGGGCGATCGGATCGAGGCTCATTTTGCCGGGCGCGACGATGTCGCCCTGTCACCGGAAGCCGAGATTCTCGATACTGGTGGCGGCGTGAAAAACGCCCTGTCGCTGCTGCGCGACGACAGTTTCGTGGTCGCGAATGCGGATTCCGTGTGGCTCGACGGCGAGAGGCCCGCCGTCGCCCGGCTGCTCGACGCCTGGGACCCGGATATCATGGATGCGTTACTGTTGCTGACCCCGGTCGACACAGCGCACGGTTATGACGGCAGGGGCGACTATTTTCTCGATCCCGTTTCCCGCGCCCGCCGCCGGACGTCGGATGAAACCGCGCCGCTGGTTTTCGCCGGGGTTCATGTTCTTGCCGCCCGTCTGTTGGAAGACAGCCCGGACGGGTTCTTTTCGCTGACCCTGCTGTTCGACCGCGCCGAAAAGGCCGGGCGGCTGTTCGGTGTAATGCATGACGGGCAGTGGTATCATATCGGCACGCCGGAGGCGCTCGCGTCCGCCGGGGAATCGATCCGACAGACAGGATAACGGCATGGCCAAGGTTTACAGCATTCCCGCCGACCAGCCGTTTTCGGACAGGCTGGCCGCCGGGGTGATGGCGCGCCATGGCGCCGACCCGACCGCCTTGAGCGACGTTCTCATCCTGTTGCCGACACGCCGCGCCTGCCGCGCCCTGCGTGACGCCTTTCTGCGGGTATCCGGCGGGGCCGGTCTGCTGTTGCCGTCGATGCGGCCAATCGGCGATGTCGATGAAGAGGCGTTGCAGGTCGATGCCGGTCTGGACGACCGTCTCGCCGAGGCCCTGGCCGAGGTTCCGCCCGCCATCGACGATCTGCGCCGGCAGATGCTGTTGGCCCGGCTGATCCTGAAACGCGGCGAGGCCGAGGGCGAACCGGTGACGCCGGAACAGGCGGTTCTGCTGGCCGCCGCCCTCGCCGACCTGATCGACCAGGTGCATACAGAAGGACTGGATTTCGCGGACCTGCCTGCCCTGGTGAAAGGCGAGCTGGCGGAATACTGGCAGCATACTTTGGACTTCATGACCATCGTCACCGCCGCCTGGCCGGCGGTGCTGGCCGAGGAAGGGCGGATCGACCCGGCGGATCGCCGCAACCGGATGATCGACGCGTTGACCGATCTGTGGCAACGCGAACCGCCTGCCTATCCCGTGATCGCCGCCGGCTCTACCGGTAGCATTCCGGCTTCTGCGGAATTGATGCGGGTGGTTGCCGGTCTGCCGGAAGGCGCAGTAGTTCTGCCGGGCCTGGACCGTGTGATGACTGACGACGCCTGGCAAATGGCCATTGCCGACGAAGCGCATCCGCAATTCGGGCTGGCTCGCCTGATCGTCCGGTTCGGCCTGACGCGGGAAAGCGTTCGCCCGTGGATGGATGGGCAGGCCGAAAGCTCGCCGCGCCTGCGGCTGTTGTCGGATACGCTGCTGCCGGCCGCGGCGACCGGCGCGTGGCGGCAGCGCGCGCCCGGCGACTACGGCGAGGACATGGCGGCTTTGGACGGTTTTCGGCGGCTCGACTGCCCCGGCCCGGAAGCGGAATCCGGGGCCATCGCCCTGATGCTGCGGCAGGCGCTTGAACAGCCGACCCGGACCGCCGCCCTGATTACCCCCGACCGGGCGCTGGCGCGGCGGGTCGCGGCGGCCCTGCGGCGCTGGGATATCGAGGTCGACGATTCCGCCGGCACGCCGCTGACGGCCATGCCGGTCGGGGTTTACTTTCTGGCGGTGCTTGCCGCGGTACAGGACGGGTTTTCACCGGTCGCCCTGCTTGGCCTGCTGAAGCATCCGTTGAGCCATGGCGGTCTGGCGAAGGGCGCGGTGCGCGCCATGACACGATTGCTGGAAAGACATATCCTGCGCGGACCGAAACCGGCGCCGGGTCTGGACGCCCTGCGGTTACTTGCAATGGAATCGCCCGACAGGGACGTGATCGCCGACCGGGAATCGATCCTTGCCCTGCTGGACAGGCTGGAGCAGGTGCTGGGCGCGTTCTCAGCGGCGATATCCGCGCCAGACTATCGAATGGCGGGCGACCTGCTTACCCTGCATGCCGGCGCAGCGGAGGCGCTCGCCGCAACCGATGTGGAAACCGGCGCAGCCCGATTGTGGCGCGGTGACGACGGCGAGTCGCTGGCCGGTTTCATCTCCGAACTGCAAGAGGCCGCACGCGACCTGCCGCCGATAGCGCCCGACGCCTATGCCGCGCTGATCCCGGCGCTGATGCAGGGCCGCACCGTCCGGCCCGCCTTCGGTGCGCATCCCCGGCTGTCGATCTGGGGACCGCTGGAAGCCCGTCTACAGCATGCCGATCTTGTTGTCCTCGGCGGATTGAACGAAGGCGTCTGGCCGCCCGAACCGGCGCCGGACCCCTGGATGTCGCGGCCGATGCGCAAACAATTCGGCCTGCCCGCGCCGGAACGCCGGGTCGGCCTGTCGGCGCACGATTTCGCGCAGGCGGCCGCCGCATCGCGTGTCATCCTGACACGGGCGGAAAAGACCGATGGCCAGCCGACCGTGCCGAGCCGGTGGCTGACACGGCTCGACGCCTTGCTGGCGCATCTGAAATGGGAAGATGTGTTCCGCGACGCCGGTCCGTGGCTCGGCTGGCGCAGCCGCCTGATCGAATCCGGCCTGCCCGCCAGACCGGTCGAGCGGCCCGCCCCGCGTCCGCCGGTCGAGGCCCGGCCAACGGGGCTTTCCGCGACACGAATCGACGTCTGGATACGCGACCCTTATGTCATTTTCGCGCAGTATATCCTGGCGCTGGAGCCGCTCGACCCGCTGGAGGCCGACCCCGGCGCGGCAGAGCGCGGCACCTATATCCACAATGCGCTGGACGCCTTCGTCGCCGCGCATGCCGGTTCGCTGCCGGAGACTGCCTATGAAGATCTGCTGGCCCGTGGCCGCGAAGCCTTCGGGCCGGCGCTGACCCGGCCCGGCATCCGCAGTTTCTGGTGGCCTCGTTTCGAGCGCATCGCCCGATGGTTCGTTGCCGAAGAAACGAAACGCCGCGCCGGCATCGACACATCCTTTACAGAAATCAAGGGAACAATCCGTCTTGAAACGGAAACCGGCGGATTCACTATTCGCGCTACCGCCGACAGAATTGACCGGCTTGCCTCCGGCGGCTTCGCCATCGTCGACTACAAGACCGGTCAGCCGCCGTCCGAACAGGCGGTCATCGACGGCAAAAGCCCGCAACTGCCGCTGGAAGCGGCGATCCTCGGCCGTGGCGGTTTCCCCGGCATCAACAACGGATCGAATACGGAGATCCTGGAATACTGGCGACTGTCGGGCGGCGACCCGCCGGGCGAGATCAAGGCGCTGAAAAAGGTCGATCCGTCGGTAACGGCGGAAGAGGCGGTCACCGGCGTCATCCGGCTGGCCAATGCCTTCGCCGATCCGGCGACACCCTATCTGGCGATGCCGCGGCCGTCCTTCGCGCTGCGTTTCAACGATTATGCCCATCTGGCCCGGGTCGCCGAATGGGCGCTGGCCGATGGAGGTCAGGAATGTCCGTGACCAGCCAGATTTTCGACCGGATGGATCCGGACACATTGCAGCGCCGCGCGGCGCGGCCGGTCGATCATGTCTGGGTCGCGGCCAGCGCCGGCAGCGGCAAGACCAAGGTGCTGACCGACCGGGTGCTGCGCCTGCTGCTTGACCGGGCCCGTCCCGAGACCATTCTGTGCATCACCTTCACCAAGGCGGCGGCCGCCGAAATGGCGAACCGGATCAATACGGCGTTGGGCGAGTGGACGACCCTGCCCGACGCGAAACTCGGCGACCGCTTGCAGCATCTTCTGGGCATGCCGCCGACGCCGGAACAACTGGCTTATGCCCGCATTCTGTTCGCCAAGGTGCTGGATGCGCCGGGCGGGCTGAAAATCCAGACCGTGCACGCCTTCTGCCAGTCGGTTCTCGGCCGGTTTTCGCTGGAAGCGTCGGTCGCGCCGCATTTTCAGGTGATGGACGAACGGCAGGCGGGCGACCTGATGCGGCAGGCCCGCGACCGGGTGCTGAACCGGGCCGCCGATGATGACACCCTGTCCGCCGCCAGCCGGACCATCGGCCGCTACGGCACGGAGGAAGCGTTCGACGACCTGATCCGCAACCTGACCGGCAACCAGGCGCAGCTACGGCGGCTGCTCGACCGCCACGGATCGGTCGATGCGGTTATCGCGGCCCTGTATGGAACGCTCCGCGCCGATCCCGACAGCGACGCCGATCTTTTACAACAACAGGCCTGCCGGGATGACGCCTTCGACCGAGACGGCCTGACGGCGCTTGTCGAGGCGATGCGGACCGCCAGCAACGCCAAGACCGACAGCAAGCACGCGGGCCTTGTCACAACGTGGCTGGCTGCGACAACAGACGAGCGGGAAGCAGGGTTCAGTGCCTATCAAAGCGTGTTTCTGACCGGCGACGGCGCACCGCGAAAAACCGTGGCGACCAAAGCGGTACTGGAAGCCAATCCCGCCCTCACCGCCGTCATCGACGCCGAACAGACGCGGCTGATCGCGCTGGACGAGGCGGTCCGGCGACAGGTCAGCGCCGATGCCTCGGCGGCGTTGCTGCGGCTGGGCCTCGCCATGCTGGCGGCCTACGAATTGGCGAAGGCGCACCGCGCTTTGCTGGACTACGACGATCTGATCATCAAGACCCGCGACCTGCTAACCGATTCCGTGAAGGCGTCGGCCTGGGTGATGTTCAAGCTGGATGGCGGCCTGTCGCATATTCTGGTCGATGAAGCGCAGGATACCGCGCCGGAACAGTGGGAACTGATTCTGGCGCTGGCCTCGGAGTTTTTCGCCGGCGAAGGCCAGGCCGATATCGCCCGCAGCCTTTTCGTCGTCGGCGATGTCAAACAGTCGATCTACAGCTTTCAGCGCGCCGATCCGGCGGTGTTTCAAGCGGTAAGGAAAGTTATCGCCGACTGGTCGGCCGACGCGAACAATCCGATGCGGGAAATCCCTTTCCGGTTTTCCTTCCGCTCCGCCCCGGCGGTACTGGCCGCCGTCGACGCTACCTTCGCCGCAAGCCCGGCGCGCGACGGCGTTCTGGAAGACGGCGAGGAGAAACTTGTTCACCGGTCGATGCGGGATAACGCGGCCGGCCGGGTCGAGGTCTGGCCGTTGGTCGAACCGCCGACGGATGACGATTTTGATCCGTGGGAGGCGCAAACGAAGCCGGTCGAAACCCTGCCGGCGCTGGAACGGCTGGCCGACGGTATCGCCGGCCGGGTCGCCGACATGATCGGGCGGGATACCCTGCCGTCGCGAGACAACCGACCCACAGGGCCGGGCGATATCATGGTGCTGGTGCGCCGGCGCGGACCGCTGGTCGATGCGCTGATCCGGCGGCTGAAACAGCGCGGCGTGCCGGTCGCCGGTGTCGACCGCCTTGTGCTCGGCGAACAAATCGCCGTGATGGATCTGCTGGCGCTGGGCCACTTTCTGCTGTTGCCGGAAGACGATCTGACCTGTGCGACGATCCTTAAATCCCCGTTCATTGGATTCGATGACAACGATTTGTTCGATCTTGCCTATGACCGCGGGAAAGAGAGCATCTGGACCCGTCTGCGCGCCAGGGCAAACGACAGCAATCGCTATGCCACAGCCGTCGCCTGGCTGTCTGACCTGTTGGCACAGGTCGATTACCTGCGTCCCTACGAGTTTTTCACAGGAATTCTGGATTCAATCTGTCCCGCACAATCCTCCGCCGGTTCGATGACCGGAAGGCAGGCATTGGATTACCGTCTGGGGACGGAAGTCGAAGAACCAGTCGAGGAATTTCTGGCCCAGGCACTGCTGTACGAACGCGCCAACCTGCCGGTTCTGCAGGGCTTCCTGCACTGGTTTTCGACCGGTACAGCGGAAATCAAACGCGATCTCGACACCGCCTCGGGCCAGTCGGTCCGCATCCTCACCGTTCACGGCGCGAAGGGGTTGCAGGCGCCGATTATCATTCTGCCGGATGCGCCGTCGAAACCGCGCGCCGATCAGGGGCCGGCCCTGCACTGGCTGTCCGGCCCCCGGCAGGGCCCGTCGGCGACCGCGCCGGAAGCGATGATCTGGACGCCGTCGCGGCGTTACGAGGAACCAGTCGCCCAGACCCTGCGGATGGAGGCGGGCCGGCGCGACGACGAGGAATACCGCCGGCTGCTGTATGTCGCGATGACCCGGGCGGAAGACCGGCTGATCGTCTGCGGCCATCTCGGCAAGCGCGCCCGGCCGACCGACTGCTGGTACGATCTGGTGCGGGAGGGACTGGCCGAATCCGATGCGGTTGAAACCCTGCCTTTCACCGGCGGGCCGGACTGGACCGGTGACATGCTGGTGCTGGCGGACAAGGAACCCGATATCACGAAAACTGAATCCGATCGGTCACCGGTAGAAGAAGAAACCGCCGCACCGGCCCTGCCGGACTGGGCCGGAACGCCTGCGCCGTCGGAACCGCTGCCGCCGAACCCGCTCGTCCCAAGCCGCCCGACCACGCCGGACCCGCCGGTGCTGTCGCCGATAACCGGTACGGAGAGCGGCGCGGACCGGTTCCAGCGCGGCCGCGTCGTCCATCTGCTGCTGCAGCATCTGCCCGGCCTGCCGCGCGACCGCCGGCGCGACATCGGATTAACGCTGATCGGTCACAACCGTTTTGCCGGACTGGATGAAACATCCGCCGCCATGCTGGTCGACGAAGCGCTGGCGGTGCTGGATCATCCGGACTTCGCACCGTTGTTCGGACCCGGCAGCCGGGCCGAAATTCCGCTGACCGGCCTGGTCGACGGCCCGGACGGGGTACAGGTCGTTTCCGGGCAGGTCGACCGGATTCTCGTTACCGATCAGGAGGTTCTGGTTGTCGACTACAAGACCCAGCGGCCCGCGCCGGACAGGGCGGAAGACGCCCCCGCCGCCTATCTCAACCAGATGGCGGCCTACCGTGCGGTGCTGGCCGGGGTCTTCCCCGGCCGGCCGGTCCGCTGCGCCCTGTTATGGACCGACGGGCCGCATCTGACGCCGATCGACGCATCGCTGCTTGAACGCTATCGGCCCGCAACCCAGATGAAAGGAAGCAGTAAATAGTCAGATCGTTTCGCATAACGAAAGACGGATGACACGGCCCGAATCGGCCATAGTGCCGGATCGGTAAAATAGGATACACTGACGGAGCCGAGAGAGACGGCGGCCGGCACACTCAAGAGAGGGACAGAATCATGGCGACAAAACAGGTCAGCGACAGCGACTTCGAAACATCGGTACTGAAGGCGGACGGCCCGGTGCTGGTGGATTACTGGGCGGAATGGTGCGGCCCGTGCAAGATGATCGGCCCGGCGCTGGAAGAAATCGCCAGCGAACTGAACGGCCAGGTCACCATCGCGAAGCTGAATATCGACGAAAACCCGCATACGCCGACGAAGTACGGCGTGCGCGGCATCCCCACCCTGATGCTGTTCAACGGCGGCGAAGTCGTCGCCACCAAGGTCGGCGCGATGCCGAAAAGCCAGCTTTCGGAATGGGTGCAGTCGGTCATCTGACGCGCCTGGTGCAGACACGCGAAAAAGCCCGCTCCGGCGGGCTTTTTTGTTGCCAGAATCCGGTCCTCCGGTTTTGGATAACCGCATGAGCAATATCGTCATCCCGTTCTATTTCGGCCTCGCCAGCCGGTATTCCTATCTGGCGTCGACGCAGCTTGACCGTATCGAAAGCGAAACAGGTTGCGCTTTCGAATGGCTTCCCCTGGCAACCGGCACCCTGATTTCCCGCGCCAATGGCGGCCGCAACCCGTTTCACGAAAACCCCGGTTCGGGCCAGTATGACTGGGCGTTTCGCGAACAGGACGCTCTTGCCTGGGCCGCCTATTACGGCGTCCCGTTCCGCGAACCCGCCACATTTCGCACCGACCCTGTAGATTTGTCGAAAGCCTGCTGGTTTGCGGACCGGTCCGGTTTGCTGAAGCCGATGTGCCGACGCATCTTTCAGGCGATTTTTGTGGAGTCCCGCATCGTCGACCGGCCCCTTCTGGCGGAAATGGCCGCGGAACTGGGTCTGGACGCAGCCATGATGATCGAGGCGCTGGATTCACCCGATCTCATCGAAAAACACGAGCAGGTTATCGAAAGGGCCCTGTCCGACGGCGCCTTCGGGTCGCCGACCTTTATCGTCAACGGAACCCTGTTCTGGGGAAACGACCGGCTGCCGCTGGTCAGACATGCGATAGAGAGCCTGGCCTGAGCGTGGTTTTCACGCCGACAGGACGCAGGCAGGCTTTTCATTGACGGTTATGCGCCAGCGCGTGTATCGCATCGCGCGTAGATCAACGACCACCGCGGCCCGGCCGCCACCAATCAACAGAGGGGACAGACATGAGCTTTACCTTGGTAGAACAGGCGACACCCCGCCTGAACCGCAGCGAACTCGCCGTACCGGGCAGCCGTACAGAACTCTTTGAAAAGGCGGCACAGTCGGCCGTCGATGTCGTTTTTCTCGATTGCGAGGACGCCGTCGCGCCGGACGAAAAGGAACAGGCGCGCAAGAACATCATCGAAGCGCTGAACGATATCGACTGGGGCGCCAAGACCGTTTCGGTGCGGATCAACGGCCTCGACACCCATTACATGTACCGCGATGTCGTCGATATCCTGGAACAGGGCGGCGAACGGCTGGACATGATCATGATCCCGAAGGTCGGCACCGCCGCTGATGTCTACGCCGTCGACATGCTGGTGACCCAGGTGGAAGACGCCACCAAGCGCAAGAAGAAGATCGGCTTCGAACACATCATCGAAACCGCCCTCGGCATGGCCAATGTCGATGAAATCGCCAAAGCGTCGAAACGGAACGAAAGCCTGCATTTCGGCGTTGCCGACTATGCCGCCTCGACCAAGGCGCGGACCACCGTCATCGGCGGCCCGCATGCCGATTACGGCGTCCTGACCGACAAGGACGGCGATGCGCCGCGCGACTTTCACTGGGGCGACATGTGGCATTACGCGATTTCACGCATGGTCGTCGCGGCCCGCGCCAACGGTCTGCGCCCGATCGACGGGCCATTCGGCGATTTTTCCGACCCCGACGGCTACAAGGCGCAGGCGAACCGGGCCGGCGTGCTGGGCTGTGAGGGCAAATGGGCGATCCACCCGACGCAGATCGACATGGCGAACGAGCTGTTCAGCCCGTCGGAAGCCGACATCACCAAGGCGAAGCGGATTCTGGAAGCGATGGAACAGGCTCAGCGCGAGGGCAAGGGCGCGGTATCGCTGGACGGCCGGCTGATCGACGCCGCCTCGATACGGCAGGCCGAAAACATGGTCGAAAAGGCCAAGCAGATCGGCCAGGGCTGACGCCGTTGCAGCCGGTAAATCCGGCTTGCACGACAAGTTAGAGATTTGCATTTGCCGCGACCCCTTGCTAGCAAGAAGGGGTTGCGGCTGTTGTTTCTGACAGGCCCAAAGCGCGGATAAGGATGCCGGGTTTGCGAACTTTTCTCGACTTTGAACAATCGATTGCCGAACTTGAAGGCAAGATAGAGGAATTGCGGCATCTGGCCGACAATGGCGAGTTGAACATCGCCGATGAAGTCGCAAAACTGCAGGCCAAGGTCGACAAGGAATTGCGCGCGACCTATTCGAAACTGTCGCCCTGGCAGAAGGTTCAGGTGGCGCGCCACCCGGAACGGCCGCACAGCGAAGACTATATCAAGGCCCTCATCGACGACTTCACGCCGCTGGCCGGCGACCGCCGCTATGGCGAGGACAGCGCCGTTCTGGCCGGCCTTGGCCGGTTCAGGGGCAAGTCCTGCATCGTGATGGGTCACGAAAAGGGCGGCACGACGCAAAGCCGCATCGCCCATAACTTCGGCATGGCCCGGCCGGAAGGGTACCGCAAGGCGCAGCGTCTGATGGATCTGGCCGACCGGTTCAACCTGCCGATCATCACGCTTGTCGACACGCCCGGCGCGTATCCCGGCATCGGCGCGGAAGAACGCGGCCAGGCCGAAGCCATTGCCCGATCGATTGAAATGTGCCTGCAGGTCAAGGTGCCGCTCGTTTCCGTCGTGATCGGCGAAGGCGGTTCCGGCGGCGCGATTGCGCTGGCGGCGGCCGATTCGGTGATCATGCTGGAACACTCGATCTATTCGGTGATTTCGCCGGAAGGCTGCGCCTCTATCCTGTGGCGCAATTCCGACGAGGCGAAAACAGCCGCCGAAGCCCTGCGGCTGACAGCGCAGGACCTGTCGAAACACGGCGTTGTCGATACGGTTCTCCCGGAACCTGTCGGCGGCGCGCATCGCAGCCCGGACCGGGTGATAGCGGCGGTCGGCGACAGCATCGACGCCGCCCTTGCCGATCTCATAACGCTTGACCCGTCGCTGCGCCGGAAACGCCGCCGCGACAAGTACCTGACGATCGGCCGCGAGTCTCCGGCTTCCTAACCCGCTATTTTGTCCATGAATTTCGCCAGCGTGATGTCCAGCTCGGACAGGCCGTCAACGTCGTGCGTGGCGAGCGTGACGTCCACCGTGTTGTAGACATTGAACCATTCCGGATGGTGATCCATCTTTTCCGCCTTCAGGGCACAGCGGGTCATGAAGCCGAAGGCCTGACTGAAGGTCTTGAACTTGAAGCTTTTCGAAATCGCGTCGCGGCCTTCCACCATGCGCCAGCCGGACAGTTCCGACAGGGCCTGACCGCGGGCGTCGCCTTTCAGTTTCACTACTTTCGGCATGTCGTTCCTCCTTCGTGCTGCATTTTACTATAGAGCGCACGGCCGGCCGGAAACAGCCCCGCCCCGAACCGGGTGCATCTGCCGGCTGGGCAGCGACGGCGAACACGCTTAACGTTTTGCGATGAGACAATCCTGGATCGACGCCTTTCTGGTTTACCGCGATCGCCGGCTTGCGGCGATTCTGGCGATGGGATTTCTCAGCGGCCTGCCGCTGGCGCTCAGCGGTGCGACGCTGTCCTTCTGGCTGGCGCAGGAAGGGGTCTCGAAAACCGCCATCGGCCTGTTCGCGCTGATCGCCGCGCCGTATACGTTCAAGTTTCTCTGGGCGCCGATGTTCGACCAGATCCGGCCGCCGGGCCTGTCGGCTCTTGGGCGGCGGCGCGGCTGGCTGGTCGTTTTGCAGATCGCCATGGCGGCGGCGCTGCTGGCGCTGGGGTCGAGCGATCCGTCCGTCATCCCGTTATGGACCGCCATCGCCGCCTTTACCGTCGCCTTCGTTTCGGCCAGCCAGGATATCGTAATCGACGCGTACCGCATCGACGTTCTGGACGAGGATGAACAGGGTGCCGGGGCCGCGGCGACGCAACTGGGTTACCGTATCGGCATGCTGGTTTCCGGCGCGGGCGCGCTGGCGCTTTCCGATCTCGTTTCGTGGTTCTGGGTTTATGCGGCTATGGCAGGGGTGACGCCGCTGGGCCTGCTGATCGTGTTGTGGTCACCGCGGGCCGGCGATGCGGCGCAGGCGGATGGTCCGCTCAACCCCGCCGCCAGACTGCGCGCCGCTTTCATCGATCCGTTCGCCGATTTCATGCGGCATGGCGGCTGGGCGGCGATCCTGGCCTTCGTGCTGTTCTACAAGTTCGGCGACGCCATCGGCGGTGTCATGGCAAACCCGTTCTATGTCGATCTGGGTTTTACCGGCACCGAGGTCGCCGCTGTGACCAAGCTGTTCGGCACGCTGGCAACCGTTATCGGTATCGTGGCCGGCGGCGTTCTGGTCGCGCGGTACGGGGTGATCCGGGCGCTGGTGATCGGTGGCATCCTTCAGGCCGTAACCAATCTGACCTTCGCCTGGCTGGCCTGGACCGGCAAGGATGTCGGCCTGCTGGCGGTCGCCATCGGGTCCGACAATTTCACCGGCGGGTTGGGGTCGGCCGCCTTCGTCGCCTACCTGTCCGGCCTGTGCAATGTGAAGTTCAGCGGCACCCAGTACGCCCTGCTAACCTCGTTCATGGCGTTCGGAAGGACTGTACTGTCTTCCGGCGGCGGCTGGCTGGCCGACCAGACCGACTGGGTGACGTTTTTCGTCGCCACGACGGCGCTCGCCGGGCCCGGTCTTCTGCTGCTGTGGTTTATTGCCCGGCAGGACCGCCGGCGAGCTTCGCGCCCGGTTCCGACGGATTGAGGATGCGAACCTCGCGCTGCGGGAACGGCATGGAAATGCCGTTTTCCTTCAGCGCCGCCCAGATCATCATCTGCAGGTCGCCGCCGACCCGGTTGTCGCCGTCGTCGATATCGTCCATCCAGAATTCGACCAGAATGACGATACCGGAATCGCCGAAATGGTCGATTTCCGCATCCGGCCGTTCGGCGATCGGCAGGTCGTCGCCGCTGAGAACCTGCGGATGGCTGGCGACCAGCGGCTTCACGATGCCGAACAGTTTTTCGAGATCGGTGTCGTAGGCAACCGAAAAATACAGCGAATAGCGCTGTTTCTTGTTGTTGTGTGTCCAGTTGACGAAGGCGGAGGTGATGAACCGTTCGTTCGGCACCATGATGTCCTTACCGTCGAAGGTTTCCAGCGTGGCCGACCGCATGTTCAGCTCGCGCAGCTTGCCGGCGCGACCGTCTTCCAGCTCGATATAGTCGCCAATCGTGATCGTCCGGTCGATCAGGATGATGATGCCGGAAATGAAGTTCGCCGCGATCTGCTGCAATCCGAAGCCGAGACCGACGCCGACCGCACCGCCGAACACCACCAGGGTGGTAACGTCGATTCCCATCACCTGAAGCAGAACGATGAAGATCAGCACGAACACGCCGATCTGGAACAGTTTCGCCGCAATCTCCTGGGTCGAGGTATCCAGCGTGCGCGAACTTCTGATCACCCGCTGCCCGGCGTTGTTCGATATCCGGCCAAGCCAGAACAGGATGATCCCGAAGATGACCGTGCGGACGACCGTGTAGAGGGTCAGATGGATGTTGCCGACTTCTATATCGACGCTGTCCATGTAAACGATGGCCTGATCGAGCCAGCCGATGGCGTGCAGCAGGGCGATCGGCAGGCCGACCCCCGTCAGGATGCGGTTGACGGCCATGTTGTTGATGAAGTGGGTCGCCAGCCGGTAGATCAGCAGCACGAAGGCGATGCTCTGCGAGGCCCGGATCAGCCAGTTTTCGCCGACCATGCCTTCGCTTATCTGGGTGGCGATGCCCAGCGCCAGCGCCGCCAGCGCCGGAAACACCAGTTCCCTCGCCCGGTAGACGATGGCGCGGATTTCTATCAGCGATCCCGATGTCGGTTCGGCCCGGAAAATGCCCAGCCGTTTGACCGTTATCTGGGCGAACAGATAGGCGACGATAATCGCCACGAGAACCTCGCCGATCTGGATATAAAAGCTGGCGTCGAGCACGACCTGCCAGACCAGGTCGGCCTTCGCCATTATCCAGTCCAGAAGCTGGTTTACATCCGTTTCCATGGCATCCTCGCGATTGCGGCGAAACCCTAGCACATGGTTTCGCCGGGGTATCCAGTACTTGTCGGTGATTTTTTATGTTGCAGTGCAACATAGTTTATTGCGAAACGGCACTGGCTGTGACATACAACCCCAACTGAAAGGACGGGTGTGCGATGAATATCAACGAAATCTCGATCGGTGAGAACCCACCCTTCGATATCAATGTCGTGATCGAAGTGCCGCAGGGTCAGAATCCGGTCAAATATGAAATCGACAAGGCGTCAGGTGCGATGCGCGTCGACCGATTCGTGCATACGGCGATGTTCTATCCGGTCAACTACGGGTTTATCCCGCATACGCTCTGTCCGGACGGCGATGCGACGGATGTCATGGTGGTCAGCCAGGTTCCCGTCGTGCCGGGCGCGATCGTCCGCTGCCGCCCGGTCGGCGTCATGATCATGGAAGACGAAGCCGGCGAGGACGACAAAATCCTGGCCGTTCCGCACGACGCCCTGCACCCGTACTACACAAACGTCGCTTCCTTTCGCGACCTGCCTGAAATTCTGCTGCAGCAGGTCGAACACTTTTTCGCGCACTACAAGGACCTGGAGCGCGGAAAATGGGCGAAAATCGTCCGATGGGGCGAAGCCGGCGAAGCATACAAGGTGATCGAGGCATCAATTGAGAGTGAAAAGTCTAATCAAACGGACTAGGATACCTTCGGGAGGGGCCGGACCTGCAATTGTGGTGAGGCCCAGGCATGAAACCGAAGATAACCGTTGTGGAAGGCGATATCACAACGCTGGCTGTCGATGCGATCGTCAATGCAGCCAATGAAACGCTTCTCGGCGGCGGTGGTGTCGATGGCGCGATCCATCGCGCGGCCGGGCCGGGGCTGCTCGCCGAATGCCGGAAACTAGGCGGATGTCCGACCGGCGAAGCCAGGCTGACCGGCGGCCACAATCTTCTCGCCCGGCATGTCATTCATACCGTCGGGCCGGTCTGGCAGGGCGGCGACAAGGGCGAACCCGCCCTGCTGGCGTCATGCTACCGCAACAGCCTGAAACTGGCCGTCGAGACCGATATCGAGTGCATCGCCTTTCCGGCGATATCCTGCGGCGTATACGGCTATCCCGTCGACCGGGCCGCGGTTATCGCGGTCGATACCGTTACCGGGTTTCTGGAAGACCGGTCGGGCGCCTCAATCGAACAGGTGACGTTCTGCTGCTTCGGCAGCGATATCAGCGCCGCCTACCGCAAGGCGCTTTGCTAGCCGCCACTGATTTCCATTGTCATATAACCGGACTTATTATGCCGCTTCGGAGTAACATCCGACGCACGGAGGCACCATGTCGATTCGCGATCTGAATTACCTGTTCCAGCCGCGGTCGATCGCGCTGGTCGGCGCCAGCAAGTCGCCGAATTCCGTCGGTGCGGTTCTGGCGCACAACCTGCTGCAGGCCGGCTTCGACGGCCCGGTCATGCCGGTCAATCCGAGTCACCGGTCGGTCGCCGGGGTGCTGACCTGGCCCGATGTCGAAAGCCTGCCGATCGTGCCGGACATGGCGGTCATCGCAACGCCGCCCGACACCGTCGCCGGCGTGGTCGCCGCATTGCGCGAAAAAGGCACCAAGAGCGCCGTCATCATCACGGCCGGATTCAGCGGCCCGGACGGCAGCGCCGAGGCGCAGCGCAAGGCCGAACTGCACAAGGCGGCGGGCCGGATGCGGCTTCTCGGCCCCAACGTGGTCGGCATGATCCTGCCGCATGCCGGCGTCAATGCCAGTTTCGCACAACGCGCCGCCATTGCCGGCGACCTGGCCTTTGTTTCGCAATCCGGCGCGGTTCTGACCTCGGTGCTGGACTGGGCGTCGGCCCGCGGCATCGGCTTTTCCCACATGATCAGCCTGGGCGATAAACTGGATGTCGATTTCGGCGACATTCTGAACTATCTAACCAACGATCCGAAAGTGCGCGGCATTCTTTTGTACATCGAGGCGATCAGCCATTCCCGCAAATTCATGTCCGCCGCCCGGGCGGCGTCGCGGATCAAACCGGTCATCGTCGTCAAATCCGGCCGGCATGACGAGGGCGCGAAAGCGGCCAGCAGCCATACCGGCGCACTGGCCGGATCGGACGCTGTTTACGACGCCGCGTTCAAGCGGGCCGGGATGCTGCGGGTGGTCGAGATGTCGGATCTGTTCGACGCGGTGGAAACCCTGTCGCATACCGCCCGACACCGCCGGACGGTGCGCGAGGGAAGACTGGGCATTCTGTCCAATGGCGGCGGCATCGGCGTGCTGGCGACCGACCGGCTGATCGACCTGCACGGCAAGCTGGCGACTCTGTCGCCCGAAACCGTCTCCGCGCTGAACGAGGTTCTGCCGGCGACCTGGAGCCACGCCAACCCCGTCGACATCATCGGCGACGCCACCGGCAAACGCTATTCGGACGCGTTCTCCATTATGGCGAAAGATCCTCAGATCGACGCCATTCTGGTGCTGAACTGCCCGACCGCCATCGCCGATTCCACCGAAGCGGCGGCGGCCATCGTCGACGCCGCTCGAGCCATCGAAAAACCGGTCTTCACAAGCTGGCTGGGTGAAGGGGCGGCGGCAAATCCGCGGAAACTGCTCCGCACCAACGATATCCCCAGTTTCGAAACCGCCGAGGCGGCGGTCAGGGCCTTCATGCACATGGTGCGCTACGACCGCAACCAGAAAGACCTTGTGCAGGTGCCGCCGGCGCGGACCGCGGCCGGCCCGGACGCCCGCGCCTATGCGAAACACGTCATCGACAAAGCCCTCAGGGAGGGCCGTGTCTGGCTGTCGGAGGTCGAGGCCAAGGACATCCTCGCCGCCTATGGCGTTCCGATCGTGCCGACCGTGGTCGCCCAAACGCCGGACGAGGCCGAGGCGGCGGCGAAGGGTTTTCATTTCGGCGACCGGATCGCCGTGAAGATCCTGTCGAAGGATATCACCCATAAAAGCGATGTCGGCGGCGTCGTCCTGAACCTCGAAACACCGGCCCAGACCAGGGAAGCGGCGGCCGGCATGCTGGAGCGGCTTCGCAAGGAGTATCCCGACGCGTCCATCGAAGGGGTGACGGTGCAGAAGATGGTGCAGCGCCCGCATGCCGTGGAGCTGATTGTCGGGCTGGCCGATGATGCGCAGTTCGGCCCGGTCGTGATGTTCGGTCGGGGTGGGAAGGCGGTCGAGGTGCTGAACGACACGGCGATGGCGCTACCGCCGCTCGATACGGTTCTTGCGCACTCGCTGATTTTGCAGACCGACGTGGCGCGTCTGTTGCTGGGATACCGGGATCAGCCGCCCGCCGACATCGACGCCCTGTCGGACACGCTGGTGACGATCGGCCAGATCGCCGTCGAGAACCCGGAAATCGCCGAACTCGATATCAACCCGCTCTATGTCGATGAATCCGGCGTCATCGCGCTGGACGCGCGCATCAAACTAGCGCCCTACACCGGCAACCCGGCGGACCGGCTGGCCATTCGCCCGTATCCGGTCGAACTGGAAAGCATGCTCGTCCTTCCCGGCGGCGAGGGCATTCCCGTCCGACCGATCAAGCCGGAAGACGCCCATGCCCTGCGCGCGATGATCGACCGGACCGACAGCGAGGATATTCGCCTGCGCTTCCTGCATTCGATCCGCCGCCTGCCGGAACAGCTCGCGGCCCGGCTGACCCAGATCGATTATGACAGGGAGATGGCGTTCATCGCCCTCGATCCCGAAGACCAGGCCATGATCGGCGTCGTCAGGCTGGCTGCCGACCCGGATGGACAGAAAGCCGAATTCGGCGTTCTGGTCCGTAGCGACCGCAAGGGCATCGGCCTCGGCCACGCCCTGATGCGCTATCTGATCGATTATGCGCGAAACCGGCATATCGGGGTGCTGTACGGCGATGTCCTGGCAGAGAATTCACGAATGCTGCATGTCTGCCAGGATCTGGGGTTCAGCATCCGGACGTCGATGGAAGACCCGATGCTGAATTATGTCGAACTGACCCTCGGCACGGCGGATTCGGCCTGACCGAAATACCGCATTGCAGACTTTCGGTTCCGGCGGAAATCTGCCACGGTTAAGGCATGCGCTATCCGGCAGTCAGACTCAGATCGATTTTCGCCCCCATTCTGCTGGGGCTGTTTCTGCTTGGCGGTTGCGCGGCGGAGGTTATCGATACCGATCCGATGCCGGAAGATTTGCGAAACCGGGTCAGTGTGCAGGATATCGACATTCTGTTCCGCGCGCGCGATGAACCTTACGATCTGTATCTCGAGCCTGACGAAGCCTTGCGCGACCGGCTGAGCGCCGCGCTTCACCAGCGTCTGGATTCGGCGACGGGGGCAACGCCGGTGGCCCTGCAGCTTGTCGTGCGAAAGTATCACCGGATGTCGGCGGGTGAAGATTACGTGCGCAGCGGCTGGTACCATCTGACCGCCGATCTGACCGTACTGGACCCCGCGACGGGCGAATCGCTGGGCGAATACGAGATCATCGAGGAATACGGCGTGCCCGTTCTGCTGTCGCCGTTCGTGTCGAACATGGATCACGAGCAACGGTTGACGGACGGCGTGGCCGGCGCGGTCGCCCGGCTGCTGCGCCACGGCTGACCGGGCCACTTTCAAGGAAAATCTGACCGCCTTTTCAGCCGATCAGGCTGACGCCGGCAATCCATTCATGCGCGACGGCCAGCACGCCATACAGGCCGACGCCGCCCAGCAGACGGGCCATGCCGATACCGCGCCAGTCGATTTTCGTGCGGCCCTGCAGCGCCGCCAGAAACGGAATCCGGCTTGTCACCAGCGCGACGGGCCCCCAGTCGGACCCCTGCGCCTGCCGCCGGTAATCGATATGAATCATGCCGCCGATGGCCAGAATCGCCATGCCGCCGAACAGGGTCAGCGAGGCGACATCGCCGTTCATCGCCGCGTGGCCGACGGCCCACAGGGTCACCCCGACGAGAAACGGATGCCGTGTGATGGTCAGAATTCCCGTCGCGGGTTTCGGGCTGTTGGCGAGTATCGCCTCGCCGCCAACGGCGGTCGGGCTGCGCGTCGTGTTGCCGGCGACGACCAGAATGGCGGCCGGCAGCATCACCGCCTGCAGCACGTAGTGCATCCAGACCGGCGGGAACCAGACGACATCCAGCGGCGCCGACCGATAGGCCATGATGACCCAGACCAGCGCGACCAGCATCAGGGTCGAATACGCCATGCGGAAACTGTTTTCGCCGATGGCCTTGATAATCGGGCGGCGCACCGCGAGGCTCGACAGCACAAAATGGCCGCCAACAAAGAAGGCGACGGCGGCAAACAGGGTGTCGAGCGTTCCGGTCAGCATGTCCATCGTATCCTAATATGAAGGGTCACGCCCGAAGCGTCTATCGGGAATCGACGGGTGATGGACAAGCAGGCCGGGGCATGGTCAAAGTGCGGCATGACACAGACACACGATACCGACGCCGGAACGGCGAAAAAGCTGGACCCGACAGCGGAGGCGATTCTGTCCTTTCTGCGGAGCGTGCCGCCGAACAAACCGGTCAGCCCGGAACATGTCGCGAAGGAAATCGCCAACGGCAAGACAAAACCCGGCGAGAAACCGTCGCCCAATCTGTGGCGGCGCTATTTCCAGTCGGTCAAGGACCAGGCCCGGCATCTGGCGCGCACCGGCCGCATCGAAATAACCCGGCGCGGCAAGGTTTGCGACCCGGATGACCTGAAGGGCGTCTGGCGGATGCGCCTGCCCCACAGCGACTAGGCCGGACGATGCCGTTCAATTTCAGAATTCTGGCGCTGGGCTTCCTGTTCAGTTCGCTCTGGGCCTCGGCTTTCACGGTCGGACGGTTCGCGATCCAGTCCGCCCCGCCGCTGGTTTTCCTGTCGATCCGGTTCGCGCTCGCCTTCGTGGTCATCGCCATCATGCTGAAAATAATGGCGCGGCAGTTTCCCAAAGACCCGCGCGACCGATGGACGGCGATCTGGCTGGGCCTGCTGAACAACGCCGCCTATCTCGGCCTCGGCTTCATCGCCTTCAAGACGGTTACTGCCGGCATGGTGGCCCTGGTCGCCAGCCTGATGCCGATTGTCACCGTCGCCCTCGCCTGGCCGGTGCTGGGCGAGCGCATCACCTGGAAAAAGGCGCTGGGCACCGCGCTCGGCTTCTCCGGCACCTTCATCATCCTCAGCGGCCGCCTGACCGGGCCGATTGTGGTCGACGATCCGTTCGGGCTGTTTCTGGCGGCGATCGGGATGATCTGTCTGGCGATCGGCACCGTGTTGTACAAGAAGCGCGGCGCGCATGCCGACGCCCTGGGCATGAACGGGGTGCAAGCCGGCACCGCCGCCATCGCGCTGCTGCCGGTCGCCCTGCTGATGGAGAATCCCGGCGATGTGGTGCTGGACTTCAACTTCGCCTGGACGCTCGCCTATGCCGGTATCGTCATGACGGTGGGCGCCTTCTGGCTGTGGTTCCTGCTGATCCGCGCCGCCGGCGCCGGCGCGGCCAGCGCCTTCCATTTCCTCAGCCCCGGGCTGGCGCTGCTGTTCGCCTGGCTGCTGCTGGACGAGCCGGTATCTGTCCGCGACATTCTGGGACTTGTCCCTGTCGCCATCGGCATCCTGCTGGTCAACTGGCCGGCGAAACCGGCGCAGACACCCGTCGGAGCGTAATGTTCAGCCGCTGCGGCGACGGCAGCAGGGTCGAGGTTTCCGGGTACAGCCGGTCGATGCCGTGATAGAAATGCCGCGACGCCCCGGCCAGAACCACAACATCGCCGGACGACAGCCTGACCGAGCGGGTCGGGCTTTTGCGGTCCGGTCCGCCAAGCCGGAACAGGGCGGACGCCCCTAGCGAAATCGATACCACCGGCGCGTCCTTCGCCTGTTCGTCGGCATCGACATGCAGACCCATTTTCGAGGCCGGCCCGTGATAGTGGTTGATCAGGCAGGCTTCCGGGTCATGTCCGTAACCGGAAAGCGCATGCCAGATATCCAGCACCGAAATGGGGATCGGCGGCCAGGGCTGCCCTGTAACCGGATGGGTCGCCTGATAGCGGTAGCCGCCCTGTTTGTCGGTCATCCAGCCCAGCGGCCCGGCATTGGTCATCCGGACCGACATCGGCTTGCCTGAACGCGGCATGGTCGGCTGGTAGAACGGGGCGGCGCGCGCAATGGCGCGGATATCCTCGACAAGGGCCTCCTGCGCCGCCCGGTCGAGATAGCCGGGGAAAAGCTGGAACCCGCTGTCAGCCGCCATCTTCTTGTCCGGCGGCCTGCACGAAGCCCGCACGGCGATTGGCCTTGTCGATCGACCGGGCCACCCAGTCATCCGGAATATTGTGCCCTGTCGGATGCAGGCACAGTTCCAGCGATTGCCCGGTTTCGGCATTCTCCCAGATATCGCAGTCGCGGATGCCGTCGCGAATATGCCGATCAGGTTCAACGCCGAAGCCCTGCGCGGCGCGCATCACGGCAACGCTCTGGAAGACATTCCCCTGCCTTGCGCCGTCGTCGAAACTGCGGCCGTCCAGCGGCATCACCGTATCGGCGGTGCCGTGCACGTGCGACAGGCGGCGCGCCGGGTCCGGGCAGGCCTCGGGGTGCGGCCGCCAGAACACGCCGGAAACCGGGAAAAACGCATCGGCGAGCGACCCCATCTCGCAGGCGACATACCAGGCCATTGAGCCGCCGAGACTGAAGCCGGCGATCCAGACCCGGTTTTCGTCGATAGGCCAGCGCCGCTTCACATCGGTAAGCAGCCTGCGGGTAAAGGCCAGGTCGTCGCGCCCGTCGCGGCCTTTCCAGACCGGCATCGACCAGCTTTTGCCGACGCCGTTCGGCGCAATCAGCAGAACGCCCTTCTTTCGCGTTACGCCGCCGGTGCGCTTGTTGCGCAGCACGTATTTTCCCGTCCGTTGCCAGCCGTGGTACCAGATCAGCACCGGCAGCGTCGTCACGCCGTCCCAGCCGTCCGGTTCCAGCACCTCGTAGGTGCCGCCGTCGGGCCCGTCGATGGTGCACGGGCCGTCGCATTTCTGCGGGAAAGCGGGTGAAACCGGACCGGCCATCAGAAACAGCACGGCAAGGCAAAGGGCGAAGCGCATCGAAATCCCCGGGTGTGAACGGAAAGGGCGGTGAATCGTCAGCAACGGTTTAGGCCGTAGACTCATAAACGAAGAGAGTTTTTGCTGACCGGTTCGGCCTGTCAATGCCAGGAAATTCGCCGAAGGCGATGCCTGTGCATCGGCAAGGTGGATTGACGCCGCAGGGGCGGCCCAACCGGCCAGCCGTTCCGGCCTCGGCAAAATCCTCTTTCGTTTATGAGTTTACGGCCTAGAACAGCCGCCCCGTTCCCCCAAATCAAAATTGTCTTACCTCAAAAAAACGTCTGAATCGTCGTTATTAACGAGAATTTTGAACGATTTGGGTGTGCTTCTGTTGCAACACCTTGTCCCAGACCTTATATGCCGTGTCGGAAATCCATAACCATAAACGTCTCTGCAAGGGGGCGTCCTTGAAGGGGTTTCGTCCGGCGCTGACAAGGGCGGCGAGCCCGGGCCGGTGAAGCCTGCTGAAGATAGGAGTAGTAAAATATGAGTAAAGTTATCGGTATTGACCTCGGCACGACCAATTCCTGTGTCGCGGTGATGGAAGGATCGAACGCCCGCGTTATCGAAAACGCCGAAGGCGCGCGCACCACCCCGTCGATGGTTGCCTTCGCGGAAGACAAGGAACGCCTTGTCGGCCATCCGGCGAAACGCCAGGCGGTCACCAACCCTGAAAACACCCTGTTTGCGATCAAGCGGCTGATCGGACGCCGGTTCGGCGATCCGGAAGTCGAGAAGGACCGCAAGAACGCCCCGTTCAGCATCATCAAGGGCGAGAACGGCGATGCCTGGGTCGAAGCGCGCGGCGAAAAGTTCGCCCCGGCGCAGATCAGCGCGATGATCCTTCAGAAAATGAAGGAAACCGCCGAGGCGCATCTTGGCGAGAAGGTCGAACAGGCGGTCATTACCGTGCCGGCCTACTTCAACGACAGCCAGCGCCAGGCAACGAAGGACGCCGGCAAGATCGCCGGCCTTGAAGTGCTGCGCATCATCAACGAACCGACAGCCGCCGCTCTGGCCTACGGGCTGGAGAAAAAGGGATCGGGCACGATCGCCGTCTATGACCTTGGCGGCGGTACGTTCGACGTTTCGGTTCTGGAAATCGGCGACGGCGTGTTCGAAGTGAAATCGACCAACGGGGACACCTTCCTCGGCGGCGAGGACTTCGACCAGAAAATCATCGACTATCTTGCCGATGAATTCAAAAAGGAACAGGGAATCGACCTGCGTCAGGACAAGCTGGCCCTGCAGCGCCTGAAGGAAGCTGCGGAAAAGGCGAAGATCGAGCTGTCCTCGACGACCCAGACAGATGTGAACCTGCCGTTCATCACGGCCGACAGTTCCGGCCCGAAACACCTGAACGTCAAACTGTCCCGTTCGAAGCTGGAAAGCCTTGTCGGCTCGCTGATCCAGTCGACTGTCGGCCCCTGCAAGGCGGCGCTGAAAGACGCCGGCGTGAAGGCATCCGACATCGACGAGGTTATCCTGGTCGGCGGCATGACCCGCATGCCGAAGGTGATCGAGACGGTGAAGGAATTCTTCGGTCGCGACCCGCACCGCGGCGTCAACCCGGATGAAGTCGTCGCCATCGGCGCGGCCATCCAGGCCGGCGTGCTGCAGGGCGACGTGAAAGACGTTCTGCTGCTCGACGTGACCCCGCTGTCGCTGGGCATCGAAACCCTGGGCGGCGTGTTCACACGGCTGATCGACCGCAACACGACAATCCCGACCAAGAAGTCGCAGGTCTTCTCAACCGCCGAGGACAATCAGGGCGCGGTGACGATCCGCGTGTTCCAGGGCGAACGCGAAATGGCCGCCGACAACAAGGTGCTGGGTCAGTTCGACCTGGTCGGCATTCCGCCGGCCCCGCGCGGCGTGCCGCAGATCGAGGTCACGTTCGACATCGACGCCAACGGCATCGTCAACGTGTCGGCCAAGGACAAGGCGACCGGCAAGGAACAGCAGATCCGCATCCAGGCCTCCGGCGGTCTCGACGACGACGAGATCGAAAAGATGGTCAAGGAAGCGGAAGCCAACGCCGAAACCGACAAGGCGCGGCGCGAAGGCGTCGAGGCCCGCAACGCGGCGGACGGCCTGGTCCACACGACTGAAAAGGCGCTTGAGGAACACGGCGACAAGATTCCGGACGAAGACAAGTCCGCCATCGAATCCGACCTTGCGGCGCTGAAAGCGGCCCTGGAGGACGAAAGCACCGCCGCGGCCGACATCAAGACCAAGACCGATGCGCTGGCGCAGTCCTCGCTGAAACTGGGCGAGGCCATGTACAAGGCCGCCGCGGATGAAGGCGAAGACGGTCCGGCCGCCGACGCCGGCGCGGATGCGTCATCCGAAGGCAAGGACGATGTCGTCGATGCCGACTTCGAAGAGGTCGACGACAAGAAGGACAAAAGCTAATCAATCTGGAGCGGTGGCAACGTCCACCGCTCCTTTTTACTAGCGGCACCAGCCTTCTCTCCCCTTCACGCACACTGAAATCGTGGACGGCCCGTCGGGGGACAGGGGCTGGAACCGGAGATAAGGACGAAGGTCCAGCAGCATGGCATCACGCGATTTCTACGACATTCTGGGCGTCGACCGCGACGCCGACGCGGCGGCGCTGAAAAGCGCCTACCGCAAGAAGGCGATGCAGTATCACCCGGACAAGAACCAGGGTGACAAGGAAGCCGAAACCAAGTTCAAGGAAATCAATCAGGCCTACGAGGTTCTGAAGGACGAACAGAAGCGCGCCGCCTATGACCGGTTCGGTCATGACGCGTTCGAACAGGCCGGCGCCGGCGGGGCCGGGTTCGGCGGTGGCGGCGGAGCCGGTTTCGGCGGCTTCACCGATATTTTCGAGGAAATGTTCGGCGATTTCATGGGCGGCGGCGGGGGCCGGCGCGGCCAGCGGCAGACCCGCGGCAACGACATGCGCTACAACCTGCAGGTCGATCTGGAAGACGCCTTCCACGGCCGCCAGGTCGAAGTGCGCGTGCCGACCAGTTCGGAATGCGACGACTGTTCAGGGTCTGGCGCGCAGGACGGCGCGCAGCCGGTGACCTGTCCGACCTGTCAGGGCTCCGGCAATGTCCGCGCCCAGCAGGGCTTCTTCACCATCCAGCGCACGTGCCCGTCCTGTCAGGGACAGGGCTCGGTGATCGAGAAACCGTGCCGGGGCTGTGGCGGCACCGGCCGCAAGGCGACCGAAAAAACCCTGTCGGTCAATATTCCGAAAGGCGTCGAGGACGGCACCCGCATCCGCCTCGCCAACGAGGGCGAAGCCGGGCTGCGCGGCGCGCCGCCGGGCGATCTTTACATTTTCATTTCCGTCGCGCCGCACCGGATTTTCCAGCGCGAGGGCGCGGATATCTTCTGCCGAGTGCCGATTTCGATGGCCGATGCGGCTCTGGGTGCGGAAATCGAAGTGCCGACCATCGACGGCGGCCGGGCCAAGGTGAAAATCCCCGAAGCGACCCAGACCGGACAGCAGTTCCGCCTGCGCGGCAAGGGCATGACGGTGCTGCGGTCGGAAGCGCGTGGCGACATGTATATCGAAACCGCGGTGGAAACCCCGCGCAACCTGACCAAGAAGCAGAAGGAACTGCTGGAGGAATTCCGCGGCGCCGGCGGCAGCAAGTCCACCAACCCGGAAACCGACGGGTTCTTCTCCAAGGTCAAGGAATTCTGGGACGACCTGACGGAGTAGCTACTGGTTGGTATGCGCAGCCTTCGTTTCCGATCATCGCGTACGGTGTATATACCCGCGAACGGCGTTCGCGATGATTTCATTGTCTTCGCGTTAGTCTATTGAATTGCGAATCGGTTTGTGATTCACTGTGTTGGTGGTTCCTTGGACTGGGGATTACTTACTAACTAGCAAGTCTTTTTAATCGGCTTGGGCGGAGATCTGCGGTGTGGCTTCACCGGTACAGTCTTCGGCCCAGGCTTTTTTGTTGGCCGTACAGGCCGACATTTCGCTGATTTCATACCTCAACACCTCCTTTCTAGACGTGGTTCGTCTAAACAGGTGATGCTCCCCGTATGCTCAGTGTTGTGCCCAACCAAGAAACCGACGCAAAATATATCATTCTGACACGGATGAGTCTATTGCATTACAGGGTTTCGATTTTCACCTAAATTGGAAACAAGCCTTAAAAATTGGGTGACCGAACGCGTCACCAGACAAACAGCGGCGCGGCATAGTCGGGCGTGACGCCGTAGGTCTTGCTGATTTCGGCAAGCGCGTCTTGCGTCACCGGGTCGCCGATCTCGTCCTTGTGGATACCACCGCAAATCAGCAGCGAAGTGTGGCCGGCATCCGACGCGCCTTTTATGTCATGCACCAGACTGTCGCCGACGCCGATGGCGCGACCGATGGCGAGGCCCTTTTCCGCCAGCGCGCTTTCAGCCGCCGCGTAGATTTCAGCCGACGGCTTGCCGTGAATTTTCACCACCCCGCCCAGCGCCCGGTAGGTTTCGGCAATCGTGCCGGGACAGATCTTCAAGGTGCCGTCGGGCTGCACGCTGACCAGATCGGGGTTGGCGCAGACCATCGGCAGGTGGCGCGCCAGACCGTCGTCCAGTACTTCACGATACGCGTCGAGGTCCTGCCGGTCGGTGCCGGCGCAGAGAATGAAATCCGCCGCGTCAACCGTATCCACTTCCGTGTAACCCGTGCCTTCGACGATGCCCCGGTTTTTGTCCCAGGCCAGCATCAGAAACTTTTTTCCAAGTTCCGCGTAAAACGGGTCGTTATTGTGATACAGGTTTCGGTAAACCAGCTCGCCCGAAGTAATCACGCCGTCGAATGATTCCGGCGTAATTCCCATTCTTCGCATTCGGTCATGGGAATCGTCCACCCGCTTGCCGGAATTCGACAGGATGACGATCTGCTTGCCCACCGCCTTCAAGCGGCCAATCGCATCCGCCGCGCCGTCATGCAGGTTTTCGCCGTCATGCACCACGCCCCACTGGTCAAGCAGCACAGTGTCGAACGTGTCGGCCAGCGCGCCGATGCCATCAACCAGACCGGTTGAGCGGGGAACATGTGAAACCAATTCTGTCTCCGTAGAATGAATAAGCGGTCAGCCGGTCTGGCTGTGCGAGGTGGGATCCTTGCTGATACGCGGCTCGCCGAACAGATAGCCCTGGCCGAAATCGATATTGAAGTCGAGCAGTTCGACCAGCATCTGTTCGCTTTCGATGCGCTCGACGATAAGGTCGACATCGTGCTGGTCGAGCTGCTGTTTCAGCATCCTGATATCCGCCGCGCCGCCATCCTGGATGCGCTGCAGGATCAGCCCGGCATCGATTTTCACATAATGGAAATGCCGGTCGACCAGCCCGCCGATATCGAGATTGATGTCGGTGACGCTGTCGAGCGAGAACCGGTAGCCCAGCTTTCCCAGTTTCATCAGGTCGGGTTCGATGACGGCCAGCCGTTCGTCGAGATCCGCCTGGGTCAGTTCCAGCACCAGCGACGGCGCCAGTTCGACATGGCTTTCCATATAGGACACGAAATCGCTGAGGAACTCGCGGTCCGACATCGTGTTGGCTGACACGTTACAGAAAAACTCGATTGCGTAATCCTTGCGCTGCAGCTTGCGCAGAAGCTGCATGCAGCGGAACAGAAGCATGTTATCGATGGCGGTCACCAGGCCGGCCTGTTTGGCGACGCTGAGATACTGATCCGGCGCGATCACGTCGCCCGCTTCCGACCGGATGCGGCTGTAGCATTCGAAAAACCGGCGCTTGCGTTGCGGCAGGCTGACAATCGGCTGCAGATAAAGATCCACCCTGTCCTGACGCAACCCGTCACGCACGATATCCAGCAGCCGAGATTGCGATTCCGCCGAAACCACGCGCAGGTCCGGCTTGCCGTCCTTGCGGTCGCCTTCGGCCGATGTCTCATGCGCACGGTCGGCGGCCGGCGTATCGTCGGAATACAGCTTCTCGATCAGCCCGTGCAGCACCCGTACTTCCGCCGCGACATCGTGCACCGCCTCGCTTTCCGCCTGGACCTGGCGTTCCGCTTCGGCCACCGCCTCCGCCATCGCCGGCATTGCCTGTTCCTCTTCGTCCGGCGCCGCCATTTCCGACGGCTCGTCGCGCCGCGCCATCAGGAAGGCCGGCGGCGGCCCCTGATTGCGGGTCGGGCTGTCATCGGCATCCGGGTGCTGTTGCCGGGGGGCCGGCGGCGTCGGCGTCGGCTGCTGCTGCCGGTTCGGGTTGCGCGGCGCGCCCCGGTCCGGCCCCGGCTGCCCGGTCTGCAGATCGGCCAGTTCGCGCCGGGTCACGTCATAGGCCTTCTTGAGCGCCAGCAGACGCCGGTTGATCCGCCGTTCCGCACCGCGTCTGGCCCAGAATTCATGCGCCAGACCGCCGCCCATCAGCACCACCAGACCGGCCAGCAGGCCCGAAGCCCGGCCGGCCGTCGGGTCCATCAATGGCAGGAAAATCGCCACCGCCACCGCCGCGAAGGCGTAACTGAGAAACAGGGAAAGATGGAGGATGAATTGCATCTTAGACCGTCTGGCCCGTTCTGTCCGGCGCGGCGTGCGCCGGATGGTTAAGTAAACGATGCCCCTAACCTACGCAGACCCGGTGATTTTCGCAATAATCGGCGCGTTCCGGCCCCGCATCCCGAATCCCGGGTTCGGGCGGGGCGATGCAGAAATATCCCGTTTGACGTTTTCAATGCCGATACGCCACATTACATGCAAGGAACGACGCGAATGCGCAGCGACAAACACCGCAATGGAGGATCCCTCATGAGCACCCCGTCCCGCACGACAAACGGCCGTGGCCATCTGTACGACAGCATTCTGGACACGATCGGCGACACGCCCGTTATCCGCATCAACCGGCTGGCGCCGGAAGGCGTCGAAATCTATGTCAAAGCCGAGTTTTTCAACCCGGCAGCATCCGTTAAGGACCGTCTGGCGATCAGCATCATCGAGGAAGCGGAGAAAAGCGGCGCTCTGAAACCCGGCCAGACCGTGGTCGAGGCGACCAGCGGCAATACCGGCATCGGGCTGGCCATGGTCTGCGCCGCGAAGGGTTATCCGCTGGTCGTCACGATGGCCGACAGCTTTTCAGTCGAACGCCGCAAACTGATGCGGTTTCTCGGCGCGAAAGTGGTTCTCACCCCGCGCGCCCAAAAGGGCTTCGGCATGTACCATAAGGCTAGGGAACTGGCCGAGGCGAACGGCTGGTTTCTGGCCAGTCAGTTCGAGACCGACGCCAATGCGAAAATCCACGAAAACACCACGGCGCGGGAAATACTGGCCGATTTCGCGGGCAAGAAGCTCGACTATTTCGTTTCGGGCTACGGCACCGGCGGCACGGTGTCCGGCGTCGGCCGGGTTTTGCGCAAGGAAAGCCCGCATACCAAGATCGTGCTGACCGAACCGGCCAACGCGGCCCTGGTTTCCAGCGGCACGCCGCAGAAGCGCAACGCCACCAATCAGCCGGACGAAAGCCATCCGTCCTTCGAACCGCACCCGATTCAGGGCTGGACGCCGGATTTCATTCCGCATGTGCTGCAGGAAGCCATCGACAAGAAGTATTATGACGACCTGATCCCGATTGCCGGCCCGGACGGCATGGAATGGTCGCGCAAGCTGGCCCGGCAGGAAGGAATCTTCACCGGCGTTTCCGGCGGATCGACCTTCGCCGTGGCGATGCAGATCGCCAGCAATGCAAGCCCCGGCACAACCATCCTCGCCATGCTGCCCGATACAGGCGAACGCTACCTGTCGACGCCGCTGTTCGACGGCATTCCTGAAGACATGACTGACGAGGAAGCGGACATCTCCAAATCCACGCCGGGCTATCAGATGGGGTAGGGTTACCGCTGATCAGCCGTTTTTTCGGCCAGCCAGACCTTGATCAGGGACTGATACGGCACGTCGCGCCTGTTCGCCTCGATTTTTATCTGTTCGAGCAGATCGACCGGCAACCGGATGGAAATCGACTTGGTCGACGGTTTCAGGTTCGGGAACCGGGCCCGTTTCGCACGGCTCCAATCGACATGATCTGTTGAATCGGTAGATTCCCAGAAGGCCCGCTCTTCCGCCTCATCGAGGAAATTCGGGCGGTTTTCAGGTTTCTTGCTCATACAATTTCCGTTCTTTTCTGTGCATGTCGCGGGCAGAAATCACCCTGATAAGGGTGCCGTTTTCTCGCAGGGTAAATGCGATATGAAGCCCTCGCAGCAAGTCTGTTACGCCGAGTGCGTGATACCGTTTTTCCGACCCGCTGTGCTTCGCGTCATCCACTACGAGGAGCGGATCGTTCAGAAATACCTGCTCGGCTTCCGCCTGGCTCACGCCATGCTTTTCCTTGCTCTTTCGGGCATTGCCGGCATCCCAGTCAAACCCGGTAACACGCCCGAAATCGATCATTTATGTATATTATCATAATATACAATAAATTGCTACCCCGTCCCCACCGCCTGCCCGATGCGGGTGTGGCCGTCCTGCTGCAAAAGCTGCACGAGGTCGCGTTTGATTTGGGTAACGAGGCCCGGCCCCTGATAAATCAGCGCGGTGTAGAGCTGCACCAGCGATGCGCCGGCTCTTATTTTCGCATAAGCGTCCGCGCCGGAACTGATACCGCCGACGCCGATCAGCGGGACTTTCCCCTCCGTCGCCCGGTAAATCGCGGCAAGCAATGTCGTCGACCGGTCGAACAGCGGCCGCCCGCTGAGGCCGCCAGTTTCGACGACAAGATCAGTCGATTTCAGGGTGTCGGGCCGGGTGATGGTGGTGTTGGAGACGATCAGCCCGTCCATGCGGCCCTCGAGGGCCATGGCCGAGAGGTCAGCGATATCGCTGTCTTCAATGTCCGGCGCGATCTTCACGAAAACCGGCGGCAGCTTCACCCCGGCGGCAGACGCCCCTTCGGCAACACCGGTCAGGATCGCGTCCAATTCAGCCCGATCCTGCAAGGCGCGCAGGCCCGGCGTGTTGGGCGAGGAGACATTGACCACCAGATAATCGGCGAACCGGGCCAGCTTTTCCGCCCCCAGCCGGTAATCGTCGGCGGCGACTTTCGTGTCCTTGTTCTTGCCGAGATTGACGCCGATAGGGCCGGCAAGATCATGCTTGCGCCAGGTTTCCAGCCGGTGCGACGCGTAATCCATGCCCCGGTTGTTGAATCCCAGCCGGTTGATGACGGCCGCGTCGTCCGGCAGGCGGAAAATGCGCGGCTTCGGGTTACCGGGTTGCGGCCGCGGCGTGATCGAG
Source organism: Alphaproteobacteria bacterium (assembly GCA_040222995.1). Classification (GTDB taxonomy): domain Bacteria; phylum Pseudomonadota; class Alphaproteobacteria; order UBA8366; family Aestuariispiraceae; genus JAVKBW01. The sequence goes on along the minus strand of JAVKBW010000046.1, from coordinate 210,665 downwards.
CCGGCCTCAACAAAACCGAACCCGGCGCGCAGCATCGGCCCGGCGACTTCGGCGTTCTTGTCGAACCCGGCGGACAGGCCGACGGGGTTGGAAAAATCCAGCCCGCAGACCTTCATCGACAGGCGCGGGTCGTCCGGAACCCGGTCGACCGGTCCGAGGCCGAGGCGCAGGGCTTTCAGGGTCAGGTCATGCGCGGTCTCCGGGTCGAGGCAGCGCAGCAGCGGCAGGGCGAAAGAACTGAGGGGCATCGGGAACCTTTGGCCATATCCAGATTGCACACAGCGGCGACAAACCCTATGGTGCGCTGCTTTTTTGACGGCTATTTTTCATGAACACAAGACGTAGCGAGACCCATCGGCAATGACCGACCCGGCCCTGATCCGCAATTTCGCGATTATCGCGCATATCGACCACGGCAAATCGACGCTGGCCGACCGGCTGATTCAGCAATGCGGCGGGCTGACCACCCGCGAGATGAAGGAACAGGTTCTGGATTCGATGGATCTGGAACGCGAACGCGGCATCACCATCAAGGCGCAGACCGTTCGTCTGCTGTACAAGGCGAAGGACGGCCAGACCTACACGCTGAACCTGATCGACACGCCCGGCCATGTCGACTTTTCCTACGAGGTCTCGCGCAGCCTGGCGGCCTGCGAAGGGTCGCTGCTGATCGTCGACGCCAGCCAGGGCGTCGAAGCGCAGACGCTGGCCAACGTCTATCTGGCCATCGACAACGACCACGACATCATTCCGGTGCTGAACAAGGTCGACCTGCCGGCGGCGGAACCGGACCGCATCCGCACCCAGATCGAGGACGTTATCGGCATCGACGCCAGCGAGGCGCTGGAGATTTCCGCCAAGACCGGCCTTGGGGTCGATGCGGTGCTGGAAGCCATCGTCACCAAACTGCCGGCGCCGAAAGGCAATGCCGACGGGCCGCTGCGCGCCCTGCTGGTCGATAGCTGGTACGACGCCTATCTGGGCGTTGTTGCGCTGGTGCGGGTCATCGACGGCACCCTGAAAAAGGGCATGAAAGTGCGGATGATGTCGAACAAATCCGCCCATGATGTCGACCGGGTCGGCATCCTGACGCCGAAGGGTCTGCTGGTCGACAGCCTGGGCGTCGGCGAAGTCGGGTTCATCACCGCCGGCATCAAATCGGTCGCCGATTGCAAGGTCGGCGACACGCTGACCGACGAAAAGAAACCGTCGACGGACATGCTGGACGGGTTTCAGCCGTCGGTGCCGGTTGTGTTCTGCGGCCTGTTTCCGGTCGACGCCAGCGATTTCGAGGTTCTGCGTGACAGCCTCGGCAAGCTGGCGCTGAACGACAGCAGCTTCCAGTTCGAAATGGAAACCAGTGCGGCTTTGGGCTTCGGGTTCCGTTGCGGTTTCCTGGGGCTTTTGCATCTGGAAATCATTCAGGAACGACTGTCCCGCGAGTTCGACCTCGACCTGATTTCGACCGCGCCTTCCGTCGTCTACAAGATCAAGATGACCGACGGCAGCCAGATCGATCTGCACAACCCGGCGGATTTTCCCGATGTGGTGAAAATCGATTCAATCGAGGAACCCTGGATCAAGGCGACTATACTGGTGCCGGACGATTATCTCGGCCCGGTCCTGACGCTGTGCACCGAACGGCGTGGCGAACAGCTTGAACTGACGTATGTCGGCGGCCGCGCGATGGTGATCTACCGGCTGCCGCTGAACGAGGTGGTGTTCGATTTCTACGACCGGCTGAAATCGGTCACCCGCGGCTATGCCAGTTTCGATTACGAAATGGATTCCTATCAGGAAGGCGAACTTGTGAAGGTCTCGATCCTGATCAACGGCGATCCGGTCGATGCGCTGGCCATGGTCGTGCACAAAACGCAGGCGGAATTCCGCGGCCGCGGAATCATCGCCCGGCTAAAGGATCTGATTCCGCGCCAGTTGTTCAAGGTCGCCCTGCAGGCCGCCATCGGCGGCAAGGTAATCGCCCGCGAAACCCTCAGCGCGTTACGCAAGGACGTGACGGCGAAATGCTATGGCGGCGATGTCAGCCGCAAGCGCAAGCTGCTGGAGAAGCAGAAAGCCGGCAAAAAGCGGATGCGCCAGTTCGGCAAGGTGGAAATTCCGCAATCGGCGTTTCTGGAAGCCCTCAAGATGGGCGATTCCTGAGGTAGCGGCAAAACCGCCTGTTCTTTTATAAGTTTACGCCATTCAAGCCTGCGGTTACAGTTTGTACCACTGGGTTCGTTAGGCAATCTCGTCACCTGATGTAGATAATTCGTTACAGGAAAGACGGCCAACAGTGTTTCACTGAATGAAAAACCGAGAAAACGACAACAAAACGTAACAACAGGGAACTTAAAAAATGAAGCAATTAGATTATTACCAGACTCAATTGACGGTCGGCAAGATGAGCCGCCGTGAGTTCATCGGCCGGGCGGTTGCGCTGGGCGTGACGGCATCGGCGGCAACGATGCTGGCCGACAAGGCGGCGAAAGCAGCCGGCCCGAAAAAGGGCGGCACCTTCCGTCAGGGCCTGACAGGCGGCGCGACCAGCGACAGCCTCGATCCGGCGACGTTCCTCGATTCCTACATGATCAATGTCGGCATGGGACAGTTGCGCAACTGCCTGACCGAAATCGACCAGAACAACAATCTTGTCGGCGAAGTGGCGGAAAGCTGGGAAGCCAATGCCGACGGCAGCGCCTGGACCTTCAAGCTGCGCAAGGGCATTGAATTCCATAACGGCAAGACGATGGATTCGACCGACGTTCAGGCCTCGATCAACCACCATCTGGGCGAGGATTCCAAGTCGGCGGCGAAAGGTATCATCGCGGCGATCCAGAACGTCAAGACCGACGGGCCGGACACGGTCGTGTTCGAATTGTCCGGCGGCAGCGCCGACTTCCCGTATCTGATGAGCGATTACCACCTCGGCATCTGCCCGGCGAATGCCGACGGCACGGCCGACTGGCAATCCGGCATCGGTACCGGCGGTTATGTGCTGGAAAACTTTGAACCCGGCCTGCGCACCAACACCAAGCGGAACGAGAACTACTGGAAGGAAGGCGCGGCGCATTTCGATGCCGTCGAATCCCTGTTCATCCCGGACGTCACCGCGCGGACAACCGCACTGCAAACCGGTGCTATCGACGGCATGCAGAATCTGGACCTGAAAACGGCCGATCTTCTGAAGCGCAAGCCTGACGTCAACGTCCTGACTTTCGCCGGCAACCAGCACATCACCCTGCCGATGCTGATGGACGTAGCGCCGTTCGACAACAACGACCTGCGGCTGGCGCTGAAATACGCCGTCGACCGGCCGGAATGGCAGCAGAAAATCTTCCGCGGCTACGCCACGCTCGGCAACGATCACCCGATCGGCTCGGCGAACCAGTTCCTCGCAACGGAAGAAGAACTGCCGCAGCGTGAATACGACGCGGACAAGGCGAAATTCCATCTCAAGAAGGCCGGCTACGACAGTATCGATATAACCATCCATCTGGCCGCCACTGCGTTCGAGGGCGCCGTCGATGCCGGCGCGCTGTATTCGGAAAGCGCCAAGAAGGCCGGCATCAACCTGACCGTCGCCCGCGAGCCGGATGACGGTTACTGGTCGAATGTGTGGCTGGTGCAGCCCTGGGTGGGATCGTACTGGGGCGGCCGCCCGACCGAAGACTGGATGTTCAGTCAGGTTTACGCCGCCGGCGCGGACTGGAACGAAACCCGTTTCAACAATGACCGTTTCGAGGAGCTGCTGGTCAAGGGCCGGGCGGAACTGAACCAGGATACGCGCCGTGAAATCTATGTTGAGATGCAGCGCATCCTGCACGATGAAGGCGGCGCGGTGATTCCGCTCTTCATGCCGTATACCGGCGCGGTTACGAACAAGGTGGCCCTGCCGGACCAGATGGCGACCAACTGGGGCTTCGATGGCGAAAAGGCCGCCGAACGCTGGTGGTTCGCCTAACCGAACCGGCAACGGCACGCGCCGATTGCCACAGGAAAGGAAAGCCCGGCCGTCGCGCCGGGCTTTTTCTTGAACCCGTCTTGGGGTAACGGTGGTAAAGACATTGAAACCGGCGTCAGCCGCCAGCCGATCGGAGACACACCGTGGCCACCACTACAGACCATACCCCGATCAGCCGTCCCGTCATGGGCGCTTTGCTGGCCTGCTGCGCCATGGCGGTTTTTTCGTCGCTGGACGCCTTCTTCAAGTTGATGCTGGATTCCTATTCCGTCTTCGTGATCCTGCTGTTCCGCAGCGTCGCGCTGGTACCGCTGATCAGTCTGCTGGTGTGGAAGAATAACGGCCTGGCCGGATTCAAGACCGCAAAGCTGCCGCTTCAACTTCTGCGCGGCGGGCTGTTGTTGTCGATGTTCCTGATGTTCTTCACCGGATTGCAGTATCTGGATCTGGCGACAGCCATCACGCTGACCTTTGCGGCCCCGCTGTTTACAACCCTTCTATCCATTCCGCTTTTAGGAGAAAAGGTCGGCATTCACCGGCTGGGGGCGGTGATTGTCGGTTTCGGCGGTGTCATCGTCATTCTGCATCCGGATGGCGATGTGTTTGGCTGGCCGGCGCTGCTGTGTCTTGCGGCGACACTTTGCTATTCGCTTGCAATGATCCTGACCCGGAAACTGGGGTCGACGGAAGGACTGACCAGTCTGGTCTTCTACCAGAATATCGTCTTCCTGATCGCCGGGCTGATTCTGGCGCCGACCGACTGGACGCCGGTTCCCTTCCCCGACGCCTATTACCTGCTGGGGGCCGGGGTTGTAACGCTGGCGGCGCATCTGGCGATCACCCAGGCCTACCGCATCGCCCCGCCGCCCGCGATCGCCTCCTTCGATTACACTACGCTGATCTGGGGGATGATCCTCGGCTGGCTCATCTGGCAGGAAGTCCCCAGCCCGCTCACCCTGGTCGGCGCCGGCGTCATCATCGTCGCCGGTCTGTACGTGATCTTCCGCGAGGCCCGCACCGGCAGGAAAAAGGTGCCCGCCCAGCCGGCGAAGCCACCGTTGTAATCTGTGTTTCGCGGCACGTCAGAGACGGCGCGGGATGAACGCCAGCACAATACAGGCGGCGAGGCACATCTGGAATCCCAGCGCGACGAAGACCGACCCCAGCCCGAAAAAACCCAGCAGAAACGCATACAGCACCGGCGGCAGAAGCTCGCCCACATCCATGTAGGTCCGGTAAACGGAAGACATTTCCGCGCGTTCATAAGACCGCACGGCGCGGTAAAAGGCGACGCCGCCGATGGCATCCAGCCCGACGACCGCGCCGCTGCCCAGCAGCAGCAGCACGGCGCTGGTCATCGGCAGGTCGCCGCCGGTATAGCCGGTAACGAACAGCATGGCCGCGGCGAACAGGAAACAGGACGCCGCCAGCCGGCGTACCCCGAACCTGCCGCTGAGCCGGGCGAAAATGAAGGTCAGGATCAGCATCGCGTTGGCGACCGAAATCAGAATGCCGCCCGCTTCCGCCCCTAGCCCGCTGGTGATCATCAGCAACGGACCGTAAACATACAGGCTCGACCAGAAGCTCGATCGGCAGAAAGCGATGAACCAGGCGATCCGCAGGCGCTTCTGGCTGAAGAACCGGCCAAAATATCGCAACGGGTTGGCCGCCGGCGTCCTGGCCCGCACAATCACCACGGCGTCGGTCAGCCGGAGATACCAGAAAACGCAGATCAAGATAACGGCGAAAGCCGCGCTGAGCAGATAGGCCGCGCCCGGCCCGTAATTGGTATAGATCCACACCCCCAGATAGGGCGCGATTGTCCATCCGATGGTTGAGAAGGTCATCCGCACGGCATCGTTCTGCACGTACTGTTCCTTGCGGATGTAGTCCAGAATATACAGACTGAGCGTCACGTTCAGACAGGCCGCGCCGGCAACCCGCACGACCATGCCGGCGATCTGTCCCGGCAGGGTGAATGTCGCCAGCAACGCCGCCGCCACGATAAACAGCAGGCAGCCGATCGTGTAGGTCCAGCGGCGCGAGGTCAGCCGGATCAGCACCGGGATAACGATGCTGAGGCCGAGCGCCGCGATGCCGGTTGCGGTATAGACGAAACTGACCTTCTGTTCGTCCTGCAGCAGATCGTAGACCTGAACCGGAATGACTGTCGCTATCGACGCCCTTGCGAAGGTCTCGATGAAGAACAGGGTCGCGATAACCTTGATGCCGGGTTTCGGCGCGGCCGGCAGCCAGAGCGGATGACGAACGTTGAAGGCCATATTTGCGCAATCCCCGAGATGACCGTAAAGAGTACCAGACCCGGCAGGCGCAGAGTGGCTGCTTTTCCGGGCATAAAACAAGAATGTTCTTCCGGTCCTTCAGGGCTGGAAAACCAGTTCGGGAGGTAGCCGAAAATGGATTCGTTTGTCGAGGCAAATCGCGCGCTGTGGAACGGTCTGGTCGATATTCACCTGAAATCCGCCTTTTACGATGTCGACGGGTTTTTGGCCGGCACGGATACGAATGGCGATATCGAACGACGGGAACTCGGCGATGTCTCCGGCAAGCGGATGCTGCACCTGCTGTGTCATTTCGGCATGGATACCCTGTCCTGGGCCAGGCAGGGCGCGATACCGACCGGCATCGACATATCCGATGCGGCGATTGCGGCCGCCCGCGGCCTGGCGAAACAGACCGGGCTGAACGCCGACTTCGTCTGCTGCGATGTGGCCGACACCGAAAAGCACGTGACCGGCCCCTATGACATCGTTTTCCTGTCCTGGGGGGCCTTGTGCTGGATTCGCGATTTTCCGGGCCTCGCCCGAATGGCCGCCGCGCTGCTGGCGCCGGGCGGCTGTTTCTATGCCATCGACGGGCACCCGATGGCGCTGGCCGCCGACGAGACCTGGACGCCGGAAACCGGGCCGATCCGCCTGACCCACGATTATCAGTCCGGCGCGGAGCCGGAAGGCTATGACTGGGGACCGGACTATGCCGACCCGACGCAAACCTCGTCCAGCCCGCAGGCCTACGATTGGGGGCACGGGCTGGGACGCGTCGTCACCTCGCTGATCGACGCCGGTCTGACAGTGGATTTCCTGCACGAGCATGACCGGATTGTCTGGCGGATGTTCCCCGGCATGGTCGAGGCCCGCGCGGGATGGTGGCGCCTGCCGGATGGCATGCCTCACATGCCGGTAAGCTATTCCATCCGGGCGACGAAGCGCTAGGCGGCAGGGCATGGTCGAGGCGCTGATTTTCGATGTTTTCGGCACGGTGGTCGACTGGCGCACCGGCATCGCGCGCGAGGCCGGGGCGGTTTTCCGGCATCGCGGCATCGACCTCGACCCGCATGTCTTCGCCGATGCCTGGCGGGGCGAATACGACCCGGCGATGGCGCGCATTCGCGACGGCGGCCGGGGCTATATCGCGCTGGATATCCTGCACCGGGAGAATCTCGACACGGTGCTGGCCCGGTTCGGTCTGGACGACCTTTTCGACGAGCCTGCACGGAACGCCTTCACCCATGCCTGGGAGAAACTGCCGCCCTGGCCCGACAGTGTGCCCGGCCTTGACCGCCTGAAGGCACGCTACATCATTGCGCCGTGTTCCAACGGATCCATCGCCCTGATGACCCGGCTGGCGAAGTTCGGCGGGCTGAACTGGGATGCCATTCTGGGTGCCGACATCGCCCGCGACTACAAACCCCGCCCGGCGGTCTATCTCACCTCGGCGGCGGCGCTCGGTCTTGCGCCGGAGCAGGTGATGATGGTCGCGGCCCATAACGGCGATCTGGCGTCGGCGCGCGAGGCCGGCCTGAAAACCGCTTTCCTGCCGCGCCCGGCCGAACGCGGGCCGGACCAGACGCAGGATCTGGAGGCGGAAAGCGACTGGGATGTCGTGGCGGCGGACCTCACCGATCTGGCGGCGAAGCTTGGCGCATAACGGCTTCCGGAAACGGCGGCGTTATTTGAAGGTGCGGTGCCGGCGCGAGGCGCGGCCGGGCAGGCTGAGAAGGCCACCCAGGATCATCAGCCCGATGAACACCCACAGAATGGCTTCCCAGGCGGGCTTCACCAGCAGCACGGGCACGATGAAATCGTCCCACAGAAACGGCATGCTGAGGTGTTTCTGAACCACGACCTGGCTGAAGTTGAGGCTGGCGACATGCAGATCGTACCAGAGCTGCCCCGCCTGCTGCGTTATTTCAGCGCCGGACAGCCACAGGAAGACGCCCAGCCCGAGCAAGGCCAGCGCCAGGACGATCAACAGCCGTCCGATCACCACAAGCACTATCATCGTTCCCGCCCCCGAAAGACCGTCTCCGGCCCTGGATCGAAAAAAGACACTATCATGCAACCGCGCGCGCGCAAACAGGCGGCGCGATTTCCCGCCTGCCGGGGCGTTTTCCGCTATTGATTGGTCGGCCCGGCTTGGGTACGGTCGCCGCCGCACAGGACAGCGAAAAAGACAGGGGTCGAAACCGGGCCCTTTCGCCGCCAGAGACGTGCACCCGGGCGGCGATGCCGACCGATGACGGAGGGATGGCCGAGCGGTTTAAGGCGCACGCCTGGAAAGCGTGTTGGGGGCAACCCCTCGCGGGTTCGAATCCCGCTCCCTCCGCCACTTCAACAGCTAAGCTGTTGATTTACCTGATCTCTTAATCTGTTCAAACTGGTAACTCCCGGCAGGTGCTACAGCAAACTGCTACAAAGGGGTCACCTGAATGCGTGCTCGAACCATTCCTCACCTCCAGCTTCGGGGCAACGTTTTCTGGTTCCGGATGGCAATTCCTCTGTCTCTTCGATGCAAAATCGGGCGGCGAGAACTGACTGGCTCACTGCGAACAGGAGACCCCTTCTTGGCGCGGTCACGTTGTCGTATAATGAGCATACTGTCGGAAAGCCTGCTGAGGAGAGTAGCGCAAGTGCCAGCCCTAAGCCGAGATGAAATCGACCGCCTTGTTCGGGAGCACTTCCGACTGACAATGATGGAATTGGCAGACCTAAGTTACTGTGTTCGCCATGACCGCAGTATCGACAAGTTGGCCGAGATCAAAGGATCAGAACGGGCAATACAAAATTGTCGAGAAGAGTACACAAACGGATCGTTCTCCCAACGTACCTACCGTGCAGCAAGAAACCTAATTGACCCTGACAAACACGGTGATGTGCCCAAGATGGCTGATGAGGTTCTGAAGCTCTGCGAGGGTGTCTTGCGGGCTGATCAGGAGGCCCACCGCATCTTCATTGCAATGCTATCCGGAGATATTGCAGAAACCGATGTTAAAGACCCAATGTTCAAGGGGATTGATCCTAACACACTGCCGTCTCTACCTGGCGAGGAGATTGGGGAAAGCACCGATAATTCGCCCACCATTTTAGCCTGTGTAGATAAATTTTGTAGTGAGAAGCGTGTCGCTGGCGACTGGAATGATAAGACCTTCCAAGAAATGCGTCGAGCCTTCGACATATTCATAGCGCTGGTTGGAGAGAACCAAAGAGTTGCTTCGTTAACCAAGGAGAATATCCGGGATTATCGGGACGTTCTTATGCGGCTTCCTCCTAACATGGCGAAAATCAAGGACTATGAGAAAGTATCCGTTCGTAAAGTTGCGAAGGAGAACAAAGGGCCATTTCTTAGTAACGCCGCCCAGCACAAGCAGTTTTCATATGTGAAACAGTTCTTTCGCTGGTCTGAAGATCAAGGATTCGTTCCAGAAGACGTATTTGGGAGGTTAAGCATCCCAAGAAAGAAGAAAGGTGAAACAAATCGTCGCCCGTATTCAACTGAAACACTTAACGCAATCTTTTCCAGTCCTCTCTACACAGGCTGCAAGAACAAGACACATAGAAGCGCTAATGGGAAGATGGTTATTCAAGACGGCAAATATTGGGTGCCATTAATCGGCCTCTACGCTGGTATGCGTTTAGGCGAGATCGTGCAGTTACAGGTATCAGACATCCGAAAAACTGGCACCACATACTTTATAGATGTCAATAAGGGTCTGGACGAAGGTGATGATGGGAAACGACTCAAGACCGCGAACGCCGTTAGACAAATACCAGTTCACGAACAGCTGGTTTCCTTTGGCTTTCTGAGATTTGTTGAGGGGTTGCGCTCAGCCAACCCAGAGAGCCGGTTGTTTCCTGAGATAAAGCCAGGAAAAAACGGAATTTGGTCTGACAACTTCTCAAAATGGTGGGGTCGCTACACCAAGAAAATCGGTGTTCATTCTCCGGGCACTGTTTTCCATTCCTTCCGACACAACTTCACAGATGCACTACGTAAAGCCAACGTCCAAGATAGCCGCGCCAAAGCATTACTCGGGCATGCAGATGGTAGTACTACAGCCGGTTATGGAAATGGTTACGACGCATCAGACTTGGCCGAAGATATCGCTCGTGTAAAATACAACCTTGATTTCTCCCATTTATGCCGGGCTGCCAATGAAAAATCTGGAGTTCACAAAGGTCATCAAAACAGGCCCGTCTAATAAGCCTAAACAAACGAAGATTCACATACCTCAACTAGTAGGACCACTAATAGATAGACTCTCAATTACTGTACCCCTACCGAGCAAGTACCATGATGATGCAAGAAAAGCCCTGTCTAACCTGCACCTAGAAGCTAATCCAAAACTAAGCCCAAAAACGGCAGCCAAACTAGCGCAGGATGAGGGTGTCACTATTGGGCCCAAGGGTACCTACAAGCGGGGATTTAAATTTAGGGGCAAAGACCAAGATGGGAACCTATTGGACACTGCCTTTCTGCTACAAGCTGATCCCGGCACAGGTACCAAGAATTTCTATAGGTTTGAGTGGAATCCCCGTCTTTTTGGGCCCGGAAATCTTGAAAGCACAAAGGTCCTTCTGTCATCGGTAATTCCCGATGGTTGGTCCCGTGTAGTCATGCATGGGCGTATAACTCGCCTAGATGTTGCCTTTGACCTAACAAAGGTAGACGTAAACGATCTCGTTTTACGAGGAGTTCGTCCCCAAAAATTCGGATTGTATGTCGGGGCTGATGGCAGAATAGAGACCATCTACGTCGGAAACCCAAAGGGCTCTCACATTTGTGCCTATGACCGGATGAAGGCGATAAAAGGCAACGGTTCAAAAGAGCCAATACCTGAGATTGGTCCAGTAACCCGGATTGAATCTCGGAAAGTTGGAGCTCAAATCCCGGTGAAGAATATCAAGGACCAGGGAAACCCATTCAAGAAGGTTAAGGTATACAGTTGCTCACAGAAGGACCTGACGTTTGGCATAAGAAAACATTGGCCTGCATTTCGTGATATGTGTCAGGTACGCGGCTTTCATAGAGCGATGAAAGCCATAAGCAAGCATTCTCGGAAATCGATAAAGGGATCGCTCGATAACCTCCGGCCAAGTTGGTGGGATGAAGAATTGAATTGGTCAAAATGGGAGGATGAGATTGTAAAGCAGCAGCTTCTTGATCCTCTACCAACAGACCCTCCTCTAGATTTTGTCGATTAATCTGGGCCGGAGAATGGAATCCGGCAATTTGCAATTTTCCTCAGTGAAACCAGTTGCACTGGGTTCGAGCTGCTCAAATCCAGGTGCTAGTGAAACCAGTTGCACTGTCTTATCATCGATAGCTTTATTCGGCCTACCAAAACCAATTTAGCTATTGAGCGGAACGCAAATGTGAGGCTTGAGTGAAACCAGTTTCACTGCCGAAGCTAAGCATCTTCCATGACAAACGATGTCAGGATACTTACTCAATCCGGACATTTACCTTTGCTGTCGGCAGTTTCTGCTTTTAGCCACAAGCGGACATGGATTGAGGATTCTTATAGAAACGGGTCGGCCGCATCGTGGAACAGCCTGTGCACCATTTCCAGCGGCCCCTCGCTGAAGGGAGAATCGTCGTTGCACGGATTGACCAGTAAATGGCTGCGCGTAAAGCCTTTCGACTTGCTTCCCCTGAATGAAGAGGAACTAAGACTGTAATCCTCGGCATTGACGATGGTGTTCATCCAGACGATTGCCTCGCGCGTTGCCGCGTCCTCACGTCTTTCGTCAGGGATATAATACGCTGAGTCCGCATACATGGTCTCAGGGCCCGTCGGCGGCATCCGATACATGCATGTCACGCCGGTGGCCGTCATCGAAAAAATCAGGGTGTCGGGGTACATCCAGAAGACGACGAACCCATCCTTCCTTCCGCGAACCTTCTTGAGGTCGACGGGATAAGGGGTCGATTCTGCTTCATTGGTCGCCGGAAACTGATAGGTCAGCCAGTTATCTGCCTTCTTGCGATAAAATCCGTCAAAATCGACTGTCTTCGCCAGTGATTTATGGCCCGGACCCGAAAGCGCAAAATGATACGCTTCGACCACATTATCGATCAATGATTTCCAGTTGACGGGCAGTGCTTGTGAGTCGCCTTCAAGAAAGGTTGCCCGGTCCAGATCCGGCAAATCGCTTTCCATCGTCTTTCCCAGGTCAGGATACATTTCCGCCATTGGGGCTGCGTTCTCGTCAGCATTGAAAAAGACGAACTGGCCGCAGAAATCCACCTTCATCTGCGGCAGGCCCAATTGCGCGACCGGGAAGCCCGGCACGCTTTCCTGCTTGGCTGCTTTCCGTAACGCACCATCAAGGCCATAGACCCAGGAATGATACGGGCATCTGATCATCTTGCGCAGGTTTCCGCGGCGTTCGGAAACCAGTTGATGGCCCCGATGCTGGCACACGTTATACATCGCCCGGATCACATTGTCGGCGCCGCAAACCACCAGCACACTCTCGTCACAGAAGTCGATCCGCGCAAAGTCGCCCGGCTTTTGAAATTCTGACACATGACCGGCACAAAGCCAGGCGTTGCCAAAAATTCCTTCTTTTTCAGCTTCATAGACTTTGCGGTCGTAGTACCAGTGTTTGGGCAGAGAAAACGGCTGCCGGTAGTCTTCCGGTTTCGACGTCTCTGCGGGTTGGGCGTCCTGATCCAACATCTATCACCTTTAAATCTTTGGGTCTTTTATTTATAAAAATCGCATAATAGGTTCGTCCGTCCGGACAGAAATATCAAGAAAACATGTCCGACGCCACTGGTTGCTTGTTGTTTTCGAGTGCCTTGGCGATGGGTGCTAGTATCTTGTTATTGTTTATTCCCCGTTATGGTTGATCCAGGTAGTACAGGCTCAATGGCAAATAGAACCAGCGAATATGACTACATCATAATAGGCGCCGGTGCGGCCGGATGCGTGCTTGCCAATGAATTGAGCCAGGATAGCAACAACAAGGTACTGATCCTTGAAGCCGGTCCGATGGATCGCAACCTGCTGATCCATATGCCTGCCGGGGTATACAGCGTCTACAAGGACCCAAGCATCAACTGGAACTACAAAAGCGAAACCGAGCCGATGCTGGATGGCCGCAATATTGAGCTGCCGCGCGGCAAGGTTTTGGGCGGATCGACCTCGATAAACACAATGGTCTATATGCGGGGCCACCCGCAGGATTACGACCGCTGGGCCAGCGAATACAATCTACCCGGCTGGTCCTTTGATCACTGTCTTCCCTACTTCAAGGCCGGCGAAGATTCAGATCGTGGCGCCAGTGACTGGCGGGGAAACAAAGGCAGGCTGGGTGTCACCCGGGGTACGTTGCAAAACCCGTTGTTTGACGCGTTTCTGGAAGCGGGCAAGCAATCCGGCCAAGGGTACACCGATGACCCCAACGGATATCAGCCGGAAGGCGTGACGCGCCTGGACAGCACCACCAAAAACGGGCGTCGATCAAGCGCTGCGGTCGCACATCTGAGGCCGGCTTTGAGACGCCCCAACCTTACTTTGACCTGTAACGCACTGGTGCACAGGATCGACGTCAGCAAGGGCAGGGCGCACGCGGTTTCCTACGAACAAAACGGCCAACGGAACACAGCTGTCGCAGCCAAAGAGATTTTGCTCTGTGCGGGCGCAATCAACTCACCGCAGATTCTCATGTTGTCGGGTATTGGCCCACGAGACCACCTGCAATCAGTCGACATTCCGCTGCTGCATCATTTGCCCGGTGTTGGTCAGAATCTGCAGGATCACCTGAGTGTTTTCCTGGTTCATAAAGCGACAAAGCCCGTTACATTTCACAAGGTCGATAACCCCTTGTACAAGCTGCTTGTGGGCGGCCAGTGGCTGTTGACGCGCAAGGGATTTGTTTCGTCGAACATTTGGGAAATGGGTGGGTATATAAGGGGGTTTACGCCGGTCGACTTCCCCAATCTTCAGTACTACTTCACGCCGGTCCATATGGAATACACCGGAACCAAAATAAATCTGCACCAGGGGTTCACGACGCATCTGGACCAATTGCGGCCGCGAAGCCGCGGCGAAATCCGGTTACTTTCCAAGGACCCGGCCCACCGGCCGGCAGCGCATTTCAACTACCTGTCCGATCCTTTCGACGAAAGGGAAATGATTGAAGCTGTCGGGCGCATTCGCGAATTGATTGCACAGCCCGCGTTCGATGAATTTCGCGGGCCGGAGATCTTGCCCGGCCCGAACTACCAGTCCGATGCGGATATCCTTCGCTTTGTTCGTGCTCACGCAACAACCGGATACCACCCGAGCTGTACGTGCCGCATGGGACATGACGACATGGCCGTGGTGGACGAGGAAATGCGGGTGCATGGCATTGATGGGTTGCGCGTCGTTGATGCTTCGGCAATGCCGGACATTATCAGCGGCAACCTGAATGCACCGACGCAAATGATGGCGATGAAAGCGGCGGATGCGATTTTGGGACGAGGGCCTTTACCGCCGTTCAAAGCTGACTTTGCGTTTAATCACTAAACGGACGGTCCCGTATCCATGATTATCCTGGATGATTTTATTGGAACAGCTGTTGTCTCAACGTTTTGAGAAATGATTGCGCCAGGGGAGATGAACCGAATCCAAGCAGAATTCAAACCCGCGACTGATTTAATGGTTGCCCTATTGACCTGAGACCCGAGTTCTTTCCAGCTTAGAGGAGAGCCCTTGGGTTGTTTGAAGTGCTCCCCCTTTTTGGACCACCTGGCTGGGTGATTTTCCGGGGTTATGGCTCATGCGGTTGATTGCCCGTATGAACCGGATAGCATGGCAAGGGGTGGGATGGTAGCGCCGAAAGAGAGCAGAGGGTGATCGAGGACAGCGTGTCCAAGGGGGCACGATGGGGAGCATGTCATGCCGATATCTGCGGTAGGTCTTGTAGGAAGTAAATCAAATCCGAAATTTCCCTCAATAAAATGCATTGTCAACGTAACCCCGGGGACGAGAAAAATTTAGGACATCCAGTCAAGAGCGCAAAGGCCGTCAATGGTGGTCTACATTGAGAACATTCTCTGACATTTACAAACTGCGCGTTGACACTTGCGGAGGAGCAATCGGGTAACCTGACATTAGAAAATTATCTAAAATGAGTTAATATTTGCGGAGGGGTAGGATGTTAACCAATTTGTCGAGTCATGCTGGCAGTCTCAAGCGTGTAGGAATAATCGTAGCCACATTGTGCGCGGTTTCAATATCAGGTGCCCAAGCAGCGTCAATCTCAATAAATGGCCTCGATTTTGATCTTGCCCAGTTCGCCGGAGCTTCAGTTACGACAAATGTTCCTGCGAATGAGATCGAGGGTTCAACGTTCGACAACCCAAACGGCATCGACGGTTTTACGCTCGGCGAGTTGGCGGCAGGTCAGTTTGGATTTGACCCAGGCGATCGGATTTCACTGGGTGACACCGGAAACCAGGATAGTCTGACATTGACCTATGGCGGTCCGATAGGGCTCGGTGCCGGCGATGCGTCGAAATTTGTCATCTATGAGCAAAGCGGTCGCGACTTCCTCGATCCGGAAGGCACTAGCTTCGAGATTTCGTTTAATGCCGGGGCGTTCGTTAACGTCAGCACCAGCGGCGCAGTCACGGCCACTGGCGGTGTTACGGGTCTGGGCGGGACCGAACAGAATCAGATTGTAATTGATTTGTTTAACGCAGCTTTTGGCTTTGGCGTCGGTGATGCACTAAATACGGTGACCATCCGCAATCTTGGCATCGGCGGTACAACCGACGACCCGGACCTGCTCTTTGCAGCGCGGGCGGGTACGTTGGCGGCGGTGCCGGTGCCAGCAGCTCTGCCGTTGATGGCCGCGGGCTTAGGCCTGTTCGGCTTATTAGGGTGGCGTCGTCGCAAGGCCGCATGACGGCAAAACAAACCCAAGGGCTCTACTCTAATAAACCGCAGGTAACTCTGGTCTCAGGTCACACCTAGACGATGGATACTGCGGTACGTGCAACCGTGTTCAAGCAACAACAGCAAGCTGGCAGCCTATCCATGATGAATGGTTCCGCTTGGCGATAATAGATGTCTTAGTTGGGTCATAAGCGGAAATTACCTATCCGAAAGATGATGTCCGCTTGGATCGCTAGTGCGAAAACTCTCTCCACGAATTGCAGTTAATTCACACTCAAAAAAAGCGATGAAGGACTGCGAAGCTGGTGAAACTGATTTCACTAGAAGAGAATCGCATTCGTTAGGTTCACGGTGAAACTGGTTTCACTTCATAAGAATTCCAGTTTTGGAAAGGCTGTGAGATTGTCAAAACTGGCGCCATGGTACAGAGAGGAAATACGCTATACCTCTGATCTGAATCTCAGAAATGTTGACGGCTTGCAATTGAATCATACTAGTCGGGGAATTCGGACCCGAATATACGTTTTAGCTAGAAACACCCTTTTTAAGGGTTTCACTTTGTGCCGAACTCCATTAATCCGTGCTTTCGCTTCACGTGCATGGTTTTCAGCTTCGCCCACGCAGCAATCAGCGGGCCGGGCGGAAAGTGTAAATTCGCCGTAAGCGCGAAGTGAGACGGGGGCACTGGCGAGAGCGACATTCGGACAGCTTAGGATCGCGGATTCTTTCTACCGCGCGGAAGGCAGCTTCACGCCCATACCTTGAGCGCTTGGGCACCTCTGGGGCCGTTGAACTTCGTGAAAGAAGGCGCGGCGTCACGCTTGACTATAGTTTGATATCGAACTATATGGTTTGATATCAAACTAGATGGAGTTGGTTATGGCACTTTCAAGACGAAAAATGATTGGCTTGGTTGGCGGTGGCGTGGTGCTGGCGGCGACAGCGTCCGCAGGTGGCTTTTTGGCTACCCGCCGTCCGACGCGTGCACTCGCGCCTTGGTCAGCTGCGGGCAGCTATGCCGAGCCACGAATGAACGCTCTTTCTTATGCGATCCTTGCACCGAATCCACACAACCGACAGCCATGGGTCGCGGATTTGCAAGGCGAGCATCAACTCATCATCCATCGCGACAAATCGTTGAATTTGCCTGATACCGATCCGTTTGACCGCCAACTGACGATTGGAATGGGATGTTTTCTGGAATTGCTGCGGATGGCAGCGAACGAGAATGGTTATGCGCTGGAAACTGATTTGTTTCCGCATGGAGATGGCGGGCCCGTTGCGGCAATCAAATTTGTCGATGGCGGCGTAAAAGACCCGCTTTTTGCCAATGTCTTTGATCGACATACCAACCGAAATGCCTATGAAGATCGCCCAATTGACGCAACCGCCCGCGCCGCTCTGTCTGAGTATTCGACGATCAGGGATGGGCGGGATGATGTCGCGGCACTGCGCACTCTGACATGGGAAGCTATGGAAATCGAAATGACGACCCATCATGTCTGGATGGAGAGCGTCGATCTGACCCGCTTTGGCAAAGCCGAAATCGAGGCTAAACCTGATGGAATCTCTTTGCGCGGCCCCTTGTTGGAAAGCCTGATGCTTGTCGGAATGCTGACACGCGAAGGTCAAGCTGATAGCTCCACCGCCGAGTTCAAACAAGGGCTCGACTCGATCAGGACGTCGATGCTTGCCACCAACGCTTATTGCGTCATCACGACGAACGGCAACGCCCGTGTCGATCAGATCAATGCGGGGCGGGATTGGCTTCGGCTGCATCTTGCAGCAACCGCGCAGGGGCTTTCGATGCAACCCCTCAGTCAGGCGTTACAGGAATACCCAGAGATGTCGACCCATTATGCTCGGGTTCATGAAATGTTGGCAGTTCCCGGAGAAACGGTTCAAATGCTTGGTCGGGTAGGCTATGGTCCAACGATCGGCCCCAGTCCGCGTTGGCCTTTGGAAACACGTCTCGCAAATGCCTAGCGAAAACAACGATCCCTATTTCGCATTCATCTATGAGATCGGGATCATCAATCAGATCGGTACCGCGTTTTTGGAAACGCGGCTACCCAACGGCTTATTGGTCTCGCATTTTGGAGTGGTCAGCCACCTGATCCGAGTTCGTGATGGGGCCACGCCCCTGGAATTGTCACGCGCCTTTCAAGTTCCCAAGCCATCGATGACCCATACTTTGGCTGGGCTTGAGAAACATGGTCTTGTCGAAATGAGGCCCAATCCGGCCGACAAGCGATCCAAACAAGTCTGGCTGACCACTGCCGGAAAGCAGTTTCGTAACGATGCGTTGCTAAAGATGCTGCCTCTGTTTGCAGCACTTGAAGAGAAGTTCCCACCCGACCGAGTCGCAGAAATGCTGCCTAGTCTGACTGAATTCCGAACCCTATTCGACCGGCTACGCAACGATACAGAATAGCGGGGCCTTTCTTTTTGTCCACTTAGGGTCAGAAGCGGGCATTGCCAGTCCGATACAATGATGTCCGCTTTTGTTGCCAGTGCGGACACTTCTCTCGACAGAACTGCGTATTATGTGCGTCCAAAGAAACGATGATGCACGACTACGCTAGTGAAACTGATTTCACTAGAAGAGAACCGCATTCGTTAGGTTCACGGTGAAACTGGTTTCACTTCGTAGGAGTTCCAGTTTTTGGTTAGGCTGTGAGATTGTCAAAACTAGGTGAGCAGAAACCGGGGACATAGAGCTAACATCCTGATCTGACTCCAAATCATGAAATAGGTGTTTCCAGAAAACACCTTAGTCGGGGAACTAGGAGCAGAACATACGTTCTAGACAGAAACACCCTTTTTAAGGGTGTCACTTTGTGTTACATTTCCTTAAACGGTGGTTCAAGGGAATGTATCCATGGCTAAACCTATTACCCACTACCCACGTTACGTGGCCTATTACCGAGTTTCCACCAAACGGCAGGGGCGGTCAGGTCTAGGTTTAGATGCACAGGAAAGGGCAGTAGCCGATCAGATCGCCGGTGACGGTGGAGAGGTAGTCGCATCGTTTACCGAGGTAGAGACCGGCAAGCGTTCGGATCGGCCCCAGCTTGAGGCCGCCATGGCGGAGTGCCATCTACGCCACGCCACACTGCTCGTCGCCAAACTGGATCGGCTGGCTCGCAACGCTCACTTCCTTCTAGGTCTGAAAGACGCAGGAATTGAATTCAAGTGTTGCGACATGCCCAGCGCCAATCGGATGACAGTCGGCATCATGGCGGTTGTTGCAGAGGAAGAAGCCCAGGTGATCTCTGAGAGAACAAAGGCTGCCCTCGCCGCCGCTAAGGCCCGAGGAGTCCGCTTAGGTAATCCCAACAACTTAACCCCAGCCGGGCAAGCCAAAGGCGCTAGGCACGGTACCCAGGCTCTCCGCAGGGATGCAAACCTCTATGCGGAGAGGTTGCGGCCCACGCTAGATGCCCTATCGGCAAACGGCATTCGCGGCAATCACCCTATAGCTCGTGCCCTGAACGAGCGTGGCTACCCTACCCGGCGCGGCGGCACTTGGACTCCAACTCAGGTGAAACGGCTTCTCGACCGCTTGGACCGAATACCCGGATAATTGGGGCAGATTGGTCGGCATCGGCATACCGTCACCACCATGCAACCGGCCTGAGTTTGCTGCTAAGCTATTGAAAAGGGTGTCACTTTTAACTCACAGAAGCTCGCAGAGAGCGCTTTGCCCTGTGTCCGCTGGGTAGGGGTGCTGAAAAGCCCTAAAGGCCCCTCCTCGGTCTCCTCAGCGCCTTCTGGGGGCATTTGAGCACCTTGTTCACCCACATATGTGACAATAACGACCTCGTCTGGCTGATTTTGGAGTTCTGTTGTCTTAGACCGCCGGACTACGGACAACGCAATCGACACCTACACCAGACAACGTACCTGACGTCTGATACTCTTCTATTCTGTTCAGGGACAGAATGATATCAATTCAGGTTACCTCTACATAGTGCAACCAGTTTCACTAATCCCGACCCCCCAACGAGGCGTTAGCCTCGTCATATCTTTCCTTATTGAATTCCTTATATAGTGAGGTCGGCCACTTTGGCACACCTAGGTCGGCCATTTCTGGCACACCAGAGGGTTCTAAAGTCACACAAGAACCCCAGCTAATAGCGCCCAGTGCTAGCATAGAAGGCACGTAGTCCCAGACAGCTAAATATTTCGCTCTACTGTGGCGAAGAAATCCTTTCCTGAAAATCTACTACGGCTTATCCTGTTAACGGAGAGGAGACGTTCCTTTCCGGGGCTTAGTAACCCCGCACGAAGCGGCCAGATGAGGCCGTAACTCATCCCACGACCCTATGGTCGGGGAGCCTGTGACGTATGTCCAGGACCCCGGTCTAAAGGTCACAGGGATCGTCTTCGTGCGGTTTACTAACTCCCCGATCACCAGGTCGTAGAAGATCACCTTGCGGCGGACGCGCCGCAGGCTCTGGTCCGAGGGAGTAGAGATTTGCAAAATCTTATGAGCGCAAAATCGGGTGTTGTCGTTTTAGTGGTAGCGGCTTTCAGTTTCACTGTGCAGCCTGTAAACGCAGGGCAATGGTATGAGGGAGGAACTCTACACAACGCTACGCTCAAGCAGTGGAACCAAGCCTCCGGGTCCAACAGATTGGCAACAGCCGCAGATGCCGCTGCTGTGTTCTGGCAAGGAAAACTTAGCTCAATGAGCGCCCTAAAGCCCAAGGCAAGGATGATGGAGACGTGCGTATCTAGCGCTGCTTATGGAAACTCGGGTAGCGGTGTATCTGTGCGCGAAACTATGGCGGCCTGCGCGGTACGTTTAGGATGGGAGTAGCGGTGAGTTTGACTGCGATAAACATGAACTGCCATGCTGGGTCCATAACGTATTTGTCAGGAACGTACTAAATTCCGATATAAGGCAGTGTACTGTACACGTTGCCAAAACCGGTACTTGAGCTTGGGGGATCAGATGAGAACATGGGTGGTGTTGCTGTGTGTCTTCGTAATGTCGGCCTGTGCGAACGTCAAACCGGTAGATTTCAAAGCATATGAAACTGGTGAATCGATTACGGAGCCGCCGATAGGCGCAACGGAAACCATCACGCTAGGTGAAACACTGATTCGACAGGGGATCGTTTACTCGAGCCCCGCGATCAAATTACGAGGCGCGTATCTGACTCAGTGGATTCGAAACTCCGGGCACCGCGCATTCCCATTCACTTTCGAGTCCGGTACAACACTTCGAAAGACGGGGGTGCACGAAAGCGTTCCGGTCTACTCTGGACCAGCAACGGGCGGGATGGTCGGAGCCGATGGGAACCAAATCGGCACTCCATACGGGCTTGCCGTAGAAGAAGATGGAACAGTGCGTTTCGTCGTTGTGGGTGGTGGCGCTATCCCAGAGACACCTGGCCGGACAGTCGCCTTCGAGCGGACAGATTTGATCACAGAGACAAACAAGAACTTCAAACAGGAGTTCATATACTCGGGTCGAGACTCTGAGTCGCTCTATTTTACGTACAGGGAGTTCTCCGGTGATCTGGCGCGGCCAGCTTTCACGCAGAACGCAACATATAGCATCACCGCAGGTGACATTGTAGCCTTCAAGAATCTTCGCCTGAAGATCATAAAAGCGACAAACACGGAAGTAACCTACCAAGTCCTTTCGTCGTTCTAAGCTAGGCCCTTACCGCTTCCTGTTTCATGATAGTCACTAAACCGCGTTCTTTTTCAGCCAAACTATAGTCATAAAAATCGATAGAACAGATTGCTACTGTGTCGAGTCAAACATGACCTGAACCCCTGAAACTCTACACAAAACTGCTACATAACAACGGGGCTAGACAAGTAAACCTGGACTGGCAAAAACGGCCCTTAGCGGGCATTGGTGCGATAACGCCTGCCGCGTTGCACCTTCCCAATAGCGTTCGTTCGGCTGTTTCAAGAGCTCCGTGTATTGGCAGCGCAATGATTTCCGGTCATGTTTCACAGCATGGCGTTTAGTGTTTTCATCCACAGGACTGATTCAATCTACGACGACGTGCCGTCGGAGCGATATCAATTCCCCAAACAGTATCTGGCACGAGTTCAACAGTGTGAGGGTGACTGGATCGTTTACCTTGAACCCAGCAAGGTCAGAAACACCAAGGGCTACTTCGCAGTGGCCAAAGTTCGGGAGGTTATTTCCGACTCAAGGAATGCTGACATGTACTTGGCGTTAATCGAGCCGGGGACATATCTCGACTTTGGTGATCCCGTTCCGTTTCGTGATGCCGATGATGTTGTCGAGCAAGGTCTTTTGAATGAAAAAGGCAAAATCTCAGGGCGTGCCCAGGCGGCGGTTCGACCGCTTTCTCCGACAGATTTTGCCAGGATCGTCGAGCGTGGCCTTGGACGCGATGAAGGTATCTTACCTCGGATTGAACTGCCTGAAGAAGCGGGCGGCTTCAGAGAAGAGCAGAGAGCATTTCAGCACATGTCGGCGAGAGAAAGGGTCAGTCTATTGACTAACCGTGCCGTGCGTGACCGAAACTTCCGGAAAAATGTACTCCGAGCCTATGACGAACGCTGTGCCATTACAGGTTTGCGGCTGATAAACGGTGGTGGTCGAGCAGAGGTTGAGGCAGCACACATCAGACCAGTTGAACATAATGGTCCTGACATCGTAAGCAATGGGATCGCACTATCCGGCACGGCTCACTGGATGTTCGACAGGGGATTGGTTGGCATATCAAATGACCTTGCGATCCTCGTATCTAGACAAGCCAACGATCCTGACGCTGTGAAATCGATGATCAACGATTCAGGCAATCTCCTCGTACCTGAACGACTCGCAGATCGCCCACGGGTTGAATTTTTGACTTGGCATCGAGAAAATTGCTTCAAGCTCTAACGGCCCAAAGCTGCAGTTCGTGTAAAGCCCGAACAACAGTCAATGCCAGAGCAAAGCGGACATGATTCTAGGACACGTCAGGTGGGCGGTAGAAGTACATCCTGCGTAGAAGCCGACAGGAAACCGAGTAGGCTGATTTAATGATCAGAAATGCGGGAGGCACAAGCATTGTGGGATGGAATAATTAGTTGGTTTGGTAACTCTTGGACGAGTTTCTCGCATTGGTGGGATCAGAGTTTAGTTGTTTTCGCGCGCGATGATTACACCCCATTGCTCGATATCAGTGGGTTTCTGGGAATTCTCGCATTTTCAGTAGCGGTTTTCACTCTCGCTAGTCCGAGATTTCAAATCAGGCAGGCGACGGCAATCTTTTCCTTTCGACCGCTATTTTTTGGGACGCTTCTCGTTTCCGCCACCATTACATTCGCCATTGAAGCCTGTATTCTTTACAGTGTTCGTATTCCAAAATTCCTCAACCCAAATACGATCAACTTTCTTATTACCGCTGCAATTGCGATACTCATCCTCTATTGGATGAAGATTTGCTTTATCAGGCCTCCCCGGTTCTCAAGGTTTACCGCCAAGCGTTTCTTTCAGCAGACACATGTCCATATCGCTAATGGGAGCAAAGAGGAGATGCTCGCATTGGCGCGCGAGATCATGCGCGAAGCTCCCAGACTGATCCGCCATACACCACGTTTAGAACATCACCATTTCGAGGACGACAAATCGGTTAAACTGTCAGCGCTCCAAACACACGCTTACAACCTCATCTCGCTCCTGTCCGATACACGGCTCTGCGACGTTGTCGCGAAAGAAATACCTACTTTTCCGGCCCATATGGTGGAAGTAGTTGTCGAACTAGAAAGATACGATGCACCTATTCAGCTTATGGTGAAGCGTACTGTGATAGCCATGCTCAGCAATCCGGGGTCGGCATTATTTGTGGAGAATGAGTGGCTGGGCCAAGGCTTCATAGGCAATACAAAGCCTATTACACGATCCATTTTTGGGAATTGGTGTTTATTGGAGCACCACGAGTTGGGATTGGAAGCGCCACTTGATTTAGACTATCCGTATGCTCGCAGTTGGGACCGCGATACTTGGCGAGTATATTTCGGTATCGCGCGTGAGTATGTTCGGGGATTAACCTCCAAGGGGCGGCCGAATTGGGATGCCCGTGGTATCCACCACATTCTTCAAACGGCAGTGGAAGCGTATAAGCAACTGGGCGACCTGAAGAAGCATGAGGATCCATTCAGTCCACAAAACCCAACTTGGAAAGCGGATGAGGCCAATGAATTCATAAAGGACCTCGTTAAGGCATTCGACGAGAGCAACGGACGGGTTGGTTTCGAAAGAAGAGATGATATCAGGTACGGACACGACCTCTCTTCAAAGCTGGCGGCGCTCATCTTCGAGGCGATTTTTAAGGCAGCGCAGGTCAATACGAAAGAATTCCGAATGTGGGACGTTCAGCACAACACAGTTTGGTCTCCCATTGGTATGATTGAGGTCGAAGATACGCAATTAATGAAAATGGTACGCCGAAAGGTCCGTCGGATGATTTGGGAGGAGTTCGTTCGTATGGATGACTTTCCAAATAAAAAGGGAGCGGCATATGTCCGTTTCTGCCTGAACGTCCTAGGTTTTTACGACGAGGGCGTTCATCGAAACGATACCTTGGAAAGAGACAGTTGGCCACTTGCGAAAGTTGTCGCCGGGTGGGTTAAGAAGAACTACCAAACGATTGCGGTATCACACCCGCCTGTGGCCGAGGCGATGCTGCCGGCTAACATTGAATATAATCGCGACGCACAAACACTCGTAAGGACGCACGATGACACGTTGACTGGTGTGCCACGTCTGAAATCCTTCGCACTCGATCCCCCGCGTGTCGTCGCCAATGGATAGGGAAAGAACCAGTTGGCTTCCTCCAAACATTCTGTGCTCGAAATTTAAATAGCCACCAAGGGTCGTCCCCCGAAGTATGCAAACGTCCGCATTTTGGAAATCGCCCTGAAGAAGCGGAACTTCCAGAGTGGGTCAAACTCGGTCTCTATCTTGCTCGCCAACCGACGTCTGGTTCCGAAGCGCTAGCGGACTGTCCTCGGTCATTCTCGGTTTATGAGTCCATGACCTAGCTTTTGCTCAGCTATACTACCAAGTCGCCTTGGGAAGGTTAGAAGCTCTCCTCAGACGCGTGTCAGTTAAAAATTGATTTCCGAACTGATCTAACTTGCTCTTTCAAATCAATCAATTGAGCTTGCCGCGCTACACTCAGGTGCTACAATACGTCCTGAAATGAGCATCTGTTAGAGATAATGGTTCTTTACAGATCAAGGACTTCAGGACCGCGCAGTGAATGTGGAAGAGTTTCCCGCTCCCTCCGCCATTAACATTACCCGACATTTTGTTATTTTAAGTTTCTCTTTCGGCAAGCGTCGCGGAACGCACATCTCGGATTTTACTGATCCGCCATCGCATAGTCATTGCTGCGGAGCGCAACGACGGCTTCGATTGTATGTGTGGCATGTATGCCGTTATCGGATAATGGCAGTTCCAGAAACTCAACGTCCACATGCACGCGGTCAATAATGTTGATACCCTTGGTATAGGCTAACAGCATTTCAGAACAGGTTTTTTCATAGAATTCGTCGGCCAGTTCGTCCTCCAAAGCGATCGACTTGAACTGCTCCATCGTCAATCCCTTCGCATTCATTCCGATTACTTGATTGTACTCCTCTCCCGAAAGCCTGATTCTGTAACTGAACGGGTCGTATGAAACGTCGTGAATCGCAATCCTGCTATGCCAGCCTCTGAAATCCGTAAAATCAAAATCAGACCACTTCGGAACACGCTTGCCATCGAACTTTGATCGCCAGACCAAAACCAAAGATGCAAACGGTTCGAGTAACGGATTGTTCTCCAAAGGCTCGAAGTGGTGAAACTCAAAGCCCTGAATTTTGTCCCATAATGTCATGCCGGTACCCTATCATCACTGCGTCTGTATAAATAGTATCTCACCTCTCGCCGCATGGTATGCTTGGAATACCTCCGCCCGGAAAACGGTCACCCTGTCAATCAGGCCGTTTCGGTTCCTGCCATGTGAACTGTGATCCGCTGACGCGTGCGCACCGTAAAAGTTTTTATGAATGCACACTCGTTCGCCCTGAAATACCCTGCCGGCCGGTTTCGGAAATGGCTGCTGCCGGTTCTGGTCTGCGTCGCCGCCGTGCCGGGTGGCGCACCGGCGCAGGCCTGTGAGACCATCGCGAACGACCCGATGAGGCTGTACGGCAAGACCATCGAGTTCGACGTCCTGCGCAACGGCGAACCGGTCGGCGAGCATGTCACGACGTTCACCCGGGACGACGACATCCTGCATGTCGACCACCGGTTCGATGTCACCGTCAGTTTCTTCATTTTCAATTTCTCGTACCTGTATACGGCCGGCGCGACCTGGCGGAATTGCGCGCTGCAGACACTGACGGCCCGTGTCGACGATGACGGCGAGAAAACCGAAGTCCGGGCGCAGCGGACCGGCGACACGCTGCAGATCGACGGTCCGGCCGGGTCAGTCGAAGCCGATGAGCCGGTCTTCCCGACGCATCACTGGCACAGCGGCGTCCTCAAACAGACACGCGTTCTGAACACGATCACCGGAAAAGTCGCCCAGGTTTCGATAACGCCCGTTGCACAGGAAATGGTTGAAACCGAATCCGGCCCCGTCGAGGCGACCCGCTACGCCTATTCAGGCGATCTGGAAACCCAGGTCTGGTATGACGGCCTCGGGCGGTGGGTGAAGATGGCTTTCACCGGCACGGACGGATCGTCAATCGAATATGTCTGCCGCCGCTGTCAGGGCGCGCCACAGGTCGGCGCGAAACCGTCATGACCGGCCGGGGCCGCATCGCCTGGATCACCGGGGCCGGCAAGGGAATCGGCCGGGCCGTGGCGCAAAACCTGGCCGCCGATGGCTGGACGGTCTGCGTCAGCGCGCGCACACGCGAAGACCTCGACAGCCTCAGGGACGCAGCCGGCGGCACGGTGCATGTTTTTCCGCTCGACGTCACGAAGGCACAGGATGTCGAGACCTGTATCGGGGAGATTGAAGACACGGTCGGGCCGATTGATCTGGCGATCCTCAACGCCGGCTCTCACAAGCCGGAAAGTCTGGAAGATTTTTCCGTCGAAACCACGCGACGCCTTGTCGAGGTCAACCTGATGGGCGTCGTTAACGGGCTGGCGCCGATTCTCTCCCGATTCCGAAAGCGGAAGTCAGGCCATGTCGCCGTGGTGGCGTCGCTCGCCGGGTACCGGGGCCTGCCAACCGCCGCCGCCTATGGTGCGAGCAAGGCCGGGCTGATCAACCTGTGTGAAGCGCTGAAACCGGAAATCGAGGCCGCCGGACTGCGCATCAGCCTGATCAATCCGGGATTTATCAAGACGCCGCTGACCGATAAGAACGATTTTCCGATGCCGTTTCTGATGCCTGTTGACGACGCCGCCCGCGCCATCTGCAAGGGGCTTGAAAGCAACCGGTTCGAGATATCGATGCCGTGGCGGTTCGCCGTTATCATGAAGGTGCTGCGCCTGCTGCCGGACGGATTGTTTTTCGCCCTGACCCGCCGCATGATCCGCTGATGACCTCCGCGCTTCGGGCCTATGCCGACTATCTTCAATCGCTGACGCCGGAAAGTCTCGACCGGCTGGAGACCTTCGTCACCGACGATGTGCGGTTCATCGATCCGTTCAACGACGTCACCGGCGCGGCATCCATGCGACGCGTGTTCGAGGACATGTTTTCCGCTCTCGGCGATGTCGGGTTCAACGTCGAGCAGGTATTCGGCGACGGCGATTCCGGCATGCTTCACTGGCAGTTCCGGGCGAGACTAAGAGGCAAGCCGTGGCGGTTTTACGGCTCAAGCCTTGTCCGGTTCGCTGAGGACGGGCGCGTCTGCTATCACCGGGACGACTGGGACACCGGCCGGAATTTTTATGAAAAACTGCCGGTTATCGGTTGGTTTCTGCGCAGGATACGGCTTCGCCTGAAAGTCGACTAGTCTGCACTGATCGCAAGGATGATCAGCCTTCCTGATCCTGCTTTTTGAAGGCCAGGGTTACCGTACCGATTTCAAAACCGAACTTCGAAACCCGCGCCCGGTTCAGCAACACGCCGTCCGGCTGCAGGAACATCCAGTCATCGAAGGTGACGCGCCACGAACCGTCGCCGACCGCCAGATCCATCCTGTACTGCCAGTTGAACGCATTGCCCTGCGCTTCGCCGCGTGCCGTGCCGATGATATCGCCGGCGCTGCCTTCGTAGGTGTGGTCGCCGGTCTTTCTGATTCGCCAGACCCGCCGGTCCTTCTCGCCATCGCTGTATTCAAAGTGTTCGTCGAGCACCAGAACCTCGCCGTCCCATGTGCCGTCGATATCGACGGTGAACTGACGACGCAGCTTTCCAAACCGGTCTTCAAATATCCCCCAGGCCCGTGTCTTTCCCTGAAAGTAGTCTTCAATCAGAAGACGCGGTTCCGTTCCTGCGAAATCGCTAGGCACCATGCTCTGGCATCCGCTCAGCAAGAAGATGGATAAAAGGACGGCGGCCAGTCTGCTTGGCATCTGTTAGGGCTCCAGGGTGTCGCATATCAACTTTCGCACCGGTCGAGCCGGCGGCGAATGGCTGCCTGCCGGCTTTGTGTCAGCGGAAACCGCCACATGACGGCAACGGCTGCTATCTTTATTACGACAGGCACCAGCGCGTAGATCACCGCCAGCACCATGCGGCCTTGCTCATCGGGCTGTTCCGGGTTGAAACCCAAAACCTCGACGCCCGGCAGCGCCAGACCCGCGGCAAGGGCAAGCGCCAGTTTCGTGCTCATGCTCCACAGCGAAAATTGCAGCCCTGTCCGCCGCCGTTTCACCTTCCAGCGATCGTAGTCGGCGACATCGGCCTGAATTGCCGGCGGCAGGGCGAGATCCGCACCGAGGCCGAGCCCGCTTATTACGCAAACTATGCCGAACAGGATCAACGCGCCTTGCGGCAGAACCGGCACGAAGACGAAGGCGAGACAGGTCATGACCATCGCCCAACACCATGTCCGGTGTTTACCAAGGCGTTGCGAAATCATGAACCAGAGCGGCATGGCCGCAACAGCCGACATGAAGTAGATGAAAACGAAAACAGGGCGCTGGTCGTCGGTAACGCCGAGACCGAATTCCAGGTACAGGAAAAACAGCACAGCGGGAACGCCGTTGGCGATTCCGTTGATGAACCAGGCCACCAGCAGACGGCGAAACAGCGCGTTGCGGAAAACATCCAACACGTCATGGAACGCAAATCGCCCAGTCTGCCGACGGCCGCGCGGCAATGTGCTGTCCGGCGTCATCGACAGAATGACCGGAAACACGACAGCCCCCAGCAGAACGGTGGTCAGCGCAACCAGACCGGCCGGATCGGTGAGCGAGCCGGGTTCGGTCTCGCCGGTCAGCGGCGCGGCGATGGCGACGACCGCTCCGGCGCCCAGAATGCCCAGCAGCGAAGCCCCCTCGCGCCATGTCGTCAGACGCGTTCGTTCGTTGTAGTCTTCGCTCAGCTCCGCACCCCAGGTCGTGTACGGCACGTAGATCAGGGTCCAGCCGACATACAGGACCACCGACCATAGAAGCAGATACGCCGCATCCGCGCCGGGCGACGGCATCAGCAGCATCCAGAGCGCCGGGCCGGCGATCACCGCGCCAAGCGCGATGAACGGCTTTCGCTTTGCGCCGCGAAACGAAAACCGGTCGGTCAGCATGCCGACAAGCGGATCGGATACCGTATCAAACAGCCGGGCCACAAGCAGAACGCCACCCGTGACGGCAAGACCGAGACCCAGATCGTCACCGTACATCGACGGCAGAAAGATATAGACCGGAATCGTCGGCAGGGCGATGACACAGGCCGGCGCGATATAGGCCAGTACGATGCGGCGCGACAGGCGCGCCGGTTTGTTATGGCTCATTGGTCTCTGGACAGAATGAAATGTCCGACATCGATGCGGCCGTTTTCAAAACCGGTCTCGCAATAGGCCAGGTAGTAGAGCCACATCCGGTAGAAGCGGTCATCGAAACCAAGCGGTAGGATCTCCGGCCAGGCTCGCCGGAACGCCCGCCGCCAGCGCCGCAGGGTTTCGGCATAGGAAGCGCCATGAAAGGTCTGTTCGGTCAGCGTCAGGTCGCTCATTCGGGCCGCCGCCTCGAAGGCGGTGGGGCTGGGCAGCATCCCGCCGGGGAAAATATATCGCTGGATGAAATCCGGCCGGTGGCGGTAGATGTCGAAAGCATCCTCATCGATGGTAATAACCTGCATCGCCGCCTTGCCACCCGGCTTCAGGCGCTGGCGCAGAACATCGAAGAAAGCCGGCCAGTAGGCTTCACCCACGGCTTCGAACATTTCAATCGACACGACCTTGTCGAATACCCCCTGCACGTCACGGTAATCCTGTAACCGGATTTCAACGCGATCGCCGATTCCGGCTTTTGCCATCCGCTGTTTGGCGAACGCCGCCTGTTCGGACGACAGGGTCAGACAGACGAGGCTGCAGCCGATTTCACAAGCTGCGTATTCAGCGAAACCGCCCCAGCCGCAACCGATTTCCAGAACCCGGTCGCCGGCTTTCAGATCAATCGCCTGAGCCAGCCGTCTGTACTTTCGCTGTTGCGCCACGTCGAGCGGTTCGTCGTCACGATCAAAGACGGCGGCCGAATAGGTCATCGTCCGGTCCAGCCATCGGCTATAGAACGCATTACCGAGGTCGTAGTGCGCGGCGATGTTCCGCCGGCTGCCCGATTTCGTATTGTTGTTCATGGCGTGCGCGAGGCGGTTCGCCTGGTGCATGAACCAGGATTGCCGGAACAGGTCTGACAACGCATTCTCATTCTCGGCGACGAAAGTCATCAACGCCATCAGATCGGGCGTATCCCATTCGCCGGCAAGATAGCCTTCCGCCGCGCCAAGCTCGCCGGATACGGCCAGCCGCCAGAGCAGGCCAAGCGTATAGATGGTGACGTCTGCCTCGGCGCCGCCTTTCCGTCCCCGAACGACGCGCCGCCGTCCAGACGGAAAGGTAATCGCCAGCGCGCCATGTTCGACCGGTTCAAGACGCCGGACGAGCTGTTGTTCCAGATATTCGGCCGGGCCGATAGAAACCACGGAGAATACGTTTCGTAACCGCGACTTTCGCCGGTCAAATGTTGTTTCCATTGCTTCTATCCTTTCGCAACCGGTCGGGTGACGATGCTTGAATCGACGGGGCTTGCCGCCGCCTGGTGAGTAAACACGGGCATGCCCTTTATCCAGAGGCGGAAGGCTTCCCAGTGGATTCCGGCCATTATCTTGAACGTCATCAGCGGGAACGTCGCCAGCAGACGCGCCAGCGTCGCCGCGTTGAACGGCTTTCGATCACCCTTGAAAGCGGCGGTGAGCAACAGCCCGTCCCTGTCTTCCTGTCTGATTACCACACTCAGGGATTCCTGCGGCGGCAGAATACGGAAGTCATAGCTGCAGTCCATGCCGAGGAAGGGCGAAACATACAATTCCTTGTTACACCTCTGGCGAACGATTGACCCTTCCTGCGCGGTGACCGGAATGACATAGGTATGGCGTTCCTTGAAGGTGTTGCAGACCTCGTAAAGAATCGCGACAAGATTTTCATCACGGTCATAGCAAAAATACACGCTCAATGGATTGAAAACGTATCCGAACATCCGGGGGTAACACAGCAGGCGGATCGGGCCGCCATCACTGTCGATCCCGGCATCGCGCAACAACCCTTCCGCCCAGGGCCGAAGTGGCGACCCGTCGAGCGGACCGTGATCCCTGTCGTAGAACGAAATCGGCGCGCGGCGGTTGTAGGCGAACACTGCATGCCGCCGGTCGAGATCCGGCAGCTCGTCGAGATCGAGCAGGAACGAGAATACGGAATAGCGCAGCCGGTGCCGCTTCGGGCGCACACGCCCGTGCACGACGGTACCCTGATAAATCGCCGACCGGACCATCACGCCGCTTCCGTCATCGCCGCGCCGGGCAGATGAATCCGGCCGTTTTCGTTTTCGACCGACCACGGACGCTTCAGGCCGCCAAGCTGTTCGGCAACGGCCAGACCCGCCTGAAGCGCATCTTCATGAAACCCGTACCCGAAATAGCTGCCGCAATACCAGGTGCGCCGGACGCCCTGCAGGGTCCACAGATCGGTTTGTGACGCGAGCGCGGCCCGGTCGAAAAACGGGTGGGTGTATTCAAGCTCGCGCAGAATATGAGGCCGGCCGGGCTCGATAACCGGGTTGAGGGTGACGAACAGATCGGTATCCGTTTCAAGCGGCTGCAGTTTGTTCATCCAGTAGGTAAGGCATAATGCGCGTTCGTTTTCCGAACGGGCGCCGATGAAGTTCCAGCTCGCCCAGACCCGCTTTCGCGCCGGCATCAGTGCTGCGTCCGTATGCAGCACGGCGCGATTTTTCGTATACCGCCACGCGCCGAGCAGACCGGCTTCCTGCGATGTCGGATGATCGAGCATCGCCAGCGCTTCGTCGGCATGCGCCGCGACGACGACATGGTCGTGCCGGTGCCGTTCGCCGGCGGCCGTGACGATCTCGACCCCGTCGTCAAACCGCCGGATCGTACGCACCCCACCGTACCGGGCTTGCGGCGCAACAGGCGCCGTCAGCCGCTTGACATATTCGCGGCTGCCGCCCTGCACTGTGCGCCATTGCGGGCGTTGCGTGAGATTCAGCAATCCGTGACTGACGAAAAATCGCACAAAGGCCCGAACGGGATACGCCCTGATATCCTCAACGCTTGTCGACCAGATCGCCGCCCCCATCGGCAGCAGGTGATCTTCGACAAAAGCCGGGCCATAGCCGTGACGGTCGAGATAGTCGCCAAGCGTCATTTCCGCGCATTCCGTTTGCGTCAGCGCCGCCGGCGCGGCTTTGTAGAACCGCACCAGATCGGTCAGCATGCGCCAGAATCGAGGGCTGACGGCGTTTCTGCGCTGACCGAACAGGCCGTTGATATCGGTGCCGGAATATTCAAGCGCAGCGTCATCCAGCGACGCCGCGAACGACATGTCACTGTTCGCCGTCGGCACATCGAGATGCCGGAACAGGGCGGTCAGGTTCGGATAGTTCATCTCGTTGTAGACGATGAAGCCGGTATCCACCGGTGTGGCGGTATCGCCGGTCGCCGCATCGACGGTATTTGAATGACCGCCGAGACGATCGTTGCGTTCGTACAAAGTCACCCGGTGGCGCTTGTCGAGCAACCACGCCGCCGCCATACCGGCGATACCGCTGCCGACAACGGCGATATCCAGCGTGTTTTCTGGGGATGGGTGGTCAAACGGCATTCGTCGCCCTGCTTCCGATTAAACATGAACCGCTTTGGGTTACCTGACTTCTACGCGCGCCCTGACGCCATGGATCACCTCGCGCCGTCCGGCGCGCCGGAAGATTGTCGGGCCCGGTGATCCGGAAAGGCAATATCAGCGTACTGAAAGTCATGATGAACCTGCATTCCCTTACAACAGTCGACCGACCGGCAGACGTGTCCCGCCACTTGATGGCTTGCAATGCGGCCGCCGGCTTGCTTGCATTCGAAAGCCTCGAACCATCATTCGATGATGCCGAGTCGCAGGACATCAAAAGAAAGCATGCCTTGACCAATCATTCCGACCTCGTGATAGCGGTTGCCAAGCATCGGGATCGAGAAGCATTCCGGGAACTGTTCGACTATTTCGCCCCGCGGCTTCGGTCTTTTATCCAGCGGCGCGGCGCGGATGGCGCCGAAGCCGAGGAAATCGTTCAGGAAACCATGGTCCGCGTCTGGCGCAAGGCTGAAAAGTTCAATCCCGACAAGGCGGCGGCCTCGACCTGGATATTCACCATCGGCCGCAACGCCCATATCGATCTGGTTCGGCGCACCGGCCGGCCGGAAATCGACACCGACGACCCGACCTTTCTGCCGGAACCCGAAACCGACGCGGTTACGCGGATCGCCCAGGGACAGGATGCCGGCAGAATTCGCAACGCCATGAGCGGCCTGCCCAAGGAACAGCGCGATATCCTGATGCTCGCCTATTTTGAAGACAAGCCGCATGGCCGAATCGCCGAACAGCTCGATATCCCGCTCGGCACGGTCAAGTCACGCATCCGTCTTGCGTTCAAGCGGCTGCGGGCGGACCTCGGAGAAGACGAATGAATATACACCATCATCCCCATGACGAACTGCTGTTCGATTATGCGACGGGCAGCCTGCATGAAGCATGGAGCCTGGCGATCGCGGCCCATCTGACATTCTGCCCGGTCTGCCGGCGGCATGTCGAAGGAATGGAGGCCATCGGCGGCGCGCTTCTGGAGCAGGAAGCGCCGCCCGACCCGGCCCCCGGACGGACGGACTTTTCGTTCGACGCGGTGATGCAGGCCATCGATACCGCCCCGGCCCTAGAAAGCGCCGGTCAGGCATCGGTGAAACCCGGCCACGCGCCCGTTCTTCCGGCGGCGTTGCGGCGATATGCGGGCGGCGATGTCGATGATCTGCCCTGGCGTCGCCTGGGCCCCGGCGCTCAACAGGTTTTGATTCCGGTTTCCGAGCCCGGCGTGACGGCGCGCCTGCTGCGCATCGCGCCCGGCGTTCGCGTGCCCGAACACACCCATCGCGGCCTGGAGCTGACGGTGGTGCTGAAGGGTGCGTTCGAGGACCACACCGGCTGGTTCGGACCGGGCGATCTAGAAGTGGCGGATGAAACGGTTGAACATCAGCCGGTCGCGACGCGTGATGCCGAATGCATCTGCCTTGCCGTAACCGACGCGCCGCTTCGCTTCCGCAGCCTCGCAGCGCGGCTGGTGCAGCCGCTGTTCGGAATCTGAGGGTCGAGGCGAACAGGGTCGAGCCCATCGCCTCGACAACCTGATCCAGCAATGCGGTGTTAGCGGCCGCCTTCTTCTTGCTGGCGGCTTTCTTTTCAGTGTCTGGCATTCTTACCCTCCATTGCGTTCATCTGTTAAACGCGCAACGGCGGCAATGGTTGCAGGAAGGCGCGAAGGAATCGGCAAACCGGGCGCATCAGGCGGATTGCAGGCTTGGCGAAAACCGGCGGCGCGCCTAGAGTGCCCGTCGAAACCCCGACAGCCCAGAACAGGAGACCGCCCGATGTCCGACATTACCCGCAGCCACACCAACGCCCGGATGAGCCAGTGCGTCGTCCACGGCGACACGATCTATCTGGCCGGACAGGTCGGCACGGAAGGCGATAGCGTCGCCGACCAGACGAAATCCTGTCTCGACAAGATCGACGCCCTGCTGGCCGAGGCCGGCAGCGACAAGACCCGCATTCTGCAGGCCGTCATCTGGCTGGCCGATATGGCCGATTTCGCGGAAATGAACGGTGTCTGGGATGCCTGGGTCGCCCCCGGTCATGCACCCGCCCGCGCCTGCGGCGAGGCCAAGCTGGCCGCGCCGGGCTACACGGTGGAGATCATCGTCACCGCCGCGAAGGCGTAAACTTCGCCCGCGTGGGGATCGAACACTCTAGGCCCGGGTTGCGACGAACGCCTCGATTGTCTGCGTGGCGCGCCGGCCGGTGTCGGACAACGGCAGTTCCAGAAACTCGACATTCATATGCCGGCGATCGATAACATTGACGCCGCGCGTGTAGGCGATCAGCATTTCGGAACAGGTTTTCTCGAAGAACATGTCTGAATACTCGCGCTCGACGGCGACCGACAGCAGGTCTTCGCGGGTCACGCCCTTCATGTTCTGCCCCATGGCCCGGTTATACCCTTCGCCCGAGAGCCTGACGACATAGTCGAACGGGTCGTAGTTGATGTCGTAAATGGCGAGCCGGCTGTGCCAGCCGCGAAAATCGGTAAAATCGAAATCGGACCATCTGGGAAATCGCTCGCCGTCGAATTTCGAGCGCCAGATCGTGACCAGACTGGCGAAAGGCTTCAGCTCCGGCGCGTCTTCGAACGGTTCGAAGTACTGAAACGAAAACTCGTGAATGGTGTTCCAAACCGTCATCCCGACCAAACCCGACTGTACGATGTGACAAAAGGCGCTGGCATGAAGGCCAGACTGCGCGAATCCTCCGTGCCGGAAAGTGTTGGACGAAACATCCCGGACTGCAAGCAAGATAACGATGATGCGCCGCGCACCGCCCTTTACGCCACGCTCCGCGCCACGTACAAGACGGCATCCGGGCGCTTAACGCCCTTGACCGCCTTTGCGGGCGCATGACCGGCAGGCCGCAGGGCCGCCGCGCGCAGCCGGCCCGCCGAAAGATGACCAATGACAGACTTTGACGGCATCGTCCCGGTGCTCGCCCAGGCGCTGACCAAGCGCGGCTACGATACGCTGACCCCGGTTCAGCAGGCGGTGCTGGCGCCCGACCTTTCCGGGGCCGATGCGCTGGTTTCCGCCCAGACCGGCTCCGGCAAGACCGTCGCCTTCGGTATTTCCATCGCGCCGGACCTGCTGGACGGGGCCGACCGCTTTCCTGTTACATCAACGCCGCTGGCCCTTGTTGTCGCGCCGACGCGCGAACTGGCGCTGCAGGTCAAACGCGAACTGCAATGGCTGTACGAGCTGACCGGAGCATCGATTGCATCCTGCGTCGGCGGCATGGACATGCGCGACGAACGCCGGGCTTTGCAGAACGGCGCGCATATCGTCGTCGGCACGCCGGGCCGGCTGCGCGACCATATCGAGCGCGGCTCTTTCGACACGTCCGGCCTGAAGGCCGTGGTGCTGGACGAGGCGGACGAGATGCTCGATCTGGGGTTCCGTGACGATCTGGAGCATATTCTGGATTCCGCACCGGCCGACCGCCGCACCCTGATGTTTTCCGCCACCGTGCCGAAATCCATCGAGACTTTGGCGAAGCGGTACCAGCGCAACGCCGTGCGCGTCGCCACCACGACCGACCGGTCGCAGCATGTCGATATCGAATACCGGGCGCTGACCGTCGCGCCGCATGACGAGGAAAACGCCATCGTCAACGTGCTGCGGTATTTCGAGGCCAAAAACGCGCTGGTGTTCTGCGCCACCCGCGCCGCCGTCAACCGGATGACCAGCCGGTTCAACAACCGGGGTTTTTCGGTCGTCGCCCTGTCCGGCGAATTGAGCCAGAACGAACGCACCCACGCCCTGCAGGCATTGCGCGACGGCCGCGCCCGGATCTGCATCGCGACCGATGTCGCGGCGCGCGGTCTGGACCTGCCAAACCTCGACCTGGTGATTCACGCCGAAATTCCAAGAAACAAGGAAACACTGCTGCATCGCAGTGGCCGGACCGGACGCGCCGGGCGCAAGGGCGTCTGCGTGCTGATCGTGCCGCATAATGCCCGCAAGCGGACGATGCGCCTGTTGAGCAGCGCGAACGTTACCGCCGCGTGGGAAAGCCCACCGTCCGCCGAGGATGTGATGGGGCGCGACCATGAACGCCTGATGGCCGATCCGTCGCTGACCGACCCGTTGAACGAAACCGAAATCGCTTTCGCGCAGGAACTGTTGGCGCAGCACAGCGCTGAACAGGTCGCCGCCGCCTTCATCCGCCAGCATTTCGCCAAACAGGCAGCGCCGGAAGAATTGCGGGAAACGGCATCGCAGGGCGCACCTCCGCAGGAGCGCGAGGAACCGAAACGCGACGATTTCAAGAACGGCGTCTGGATTTCCCTGTCTGTCGGGCGGCAGCAATCGGCGGAGCCGCGCTGGCTTCTGCCGATGCTGTGCCGGGCCGGTCATCTGACCAAACGCGATATCGGCGCGATCCGCATTCAGCCGAAGGAAACCTTCGTCGAACTGGCACCGGACTGCGTCGACCGCTTCCTGAAGGCGCTCGGCCCCGACCCCGTTCTTGAAAACAACATTTCTGTAAAACGTCTCGACCATGTGCCGGGCCGTGTCGTGAAAAGTACCGGCGGTCGTCCCGACAAACCGCAGGGCAAGAAGAAGCCGAAGCCGTCCGGCAAACCGCGCCCCGAAAAAGACCGCAAGGTACCCGATGATCCGTTCATTCCCGGCACGCTGACGCCGCGCGAAGATGCGCCGGCAGCAGCAGCCGCCCCAACGGACGGCAAGAAGCACCGCGACCGGGCAAAGGTGAAACCACCGGGAAAAGCCCACAAGGCCAAATCTGTCCGGGCCACCGCAACACACGGCGGACAGGATGGTCCGGGCTCCGCGCCCTTGCGCCGCAAGAAGCCGAAGAAAAGCAGGTCAGGATAAACTGGCCTGTAACTGCACCTTGTATTCCTGAATCGTGTTGCCGCCATCGACAACGATCAACTGGCCGGTCAGATAACTGGCTTCCTCGCTGGCAAGAAACACCGCGACATGGCCGATTTCATCCGGCGTGCCGGGCCGGCCGGCAGGCGTGTATTTTCCGGCTGTGATTTCAGCCTCGCTGCTGGAGTCCGTCTGGATCCATCCCGGCCCGATGCTGTTGACCGTAACGTTATGCGGACCGGCCTCGATCGCCAGCGCCCTTGTCATGCCCAGCATTCCGGCCTTGGCAGCCGCGTAAACCCCGCTGCCGGGAATGCCGACAACCGGGCCGGTGACCGATGACATCTGAACGATGCGCCCGTAATTGCGTTCGATCATGCCGGGCAGCACGGCGCGGGTGACCAGAAACGCACTGGTCAGGTTGATGTCTATGCCGTAGCGCCACGCTGCATCGCCGGTATCCTTCAATTCTGTCGACGGTTCGTCACGGCCGACCTGCACCATGCCGGCATTATTGACCACGATATCAATCGGCCCAAGCGCCGGTTCAACCGCCGCGCACAAAGCCGTCACCTGATCGGTATCGGTCAGATCGGCAGGTTGGGCGAAAGTTGTGGCGGCATCGCCGCCCAGCTCGCCCAGACGATCGAAAATCCGGTCGGTGGTGGACGTGATGGCAACCTTCGCGCCCGCCGCCAGCAATAGCCGCGCCGTCGCGAAACCGATGCCGCCGGCGCTGCCCGCGCCGGTCACCAGCGCCACCCTGTCCTTCACACCCGTCATCCTGCTTCCCTCCTGATTGCCGATATATCGCAGCAACCGCCTAAATGCCCTTTTCGGCAAAGAACCGCCCGATTGTCTTCAGGCAGACCTGCAGAGCCGGTTCGGTATCGACCAGAATATGGTTTCGGCTGTCGAGCGGCACGAAATGCGCATCCGGAATGCCGGCCGCCATGGCCCGGCCCAGCTCCAGCGGAATTCGCTGGTCGTGCCGAGAATGCAGTACAATGGTAGGTACACTGACCATCGACAGCCTGTCGCGAACATCGATATAGCCGAAAGCGTCCTGAAACCGCGCCGCGTTTTTCGGTGACGTGGACTGGCGCTGGAATTCGTCGAACCAGGCGAGGTCGCCGGGGCTGGCATCCGGCATGAAGGTCCGGGTGAAAATGTGCCGGTAGGCCGGGTTGTCGGTGCCCCAGCCGACTTCGGTCAGGGTAAGAACCGCCTCGCGCCGCGCCTGTTCTTCCGGACTGGCCAGATGCCGCCAGCCCGCCGCATAGCCGCTGACCAGCACAAGGCCGGAAACACGTTCGGGGTGCCGCACGGCGTATTCGATAGAAACCGCGCAGCCCTGCGAAATCCCCAGCAGCGGAAACCGGTCCAGCTCCAGCTTGTCGGCGACCGCCTCGAGGTCTTCGACAAAGGTATCGAAACTCAGATCGCCGACATCCCAGTCCGACAGGCCGCAGCCGCGTTCGTCATAGCGGATGAACGTGCGGTGGCGGGCCAGAACGGCGAAACTTCGGCCCCAGATCGGGCTGGCCCAGTCGAATTCGAGATGGTTTAGCCAGTTGGCCGCCTTCAGCAACGGCGGTCCCGACCCGACCGTCGCATAGGCGATCTTGGTGCCATCGCGCGCCGCGCAGAAACCGATCCGCTGCGACCGCAGGGCGCGGTCCCGCAATCTGTTCTCGGTCTTGCGGTACGCCTGGCCGGCCTGTGGCGGCGAATGCGGTGCGGCGGCGGGATTCTCCACCGGTTCGGCCGTCGGTTCCCGTGTCACGCTGTCCGCGCCTGACGGGTCGGCGTCGCGCCACAGGCGCTGCCAACGCTGCGCCGCCACTGGTGCAATATCGGGATGGGTCGCCAGTTTCCGCAAGGCCGCGACATAGGCCGCGTACGCGTCCTCGCGTTCCGAAACCAGCCAGGCATCGAAGGCGTCGTCGCCGGCGCCGTCGAGACCGTCCATCAGAACCTGCTGCAGGGATTTCACCATCGCTTCCAGCTCTCCGACGGACAGCGTTGCTTCCTGCTGACGTAACGCGGCGTGGATATCGATAATGTCGATCTCCACATCTTCGGTATCGAAGAAAACCCGTTCCCGGTCGGCGATGATCCGCGGCCGGCCGTCGGTATCCACCACCCGGCGCAGCTTGCTCAGCGACCAGCGCAAGGCGGCTTTCGGATCGTCGGGCAGGTCCCATAGCAATTCGCACAGGCGTTCACGGCGATGCGGCCGTCCGGTCGCGGCGAGAAAGGCCAGTAGCGCCCGCGCCTTGCGGGAAGCCGGCAAAGGAACGTCCTTTCCCTGCCAGAGAACGCGAGGCTCGCCCAACAGCGAAATCTGGAGATCCTGGGCCACTTATTGCTCCGAGAGTATAAAAAACAACGGTTCTGTAGCGAATTCATGCGCTAATACCACGGGCCGCACAACGCTTACAACAACGTGCGGTCGTCATAAGTCATCGCACGGACAATCCGCTGCCAACCGAATGATCCCGGTTTTTGAAACCGGGGTTACGGTTTGCAACGGGTTGCCCGTCATTCACTCGCGCAAGCGAGGACGACGCAACTTATTGAAGGAGACGAAAATGTCTTTCAGTCATACCACGACGGCCGGTAACGGCCGTGCGCTTACCGCTGCGCAAACGTTCGGTACGTTCGCAGCGACAGCGCAGACTCTGATCCGCAGCATCCGCACCTATCTGCAAAACAGGCGCGATTATCGGCATGTTCTCGACCTGCCGGATTATCTGCTCAAGGATATCGGCGTCACCCGGGCAGAGGTTAAAGCCGCCATTCGGCCGAGCCTTTTCTGAGGCGCTGACAGTCCGACGATCAAAGCCCGGCATCATGCCGGGCTTTTCACTTTCGACAGAGGCGATTGCGCCCGACAGGATGGCGATCGGGCATCGGGTTTTTTCCGGATATGCTGTAAAGTTCGGTCAGGCGGCGGAAGCGCCAGGTCGTAGACTCATAAACGAAGAGAGTTTACGACCTAGTACGCGGCCTTCGCCGCCGCCAGAATCGGTCCGCTGTCCGGCTGCTGTATCAGCACCGCGCAGCCGCCGTCTCCCGCCATGCCGCTGACATCGACGGATTTCTTCATGCTGCCGCCGCGCCATTCGCCGATCTTGGCGAGCGCGCGCACGACATTGCGGTTTTCAAGCACCATGCCGCGGTTCTCGCCGCGTTTGACTTCCGTTCTGTGGGTCGCATCGTAGGTCACCATCACGATATCGTGCGGCACGGCCGGTTCGGGACCGGAGATCGACAGGTCGACGGTTTTCGATCCTTCGGCCATCGGCGCGATTTCGATTACCGGATTGTCGTGCTGCAGCCGGCGCGACTGGTCGATCAGCGCCAGGATCGCCGAGCGGTCCGACCCGACCTCATGCGCCGTGCCGTTGATCACCATCTGAGGGGTATAGACATAGCGGGAGCCGAGCTGCACGGCGTACCGGCGCTGGCGGTCGGTGAAAACCGGTTCGGCATAGGGGTCTTCCCAGCCGATATAGTCCCAGTAGTCGATATGGTATTCCAGCGCCACCACGCCGTCACGGTCGACAAGTTCGCCCAGAAACGTCTCGGCCGGCGGGCACGACGAACAGCCCTGGCTGGTAAACAGTTCCACCACCACCGGGGACGAGGCGTCGTCCGCCATGACCGGCCCGGAAAGGCCGACGGCGACAAAAGCCGATCCCAGCAGGGTTGTGAGCGCGTCGATTTTCATCATGCGGCAAAGACTATGTCCCTCTCGCCTCAACTACGAATCACGTTGCGGTGAAACTTTCGCGAGGCCGGTCCCGTTCATCGCAACACCGTAAAAGAAAAAAGACGGGTTGCCCCGCCTTTTTCCGTTGCGAATTTCAACCGCGGTTGAAGCTTACGCCGCCGCTGCGATGTTCCGCAGCACATACTGCAGAATGCCGCCGTGACGGTAGTACTCGACCTCGTCCTCGGTATCGATTCGGCACAGCAGATCGACCGTTTCGCTGCTGCCGTCGGCCCGATGGATGGTCAATGCGATATCCATCCGCGGCTTGATGCCGCCGGCGAAGCCGGTGATGTCGAAGGTTTCCGTGCCGTCCAGTTTCAGGGTCTGGCGGTTGACGCCTTCCTTGAACTGCAGCGGCAGAACGCCCATGCCGACCAGATTCGACCGGTGGATGCGTTCGAAGCTTTCGACGATAACCGCCTTCACGCCCAGCAGACGCGTGCCTTTCGCCGCCCAGTCGCGCGACGACCCGGTGCCGTATTCCTTGCCGCCGAAGACGACCAGCGGTACGCCTTCCGCCTCATACTTCATGGCGGCGTCATAGACCGGCATCTGTTCGCCCGACGGCTGATGCTTGGTAAAGCCACCTTCCACGCCCGGCACCATTTCGTTCTTGATGCGGATATTGGCGAAGGTGCCGCGCATCATGATGTCGTGGTTGCCGCGTCGCGAGCCGTAGGAGTTGAAGTCCTTCGGGCTGACCTGGCGTTCCGTCAGGAACTGGCCCGCCGGCGTATCGGCCTTGAACGAGCCGGCCGGCGAGATGTGGTCGGTGGTGATGGAATCGGCCAGAATCAGCAGTGGCCGCGCGCCCGTCACTTCCTCGAACCCGCCGGCTTCCTTCGGCATGTTCTGGAAGAACGGCGGATGCTGGACATAGGTCGAGGACGGGTTCCAGGAATAGGTTTCCCCTTCCGCCGTGGCGATCTGCTGCCATTCCCGCGGACCTTCGAACACGTTCGAATACCGGCTGCGGAACATTTCCGGCGTCAGCGCGCCCATCATCACGTCATGCACTTCATGGTTCGACGGCCAGATATCGCGCATATAGACGTCGTTGCCGTCCCTGTCCTGCCCGATCGGGTCGTCATACAGGTTGATCTTGGTGTTGCCGGCCAGGGCATAGGCGACCACCAGCGGCGGCGAGGCCAGATAGTTGCCGCGCGTCTGCGGGCTGACCCGGCCTTCGAAGTTGCGGTTGCCCGACAGCACAGCGGCGGTCACCAGATCGCCATCGTCGATGGCCTTGGCGATCGGCGGGGGCAGCGGTCCCGAATTGCCGATACAGGTGGTACAGCCGTAACCGACCAGATCGAAGCCGAGCGCATCGAGATGTTCGGTCAGGCCGGCCTTGTCGAGATAGTCGGTCACCACCTGCGAACCAGGCGCCAGCGAGGTTTTCACCCAC
This sequence comes from Alphaproteobacteria bacterium, assembly GCA_040222995.1. Classification (GTDB taxonomy): domain Bacteria; phylum Pseudomonadota; class Alphaproteobacteria; order UBA8366; family Aestuariispiraceae; genus JAVKBW01. Next base: position 167,165 of record JAVKBW010000046.1, on the reverse strand, counting down.
GGCTTCACCGTCAGGCCCAGTTCGTGGGCTTTCTTCGCCACCAGACCGGCGGCGATCAGCACCGACGGGTTAGAGGTGTTGGTGCAGCTCGTGATCGCCGCGATCACCACCGCGCCGTCTTCGAGGTCGTAATCCGCGCCTTCGACGGGAACCGACGCATCGGAATGGCCGCGTTCCTTGAACACGGTGGCGATGCTTTCCGGCATCGCCGACAGGGCGACCCGGTCCTGCGGGCGTTTCGGCCCGGCCAGCGACGGTTCGACATCGCCGAGATCCAGCGACAGGCTGTCAGTGAAGACCGGTTCCGGGCTGTTGGCGTCGCGCCACATGCCCTGCGCCTTGGCGTATTCGCGCACCAGACCGATCGTATCGGCATCGCGGCCGGTGAATTCCAGATAACGCACGGTTTCCTCGTCGACCGGGAAGATGCCGCAGGTCGCACCGTATTCCGGCGCCATGTTGGCGATGGTCGCGCGGTCCGCCAGCGTCATGTTGTCCAGACCCGGCCCGTAGAATTCAACGAACTTGCCGACGACGCCCTTGGCGCGCAGCATCTGGGTTACCGTCAGCACCAGATCGGTCGCCGTGTTGCCTTCCTTCATCTTGCCCGTCAGCTTGAAACCGACGACTTCCGGAATCAGCATCGATACGGGCTGGCCCAGCATCGCCGCTTCCGCCTCGATGCCGCCGACGCCCCAGCCGAGAACGCCGAGGCCGTTGACCATGGTCGTATGGCTGTCGGTGCCGACGCAGGTGTCGGGATAGGCGATGGTGCGGCCGCTGTCGTTGCGTTCTTCAGACGAGAACACCGTGCGGGCCAGATATTCCACATTCACCTGGTGGCAGATGCCGGTGCCGGGGGGCACCACGCGGAAATTGTCGAATGCGCCCTGGCCCCAGCGCAGGAATTCATAGCGCTCGCCGTTGCGTTCAAATTCCAGATCGACGTTTTTCTGGAACGAATCCTTGCCACCGAAGAAATCGACCATCACGGAATGGTCGATCACCAGATCGACCGGCGACAGCGGGTTGATCTTCTGCGGGTCGCCGCCCATTTCCACCATCGCGGCGCGCATCGCGGCCAGATCGACAACGGCGGGGACGCCGGTGAAGTCCTGCATCAGCACGCGGGCCGGGCGGTAGGCGATTTCGCGGTCCGAGCGGCGATCCTTCAGCCACTGTCCCATCGCCTTGATATCGTCGACCGAAACCGTTCGCCCGTCTTCGAAACGCAGCAGGTTTTCCAGCAGCACTTTCAGGGAATACGGCAGGGTTGAAACATCCCCCAGCGTGTCTTCGGCAGCCTTTAGCGAATAGTAGTCGTATTCCTTGGCGCCGACCTTGAGGGTGCGGCGGGTTTTCAATGTGTCTTGACCGGTCATGGTCATGGGTTGCTCTCCTCGAACCTGTCACTTTTACGGGCGGAAACGCGATTGGCGGATACGCCGATTTCTCGACATCCCTTTTAACGCCCCTGTGTGACGATTCATAGGGCAATGCAGCAATTCGGTCACGTATCTTCGGAAGAGCGGGCGTTACGTCCCGAACCGGTCAGTGATGGGCGATGTCCTTGTCGGTAAACAGGAACTCCTTCAGGAAACCTTCGAAGTCCGGATTGTTGCGGCGGATCCATTCCAGCACCATCGCCGCGTGTTCCATTTCCTCGCGCATGTTATGCAGCAGAATGTCCTTCAGCGCCTCGTCCTCGCAATCGTCGGCGCGCTGGCAGTACCAGTCGACGGCTTCCAGTTCCTCCATCAGGGAAACGATGGCGTGGTGCATATGAATAGTTTTCTTTTTCAGCCGTTCGCGGGGGGCATGAAGTGAACCGCTTGAAGCGCCCATGGAAATCTCCTGTTTAAATCATGTTGTGGTCATGTTACCGGGGCCGCCAGATGGCGGCGGAAAAGCATGGCACAGGGCAAGCGAACGGGGCAACCGCGCGAAACCGCACAGCGTTACGCCCCGGTTCCCCCTATGCCGCGATCATGTAGAACTTGCGCAGGGTTTCGGTAATTTCCCATGTGCACGGCGTGCCCTTCGGCACGAAAAACGTGTCGCCGGCGGTGAAGGTTTCCGCCTTGCCGTCGGCATCCGTCAGGGTGACCGATCCGGAAATCACCGTCATCATTTCATGCACGGGATAGGCGGCGATTTCCTCGCGGCACGGCGCGCATTCCCAGACGCCGGACAGGATCGATTCATCGCCGGTTGCGAAGAACGTGTGGTTGAGTTCCGTCGTGTCGCCTGTCGTGAAGGCCGATTTATCGGTCATTGTGGAAGGACCCATGCCTTTTGCCGGGTCGCCATTTGGCAGCAGTCGCGTCGGTTTCGTCATTGCAGTCATATCTCCGTCGGGTTTTAATTGAGAGTTGCTCGCATTTCTTAGGCAACAATAATCATAGATCAGAGGGTGCCACTTGCAACAGAATGCAGCGGACAGGCTTTATACCGATCCTAGCCTTGTCGATTTTTACGATATCGACAACGACTGGGGCAACGACCACGAATACTGCGCCGGCCTGGCGAAGGATGCGGCATCTGTGCTCGATCTCGGCTGCGGCACCGGCCGGTTCTGTGCCAATCTGATGCATCGGATTCCGGAAATGGACTGTTTCGGCGTCGATCCGGCGGCGGCGATGCTGGACATCGCCCGGTCGCGCCCCGGCGGCAAATACGTGACCTGGCTGCAGGAGGATGCGCGGACCGTCCGTCTGGGCAAGACGTTCGGCCTGATCGTCCTCACCGGGCACGCCTTCCAGGTTTTCCTGACCGAAGAGGATCAGGCGGCGGTCCTGCAGACAATCGCGGGGCATCTGGCGCCGGACGGACGGTTCGTCTTCGACAGCCGCAACCCGGCCTGCGAGGAATGGAAAACCTGGGCAAAGGACGTTTCCGGCTGGTCGGTCGACCATCCCGTTCATGGCCCGACCGAGGCATGGACCGATGTCGACAGGGACGAACGCTCCGGCGTCGTCACCTACGAAACCCACTACCGCATCGAACGGTCCGGCCAGCATCTTTCGGCGGAATCGAAAATCCGGTTCAGCGACAGGGACGCCATCGACCGGCTGATCCGGCAGGCCGGCATGACGGTCGATACCTGGCTGGGCGACTGGTACGGCGCGCCGTGGACGCCGGAATCGAAGGAAATCATCCCCATCGGGCGGCTCGCCCCCTGAACCGGCCCTGGCGCGGTTCCGGTCAGGCCTTCAGCGCGCCGCGCAGGCGGTCCAGCAGATCGTCGGTCACCGCGCCGTCCGGCGTCAAACCGATCTGCTCCTGAAAAATCCTGATGCCGGCGCGCGTGTTCTCGCCCATCCAGCCGTCGATGGCGCCGACATCGATGCCCAGCAGTCCCAAAGCCTTCTGCACGTACCGCACGGTCGGACGGTCCTGGATGCCGGGCGGGCCGGCGTTGGACAGATCGGCCAGCAAACCCGCCGCCTGTTCCTGCTGTTCCGGGGTAAGCCTGCTCTGGATTTTCGGCAGGATCTGACCGGCAAGGGCATGGCCGTTGCGGTCCGCCTCTTCCATCAGGGCCGCCGCCAGCGGCAGATCGAGCGGGATGTTTTCGCCGGACGCCAGTTGCACCGCATAGGCGAACTGGGCATCGGCGTTGCCCTGCACCGCCGCCCGGTCATACCAGCGCATCGCCCACAGCACATCGCGGTCGACGCCCTCGCCGTTCGCATAGGCCCGGCCCAGCCGCATCTGCGCTTCGGCATGGCCGCGCCGGGCCGCTTCGGTGAAGGCCTGCGCCGCCTTTTCCATATCCTGCTCGACGCCCGCGCCATTGGCATAGCTCAGACCCTGCAGGAAATAGGCGCGCGGCGAGCCGAGATTGGCCGCTTTGACGTACCAGACCTGCGCCAGATCCCTGTCGCGCGGAACGCCCTCGCCGGTATCCAGCGCCCTGGCGTAGTCGAAAGCGGATTCGGCATGGCCGGCCTCCGCCAGACTGCGAAAAACGACCAGGGCGTCGGCCGGTTTCCCGGCCTGTTGCAGCGCCAGGGCGGTCCGGTAGCGTTCGTCCATCACCTCCGCTTCGGTCGGCTCCTCGGCCTGCGCATTTGCGGCCGCGGATTCCGTCTCCTGTTCGACCGCCGCAGGCGGCGGAACGTCCGACGCGGCGGTGCCGGCCGTATCGGTTGCGCAGCCGGCGGCGACAGCCAGCATCAGCATACCGGCCATGATTGTTACGGTACCGGAAATCCGATGTTCCTCTGGTGGCACTGCCCTAATGTCCCGTCGTTTGTCCGGTAATCCCGTCGCTGTCACACGAAGACGGTGCGCCCGATACGCGCCCCGCCCCGTTTCGACTGTATAAGACGATGCTATCGGACGCAGATCAACAGGCATCCGGAATATGGCCGCGCCGGGTCAGTCCTGGTCCGGCCGGATATGGGCGCGCCACGCCGCCCAGCTTGCGGCGGCGTAGTACTGATGCGGCCCGTCGACGGCGACCGCCTGCACGGCGGCGTCAGCCCCCAGTTTTCTGTAGAACGGCCGGGCCGCCTCAACGGCCTTTTCGACGCCGCTATAGGGAAAGATATGGTCCCGGGTCCCGCTGAGGCCGACAAAAACGCGCGGTGCGACCAGCGCGATAAGGTCCTGGGTTTCGAACCAGTTCAGAATGCCGGGCACAATGCCGTCGCCGCCGCCCGCCCCCCGGCCGCCGAGCGTTTCGCGGATCGGGCCGACAGACCCGCTGGCGAGCACGCCGCCGATTCGGGTATCTAGCGCCGCCGCAAACTGCGCCAGTGTGCCGCCGGCGGAATGCCCGAACAGGAAAATCCGGTCCCGGTCGGCGGCGACGGGACAGGCGTCGCCGAGCAGCCAGTCAATGGCGGAGGACACATCCGTCGCGCCGTCGCCGGTCAGCGTTCGGCCGAGCAGCAGCAGATGGTTGGCCAGATCGATGGTCCGGTTCTTCGAGCATTTCGCGAGATGCCGTTCGCCGCGTTCGCCATAGCCGGCCTGTTCGATGGCGACGCCCAGATAGCCCTGTTCCGCCGCCTGCCGTGCCATGTCCGCGCCCAGCGAAAGCCGCTGATGGTCAATCGGCACGCGTGTTTCGCCCCAGGCGAGATGCACGCCGGATGTCGACCCGGCCAGATGCAGAAAAACCGGCGCGGGCGATGAAAGCCCCGACTTGTAAATCAGATGCACGGGCAGGTCGGTCTCGTCCCGGATGCGCAAATAAAAGCTGCGTTTCACCAGACCGCCGCCGAGCGGCCGTTCCGGCCTTTCGGTTGTAACGGAGGGCGGTTGCCGATGCGTCCGATACCCGGCCAGGTCAGCCAGTTTCGCCCGAGCCCGGTTCTGCCAGCCGGCGGGATCGATGGCGGGATCGCCGTCGAAAGCCAGTGCGCGCGGCGCGGCGGCCATGGCCGCCTGCGCGCCGAGTGACGGGCTGAGCGCCGTTCCGGCCGGCAGCGGGGCATAGGGATCGCTGTTTTTGCCGAACAACCGGGCCAGCCGGGCCAGCGCGGCCGCCCTGTAAACGGAAAGAGGGGCAGTGGTCATGACCCTGTCATACCACCGCCCCCCGATCCCTTGAAAGTCAGTCGATTCAGATTAGTCGCGAATCGCTTTACGCCGCTTGCTTGTTCGATCCCCGGCGGTTACGCCGCTTCGGACCGCGCGACCCGGCCGGCTTCTGCTTCGCCGGGCCGTTATTGTTCGACCGGTTCTGGCCGCCGCGAGACTGGCCCCGGTTGCCGAGCTGCGGCGGGGGCGCCGCCGGTCCGGGGGGATCGCCCACCACGGTGACCGTCACGCCCGTCAGCTTCTCGATCGCTTTCAGATAACCCTGTTCAGAGGCGTCGCAGAGCGAAATCGCCTGGCCCGACGCGCCGGCGCGCGCGGTGCGGCCGATGCGATGAACATAGCTTTCCGGTTCGTTCGGCAGTTCGAAATTTATGACATGGCTGACCGCGTCGACATCGATGCCGCGGGCGGCGATATCCGTTGCTACCAGCACGCGGGCGCGGCCTTCACGGAACTTCTTCAAGGCGATTTGACGCGCCGCCTGCGATTTGTTGCCGTGAATCGCGTCGGCGGAAATGCCGGCCTTTTCCAGATGGTCGGAGACCCGGTTCGCCCGGTGTTTGGTGCGGGTGAAAACGATCACCCGGGACATGTCCTCATCCTCCAGCAGCTTGGTCAGCAGATTGGCCTTGGCGTCTGTCTGAACATGCCGGACGGTCTGGTCGATCTTGTCGACGGTCACGACTTCCGGCGTCACTTCGACTTTCACCGGGTCGATCAGGATTTCCCGCGACAGGGCGATGATATCCTTCGGCATGGTGGCCGAGAACAGCAGCGACTGGCGCTGCTGCGGCAGGGCAGCGATGATTTTCTTCACATCCTTCACGAAGCCCATGTCGAGCATGCGGTCAGCTTCGTCGAGAACCAGAAACTCGACCCCGTCGAGCTTGCCTTTCGCATCGTTCATCACGTCGAGCAGACGGCCCGGCGTGGCGACGATGACATCGACGCCGCGATGCAGCGAATCGACCTGCGGCTTGCGCCCGACACCGCCGAAAATACAGGCGGTGCGGATCGGCAGGTTCGCGCCATAGGCGCGGAATTCGTCGCTGATCTGGACAGCCAGTTCGCGGGTCGGCGCCAGTATCAGCGCCCGGGTGCGGCGCGGGCCGCGCTTGTTGTCCCAGTCGGTGAACAGCTTGTGCAGGATCGGCAGCGCGAAAGCGCCGGTCTTGCCGGTGCCGGTCTGGGCGATGCCCAGCATGTCGCGGCCTTCCAGCAGGGCCGGAATGGACTGCGCCTGAATTGGCGTCGGGGTTGTATGGTTACGCTTTTCAAGCGCGCGTTGCAGCGGGTCGGCCAGGCCGAGAGCCGCGAAAGTCATATTCGTCAAGTCGTATTCCTTATACGCCGGAACACACGGCAGCGCCCTCGGCGCAACCGTCTTCCGGTCGGTCGTCCAGAACCGGGCGCGGCCGGTGCGGGATTGATTTTTTGATTATTATTCCCGGGACATGGCATCCGGTTTTCCGGAAGCATCGCGCCATCGCGAGATAACAGGGGCGCGCGGTTTCGCTCGCCGTGAACGTGACATGGGGCTTTTCGCCCTGTAAGTCAAGAAAAGAAGCATTTGCAGGGGGATACGATGATCGACGAACAACAGGTAAAACGCCTGCGGGCAGAAACCCCGGCCTGCGAAACGCGGCTGCATTTCAACAATGCCGGCGCGTCGCTGATGCCCGACCCGGTGTTCGACGCGGTGACCGGCCACCTGTCGCTGGAACGCGCTATCGGCGGGTACGAGGCGGCGGCGCAGGCCGCCCCGGCCCTGCAGCGTTTCTACGACGCCTTTGCGGCGCTGCTGGGGGCCGACGCGTCGGAAATCGCCTATATCGAAAACGCCACCCGCGCCTGGGATATGGCGTTCTATTCGCTGCCGCTGCAACCCGGTGACCGGGTCATCACCCATGCGTCCGAATATGTTTCCAACTATCTGGCTTTTCTGCAGCTCGCCCGGCGGCGCGGTATCGAAATCGACCTCGCGCCGTCCGATTCAACCGGACAAGTCGATGTCGCCGCCCTGCCCGGCCTGGTGACGCCGCGCACGAAGCTGGTCGCCATCACCCATGTGCCGACCCAGGGCGGTTTGGTGAACCCGGCAGAGGCGGTCGGCGCGTTCGCCCGCGAAAACGGCCTGATCTACCTGTTGGACGCTTGCCAGTCGGTCGGGCAGATCGACCTCGACGTGCGGAAAATCGGCTGCCATCTGCTGTCCGGCACCGGCCGGAAGTTTCTGCGCGGGCCGCGCGGCACCGGTTTCCTGTATGTCTCGAACGACATTATCGACACGCTGGACCCGCCTTTTATCGATCTTCAGGCCGCGACCTGGACCGGGCCGGACACGTTCGAGCTTGCCGACGGCGCGCGGCGCTTCGAAAACTGGGAAAGCTATGTCGCCGGCCGGGTCGGGCTGGCGGCGGCGGTAGACTATGCGCTTGCCATCGGCATGAAGAATATCGAAGCCCGGGTCTCCGCACTGGCAGAGACCCTGCGGGCGGCGCTGGCGGACATCAGCGGCGTTACGGTTCGCGATCTGGGTCGTCGCAAGGCCGGGCTGGTGACGTTCACCAAAGACGGCGAAGACCCCGCCGCCGTCGCGGCGCGGCTGGCCACATCCGCCATCAATATCTCGACGTCGAACCAAACGTCAGCCCGGCTGGATTTCGGGGCGCGCGGCCTCGCGTCGGTATCGCGGGCCTCGGTTCATTACTACAACACGGAGGATGAAATAGCCCGCTTCTGCCGGATTCTTTCGGAGGGTTAGCTCTCGATCGCCGCCTGCCGACGCGCCACGCTTTCCGCCGGCCATGTCGTGCTGCGGTCGTAATATCTTTCAAAGACGGGCAGCCCGTCTGAAATATTCAGCCACGGCTGTTTCGATTCGATGTAGATATGCGCGTCGGGCGGCATCCGGTCCGGCTCGTCCAGACTGCCGACCCGGATGAAGGCGACCTTGTCGCCGGCGCTTCGGTAATGGCTCCACAGCGCGACCCGGCAATCCGGGCAGCGGGCGAACACCTGGCCCGCGCCGCTCTCCGACGGCGCCTTGACCATGTCAGGCTTGCCTTTCAGCAGCACGACCCGGCTGGTTTCGACCATGGCATTGAGGGCGAAAGCCGACCCCGATTCCCGCTGACACCAGCGGCAATGACAGCAGTTCACGAACATCGGCTTTACCGTCACGCGGTATCGCACCGCTCCACAGGCGCAGCCGCCGTCGTAATCGTCCGTTTGTTTGTTCGACACGGTTTTCCCTTCCTGATCGTTTAGCGCCTATTTCGGCGTACAAATAATCCATAATACCGCACAAATTAATCTTTGCGGTATCAGGGTATTCAACCTATAAAGGCATTACAGAAACAGTATAATGGTTCAAACGGCTTTCGGCGGGCAAGGAATGCAGGAACACGATTGGTTCTACCGGGTTTACGACCGGAATGCGGATGCCGACGTGTTCGGTGTGTTTGCGCCGATCGTCAGATTGTGGCTGTCGAAGTTCGACGGCGACGTGCTGCCGGACTGGACGGATTTTGAATTCAGGGACTTCGCCGGCTGGTACGGCAACATTTCCCTGGGCGAGATCAAACCCGACTATTCAGAAATGATTTTTCTGCTCTGGGGTACCGGCCTGGTCGATCTGTGGGGCACGGACTACACCGGTAAATCCATGGAGGGTGAAACAATCCCGGCGCATTGGGATACCGTCGAGAAACCGTATGTAAAGGCGATCGTGGAGCGAAAGGCGATCGGCATCGCCGGCGGAAGACTGGCCGCGATCGGCCGCGAATTCATCAATATCACCTATGTCGATCTGCCGGTTCGCCGGTCCGGCAAGGAACCCTATCTGATGTCGGTCTATCAGCGCGACATGGACAGGACTTCGCTGGACGACGCCGAGCCCTTCTATTCCCACAACGACGAACAGAACCCCCGGCTCTGACCGGCGGTTCTCAGGCCGCCCGCGACGCGTGCAGCGGCGGCACCCTCTCCGCCCACGGCATGGCCTGTTCCAGCGCCGCTCCCAGACCGATCAGCAGGTGATCCTTCTGCGGCGCCGTGCCGACCTGAACGCCGATCGGCAGGCCGGTCGAATGCAGCGCCAGCGGCAGCGACAGGGCCGGCGCACCGGCGACATTGTACGGAAAGCAGTATTGCGTCGCCTTCGACCAGTGCAGCATGTAGTCGATCGGCGTTTTCGATCCGTCGATGCTGAGCCCGTATTCGCCATGCGGTGGCGACGGCAGGGCGCAGGTCGGGCTGAGCATGACATCGTATTGCCGGAAGAAATCGCCCGTAACGCGGCGCGCCTTGTTCAGCCAGTCCATCGCATCGAAAAACGCATACGGGTCCATGTCGCGGGACATTTCGTAGAATTTCAGGGTCACCGGCTCCAGCGTGTCCGGCCCCGGCTTCCGCCCGGTTGCCGCACCCAGCGCATCCAGCTTGCGGGAAAAGTCGAAAAACCAGTGCGACGCCATGGCGTGCACGGCTTCTTCATGATCGAACGGGAAGCTGACCGGTTCGACCGCATGGCCCATGCCTTCCAGAACCTGCGCCGTCGCCTCCACCGCCGCGACGGTTTCCGGATCAATCGGTGCATCGGCCATCAGTGGTTTTGTCGAGACACCGATCTTCAGCGCGGGCAACGGGGCTTGCAGGAAATCCGCGAACGACCGGTCGGGCCGCTGCACGACGAACGGATCGCCGGGAAACGGCACGGCGATGCAGTCCATCATCGCCGCCGTGTCGCGCATCGTCTTGGTCTGCACGAAGTTCATCGACAGGCCGAACCCCCATTCGTCCAGCACCGGACCGGACGAGACCATGCCACGCGACGGTTTCAGGCCGACGCCGCCGCTCCAGGCAGCGGGAATGCGGATCGATCCGGCGATATCCGACCCGTGCGCCACCGGCACGATGCCCGCCGCCACCGCCGCCGCGCCGCCGCCCGTCGACCCGCCGGCGCAATGGCCGAGCTTCCACGGGGTGGAGGTGTTGCCGTACAGCACGTTTTCGGCGGTGCAGGTGATGGAATATTCCGGCGTGTTCGAGCGGCCGAGAATATTGCAACCGGCGGCCTTGACCGCCGCGCAGAAATTCGACGTCACATCGGCGACATAGCCTTTGCACAGCCGCGAGCCGAATTCGGTCTTGCGGCCTTTCTCGTGGCCGAGAAAGTCCTTGATCAGAAACGGCACGCCGCGAAACGGCCCGTCGCCGAGGCTGGCTTCATCAAGATCCTCGATCCGGTCGGGATAGGTTTCGACCACGGCCTTCACCTGGCCGTCGACGGCCTCCATCGCCGCCCGTGCGGCCAGCGCCAGTTCGCGCGGCGAAACCTCGCCTTTCTTTACCAGAGCCGCAAGGCCCAGACCGTCCATCGACGCATAGTCCGCCAGATTCATGTGTGTTGCTCCCGCAATTGATTGCAGGCAGCCTACGACGGTGCGGGCGGTTGGGAAACCGGCGATATGCCGGAAAAAGCAGGGATCAGGACTTGATGTCCAGCAGGGCGTCCTTGCGTTCGTCTTCGGCGCGGATCAGCGCGGCGGCAGCCTTGAAGCCGATTTCCGCGGCTTTCAGATCGACCAGTTCGCTGCCCAGATCGACATTCGGCGCATCGACGAATCCCTGCGCATTGGCCAGCGTGTTGTTCGGGTCGAAGGCCGGCGACGTGCCGGGGCTGCGGTCCGTCGTGCGGGCCACCGTGCCGCCGGTCGCCAGCGACGATTGCGTCACATCCTGCGGCTGGAATGCCTGTTCTGCCGGGTCGGTTGCGCCCGGACGCCCGACGCTACGGGCTTTGGCGATGTTGTTCGCCGTCGTGTTGACGCGCACCGTCGCCGCGCGCAATGCCGAGACCGCCGTTTGAAGTGTTGAATCAACCATGATGCCCATCATACGCTCATTTCCGCCGCGAGTCAGTGATTTCCGTCACGGCCCGGCAAACGCCTGAAACAGGGGGTGAAAACGACAATGACACAGGATCTTCACGGCCTTGCGGACGCGGCCCAGCCGCTTGCCGAGCCGACGCCGCGCACCCTGCGCAAGGCGCGGCACATCCTCGACAACTACTATATCGGCCCGGCTCGCAACCCGGCGGTGCTGGAAATCTGGGCCTATACCGACCGGTTTTCCTATCAGCCGGGCGAGACGGTTCATCTGCATGTCAGCACCACGGCTGAACGCTGGGACATGGAGATCGCCCGCGACGGCGCCTCCTTCGATCCCGTGATGACCGTGTGCGATCTGCCCGGCGCCAGCCACGAAACACCGCGCGACTGTTCAGTCAACGGCTGCGCCTGGCCGGTGGCGCAATCCTTCATCGTGCCGGCGGACTGGAAATCCGGCGGGTATCTGATCACGCTCATCGGGCATCGCGGGGCTGAGCGGGTGGAAGAACATCACATTATCATCGTTCGGCGTTCCCCCCGTCTCAAGCCCGCGCCGATCCTGCTGCTGTGCGCCACCGGCACCTGGCTCGCCTACAATTGCTGGGGCGGGTCGAACGCCTATGACGGCATCGCCGGGCCGACGGGCGACCGGTTTTCGCCCAAACTGTCGACCCAACGGCCCTGGACGCGCGGTTTCTGCAAACTGCCGCAGGGCGCGCCGCGCACCCTGCCGGAAATCCCGCCGAAACCGGGCGACATGGTGCGCTATCCGTATATGGAATGGGCGTACGCGTATGGCTATTCGAAGAAGTACGCCTCGGCAGGCTGGGCCAGCTACGAACGGCATTTCGTGCAATGGGCCGAACGCGAAGGCTACGCTTTCGATGTCGCCACCCTGCACGATCTGCACGAAGACCCGACGCTGCTGGATCGTTACCGCTGCGCTGTCTTCGTCGGCCATGACGAATACTGGAGCGGCGCGATGCGCAACGCCGTCGACGCCTGGGTGGAAAATGGCGGCAGGGCCGCGCGGTTCGCCGGAAACTTTTTGTGGCAAACCCGCATTGAGGACGGCGGCAACACCCAGGTCTGCCACAAATACGCCGCCATCGACGACGACCCGTTGATGGGCACGGAAAACCAGCCCCTGTTATCCGGGGCGTGGGAAATTCCCGCCATCAACCGGCCCGGCGCGCAGACCTTCGGCGTCAACGCCTTGAAAGGCGTCTATGCCGGACTGGGCAATTGTGTGGGGCGGGGCAGCGACGGTTTCACGATCTACCGCCCCGATCACTGGGCGTTCGAGGGCGCGCATCTCGGCTACGGCGATGTACTGGGCGCGCAATCGCGGATCTATGGCTACGAGGTCGACGGGCTGGACCATGTGGTGCGTGACGGATTGCCGTTTCCGACCGGGTCGGACGGCGCGCCGGAAGGGCTGGAAATTCTCGCCATGGGCATGGGCACGAATGCCGAGGCCGATCACGGTATCTGGGGCGAAACCCTGTATATCGGCGACGGCGGCGCGATCTGGAAGGCGCAGGCTTTGTACGGCAAGACCGATGCGGAAACCGTGGACAGCGTCACGCGCGGCAACGGCATGATCGTGCATTTCCACAAAGGGAAAGGCGAAGTGTTCACGGCCGCAACCTGTGAATGGGTGATGGGGCTGACGCGTGGCGACGCTCAGGTCGAACGCATCACCCGCAATGTGTTGAACCGGTTTTCTGACAATCGTTCGCTATCAAAATAGACAAACTATCACCTATTGTTGAAGTGCAGCCTGCATGAGCCGATGTAGAGTGTGGGTCATGAAGGATCCCTTGCTCAGAACCGGTATCGTCGGCAGTGCGATTGCAGTCCTGTGTTGTTTCACCCCGATCCTTGTTATCGGGTTCGGCGCGGTCGGATTGTCCGCTGCGGTCGGCTATCTGGATTATGTGCTGTTTCCGGCTCTGGCGTTTTTTCTGATTCTGACAGGAGTGGCCTTATGGCGACGCAGAAAGACAAAGCAATCCTGCAATCGACCCTGACATGCCCCCGATGCGGGCATACGGAAACCGAAACAATGCCGACGGATGCCTGCCAGTGGTTTTATGACTGCAAGGGTTGCGGCGCGGTCCTTAAACCGCTTGCCGGCGATTGCTGTGTCTTCTGTTCCTACGCGGATGTTCCCTGCCCGCCGATTCAGCTTGGCGAAGGCTGTCGCAGCTAAACCCTACTCCGCCGCCTGCCGTGCATTCACCAGTTCGTCGAGGCAATCGTCGTTCAGCGGCTCGATGGGCGTGAAATCGCGATGGGCGATCCATTCCGCCCGCTTGAACCGGCGGATGTGGTTGTCGACATGGCACAGTGACAGATACACGATGGTGCGGCCGAACGGCGAAATGTTCGGCGGACTGGCATGCACCAGCAGCGATGAGAACATCAGCATGCTGCCGGCCGGTCCGGTCGGCGCGACGCAACCGCCCTGTTCGGCAAGCTCGGTCACGGTTTCCCGGTCCAGGGTCCAGAGCGGATAGGACGTGGTTTCCAGATCGTGGCCGGCGGCGACGACACCGTGCTTGTGGCTGCCGGGGATGAACAGCAGCGGCCCGTTCGCGGCGGTCACGTCATCGAGAAAAACGGCGATGTTCATGGCCCGCGGTTCCGGCATGTCGTCGTCGCGTTTCCAGGTGCCGTAATCCTGATGCCACTGCCAGACATCGCCGTCGAAGGCGGCCTTCGCGTTCACCTTGTACTGATGCATGTAGACCGGACCGTCGAGCACCTGCATCACCGGGTCGATCAGCCGCGGATGCCGGCCGAGCCGGCGGAATCCTTCATTATAGGTATGCGCAGCGAAGGCGGTACGGGCGACGCCGGAGGATTCCCGCCAGACCTCTTGCCGGTCCATCGCGTAGACGGCATCTGCCTCGCTTTTCAGCAACGCCGCTTCTGCCGAAGAGAAACGGTTCGGAAAGAACAGATAGCCGTCGCGATCGAAATCTTCGGTTTGCTGTTGTGTCAGTTTCATGCGGCTCGGCCCGGTTGGATAAAACGAAGCCCCAGACTAGAACCGATGCGCGTATCGGTAAAGCCGCGCCGCCGCTGCCGGCGGCCCCGGCCTGCATCGCCTGCCCCGGACAGTCGGGTTGATCCTGATCAAGGCGGCCCGCCCGGAAACGTCGTAAAAGTCGTATCGTTATCTGAGCGCATACACGCATCACCATGCAAAGGAGCCAGACAATGACAAAGACACCGGTTTCGGTCTTCCTCGGCGCACTGTTTTCGATAGCGACGTCAACGGCGGTACTGGCGGATCAGGGCGGCACATACGGATACGGACGCGGCTGGGACGGCGGCATGCATGGCGGTGCCTATGGATGGTTCATGGCGCCGATGTTCCTGATTTTCATGGTCGTGCTGGTCATTGCCGCCGTTCTCGTTTTCCGGTGGATCGCCGGTCCGGCACATCACGGCCACAGTTCGGGAAAGACGGCGCTGGATATTCTAAGCGAGCGTTTCGCCCGGGGTGAAATCGACAAGGCGGAATTCGAGGAACGGCGCAGCGCACTCGAACGCTAGAGCCCGTCATCCGACCCGGCGTCGGCTCTATTTGTACGGGTCCGCAGCGTCGCGCAGGCCGTCGCCGAGGAACTGGAACGCCAGCACCACCAGAATAACCGGCAGGGCCGGATACAGCAGCCACGGATACAGCGCCACCGCGTTGAAGTTCTGCGCCTCGTTCAGCAGCACACCCCAGGAGGTGATCGGCGGCCTAAGGCCCAGGCCGAGGAAGCTGAGCGCGGTTTCGCCGAGGATCATCGACGGGATGGCGAGCGTCGCCGAGGCAATCAGGTGGCTCATGAAGCTGGGCATCAGATGCTTGCCGATGATGCGTTTCGGTTTCGCGCCCATCAATTGGGCGGCGACACAGAAATCCTCCTCGCGCAGGGCCAGCAGTTTCGACCGCACCGCTCGGGCAAGGCCCGGCCAGTCAAGCATACCGAGAATTACCGTTATCCCGATAAACACCAGGATGGGCGACCATGTCACCGGCATCGCCGCCGACAACGCCATCCACAACGGCAGCGCCGGAAACGACCGGATAATTTCGATTATCCTTTGCACCACGGCATCGATCCATCCGCCGTAGTAACCGGCAATGCCGCCGATCACCATGCCGAGCACGAAGCTGATGGTGATGCCGATCAGCCCGACCGTCAGTGAAATCCGTGCGCCCTGGATAATGCGCGACAGGATATCCCGTCCCAGACGGTCAGTGCCGAGATAGAACATCTGGCCGCCTTCCGCTGGACAGACCAGATGGAAACTGCTGTCCCAGACACCCCAGAATTTATACGACGCCCCGTTGTAATCGTTTTTCGTACAGAAGAACCGAAGCTGCTGCGGCCGGTCGGTCTGTTCAGTATAGACCCATTGCAGGTTTTCAAGGTCCAGGTCGACCGAATACGGATAGACGAATGGCCCGATAAAGTCGCCGTCATGGATGAAGTTGATGCTTTGCGGCGGGGCGTACAGATAGTCGGTGTGCCGGGAGTTGAAATTGTACGGCGCGATGACTTCGGAGATCACCACCGACAGATACAGCAGGATAAGGAAGAGGCCGCTGACCACCGCCAGCCGGTGCCGCTTGAATTTCAGCCACATCAGCCGCCATTGCGACGCCAGATAGTATTTTTCCTGTTCCGGCGAAAGCGTCACCGCCCGGTCGGCGTCGAACGGCGCGGAACTGACAAAATGGTCGAGCTTGTTGTCGCCCCTGGTGATGGCGCTGCGGTCGGACCCGGTATGAACCGTTGTATCGGTCATTTCGACACCTCCGCGCCCAGCCGGATGCGGGGATCGAGGAAGCCCAGCGCGATATCGGATACCAGCGTGCCGATCACGGTCAGCATCGCCACGAACATCAGGAAGCTGCCGGCCAGGTACATGTCCTGGCTCTGCAGCGCCTGCAGCAGCATCGGGCCGGTGGTTTCAAGGCTCAGCACCACCGCCACGATGGCCGACCCGGAAATGATCTCCGGCAGCACATTGCCGATATCGGCGACGAACGGGTTGATCGCCATGCGCACCGGATACTTCATCAGCGCCCGTGTCGGCGGCACGCCCTTGGCCCGGGCGGTGACGACATACTGCTTGTGCAGCTCGTCCAGCAGGTTGGCGCGCAACCGCCGGATCATCCCGGCGGTGCCGGATGTGCCGATGACGATCACCGGCACCCACAGATGTTCGAGGATACTGACAACCTTCTCCCACGACATCGGCTCGTTGCGCAGATGGTCGTCCATCAACCCGCCGATCGACGTGCCGAAATAGGTATTCGCCAGATACATCAGCACCAAAGCCAGCAGGAAGTTCGGCACCGCCAGCCCGATGAACCCGATGAAGGTCAGCACGTAGTCGCCGATGCTGTACTGGTTGACGGCGGAATAGACGGCGATCGGGAAACTCATCACATAGACGAAGATGATCGTCGACATCGACACGACGACGGTCAGGAAGGCGCGGTCGCCGATCACGTCCGTTACGGGTAGCTCATGTTCGAACGAATACCCCAGATTTCCCTGCAGCAGGCCGGTAAACCAGATGAAATACTGTTCATGCATCGGCAGGCCGAAACCGTATTCCTGCCGATAGAACTCCATCCGTTCCTGGCTCAGCGTTTCGCCCTGCGACTGCAGCTCGGCCATCATCGTCGTCAGATAATCGCCGGGCGGTAGCTGGATGATGATGAAAACCAGAATGCTGATGACGAAAAGCGTCGGAATCATCACCAGCAGGCGGTGTGCGATATACCCTAGCACCCTGTTCTACCCCTATTGCGCCGCATCGGCGGTCTGGCCGGATCGATCCCACCAGACCTTGTCGAGACCGTAAATTCCGAAATGGGCGCCGGGATCCCAGTTCCACATGCCTTCTTCCGGCAGATTGCGAAGTTTTTCATCCGCCACGACCGGCTGCAGCACGCCGGCGACGAGGCCGATGGTAAACACCTGATCGGCATGAATATCCAGCATTTCCTCCCAGATCCGCCGGCGTTCCTGCATCGATTTCGCGCCATACCATTCCCGCAGTTTCCGGACCAGCAATTCGGCCATCGGCATGTCGGGCGCCTGGCCCGCCTGACCGTTGGTTTCGAAATACTGGCCGAAATTCGACCACTGATACTGGATCTGGCTCATCGGCGCGTATTCGAACGGCGACATGTCGGCCGTCGCCAGCCCGTTTTCCATGCCGCTGGCGATCACCATCTGGCTTTCGCCGGAATACACCCGGCGGCGCATGTTCTCGTCGCTCAGCGGCTTGATGTACATCTTCACGCCGATGTCGCGCCAGCTATCCTTGATAAGCTGCAGGACGTCGGATTCCTCGGTCGTCGAGCCCGGCGTTTCGACAATGATTTCCAACATCTCGCCAGTCGGAAGGCGACGCATGCCGTCAATCGCCCGGCGCTTCAGGCCCAGTCCGTCCAGCAATGCGTTGGCGCGTTCGATATCGAAATCGGTATAGCTGTTGCGGTAGGCCGGCTTGTACATCGGGCTGCCGGGCAGAAGCGTGTTCTGGCCTTCCAGCGCCAGCCCGAAATAGATCACCCGGTTGATTTCATACCGGTTGATGGCAAGCGACAGGGCGCGCCGGAAATCGGCCTCGCGGAACAGGTCGCGCCAGACCGGGTCGCGGTGCGTCATGTTGGGATAGAGCGCCAGATGCGCGCCCTTTGCGATGCGCCAAAGATGGCATACATAGCCGTGCAGTTTCTCGTTGCGCTTCAGCAGCGTGAAGTCGTCGAACCGCAGATAGCGCGCCTGCAGGTCAATGTCGCCGGTCGCCGCCTTGCCGGGGATCAGCTTCTTTTCGGAAATGTTGATGATGATGTTATCGACATAGGGAAGCTGGTTGCCGGCCGGGTCGACCCGGTGGAAATACGGATTGCGTTCGAAGACGAACCGGTTGCTGGGCGATTCCGTCTGCACGACCCACGGCTGCAGCGTCGGCAGGTCCGGGTTGTCGTTGCGGTACAGCCGCCCTTCGTTGGTATGCATCGACGCCCAGCTTCGCTGACCTTTCAGTTCGACCAGCTTTTCAAGTTCTTCGGGATCGGCGTAGTTGGCGTGAAACTTTTTCAGGTAATGCGCCGGGGCGTAGATATAGTCGGGGCTTGCCTTGGCGAGGCCCGGCAGGAAGTCGGGATGCGGTTTCGACCAGGTGTAGCGGATGGTGGTGTCGTCGATGAAATCCACCTTCGGATATTCGCCCTGCGCCTTCATGAACGAGGGCGGGCCGACCGGGTACAGTTCGGTGTTCCAGGCAATGTCTTCCCACCAGTACCGGAAATCTTCAGCCGTGAACGGCGCGCCGTCCGACCATTTATGACCGGGACGCAGGTGAATGGTGAAAATGCGCCCGTCCTCGACATCAATGCTTTCGGCGATATCCGGCTGCAGGTCCAGCTCCGGCGTATAGCGCATCAGCCGCGCATAGCCGTAGACGGTCATCTGTCTTGTATCCTTGGCGCGGCGCATCAGCATGCGGATGCTGCCGCCCGGCTTGCCGACTTGCTGCCATTTGTGATCGAACGTTTCCACCAGCGGCGTTTCCGGCAATCTTTCCTCGACCGGCGCCATCGTTTCGTCGATGACTGCATGTCCAAAATACGGGGTTTCGGTGTATGTCTGCTGCGCGGCGGCGGCAGATATCAGCACCCCGGTAGCAACGGCGGCGGCAACGCCGCGGAGAGCGGTCCAGCCCGTCATGCCGCCAGGTCCTTCGGGTTGAAATCGGGATGCGCGCGAACGAAATGCCCGTCGCCCAGATCGTGCAGAACCGGCCGCGTTGAGCCGTCATCGGTGAACGGCGCCGGCCAGGCCGACGGGTCGGACGCCTTCTCGTTCATCAGGTGTTCGAAATCCAGCAGGTTGTCGAGATTGGGGTCCGGCACCGCCGTCAGCAGGCCGCGCGTATACGGATGGATCGGGTTCTTGAACAGTACGTCGCGCGGCGCGAGTTCGACCATCCGGCCACGGCACATCACCAGAATCCGGTCGGCGATATAATCGACCACCGCCAGATTGTGCGAGATGAACAGATAGGTCAGGCCCAGCTTTTCCTGCAGGTCCTTCAACAGGTTCAGGATCTGCGCCTGGATCGACACGTCCAGCGCCGAAACCGGTTCGTCGCAGATCAGCAGTTCGGGCCGCAGGGCCAGCGCCCGGGCGATGCCGAGGCGCTGCCGCTGGCCGCCGGAAAAACTGTGCGGGTAGCGTTTCAGGTGCCGCATATCCAGCCCGACCAGCTCCATCAGTTCCTGCGCCAGTTCCAGCCGGTCCTTTGCGGTGCCGATATTGTGGATTTCCAGCGGTTCCGAAATCAGCTCCAGCACCGTCATGCGCGGGTTGAGCGACGAGAACGGGTCCTGGAAGATGAACTGCATGCGCTGTCGGAATTTGAGCAGGTCGTCGCCTTTCAGCGACAGCACATCAATGTCGCGGCCGTCCGCGTTGAAAGTGATGGTGCCCTGATCGGGCGACAGCGCCCGCATCAGCATCTTGCTGAGCGTTGTCTTGCCGCAGCCGCTTTCACCGACCAGCCCCAGGCATTCGCCGCGCCGGATGCTGAAGGTCACCCCGTCGACAGCGATAACCTTGTCGGTCGTGGACGCGCCGAAGAAGCTGCCTTTCTTGATCGAGAACGATTTCGCGACATCGCGCACCGACAGGATCGGCGCATCGGTTGGCGTCGGCTGCTGCCGGGGCGTCAGGGTTTCCATCAGATGCCCGGTCTTCGGCTTGATTTCGCGGATCGGCACCAGTCGCTCGCCGGGCTTCATGTCGAACCGGGGCACGGCTTTCAGCAGCGCATCGAGATAGGGATGCTGCGGGGCGCGGAAGATATCCTCGATCGTGCCGCTTTCCATGACCTCGCCGTGATACATCACCACCACTTCCTCGGCCATGTTGGCGACGACGCCCAGATCGTGGGTGATCATCAGCATCGCCATGCCCAGCTCGCCCTGCAGTTCCCGGCACAGCCGCAGGATCTGCGCCTGGATCGTCACATCCAGCGCCGTCGTCGGTTCGTCGGCGATCAGCAACGCCGGATGGCAGACCAGCGCCATGGCGATCATCGCTCGCTGGCGCAGCCCGCCCGACAGTTCGAACGGATAGGTCCTCAACGCCCGCGCCGGGTCCGGGAAACCGACAAGCCGCAGCATTTCCTCGACCAGCTCGGTCGCCTCGACGGCGGCGCAGTCGCGATGCAGTTCGACCGCTTCGCAGATCTGGTTGCCGACCGTGTGCAGCGGCGACAGGGATGTCATCGGTTCCTGGAAGATCAGCGAAATCCGGCCGCCGCGAATGGCGCGGATGTCCCGGCTTTCGGGATGCAGCTTCGCGATATCGACCGGCACGCCACCCTTCGCCGGATCGCGGAAGATGATTTCGCCGCCGTTGATGATGCCCGCTTTCGGCAGAATGCCCATGATCGCCTGGCTGACGACCGATTTGCCCGATCCGGATTCGCCGACCAGCGACACCGTCGAGCCGGGGCGGATTCGGAACGAAACGCCCTTGACGGCCTCGATCTGCCCTTCCGGCAGCCGAAAGGCGACCTTCAGGTCGCGAACCTCAAGCAGGTTTTCCGTCACGTTCCGTTGTCTCCCCGTCTTCGGCCATTCCCGTTCCGTCCGTGGCCGGCAGACTTATATTCATTGCCTTGAAATTGGCCCGAGTTGCCACGTCGGCGTCAAGCCCGTTCCGCCGGATAATCGTCGCAACATGCCGTAAAATGTCATGAAAGCCATCTAATCCGGATTCTATTACTATTTTCTTAGCGCCGTCCGATAAAGTGAGCTGCATCCAGCCCTGTCCGCTTTTGCGCCGTGGACTGTAATGCTTCAGGGCGACCCGGTCGATGGCCGACCAGTCCAGCCGGGTCGCGGTCAGCGACGCGATGCGGAGTCCGTCGCCCGACACCTCGACAACGGTCAGATGCCGGATCGCGCAGCGGATCGCAAACAGCACGAAAACCGCCGCGCCAAGACCCAGCGCGACGGCGATCCACGGCACCGGCGTCAGGAACACCAGCGGCGATCCGAAAATCGCCAGCCCGGCGACCGCCCGCAGGTCGTCCATAACAAGCCCTGTCCTGTCATACCGGTGCACTGTCATTTTGCCCGTCCTTCCGTCGCGAACGGGTCGGTCCAGCCTGCCGCCGGATGGTCCCCGACAAGCGCCACGAGCCGCGACAGAAATTCCCAGCAGCCGTCATCGTGCACGATATGATGGGTCATCACGCCGGTCGGCCGGTCGATGGCCGCGCCCGCGCCCGCCAGCCGGCGGGTCGTCAGATGGCGGCGCAGCCGGTCGAGCACAGGTTCGTCACCCAGATAACCGCGATGGCCGCGCCAGAAAATCGGATCGACCTGGGTATCGGTCACCGCCGGATCGGCGGACGGCGCCTCCGGGTCGCCATAGGTCGACAGGAAGAAAAGGCCCGCCGGCGCCAGCGCCGCGCGATGGGTGTCGGCGATGCGGTTCCACGGCGGGGCGAGGACCGGGCGGAACGCGAATCCGAGCTGCTTTTCCAGAATCCCGCGGCCGGCTTTCAGGTCGGCGATGACGGCTACGCCGTCACGGCCAGCCGGAAATTCCGATTTCTTTTCGCCCTCTGCGGCATGGCTGACATGGGCGTAACCGTGCTGCAGCACCGCCACATTCGGATGGTTGCGCAACAGGGCGGGCAGGGACGGATCGAGATTTTTCGGAATCACCGCAAGGCTTAACGGCGCATCGTTCATGATCCGGATCAACTGTCGCAGGCGTGGGCCATCGCGGGTCGCATCGTCGTCGCGCAGCCACAGATTCGCCCGCCGTCCGGCCTCGGCCCAGGCGTCGAGCTCCCGCGTCAGCAGGTCCCACGGGTTTTCAGCCGTCATCGCCCCCTCCCTCCAGCAGCATCCGCAGTTCTCGCGCCGACCGCGCCGCGCCGTCCATCGCTACCGGCCGCGCGATGTTCGGGCGAAGTGCCGCCGCCGTCTCAACCGCCCCAGCCAGTTCCGCTGCCGACACGTCCGCTCCGCCAACTGTCACCGCCCGTCCCGCGGCTTCCAGACGGTCGGCCCGCAGTCGCTGCTCTTTCTGCCCGGCCTCCTCGAACGGCACGAGGACGGCGGGCGTCGCCGTCGCCAGCAAATCCGTCGCCGTGTTGTAACCGGCCTGGCTGACCGACACCGCGCTGGTTTGCAGCAGGGCGCGGAAATCGGCCCGGGCCGGTTCTACCAGAATATCCCCAGCGATGGCCATCCGGCGAAGATGGTCGGCGTGCGCCGCCGGGTGGTTCGGCCCGACCAGCAGCCGCCACTTCCCGTACCGGCCATCGAGCCTTTTCGCCGCTTCGGCGGCAGCGTCGAACAATCCTGACGCAACCGCACCACCCCCACCGGAAACCACGACGCCGGTGCGGTCCGCTGTCGCCGGCCGGGGCGTCGTCGCGGAGACATACCCGGTATGGACCAGCCGGGGCGTAATCCGCCCGGCGGCCGGAAAGCTGACGGAAAAGGGGATCAGCGCGGCATCGCCGTGCACCAGCACCAGATCGACATAGCGGTCCAGCCAGTCCAGCACTTCCGGCACCCTGTCGGGGCGTTTCGGCTGGATGATATCACGCACCGACACCGCCGCCGGCACGCCGGCGTCGCGGGCCGCCTGCAGCAGGGGCACCAGTTCGAACCGGAAGGCGCGCCGCGCGAACGGAAAGCCCTCGATCAGCAGCAGATCGGGCCGGGTTTCCGCAAACAGCGCCAGCAGGCGGTCACGTCGCCGGGTTTTCCATGCCTCGTCAATCGGGTTGCCGTCCACATCGACGACGCCGCTGAACGCGGCATCCGCCGCTTTCGCCACCGGCAGGGGATGCCGGACAATGCCTGTTGAAGGGTCGGCGCTACCCGTGTTTATGCCGCCATCGGCCAGATCGACATGGAAGCCGGCATCGGCGCAGGCAGATGCCAGCGTTTTCGCGCGCACCTGATGACCGATGCCCAATAGGTGTTGTATGTAAAAAAACAGGTGTGGCGCCTTCATTATCTTTCACCTGTCAACGACACATTCAACGCCTTGACCGTTATGCCGCCCGATCCGGTAACGGCGAAGACCTGCGCACAGCCGTTTTCCAGCCTGTTTGGCGGCTTGTTTTTCATGTTCCAGCCGGTGGCGGCGGCGTAACAGGCCCGGATCACGGCCTTGTGGCAGACCGCGATGGTCGGCTTTTCGGATCGGGCGATATCCTGCCAGAATCCTTCCAGCCTTTCGATCACCATGCGCGGGCTTTCGCCACCCGGCGGCAGGAAATCGAGCCCGCGCGCCTCGTTTTCCACCATCGACGCGCCGAGCGACGTCCGCAATTCATCCAGAACCTGGCCTTCCCAGTCGCCGAACGACATTTCCGTCAGACGCGGGTCGGTCGGCACGGTTTTACCTGTCAGAATCCTTGCTGTTTCCACGGCACGCGAAAGCGGGCTTGCAATCCATTCAAATCCATTTAGATCCGGCGGCAGACGCCATTCTGAAACAGCCGTCCGGCCCGCCTCGCTGAGGCCGTTATCGACCCGGCCCTGCAACCGTTTTTCCCGGTTCCAGTCCGTCGGTCCGTGCCGGATCAGCGCCAGAAGGGTCATTTTTCGCGCTCCATCAGCGGATCGAGCGCCTGCTTCAGACAGGCCGCCGCAGCAGACAGCGAATGTCGCTTGTGGACGCCGGCAACCGCGGCAATGCTCATGGTCAGGCACATGCTTGCGTCCGCAACAAGTTGGCTGACCGCCTTTCCGAAGGCCTCGGCATCGCCTTCCGGGGTCAAAAGACCGGTTTCGCCGTGACGGACGATGCCGGCGACGCCGGGCCGGTCGCCCGCGACCACCGGCAGGCCCGATGCCTGCGCTTCCAGCAGCGCCATGCCATAGGCCTCGCTGATCGCCGGCCAGACCAGAAGATCGGCGATACCGTAGATCTCGTTCAGCCGGTCACGGTCGAGCGCGCCGAGAAAGGCGGTCTGCCGTCGCCCGGAAAACAGCGTTTCGATTTCCGGCCGTGCCGGGCCGTCGCCGACAATCAGCAGCGGTTTTGTAACGCCCGCCAATGCCAGCGCCTTTGCCAACAATGCGTATGATTGCCGTTTCGCGTCGTCGCGCATCATGCCGACCGCCAGAAGCCAGGGCCAGGCATCGTCGAGACCATGATTTTCCGCCATCTCCCGCCGGATCTGCTGCCTTTTTTCCTCGCCCAGGGCCGTCGGCGGGTCGACCAGAAACGGGTCGAGCGGCACGATCGGCAGCGCACAACCGATCGTATTGCGCAGCCCGTCGCTGTCATCCGGGTTGAGCTGGAAAATCCGGTCGGCCCGGCGGATTGCGGCCAGCGATTGCGCGTAGCCGTCGGCCCAGGGCCCGTCCCTGCGCTTGGCGGCGAGGCTGGCTTCCGCCACAACATAGGGAATGCCGTGCTTTTCCGACAGGGCGGGGCCCAGCAAATCCGGCGCCTTGTGGTACAAATGATAGGTAAACCAAAGGTCTGGCGGCTCTTCTGAATCGAACAGTCCAGCAAGCCTTTCCGCCTCGCGCGCGGCGTAGTCGCGGATGCGCCGCTGGGTCTGCGGATCGCCCTTGCCGTCACGGCTTTGCAGCCGGCTGACAAGGTCGACCGAATAGCCCGCCTGTTGCAGGGCGGCGATCAGCGCGCGCGCCATTTCCCGGTCGCCGGACGGCGTCGGATGGTCGGGCGGCTTCATCGGTGCATAAAAGGCGATACGTTTCATGGTGTCTTTATTAGGCTTTAAACCTGTTTTCGAGATCATTCAGGCAGGTTTCGGCATCGAATTCCGTTCGCACCCGGGTTTCGGCGGCGCGGCCGAGACGGGTCCGCAGGGCGGGATCGCCGATCAGCCGTTGCAGCGCCTCAGCCAGCGCCGTCGGTGCGCCCTGTTCGACCATCACCCCGTTTTTATCCGTTTCGATGAATTCCGGAATGCCGGAAATATTCGTCGCCAGCGCCGGCAGGGCCTGGCTGGCGGCTTCCATCAATACGTTCGGGAGGCCGTCGCGGTCGCCGTCGCCGGCGATCTTGCTGGGCAGGACGAACAGATCGGCATCGCGCAGCGCCTCCAGCACATCCGACTGGGCGAGCGCGCCGCGCCAGTCGATGCGGCCGGACAGGCCGTGTTTTTCGGCCGCCTGTTTCAACCCGGCCAGCGCCGCGCCACCACCGATATGGGTCAAAGACCATGACAACCCGTCCGGCAGACGGGCGAGGCCGGCGATCAGGTCGTCATAGCCCTTTTTCGGCACCGCCCGGCCGACCGACAGCAGGCGAACCGGATTGTCGGGGTCCGTCCCGTCGCGGGTCTGGTCCGGCCTTCCGGGGCTGGAAAACCGGGAAAGATCGAGCCCGTGATAAGCAAGCAACACCTTCGCCGAATCGTCGGACAGAGATTTAAGATGCGCCGCGCCGGACGCCGTGCAGGTCGCCAGAAAGTCGATATCGGCCAGTTTCTCGCGCTTCTCCCAGTCCGGAATGGTCCAGATATCCTTCGCATGGGCCGATCCGCTGAGCGGCAGGCCGCGCATCAGCGCCGCATAGCGCGCCGTCGAACCCGGCGTGTGCAGAAAGTGGAAATGCAGGCGCTGCGTCGTTTCCGGCAGTTCGGCGGCCAGCACGCAGGCCTGTCCGAACCGGCGCACCCGGTTGCGGGTGACGTCGCGGCGCAGATCGGCCCGCCAGACGGCGAAAGCCTTCGCATAGCCGGGCAGGGCGCGGGCCGTGCGCCAGGCCCGGAACACCCGCAGCGGTTCGTCATGCAGATATTCCGGCAGGTAATGCACCGGACAGGTGATTTCGTCATGCACCGGGTGACGGCGGTCATCGGTCGGGTGGCGCAACGAATAGATTTCGATGTCGAGGCCGCGGCGCTGCAGCCCCAGGATTTCCTGCGCGATGAAGGTTTCGGACAGGCGCGGATAGCCCTTCAGCACGAAAGCGATGCTCATAACGCCGCCGCCGTCTTGGTCAGCCACAGGCTGGTTTCGACCGCGCCGTCGGGCAATGGCAGCGCCTTCACCACCTCGCCGCCCGGCCCGTCGAGCAGCCCGGTTTCCACGGCGTAATGCGACGCCCAGTCGATGGTATAGCCGCCGCCGGCCAGCAGGGCGGCGACCGCGTTCTGTTCGTTATAGCCGCGCCAGGCCCAGTGCGGCGGATAGGCGTCAGGCAGGAACATGTCGTGGATATGCACGTGGAGACCGGCGGGCAGGCACGGCAGCACCCGGTTCAGAAGCTCGTCGACATCGGTGCCCGGCATCAGGATATGGCTGGAATCGATGGCCAGGATATCGCCCGCGGCGAGGCCGTCGAAAACGGCCGGGTCTGCGTCCTGCACCGTCTTGCAGACCAGCGTGATGTCATCCAGCGCCGACAGGTCGGCGCGCGGGGCCGGGTCGATGGCGGTGATCGCGGTCGACAGCCCGGCGTCGCGGGCGGCCCTGCGGTAAAACCGGGTGGAATGGCCCGACCCGACCTCGACCAGCCGCGCCGGCTTCCTGCGCCGCACCATCGCATAACCGATCGCCGCATCGAGCCGCGGAAACCAGTCCTGGCCCCAGCGCGGCTCCGGCGGCGGGCGGTCGCCGATGGCGGTAAGGTCGTCCCGGATATCGGCAAGACCGGCCAGAACCGCCTGCATTGTCGGCCGCGCCGCATCGAACAGCGGCTTATGGGCGGGGTAGGGCGCATCGCCGCGCACCGGGCCGGCATAGCGATAGGGAATGAAAAACCCTTGAGGATTCAGATTAAAAACTGTCTGCAACCCCATGCGAATACGACGGAATTTCTTTCCTATCGACATGGGGGTACAGCCCCGCGCGCGTTGCTCATGGGACCAGCGTCATGCCTTCGCGGGCGACCAGGGTTCCCGGACGGGCCGCTTCCGCTTCCTCGGCGATCACATCCATGAAGGCGTCGTTATGGGACGGGTCATGATGGAACAGAACCACCTGTTTTACCCCGGCGGTATCGGCGATCCGGCAGGCTTCCTGCCAGGTGGAATGGCCGAAACCGACGAATTTCGTGTATTCCTCATCGGTATAGGTGGCGTCGTAGATCATGATGTCGGCGTCACGCACCAGATGCAGCACGTTTTCGTCCTGGTGGTCGGGAAAATGCTCGGTATCGGTGATGTAGCAGATCGTCCGGTTGTCGAATTCGATGCGGTAGCCGCAGGCCCCGTTGGGGTGGTTCAGCGGCCGGGTTTCCAGCGTCACGTCGTCGAACGGCTGCAGAATTTCGCCGCCTTCGTAATCGATGAAGGTGACGTCGGCGGCGAAAATTTCCGGCGGCACCGGAAACAGCGGCGCCTGCATCATGTCGGACAAAACCTTGTGCAGGCTCATCCCTACCGGCTTCAGGTGGCCGGCATGCACCGGCAAGGTAACGCCGGGCATGTGAAACGGAATGAAGAAGGGCAGACCGATAATATGGTCGAGATGGGTATGCGTCAGGTACAGATGGGCGTCGAACCCGCTGCCCTGCGAAACCATGTGCCGGCCCAGCATCGGCAGGCCGGAACCGCCGTCGAAAATCAGCCGTCGCTCGCCGCACATCACCTCCAGACAGGAGGTATTGCCGCCATATTTGACGGTTTCGGGCCCGGCGCAGGATATGCTGCCGCGCGTTCCCCAGAAGGTTACGGAAAAGTCAGGGCGCTCTGCCAAAAAAGCCTCTCTCGGACGTCATGCCCCTCCCCAGGGAATATACGCAAGAACCGGACCGATCTTATCTTTTGCTAAGGAACGAGTTTATAGCCCCCCGGCTCAGTAACAAGGATTTCCGCGTTCGACGGGTCGCGTTCTATTTTCTGCCGCAGCCGGTAGACATGGGTTTCAAGCGTGTGGGTCGTCACCCCCGCATTGTAGCCCCAGACCTCGCCCAGCAACTGGTCGCGGGCGATCACCTTGTCGCCGGCCCGGTACAGATACTTCAGAATGGCGGTTTCCTTTTCGGTCAGACGCACCTTCGCGTTCTTTTCCTCGTCCAGCATCAGCTTCGCCGCCGGCTTGAAGGAGTACGGCCCGATGGTGAAAACCGCGTCCTCGCTCTGTTCGTGCTGCCGCAACTGGGCCCGCAGGCGCGCCAGCATCACGTTCAGGCGGAACGGCTTGGTGACGTAATCGTTGGCGCCGGCGTCGAGGCCCAGAATCGCGTCGCTGTCGGTATCGTGCGCTGTCAGCATGATGATCGGGCATTTGACGCCGGCCCGGCGCAGCAGCCGGCAGGCTTCCCGCCCGTCCATGTCCGGCAGGCCGACATCCAGCAGAATGGCGTCAAAATGTTCGGTCTGCGCCGTTTCAAGGCCAGCTTTCGCGGTTCCCGCCTCGGTGGTCTCGAATTCTTCATGCAGACGAAGCTGTTCCGCCAGCGATGTCCGCAGTTCGTTGTCATCGTCCACCAGAAGAATTTTCTTGCCTATCATTCGGCCGACCCCGCGCTGCGTTTTTATCTGTTCGGTCTTTATTAACTGTCTCTGTTTTACCGGGCGTTCGGTTACGCGTCCAGCGTGCAGCGCCGATCCGCCGGGCAAACCTTTCCCGAAACCGGAACATCTTGCCGCCGGCCACCGGTGCATTCGGACAGTAGATACAGATTCTTCAAAGCGAATCAGCCCCCTACGGTAATTTTTCGTCTGGCACGCTTCCTGCGATATGACAGGCAGAGGAGAGACGACCATGACGATAACGAACCCGATCGACACGGGCTTTGCGCCCTGGTCACTGATGACACCCGATGCCGGCGTTTCGAAACGCGGCGAACAGCCGGCGGTTCAGGAAGCCCGCCTGCATCTGCGCGATGACAGAAGTTATCACGCAAAACCGGACGACGGTTCCTTTTTCGGCGATGACGGCGTCAGCTTCGGTGACTTTCTGGACATGATCAATCCGCTGCACCATCTGCCGGTTGTCGGCCCGATCTACCGGTCCTTGACCGGCGACGAGATCGACCCCGGCGCGAAAGTCGCCGGCAGCGCGCTGTATGGCGGGCCTGTCGGCATGATCGCCGGCGCGATGAACGCCATGATCGAGGAATCGTCCGGCGACGATCTGGGCGGTCAGGCTCTGGCCATCCTGTTCGGCGGCGATGACGCCGATACCGCGGTCGCCGCCGGCGCGGCTCCGCCGGTTGAGATCGCCGAACTGCCGGCGGGTAGCGATGTCAATCCGCCGCTGGATCTGGCCGCCCTGTCCGGCTTCAATACCGGCATGGCGACTGCCGCCGCGAATACCGGCGCCATCGAACCGTCGCGGATGCCGGCGGCGCGCTATGGCGGCGTAACCGCCGATACCGGCAATGCGCCGGATATCGCCGCTGCGATGTTCGCGGCGAACGGCAACGCCACGGCGGCCGCCAATGTCGCCGCCTTCAACCAGGCCGCCTTCCGGCGATCGGACCTGGCCGCCGCCGACCCGCAGAACACGGCGCAACAGGCCACCGCTTCCTCGTCCGGCGGCGCGACCCGGATCAGCCAGCGCATGGCCGACCATCTGGCGATGCTCGCCGGACAGACACAGTCGCAGCCGATGCCGCAGGCCATGACGGCCGCCGTCGAACCGGTCGACCCGCCGCCGCGCACCATCAGCGGTCCGCTGCCGGAGGCGTTTTCCGACACCGCGCCGGAAGGCAACCCGTTCGCCACCGCATCCGCCGCCGCGCCGCAGTCGATGCAGACCGCCACCCTGTCGAGCCTGACCCTGGCAAGCGACCCGGTCGACGCAGGCGAAATGCAGGAGGCGATTTCGCAATCCGGCACCGCCGCCGTCGGCTTCCGGGACCCAGGCGATATCGCCCGCGCCATGAAGACGGCGATCGAACGCTACGAACAGCAGCGCGCCAGCCAGCAGGGGTAACGCCGCTCGCCCGGTTTCACACCGCCGCGAACCGCTCTAGGATCGCGGCATGACTGGTAAATCCATCATCACCGTGCGCGGCGAAAGCCTGACCCTGCCGGATTGCCGGGATTTCCGCTGCGCCATCGGGCGGGGCGGGTTCGTCGCCGCCGATGAAAAACGCGAAGGCGACGGCGCAACGCCGCTCGGCGACTGGCCGGTAAGGCGCGTGCTGTACCGGCCCGACCGGCGCGGCCCGCCCGAAACCGCCCTTGCCGTCACCGCCATCGACCCGGATGACGGCTGGTGCGACGCCCCGGACCATCCCGATTACAACCGCCCGGTCAAACGGCCCTTCGACGCCAGTCACGAGTCGATGTGGCGCGATGATCTGCTATACGACGTGGTGGTGATTCTGGGCCATAACGACGACCCGCCCGTGCCGGGCGCGGGCAGCGCAATTTTCCTGCATGTCGCGAAACCGGACTATTCCCCCACGGCGGGCTGCGTTGCGCTTCAGCCTGACGATCTGGACGCGGTGCTGAAAGCAATCGGCCCAGGTTCGGTCGTCAGGATTCTGCCCGCGTGATCTTTTCCAGATACGGGTCGAGCCACTGGCGGTAGGGCAGGCTGCGTTGCAGCGAGCTTTTGTAGGGCTTCTGGCGCACCTGCGGCGCGCTGGCGGTGCGCACGACATTTTTCTGCTTGTGGAAGTCAAGACAGGCATCCGACCAGTCCAGCCCGCAGGCGGCGACCAGCTTCCGGGCCTCGGCCTCGAAATCGCCGATCAGGCTTTCGTAGCTGAGCCGCAGGCACCAGCCCTCGCCCAGCACCCTGTCCCAGTGATCGACCAGCGCGTGATACTGTTTATAGGCGGAGACCAGATCGTCGAGACTGTAGCTTTGCGCCTGGCCGGCGCTGAACGCCATGCTGTAGCTGGAAAACAGGCTTTCCGCCTCGTCGCGCTCGCACAGCACGATGGCGGCGTTCGGGAAGGCCAGCCGGACGAGACCGGCGATGCGGATATTGCCGAGCTGCTTGTCAGTCTGGCGCGGGGCGTCGCCGCGCAACGGCGCCGTCGCCCGCCAGTAGCGGTCGGCGATGGCGGTGAAGCCCGCCGCGTTGAGATTGTCGAGCGCCGCCGGGCCGGATACGCCGGCGCGTTCCGCCAGCACCGCCGACAGGGCCTCGTCGAAACCGGTCGACTCGCCAATCGGCGCGACATCGGGATGGCTGGACAGGATCTGTTCGACCAGGGTCGAGCCGGTGCGCGGCAGGCCGACGATGAAGATCGGCCGTTCATCCGACCCCGCGCCGGACCGCTGCTTTATATAGTCTTCGGTCACCATGTTCAGGATCGTGTCGGTATAGGCCGCATCGTAGTCCGCCCGGTAGGGAACGGTCTGGCGCATCAGGGCGTTCGCTGCATCGAGAACCGCCCAGGCGTCGTCATGCCGGCCTTGCCGGTCATACAGGTGAAACAGC
The DNA here is from genome assembly GCA_040222995.1 of Alphaproteobacteria bacterium. Classification (GTDB taxonomy): domain Bacteria; phylum Pseudomonadota; class Alphaproteobacteria; order UBA8366; family Aestuariispiraceae; genus JAVKBW01. Next base: position 135,311 of record JAVKBW010000046.1, on the reverse strand, counting down.
CCGAAGCCGATTTCCGCCCGGTCATTGGATTTGACGGACGCATCGGCAAAAACGGTTTCCATCCGGCCATCGAGACCTTCCGGCGACGGCGTCGGGTCGAGCCGCATCAGATGCCGATAGGCCTCTCCGATCAGCGGCTGACCGTCCAGCGCCTTGCGGTAGGCGTCGGCGGCCCGGTCCAGCGCGCCGGTGTTTTTCAGCGCATGCCCCAGGTTGACCCACAGATCGGCCCGGCCCGGCTGCGCATCCGTCGCCTTTTTCAGCATCGCGACCGCCGCCGCGCCCTCGCCGGCTTCCAGCAGCAACTGGTTCAGCGCGCCGTGCAGGCCTTGTTGTTCCGGCGACTGGGTCAAGCGCTTTTGCAGCACCGTTTTCGCTTCCGCCGCATCGCCCGACCGGGCGAGACAGTCGGCCAGCCTGACCAACGGCAGCGGGTTATCGGGCATTGCATCGGCCAGCTTGCGGTAAAGCCGTTTCGCGTCCTTCAGCTTTCCGGCTTCGGCGAAGGCATCGGCCAGCGGCCCGAGCAGCGGCGGTTGTTCGCCCAGAATACGAATGGCGTTCTGCAGGGCGTCGATGCGGCCGGCGGTATCGCCCCGCTTTTCCGCCACCAGCGCCAGCCCGAACCAGGCCACCCCGTCATCGCGGTTGCGGGAAACCGCGTCACGGCACTGGCGTTCGGCCTCAGCCGTTCTGTCCGCCGCCAGCATCGTCTGGATGGTATTAGGTGTCAGATCCATTGCCGTCCCGTTCTCAAGGCGCGCTGTCAACGCCGGGTCGCCTAGTGCGGATAATCCCGTGCGCCGAAAATCGCCGAGCCGACGCGGACATGCGTTGCGCCGAGCTGCACCGCGGTTTCGAAATCGGCGCTCATGCCCATGCTGACGACCGCAAGCCCGTTCCGGTCCGCAATCTTCGCCAGCAGGGCGAAATGCGGGGCCGGCTGTTCGTCGGCCGGCGGAATGCACATCACGCCGGTCACCGGCAGCTTCAATTCGTCGCGGCACAAAGCGATGAAGGCGTCGGCGTCGGCGGGCGCGACGCCCGCCTTCTGCGGTTCCTCGCCGGTATTGATCTGCACCAGGCAGGCGGGGCGGATACCGGCGGCGTCCATTTCTCGGGCCAGCTTGCGGGCCAGCTTTTCGCGGTCGACGGTCTGGATGACATCGAACACCGCCAGCGCCTGCTTGATCTTGTTGGTCTGCAGCGGGCCGATCAGATGCAGTTCGACGCCCTCGAAATCCTGTTTCAGGCCCGGCCATTTGGCCTCGGCCTCCTGCACCCGGTTTTCGCCGAACACCCGTTGGCCGGCCTGCAACACCGGGCGGATATCCTCTGCATCGAAGGTTTTCGACACCGCCACCAGCACGGTTTCGCCATCCGCGCGGCCGGCCGTTTTCTCCGCCGCCGCGATCCTGCCGCGAACCGCTTTCAGCCGGTCCGCCGGGCCTTCCGATTTTCCGTTCATTCGCCTGCCGCCTTTGCCGCGATGCCGTTTGCCTGCACCGTCCAGTCTTGGCATAGTCCGGCTGGTTCGGCGTTTCAATCCCCAACCGCATTGACGACAGAAAGGCCAGGCCGGTGACGACTGCCGCCACGATCGGATTCGACGACATTATCGCCCCGGTTTCCCGGGAAACGTTCTTTGCCGACTACTACGATAAAAAGCCGCTGCACATCCCCGCCGCCGAGAACGGCCTGAACGGCCGGTTCGACGATGTCATGAACTGGGACCGGCTGAACGACCTGCTGAACATGACGCCGGTCTGGTCCGGCAAGTCGCTGCTGATGGTGCTGGATACGAAAATGGTGCCCGCCGGCGCCTATTGCGGGGAAACGGCCGACCGCTACGGCAACCCGGTGCAGACGCCGGACCCGGAAAAGGTGATGGACCTGTTGCGCCGGGGAGCCTCGCTGGTGGCGAACGAAATCGACAGCCTGACGCCCAACCTGCGCGCGGTCAGCACGGCGCTGGAAGACGCCTTCACCGGCAAGGTGCAGATCAACCTTTACTGTTCCTGGGCGGCGCACAAGGCGTTCACCTCGCATTTCGACACGCATGACGTGATGGCGCTGCATGTCGCCGGCGAGAAAACCTGGCGGGTCTACGAAAACCGCATGCCGCATCCGGTGCGCCATCGCCGCTACGGCAACGAGATCTATACCGACAAGCAGCATACCGAACAGAAGGGCGGGGTGATGATGGAAGTCACCATGCGGCCCGGCGACGTTCTGTACCTGCCGCGCGGCTGGTATCACGATGCGCTGGCCGACAGCCCCGGCACGATCCACCTTGCCTGCGGCATTACCGGCATTATCGGCTTCGACCTGCTGGACGCGCTGAGCGACGTCGCCGTCGACCAGGAAAACTTCCGGGTCAATTTCCCCCGCGAGGAGGAAGGCGAGGCGGCGCTGAACGCGCATCTGGACGGCCTGCGCGACACGCTTGTCGGGTTGATCGACGCGAAGGAATTCCGGCAGGCGTTCCGCAATTTTCAGCACGGCTTCCGCACCCCGCGCGGCGGCATGGCGCTGCCGGTCACGGTGATCGAGAAAACCTATTCGGTGACAAGCCCGGATTTCACCGTGCAGCAGGCGCAGGGGCGGACGGTGCTGACCGGCCCGAAGGGTACGACGCCGGTGCCGCCGGCGTTTCAGGCCCCGACGGCCTGGATTCTGGCGACCGGATCGTTTACCCGCGCCGACTATCTGAAGCAGCCCTTCGCCGCCGATGTCGACCAGGCCGACAAGGCGCTGGCGCAGTTGCTGAAGATGGGCGTTATCGCGGAAACCGGGTCGTAAGGCCGAATGGCGGGCAAACCGACCCCGGCCGATCTACAGCAGATGCTGGCGGCGGCTGTCCGGCATCAGGCCGCCGGCCAGCTTGGCGAGGCGGCGGCGCTGTGCAAACGGGTGCTTGGCGTTGCGCCTAAACATCCCGCCGCGCTGCACCTTCTGGGCCTGATCGAACACCGCGCCGGGCGCAGCAAGGCCGGGGCCGAGCTGATTTCGAAAGCGATCGCGCTCAACCCGTCCGACGTCGCGGCGCAAAACAATCTGGGTCTGGTGCTTCTGCATATGGACAGGGTCGACGCGGCGCGGCGGCAGTTCGAAAAGGCTTTGTCGCTGAACCCGGATTACGCCGAGGCGATCAACAATCTGGGCACGGTGCAGACCCGGCAGGGCGCGCCCGACGCCGCCGAGGCCTCGTTTCGCAAGGCGCTGGACAAGAAGCCCGCCTATCCCGAGGCCCTGAACAATCTCGGCAACGTGCTGGCGGAGAAGGGCGCGTATGAGGACGCCACTGCACAATATATTACCGCGTTGAAGCTGCGCCCCGGCTATGCCGACGCCATGGCCAATCTCGGCAACGCGTTGACCCGGCTGGGGCGCAACGACGAGGCGATCGACTCCTGCCGGGCCGCGCTGGCGATCAACCCGAAAATGACCAAGGCGCTGATCAATCTCGGCAACGCCCTGCAGGAAAAAGGCGACCTTGAACAGGCGCAGGAGTCCTACCGTCAGGCGAGCGAGATCGATGGAAAAAACGCCCTGGCATTCGTCAACCTCGGCAAGGTCGCGCAGATCCGCGAACGGTTCAACGCCGCCGTCGCGGCCTTTCAGCAGGCTTGTGACCTGGACCCGAAGACGTCGACCCTGTGCGCGCTGGCGCAATCGATGGTCGGCGCGCGCCGGTCGCCGGAGGCCGAAAGCCTGCTGCGCGACGCGCTGCGGGACCGGCCGAAGGAAGCCGAGCTGATTGCCGCCCTGGGGGTGGTGCTCGTCGACCAGAGCCGGATGGAAGAGGGCATCGCCGCGTACCGGGAGGCCTTGTCAATCGATCCCGGCCTGTCGGAAGCGCACAACAATCTCGGCACGGCGCTGATTGAATCCGGCCGCCTCGATGAGGCGACGGCCTGTTTCCGCGACGCCGTCCGGGTCAACCCGAACAACGCCAGCGCCCACCGGCATCTGGCGCTGAGCCGGAAGTTCACCGACCGCGACGACGACGTGATCGCCATGGAAGACGCCTGGCGCCGCGACGACCTGACGGAGGCGCAACAGATGCTGCTGGGATTCGGGCTGGGCAAGATCTACGACGATATGCGCCGGCCGGATGACGCCTTTCCATATTTCGCAAAGGCCAACGCCATCCGCCGGAAATCCCTGACCTATTCCATCGAGACGGAGAAAGAGAATTTCGAGAGGATCGCGAAGGTTTTCGACCGCGACGTCCTCGACCGGTACCGGGGCGCGGGGGCCGACGGAACGGGCCAGATTTTCATCGTCGGCATGCCGCGTTCGGGCACGACGCTGGTCGAACAGATCCTGTCCAGCCATCCGCAGGTTTTCGGTGCCGGCGAGGTGCTGGACCTGGACGAGACGATCGAACGGCATTTCGCTGTCGCCTCGGACAGGAATTTCGCCGCCGCCTACCGCGACCCGCCGCGCGAGGCCTTCGCCGCCGCCGGAACCGACTATATCGACGCCATGCGCGCCCGGGCGCCGGATTATGACTGTTTCACCAACAAGATGCCGGCCAATTTCATCTATCTCGGCCTGATCGCGTTGATGCTGCCGGGCGCGAAAATCGTCCATTGCCGCCGCGACCCGGTCGATACCTGCCTGTCGATTTTCATGCGGTTGTTTTCCACCGGCCAGTTTTTCGGCTACGACCAGCGGGAACTGGGCCGGTACTATCGCCTCTACCGAGCCCTCATGGCGCACTGGTCAACCGTGATGCCGGACCGGATTCACGATATCGTCTACGAAGACCTTGTTGCGGAGCCGGAAACCCACACACGGGCGCTGGTCGGCCATTGCGGCCTGACGTGGAATGACGCCTGTCTTGATTTCCACACCAATAAACGCACAGTTAAGACGGCAAGCGTCGCCCAGGTCCGGCAGCCGATCTACAAGGATTCCGTTCAGGCGTGGCGGCGTTACGAACACCACCTTCAACCCCTGCTGGATGCGCTTGGCGACGCCGCCGGTCCGGACAATGGCGATCGATGATGAAAACACTGCAGGAACAGCTTCAGAAAGGCTTCATGCTGCTGGAAGAGGGCAAGGTCCTCGAAGCGGAAAAGCTGGCGAAGAAAATTCTGAAAAAGGCGCAGACCAACCCGCACGCGCTGTATCTGATGGGCGTCTGTCTGCACAAGAAGAAGCGCCTGAAGGACGCGGCCGACTATTTTCAGCGCAGCTACCGCGCCGCGCCGAACAATCCGGCGGCTTTGGCCGGCATGGCCGTCGTCGAAATGGACCGTGGCCGCAATGCCGAAGCCGTCGACGCCCTGCAGAAAGCGCTGAAACTGGACCGCGACAGCCCGCCGCTTCTCAACAATCTGGCTTTGTGCTACCGCGCGATGGGGCGCAGCGACGACGCCATCAAGACCTGGGCGCATTGCATGAAGGTCGCGCCGAGGGTTCTGGACTCCTACTACAATATGGCGGAAAGCCTTGATCTTCTGGGCCGGTTCGAGGAGGCGGAACGGGCCTATCTCGCGGCGACGAAAATCGATCCCCGGAATCCGCGGTCCTGGATGCTGCTGGCGACCTTCAACCTGAAACACACCAAGATCGACGATGCGAAGGAGCACGCGCTGAAAGCCCTGGCCCTGGCGCCGGAAGAACCGAAATCGCAAACCGTGCTGATGCGCATCCACGCCATCAACGGCGAGGTGACGGAGGCGGTCGCGATGGCGCACCGAATTCTCGACCGCACGCCGACCCACATTCCGGCCATTAACACGCTGCTCGACCTGTCGGAGCCTGAAACCGACGCGGAAAGGGCGGCCCTGGACAAAAGGGTGAGCGACTGCGTCCGAAAAATCGAATCCGCCGATATCGACCTTGGCCTGATCGAAGACCGGGCGAATTCCGAATTCAACAAGGCCGCCTTCTACGACAAGATCAAGAAATACGACGAAGCGGGCGCAGCCTATCTGCGCGCCAACGCCTACAAGAAGCAGACACTGGAAACCGTCGGCTCGTTCTACCGGCCGGAAAACATCGACACGTATGTCGAGGAGACGAGACTGCGGCTGGAGCGCGGCGACCTCGACCGGCTGGCCACCGGCTCCGATGACGAGCGGCCGACTTTCATCCTCGGTATGCCGCGGTCCGGCACCTCGCTGATGGAGCAGATTCTGGCGTCGCATCCGGAAGGCGACGGCATCGGCGAGGGCATCGGCATCCAGAGCATCGTCAAGGATCTGGGCGCCGGGCGCGGCGTGCGCGCCACCATCGACTGGTGGGACAAGGCGATCGCCAATCCGCAATCGATGCCGGATCTGGCGCAGGCCTACCTGACCGAGATGGAGCGGGCGGCGGAAAGGCCGCAGGCGCGCCGGATCGTCGACAAGAACCCGTTCAATTTCCTGTTTACCGGCCTGATCCTGCGGCTGTTCCCGAAAGCGACCGTCTTCTGGACCGACCGCAACCCGGACGATGTCGCGCTGTCCATCTTTATGCAGAATTTCGCCTCGCCGATGGTGTTCGACAACGATCCCGAGGCCTTGTGGCATTTCTATCGCGCCCATGACCGGCTGCGCGACCTGTATCTCGCCGCCTGCCCCGAGCGGGTGAAGCTGATCCGCTACGAGGATCTGGTAGGCGAACCGCAGGAAACCGTCGCCTTCATGCTCGATGCGATCGGGCTGGACTGGGACGACGCCTGCCTGTCCTTCCACACCAACAAGCGGAAAATGGCGACCGCCAGCTACAAGCAGGTGCGCAAGGCGATTTCGACAAAATCCGTCAACCGGTCGGACCGGTACCGCCCCGGCCTTGGCCCGCTTTTCGACGCCAGGGCGATTGCGTATGATTCCGAAACAGAATCAGCGCGATAGGCCTTTGTTGCAACTTCGTCACACTCTTGCCCTAATCGACGGAAACCCTTGTGTTCTCCGTTGAACCTTGCGGCTAACCCGGTTAGACCAATATCGGATCGTTTCGGCGTGAACGCGACGGCGATTCGAGCAAGCTTCTGATGGTTGGGGATCGAATTCAAAAACTGACGGTTCGACGTCATCATTAGGACAGTGGCGTAACGCCAAACGGGCAAAAAGCCCACTTTATGAGATGAAGGAGTATGAAATGCGTAAACTCTTGATCGGATCATCTGCTCTCGTAGCAGTTGGTATCGTCACAACGCCGGTGGCGTTTGCGGGTGAAGCGCCGAAAGTGTCCATGTCAGGTGCGACACGGTTGGCGTATGTTATTCGTGACGAAGACGGCCCGGGCACGACCGATGGTGGTGACGGCGGCCAGTTCCAGTTCGCTAACGCGGGCACGGAAATCCGTCTCGACGCTTCCGGCACGGCCGACAACGGCCTGACCTACGGTGTCAACATCGACTTCCGTCAGCCGGCTGGCGCGGTCACAGTCGACGAACACTACATCTTCCTGGAAGGTGGCTGGGGTACGCTGCACCTCGGTGGTGACGACGGCGTTCTGGACAACATGGAAAAAGGCGGCCAGAGCGTACAGGTCGGTAACTGGGGCTTTGACGTTTCCCAGACCATCCTGACTTCGGCTGGCGTCGAAGCAGACATCATCGCGTTCGCGTCTTGGGCCGGTGTAACGGGTGACGATGCGAAAATCGCATACTACACCCCGTCCTTCGGCGGTTTCAGCGCCGGTGTGTCGATCCAGCCGGACCGTGACGGCGTCACGATGCCGAACGGCACAGGCAACTTCAACAGCACGACCAACACCGGTGGCTACGGCGACATGGTTCAGTACGAAGGCGCCATCAACTATGATGGTTCGTTCGGCGATGTTGGTATCGGCCTCTCGGCTGGTGCTGCCTACTCCGACGCCGGCGACACGACGCTGGAAGACGTTGAAGCCCTGCACGCTGGTGCGACGGTTTCCTTCGGCGGCTTCTCGGTCGGCGCAGGCATCATGGACTCGGGCGACACGAACGTTGCTCAGAACACCAACGGTGACGGCCAGACGTATTGGTCGGTCGGTGCGGCTTACAGCTTCGGCGCCGGTGCGGTCTCCACATCCTACTTCAACAACGAAGCGGATGAAGACGGCGACGGCCTCGACAGTGAAATCGACATCTTCACGGTTGACCTGCAGTACACGGTTGCCGAGGGCATGACCGCTTTCGCTCAGTACTACACCGCCAACTCGATTGCTGACCAGGGCGCGGTTACGACCGACTCCGACGTCGACGCGATCGTTATCGGCACGACGGTTACGTACTAATCCTTTTCGGATTTTTACGCGGAAAGGCCGGGGATTTCCCCGGCCTTTCTTTTTGTGCGGCCGGCCGAACCAGCCCGTCCGCCTGAACGGCATTCCGGAAACGGGTCCGGTGCTCGCCATCCGGTCTGAATTGTGACCTTTATAAGGAAAGCGCCGCTACAGGCCTGGCATTGCTTTTTTTTTCGGCAAACGTCAGGTATGAAGCCTGTTCGGGTTCCGGCTTCCGGAATTGAGACCTTGTCGTTTGAATGGGTGGTACGATGCGCGCGAGGCGATTGTTTTTACCGGTTATGGTGGTTCTCGCCAGTCTGCTGGCCGGCTGCAGCGGTGGCACCGTCGCCGAAGATGCCGGCGATGATGTGAGACAGAAACGTCTGGCCAGCCTCGGAAAGGTCGGCGGGTCCGGCATCGAAGGCATCTTCGGGGACGACGGCGGTTCCAACAATTCAGGCGGCATTTCCGTCAACAGTTTCCTGTGGCGGGCCTCGCTGGACACGATTTCCTTTTTCCCGCTGACCCAGGCGGATCCGTTCGGCGGCGTCATCATCACCGACTGGTACGCCGCGCCGGAAACCCCGGATGCGCGGTTCAAACTGAATGTGTTTATTCTCGGCCGGGAATTGCGGGCCGACGGTCTGCGGGTCTCGGCCTTCAAGCAGATCCGCACGGCTAGCGGCCAGTGGATCGATGCGCCGGTCGGCGAGGAAACCGTCTACTCGCTGGAAAACGCCATTCTGGCGCGGGCCCGGGAATTGCGGATCGCCGCCGCCGCGCTCGAGTAAAAAACGATGACACGCTACAACCAGACAGAAGTCGAACGCAAATGGCGGCGTAACTGGCGCGATGCCGGGTCGTTCGTGACCGGCGAAGCCGCCGGCAAGCCGGATTATTACGTCCTCGAAATGTTCCCCTATCCGTCCGGCCGCATCCATATGGGCCATGTCCGCAACTATACCCTGGGCGATGTCGTGGCGCGCTACAAACGGGCGACGGGCCACAATGTCCTGCACCCGATGGGATGGGACGCCTTCGGTCTTCCGGCGGAAAACGCCGCCATCGAGAACCGTGTTCACCCGGCGAAATGGACCCGCGAGAACATCGCGACCATGAAGGCGCAGCTCGACATGCTGGGCCTGTCGCTGGACTGGGACCGCGAGGTGGCGACCTGCGAGCCGGAATACTACGCCCACGAACAGAAAATGTTTCTGGATTTCGAAACGGCGGGCCTCGCCTACCGCAAGGAATCCTGGGTCAACTGGGACCCGGTGGAAAATACCGTGCTGGCCAACGAACAGGTGATCGACGGCCGCGGCTGGCGGTCCGGCGCGCTGGTCGAAAAGCGGCAATTGTCGCAGTGGTTCCTGAAAATCACCGCCTTCGCCGAAGACCTGTTGACGGCTCTGGACGACCTGCCGCGCTGGCCGGAAAAGGTGCGGATCATGCAGGCCAACTGGATCGGCAAGTCCGAGGGCGCGAAAGTCTCCTTCCCGCTGGTCGGCGGCGACGACGCCATCGAGGTTTTCACGACCCGGCCCGACACCCTGTTCGGCGCGTCGTTCTGCGCCATCGCCGCAACCCATCCGCTGACCGAGAAGCTGGCCGCCGGCAACGCCGGCATCGCCGCCTTCGTCCAGGAATGCAACAGCATGGGCACCAGCGAGGAAGCGATTGAAAAGGCTGAGAAAAAGGGCGTCGACACCGGGTTGCGGGTACGCCATCCGCTCGACCCTGACTGGACCCTGCCGGTATATGTCGCGAATTTCGTGCTGATGGAATACGGCAGTGGCGCGATTTTCGGCTGTCCGGCCCATGACCAGCGCGACCTGGATTTCGCCCGCAAATACGACCTGCCGGTAACGCCGGTGGTCTGCCCGTCCGACGAGGACGCCGCCGGATTTTCCGTCGGCGATACCGCCTATACCGGACCGGGAACGCTGATCAATTCGCAGTTTCTTAACGGCCTCGGCGTCGATGACGGCAAGCGCGCGGCAATCGAAGCGGTGACGAAGGCCGGCCTCGGCGAAGGCACGATCACCTACCGCCTGCGCGACTGGGGCGTTTCGCGCCAGCGATACTGGGGCTGCCCGATTCCGATGGTGCATTGCCCGTCCTGCGGTATCGTTCCCGTACCGGATTCAGACCTGCCGGTCACCCTGCCTGACGATGTCGATTTCGATTCGCCGGGCAATCCGCTGGCCCGTCACCCGACCTGGAAACATGTCGCCTGCCCGTCCTGCGGCGAGCCGGCGGAACGCGAAACCGACACCTTCGACACGTTTTTCGAATCGTCCTGGTATTTCGCGCGGTATTGCGACCCGAAGAACGCCGAAACCGGTTTCGACAAGGCGAAGGCGGATCGCTGGCTGCCGGTCGACCAGTATATCGGCGGCGTCGAGCACGCCGTGCTGCACCTTCTGTATTCCCGTTTCTTCATGCGGGCGCTGAAAACCTGCGGCTATACCGATGTCAGTGAACCGTTCAAGGGGCTGTTCACCCAGGGCATGGTCTGCCACGAAACCTACAAGAACGCCGCCGGGGCCTGGGTGCCGCCGGTTCAGGTCGTTCGGGAATCGCCCGACCGGGTCGTGCATGCCGAAACCGGCGAGGAACTGAAGGTCGGCCGGTCGGAAAAGATGAGCAAGTCGAAGAAGAATGTGGTCGACCCACAGGACATCGTCGACAGTTACGGCGCTGACACCGCACGCCTGTTCATGCTGTCCGACAGCCCGCCGGACCGCGATCTGGAATGGACGGAATCCGGGGTCGAGGGCGCCTGGCGGTTTCTCAACCGGCTGTGGCGGCTGACCAGCGAAAAAGCCGGTCCTGTCTCGCTGATGGATGCGGGCGTGCCCGCGGATCTCAGCGATGCCGCCGCCGCCCTTCGCCAGACCACGCACAAGACAATCGACGCCGTAACATCCGATCTGGAGCGGTTTCACTTTAACCGGGCGGTGGCGCGGATTCGCGAGCTCAGCAACGCGCTGGCGGATTACAGCGACGACCATCCCTCCGCCGGCTATGCCTCCCGCGAAGCGCTGGAGACCGTCATTCGGCTGATTTCACCGATGACGCCGCATATCGCCGAGGAATTATGGGCGGTTCTGGGTCACACGACCTATCTTGCCGACATGCCCTGGCCGCAAGCCGACGCCTCGCTGCTGGTCGAGGAAACGGTGACGATGGGCGTACAGGTCAACGGCAAGCTGCGCAGCACCATTACCGTCTCGATCGACCTTGCAAAGGATGAAGTGGAGAAGCTGGCCTTGTCTCAGGAAGGGGTTCAGCGTGTTCTGGAAGGCAAGATACCTAAAAAGGTCATCGTCGTGCCTAACCGGATTGTCAATGTTGTGGCGCCATGAACGATATCGACCGCCGCCGACTGACCGGATTGTTGCTTCTCGCCGCTGCGGGCGGTCTTGCGGGTTGCGGATTCAGCCCGGTCTACCAGTCCTCGTCGACGGATAAAGATACGGATATCCTGGTCGAGCTTTCAAAGGTCGATATCGAGCTTATTCCCGACCGGGAAGGGCAGATGCTGCACAATTTCCTGCTCGACCGGATGCAGCCGCGCGGCCAGGCGGCGCAAACGCCGTACAGGCTCATCACCCGGTTGAGCATCACCACGCGCGATCTCGGCGTCCAGCTCGATGAGACCACGGAGCGGTCGCGGATCGACGTCAATGCCGCCTACACGCTGACCGGCGAGGGTCTGAACCGGTCGTTCCGGTCGCGCATTTCAAGCAGTTTCAGCACCGTCGATGTCGAATACGCCTCGCTGGTCGCCGAACAGGACGCCATCGAACGCAGCCTGCGATCGATCGCCGGCGAAATGACCGTGCGGGTCGCCGCGGCCCTCAAGGCGCATAAAGCGGCCGAATGATCCGCTGCAGATGAAACTCGCGACACGGGATATTCCGGGGTTTCTGACCAGTCCGCCGCCTTCTGTCCGCGCGGTGCTGATCTACGGACCGGATCCCGGCCTCGTCGCCGAACGCCGCGATACGCTGGCAAAAACCGTCACAGCCGATCTTTCCGACCCGTTTCTGTCGGTCGATATCGACTGGGACGACCTGGCGAAAGACCCGGCAAGGCTGGCCGACGAAGCCGCCGCGATTGCGATGACCGGCGGCCGGCGGGTCGTCAGGGTGCGCGGCGCCGGCGAGTCGGCGAGCCGGTTTTTCGCGGATTTCCTGTCCGGCGGCGTGCCGGGCGATGCGCTTATTCTTGTCACCGCCGGCGAATTGCGCAAGTCCGGCAAGCTGGTGAAGGCGTTCGAGGCGGATGACTGCGCCGCCGCCCTGCCGTGCTATGCCGATGAAGGGCGCGACCAGGCGCAGATCGTCAGCGATGCGATGAAGGCGCAGGGGTCGTCGATCTCGCCGGATGCGCTGGCGCTGTTCACCTCTCATCTCGGCGGCAACCGCGCAGTCACCCGTCAGGAAGTGGAAAAGCTGTGCCTGTATGTCGGGCCGAACGGCACCGCGACGCCGGAAGACGTCGCCGCCGTGATGAGCGACGGGGCGGCGTTCGCCCTCGACACCATCGCCATGGCGACCACCGGCGGCCAGACCGACCTGCTGGATTCCGCCACCGCCACGGCGTTTCGCGAAGGCGCCAGCCCGATTGCCCTGCTGCGGGCGGTATCGAACCATCTGATGCGCCTGCATCAGGCCCGGAAGGCCGTCGACCGGGGCCAGCCGGCGGCGGATGCCATGAAAGGGCTGCGCCCGCCGGTGTTTTTCAAACAGGCGCAGGATTTCCAGAACCAGCTTCGGCACTGGACCGGCTCGGCGCTGGCGACGGCGCTGGAAATCGTCGCCGACACCGAAACCCGGACCAAACGGACCGGGCCGCCGCCGGAGATTCTGTGCGGCCGCGCCCTGCACCAGATCGCCGCGATGGCGCGCCGCGGGCGCGGCTGACCCGATAGCCGGACCCGCCCGCCCGGCCGTTTCAGTACGATGGCGGAGAAATCGCCCAGATGACGACGGCTTCCTGATCCGTCGGATTGGTGTAGCGATGCGGCTCTGTGCTCGGAAAGGCGAAACTGTCGCCCTCGTTCAGAACAATGTGACGATCGCCGACCCAGAGATGCAGAGTGCCTGAAAGCACGATCCCGGTTTCCTCGCCCTGGTGCGTATAGGGTTGCGACCCGCTGCCGGAATGCGGTTCGAAAACGCAGCGCAGCAGTTCGATGCTGCCGCCAAGACTTGGCGAAAGAAGCTGATCGGTAACACCGCGCTCGAAACTCAACTGTCGACGGTTGCCGGCGCGAACGACGATATCGCTGAGGTCCGGCTCGTCGTCACCGTCATTTTCGGGAAAAAACCAGCTTATGGTGACATTCAACGCCCGGCTTATCGAATGCAGCGCCTTGACCGAGGGAATCGATTTTCCCCGCTCGATCTGGCTCAGATAGCCGCGAGAAAGGCCGGTCAGCTTGCCCAGGTCCGTCAGCGTGAGGTCCCGTGCCCGGCGCAGATCCTTCAGTTCCCGGCCGACTCTGTCATCGATATTGACGATCGATTCGACGCTGACATTATCGTGACGCAGCTTGCCCCGCGCCTCGGCGGGACCGATGGCATTGGCGGCCTCTGGCTTTGCACCAGGCATTGTCGGCTGGGGTTTTTCCATCACGCTAACTTATCGCCCATTCCCGGGTGTCACTCAACCATCAGCAAAAAAATTCCATTTTCCTTAATAAAGCATTATAAAATGAATTTTTAATATAAAATATTCACTTTTGTGTGGGTATGATTTACTAATAGTGCAGTCTAGTATCAGGGAGGAGAGTTCAATGACCACAGATCCATCAAGTCTTGAGCACAGAATTACGGAATTGCAAAAACCGGAGAACCAGGGGTCGGGGTTTCAGCCCCGTGACTGGTTGATGCTGGCGCTGACCGGCATCGTTCTGCCGGCCGGCCTGCTGATCTGGGGGTGGTGACCGATGAGCGCTGAACAGATCGATTCACCTGACGAAACCAACTGGCCCCTGTTGAAGAGCGAGCGAACCTGGGGCTCGCTTGAACTGGGTATTGTGCTGCTGGTCGCCGCCTGTGCGACCTGGTGCTACATTATCGGCGAGTATGTCGGTTACTACCTGAACCTGAAGCAGGGTTTCGCCACCATGACGGCCGGTTCGATGATCGGCATGCTTCTGGTGACGCTGGCCGTCGTGCCCACCGCAACACGCTACGGCGTCGATTCCATCGTCGCCGCCCGGCCGCAATTCGGATCGCGTGGCTGGATACTGACCGTATTCCTGCAATATACCTCGATCATCGGCTGGAATTCCCTGCTGCTGATCTTTTTCGGGAAGTCGGTCATGCAGCTTCTGGTGACGCTGGGCGTCGTGGACGAAGGCGCGGCATCGGTCGTTCTGCCGGTGGCCACGCTGCTTGCCTGCGCCGTCGTGTTTGGGGTCCTGCTTGGCGGCAAGAGCGGCATCGCACGGGCGTCGAACATCCTGTTCTTCTTCATCGTCGGCGTCGGGCTGTGGATGATCTATCTGTTGCTGACCCAGGAAGGATCGGCGATCGCCGATGCCAAACCGGCCTATGCCTCCGGCGACCTGCAATGGGACTACGTTACCGGCATCGAGATCGGCATCGTCAGCCTGTTGTCCTGGTGGCCCTACATCGGCGCGATGGTGCGGGTTGCGCCGAATGCGTCGAAGGCGACCCTGCCGGCCATGCTGGGCATGGGATTGCCGGTGCCGCTGCTGAGCGTGATCGGTCTCGCGGCCATACTGGTTCTCGAAACCTCCGACCCATCGGCGTGGATGGTGCAGCTGGGCGGCAGCGTCTACGGTGCGATCGCGCTTGTTTTCGTCATTGCCGCCAACCTGGGAACCGCAATCATCGGCGTCTACGCAACCGCGGTCGGGCTGAAGAGCGTCCCCGGCATCGGCGGCTTGCCGTGGAAGGTGACCGTCCTGATCGGGCTGGTTCCGGTCGCCGTCATCGGCGTCTTCGTGCCCGACCTCTTCTTCAACAACTTCGGCACCTTCCTGGCCTTTATCGGGGTTTTCTTCGCCCCGCTATGCGCCATCCAGATCGTCGACTTCCTGATTTTGCGGAAGCAGAAAGTGGATGTCCGCGGCCTCTACGACAAATCGCCGGATGCGCCCTACTATTACTGGTTCGGCTTCAATCCGGCGGCGATCGCCGGCATGGCGGCCGGGTTCGTCACCTATGTGTACCTGCTGAACCCGCTGACCTATGTCAGCAAGTCGCCGTATGAGATTCTAACGGCATCGTTGCCGGCGGCCGTGGTCGGCGGCGCGGTTTACCTTGTGGTGACCCTCGCCGTCGTCCGGCCGGCGGGGAAAGGTGGATACCGGTAACGGGACATCACTGACAGCCGACGGCAGGACAGGGTTTCGGAATCCGGAATTCCCGGGACCGTCCAGCCGCCGGCGTCAGTCGTCCGTCGCCACCCGCGCGATCACCCTGAACCCGTCCGCCGGATCGCCGGCTACGAAGATTATCTCGCCGGATTGCGGAAAGACATCGGTCAGCGCGGTGATGTTGACCTGATGCGTGACCAGCACCAGCGGTGCTGAGGATTGCCGCGCCGCCAGCCAGTCTTTCAGCGCCCGCATCTGTCCGGCCTCTCTCGACCGGTTGCGGAAGAACGAGTTCAGCGGCGGCAGAACCGTAACCGCGCCCAGATCCATCAGCGTCGCGGTATCCCGGCAGCGGCACCAGGCGCTGGTGAAAACATCCGCCTCGGCGATGCCGTTTTCGCGGAAAATGTCACCCAGCCGTTCCGCCTGCCGGCGGCCGGCATCGTCCAGATTGCGCTGGGTCGAACAGTCCGACACATCGAAACTCGCCGGGTCGCCGGTGCCGGGCGCCAGCGCGTGCCGGATCATCGCGAAGGCCCTGCCGTCGCGGACCGCCTGCCACGGATCGGCCGCCATAGCGGCCATCGGCACGGAAAACAGCAGTGTCAGGGCAAGAAGCAATCCGGATAATGAGCAGGATGACGGGCGCATGACGAGTAAGCTGTCGCGGGGTCGGGAAATTTCAAGGCTGCGCGCGGCTTTTCCGTCCGTGCCTGCGATACGGAAGCCGGGCCGGCTTCCGGCGGATGCTTTGCGCTTGCATTGACCGGTTGAAGGCTTCCAAAGTCTCCGTCGATGTCGAGGACAGAAGTTGGCGAGGAAATCCCGGAATGACCCGGCGCGTCGTTATTTTTCTGACCAGCCTGTTGCTGGTCACCGTAACCGCGGTTCTGGTGACGGTCGCCGTTCATGTTCGCGATCTGCTGTCGGAGGTCGGCGACGAGGACCTGATTACCATCAGCGCGTCGATCTCGGAAAAATTCACCCTGTTCGACCAGGCGCTGGTCGCGGTCGACGCGTCCATCGGCACACATATGCAGCAGGTTCTGCCGGCGATCCAGCGCGATCTGGCGCGCGACGGCATCGACCCGGCGGATCTGACACCGGCGCAGATCGACGCCATCGCCGGGCAATACGGGCTGGATTCGATTTATTTCGTGTCGCCCGATTTCGTCGTGTTCAACACCAATTTCGAACCCGACAGGGG
This sequence comes from Alphaproteobacteria bacterium, assembly GCA_040222995.1. Lineage (GTDB taxonomy): Bacteria > Pseudomonadota > Alphaproteobacteria > UBA8366 > Aestuariispiraceae > JAVKBW01. The sequence goes on along the minus strand of JAVKBW010000046.1, from coordinate 118,530 downwards.
GCTCGATTTCAAGACCGGCGGCTTCGATACCTACCTCGCGACGGTCTTCGCGTCGAACGAGGTGATGAGCGACGCTCTGGCGGTTTCCCAGAAAACCGGAAAGCTGAACAGCTACAGCTATTATGCGCCGGAAGACGCCCCGTATCTGATCGAGGCCTCGATCGGCCTGCGCGCATTCGTCGAGCAGGAATACGACGCCTGGTTCCGAAGTCTGGTTTTCGACCGGCTGTTTCAGGGCGTCGCCGATACCAACCGGGAAGTCAGCGATGTCGATGTCTTCCTGATCACCGAAAGCGGCGGCTGGTCGGTTCTGCAGGAAGGCAACCGTCTTGACGACGCCATTGCCGAAACGCTGCGGGACGTGCCCACCCATATCGTCACGAACGGACGCTGGGTCACGGTCTATCAGCGCCAGTTCAGCCGCCGCAAGGGCATGGCCGCCGCCGCGCCCGGCGAAAACAAGGCGATGGTCAGCGCCGTCACCTACGATGTCGGCCTGCCGGACGAGGCGATGCAGGCGATCCTTCGCGGTAGCGCCATCGCGCTGGTCGTGGTGATTCCGGTTCTGCTGTTTCTCGCGGTGCGGCTGTTCGATGGCGTGCTGGTGCGGCCGATCAAACGGCTGCAGGAACAGACCACATTGATCGCCGAGGGCGACCTGCGCACCACCATTGCCGATATCGACCGGAAGGATGAAATCGGCGACCTCGCCCGCAGCTTCCAGACCATGCAGAACGCCATTCAGGGCCAGATCGACAATCTGAAACGCATGAACGACGAGATCGAGGCCGGCAGCAAGGCGTTGTCGCTGATCAACAAGTCCATCGAACGCTTCGTGCCGCGCCCGTTCCTGACCCTGTTGAAAAAAGACAGCATCGCGTCGGTCGATCTGGGCGATTTCATCGCCCGTGAAATGTCCGTCATGTTTTCTGATATCCGGTCGTTCACCGCCCTGTCCGAGGAAATGACGCCGGACCAGAACTTCCGCTTCATCAACAACTATTTCGGCCGCATGGGGCCGATCATCCGTACTTATGACGGTTTCATCGACAAGTATATCGGCGACAGCATCATGGCCCTGTTCGAAACGCCGGACGATGCGCTGGACGCCGCCGCCCACATGATCGACCGGCTGAAGATCTACAACAAAACCCGCAAGGAAGCCGGCCGCGGCGACATCGAAATCGGCATCGGCATCAATACCGGCCCGCTGATGCTGGGCACGGTCGGCGAGGCGCACCGGCTGGACGGCACGGTGATCAGCGACACGGTCAATCTCGCCTCCCGGGTCGAGGGCCTGACCAAGGATTACGGCCGGTCGATCATCATCACAGATCACACACGGCGGCAATTGCAGAACCCGGACGCCTATACCCTGCAGTCGCTCGGCAAGGTGACGGTGAAGGGCAAGTCGCGGGAGGTCGAGATTTTCGCTGTCACCGGGTTTTCCCGGCAGCGCGAACCGGGGTTCCGCGAGGCCATGCTGGAAACCTATCTCGACGGTGTCGAATGCATGGCGAACCGTCGCTATACCGAAGCGCGCGGCCATTTCGAGAAATGCCGCGAAGTCTGGGCCGACGACGATGCGCTGGACAAACTGATCGCCCGGTGCGATGCGGCGGAAACCTCGGCCGGGTCGCGGGACGGGCTGGAACGGGGGGCGGAATAATGTCGCCACACGGCCGAAATCCCGTCACACTGGTTTCGTCATAAAAGGGAAGGACCATTCATGACATTATCCGTCATCGGGGCCGGGTTCGGCCGCACCGGCACCCTGTCGATCAAGATGGCGCTGGAACAGCTTGGTTTCGGCCCATGCCATCACATGCATGAGGTTCTGGAACATCCCGAACAATTGCCGCACTGGGAGGCGCTGGCGCGCGGCGAGGCGGTCGACTGGAACGCGGTCTTCGACGGCTACGCATCCAGCATCGACTGGCCGAGCGCGCATTACTGGCGCGAACTGGCGGCGTTTTATCCCGATGCGAAGGTGATCCTCAGCACCCGGCCGCCGGAAAAGTGGCTGAAGAGCTTTTCGGCAACCATCAAGCCGGTGCTGGAAATGCGCGGCGAGATCCCCGATCCGCATGTCAGCGCAACCATGAAAATGGCGGACGGGATCATCACCAAGAAGACGTTCGGCAACGCGCTGGACGACGACGCCGCCGTTCTCGCCGCCTACCGGAAACGCATCGAAGACGTGACCTCGACGCTGCCGCGCGAACGCCTGCTGGTGTTCGATGTCGCCGAAGGCTGGATACCGCTTTGCGCATTTCTGGGAAAACCGGCGCCTGATAACGAATTCCCGCGCAGCAATTCCCAGGCCGAATTCTGGGCCGCCGTCAGGGGCGAAAAGGCCTGAGCCATGCCACCCGTTCTTATGACGATTAACAGGTCTATTTTGTCGTTTGCTTGATCTGCTGTTTTGTTGTCACGCCGGATACTTCGCCATTCCAGCGATAACCTGTCCGAAGGAGAGACCGGCATGACAACAGGAAAAACAGGGCCCTCAGAGCGATTCAACACCGGCGGCGTGACCCGCCGCACCCTTCTCGCCACCGGCGCGGCTGTCGGCGGCGCGGCCCTGGTCGGCGCCGGCACGGTCCCGGCGAAAGCCGGCGGGCCGAAACGCGGCGGCCGGCTGCGGATGGGCATCTCCGGCAGCTCGACATCGGATACGCTGGACCCCAACCTGCCGTTCAGCGCCATGGCGGCGGTCGTCGCCATCGGCCAGTGCCGCAACGGTCTTATCGAGGTCGGCGGCAACGGCGAACTTATACCCGAGCTTGCGGAATCATGGGAGCCGACCAGCAACGACGCCACCGGCTTTCGTCTGCGGCTGCGCAAGGGCGTGGAGTTCCACAACGGCAAGACCCTGACGCCGGCCGATGTCATCGCCTCGATCAACCATCACCGCAGCGAAGTCTCGAAGTCGTTTCTGAAATCGCTGTTCGCCGATATCACCGACCTGAAGGATGACGGCGCAAATGGCGTCGCCATCACGCTGGCGTCCGGCAATGCGGATTTTCCGTTTCTGCTGAGCGACCCGCGCCTGCAAATCTATCCCGAGGGCGCCGAAAACCATGATTCGGGCATCGGCACGGGCGGCTATACTCTGGAGGAATGGGAGCCGGGCGTGCGCGCGTTTTCCCGCCGCAATCCGAATTACTGGAAGGCGGACCACGCCAATTTCGACGAGGTCGAAACCATCGCCATCGAGGATGTCAGTTCCCGCACATCGGCGCTGACCACCGGCGAGGTCGATGTCATCAACCGGGTCGAACGCAGCACGGCCGGAAGGCTGGACGCGGTCAGCGGGCTGAACGTCGTCGTGCAGAACGGATACAAGCACTACACCCTGCCGATGCGCTGCGACACCGCGCCTTTCGACAACAACGACCTGCGGCTGGCCGTCAAGTACTACTGCCCGCGCGAGGAAATTCTGAACAAGATCCTGTTCGGCTACGGCGCGCTGGGCAACGACCATCCGATCGGCGATTTCAACCGCTATATCGCAACCGAGCAGGAACTGCCGCAGCGGCAGTACGACCCGGACAAGGCGCGGCATCATCTCAGGAAAGCGGGAATGGAAGGCGTGAAGATTCAGCTCAACGCCTCAGACGTCGCTTTCGAGGGCGCCATCGACATGGCGGTTCTGTACGCAGAAAGCGCCAGGGCCGCCGGGCTGGAGATCGAGGTCGTTCGGCAGCCGGCGGACGGCTACTGGAGCAATGTCTGGATGAACAAGCCGTGGTGCATTTCCTACTGGAGCGGCCGGCCGACCGAAGACTGGCAGTTCACGGAAGGTTATCTCAGCACCGCCGACTACAACGACGCCTACTGGAAGAACGAGAAGTTCGACAGGATGGTTCTGGAAGCGCGCGCCGAGCTGGACGAGGAAAAGCGCCGCGCCATGTATGTCGAGATGCAGCGCATCGTCAGCAATAACGGCGGCCAGGTCGTGCCGGTATTCGCGGCTGACCTGATCGCCGCTTCCGGCAAGATGGGTCACGGCGCGGTCGCCGCCAACTGGGACATGGATGGTTATCGTCTGGCTGACCGCTGGTGGTTCGCCTGACGGATTAGACGCAACAAGCAGGCTCGCTGTTTGACTCCGGCCGGATCTGGCGCATCAGGTCCGGCCGAACTTTTACGCAACGAATCCGTCAGCAATACAAAGGTGAATGATGGGCGACATGTCGGGGTCGACTGACGGCGATACGGAGATCGTGCGGGACTTTCCGCATGACATCCGGATCGAACCCGATCTGAGAATACCGATGTCCGACGGTCGCATTCTGTCGGCCCGGTTGTGGCTACCGGTTAGCGCCGATGAAACCCCGGTTCCCGCCGTCATCGAATACGACCCCTACCGGCACCGCGACGCCTCGTATCCGCGCGACGCGCTGATCCACCCCTGGTTCGCCGGTCACGGATTCGCGTCGATCCGGTTGCAGCCCGCCGGAGCCGGCGATTCCACCGGCGCCCCGATGGATGAATATGTTCGGCAGGAACAGGACGATTGTATCGAGGCGCTGGCCTGGATCGCGAACCGGCGCTGGTGTTCCGGTAAAACCGGTCTGTACGGCCTGTCCTGGGGGGCGAACGCCGCCCTACAGGTCGCCGCAAGGCGGCCGCCCTCGCTGAAGGCGATCATCCCGGTGCATGGCACCGACAACCGGTTCACCGATGACATTCACTACAAGAACGGCTGCCTGCTGACCGCCGGGCTTGCCTGGGGGGCGACCTTTCGCCTGTACGCGCAGCGGCCGCCGGACCCGGAAAGTTTCGGCGCGGGCTGGCGCGCGGAATGGCTCGATCGGCTGGATGCCGCACCGGACGTTCTGCAGACCTGGCTGTCGCATCAGACGCTTGACGAGTACTGGCGGCACGGATCGGTTTCGGAAAATTATGGCGCGATCGAAGCCGCCACGCTGATCGTCGCCGGCTGGGCCGACGATTACCGCAACGCCGCCTTGCGGCTGGCCGCCGGCCTGACCTGTCCGCACGATCTGCTGGCCGGGCCCTGGGGCCACGAATACCCGCACCTTGCCGGCACGAAACCACGGGCCGGATTTCTGCAGATCGCCACCGACTGGTGGAACCGCTGGCTGCGCGACGATGCGCCTGCGACGGATGCCGACGGTATGGCCCGCCTCTATCTCGAAGACCCGGCCCCGGCCGCGACGCGTGGCAAGGCGCGGGACGGATGCTGGAAGAGCCTGCCGATTTCGGGCCTGTCGGCCCTGCCGGAGAAACGGCTTTACCTGTCCGGCGCAGCGGAACCGGTCACCGTCTGCACGCCGCTTTGCGCCGCCATCGCGGCGGACCAGTGGCTGACACAGGGTCGGGGCAACGGCAACGTTATCGATCCTCGCGACCTTGAAACCGGCGCGGCGGTGTTCGACCTGCCCGTGCTTGAAGCGCCGCTGGAGGTGTTCGGACAACCGTCGCTGACCGTTACGCTTACATCCGATTGCCCGGCCGGACACCTGATCGTGAGGCTGTCATCGGTGCTGCCGGATAACGATATTCAGCCGCTGACGATGGGGCTTCTGAACCTGCGGTTCCGCGGCGGCTTCGACGCGCCGCTGGATATGCCGGTCGATGAACCGATTTCCGTTACCGTGCCGCTGGACGCTCTGGCGCACCGTTTGCCCGCCGGGGGCCGGTTACGGCTTTCCATCTCGACCCGGGCCTGGCCGCTGGTCTGGCCGGAAGCGGTTCCGGCCACCGTGACCCTGCTTCCCAGTGCCGGCGTTCTGTCGTTGCCCTATCTGCCGGCCGGCCTTGCAGCGGATGCGCCCGACCCGCCGGACGCATCGATACCGCCGCCCGCCGGTCTGACATGGATACGGCCTGACTCGCTAAGTCTCGACATCGTGCAGGATGACGGCGGCGACCGGGCCGCCCGGACCCAGACCCGGGACCATGGCGCGTTCCGCATCGAAGAGACCGGCATGGAAACCAGCATGACGGAAACACAGACATTCACGAGTACGGAGAATGATGCGCTTTCAGCGCAGGCCGTTTTCGCCAACACGATCCGGTTCGCCCGGAACGGCTGGTCCGCAAAGATTGAAAGCGAGGTGGTGGTTTCCGCCGACGCCGGCGCCTTCCGGGTGCGCAGCTTCGTCCGGGCCTTTGAGGCCGACCGGCCGGTTCATGCCGACACCGCCGAAATCGCCGTTAAAAGAGTGTAGGGTCAGGGTCTAAACCGAAACCAGATCCCGCGTCAGGTTGGTCAGCAACTCGCAGCCGTCTTCGGTCACCAGAATATTATCCTCGATATTGAACCCGCCGACATCGGCCGGATAGAACGGCACTTCCAGGCTGATCACCATGCCGGCCTGCATCACGGAATCGTTCGGCCCGATGAAAGGCGGCTCCTCGATCTGGTCGTCCATGCCGACCGAATGGCCGAAATGCCCGCGGGAATAATACGGCAGGCCGTGTTCGCGCACGGTTTCAATGATCGCCCGATAGATGTCGCGGAACACCGTGCCCGGCCGGATCATCGACAGGCCGGTCTCGTAACCGGCGAGCAGCGCGTCATGCACCGCCCGCTGGTCCGAATCCGGTTCGCCGAGGCAGACATAGCGGCAAGCGTCGCTCCAGTAGCCGTCGACTTTCGCGCCGCAGTCCAGCTTGACGATATCGCCAAACTGCACAACCGCATTCGATCCTTTCCCGATATGGGGAAAAAAGAAGGTGCGTTCGGAAAGCCCCTCCCCCGGATTCAGCCGTTGCGCCGCGAAAACGCCGACATCGAAATTCGCCCTGACCTCGTCGACGCGCTGCCCGGCATGAAGATTGGCGACGGCATTCTCGAACCCGGCATCGAACAGAAAGGCGGCGCGGCGCAGCCGGCGGACTTCCTCACCGTGTTTAATACGCCGGGTTTCGTACAGAACCGCCTCGCAATCGATCAGCACGTTATCCGGAAACGTCCGCCGCAAAGCCTCGAACGTGCCGTGTTTCATCAGGGTCAGGTCGCTGCCGATCCGCGCTTGCGCCAGTCCGCGATCCTGCAGCACTGCTTTCACCTGTCCGAAAATTTCGTCCGGATCGTACTGTTCCGGCCGCGGAACAAGGCGGGCGTCCGGCCCGTTGCTGCGGCCGGATACATCGGCATAGGGCCGGCATTCCGTCCACATCGAATAGGTGCGGATATCGGCGATGTCCGACTGCGCCGCCGCATCGGGACGGCAATAGTCGCTGACGATGATCGCCGGTTCCAGCGCCGGTTCCACTGGCAGCACCACCATATCCGTCCCGGTCATCTGCCACGACAGGTCGATAAAGGCGCTTCGGAAACCGGAGGCATAGGTAACATTCGCCGGTGTACAGGCGATGTAGACATCGACCCCGGCTGAACCCAGATTTTCCCGCAAACGGTTGCGAATTTCAGCGTACATGGCGGCCCCTGTTACCCTTGTCCGTTAAAATCCTTTCACGCGCCAATCACGCTTTCACTCAATTATCCGTCGGGTTAAGGTAATCAAACGACAATCCTTCTTTGAACCGACGGAGCTCTGCTGCAATGAATCCGGAAATGCGCCGGTTCGGCTTTCTGCTGTTCGACAATTATCCGCTTCTGCCGGTTTCCGCGATGATGGATGTCTTGCGCGACACGGCCTACGTCACGGACCGCTACGACTACGACTGGTGCACCATCGCCGCCGCGCCCGGCCCCGTCACCGCCATGAACCGAATGCGGACCGTCGCCGACTACACCCTGTCGACCGCGCCGCCGCTGGATGTCGTGGTCGTCTGTTCCGGCCTCAACGGCCATCTGATCGAGGACCGGAAAGTCATCGCCTGGCTGCGTCGGCTCAGCAGCCGCAATGTGATGATCGGCGCCATCGCCACCGGCCCGTGGCTGTTGGCGAAGGCGGGTTTGCTCGACAACAGGCGTTGCACCATGCATTGGGAGGATATCCAGGCGTTTACGGAAACCTTTCCGCTGATCGATATCGTGCAGGATCTCTATGTATTCGACGGGCCGGTTTTCACCTGCGCCGGCGGCACCGGGGCGATTGACCTGTTTCTGCATATCGTGGCGCGGGATCTCGGGCCGGAAATATCGACCGCCGTGGCGCGGCAGATCATGTATTCCACGGTGCGCGACGGCACGGTTTCCCAACCCAGCGTCGACAGCCCGTACAAGATGATCCGCCAGCCGTCGGTCCGGAAGGCGCTGAAGCTGATGCAGGATAATGTCGAACAACCGCTGGCGATCGCCGATATCACAAACCGGTCAGGCGCTTCGCAAAAGCAGTTGCAGCGTTACTTTAAAACCTATTTCGGCTCGACGCCGCAGCTCGTCTACCGGGAAATGCGACTTGACCACGCCCGCACCCTGGTGCGGCTGACCGATATCGCGATCTGGGAAATCGCCCTGATTACCGGGTTTTCGACCACGGCGTATTTTTCGAAATGCTACCGCGACCTGTTCGGCCTGTCGCCGGCGGAAGAGCGCCGCCGCGCCTCGCGTTTCGACGCCGCCCCCGTCACCGCCACCGACCGGCGGAGCCAGGCGACCGGCGCGTGATGCCAACCCCGCTTGCCCTAGACCAGAGACTGATTCCCGGTCGAAGACTCTGGGTCTTCTGCCGCGGTAGTTGAATGTCATATACGCGTATACATGGTAGCCTGCAAACATGACTGCGTGGCTGTATATTCTGGCGACGAAGAAAAACGGTCCTCTATATGTTGGCGTTACAACCAATCTTGCACAGCGCCTGCAACAACACCGCGCTAAGGCAATGCCTTCGTTTACAGCACGCTACAATATCGGAAAACTTGTATACGTTGAAGAGTTCTCGGACTTGAAGGATGCACAGGAAAATGAAAACCGTTTCAAGCGCTGGCGTCGGGACTGGAAAGTCAGCCTGATCGAGAACTTCAATCCGGATTGGCGCGATCTTTCCGGTTCTTATCTTTAGCACCGATCCCCGAGCGAAGACCCGGGGTCTTGTTCCGCGTACAGCGATTCATCCTGACAAAGATCCCGCATCAAGTGCGGGAATCGGGACTTCAACAACAACGATCCCCGGCCCCCGAGCCGGGGTCTTCCACCGCGTATGGCGCTTCTTCCTGATGAAGATCCCGCATCAAGTGCGGGAATCGGGAAAGTGGCTACGGTTCCCCGGCCACCGAGCCGGGGCCTTTTACCGCGTATGGCGCTTCTTCCTGATGAAGATCCCGCATCAAGTGCGGGAATCGGGAAAGTGGCTACGATCCCCGGCCACCGAGCCGGGGTCTTTCACCGCGTATGGCGCTTCATCCTGATTAAGATGCCGGATCAAGTCCGGCAATCGACGCCCTATTCCACATCCGCCTCGGTCGGGCCGCGCCTGAAATCGTCGAGGTAGATTTTCGACCAGTCGAAGCCGTCATCCTCGATATCGCGGTAATGGCCGAACTTGAAATAGCGGGTCGGGCCGCCGGCATCCGGGCCGCCCAGCATGCCGTCGACCGAGACAATGTATCGCCCGTTCGCCCAGACATCGATTTCGCTCATCCCGTCACGCTTCATCGACACCCGGTATCTCATGTGCACCAGCCCTTTCGTCGGGTCCGGCAACAGCGGGTTGAGCGACGGATAGATGCGGATCTGCCGTTCGTTGCCATAGGCCTGCGCGTCTTCCAGAAACGGAAAGGTTTCGGGCGGCGGGTCGTTCAGGGTTTTCTCCAGCGCGCCGAGATCGTAATCGTCGATCGCCGGTTCGGTGTTCGGCCGGAACACCGGTTCGATGCTGGCCAGCGGGTTACGGATGCGGAAATCGCTGATGAACCGTTCGGTCAGGAACGGCGCCGAGGTCGAGGTATAGCCCGGCCCGAAGGCGATCACCCGGCGCACCGTGCGCTGCGGATCGTCCGAGCCGGGCGGCAGGTCGCGCCGCCTTTCCTCCACCGTGATGTAGAAGACCCCGCGGTTGAACCTTTGCGCCAGGAACGGGCTGTCGTCGGTGTCGTCCTTCCACTGGCCGATCACCCAGCGCGTATCCTGGTTGGAAAAATCGCCCTCGATCGAGAACGCGAAGGAATACCACACCGTGCCGTCGAACCCGCAGCGCAACGGCGTCGCGACGCGCACTTCATGCTTGTGCTTGCCGTCGTTATTGGGCGGGTCCTTCTTTTTCAGCTTGACGCTGAGCGCCCTTTCCCCTTCGGCCTCCGGCAGGATGGACAGGCGGAACCGGCGTCGGCTTTCCGGCGGGTAGATCGACCAGCAGCGGTTCGGAAACGTGTTCAGGCCATCCGACAGGATCGGGCATGCGGCATCAGCGGTCTCACCGCCGGGCGCGGCAACGACATCGCAGGCTTGCGCGGTATGTAGGGCGAGAAGGCAGAAAACCGCCGCGACCGTTCCGGCCAGGGCGACGGCGCGCATTTATGATCCGGCATCCGTCAGCTTCGCGAGGACATCGTCGAGCTGGTCCAGATTGCTGTAGTGGATGGTGAGGCTGCCCGCTTCCGGGTTGGCCGACGATGACTTGATGCTGACCTTCAGGCCCAGCCCGTCGGCGAGCTGGCGTTCCAGCGCCATCACATCCGGGTCGGACTGCGAGACGGCGCGGGCGATCCGGGCAGCGGAATCCGGCCCCTTGCCGTTGCTTTTCTTGCGGCCCTGCACAAGCTGTTCGGTCTGGCGCACGCTCATCCCCTTGCGGGCGACGATATCGGCGGCGGCCTCAGGATCGGAATCGGTCAGCAGCGCGCGGCCGTGACCGGCGCTGAGCAGGCCGTCGTCGATCATGCTTTTCACCGCTTCCGGCAGCGCCAGCAGGCGCAGCATGTTGGCGACATGGCTGCGGCTTTTGCCGACCGCCGTCGCCAGGCTTTCCTGGATATGGTCGTATTCATCCATAAGCCGTTGATATCCCTCGGCTTCTTCAAGCGGCGTCAGGTCTTCCCGGTGGATGTTCTCGATCAGCGCGATTTCGACCGTGTCGCGGTCGCTGAGATCCTTGATGACGACCGGCACTTCATGAAGTTTCGCGCGCTGCGCGGCGCGCCAGCGGCGTTCGCCGGCGACAATCTGATAGGTATTCGCCGCGTCCGGATGCGGCCGCACCAGGATCGGCTGCAGCACGCCTTTCTCGCGTATCGAATCGACAAGACCGTCTATCGCCGCGTCATCGAAGCGTTTTCGCGGCTGGTCGGGATTCGGCTTGAGGAATTCCACCGGCACGGATTTCGCCGCGCGCATCGCCTCGCCGCGGATCGGCGCGGGTTCTACCGCCTCGGCCACGTCGTCGTCGTGATCGCCCAGCAGGGCTGACAGGCCGCGCCCGAGCTTGCGGCGTTTCGGATCGTCCTTGCGAATATCGTCTGCCGGCGCGTTCATGCCGCCACCGCCTTGTTTTCGCGTTTCAGCACTTCACTGGCGAGATGAATATAGGCCTGGGACCCACGGCAATGGAGATCGTATACAAGAACCGGCAGACCGTGGGACGGCGCTTCGGAAACCCGGACATTGCGCGGGATCATGGTTTCATACACCACGTCGCCGAAATGCTCGCGCACATCGGCGGCCACGGCGTCCGACAGGTTGTTGCGCTTGTCGTACATCGTCAGCACCACACCCTGGATTTCCAGCTTCGGGTTGAAGGCGCGCTTGACCCGGTCGATGGTGCGCATCAGCAGGCTGAGGCCTTCCAGCGCATAGAATTCGCATTGCAGCGGCACCAGCACGGCATCGGCCGCGCAAAACGCATTGAGCGTCAGGAACTGCAGCGACGGCGGGCAGTCTACCAGGATCGTGTCGTAATGTTTTTCCAGCCGGCGCACCGCGTCCTGCAGGCGGAATTCCCGCCGGTCGAGATCGATCAGCTCAACCTCGGCGCCAGCCAGATCGACCGAGGACGGCACCAGATCGAGATTCGGCACCCGGGTCGGCATCACCGCCTCGTCGATCGGGCGGCGGTCGATCAGGATATCGTAGGTCGTCACCTCGCGGGCCCGGCGGTCGACGCCCAATCCGGTGCTGGCGTTTCCCTGCGGGTCGAGGTCGATCAGCAGCACCGACCGGCCACAGGCGGCAAGCGCCGTGCCGAGATTGATCGCGGTCGTCGTCTTGCCGACCCCGCCTTTCTGGTTGGCGATCGCCAGCAGCCGCGGCCGCCGTGTCCGGATCGCCCCGGCCGGATCGGATTCGCCCGTCATCGCAGTGGTCTGTATCGCGTCGTTCACGTCAGTCATGAGATGTCTCGGTCCTTTGCTTCCGGTCGGCGCTGACAATCTTCACGATGCTGCCGGACGGGTCGGTACAAGAGGGAAATGTTTCGTAAACTATATTCCATGACTGATTTGCAATCGTCAATTCCTCTTTAAGCTTATTTCCTTTCAGAAATAAACACTGAGTCTTTTCAGGTAGATAGGGCTCGGCGAGCGCCAGCAATTTATCCAGCGAGGCCAGCGCGCGGCCGGTAATAAACTCGCATTTTTGCATCGGGGCGGATTCAATGCGCCCGTTATACACTTTGGCGTCGGTTTCGGTGTGGCGAACAACCTCCCGCAGGAAGACGCATTTGCGACTGTCGGACTCGATCATGGTCACCGTCAACCCACCCATGATCGCCAGCACCAGCCCGGGAAATCCGGCGCCGGAGCCGAAATCGACGATCCGCGATCCCGGTGGAATCAGGGCGTGAAGCTGGGCGGAATCGAGGAAATGCCGGGTCCACAGGTCCGGCAGCGTGCTGTTGGACACGAGATTGATGCGGGCCTGCCAGGTCGCCAGCAAATCGGCATAAAGGTCGAGCCGATCCATTGTTTCACGTGAAACATTCGTCTGGTCGAGGAAGGCCTGACGGCTCATACAGCAGCGTCCGGCCGGCTTACGCGGCGGTGCGGGACTGCCGCTTCACATGCCGCAGCAGGGCGACCAACGCCGCAGGGGTAACGCCGGGAATCCGCGCCGCTGCCGCCAGGGTCGGAGGTGCGACGGTGCGCAGCTTTTCCTGCATTTCGTTCGATAATCCGCCGACCGATCCGTAATCGAGCGCGGCCGGTAGCGCGAGCTCTTCCTCCCGCTTATAGGCCGCGATATCGGAATCCTGCCGGTCCAGATAGCCGGCATACCGAGAATCGATGGCGAGCGTCGCCAAAGTCCCGGCGTCAATCTGCGTCAGGTCCGGCCACAACCGGTAGAGCGTTTCGACCGGAAAATCAGGATAGGCCAAAACCTCGAAAGCGCTGCGGCGCACCCCGTCCTGGTTCATTGGAAAACCGGCCGCGCGGATTTCCGCCGGTGTCGCGACCGCGGCTTTCAGCAGCGCCATCGCCCCGGTCAGCGCGTCCGATTTCGCCTGCCACGCCGCTGCCCGCACCGCCCCGACGCAGCCGGCCCCGATTCCGCGATCGGTCAGCCGCCGGTCGGCATTGTCGGCCCGCAGCCGCAGCCGGTATTCGGCGCGGGAGGTGAACATGCGATAGGGTTCGGTCGCGCCGCGCGTCACCAGATCGTCGATCAGCACGCCGATATAGGCGGTTGCCCGGTCGAACTGCAGCGCCTCCCCCGCGCCTGTCGCCCGCCGCGCCGCGTTGATGCCGGCCATCACTCCCTGCGCCCCGGCCTCCTCATAACCCGTCGTGCCGTTGATCTGCCCGGCGAGATACAGGTTTTCGATGCGCTTGGTTTCCAGCGCATGGGTCAGTTCGCGCGGATCGACATAATCGTATTCGATGGCGTAACCCGGCTGCAGAATGACCGCTTTTTCCAGCCCGGGGATGGAATGCACCATGGCTTCCTGCACATCCGCCGGCAGCGAATTCGATATCCCGTTCGGGTAGACGGTCGGGTCATTCAGCCCTTCCGGCTCCAGGAAAATCTGGTGCCGAGGTTTGTCTGCGAACCGCACCACCTTGTCCTCGATGGACGGGCAATAGCGTGGCCCGATGCCCTCAATACGACCGGCATACATCGCCGACTTGTCGAGATTGCCGGAAATCAGCCGGTGCGTTTCTTCCGTTGTATAGGTGATGTGGCAGTCGATCTGCGGCACGTCGATGCGATCTGTCAGCATCGAAAACGGTTCCGGCGGATCGTCTGCGGGCTGTGCTTCCAGACCGGAATAATCAATGGTTCGGCCATCGAGCCGGGGCGGCGTGCCGGTCTTCAACCGGCCCAGTGCAAAGCCGGCCCGGTTCAGGGTTTCCGACAGGCCCTGTGCCGCCGCATCACCGACCCGTCCGGCGGAATAGGATTGATCGCCGATATGGATCAGCCCACGCAGGAAGGTACCGGTCGTCAGCACCACCGAGCGCGCCTTCAAGGTCTGTCCGTCGCCGGTAATGACGCCGCGCACGGCAAGCCGTCCCGGTCCGCCGGTTTCTGCCGGTTCAACCAGTAAATCTTCAATTGGCGCAGCCAGAATTTCGAGGCCCGGCGTTTCCGCCAGAATATCCTGAACCGCCGCGCGGTAGAGCGCCCGGTCGGCCTGGGCGCGGGGGCCCTGCACCGCCGGTCCCTTGCTGCGGTTGAGCACCCGGAACTGTATGCCGGCCCGGTCGATGGCCCGCGCCATCACCCCGTCAAGCGCATCGATCTCGCGCACCAGATGCCCCTTGCCCAACCCGCCGATGGCCGGGTTGCAGGACATTTCGCCGATGGTTTCGCGCTTGTGGGTGACCAGCAACGTCCGGGCGCCGCAGCGCGCCGCCGCCGCAGCAGCCTCGCAGCCGGCGTGCCCGCCACCGATCACGATGACGTCCCAGGGTTTTTGCTCATTCAACATGGCGGGAATGTAGGCTTCCCGTGGCACGGGAGCAAGATGCGACCGGTCACATTCGACCGCCACGCCTCAATGTTTCACGTGAAACATTTACTTCCCGATGCAGAAGGATGAAAAGATCCGGTCCAGAATGTCCTCGACATCGACCCGTCCGGTGATCCGGCCGATGGCCCGTACGGCCCGGCGCAGATCCTCGACCACCAGTATCAGGTCGGTCCCGGCCAGGGCGCCGTCAATCGACGCCAGACAATCGGCCAGGGCTTCGCGATACCGCGCCCGCGTCATCACCGCGCCCTCCCCAACCGCAAAACGGGTCTCGATGGCCTGCGCCATGGCGGCTTCCAGATCGGCCAACCCGTTCCCTGTTTTCGCCGAGACCGCCAGCCCCGTACCGACCGGCGCGGCGAGATCGGCCTTGTTCCAGACCATGAGACAGCGATCTTCCGGCACAGGCGCGGTGCCGGGCCCGAATTCGGGGTCGCGCGCATCGCGCACCAGGATCACCAGATCGGCGACCTCGGCGGCCCGGCGCGCCCGGTCGACCCCCTGCCGCTCGATGCTGTCCTCGGTGTCGCGCAGCCCCGCCGTGTCGGTCAGGATCACCGCGTTGCCGGCGATGTTCAGATGAACCTCGATCGCATCCCGCGTGGTGCCGGCGATATCCGAGACTATCGCCGCATCGCGCCGGGCCAATGCGTTGAGAAGACTCGACTTTCCAACATTCGGCGCGCCGATCAACGCCACCCGCACGCCGAGCCGCAACCGTTCCCCCGCCTCGCCGCGGGCGATGTGGTTCTCGATTTCCTGCCGCAACGCGGTCAGCGCCGGGCGATCGACCTGAAAGGCTTCCGCCGGCAGATCGTCATCGGCAAAATCGATAGAGGCTTCCAACACCGCCAGCAGGGTGACGAGGCGCTCCGTCCAGTCCTCGCAGACCTGCCGCGCCGCCCCGTCCATCTGGTGCAGGGCCTGCCGCCGCTGCGAGTCGGTTTCGGCCTCGATCAGATCGATCACGCCTTCCGCCCCGGTCAGGTCCATCTTCTCGTTATCGAAGGCGCGACGCGAAAATTCGCCCGGCTCGGCAGCCCGCAGACCCGGTAGTCCGGCCAACGCCCGAACCAGCGCCCCGGCCACGGAAACACCGCCATGTATTTGATATTCAACGATATTTTCGCCTGTATACGAGGCCGGCGCATCGAACCGGACAACCATCGCCTCGTCGATCATGGTCCCGTCCGGCGCAATCAGCCGACGCCGGGCCAACAGCCGCGCCGGCGGCAATCCGGCCTCATCCGACAACGCCTGAAGCGATTGATGCGCTTGCGGGCCGGACACCCGGACCACCGCAATCGCGGAGCGCCCCGGCACCGTCGACAGGGCATAGATTGTATCAGTCGCAGTCATCGGTCGCGCCGGCCGGAAAGACGCTCAGCCCTTCGGCTCTTTCGGGTCCGGTTTCGACGCGCCTGAACCGGCATCACCGCCAACCCCCATCTGGGACCAGAACATTTTCTGCATCTGCTCCAGCCCCTGCATGCCCGCCGGCAACCACGTACTGACCAGCGAGTCCACATCCATCGCCTTCATGTTCGATTCCAGCCGCTCCTGAATCTGCTGCATCAGCGCCTGCTGCATCGGTTCGACATCCGGCAGGCCGAGAAACTTCCGCGCTTCTTCCGGCGTGCAATCGATATCAATAGAAATTTTCATCGCCCGGTCCTTCCCTCGACAAAGCCGGTTGTTACCCTACAGGCCCCGCCGCCACCGGCGCAATGGACAAGCCGGGGCGCATCGCCCAAACTGCGCCAACCCGATTTACGAAAAGGAAAAACAGGAATGGCTGACGTTATCCGTTTCGCCTCCCCCGGCGGACCCGATGTTCTCGCGCTCGAACACACTGAAACCGGCGACCCCGGCGACGGCGAAGTCCGGATCAAACAGACAGCCGTCGGCCTGAACTATATCGATGTCTATCACCGCACCGGTCAGTACCCGCTTCCCCTGCCCAGCGGCGTCGGCATCGAAGCCGCCGGTATTGTCGAGGCTGTCGGCGACGGCGTCACCGACCTGACCGAAGGCGACCGGGTGGCCTATGGCGCCGGGCCGATCGGCGCCTATGCGTCCGAACGTCTGATGCCGGCCGGACGGCTGGTGAAACTGCCGGATGCGATCAGCGATGAAACCGGCGCCGCGATGATGCTGAAGGGCATGACGGCTGAATATCTGATCCGCCGCACCTTCGAGGTGAAGGCCGGCATGCCGGTGCTGTTCCATGCCGCCGCCGGCGGTGTCGGGCTGATCGTCGGTCAATGGCTGAAACATATCGGCGCCATCACCATCGGCACGGTCGGCACCAAGGAAAAGGCCGAACTGGCCCGCGCCCATGGCTATGACCACACGATTCTGTACAGGGAAGAGGATATCGCGGCGCGGGTGCGCGACATTACCGGCGGCGACGGCGTGCCGGTGGTTTATGACGGCGTCGGCCAGGATACGTTCAGCGCCTCCATCGACAGCCTCGCCCCGCGCGGCCTGATGGTCAGTTTCGGCGCGGCATCCGGGCCGGTCCCGGCGGTCGAACCCAAGCTGCTGTCGCAGAAAGGCTCGCTGTATTTCACGAGACCGACCGTGATGACCTATGTCGAACGCCGCGAAGACCTTGTCGACAGCACAAATGCCCTGTTCGCCGCCGTGCAGGCGGGCGTGAAGATTGAAATCAACCAGCGCTACGCCCTGAAGGACGCCGCCCGGGCGCATCGCGATCTGGAGGCGCGGAAGACAACCGGGTCGTCGATCCTGATTCCGTGATCCTAACCCCGACGGGCATACCGTATGTAGTTTTTATCACACTATATATAGGGGTTCTGAAGGACACTATATACATATGTAGGTGAATCGGTGGTGTCGATAGGGTTGGATGGCGGTGATGGCCGGAAACCCGGTACGATACCTAGCCGCACAGACGAAACGCCGATATGTCGCTGAAACCCGGTTAGCGGCCATTTTTGAACCCCCGTCGACACGGAGTCAGCGCGCGTACAGCGCTGGGCCTGACGCGTATTTTTGCAGTGTTCCAATGAAGATCCCGCATCAAGGGCGGGAATCGGCACTTACGCAGCAACGACGATCCCTGGGCGTAAGACCCGGTGTCCATTCCTCAACGCTTTGATATACTGGTACGATAACGGATTGGATCCCGCATCAAGTGCGGGACTCCGTGTTGTAACGAACCCGCTACTGGTTCATCGATTCGAAGAAATCGTCGTTGTTTTTAGTCGATTTCAGCTTGTCGAGCAGGAATTCCATCGCATCGACGGTGCCCATCGGCATCAGGATGCGGCGCAGGACCCACATTTTCGACAATGTGCCCTTGTCGACCAGCAATTCTTCCTTGCGGGTGCCCGACTTGGTGATGTCGATCGCCGGGAAGGAACGCTTGTCGCTGAGCTTGCGGTCGAGAATGATTTCCGAGTTACCCGTACCCTTGAACTCCTCGAAGATCACTTCGTCCATCCGGCTGCCGGTTTCGATCAGCGCAGTCGAGATGATGGTCAGCGAGCCGCCTTCCTCGATATTCCGCGCCGCGCCGAAGAACCGTTTCGGCCGCTGCAGGGCATTGGCGTCGACACCGCCGGTCAGCACCTTGCCGGAGCTCGGCACCACGGTGTTGTAGGCGCGGGCCAGACGGGTGATGGAATCCAGCAGGATACAGACATCGCGCTTGTGTTCGACCAGGCGCTTCGCCTTTTCGATGACCATTTCGGCGACCTGGACGTGGCGGCTGGCCGGCTCGTCGAAGGTCGACGACACGACCTCGCCCTTCACCGACCGCTGCATGTCGGTCACTTCTTCCGGCCGTTCGTCGATCAGCAGCACGATCAGATAGACATTCGGATGGTTTTCGGAAATCGACGCCGCAATATGCTGCATCATCATGGTCTTGCCGGTGCGCGGCGGCGCAACGATCAGCGCCCGCTGGCCCTTGCCGAGCGGCGCGACCAGGTCGATCACCCGGGTCGAGACATCGCGCTGCTTGGAATCCGTCTGTTCGACTTCCAGATGCAGCTTTTCGTTCGGATAGAGCGGCGTCAGGTTATCGAAGTTGATGCGGTGGCGAACCTTGTCCGGATCCTCGAAATTGACATTGTTGACCTTCAGCAGGGCAAAATACCGTTCGCCTTCCTTCGGCGCGCGAATCTGGCCTTCCACCGTGTCGCCGGTGCGCAGGCTGAACCGCCGGATCTGGCTGGGGCTGACATAGATGTCGTCCGGCCCGGCGAGATAGTTGGCTTCCGGCGAGCGCAGAAAACCGAACCCGTCCTGCAGAACCTCCAGCACGCCTTCGCCGAAAATGGCGACATCGTTCATCGCCAGTTGCTTCAGGCAGGCAAACATCAGTTCCTGCTTGCGCAGAGTGCTGGCGTTTTCGATTTCCAGTTCCTCGGCAAAAGCCAGAAGATCGGGCGGGGATTTCTTTTTAAGTTCCTTAAGGTGCATGTCTGGTCACTTCAGAAAATGTAAACTGGGGGGTCGGGCAGCCCGACGGGGATATTGGGATGCGGCATAAAGGGCCGAAAACCTTGAAAACCAACGCTAAACCGGGTGGTCGTAAAAAATCTGCCGACCTGTTTACGCGGGAAAGGGATAAGGAAGTGAATTCCGTTGGCAAATTGGTAGCGAAATCCGCTCACAAGGTCAATTGGTGTTTTCGCCTTCCCGGGTAACTGCCCAAAGCCGCTGTTCCGGGGTTTCCACCGCGCCCGGCCGCTTGTCGCGCAGACGCCGCAGAGCGTTTGTTGCGTCCTCGCCGCGTTCGACCATCAGCCGCAGGGCGATCATGCCCGACCGTCCCCTGCCCGCCCGGCAATGCAGCAGAATGCTCTTTTCGTCGTCCAGCAGATCATGCAGCCGCCGCGAAAGGTCCGGCCACCGGTCTTCATGCTCCGGCGCCAGGCCGCTGAAATCGCGGATCGGCAAATGAACCCAGTCGATTCCAAGGTGTTGCAGCCGCTGCCCGAGATTTCCGGCACCGAGCGCTTCCATCTCGGCCGCTTCGGTCATTGAGACGACGAGGGCGGGGTCAAAGCCGGTGATGGCGAGAAGGTCGCCTTCAAGATCACCGGTCAGGCCCGGCAGGCCGCAGACGCCGATCCGCCCGCCGCCGGAAACAGAAACCGTTGCGATTATCAGCGACATGATCCGGTTGCCTTAAAACGGCTTGACGATCACCAGAATAACCACGGCGATCATGATCAGCGTCGGCACCTCGTTGGCGATGCGGTAGAATTTATGGCTTCTGGTATTGGCGTCGCGTTCGAAATCCTTGCGCCATGACGCCATCGCCATATGCGCCGCCGACAGGATGACGACCAACAGCAGCTTGGCGTGAAACCACGGCTCCATCCAGGCGTCGATCAGCCAGGCGGTCCACAGGCCGAAAATCCACGTGGCGACCATCGCCGGCGTCATGATCGCCCGCAACAGCCGTCGTTCCATAACTTTCAGGGTTTCGGAATGCTCGCCGCCGGGTTCCGCCGCGCAGTGATAGACGAACAGGCGTGGCAGATACAGCAGACCCGCCATCCAGGAAATGACGGCGATGACATGCAGCGCCTTCACCCATTCATACATGACGGCCGATCCCCAGCGCCGGTTTCGTCTCGTACACGCATTTTCCGCATGTCTTCGGGCAGATCCGCTCGCCGGTTCCGCTGCACAGGGTCGACTCCTGCCCGATCGCGCCACGCACCAGCCGGGCCAGCCCGTCGATGAAAGCCGGACGAACGGAAACTGTCGGTGTCCGGTAATACCCTGGAACTCCGGCTTCTTCCGCCAGCTCGCCGTATTCGATATCCAGCTCGACCAGGGTTTCCGAATGTTCCGACACGAAGGCCACTGGAACGACCACCAGCGGCGTTTTTTCCGCACCCGCCTTGCGGATTTCTTCCTCGGTATAGGGTTTCAGCCATTCCAGCGGCCCGACCCGGCTCTGGTAACAGACCTTCCAGTCGTGGTCCGGCAGATCGTCGCGCGCGGCCAGCAGGTCTGCCGCGGCCTGCGCCGTCATCTCGATCTGCGCCTGATACGGGTCGCCGGCATCGACCACTTTCTGCGGCAGGCCATGAGCGGAAAACAGCACCAGCGGCTTGCCGTGTTTTGCGGCATCCGGCAGTTTTTCCGCCACGGTTTCGGCCAGGGCCTCGATGAAACCGGGTTCAAACGGATAACAGCACAGGGTTTTGGTCGAGGCCGTCAGCCCGGCCTTTCGCGCCGCCCGGTTCCAGTCGAGGATCGACGAGCCGGTGGTCGCGGTCGAATAATGCGGATAAAGCGGCAGCAGGACAATCCGGTCTGCGCCCCAGTCCCTGACCGCGCGCGCCGCCTCGTCCGCGAAGGGATGCCAGTAGCGCATGGCGGCGAAACACTTCACCTCGCCAAGATCGTCAAGGGCCGATGTCAGGGCGTCCGCCTGCGCCACGGTGTTTTCCAGCAGCGGCGATTTTCCGCCGAGATTCGAATAGATTTCCCGCGCCACCGGGGCGCGGCGGGACGAAATCAGCTTTGCGATCAGCCAGCGGACCGGCTGCGGCGCACCGATGATCGCCTTGTCGTTGAACAGGTTGAACAGGAACGGCTGAACCGCCTCCGGCGAATCCGGCCCGCCCAGATTGAGCAGGACGATGGCGGTTTTCCCGGCCCTTTCCGGCGCATTACCCGCCACGATGCACGGCCCGCACGAGATCGGCGACATGGTCGGGGTCGGTTTCCTTCATCACCCCATGGCCGAGATTGAAAATGAACGGGCCGTTGCCGAGTTCGGAAACAATCCGCTTCGCCTCGGCGATCATGCCGTCGCCGCCGACATACAGAAGCTGCGGATCGAGGTTGCCTTGCACCACGGCGCGGGTCTGCAGGTTTTCCGCGGCCCATTTCAGTGGCATGGCCTGGTCGAGGCTGACGCCATCGACCCCGGTCTTTTCGATATAGTCGATATAGGCCGGGCCGGCGCCGCGCGGAAAACCGACGACCGGCGTATCGGGGAACTTCTTTTTCAGCGCCGAGACGATTTTCGCGGTCGGTTCGATGACCCATTTCGCGAACGCCCGTTCCGGCAGGATGCCGCCCCAGGTATCGAAAATCTGCACCATGTCGACGCCGGCCTCGATCTGCGCCGACAGATGATCGATCGTGCCCTCGACGACGATATCGATCAGCGCCTGAAACGTATCCGGGTCACGGTACATCCAGGTTTTCGTGTTGATGAAGTCCTTGCTCGACCCGCCTTCCACCATATAGGTCGCCACGGTCCAGGGCGCGCCGGCAAAGCCGATGAAGGTGGTCTCCGGGGGCAACTCCTGCTTGATCCGGCCAACCGCGTCATAGACCGGCTCCAGACGGCTGCGCAGCCAGTCGGATGACAGCTTCGCGATATCGCCGCCGCAATCGACCGCATCCAGCTTCGGTCCCTCGCCTTCCACGAAATCGACCTTCTGACCCAGCGCGTCCGGCACGACCAGAATATCGGAAAACAGGATCGCCGCGTCCAGGCCATACCGGCGGATAGGCTGCAAGGTCACTTCCACGGCGAAATCCGGCGTGTAGCAGAGATCGAGAAAGCTGCCCGCTTCCGCCCGCACCTTCCTGTATTCCGGCAGATAGCGGCCGGCCTGACGCATCAGCCAGATCGGCGTGCGTTTCGGGATCTTGCCCCTGAACACATCGAGAAGCGGTTTATCGGTCATCGGCGGTTCGGTCCCTGTTCCGGTTCGGATGCAAGAAAAGGCGAAACCACGGACTTATGCAATGCACCTCTTCTTCTTTAAGATATAAATATAATAGAATAGGAGTAGTGGTAGGACAGGGGAGTCATGGGGATTATTTATCGCCCACAGGTTCTGCACAGGAAAGTGCGTTCGCCAACCTCGACAGTGGAAAAAGCCGGGAAAACAACCGAGTCCGGCGCATGATCCGGGACCGTTCGACAGGTCAGCCTGTTTATAACGCGGGGTCGGACAGCGGGGACGGATACTCCGCCGCGGCCGGTTTTCCCCGGTATCCCGAAATGCCCTGTACGGTTAGACACAGGTGCGCCGAGTGTGGACTTTTCGCCCCGATAATCGGAGTATCCGGCTGAATCCACCGCGGGAACAGGTTTTCCATTCTTTTCCCCCTCTTTATGCACAAGACAGGAACCTGAACAGTGTCCATCGTTCATCTTCATCTGGTCTCCGATTCCACCGGCGAAACCGTCCACTCGCTCGGGCGGGCCTGCGCCGTGCAGTTCGAATCCGTCGATATCCAGGAACATCTGTGGCCGCTGACACGGTCGAACGAACAGATCGAGGCGGTGTTGCAGGGCGTGAAGAAAAATCCCGGTCTGGTGCTGTATTCGCTGGTCGAGGAAGACGTGCGCAGAACGCTGGATGATGGTTGCCGCGAACAGGGCGTGCCGACGGTTTCCGTGCTTGACCCGATTTTCGCCGCCTTCGCCAACCATCTCGGCCTGCACAAGCGCGGCCTGCCCGGCCGTCAACACGTGCTGGACGAGGAATACTTTCAGCGCATCGACGCCATGCAGTTCGCGCTGGCGCATGACGACGGCCAGGGCGTTTACGATATTGACGAGGCCGACGTTATCCTGACCGGCGTGTCGCGGACCTCGAAGTCGCCGACCTGTATCTACCTCGCCAATCGCGGCGTGAAGGCCGCCAACGTGCCATTCGTGCCGGGCATCGCCCTGCCCGACGAACTGCTGGCGCTGAACGGCGAGAACAGCCCGATGATCGTCGGCCTCACCAAGGATCCGGCGCAGCTTGTGCAGATCCGCCGCAACCGCCTGCGCATGATCGAGGAGCATGCGGATACGGATTATGTCGATATCGAAACCGTGCGCGAGGAGGTCAGCTCCGCCCGCCGGTTTTTCAACGAACGCAACTGGCCGATCATTGATGTGTCGCGCCGCTCGATCGAGGAAACCGCCGCGGCGATCCTGCAGATGATGGAACAGCGCCAGAGCGCCGTCGATTGATGCGGAACGGCCAGCGGAAACCGGTCGTCCTGGCCTCGGCGAGCCGGTCGCGCGCCGCTCTGCTGGAACAGGCGGGACTGGCGGTCGACTGCCACCCGGCCGGCATCGACGAGGAGGAAATCAAGCTGGCGATGAAGGCCGACGGCGCGTCGCCCGGCGCGGTGGCCGATGCGCTGGCGGCGCTGAAGGCGGAACGGATTTCCATGAAATACGAAAACACACTGGTGATCGGCGCTGACCAGATGCTGGAATGCGACGGCGCGTGGTTCGACAAGCCACCCGACCTCGCCGCCCTGCGCGATCAGCTTCTGGCCCTGCGCGGCAGGACCCATCATCTGCTGGCTGCAGTCTGCGTCACCGAAAACGGCACGCGGATCTGGTCGCACCGGGAAACCGCATCTTTGACCATGCGTCCGTTCAGCGACGGTTTTCTCGATACCTATATAAAGGAATGCGGCGACGGCGTGCTATCGTCGGTCGGCGGCTACCGGCTGGAAGACCGGGGCGCGCAGCTTTTCGAAAAGATCGACGGCGATTACTTTACCATCCTCGGCCTGCCGCTTCTGCCGCTTTTAACCTTTTTGCGGCAGAACGGGGCGCTTGAGTCTTGAAACCGCGAACGGAAAAACGGACGGAACTTCGATGACGACAGGCACGACAAAACTCGCGGGCGTTCTCGGCTGGCCGGTCTCGCATTCGAAATCGCCCGCGCTGCACGGCCACTGGCTGGCCCGATATGGCATCGACGGCGCATATCTGCCGCTGGCCGTGAAGCCGGAGGTGCTGGAACAGGCCCTGCGCGCCCTGCCGGTGATGGGCTTTCGCGGCGTGAACATCACGGTGCCGCACAAGGAAGAAGCCTGCCGCCTGTGTGATACGGTCGACCCACAGGCGAAGAAAATCGGCGCGGTCAACACGATCAGGGTCGAAGAGGATGGCTCGCTGTTCGGCTGGAACACCGACGGCATCGGCTTCCTTCGCAACCTTGCAAGCAACTCAGGCTGGAAAGGCCCGGCCGGCCCGGCGGTCGTTCTCGGTGCGGGCGGCGCGTCGCGCGCGGTTTTGGCCGCTTTGGTCGAGACCGGCGTGCCGGAAATCCGCCTCGTGAACCGCACGGTTGAAAAGGCGGAGCGCGTGGCCGCTGAAATCGGCGGGCCGATACAGTCCATGGGGTTCGATTCCGTGGAACAGGCAATGGATGGCGCGGCGCTGCTGGTGAACACCACAAGTCTTGGAATGAGCGGTCAGCCGCCGCTAGATATCAGTCTCGATACCTTACCGGCATCGGCGGTGGTGACCGATATCGTCTATTCGCCGCTTGAAACCCCGTTACTGGTAATGGCGGAAGGCCGGGGCAACAAGACAGTCGACGGATTGGGCATGCTGCTGCATCAGGCCGCCCCCGGTTTCGCCGCCTGGTTCGGACGGGAGCCGGAGGTCGATCAGGAGCTGCGCGATGCGGTTCTCGCAGGTTGATTACCCAGTTCGGGAAATAAGGGCATGATTGTCGTCGGGCTGACCGGTTCCATCGGCATGGGCAAATCGACAGCGGCGACGATCTTCCGCCGGCTCGGCGTGCCGGTGCAGGATGCCGACGCCGTGGTGCACGACCTTTTTCAGAACAACACAGCCGTCATCGGCCAGGTGGAAGACGCGTTTCCCGGCGCGGTCACGAACGGACGGGTCGACAGAAAGAAACTCGGCGCGATGGTGTTCGGCAAGCCCGACGCCATTGCCCGGTTGGAAGCCATCGTCCATCCGGCGGTGCGCGCGGAACGCGACAGGTTTCTCGCCCGCTGCCGCATGCGAAGGCTGTCCGCCTGCGTGCTGGATATTCCACTGCTGTTCGAAACCGGCGGCGATGCCCTGTGCGACGAAATCGTCGTCGTCGTTGCCCCGCCCTTCGTGCAGGCGGCGCGGGTGCTGAAACGCCCCGGCATGACGCCGGAACGGTTGCAGTCGATCCGCGCGAAACAGATGCCCGACCGGGAAAAATGCCGCCGCGCCACGCTGGTCATCCAGACCGGCAACGGCAAGCGCCCGGTAATCCGGGCCATCGCCGCCCTGCTGCGGCGGGTGCGCGCCTCATCCTGATGAAGATGCCGGATCAGGTCTGGCAATCGGCGTTCCTTAACAAGAACGACCAGCGCATCACGTGCGGGACTCGCCGTTTGTTGGTTTTTTCAGCCAAAACCCCTTTGCCCTTGGCGGCCGAATCCGGTGATATGGCGGAAGGGAGACCATCATGCGTGAAGTTGTTCTGGATACCGAAACAACGGGCCTGTCGCCGAAGGCCGGGCACCGCATTGTCGAAATCGGCTGCATCGAATTGCAGAACACGGTGCCGACGGGCCGCACCTACCACCAGTACATCAACCCGGAACGCGACATGCCGGATGACGCCTTCCGCATCCACGGCCTGTCGGAGGCGTTTCTGGCCGACAAACCCGTCTTCGGCGCTATCGTGACCGATTTCATGGCGTTCATCGGCGAGGCGCAACTGGTGATCCACAATGCCGAATTCGACATGAAGTTCCTGAACGCGGAGCTGGAGCTATGCGGCCGCGCCGTCCTGCCTATGGAAAGGTCGCGCGACACCGTGGCGCTGGCGAAAAGGCGGTTTCCGGGCGCACAGGTCAATCTCGACGCCCTGTGCAGCCGCTTCGAGATCGACAATTCCGCCCGCACCCATCACGGCGCGCTGCTGGATGCCGAACTGCTGGCGGAAGTCTATGTTGAACTGCTGGGCGGCAAACAGCCGGGCCTTGTTCTGGGCGCGTCCGATGAGGATACCGATCCCGGCGACGAACAGTCCCGCGCCGCGATGATCGCCGAACGGCCGGTGCGCCCGCCCCGTCCGCATCACGCCAGCGAGGCGGAAAAAGCAGCCCATGCCGCCTTCCTGAAAAATCTGAATGACCCGCTCTGGCTGCAGGCCTGACCTGCTCTAGAAATCGGTTTTCGCGGGATGCCGCATAACTGCCGTTACCCAGTCGGCGACGGCGCGCACCGGCGGCTGGTCGAGCAGATCGGCATGGCCGAGCAGCCAGGCATCGCGGCCAAGCACGCCTGCGTCGCCGGTATCGTCCAGCCGGACCAGTCTTGCATCGCTATCGGCCACGGCCAGCGGCAACAGCGATTTCCCGAGCCCGGCGACAACCGCCTGAAACAGGGTATCGCCATCGCGAACGCGCAAAGAGGAAAAGCCGCCGTGTTCGCCACGTTGCGACCGGGCGATCCAGCGCGCCTGCGGCACATGCGCCATCGCCTCGTCATAGGTTAGCCAGCCCAGCGTATCGGGTTCTCCGTACGCGGCCGCCGCATAAACCCCGTAGGCCAAAGTGGCGACCTTGCTGGCCTTGACCATCGTGCCGCCGGTTTTCGGGCGGCTGAGGCGCAGGGCGAGATCGGCCTCGTGCCGGGTCAGGCTGTAGTCGCGGCTGTCCGGCAGAATTTCAACCTGCAACGCCGGGTGCCGGTGCAGCAGCCCGGCCAGTTTCGGAATCAGAATCCGGTTCGCTATAATCGGCACCGTGGTCAGCCGCACGGTGCCGGCGATCCGGTCCGCATCCGGGTCCGTCGATCCATCGATCAGACCGGCAAGGCGTTCCATCAATGCGGCCTGCCGGGCGACGGCCTCCCCCGCTTCGGTCAGGGTCAACCCGCCATCGCCCGTCCGGTCGACCAGCCGCCGCCCCAACCTGTCCTGCAACCGGGCAAGCCGGCGCGACACGGTGGTCAGGTCGACGCCGAGACGGCGCGCGGCGTCCGTCAGCGTGCGGCCGCGCTGCACGGCCAGAAGAAAGCGCAGGTCGTTCCAGTCTATGTTCTGCATTATTGCAGATTAATGTTGCAAAGCTTCGTGTACAATCTGCAATAACACAGGGATAGGGTGGCCCCATATATTATAGTGAAGGAGCAACCGGATGCAGTATGTCGTGCTGTTCGAAGACAATCCCGATGCCGATCCCGAAATCAGGAATGCCCATATGCAGGACCATCTCGGTTTTCTGGAAGCGGCGGGAAATGTTGGTGCGGCCGGGCCGCTGACAACACGCGACGGCGCGGCCGCCGGCGGGATCTGGCTGGTCGAGGCGGAAGACGCCGCTGCCGTCGATGCGCTGGTCAAGCGGGATCCGTTCTGGCCGACGGGTCTGCGTAAATCCGTACAGGTTCTGGCCTGGACGCAGGTTTTCGCCGACGGACAGCGCAAGTTCGGTTTGTGACCCGGCATGGATACCGCGCAACAACCTGACACCGGCGGCTATGTCCTGTATGGCGGCGGCGTCACACGGTCGCTTGGCCCGCAGATGGTGCTGGAAGAAGCGGGTCTGCCCTACACGCTTGTCGAAATGGACGAAAGGCGCGGCGACCATCGGCAGCCGGCCTATCTGGCGCTGAATCCGGCGGGGTTCATGCCGGCCCTGGTGACGCCGGACGGGACGGTGCTGCACGAGGCCGCCGCGATCATGATCTTTCTGGCCGAGACCCATGGATGCGACGGCCTGCTACCGCCGCCGGGTGACCCGCTGCGGGGGTTGTTCTTCTGCCGGCTGTTCTATCAGACAAACGATTTGCAGCCGGCGATCCGCCGGTTCTTCAAGCCCGTACAGTATTCGACCGATCCGACCCATGCCGACGGCATCCGGAACCGGGCGCGGGAAACCGCGCTGGACCGCTGGTCGGTGTATGACCGGTTTCTGCAGGAAAACGGCCCGTATACGCTGGGCGACCGGTTCTCGCTGGCCGATCTTCATCTGACGTTGTGGGCGGCCTACGGGCTGGACCGGCCGACCGATATAACCGACCGCTTTGCCGCCATCAGGCGGTGTTTCAACCTGACATCGGCGCGCCCGAAAATCGCGTCTCTCATCGAAAAGCTTCAGGCCGACATGGCGGGCTGGACCGACACCTGAACCAGGGAGACCCGAATGTGGACAGGAAAACTGCTGCATATCCATATCGCGAAAGCGGCCGGCGAAAAGATGCAGGAACTGCAAGAAGCCAACTTGACCGCCGGCATCGGCATCGACGGCGACCGCTACGCTTTGGGCACAGGCAAGTATTCGCCGTATCCCGATATCCGCGAGGTCACCCTGTTCGAAACGGAGACTCTGGAGGCGCTGTCGCGGGATCACGATATCGACCTGCCGCCGCATGAACACAGAAGAAACCTGACAACCGAAGGCGTGCCACTGAACCATCTGGTCGGTCGACGGTTCCGGGTCGGGTCGGTGACGCTGATCGGCGGCCGCCTGAACATTCCCTGCCGCTATCTCGAACGGGTAACCGGCAAAAGAGTCTACGCCCTGTTGAAACACCGGTCGGGGCTGAACTGCCGGATCGTCGAGTCCGGCACGATCGCCACCGGCGATGACATCCGCCCGGCCTGACCGGCCGGTCAGTGCGTGGTCGGGGGCGCGTCGGTTGTCGCGCTGGCTGCCTGCTGCTGTTTCTGGCGGGCGATCAGGCGGCGCTTGTACATTTCGACGAAATCGACGGTTTCGCTCATCATGCCAGGGAAGCCGCCGTCGCGGGTCACGGTGGCGACCATCGACCGGACGAACGGGAAGATAAACCGGGGAACCTCGATGAACAGAAGCGGTTCGACCTGGTCTTCCGGCACATCGGTCAGCTCGACCGCCGCCGCATAGACGAGTTCGACCAGATAGATCGGCTGGCCGGAGGATGTCGCTTCGGCTTCAATGTGCAAACAGACCTCGAACCGGTGCTCGCCCAGCAGGGTCGCCGTCACATCGATCTTGGCCTTAAGGTCGGCCTGCGCCGTCGGGGCGAGCGTCCGGCCCGCCGGCAATTTGTTTTCGAACGACAGGTCCTTGGTGTACTGGCTCAGAATCTTCACGGGCCGCACCGTCGGTTTGGTCTTGCGCGCTTCAGCGCCGGTTCCGGCATCCGGCTTTTCGCTATCACTCATGGTTCCGCTTTCCTTGGCAGGGGCTTGCGCCGGTTCTCCGCAGGTTTCCCGCAGGGCCGGCGTGAAAGAATTGCAGTTCGGCTAGCATGAAAGCGGGCCGGCGACAACCTCGCCCCCGCCCGGATGGTCGGCATGCGGGTCGAGCCGGACGATACCGCAATTGGCCATGTCATGGCCGGTCATGCTGCGGATGAACCCCCAGTGGGTTACGACCAGCACTTCCGACCAGTCCTCAATGGCGCGGATTTTCTCGCGAAATCCCTGCGCCCGCGCATGAAGATGGTCCGGCTCTTCCGCTTCCGGCCACCAGGTTTCCGGCAGATCGCCGAAATCGACATGATGGAAGGTCTTGCTGAGATGCGACACCGGGCTGCCGACCTCGCCCACCGATGCGGCGATTTCGCCGACCTGCGCATCGACCGAAATCGGCAGGGTCAGGGCGTCGGCGATGATCGAGGCGGTTTGCAGCGTGCGGCTGTAGGGCGACGAGATAATGCGTTTCAGACGGAATTCCTTCAGGTGGGTAACCGCCTCGGCGGCCTGCCGCTTGCCCAGCTCGGTGATATGCGGATCGCGGATCAGTGGGTCCTGCCGCGTCTTCGCGTAGAGGACGTTGAACTCGGACTGGCCGTGCCGGATCATGATCATGAGGCCGGCCCGTCTTTTCGGGGCAACGAAGTCGGCGCGTCCGGGTCGGAATCGTTGGCCGGCTTGCCGTGCGGCTTTTCAGGCTGGCCCGGATCGACGGTTTCGTATTCGCCGTCGATCACGCCGCCGCCGCGCCCGTACGGACCGCGAAATCCGGGTCCGCCCGGCCCTGCCGGCCCGGCGGTGAAGGTGGTGTAGCGGCCGCCGCGCTTCAGCAGGCCCAGCATGCCGCGGCCGATGCTGTTGCGCAGGCCGGGGATCAGCAGCAGAAAACCGATCGTGTCGGTCAGAAAACCGGGGGTCAGCAGCATCGCGCCGGCGATCAGCAGGCAGGCGGCGGTGAAAACCTCGTTGATCGGAACGGCGTTGCGTTCGATCTGCGCCTGGGCCCGGCCGAGCGCGGCGAGGCCCTGGGCGCGCACAAGGGCCGCGCCGATAACGGCTGTCAGAACGATCCCGCCGAGTGTCGGCCAAAGCCCGATCAGGGAATCGACCTGGATGAAAATGGCGATTTCGGCCACCGGGACGGCCAGGAACAGAAGAAAAAGGAACGGCATCTTGCTCTTTTCAGGTCTACGGCCTATCTACTCATCCACATTGAGGCAATGCTGCAAACGGCGGCCGGGACTGTCGGTCACGGGAATAAGCTAGGGATCGGGAGGTTCCGGAACAAGACATTCCGGCGGGAAAGATTAAGGGAATTTCCGAATTTACCCCTCGTTTACCTGACAGGATGTTGTCTGATAGGGTTTTTTCACGAATTTACCTGTAAACAGGTGCGGATTTGGTGGCTTTTTCGAAATTCGTCACCACGTCATAGGCAGAACAAGGATACGAGATGGGTGAGCAGTTCGGCATTTTGGATATTTTAATCTTCGCCGGCGTTGCGTTGTTTCTGATCTATCGACTAGGCACGGTGCTCGGCAAGCGCACCGGCCATCAGAATCCGACCGAGGTCTACGGCGCCCGGAGCGACAAGTCCGACGGGCCGGAGGACGACGACGACGATACCGTCGTGCAGCTTCCCAAATCACGGCCGGAACCGAAACCGATCGACGATGAAATGCTCGAAGGGCCGCTTGGTCCGGGTCTGACGCAGATCAAGCTCGCCGATCCGATGTTCGACCCCGACCAGTTTCTCGATGGCGCCAAGGTTGCCTTTGAAATGGTGCTGGATTCGTTCTCGCAGGGCGATGTGAAAACCCTGCGGAACCTGCTGAACGACGATGTCTACGACAATTTCTACAACGCCATCCAGGCGCGCGAGGCGGCCAACCAGCGGCTGGAGGAAACCCTTGTCGGTATCGATTCCGCCGAAATCATCGAAGCCGGCATGGAAGACAGCAATGCCCGGGTGACCGTCAAATTCGTCTCGCAGCAGGTCGACGCCCTGTACGACGCCGACGGCCAGGTCATTGAAGGCAATCCGAACGAAGTGGTGACGGTGACCGACATCTGGACCTTCGAGCGCAATACCCGCGACCGCGACCCGAACTGGGCGCTGATCGAGACCCGCAGCCCGAACTGACCCGCATGAGATTTCTGACCGTCCTTGTCGCTGCTGCCCTGATTGTGGCGCTGGCGGGATGCGAGCAGATCAAGGACAAACCGAAGCCACAACCCGCCTTTGTGCTGACCACGGCCGATTATGCGGCGCTTGACGGCTGGCAGGCGGACGATCTCGACCGGTTCCTCGAAGCCCAGAAACGAAGCTGCGAGAAAATCGCCACCCTGCCGGCGGAACGGTCGCTCGGCACACCGGCTCTCGCCATGACCGCGGCGGACTGGGTTGAGGCCTGCCCGGCCGTTCTGGCGCTCGACGATGCGGCAAGCCCGGCGGCGATCCGCAGCCTGATCGAACAGAATTTCAAACCCTTCGCGGTGGCCGGCAACGGCAAGAGCGACGGTCTGTTCACCGGTTATTTCGAGGCCGAATTGCAGGCCGCCCGGCAGAAGGACGATACCTACAGATACCCGCTTTACCGCCGGCCGCCCGACCATATCGTTGTCAATCTGGCGGCGTTCGACGGCGATCTCGGCGGCCAGACCCTGGTCGGACGGCTGGATGGCCAGCGGCTGGTGCCGTATTACGACCGCGCCGAACTGGAAGCCGGCGGCCTCGCCAACAAGGGGCTGGAACTGTTCTGGGCGAAGGATGCGGTGGATGTGTTTTTGTTGCAGATCCAGGGTTCGGGCCGGCTGATCATGCCGGACGGCACGGTTGAACGGGTCGGCTTCGACGGCCATAACGGGCGCAAGTACGAATCCATCGGCAAGGCGCTGATCGAGCGCGGCGACCTGCAGCCGGGCCAGGCCTCGTGGGACGGCATTCGCGGCTGGATCGACGCCAACCCGGAAAAGGCGGCGGAGCTGTTCGCCATCAACCCGCGCTTCGTGTTCTTCCGGGTGCTGACCGGCGACGGGCCGATCGGCGCGCAGGGCGTGGCCCTGACACCGCGCCGCAGCCTGGCGGTCGACCGGCGGTTCATTCCGCTCGGCCTGCCGGTCTGGCTGGAAACCAACTGGCCGTCGGACGAAAGCCGCAAGCTGAACCGGCTGATGGTGGCGCAGGATACCGGCGGCGCGATCACCGGCGCGGTGCGCGGAGACTTCTTCTGGGGCTACGGCGCACCGGCTCTGGCCGAGGCCGGCAAAATGAAATCAAAGGGCCGCTACTTCCTGCTGCTGCCCAACCCGGTCGCCGAACGGGTGAAACAACCCACCAGCTAACCGGTCAGGCCTTCGTCATGCGAAGGCCCATCGACCAGAAATCGCCCTCCAGCCGTGTCGCGGTGGCGAAGGTGCGGCACAGGTCGGGCCAGCGCGGCGAGGCCTTGAAATCCGGGCCGATCAGCCGCGCGGCGACGCTTTCGAACAGCCGCGCCGTGTCCCGGCACGGGTCCTGATAGTCCGGCCCGGCATAGGCCTCGATCCAGTCACGGTAGGGATGGTTACCGCCGGGTTGCAGGGCCGTCGCCAGCGACAGGCCGATTTCGCCGTACCCGAAGGAACATGGCATCAGCGCTGTTAAAAGGTCGAGCAGATCACCGCTCAACCCGGCATCGATGACAAACCGTGTATAGGCCAGGCATTCCGGCTCTTCCGTCAACGCGCCCAGATCGGCTTCCGACACCCCGATATCGGCGCAGATGCCGACATGCAGGCGCATTTCATCATCGATCAGCGACAGCGCGACCGAGGCGGCGGCGCGCATTTCGTCGATCCGGTCGGATTTCACCACAGCCATCGACCAGGCGCGGGTGAAGTGGATCAAAAACAGGTAATCCTGCTTCAGATAGGCGTGGAAGGCGTCGCGCGGCAGGGTTCCGTCGCGCATCCCCTCGACAAACGGGTGCGTTACATAGCGTTGCCAGTCGTCGGGACAGGCGGCTTTCAGGGCGGCGTAGAGGGGTGATCCGTAATCCGTCATGGTCTTCTCCGGGTCGAAAGCGGTCGGGTGCGGGGGTGTTGAAGCACAATTCGCCGGTTGCCGAAACGGCGGATGTTTTTATGATCCTGCGGCATTGGCCCCGGACGCCCGACAGGATAGACTAATTGGTATGACCAATTCCGCCCCCCCGAAACAGAAAAACTTGCAGGTCGGCCTGTTCGTGACCTGTCTGGTCGACATGTTCCGTCCGCGTGTCGGTTTCGCCACCGTGGAGCTGCTGGAACGAAACGGCTGCACGGTGTCGGTGCCGAAGGACCAGCCGTGTTGCGGCCAGCCGGCGTACAATGCCGGCGACAACGAAACCGCGAAGGCGGTCGCCCGCGGCATCATCGGGGCGTTCGACGCGTACGACTATGTCGTTGCGCCGTCCGGGTCATGCACCGGCATGATTTCGCATCACTATCCGGTTCTGTTCGAGGGCGATGCCGAATGGGAGAAGAAGGCGCGCGACCTGGCGCGGCGTACGTATGAACTGGTGGCGTTCCTGACCGATGTCCTGAAGATCGAAACCACCGATGCGGCCTATGCCGGCACGGTCACCTACCACGATTCCTGTTCCGGCCTGCGCGAGCTGGATATCAAGGATCAGCCGCGCAAACTTCTCAGCAAAATCAACGGGTTGACGCTGACGGAGATGTCCCAGCCGGAAATCTGCTGCGGCTTCGGCGGCACCTTCTGCGTCAAGTATCCCGACATCTCCAACAAGATGGTCAGCGACAAGACCGCCGATATCGAGGCGACCGGCGCGGACACCCTGCTGGCCGGCGACATGGGCTGCCTGATGAACATGGCGGGCAAGCTGCACCGCGAGGGGAAATCCGTACGCGTACGTCATGTGGCGGAAGTGCTGGCCGGCATGGCCGACGGCCCCGCTATCGGCGAACGGGAAGGATAGAGCCCGACCATGGATCCGACCTCGATACGGTTCACCGAAAACGCCAGAGACGCCCTGGGCAACAGGAACCTGCAACAGGCGCTGGGCGTCATGAAAGTCGGCTTCGTCGACCGCCGGGCGCAGGCCAAGGCGCGGCTGCCGGAATTCGAGACCCTGCGCGACGAAGCGAAGGCGATCAAGGACCATACGCTGGCGCATCTCGACCTGTATCTCACGGAATACGAAAAGCGCGTCATCGAAACCGGCGGCGTGGTGCACTGGGCCCGCGACGCCGAAGAGGCGCGGCGGATTGTCCTCGACCTCGCGAAACAGAAGAACGCGAAAACCGTCACCAAGGGCAAGAGCATGGTGTCGGAGGAAATCGGGCTGAACGAGGCGATGGAAGCGGCCGGGCTGACGGTGGTGGAAACCGATCTCGGTGAATACATCATCCAGCTTCGCCATGAAGCGCCCAGCCACATCATCGCACCGGCGGTGCATGTGCTGAAGGAGCAGGTGGCCGACGATTTCCGCCGCGAGCATAAAAACCGCGACCCGAACCGGCCGCTGGTCGAGCCGGAAGCCCTCATCAACGAGGCGCGAGAGGAACTGCGCGACAAGTACCCGCTGGCCGATATCGGCATTACCGGCGCGAATTTTCTGATCGCCGAAACCGGCACCAGCGTGATCGTCACCAACGAAGGCAACGGCGACCTGACCCAGACCCTGGGCAAGGTGCATGTGGTTGTCGCCTCGCTGGAAAAGGTGGTGCCGACCCTGGAGGACGCCACGACGATCCTGCGGTTGCTGGCGCGGTCGGCGACGGGGCAGGATTTTTCCGCCTATACGACGTTTTCGACAGGGCCGCGCCGGGATGCCGATCCAGACGGACCGTCGGAATACCATGTCGTGCTGATCGATAATGGCCGCACCGCCATGCTGGGCACCGAATTCCAGCACATGCTGCGCTGCATCCGCTGCGGCGCGTGCATGAATCATTGCCCGGTCTACGGCGCGGTCGGCGGCCACGCCTATGGCTGGGTCTATCCCGGCCCGATGGGCGCGGTGCTGACGCCCAGCCTGATCGGCGTCGACAAGGCGGGGCACCTGCCGAATGCATCGACATTCTGCGGCCGCTGCGCGTCGGTCTGCCCGATGAAAATCCCGCTGCCCGACATGATGCGGGCCTACCGCAAGCGTGAATTCGACGCTAAACTGAACCCGCCGCGCATGCGATTCGGCCTTGCCGTCTGGGGATTCCTCGCACGCCGCCCGGTCTTGTACCGCCTACTGACCAGCCTCGCCGCCAGCACCCTGTTCCGGATGGTCAAGGGACAGGGCAAGTTCCGCGCCCTGCCGCTGGCGGATGGCTGGACGAAGCACCGCGATCTGCCGGCCCCGGTCGGCCGCACCTTTCAGGATCTGTGGTCCGGCCGGGAAGGCCGCCGCGCACCCGAGACGGAGGCGGCGGAATGAGCGCACGCAGCGATATTCTGGGTAAAATTGCTTCGTCGCTCGGCGAAAAAAGCGATGACGCCGCCCGGCGGAAGGCGGTTGCCGACCGGCTTGCCGGGCATGCCCGCGGCACGGTGCCGCAGCGCGCGACGGGAACGGCGACAGAAATGGTCGCCCGGTTCATCCAACAGGCGAACGGCGTGGCGGCGACGGTGGAACGGCTGGGCGATTTCGACGATGCGCCGGCGGCGATCGCCGCCTATCTGACGCGGGAAAATCTGCCGGCGGCCTTCCGCATGGCGCCGCAGGCCGATCTGCAGGGCATCGACTGGTCGACGCAACCGGCGCTGACAATCAGCGAAGGGGCCAGCGACGGTCACGATCTTGTCGGGCTGAACCGCGCCGTCTGCGGGGTTTCCGAAACCGGCACGCTGGTCATGGCGTCCGGCCCGGACAGCCCGACGACGCTGAATTTTCTGCCGGAAACCGAGGTCGTGATGATCCGTGCCGATGAAATCGTCGGCGGCTATGAAGACGCCTGGGACACGATCCGGCAACGGACGGGGCCAAACGGTACACTGCCGCGCACCGTCAACATGATCACCGGTCCGTCGCGCACCGGCGATATCGAACAGACAATCTATCTCGGCGCCCATGGACCCCGGCGTCTGCATATTCTAATTGTCGGAGATGTCTGACAGCGACGAAGACGATCATCTGTGGAGCCGGGTAACGGCGGGCGTTACCCCGTTGAAATCCCGAAACCGCGTGATCGTCGGCGATGTGCCGGAAACGGTGCGGATCGAAGAGAAAAGGCCGAAAAAGAAACCGCGGTCATCTGCGCCGCTGCAATCATTGAAAACAGGCGCCAGCGTCAACCCCGCCGCTTCGCCCGCTGCGCCGCCGGTGGAAATCGGCAACAGCGCCGGCGTCGACAGGCGGACGGCGGAAAGGCTGCGGCGCGGCAAGATGGCGCTGGACGGCACGCTGGACCTGCACGGCATGACCCAGGCCCGCGCCCATTCCGCCCTGACCCTGTTCATCGATACCGCGCATCAGGCCGACAAACGCTGCCTTCTGGTGATTACCGGCAAGGGACAGGGCGTTCTGAAGCGGGCGGTGCCGATCTGGCTGGGCGACCCGTTCCTGCGGCCGAAAATCCTCTCGGTGATGACCGCCCGGAAGGAACACGGCGGCGACGGGGCGCTTTACGTGCTGCTGCGCCGCCGCCGGCTCTAGACGTCGTAATATTCCGGCTCGGCCAGCTTTTTCAGCCAGAAGGCGCGCCATTTCCGGACATCGTCGGCGACGATGTCGTCCTCCAGTTTCAGGCTCAGCCGGTTCGGCACGGTATAGACTACCGACCGCGGATCCTTCCGGTTGCTCTCCCGCCGGTCGGGACCGACATAAACCCTGCTGTTCACGAAGCGTCGTTCCGAATGGGCGATGTTGCCGATATGGGCGAACAGGCTGTCCAGGGAAAACGGTTTCAGCAGGATGCCGTCGAGACCGGCGCTTTTCTCCGCCTCCAGGGTCGATTCGCTGACCGTGGACTGGGTCGCGAACACGGCCATGAAAGGGTCGGCTTCGGTTTCGGCCCGCCGGATGCGCCGGACCAGGCTTCCGGCGGCACCGAAATCGACATCGTGGTCCAGCAGAAGGATGTCGGTTCTTCGGTTCAGGATGCGCGGATTGACCGCCTTGCACGACGCGACGCGCCGGAAGGACGCGACGCCGTTCTGCTGCAGCATGCTGTCCAGGGTCTGGCTGTAGTCGATGTTCGGTTCGACCTGCAGGATATGGCACCGGGCGATCAGATGATCGAGGGATCTGTTCATCGGGTATGACCAATGCGCGGCATGAAATGCGCTCCTTCTGACCCCTCGCCTGGTATTAATGCCCAACGGCGGGCGAAAAACAATCTTGCGGTGCGGGGTTCCGGCTATTGCAGCAGCGGCAACCGGCAGGTGATGGCGAGTCCGCTGGATTCCGGGACTTCGGCAAGGATGGTTCCATTATGCAATTCGATCAGCGACCGGCTCAGCGCCAGCCGCAGGCCGATCGTGCCGTCGCCCGTTTCGTGCGATGGCGTACTCAGCGTCTGCTCGATCTGGTCGCGGTCGTCGGTCGGCAGAATGCCCGATCCGTCGATTATACGGACAACGGCGAAACCGTCTTCGGTGGTCACGGAAATTTCGACGGCGGCATCCGCCTCGGCGTATTGCGCGACATTGGCGATGATATATCCGAAGGCGCGGCGCAACCGCTCGGTGTCGCCGGCAATGCGGACCGGTCCGTCATGGGTTGTGACAATCTGTGCGCCGTCGGGCTTTCGTTCGCGGACCCGCCTGCCGACATCCTTGATCAGGGCGGTAATCTCCAGCGGGGCCAGAACGGCTGAAATCGTGCCGGCCTGCACCGCCGCCAGGTCAAGCGTGTCGTTGATAAGCTCCGCCAGGGTCATTGCGGCGGAAAGCTGGTTGTCGATATAGCCGATCTGGCGTTTGTTCAGCGGCCCGAAGGCTTCCGACCGCAACAATTCGCCAAACCCGATGACGGCGTTCAGGGGCGTGCGGAACTCGTAGCTCATGGATGCGACAAAGCGCGACTTTACCAGGTCGGCGCGTTCCAGCGCCTGGTTCCGCTCCATCAGGGCGTCCTGAACCTTTGCGGCATCGGTGACATCGACATAGACGGAAAGGCAGTCGCCGTCCGGCAGCGGTACGAAGGCGTAGTCGAGAACCCGGCCGTCACCGACTGTCATGCGGCCGTTTTCCGGGCTCGGTTCCGTTACCTTTTTCAGAAGATCGGCGCCGAAGGTGTCGCCGGTCCCGCCATCCGGCTTCAGGTCCTGAATTCTGCCGACCAGTTCGGAAACATGCGGATGGGCGGCCAGAACCGATTCGTCCAGGCCCCAGAGTTCGCGGTAAATCCGGTTGTACAGTTTCAGCCGCCCGTTGCTGCCAAACACGGCGACCGCCTCCAGCAGGTTGTTCAGGGT
Organism: Alphaproteobacteria bacterium; assembly: GCA_040222995.1. GTDB lineage: Bacteria > Pseudomonadota > Alphaproteobacteria > UBA8366 > Aestuariispiraceae > JAVKBW01. The sequence goes on along the minus strand of JAVKBW010000046.1, from coordinate 79,394 downwards.
CGCCCGCTGTACCGCCGTCGCCGTATTGAATGACCGTTCCAGGGTCAGCTTGTCGGTGACGTCCTCGAAAGAGAAAATCAGGCCGCCGCGGGGGTGCGGACTGGCGACCAGACGCACCACCCGTTCGTCCGGCAGAAACCACAGATCCTCGACCGGTTCGATCAGATTGGTGAAGCGCGCGTTCCAGCTTTTCTTGAAGGCCGGAAAATCGACCATTTCCGGCAATTGCCGCTTGTCGCGCAGCAGGTCCAGAACGGCGTTCAGCGATGGCTCGCGGTCCAGTTCGGCCACGTCGAGACGCCAGATCCGGCCGAAGGCGGCGTTGTAGAACCGCAGCCGGCGGTCCGGACCGAAAATCGCAACCGCCGCCGTCACCAGGTCGAGCACGGCGTCGTTGGCGGCGATATGGGCGGAAAGCTCATCCTGCAGGGAGACCAGCACGGACTGATCGACGGCTACTCCGATCGTGTACCTGTTGTCGGTGCGCCCGTCCGCGAAGGCGACAGGGCGTTCCGTAATGTCGAACAGCCGTCTCTTGCCGCTGATCGTCAGGGTCTGGCTGGCCGTCTGCTCGCGCCCGGTATCACAGGCCCGCTGCGCCATCGCGGCATGGGAAAACAGGGCGTGATCCGGCGGATTGTGGCCGTCCATGCGGTTCATCAGACCGTCTTCCGGCGTGTCGAGAAGAATGTTCCGGCAGGCCGAATTGCAGTAGAGAACGCCCAGGCCGTCGCCGCCGCGCAGCCAGACCGGCAGCGGCAGCGAATCGAGGATCGCCAGAACGGAGTCGTCATCCGCCGGTTCGGTATCGGGGTTCGGCGGCAGCGGCGTTTCCACCGGTTCGGGTTGGGTGACGGAGAGCGCCGCGGCCTGCGCGCCGGCCCCGCGTCTTCGGAAGTACACGGCCGCTGCGGCCGCGCCGATGCCCAGCCCTGCTGCAAATGCGATCACCCAATACAAAAGCGGCCCCGACCTTTCCCGTTACCCGCGTGTCCGTGTGACACAGGCGGGAGTCTAGGATAGGCCGGGGCGCGCGATGACTAAACGAAAAACGTCAGTCGGCCCTAGTAACGATAGGCATCCGGTTTGAACGGCCCGTTGGCGCCGACGCCGATATAGTCTGCCTGCTGTTTGCTGAGCTGGGTAAGCTGCGCGCCGACCTTCGCCAGATGCAGAGCCGCGACCTTCTCGTCGAGATGTTTCGGCAGCACATAGACCTTGTTTTCGTATTCGCCGTGCTTGGTCCACAATTCGATCTGCGCCAGCACCTGATTGGTGAAGGAGGCGCTCATCACGAAGCTCGGATGGCCGGTCGCGCAGCCGAGGTTGACCAGGCGGCCTTCCGCCAGAACCAGCAGTTTCTTGCCGTCCGGAAACTCGATCTCGTCGACCTGCGGCTTGATGTTGTTCCACTTGAAGTTCCGCAGCGCGTTGATCTGAATTTCGCTGTCGAAGTGACCGATGTTGCAGACAATCGCCCGGTCCTTCATGGCCCGCATGTGATCGACGGTGATAACGTCGATATTGCCCGTCGCCGTGCAGAAGATGTCGCCGCGCGGCGCGGCGTCTTCCATCGTGGTGACTTCGTAGCCTTCCATCGCGGCCTGCAGGGCGCAGATCGGATCGGCCTCGGTGACCAGAACCCGGCAGCCGGCATTGCGCAGGCTGTCGGCCGATCCCTTGCCGACATCGCCATAGCCGGCGACGACGGCGACCTTGCCGGCCATCATCACGTCGGTGGCGCGGCGCACCGCATCGACCAGGCTTTCGCGGCAGCCGTACTTGTTGTCGAATTTCGACTTGGTGACCGAATCGTTGACGTTGATCGCCGGCGTCAGCAGCGTGCCGTCGCGCTCCATCTCGATCAGGCGGTGTACGCCGGTCGTGGTTTCTTCCGACAGGCCGCGAATATCCTTCAGCATGTCGGGATATTCGTCATGCATCAGTTTGGTCAGGTCGCCGCCGTCATCGAGGATCATGTTCAGCGCCCAGCCGTCCGGCCCGGTGATGGTCTCCTTGATGGCCCACCAGAATTCGTCTTCCGACATGCCCTTCCAGGCGAAGACCGGAATGCCGGCGGCGGCGATGGCCGCGGCGGCGTGGTCCTGGGTGGAAAAGATGTTGCAGGAAGACCAGCGCACTTCGGCGCCCAGATCGACCAGCGTTTCGATCAGCACCGCCGTCTGGATGGTCATGTGCAGACACCCGGCGATGCGCGCGCCGGCCAGCGGCTTCTTGCCGGCATATTCCTCGCGCAACGCCATCAAGCCCGGCATTTCAGTTTCGGCGATATCGATTTCCTTACGGCCCCAATCGGCTAATCCGATATCGGCGACTTTAAAATCCTGGCTCACACTCATCGATTGACTCCTGATTCATTTGCATGCGGCTGACGTGACGGCGGATATAGCAAAGCCGGTTATGGTCAACAAGCCTGCCGAATCGGCGGGTTCGGGTAATGTTTGTGACTTCAATGCAACATAGGCCGTCAAAGTTGCGGTTCCGCCCCGTCAGGCTCACTGATAAATCGACAATCGACACCGAGTGACGCTATACAAAAGTCTGAAATCAAACCGTTTTGATATGGGATACAGGTATGACTCGCGGATGCGATACAATTTTGCGGAAATCACTGGCGCTCGCCGGCGCGTTTGCCTTTGTGGCGGGCACGGCGATGGCGCAGTCGACCGAACGCACGGGATACTATGTCGAAGGCAAGGCCGGGCTTAACATCCCGAGCGATGCAGACCTTGAAGGCGCCGGCTTCAACAACAGTGTCCAGTTCGACAACGATGCTGCCGGCTTTCTGGTCCTGGGTTACGACTATGAAGGTCTGTGGCGCGGTGAACTGGAACTCGGCCACCGGCTGAACGATGTCGACGAAGTCAGTGGCGTCAATGCATCCGGCGACGCCGATGTAACGTCGCTGATGGCGAACGTGATCGCCGATTTCGATATCGGCGAACCGCTCGTCAAACCGTTCCTCGGCGCCGGTCTCGGTGTCGCCTATGTCGATGCCAGCGGGATTAACCCGGTAAACGGCAGCAGCGTCTCCGATGACGATATCAGCGTTGCGGCACAGGCGCTGGCGGGTATCAGCTTCCAGATGACCGATCAGATGGACCTGGTGGCGCAGTATTCCTACATCTACGTGCCCGATCTTGAATTCGGCCTGAATAACGGCCAGAACGCAGACGCGGATTATGCCGCACAGACCGTTTCGCTGGGTCTGCGGTATCGTTTCTGGACCCCCCCGCCGCCGCCTCCGCCGGCCCCGGAACCCGAGCCGGAACCCGTTGTTCAGGCTGCGCCGGAACCGGAACCCGCGCCGGCCCCGGAACCGCCGCCGATCGTCCGCAACTTCATCGTCTTCTTCGACTGGGATCAGTCGAGCCTGACGCCGGAAGCGAAAGACATTATCCAGCAGGCGCGTGACTACGCCGCGCAGGGCAACGTGGCGCGCATCGTCGCCACCGGCCACGCCGACAAATCGGGCGGCGCGCTGTATAACATGGGCCTGTCCGAACGCCGCGCCGCCGCGGTGCAGGGCGAACTGGCTCGCCTCGGCTTCCCGACAGGCAATGTGACGACGCTGGCGAAGGGTGAGACCGACCCGCTTGTCGAGACCGACGACGGCGTCCGCGAACCTCAGAACCGCCGGGTGGAGATCGTCCTGCAGTAATTCAGGGGAGGACACCGGCAACGGTCCTTCGGTCAGGGACCATTTATGGAAACGGCAGCCTTCGGGCTGCCGTTTCTGTTTGCGCCGCAGCGGTGTCCGATCGGCGACGCGAACGAAAACGGCCGAACCCTGGGGGTCCGGCCGGCAGGCTGCTCTAAAAACGGGCGGGGTTATTCGGCGGTCGAGGCGACCCGTTCGTCGGTTACGGCGCAGCCGTCATCCGACGTTGCGGCGACCTGCACGACAAGCGGGGTTGTCGGCTCCATGCCCAGCTCCATCGCGAACTGGGTCGAATAGCGGTCCAGCGCCTCTACCGGGGCGGAGAGCAGCCGGTCGAACCGGGCCATGGCCTTCTCGCAATAGCCGTGGCCGTATTGCGCGATCCGCACCGAGGCTTCGTTGGCGAGCCGGGTGACGAAGGTGTTGAGTTTCTTGAAACCGTCCGCCGCGCCGTATTCGGCGTAATAGTGCTTTTTCAAACGGTCGCCGTTGCGGACCAGGGTCGCTTTATATTTCAGGGCGAAGGCGTTGTAGGCGGGCTTGGCGCCGCAGGACAGGCCGGCGACCATCATTTCCGACTGCAGGATCCGCATGGCGTGGGCGCGGTCGACCGATGAAAAGGACTGCGCCGTGATTTCCGGCGTCGACGCCGCACTGTCGAGGCAGGCCGCCGCCAGCGGCGATGCCGCGAGGCTCAGCGCAATCGCCGCGGCCGTCGTGCGCAGAGCCGCTTTCGACCCGGCGGCAAAGGTCTTTCCGGAACGTCCGGAAGATACCGTTGATGCCTGTGTCCTGTCGGTCATGATGCCCCCGTTTTCGGTGCAACCGCGCTGTCGGCACAATCCGGCCAAACGCGCGCCGCAAATTCTCCACAATCGGCGCGACGATACCCGGTTTCGCTTTCAACAGCAAATTGAAATGACCGGAAAGGCGTCGTCAAACCAGCGCATCCATGTCGTCCAGCAGGGCGGCGATGCGCCCGGCGTCGGAAATTTCCATGACCATCCGCGCCCGCGATGCGGCGCTGACCATGTCGAGCTTGCGAATCCGCTGCTTGACCCGCAGCAACGACGGCGAGGAGGCGGACAGATCGCGGCAGCCGAGTCCAAGCAAAAGGGCGGTAAAGCGCGGGTTGCCGGCCATCTCGCCGCAGATGCTGACCGGCTTGCGGGCCCTGAGCGCGGCCTGGATGGAGAATTCGATCAGCCGCAGAACGGCGGGGTGAAGCGGGTTGTAAAGGTGCGCCACCTGGTCGTCGGCTCGGTCGATGGCCAACGTGTACATCGTCAGGTCGTTGGTGCCGATGGCGAAGAAATCCGCCGCCTGGGCCAGCGAATCCGCGGACAGGGCCGCCCCCGGCACCTCGATCATTACGCCAAGCGGGGGCATTTCGTCCGGCAGCCTGGCGCCGCGCCGTTTCAGCCGCCGCCACATCCGGGCGACGATCTCGCGCGCCTGTCTGATTTCGCCGGGCGTGGTGATCATCGGCAGCAATATGCGCACCGGCCCGTAGGCGGCGGCCCGCAGCATCGCGCAAAGCTGCGGCTCCAGCAGCGAGGGCTGTTTCAGCGACAACCTCACGCCGCGCACGCCGAGCGCCGGATTGACCGAGCCGCTGATATGATCGCCCAGCGAATAGGCCAGTTTCTCGCCGCCGATATCGAGGGTGCGGGCCGTCACCGGCCGTCCTTCCATGTCGCCGACGACCTGCATCAGCGCCTCGAACTGTTCGTCCTCGCTGGGCGGATCGGGCCGGTTCATGTAAAGAAACTCGGTGCGGAACAGGCCGACGCCTTCCGCGCCGGCGTCCAGGGCCGCGCTGACATCCTGCGGCCGTTCAAGGTTGGCCTGCAGGCCCACCGTTACGTTGTCGCGGGTGATGGCGGGGACCGACCGCAGCCGGCTGAGCTGTTGCCGGTCGCGTTCGGCATCCTGTTTCTTTTTCTCGAAACTGCGCAGGGTCGATTTGGCCGGGTTGGCGACGATCCGCCCTTTCCGGCCGTCCAGCAGCACGGTGTCGCCGGAGCGGATTTCGCTCATCAGACCCGCCGCGCCGAGAACCGCCGGGATGCCCAGCGAGCGGGCGATGATTGCGGTATGGCCTTCCGCCCCGCCCAGCACCGACGCGAATCCGGCAACCTTCCTGGGGTCGATCTGCACGGTATCGGCCGGCGTCAGCTCTTCGGCGATGACGATGGTGTTTTCCGGCAGGTTGACGAAGTGGTCGAGCGGCCGTTCCGACAGGTTGCGCAAAATCCGGCCGCCGGCGTCGCGCACGTCATCGGCGCGGGCGGCCAGGTAGGCGTCTTCCATCGCTTCGAAGCTGCGCACGATATCGGCGACCTGATGCTGCACCGCCGCCTCGGCGTTCAGCCCGTCGGATTCGATCAGCGTCCGGGCGCCGCGCACCAGCCGCGAACCGTCGAGCATCGCGATATGAGCGTCCAGCAACTGGCCGAGATCGTCGGCGGCGGACTTGCCGGCCGTTTTTGTTTTGGCTTTCAGGGCGCGCAACTGGCGCATCGCGGTCTGCACGGCCTTGTCCAGCCGGGCGGCTTCGGCGCCACGCTTCGACGCCGCGACCGTGTATTCGGGATACACGCCGGCGGCGGTGTCGAGGATATAGGCCACGCCGATGGCGATGCCGCTGGAGACACCGACGCCGCTTAGGGAGATTTCCCGGTTCCTGGTCATGTCCTCGCCTGTGCTTTCCCGGGACCGGCCGCGGTTGTCGCCGCCGTCAGGCCGTGCCTGCCCGCTACCTGTCTTCGTCGAAACCGGCCGCGACCAGCGACTGCAACGCCTTGAGCGCGTCTTCCGCGGCCCGGCCTTTCGCTTCGAGTTCGATCTGCGACCCCTTGCCGGCGCCCAGCATCATCAGCCCCATGATCGACGTGCCGACGACGGTCATGCCGTCCTTCGATACCGTGACGGCGGCGTCGTACTGTTCCGCCGTCTTGACGAATTTCGCCGCCGCCCGGGCGTGCAGCCCCCGTTCGTTGCAGATGGTCGCCATTACGGGTCCGGCATCTCTGGCCACGGGTTGGTCCATTGACGTTACTCGGACGGAAGTCTAGTCCGCCAGCAGCTTGCTGGCGATATTGATGTACTTGATGCCGGCCTCCTGCGCGGCGGCGACGGCGGAATCCAGATTTTCGGTGGACCGCACGCTCGCCAGCTTGATCAGCATCGGCAGGTTGACCCCGGCGATTACTTCCACCTTCGCCTTGTCCATGATCGAGATCGCCAGATTGGACGGCGTGCCGCCGAACATGTCGGTCAGCACGATAACGCCATCGCCGCTGTCGACCGATCTGGTGCCTTCCAGGATGTCCCGGCGGCGCTTTTCCATATCGTCGTCCGGGCCGATCGAAATCGTTTCGATCTGTTCCTGCGGGCCCACCACATGTTCCATTGCGGCGACGAATTCCTCCGCCAGCCGGCCGTGGGTTACGAGCACCAAACCAATCATGTTCTTTTTCCTTTAAGCGCTTGCTTCGCAAGGCGGATGTTTCGGTTTAACATTTTCATGCTGAATTCCGTCATGACGCTGTCGCCTCTTTCGGCATGTCCCGGTGAATAACATGAATCGGGTTCTCCAGACCGGATGCGCCGAAGACGCCGGCCTGGTGCCGGTCCTGCAGCCAAAGATGCAGCTTTTCGGCGATGAAAACAGACCGGTGCCGCCCGCCCGTACAGCCGATTGCCAGGGTCAGGTAACTTTTCCCTTCGCGTTCGTAGCGCGGCAGGGTCAAGGTTAGCAGATCGGTCAACCGCGTCCAGAAGGCATCGAAATCCTCATCCGCCTCGACCGCCGCCGCCACCGCGGCGTCCCGGCCGGTCAGGGGGCGCAGGGCCGGGTCGTAATGCGGGTTGGTCAGAAACCGGGCGTCGATCACCAGATCGGCCTCGCGCGGCAAGCCCTTGCGGTACGAAAACGAGACGACGGAAACCGCCATGCCGGTCGATGCGCCATTGGCGAATTCCGTCGCCAGACGCTGTTTCAGGTCCCACACCGTCAGTTCGGTGGTGTCGATAACAATATCGGCGCGGTCGCGCAAAGGCGCAATGACGCGGCGTTCCAGCGCCAGCCCGTCCTCGACCGGCCGGTCAGCGGCCAGCGGATGCCGGCGGCGGGTTTCCGCGTAGCGGCGGATCAGCACCGTATCCTCGCAATCCAGAAACAGCAGGGTGACGTCCAGATGATCGGCATGGATCAGCTTGTCGACTTCCTCCTGCAGCGCGACGGACCCGAAATCACGGCTGCGGACATCGATGCCAACGGCCAGCGGGCGCGATTCCGCCTCGTTTTTCGGGCCGCCGGCCAGCCTTGCCAGAAACGACAGCGGCAGATTGTCAACCGCCTCGTACCCCAGATCCTCCAGCACTTTCAGGGCGGTGGACCGGCCGGCGCCGCTCATGCCGGTGACCAGCAGCATCTGCCCTTCCTGCGGCGAATCGACAGCCCGTTGGGTCATTCCGCCGCCTCGGCCAGGCCGGTTCGCGCCAGATGCCGCACCGCCGCCCGCACCTTGGCAGGCGCGCTGGCTTCGAATGCCGACAGGGAAACTGCCGGAACGGGCCGTCCAAGCACCGTTTCGGTGCGGGGTTCCGGCAGTCTTTCGATGCGGTCCGGCGCGACAAGATCGACGATCAGCCGCAATGGCGAAGCGGGCAGCGTATCGACCGCGACGATACCGACGCCGCGCACCTCCAGCAGGCCCTGCAGGGAAGGCGGTGCGGTCATCACCGGGTCGCCGTTGAGACGCCTGATTTCCGTCTGGTCATCGGCGACAAGCATGGCGATGCCTGAATCGATCAGCCGCAGGGCGAGATCGGATTTTCCGGCGCCGGACGGCCCGCGCAACAGAACGCCCGCGCCATCAACGGCAATTGCGGTGCCATGCACCCGTAAGAAGTTATCCGACAAACCGGCCCCCGCCCAAATTTCCACGCGACCTTAATACCCTGTTTCGAAAATCGCGAGTCCCCAACCGATCAATTTCTGATTTCCGCCACTGGTTCTAGTCGGTCTGGGCCGGCAGCAGAACGGTAAACCGCGCGCCGCAGACGCCAGCCCGGCCGTTCGACCGGTTTTCGGCGCGGATCTCGCCGCCATGGGCTTCGACGATCTGTTGCGATATCGACAGGCCGAGACCGGAATGGGTGCCGAATTTTTCGGCGCTCGGCCGTTCCGAATAGAACCGGTCGAAAATCGCGTCCAGCTTGCCTTCCGGAATACCGGGCCCATCGTCCTCGACCGTCACCTCGATCATGTCGCCGGTCCGGCGGACCGCAAGGCGGATTTCGCCGTCCTCGGGGCTGAAGCTCTGGGCGTTGGTGATCAGGTTGCGGAACACCTGCACCAGCCGGCCTTCCAGGCCGCTCACCATGAACGGCCCGTCGCCGACGGTCTGCACCGTAACCGGCGGGCCTTCCGACCCGTGCAGGTCGGACAGCATCGACATCATGCTGGCGATATCGACGGGTTCGACTTCGTCGCGGCTCAGTTCCGCATCCAGCCGCGAGGCGTCCGAAATGTCGCTGATCAGCCGGTCCAGACGGTCGACGTCCTCCTTGATGATAGTCATCAACTGCTGCTGCTGTTCGGGGTTCTTGATCCGCACCGCGGTTTCGACGGCGCTGCGCAGGCTGGTCAGCGGGTTCTTGATTTCGTGGGCGACATCGGCGGCGAAGCGTTCGATGCCGACCATCCGCAGGCGCAGGGCGTCGGTCATTTCGCGCAACGTGCCCGACAGGTCGCCGATCTCGTCGCGCCGGCCGGTCATGTCGGGAATGTTGACGCTGTCCAGGGCGACATTGCGGCGTACCCGTTCCGCCGCCAGGGCCAGCCGGTTCAGCGGCCGCGCGATCGCCCCCGCCAGATAGACCGACAGGGCGACGGTCACGACAAGCGCGCCCGCGAAGACCAGCAGAATGGTGCTGCGGACATCGCGCAGGGCGGCTTCGATTTCGGTGCCGTCCTTCGACAGGTTCAGCGCGCCGAAAACCTTGTAATAGCGCTGCACCGGCAGGGCGACCGAAAGAACCAGCCCGCCATCCTTGTACTGCCGCACCGCGCCGGCGATTTCACCGCGTAACGCCCGTTCGACTTCCGGCAGCGCGCCGCCGTTGCGGCGCAGCGCGTCCGAGTAGATTTCTATCTGCTGGTCGCCCAGCAGGGTGGTCATTTGCTCCATCATGTCGAGAAGCGGGGTGACGACCGGTTCGCCGTCGGCGTCGGGCGGCGGCAGGTCCTCGACCCGCACGGCGGTGCCGGCCGCGCCAAGCTGGTTGGAATCCGCCGCAACCTGCATGTCGTGCAGATACAGCCGCGCCCGTACCCTGGTCGGTTCGGAAAGACGGCGGATGATATGGCGGGCGGGCACGATGCTCAGCACCTCGTCGCCGACGACCGTGATCTTGATCGCCCCTTCGCCCAGCGCGCCGGCGAAAATCTCGCCCTGGGTCCGCAGGGCTTCCATTTCCGCCGCGATCAGATTGTCGCGATAGGGGCCGAGATACAGAAGACCGGCGATCGGAATCGCCAGGGCAATGACGTTGACGGCCAGAATGCGCCGGGTCAGCGGCGACAGCATGCGGTCGCGCCGGCGGGAACGGGGGTCCGTCATGACCGCAGCACCGCCGGATTATTCTTCCTTGTAGCGGTAGCCGACGCCGTACAGCGTTTCGATATGGCCAAATTCATCGTCGACCTGTCGCAGTTTCTTGCGCAACCGTTTGATGTGACTGTCGATGGTGCGGTCGTCGACATAGATATTCTCGCCATAGGCCGCATCCATAAGCTGGTCCCTGTTTTTGACATGACCCGGCCGGCTCGCCAACGCTTTCAGGATAAGAAACTCCGTCACGGTAAGCTGGACGGGCTGATCCTTCCAGGAACACTGGTGGCGGTCGGAATCCAGAACCATGTGGCCGCGCGTGATGGTGCCGCCGTCTGACTGTTTCGCGCCCTTGTCGGCATCGACCCGGCGCAGCAGGGCGCGGATGCGTTCGATCAGCAGGCGCTGCGTGAAGGGTTTGCGGATGTAGTCGTCCGCCCCCATGCGCAGCCCCATCAGCTCGTCGACCTCGTCGTCCTTGCTGGTCAGGAAAATCACCGGCAACTGGGTTGTGTTGCGCAGTTTCTGCAACAGTTCCATGCCGTCCATGCGCGGCATCTTGATGTCCAGTACCGCCAGATCCGGCTGCTTGCTGCTCAACCCGTGCAGGGCGGCCTCGCCGTCCGTATAGGTGCGGACCTCGTAGCCTTCCGATTCCAGCGCCATCGATACCGATGTCAGGATGTTGCGGTCGTCATCGACCAGAGCGATTGAATTCTTGTGCATTTTGGTTCCCCTGTGACCCGACCCGATACGATGTACTGTAACACGAAACAGCAGACGCAGGGTTGCGCTCAGTTGTGGCGAAAATACGGCGTCAGCATGGAAACATAGCGGGATATCCGTCCTTGCAGACGCATCGCCTGCCGCTTACATGGTTGATGATACGGGTTTTCGCAAGACAGGGGAAAGACAGGCATGACGGGCAGCAACAGACAGGCGGTGATCATCGCTTTGGTCGCCGCCCTGGCGGCGCTCGCCGTTTCGGGGTTCGTCGTCTGGCAGTATGTCCAGCGGCAGGATGCGGTAAACAACGGCGGGCCCGGGCTGTCCTTCGTGCCTCAAAAACAAGTCGGCGCGCCCTACAGCCTTGTCGGATCGTCCGGCGAGCGGGTCGACAGCAGCGCGTTTGCCGGCGAATACCAGTTGATCTATTTCGGGTATACCTTCTGCCCCGATATCTGCCCGACCGAACTGCTGGTAATGGGCCAGGCGGTGCAGACGGTCGCCGCCGCCGATCCGGATGTCGCCGCGCGCATTCAGCCGATATTCATTACCGTCGACCCGGAACGCGACACCCCGGCCCTGATGGGCGAATATGTCGCCAACTTTCATGACCGGATGATCGGCCTGACCGGGTCGCCCGAGGCGATCGCGAAAGTGGCGCATGATTTCCGCGTCTATTCCGCCAAGGTGGAAGGCGACGACCCGGAAAACTACCTGATGGACCATTCGTCCTTCCTGTATCTGGTCGGTCCGGACGACACGCTGACGGCGATGCTGCGGACCAACGGAGACCCCGACGCGGTCGCGGCCGAACTGCTTCGGCTGATTGAGGGTTAGGGCCGATGGCGGACGCGAAGACCCCGGTGGACACGCCGGAAACGCTCAGCCGCAAACTTGTCCGCCGGCACGACCGGGGGGTTCTGTCGACCGTCCATCGCGGCGATGAAAACGGCCCGGCGGGCCAGGCCTATGGCTCGCTGGTTCTGTATGCCTGCGACCACGCCGCGCACCCGTTGCTGCTGATCAGCGATCTGGCCGACCACACCAAGAACCTGCGCGCGAACCCGCGCTGCTCGTTGCTGGTTGACGGCACCGGTGGTCTGGCGGAACCGCTGACCGGCCCGCGCGTGACCCTGATGGGCACGGTTGAACCGGCCGACGAGCCCGCGCTTCTTAATCGATTCACCGCGCGTCATCCCGGCAGCGCCTTCTATGCCGGGTTCGGCGATTTTCATTTGTTCCGGATGCGTATCGACCGGGCGCATCTGGTCGCCGGCTTCGGCCGCATTCACTGGATGGACGGCGCGGCGGTGATAATCGACACCGCCGATGCGGGCGCGCTGGCCGATCAGGAATCCGGCGTGGTGGAGCATATGAATGAAGATCATGCCGATGCCGTCGGTCTGTATGCGAATGTCATTCTCGGCCTGCCGGGGGTCGGCTGGCGGCTGACCGGCGTCGATCCGGAAGGGGCCGATTTGCGCCGCGGCGGCGATACCGCCCGCCTGCCCTTCGACAAACCGGTGACGGATGCGGAAACCGCGCGGGTTGAGCTGGTGCGGCTGGTCAAAAGGGCGCGGACAGGCTAGCGCGTTAGCCGCCGGGGATCAGGACCAGTTTGGGCGGATCCTTTTCGATGGTCTCGAACACCCAGGCGTAAAGATCGTACTCGCCGCCGAGCCGGCTTTCATCCGCGTTGTTCTCGATGGACCGCATCTTGCTGCGGATAAGGATCGTGCCGCGGGTGTCGAACCCCTTGGCGACCAGCTCGTCGCGGTATTTTTTCACCGGCCGGTTGCCGGTCAGTTCGACCGCGCCGTCCTCGCGCTGTTTCAGGGTCAGGAAGGTGGACCGCCGGCTGACGAAACTGAACATGCTGTTTTCAATGATATTGTTGCGCCGCTCGTAGACGACCCGGTAGCGCGCGTTGCCGATATAGGTGACCGATTTGAAGCCGGAATCGCGCTTCAGGTCGTTGGCGTAGATATCGATCTGTTCCTGGTCGTCGGCGGTGGCTTCGCCCTGGCCGATTTTCTTCAGGAAATTGTAGGACAGCAATTCGCCGGAATAGGTGTAGAGGTAGTCGCCGTTGGCCTCCAGGGTCAGCTCGACCTTGAACCGGTCGGGCAGATAACAGCCGGCCAGCAGCAGGCACAGGGCCATCGCGCCGCACAGGCGGACCGACCGGGAAACAGCGTTCAGGGTTCCGTTCATCATCGTCCAGACATAAGACCGTTGACGCGGGGCTGCAAGAAAAACGCGTCTTTCCGGCGGCGTCTTCAGCCATTTTCGTTGGCGGCGACGGCCATGCCGGCCAGCATCGTCTGCACCACCGCCGCCGCCCTTCTGCCGTTGGCGGCGCCTTCGACGGTCGCGGCGTTGAACCAGACGCCGTCGATGGCGGCGGCCACGACATCGGCGTACCAGGCGCGGTAGGTGTCGTCGACTCGGCCGGCCAGGGCATGCGCGACGGTGCTGACGAGACGCCGGCGCTGCGCCGCGCGGACCCGCCCGAACGCCCGGACATGCGGCGCCGCCGAAGCGAAGGCCGTCCAGGCTGACACCGTGACCGGCGAGAACACCGACTCGTCGAAACAGGCGTCGATCAGCGCCTGCAGCCGGTCCGGCGCGGCACCGCCCTGATTACGCAGGTTTGCCGCGAAAAGACCCGGCAGCGGCGCGCGCAAGGCCCGCATCGCGGCGTCCAGAAGCGCGGTCTTGTCCCGAAAATAGTGATGCACGATACCGGGCGAGGTTTCGGCCTCGCGGGCGATGACCGACACAGTGGCCTTTTCCAGACCGTTCCCGGCGACGGCGCGGATCGCCGCATCGACCAGTTCGCGCCGCCTGATATCATCCAGCCTGATCCGTCCCATGGCTCCCGCCGGTTTGTTCTTAATAATAAATAGTATAGCCAATTAAAAAATTGGTTGGCCAGTTAAATTATTTGAAAAGACATGCGTGAAAGAGGGCGGAACAGCGGTGTTCGGGCGCGAACCGAGGGGTGCGATACGAGGGGTGCGATACCAGAGGCGCGGTCCGGCGCTCTGACGGGGCCGGACGGCAGGGAAACTAAAGAAGCGGGACTTCGTAAAGCCGGGTCGGGGTGGCCGTCCGGGCGAGTTTTGGCCGGGAGACGGGACCGGAGGCGATGGTTACGCCGACAATGTGGTCAACGGTTACGCCGGCGTCACCGGCGGCGGTTGCAAACGGCGCCAGCAGGCGTTCGCCGCGGATCGTCGCACCGTCGGGGCGAAGCAGATTACCCTGTTCCAGCAACATGCAGCCATTGTCGCGCACCCGGCGAAGCTGGGTATGCAGCGGTTCCATCGCCCGTTCAGGCAGGGCGTCGGCAATGTCGCTTCCGGCCATGGTCCGCCCGAAAAACCGGTTCACGGCTTCGCCGGCCAGCCGGGAGTGAAAGGAATTCGTGTCGGTATCGACGGTTATCAGCCAGATCCCGTTCAGAACCGACGGAATCGCCAGCGGATCGAGATCGCTGCGCCGGGGCAGGGGATGAGAACCGCGCAACGCCATCCAGTAGGACAGAAACCGGTGTATCCGGTCGGAATTGGGGCGCGTGACGAAGGTTTGAAGATCGCTGCTCTGGATCACGGCGTCGATACTGACGAACGATCCGTTTTTTTCGACCGGCGGAACCGAATTCACGTGTTGCTGCGTTGCGCCCAACATTGACATTCCCTGAACGTTTCAGCGGAGGAATATCCGCCGAATCGATTAACGAAATGTTAAAGGCGGGCCGGCAGACCGAAAAAAGAAGAAAAAGCCGAAAACGTGCGGTATTCAGGGATGTACGAGGCCGATGAGATCGCGAACTTCCGCCAGAACCGGAGCGGATATTTCCCGCGCACGCACCGCGCCGGCATTCAGCACCGCATCGATTTCCGCCGGATCGGCCATCAGCCGCCGCATTTCCCCGGTGATCGGCGCAAGATGCGCCACCGCGGCATCGGCCAGTATCGGCTTGAACTCGGAAAACTGCCTGCCGCCGACCTCGGCCAGCGCCGATTCGACCGACTGGTCGGTCATTGCGGCGTAGATCGTCACCAGATTTTCCGCTTCCGGCCGCCCGTCGAACCCGTCCTTGCTCTCCGGCAGCGGCTCCGGGTCGGTCTTCGCCTTGCGGATTTTCTTCGCGATATCGTCCGACGTGTCGGTCAGGTTGATGCGGCTCATATCCGACGGGTCGGATTTCGACATCTTGGCCTTGCCGTCGCGCAGGCTCATCACCCGCGTCGCCTCGCCCAGGATCAGCGGTTCGATGACCGGGAAAAAACCGTCGACCTTCCAGTCGTTGTTGAACTTCTGGGCGATGTCGCGGGCCAGCTCCAGATGCTGCTTCTGGTCGTCGCCGACCGGCACGTGGGTGGCGCGGTAGGCCAGAATGTCGGCGGCCATCAGGTTCGGATAGACGAACAGGCCGGTCGAGGCGTTTTCCTTGTTCTTGCCGGCTTTTTCCTTGAACTGGGTCATCCTGTTCAGCCAGCCCATGCGGGCGACGCAGTTGAAGTACCAGGCCAGCTCCGCATGGTCGGGATTCTGCGACTGGTTGAACAGGATATGCTTCGCAGGGTCGATGCCGCAGGCCATGATTCCGGCGGCGACTTCGCGCGTGTTGCGGCGCAGGCTTTCCGGTTCCTGAAACAGGGTGATCGCATGCAGATCGACGAGGCAATAAATGCAGTCGTAATCGTCCTGCAGGCGGGCCCAGTTGCGGATCGCCCCCAGATAGTTGCCCAGCGTGAGATTGCCGGACGGCTGGATACCGGAAAAAATGCGTTTTTTTGTCGCTGCGCTCACGGAAGGTTACCCCTTAAACTCAACATTCTGCGCGGCGGTTATGCTGCGACGTGCGTGTCGCGTCAAGCTGGCGGTGCGGCGGGTACGGATTGAACGACCACCTGAAATACGGGTAGGGTGAAACCTGCACCTATAAATAGCAGCACAGGAATCGACCGATGGCCTATTCACCCGACGAACTAATCGCGTTTATCGCCATTGAAGGCGACCATTTCGAGGCGCTGACGGCTTCGCCCGATCTGTATACGAAACGGATCGGCGATCCGATCCCGGACGATGAGGAGTCGGTCCATGCCAATCCCGCAACGTTCGACGACCTGGTCATGGCGTCCGGAGGGGGCGAACGGTCCGGCCCGTTTCTGATCGCTGTCGTTGACGGCTGGACCTTCCTCGCGACGCCCTGGGAATTTCCGCTGTCCGATTACGGCTATACAATGCGGCTGGCGAAGCATTTCGGTGCGCGCGCGTTTCAGATCGATTTCGCGGGCAGCGGCTACGGCGACGGCTTTCTGGTGACGGACGCAGACGGCGCGGCTATTCGCTACGCCATGAGGACGGAATACGCCGAGGCGGCGGAATGTTTCGTCCTGGGCGCCCCGCTGCCCGAGGAATCGGAGATGCCGAAGATGTGGGATGTTGATGACGTCCTGAAGGTTTTCCGGAAGCTGGGCGGGCCGGATTTCGTCGGATCGGAAACCCTAAACCGCCCGTTCGAAAAGACAGCCTGGTTCGAAATGACGACAGATATCATCCCGCAGGATGAGCGGGAGGCGCTCAGCGCCATAGTAGGACCGGCAACCAGGAAGGAGCGGAAAACCACGCCGAACGATCCTGCAGCATTCACGCAGGCGGTGGAACCGGCAGGCGGGGGCGGCGAGGACAATGACGACTCTTTCGACAAATCCGCTTACTACGAAGAAGCCAATGCCCGCGAGAGACGCGGGACGAGGTTGTACTACCGCACGGTCCTTTCGCTGTGGGTTATCGTCATCGCCTGTGCCGTCGCCGCCTACTATTACTTCTTTTAGAGCGGCTTTCAGGACTTCGATTTTGCCGGCCGTTTCAGCATCCGCCGGAGATCGCGGAAATCGGCCGCGCCGGTGATTTGCGCCATCACGGCGTAAACCGCCATGCCACCGGCGATCAGGCCGGCAAGCACAACGCCGCGCACCAGTTCGCCGTCTTCAATCAGGGGCTGCGCCCGGCCCGCTGCGAAATAGACAGTGCCGCCCATGACAGCCGCGCTCAGCATCAGGCGCGGCATCGCCCGGCGCAGCCGCGCATCGACGGCGAACAGCCCGCGCCGGGCCAGGATTGAAGCCAGCAAACCGGCATTGATCCAGGCCGCGAGGGCGGTCGCCAGCGCGATCCCGACATGGTCGAGCACCTGCATCAGGCCGATTGCGAGAACCAGATTCACGGCCATTGCCGCAATCGCGATCTTGACCGGCGTCGAGGTGTCCTCGCGGGCGAAGAAACCCGGCGCCAGCGCCTTTATTAGCACGTAGGCCGGCAGGCCCAGGGCGAAGGCGCGCAGCGCGCCGGATGTCGCGTCGGTGGCGTCTGCGCCGAACGCGCCGCGCTGGAACAGCACCGTCACGATGGCTTCCGGCATGGCGACAAGGGCGACGGCGGCGGGAACGGTCAGAATCATGCTGACTTCCAGCGCCCGGTTCATGCTGTCCGTCGCGGCGGCGATGTCGCCGGCGCGAAGCTGGCGCGACAGCAGGGGCAGAAGGGCGATGCCCACCGCCGTGCCGACCACGCCGAGCGGAAGCTGGTTCACCCGGTCCGCGTAATAAAGGAAGGAAACCGAGCCTTCCTGCAGCAACGTGGCCAGCATGTCGCCGACCACCACGTTGATCTGCACCACGCCCGCGCCGAGAACGCCCGGCGCCATCAGCACCAGCAGGCGTTTCACGTCCGGCGTCAGTTTCGGCCATGGCAGCGGCGGCATCACGCCTTCCCTGCGGCAGGCCGCGACCAGCATCAGAAACTGCAGCGCGCCGGACACCGCGACCGCATAGGCCAGGGTCTGGCCGGGAAGAACGGCATGGCCGAAGTGAATCAGCATCAGGGCGGATATGAAAACGAGATTCAGGATCACCGGCGCGGCGGCGGCGGCGGCGAACCTGCCGACCGAATTCAGCATGCCGGATAGCAAGGCCGCCAGAACCATGAACAGCAGATAGGGAAAGGTGATCCGCGCCAGCTCGACCGTCAGGTCGAACTTTTCCGGCTGATCGACGAAGCCGTGCGCCGTTACCGTCATCACCCAGGGCATCGCCGCCATCAGGGCGAGCGTCAGGAACAGCGACCACGCGGTCAGCACGGCGGCGACATCGGCGGCGAAGGCGGTGGCGGTGTCCCGGCCCCGGCTTTCCAGCCGGCCCGCATACATCGGCACAAAGGCGGCGTTCATCGCCCCTTCGCCGAACAGCCGTCGGAACAGGTTGGGAAACTTGAAGGCGATGAAAAACGCATCGGCAATCATGCCCGCGCCCAGCACGTTGGCGATCATCACGTCGCGCACGAAGCCGAGAATACGGCTGATCATCGTCCAGCCGCCGACCGTCGCGATCGATTTTACAAGTGATGTCATGAAAGGAACCGTCTGCTACCAGATTGATTCAATAGACGATTCTTGTGGCCAAAAGAAGGCGCATATCGGGGCGACCGCCGATAAGGGGTATTCCGTCGCTTCCGCCGCGTCGCGCCGGTCGATCGGCCCTTCGGCCAGCGGCGAGGCATGCCCCGCACAGGCTTTGGCGACGGTCGATCAGGTCCGGAATCGCTCCCGAATATATCTTGAAATCAACAGGTTCGAGAAAAGACGGCAGGAATTTCACAATGTGGAAACACCGGCGGGTGAGTAGAATCCGATCCTTCCGCCGGGTCATGCTCCCACCCATATCAAGACAGTACGCGGTACAACCATATCGATGCGACATGCGGGGCTGATACGTTCGGTTTGCATTGCGCTTCAGCTACGGCGTCGCCGCGCTCACGGTGCGTGCATCCTGTGCGCATACAATGCGAATTGAGGATATCCGATGATATACAGAAAAACGTTTGGTCCAGTGCTCGGCATTGCGATTATGACGGCGGCAAGCGGCGCCTTTGCAGCCGGCGAAGAACCGGTGACGAGCGACAATGTTACGAACTCGACATCGGCGACGTCCGCCGGAGCGGTTACTAACGACGAAGCGGCTACCAACGCCGAAACGGATGCGCTTGCAACGGGTGAAACCGGAAGCCGCCATATGCTGCCGCCGGAAGCGGTCATCGGCAAGGACGTAACCAATTCCACAGGCGACAACATCGGCACGGTGAGTGAAATCGCCGGCGACCAGGTTATCGTCTCGGTCGGCGGGTTCCTTGGCCTTGGCGCCCATGACGTGGCTTTGGACTGGAGCCAGTTCACCACCAGTGGCGAAGGCGACGATATCGAGCTGCATACGAAGCTGAGCAAGGATCAGCTTGAAAGCATGCCGGAATACAAGAGTTAATCCAGCACGGCTTGTGCTTTAGCGCGATGCCCGTCCCTTTTTCGAAAGCGAGAGGGACGGATCCCCGCGCTTCAGTGAACCCGACGTTCCGGTAACGCTCCGGATACCCGATCGACTTCATTGAAGCCAAATTTCCCGGAGGATGAAAACAATGACCACCGATACCAAGCAGAAAAATACTGACGACATCGACGAGCTGCGCGCCAGCATCGACAGGCTGACAAAAGATGTCGCCTCCCTCAGCCATTCGTTGACCGATATTTTGAAATCGCGCGCCGGGCAGGCTGCAGGCGACATAAGCGACGGGGTTCGAACGGCTGCAGGCGAAGTCAGCGAAAAAGCCAGGGACTCCAAGGACGCCATCGAAAGAACGATTCGCGACAGGCCGTTTCAAAGCCTTCTCGCCGCCTTCGGCACCGGGCTTCTGATAGCGCAGTTGTTCCGCAAACACGGTTCGGATTGAACAGCCCGACCATGATTCCCGCGCCCTGGATCGGACGTCTCCACCGGCTTCGCGGTGATATCCGATACTGTCTGACGAGCATCGCCATAATGACGATCGGGGCGCTTATCTTCGCCGCGGCGGCCGGGTTTGCCATTGCCGGAGCGTATCTCTGGCTATCGACGCAGATACCGAACCACCTGGCGGCGCTCGCGGTCGCCGGCGGGCTTTTCCTTGTCGGCGCATTCGCCATTGCCGTTGGCCTCTTGCGCAATGGCAGCCCGACACCGAAACCGGATACATCCGTTCCTGCGCCCGAGGACAGTGCGGAGATTATCTCACACAGCATGATGCAGGCCGCTCTCGCTGAAGTCGCCAGGACACCCGTGAAGGCCACGCTTGCCGCCGTCGCCCTGGGGGTGATCGTCGGATTGCTGCGTTCCAGGAAAACGCCATGAGCGATAACGAACAGACAGACGCCGTGCGCGAGGCTGCGTCCGATGTGCCGGTCGTAACGAAAAACCTTACTCAGGACGAACTGATGCTTGTCGTCCGCGCTGCGATGCCCGCGGCCGTGGTTGGGTTGGCGATTCTGGCGGCGCTTTATACGTTGTATTTTGCCGCCGAACTGATCCTGCCGGTTTTTCTGGCGTTCTTTCTGAGCATTGTCCTGCGGCCGATGGTGCGCGGATTGCATCGTCTCGGTATTCCGCGAACGATCGGCGCACTGATTGTCCTGACAGGGCTGATCGGCGCGATCGTCGTCGGCCTGGTCAACCTTTCCACGCCGGCAGAGAAGTGGCTGCAACGGATGCCAAGCATACAGGTGGAAATCGCGGCCAAGCTTTGGCCGATCACCAGATCCATCAAGCAGGCGTCGGACGCGACGGAGAGTATCGGCGATATGGCGGACAATGCCAGAAGCTCTGAAACGAAAAGTGAAGTTACGATCAAGGAGCCGTCATTTCTCGACCGCGCATTTGAATCGACGCTCTTGAGGTCGGTGCAGTTCCTGATCATCGTGGCCCTGACATTCTTCTTTCTTACACAGGCAGCCGAACGGAAACCGAAACTTCCGAAAACGCCGTGGCTGAAGCACAACGAACTGATCGGGGAAATGCTGGAGTCGGTGCAGACAGGCATAACCCGCTTCTTGCAAATCAGCACGGCGATCTACGTCATGCTCGGCGCATTCACGGCGCTGGCAATGTACATGCTGGGCGTGCCGAACCCGGCGCTATGGGGCGCATTGGCGGCGGGGCTGGGGTTCATACCGTATATCGGTCCGATGGTTGTTTTCGGCTGTATCGCCGTTGTCTCGCTACTGACATTCGACGTCTGGTGGCAGATAGCGGCGCCGCCGCTGGCTTACGGCGCCTTGACGGTCATCGAGGGGAACTTCGTTACGCCGGCGATCCTTGGAAGAAAGCTCGAACTGAATCCGATCGCCGTGTTTCTATCGATGTTCTTCTGGACCTGGGTATGGGGCATGGCCGGCGCGATCCTTGCCGTGCCCATTCTGGTGATTATTGTAATTGTCGCCCGCCACGTTGCATTGATCGTCCGCGACAAGGACAAAGTGTCGGCATAACGCCAGACGCCGGCTGTGATCCGGCGGCTTCTTGTCCGAACGCGGCGCCGCAATCTCCATTGCCTGTTGCAGCGTTACAGGCCTCTTTCCGGTCCGGAGAGTTGCATCAGTCTATCGCAAGCTCTCCGGGGCAATAGCCGGGGGTGAGCCGGGCCGCATTACAGTCTGCCCGACCCTGAAACCCGAACGCCTACATCGTACCCATTCGGTCAAGACCGCCAAAAAGCCAAAGCAGGATAAGAATAAAGAGCACCGTACCGAGCACGCCGCCAAGTCCGACTCCGCCGTAGCGGCTGTGGGCATAGTATCCGCCACCGCCGCCAAATAGCAGAATCAGAATGACGATGATTATAATTGTATTCATTTTTACACCTTGATCGTTGACTGTTTTTCAGGGACGCCTCTATTTTTTCAGCGCATCCTTGGCCTTGTCTTTGAGGTTGCCGACAGCATTCTGGATCTTTCCTTCTGTTTTTTCCGACGAACCCTCGGCCTGAAGCTTTGAATCGCCCGTTGCCTCGCCAATTGTTTCCTTTGTCGATCCTTTAAGCGTCTTTATGGATCCGGCGATACGGTCTTTATCCATGGTTCGATCTCCTGTTTTGATGATGTGTGAAAAAGATAATTGGAAGAGTTGGCGCAAAGTCGCATTCCGGCGTATGTGAACGCAGGAGGAATCCCGAGTCCTTCCCTTGAACCGCCCGGAAGCACGCCTTTCTTGACAGCGGCGAATTCCGGCCTGTCGTAAGGCACGGCTACAAGGCGACCCTCAAGGCCCGGGAAACCACTGACCGACAGAACCGCATTGGCTTTCCTGCCTTCAGGTATTACGAGAAGATCGTCAATCGAGCCGATCTTTCTCCCGCGCTGTTATGCACCTTGCTGCCGACGATACCGGATACCTAGGGCCTGCAGCCGCCGTTTGAAAATCGACCTGGATAGCCATTTCGACGGTGCGGCATCCTGTGCCTTTGCGCCCGTGGCGAAAGGACCTGCGCCTATTGTTACGGCGGTGACAAACAACTTTGTTTTCAGGGACCTCTCTTCAGGTTCATCGGAACAGGCCGGTTTCTGCAGCTGTAAGTATCGTAAACGCTGCGAAAATTTGCTGGAAGGTTCGGAAATTACTTAGGCCGCAGATCCATAACCGAAATAAAAAAACGCGCAGGAAAATGTCGAAGAACCGCTCTGGGGCAAGACATTGCGTCAGCCGGGCCAGGACAGCCCGCTCCAAAGAATGCCCCGACTGAGGGGGAGCTCAGTCGGAGCAGAGACGACCCATTTGTTCTGTCGGGCGACGAACAAGACAATCGCCTGTTGGGGAAAATCATATATCCAACAAAAGGGGCCCGGCGCGCCAGACTCGGAATATACTCAATTTGCCTTTACCGGCTCCGGCCCGGTCATCGCCGGGCGGCTCTATCGTTGAACTGGCGCGGCGGTGACGTGACCTTTTTAACGGGCGGCCGTCGGCGGGGTCCTGCAGGCGCGAAAGTTTTCGCCCCGGCATGCCGATCGCTTGCGACAGGGTTACGATCATTCACAGCCAGAGCCTGGCCTGGCGGGGCGTTTTATCGATCGTATAAAACCCGCACATATGCATGACCGCCTCTGCCGGATACGCGTTGGCCGACCTGTCTTGATGCGGGTCTCAGGGTCTTCTTTACAATACAAGCTATTCCGCCGCTTCCACCGTGTCGCCCGGCGTCGCGAGGTCGTCGCGATGGGCCCATTCCTCGCGCACCGCGATCCGGGTCGCCGCGTCGCGCCGGTCGACCGGTTCGTCGGTCTGCGGCAACGCCGGTTCGGATTCCTTCAGCACGTCCAGCAGGGTGTTCTGTATCTGCCGCAGTTTGCCGGCATGGGTTACCTTCATGCCGAACACGTCCTTTATGTAGAACACGTCGACGACCTGTTCGCCGAAGGTGGAAATCTTCGCGGTCGAAATCTGCAGGCCGATCTTGAACAGGGCGTTGGTCAGCCGGTACAGCAGGCCGGGACGGTCGCGCCCGTTAACCTCGACGACGCTGTGGGTATTCGACGCCTCGTTGTCGATCATCACCCGCGGCGGCACCAGGAAGACATCGGTGCGGCTGGGCAGGGAACTGCGCTGTTTTTCCAACTCTTCCAGCGGCCTGACCCGGCCGCCGAGAATCTGGTCGATTCGGACCGACAGGCGGGCCGTTCTGGCGGCCGAGCGGAACGCGCCGCCGTCGATGTCCTGCACGGTGAACACGTCGAGCGCGAGCCCGTCGCTGAACGTGGCGATCTTGGCGTCGACAATGGTCGCGCCGCAGACGGCCAAAGCGCCGGCCAGCCGTGAGAACAGGCCGGGATGGTCAGGCGCGGCAACCGTCACCTCGGTCACATCCATGTCGTCGAGCACCCGCACGTTGAGGCCCAGCGGCTGTTCGTGGCGTTCGGCTTCAGCGACGATTTCCGCCTGATGCGCCAGATGCGGCAGATCATTGGCGAGCAGATAGCCGGCGGGCAGGCGGGCGATGTGGCGGTCGCGCGCTTTGTCCGGCCACGCCGACAGCCTTTCCGCCAGATCCGCCCGGATGGCGGTGACGCGTTCCTCGCGGCCCCGCACATCCAGACCCTGGCTCAGCACGTCTTCGGCGGTATCGTACAGCTTGCGCAGCAGCGTCGCCTTCCAGTTGTTCCAGACATTCGGCCCGACGGCGCGGATATCGGCGACGGTCAGGCAGGTCAGCAGGCGAAGCCGCTGCACCGATTGCACCAGCGAGGCGAAGTCGACGATGGTTTTCGGGTCGTCGATATCGCGTTTGAAGGCCGCTTCCGACATCGCGAGGTGATGCAGGACCAGCCAGGCGACCGTCTCCGTCTGTTCCTCGCTGAGGCCGAGGCGCGGGCAGAGTTCACGCGCGACTTCCGCGCCGATGACCGAATGGTCGCCGCCCCGCCCCTTGGCGATATCGTGCAGCAGCACGGCGACATACAGAACCTCGCGCGACGACACCGTCTTGATGATCCGGGTCGATAGCGGATGATCGGCCGCCAGTTCGCCGTTTTCGATGCGGCTGATGATGCCGATAGCGCGGATCGTGTGTTCGTCGGTCGTATAGACATGGTACATGTCGTACTGCATCTGCGCCACGACACGCCCGAAATCCGGCACGAACCGGCCGAACAGGCCGCATTCGTTCATCTGGCGCAGGGCGCCTTCCGGATTTTTCGGCGAAGTCAGGATCGACAGGAAATGCCGGTTGGCGTCCGTGTCGTCGCGGCATTTCTGGTTGATTCGCGACAGGTTTCGGGTGATCGATTTCAGGGCGTCGGGGTGGATGCCGATTCGGGCCCGCAGGGAAACGTCGAACAGCCGGATCATGTCGGCCGGGGTCTGTTTGAACTGGTCTTTCGATGGCAGGGTCAGCCAGCCGCCGCGGTCGACAAAGCCTTCGATATCGCGGTCGCCGCGCAGCCGCGCCATGCTTAAAAGCGGGCGCTTGCGGTGCTGGGCCTCGATCGCGGCGCAGAAAATCCGCGTCAGATCGCCGACATCCTTGGCTATCAGAAAATAGTGCTTCATGAACCGTTCGACGCCCAGCGCGCCGGCATGGTCGGTATAGCCCATGCGCCGCGCCAGTTCCGGCTGCACATCGAAGGTCAGACGTTCCTCGGCCCGACCTGTCAGGTAGTGCAGGTGGCAGCGCAGGGTCCACAGATAGCGCTGCGCCTTGGCGAAGCGTTTCACTTCCGCGGCGGTCAGTACGCCCTGTTCGACCAGTTCGGCCACGGTGCCGACCGAATACAGATCCTTGGCGATCCAGAACAGGGTGTGCAGATCGCGCAGGCCGCCCTTGCCGTCCTTGATGTTGGGTTCCAGAACATAGCGGCTGTCGCCCATCTTTTCGTGTCTCGCGTCGCGCTCTGCCAGCTTTGCTTCCAGAAACCCGGTGCCGGCCCGGTCCTGCAGGCCTTTCGCCAGCGCCGAGCCGAGCGCCACAAAGAACGATTTCTGACCCCAGATATAGCGCCTTTCCAGTAAGGCAGTGCGGATCGTGTCATCGCTTTTCGCCAGCCGGACGCAATCGGCCTCGCTGCGGGTCGCGTGGCCGACCTTCAGGCCCAGATCCCACAGGGTATAGAGCATTTCCTCCACCACCTGCTCGACCCGGGCCGACAGCTTGTAGGAATACAGAAACAGCAGATCGACATCGGATTTCGGCGCCAGTTCGCCGCGGCCGTAGCCGCCGACGGCGACAATACACAGCTTTTCCGTTTCCGTCGGGTTGGCCGACGGGTAGACGTGACGGGTCGCGAAATCGTACAGACAGCGGATCAACTGGTCGACGACGAAGGCGTTGCCGGCCGCCGCCGCCTCGCCGTCCTGGTCTTTCATGAACCGGCGGTGGACTTCGTCATAGCCGTTTTTCAGCGCCTTGCGGAACAGGCGCACGCGTTCGGTTCGCCGGGCCGGCTCGACGGTATCGCCGGCCATAAGCTCGTTCAGCGCCACGGTCAGCGCGCGACGGTCGATCAGCTTTCGCCGGTTCTTGAGATCGCGAAAATCCATGCTTCTAAGATAGGCCATCGCCTGTCGAATGGCGAGGGGGACCGCGAGGCGCGGGCAATGCGGCGCAATCCCCCGGCATCGCAGCATTTTTTCGTACCGCAGGCTGCGCGATTTATCGGCATACCCGCCTTGCGCGCCCCGATTTATCGGCATACCGTCATGACGTTGCGATTTCGGCGGTTACAAGCCGGAACGCAATGCAAAACGGCACAAAGCCGATGGTGATAAAAATGAACAGGCATTTGGGATATCACCTCCGAATGGGGGTTTCCGTTCGATGACAGCAGCCAATGCGGCGCTTGTCGTCGAAGATCTGCACAAGAGCTTTGGCGACCTGGAAGTCCTGAAAGGGATTTCGCTGTCGGCGTCGCCGGGCGATGTGATTTCCATTCTGGGCTCTTCCGGGTCTGGGAAGAGCACCTTTCTTCGCTGCATCAACCTGCTGGAAACGCCGAATTCGGGCCGGGTCAGCGTCGGCGGTGAAACCATCGAGATGAAGTCGGACAAGGACGGCAACCCGCTGATCGGCAACGTGAAGCAGATCGAACGTCTGCGCACCAAGCTGGGCATGGTGTTCCAGAACTTCTGTCTGTGGTCGCATCTGACGGTGCTGGAAAACATCATCGAAGCGCCGGTCCATGTGCTGGGACAGTCGAAGAAGCAGGCCCTGGAAAACGCCGAAGCGATCATGAACAAGGTCGGCATCTGGGAACGCCGGGAATACTACCCGGCGCATCTTTCCGGTGGCCAGCAGCAGCGGGCGGCGATCGCCCGGGCGCTGGCGATGGACCCGGAAGTCCTGCTGTTCGACGAGCCGACATCGGCGCTCGACCCGGAACTGGTGGGCGAGGTGCTTAAGGTGATGCGCGATCTGGCCGAGGAAGGCCGCACCATGCTGGTGGTGACGCATGAAATGGCGTTTGCGCGCGACGTCTCGAACCGGGTGATCTTTCTGCATGAAGGGATGGTCGAGGAAGACGGCGAACCGCAGCAGGCGTTCAACAACCCGAAATCGGACCGGTTCAGACAGTTCCTGACGCGGGCCATGGAGTAGGGCGATGGGTCAAGGAGATTTCCGGCGGCGCACCTGCTGCCGGCCAAGAAGGGAAGAAAGCGGCGAACGCTTCGACATCAACAAAGGCAAGGCTTAGGCCAAAAGACCAAACACACGTTAAGTGAACATAAGGAGAGTTCCATGAAACTGCTGAAAACAATTCTCGCGACGGCGGCCCTGCTGACCGTTGCGGTGAGCGCCCAGGCGGCCGACCCGCTGCGAATCGGCGTCGAAGGCGCGTATCCTCCGTTTTCCTGGAAGGAAGCGGACGGCACGCTGAAGGGCTTCGATATCGATATTGCCCATGCGCTGTGCGAGAAGATGGGCCGCGAATGCGAGCTGGTCGAACAGGACTGGGACGGTATTATCCCGGCTCTGCTGGCCAAGAAGTACGACGCCATCGTCGCGTCCATGTCGATCACCGAGGAACGCAAGAAGCGCGTCGACTTCACCAACAAGTACTACAACACGCCGGCCAAGTTCGTCGGGCCGAAAAGCGCTACCTACGACCCGACGGCTGAAACCCTGGAAGGCAAGGTTGTCGGCCTGCAGCGCGGCACGATCCACCAGTGCTACATGGAAAAGGTTTTCCCGGATGTGGAGCTGAAGCTGTACGGCACGCAGGATGAAGTGTTCCTCGATCTCGCCAGCGGCCGGATCGACCTGCAGATTTCAGACAGTATCCAGGCGCTTGAAGGCTTTCTGAACACCGATGCCGGCGCCGACTATCACTTCGTCGGCGGCGACCAGTTCCTGCTGGAATGCCATGGCGAAGGCGCGGGCATCGCGGTTCGCAAGGGCGATGACAAGCTGTTGGCGGACTTCAACGACGCCATCGCCGCCATTCGGGCGGACGGCACCTACGCCGAGATCAACGAGAAGTATTTCGACTTCGATATCTTCGGCGGTCAGTAATCCGTGACGGCGGGGGCTTCGGCCCCCGCCTCTCGCGGACTCACGAAAAAGAGACAGGCCGATCATGGATATCGTGATTGACTACCTGCCGCTGCTGTTGAAAGGCACGGCTTTGACGATCGCCGTTGCGATCGTCTCGGTGCTGATATCCGTCGCGATGGGCCTGCTTGGCGCGTGGGGCAAGCTGTCCAGAAACAAAACGGCGAATTCCGTCGCCAATCTGTATACGACGCTGATTCGCGGCGTCCCCGACCTTGTGCTGATGCTGTTGCTGTTTTTCGGCGGCCAGCAGATTCTGAACAACCTTGGCGAGGCGACAGGCCTGTGGGGTTACGTCGAAATCAACCCGTTTACCGCCGGCGTCATCGTCATCGGTTTCATATTCGGCGCGTATATGACCGAAACCTTCCGGGGCGCCTATCTTTCGATCCCGCGCGGCGAGATCGAGGCCGGTATCGCCTACGGCATGTCGAAACCGACCCTGTTCGGCCGGGTAATCTGGCCGCAGCTCGTGCGGTATGCGATTCCCAGCTTCACCAACAACTGGCTGGTGCTGCTGAAAACGACGGCTCTGGTTTCCGTCCTCGGCCTCAACGACCTGGTGCGAGAAACTTTCGTCGCCGGCCGGTCGACCCGGATGCTTTTCACCTTCTTCTTCGTCGCCCTGATCATCTATCTGATCCTCACCGCTGTATCGGAATTCGGCCTCAAGCGGCTGGAAAAGAAATACAGCACCGGCATCCGGAGGGCATGAGGTGGCGGAAGAAAGCATGACCATCGTCGAAATGATCAAGGATTTCAGCGAGAACGCCTCGCCGCTGGATTTCATGGTGATCGTCGAGGACTGGGACCTGTTCGCCTCCGGTCTGTGGTACACCGCGCATCTGACATTTCTGGCGCTGGTCATCGGCGGGCTGTTGTCGATTCCACTGGCGATTGCGCGCTACGAACGCATCCCGGTTCTCAGCCAGATCATCTACGGCTATGTCTACCTGTTTCGCGGCACGCCGCTGCTGATTCAGCTTTACCTGATCTATTACGGGCTCGGCGATTTCGAATTCGTCCGTGAAAGCTTCCTGTGGCCGATGTTGCGCGAAGCCTGGTGGTGCACGCTGATCGCCTTCGTGCTGAACACGGCGGCCTATACAACGGAAATTTTCCGCGGCGCGATCGAGGCGACCCCCTACGGCGAGGTGCAGGCGGCGAAGGCCTGCGGCATGAGCTACTGGCAGCGGATGCGCCGCATCATTCTGCCCTCATCCTTCCGCCGGTCGCTGCCGGCCTATTCCAACGAGGTGATTTTCATGCTGCACGGCTCTGTCGTCGCCAGCCTCGTGACGATCCAGGATATTCTCGGCGTCGGGCGCACCAT
Organism: Alphaproteobacteria bacterium; assembly: GCA_040222995.1. Taxonomy (GTDB): domain Bacteria; phylum Pseudomonadota; class Alphaproteobacteria; order UBA8366; family Aestuariispiraceae; genus JAVKBW01. The sequence goes on along the minus strand of JAVKBW010000046.1, from coordinate 50,119 downwards.
CAACGCCAAATACTACATCGTCTTCGAAGGCCTTATCGCCGCCGCCATTCTCTACATGATCCTGGTCTATCTGATCTCCAAGGGCTTCAAGCTGTGGGAAAAGAAATGGCACGCCCATCTGCGGCCGCGCGAATCCGCCGCCAAGACCGACAAGCCGGGCGGTCCGGACCCGGTTATCGTCACGCGGTAGGGCGCCGCATTCCCGATTCCCGCACTCGATGCGGGATCTTTGTCAGAATGAATCGCCAGACACGTCGAAAGACCCCGGGTCTGACGCCCGGGGATCTCTCTTTCAACATACAACGAGTCCCGGACCTGATCCGGGAGCTTTTATCAGAACAAAACGCTTCACGCGGTTAACGACCCCGACTCAAGTCAGGGGATTGTTGTGCCGTTACCGGTCAGTCTTCCAGAAGCGCGCCCTGCTTGCGGTGCGGCAACGGAGATGATCCCGCAATTTTTGCAATACGGTCGCCGCAATGCACGTAGCGCTGTTCGGTGCGGGCGAAAAACCGCCCTGCCGTGCGGCTGGCGATTTCCGTCTTCGCGGCTTCCGGGTCCGGGTTGGCGAGGTCGTAAACGATGGCGATGACATCGCCTTCCTGAACGTCCGTTCCCAGATCGCGCTGGTAGACGACCAGTCCGGCAGGGGCATCCAGCACATCCACCGCATCGAGGCGGGTGGCCGGGCGCACCGGCTTCGGCTGTGGCCCGGCATCGCCGGCGATCACCCCGTGCCGCTGCAGATACCGGAAGATCGCCGCCGCGTCGGCATCGGCATAAGCGTCGGACACATCGGCGCGGCCACGGAATTCCAACGTTGTTGCAAAACATGCGGCGGGCAGATGGCCGGCATCGTCGCGGTGATCGGCAAGCCGCCACCACACTTCGGCATTGCATTCGTCGAACGCGCCGCCGCCGGCGTTTTCCTCCAACAGCATCACGGGCGCAGCCAGTTCCGCGCCCAGCGCTTCGACATCGCTCCGGTGCCGCAGATTTGTGTAGAGGTGAAATTCCGCCTCGCCGTCGCAATGCATGTCGAGCACGATATCGGCGTCAATCGACAGCGACAGCAGGGCCTTGCGCAGGGCGGCGGTTTCGGTGCGCGCGCCGAGATCGCTGACGGCATCCAGCAAGGCCGTACGGATAGCCGGGATATCGATATCGGCATCGCCGGTCAGCCGACCCGGAATCCGTTCCGAAACGGCGGCGGACAGATCGGGCCAGTTGCGGTTGAAGTTGCCGGTTCCGTCGAAGGCGTAGCGGCCGGTGACCTTGCCGCCCATCATCTGCGACAGGCCGACCGGGTTGGCGTAGGGCAGCAGGATAATCTCGCCCGCAATGTCGCCTGTCTTGTCTGCCGCGATCAGCATCGGCAGCAGTTTCTGCGCCACCAGCATCGGCGGAAATTCATCGGCATGCAGCGAGGCCTGCAGGTAAACCTTGGGTCGCGCGCCTTTTGTACCGAAACGATGCACCGTCAGTTCACGGGTCACGCCGGCGCTGTTGCCCGGCAAACTGATTTTTTCCACACGATGGGTCATGATTTTTCTTCCTGATGAAGGCCCTTCAGCCGATAAAGAAATTCCAATGCTTCGCGCGGGGAAAGATCGTCCGGGGTGATGCCCTCCAATGCTTCCTCGACTGGCGACGGTCCTTGCACCGGCGGCGCGGCCACCTGCCGTGGCATCGCCTGAAACAGCGGCAGGTCGTCCACCAGACGCGTTACCGCGCCCGACTGTTCGCCCTGTTCGAGTGTCGTCAGCACCGCTTCTGCACGGTCGATCACCGATGGCGGCAGGCCGGCCAGACGGGCGACATGGATGCCGTAGGACCGGTCCGCCGCGCCGGCGGCGATCTCGTGCAGGAAGACCACGTCGCCCTCCCACTCCTTCACCCGCATCGCATGCGGGGATAGCGCGTCGAGCCGTTCGGTCAGCGCTGTCAGTTCGTGATAATGGGTGGCGAACAGGGTGCGGGCCTTCGCGACATCGTGCAGGTACTCGACACAGGCCCAGGCGATGGACAGGCCGTCGAAGGTGGCGGTGCCGCGGCCGATTTCGTCGAGAATGACCAGCGAGCGTTCGGTCGCCTGGTTGAGGATCATGGCGGTTTCGACCATCTCGACCATGAAGGTGGAGCGGCCCCGCGCCAGATCGTCGGCCGCGCCGACCCGGCTGAACAGCTTGTCGACGACGCCGATTTCGGCCGAGGCCGCCGGCACGAACGAGCCCATTTGCGCCAGAATGACGATCAGCGCGTTCTGCCGCAGGAAGGTGCTTTTACCGGCCATGTTCGGGCCGGTGACCAGCCACAGGCGGCGGTCTTCCGACAGGTCGCAATCATTCGCGACGAAGCGCGCTTCGCCCGCCTTCATCAGCGCCGCTTCGACAACCGGGTGGCGGCCGCCGGCGATGTCGAAATTCAGCCCCGGTTTCATCACAGGCCTTGCGTAATCAAGCTGGATGGCGAGGCCGGCAAGGCCGGCGCTGCAATCCATCACGGCGATGGCGGCGGCGGCGAGGCCGATGGGGGCGGCCCGCGAGACGACCTCTTTTACAAGATCGGAGAAAAGTTCCTGTTCCAGCGCCAGGGCGCGGTCGGCGGCCTCGGCGATCTTGCGCGCCAGTTCCGCCAGTTCCGGCGTTGAATAGCGCACCGCGTTCGACATGGTCTGGCGGTGAATGAAGGCGTCGCCCAGCTTGTCGGCGTTCCTGGATGTGACCTCGATGAAATAACCCAGCACATTGTTGTGCTTGATCTTCAGCCCGTCGGCCCCGGTCTCTTCCCGATAACGGCCTTCGAGGCCGGCGATCAGGCGGCGGCTTTCATCCCGGAAGGTGCGGATTTCGTCGAGACCTTCATGGTACCCGGCGCGGATGAACCCGCCGTCACGGGCCTGCAGCGGCACGTCGTCGGCCAGCGCGCGGGTCAGCCGGTCGATCAAGACGTCATGCAGGCCGAGGTCCTCAACCGACTGCGCCAGTTCGGCCGGCGGTGACCCGTCGGCATCGCCGAACAGGCCTTTCAGCGTGTCGGTCAACGTCAGGCCGGTGCCGATGGCGACAAGATCGCGTGGACCGCCCCGGCCGAGAGTCAGGCGCGACAGGGCGCGATCGAGGTCGGGCGCGTGACGCAGCCGGGCGCGCAGGTCGTCGCGCAGGCCGGGATGATCGATCAGGAAGGACACCGAATCGTGCCGGTCGCGGATCGCGGCGGCGTCGGTCAGCGGGGCGGAAAGCCGGGCGGCCAGTAGGCGCGCGCCGGCCCCGGTGACGGTGCGGTCGATGGCCGCCAGAAGGCTGCCCTTGCGGTCGCCGGTCAGGGTTTCGGTCAGTTCCAGGTTGCGGCGGGTCGCCTGATCGATGTCGAGCACCGAGCTGGAATGAATCTGGCGCAACGGGTCAAGCCGGGGCGCCTTGCCGACCTGGGTGATGGTGACATAGTCCAGCAGCGCGCCGGCGGCGGCGATTTCAGCCCGGCTGAACGATCCGTAGGCATCCAGCGAGGAAACACCGTAGGCGGTCTTCAGGCGGCTTTCGGCGTTGACGCTGTCGAACAGGCTGTCGGCCTGCGGTGTCAGCCGGTCCTTCCAGTCGGCCAGAAGCTCGAACAGCGCGGGCCGCTGCAGCAGTTTCGACGGCGCCAGCAACTCGCCCGGTGCGACGCGGGCGAGCGCGGCGGCCAGGGTATCGGCGCTGACCGTCTGGACGAAAAAGCCGCCGGTCGAGACATCCAGCCAGGCCAGTCCCATTGCCTCGCCGGCGCTGGCGACGGCGGCCAGAAAATTGTTCGACCGTGCATCCAGCAGCGTGTCTTCGGTCAGCGTGCCGGGGGTGACGATGCGGGTGACATCGCGCCGCACGACCGATTTCGCACCGCCGCGTTTTTTCGCTTCCGCCGGATCTTCGGTCTGCTCGCAGACCGCGACGCGAAAGCCGCGACGGATCAACCGGGCGAGATAGGCATCCGACGCATGCACCGGCACGCCGCACATCGGAATATCGGCCCCGGCATGCTGACCGCGTTTGGTGAGCGTGATATCCAGGGCGGCGGCGGCCTGCACCGCGTCGTCGAAAAACAATTCATAGAAATCGCCCATCCGGTAGAACAGCAGGCAATCGGCATGCTTCTTCTTGATCGCCAGATACTGCGCCATCATCGGCGTCGCCGTTCCGTCATCGACGGGCGGTGCGGCGGGCGCGTCGATAGCGCCGATATCTTCTGCGGGCGGTGCGGTCATGGAACGGGATGGTACAGGCCCGCTTCCGGCGCGCCAATATCGCGCAGACGGGTTTATGGCGATTTCATTGAAACGATTCAGGAAGACAGTCAGTATGAATGCGACAGGCTTCCGCAAGAGACGCCGATCCATGCTGCATCAGAGGAAACACCATGCCGGAAAACCGGATCAAGGACGAGGACGCCCTGAACTTCCACACCCAGGGCCGCCCCGGCAAACTGGAAATCACGCCGACCAAGCCGCTGACGACGCAACGCGACCTTTCGCTGGCGTATTCGCCGGGCGTCGCCGTGCCGTGCCTGCGCATCGCCGAAGACCCGATGACCGCCTACGACTACACGGCGCGCGGCAACATGGTGGCGGTGATCTCGAACGGCACCGCGGTGCTGGGCCTCGGCAATATCGGGGCGCTCGCCTCGAAACCGGTGATGGAGGGCAAGGCGGTTCTGTTCAAGCGATTCGCCGATGTCGATTCCATCGATCTGGAAATCGAAACCGAAGACGTCGATGAATTCGTCAACTGCGTCCGGTTTCTCGGCCCCAGCTTCGGCGGCATCAACCTGGAGGACATCAAGGCGCCGGAATGTTTCATCATCGAACAGAGGCTGCGCGAAAGTATGAACATACCGGTTTTCCATGACGATCAGCACGGCACCGCCATCATCGCCGTCGCCGGGCTGCTCAACGCGCTGCATCTGACCGACCGCGAGATCGGCGACTTCAAACTGGTGGTCAATGGTGCTGGCGCGGCGTCGATTGCCTGTGTCGAACTGGCGAAGGCGATGGGGGTCGGGGCCGATAATGTCATCCTGTGCGATTCAAAGGGCGTGATCTATCAGGGCCGCGAAGACGGCATGAACCAGTGGAAATCCGCTCATGCCGCCCGCACCGACGCCTGCACGCTGGAACAGGCAATGAAAGGCGCGGATGCGTTTTTCGGCCTGTCGGTGAAAGGTGCGGTGACGAAGGACATGGTGCGGTCGATGAACGACCGGCCGATCATCTTCGCCATGGCCAACCCGAACCCGGAAATCACCCCGGATGACGTGAAGGAGGTGCGGTCCGACGCCATCATCGCAACCGGCCGGTCGGATTATCCGAACCAGGTCAACAATGTGCTGGGGTTTCCTTATATCTTCCGCGGGGCGCTGGATGTCCGCGCCTCCACCATCAACGACGAGATGAAAATCGCCGCCGCGCGGGCGATCGCCGAACTGGCGCGCGAGGACGTGCCGGACGAAGTGGCGGCGGCCTACGGCGGCAAGCGGCTGCGCTACGGGCCGGACTATATCATCCCGGCGCCGTTCGACCCGCGCCTGATCTCGGCCGTGCCGGCGGCGGTGGCGCAGGCGGCGATGGACAGCGGCGTCGCGACGAAGCACCTGCCCGACATGGAAGGCTACCGGTACGAATTGCGGTCGCGGCTCGATCCGACGGCGTCGATGCTGAACCTGATCTTCGAGAAGGTGAAATCGAATCCGCGCCGGGTGATTTTCGCGGAGGGCGAGGAGGAACGCGCCATCCGCGCCGCCATCGCCTTCCGCAATGCCGGCTACGGCACGCCGGTTCTGATCGGACGGGAGGAAAAGATCCGCGAAACGGCGGTGCAATCCGGCCTCGGCGAGGTCAAGGGCCTGGAAATCCAGAACGCACGGGTTTCGAAGCACCGCGACACCTATGCGGAAAATCTGTACAAGCGGCTGCAGCGGCGCGGATTCCTGCAACGCGACTGCCAGCGTCTGGTCAACCAGGACCGCAACATTTTCGCCGCCTGCATGGTCGATGCCGGCGACGCCGATGCGATGGTAACCGGGCTGACCCGCAGCTTCTCCGTCTGTTTCGATGCGATCACCGATGTCATCGACACGGTACCGGGTGAAATCCTGATCGGGCTGACCGTGGCGGTGGTGCGCGGGCGCACCCTGTTCATCGCCGACACCAATGTCCACGAAGTGCCGACGCCGGACCAGCTTGCCGATATCGCGAAAGAAGCCGCCGCCTACGCCCGCAAGATGGGGCACACGCCGCGCGTCGCGCTGCTGTCGCATTCGACCTTCGGCAATCCGATGCGGGCCAATGACGACCGGCTGCGCGAGGCCGTGGCGGTGCTGGATTCCCGCGAGGCGGATTTCGAATACGACGGCGAAATGTCGGTGACGGCGGCTTTGGACCGCGAGCACACGAAAGAGCTTTACCCGTTCTGCCGGCTGTCCGGCCCGGCCAATGTGCTGGTCATGCCGGCGCTGCATTCGGCCCATATCAGCTCGCGGCTGGTGAAGGAACTGGGCGGCGGCACGATCATCGGGCCGATGCTGCGGGGTCTGTCGAAATCGGCGCAGATCGCGCCGCTGTCATCAAGCGTTAACGATCTCGTAAACCTGGCGGCTCTAGCCGGTCACGATTCAATACGCTAAACAGCGGTCTTTACAGTCGGATCGTTTCTCGCGGCAAAGGACGCAGTCTTGCAGGACACATTCATAACGGGGCTGGTGCTGGGCGCCGTGCTGGCAGGCCTGCCTGTCGGCTTTTTGCTGCGGCGGCGCCTGCTTGCCGAACGCCGCCGGGCTGCGCAGGCGCGCGTCGATCTTGCCGCAACGGAACGCCATATGACGCAGCTCGACGAACAACTGGGCCTGGCCGACCGGCTGTTCGATTCGATGCCGCTACCGCTGTTTCTGCTCGACCGTGACAGTCTCGTGCTGAAAACAAACGCCGCCGCCATCGATCTTGTCGACCGCGATGTCGCCGGCCGCACCTTTTCGTCGGTGTTCCGCCAGCCCGATCTGGTGGCGGCCATCGAGGCGGTGCTGGAAAACGGCTATGCGACGATGGTGGAACTGTCGCTGTCGGTGCCGGTCGAGCGCGTGTTTCTGGTGCGCATCGAACCGGTCGCCGCGCCGAAAATGCCGGCCGATCCGTCGGCGCAACCCGCGCCGCGCCGGACCGCAGAGGAAAACGAACCGGCCGTGGTGGTGGTGATGCAGGATGTGACGTCCGTATCGCAGACCGAACGCATGCGGGCGGATTTTGTCGCCAATGTATCGCACGAATTGCGGACGCCGCTGTCCAGCCTGATCGGGTTTATCGAAACCCTGCGCGGCCCGGCCCGCGACGACCGCGAGGCGCATGACCGATTTCTGGCGATCATGCAGGAACAGGCCGACCGGATGTACCGGCTGATCGCCGATCTGCTGTCGCTGTCGCGGATCGAACTGGAAGAACATACCCAGCCGAGTAATCCGGTCGACATCACCGCGGTCGTCCATGCCGTGATCGACACCGTGACCTTCAAGGCGAAGGACAAGGGCATGACGATCGAGCTGGATTTTCCGGAGTCGATTCCGACGATCACCGGCGACAAGGACCAGTTGACGCAGGTGCTGCAGAACCTTGTCGATAACGCGCTGAAATACGGGCGGGAAAACACGGTGGTCACCATCGCCATCAAAACTACCGCGACCACGCTGACCCTGTCGGTGCAGGACCGGGGTCACGGCATTTCAAAGGATCACCTGCCGCGGCTGACCGAACGGTTTTACCGGGTCGACGCCGCCCGGTCGCGCGAACTGGGCGGCACCGGGCTGGGCCTTGCGATCGTTAAACACATCGTCAACCGGCACCGAGGCAAGTTCAGCGTCCATTCGGAACAGGGCGTCGGCAGTCGCTTCGATGTCATCCTGCCATTGCGCTAGAAACCGGCGCGAAATTTCTTGCCCGCACCACACAACGCAATTGACAATCATTCGCATTCGCTGTTAGTTTTACTGTGGATGAAGTGAAACGCGGGAGCGTCTTTAGGTGTTTGTTTGTATTTGCAATGCCGTCAACCACACGACGATTGCGAACGCCATCAATGAAGGGCATTCGACGGCCGATTCGGTATATTCGGCTTGCGGCGTTCAACCGAAATGCCGGAAATGTTCCGTGTTCATCGAAGGCATGATTGAAGAAACGCACGGCCCGATCAATCAGGATGCTGCGGCCGAACTGCCGCAATACGGCGCGGATTAGGCCTTCGCATTCATGTATATACAGAAAATGGGCCCCGTTCTGGTCAGGCTGGTGAAAGAGCTGTCGGAAAAACAGGAATCGGAACCGCGCAACCCTTCCCGGGAAGATCGCGCCGCAGACGATATGTACCACACATCGCCGTGGTTCTTCGGAACCGCGGCGCGCGCCGACAAATCATCGAAGTAACCGTTACGGTTTGACCTAGCTGTTTTCAAACATCTGTTCCTGCAGGTAGTTCTGCAGGACGGTTTCCTTGATCAGATGCTGCTGGGTTTCCAGCCAGTCGATATGCTCTTCCGTGTCGTCGAGAATCTTCTCGAAAATTTCGCGTGAAATGAAATCGCGCTGTTCTTCGCAGATGACGATGGCGGTTTTCAAGCAGGCCTGATTGGCGCTTTCCAGACCGAGATCGCTTTCGAACATTTCCGGCACGTTCTCGCCGATTCCCAGTTTGCCGAGATCCTGAAGGTTAGGCAGGCCGTCCAGCATCAGAACGCGTTCGACGATCAGGTCGGCATGTTTCATTTCGCCGATCGATTCCTCGTAAACCTTGTCGGCGAGGCGAAGGTATCCCCAGTCCTTCAGCATGCGCGCGTGCAGGAAATACTGGTTGATGGCCGTGAGCTCGTTTTTGAGAATGATGTTGAGTTGCTCAATGACCTCCGGGCTACCCTTCATTGTATCTCTCCAATCAGGCTTGATTATGGGGTTGGACGACGACTGCAGTACGCCCTTCGGCCCCGAGTCTAACAAGAGCCCCCCTGAATCGAAAAGAAGTTCTGAAAACGGCCGAATAAGCCTTTGTTGAAAATAAGAATGAATCGCAATATAATTTTAAGCCGAGTTACGGACCTACGATTTCAGGAAAATGAAAATGTGCGATCTTCTACAATGCGCCATTGAAAACACATCGAAGCCGGAAAAGACCCGGCGGCTGCGCCTGTGGGAAACCATGCCGGGCTGGCATTGCGCCATCATCGGCACCTGTCTGTCGATGAGCGATCTGCACGGCCTGTTCCGCAAAACAAGGATTCGAATCAGCAACGCCAACGGAACCGACTTCCAGCTTCACAGCCTGTTCGTTCAGGAGGCCATCGGAAAATCCCGCACCAGCAAGCTGATGAACAAGCTGCTGGACAAGAAACACGCTGCGACGATCCGCCAGTTTCAGGCCTGCCGGTCACCGGGCGAGCTGAAGGAAATGTGGAACGAAGCCAGCTCGAAAGGCGAAATTCCGGGTGCGTTCTGGGCGGTGATGACGCATCCGGCCGCCAGCGAGCGGTTGCGGACGGACGTCTATGGCGAGGTCCACATGCTGTCGCATCTGGTCGGGTCCGCCAACCATGCGGATATGCGGGCCCTGCGCAGGATGGAGCAGGAAATTGACACGCTGACGGACACAGTTGAAAAGGACCGCCGTCGTTTCCAGGAAAAGATCACTGAAAAAGACCAGTATATCGGTATTCTTCAAAGTGAGGCGGTGGAGCTGAAAGCCCGCGCGGCGGTTGCACCGGCAAGACCGGCGGCGGAACGCGCGGCGTCCGACAGTCTTGTCCAGACCCGGAACACCATTCTCGAAATGCGACAGCAGACAGACGTGCTGCTGGCCACACAGCGCGAACTTGAGGTGAAAAGCGCCGGTCTGGAAAAACAGAACCGCCGGCTGCTGAAAGAAATCAGGATGCTGGAAACGGCGGTGGCGCAGCAGGACCGGGACGATGATGCAGAGAAATGCCCGTTCGATCTGAACGGCAGATGCATACTCTATGTCGGCGGCCGGTCGCCGCAGGTCTGCCATCTGCGCAGGCTCGTCAATCAGTGGAACGGCGAACTGCTGCATCACGACGGCGGGGTCGAGCGGTCGATCGACGAACTTGCCCGCAACGTCACCAAGGCCGATACCGTGGTCTTTCCGACCGACTGCGTCAGCCACAGCGCTATCTATACGGTAAAGCGGATCTGCCGCCAGAATATGAAGCGTTATATTCCGCTGCGATCGACGGGGGTTGCGTCTCTGGTCGCCGGCCTGAAGAAGGAACTGACGGCGGGCCGCCTGCATAGCTGAGCAATTCCGGCCCGCGTCATAAAACCGTAACACATCTGTCATAAGAACGCAGCGCGCGACCTTTACGAACGGCTCTATTCGAAGAGGCGGGGCGCTCTTCGTATGGCGGCTTGCGGTTCGCGCATCCGGATCATGTTAACGCCCCGGACCAGGGATGACCCTACATTATCATGGAGCGATACAATGAATAAACTTACACTGACGCTTGCGGCCGCTGCCGTAGTGTCCACGGCATTCGCCGGCGCCGCCCAGGCGCGCGACCAGATCCGCATTGTCGGGTCGTCGACGGTGTTCCCCTACACCCAGGCCGTTTCCGAAGAATATTCCTCGAAGACCGGCAATACCGCGCCTGTCGTCGAATCGACCGGCACCGGCGGCGGCATGAAGATTTTCTGCGGCGGCATCGGCGTCGATCATCCGGATATCACCGGCGCATCCCGTGCGATGAAGGAATCGGAATACAAGCTTTGCGTCGAGAACGGCGTCACCAACATCACCGAAGCCCTGATCGGCTATGACGGCCTGTCCATCGCGACCGCCCGTCAGGGTCCCGATCTGTCCTTCAGCCAGAAAGAGATCTTCCTGGCGCTTGCCGCCGAAGTTCCGGTTGACGGAAAATGGGTCGCCAATCCTTACAAAATGTGGAATGAAATCAACCCGGACTTCCCGGCTGTTGAAATCCAGGTTCTGGGCCCGCCCCCGACCTCCGGCACCCGCGACGCCTTCGTCGAACTGGCGATGGAAGTCGGCTGCGAAGAACTGCCTGAATTCGAAGCCCTGTCCAAGGACGACGCCAAGCAGAAATGCGCCCGCATGCGTCAGGACGGACCGTTCATCGAAGCTGGCGAAAACGATAACCTTATCGTTCAGCGGCTCGAATCCGACCCGAACGCACTCGGCATCTTCGGGTATTCGTTTCTGTACGAAAACCTGGATAAGCTGAAGGGCGTCCAGATCAACAACGTTAGTCCGGGCTTCGACACCATCGGCGACGGAAGCTATCCGCTGTCCCGTCCGTTGTTCTTCTATGTCAAGAACGACCACCGTGGCGTGATCCCCGGCCTGAATGAATTCATTGCCGAATATGTCAGCGACGCCGCAATGGGCGCCGATGGCTACCTGAATGAACGGGGTCTTGTCGCCCTGTCCGAAGAGGAGCGTGCAGCGCTCGCCAAGCGCGTGATCGAAGGCACGATGATGAACCGCTACGGCTCGTAGGGTCATCTGAATAACCCCGCCGTGTCGCCACAATTCAGCGGCACGGCGGTCGGTTGCCGAGATATGGAAGTAAACCGATTTTCTTTCTGACCCTGTTCCGGCCGCCTTCAGGCCGCGCTATCTGAGGATTTCTCCATGTTCGGGACATCTGCTCTTGCGATCCTGGCGCTAGCGTTCGTTGGTTTCATGATCGCGCGCAACGTTGTCACACGACGGGCAGCGGCGGACGGAACCAAATTGCATTCGCTACCTTCCTACTACGGGACCTATGTAGCGCTGTGGACGGGCGTTCCGGCGTTCATCCTGATCCTGGTCTGGACCGCGCTGCAGGAAAGTATCCTGGATACCATCGTGTTGGGGACCTTTCCCGACGAGTCGCTGGCGGAAATGGGAACGGGACAGCTACAACTTCTGATAAGCGAGATCCGATCCGTCGCCGACGGGCGTATCTTCGGAGAGCCGTCACCTGAAATTGTCCGGGCGGCGGACATGCTCGTCGCCCTGCAGAACAATGCCAGTTATGCGATGATCGCGGTTGGCTGCGCCGTCGCGCTTTTCGGCCTCGGGCTCACCCGGTCGCAACTGAGCGCCGAGATGCGCGCCCGCACACGGGTCGAAAGTTTCGTCAAGGTGGCGATGATCCTGTGTTCGGTTTTCGCCATTCTGGTAACGCTCGGTATCGTCTTCTCGCTGCTGTTCGAGAGCTACCGATTTTTTCAGCTCGTGCCCTGGTACGAATTCTTTTTCGGGCTGGCCTGGGAGCCGCAGATTGCCATGCGTGCGGACCAGGTTGCCGGCGCGGGCGCGTTCGGGGCCGTGCCGGTTTTTGTCGGGACCATCGTCGTCGCCACGATCGCGATGCTGTTTGCGACGCCGATCGGCCTGTTGAGCGCTATCTATATGGCTGAATACGCCTCTCCCAGGTTCCGCGACGTGGTGAAGCCGATCCTGGAAATCCTGGCCGGTATTCCGACCGTGGTCTACGGCTTCTTCGCGGTGCTGACAGTCGCCCCGGCGCTGCGCCAGTTCGGGGCGACGTTCGGTCTGGACGTCGCCGCCAACAGCGCGCTGGCGGCGGGCGGCGTGATGGGGATCATGATCATCCCCTTCATTTCCTCGCTGTCCGACGACGCCCTGCGCGCCGTGCCCCAAAGCATGCGGGAAGGATCCTACGGTCTGGGCGCGACCAAGGCGGAAACGATTACGGCGGTCCTGTTTCCGGCGGCCCTGCCGGGGATCGTCGGCGGAATCCTGCTGGCGGTCAGCCGGGCGATCGGCGAGACGATGATCGTTGTGATGGCGGCGGGACTGATCGCCTCCCTGACCGTAAATCCCTTCGAGGCGGTGACCACCGTAACGGTGCAGATCGTCACCCTGCTGATCGGCGATACCGAATTCGACAGCCCGAAAACGCTCGCCGCCTTCGCGCTGGGCCTTGTGCTGTTCGTCGCGACCCTGTGCCTGAATGTGGCGGCGCTGCGGATCGTTCAGAAATACCGTGAAAAATACGATTGATCAGGAGCGACATGATGTCCGTGACGACCGTCCAAGCCGTGCCTGCGGATCAGGTAAAGAAAAGGATCGACCGGCGAAAGTCGAAGAATATCAGGCTCCAGATCTACGGCCTGACGGCCATCGGCATCGCGGTACTGCTGCTGGGAATTCTGTTTACCTCGCTGGTTTACACCGGCGCCTCGGCTTTCACACAGACGCATCTGACCTTCGATGTCGAGATCGATCCGGAGAAAGTGGACAAAGACGATATCTTCGGCAGCAATTTCCGGGGAATCGTCCGGCAGGGTCTTTACAGCCTGTTTCCGGATGTCGAAAATCGTCGCGACCAGCGGGCGCTGGGCGACATTCCGTCGAACGGGGCGCAATTCGCGCTTCGCGACATGGTTGTCGCCGACCCTGGCCTGATCGGAACCACCGTGACGCTGACCGTCCCGGTTTCCGACGCCTTCGACCAGTTCCACAAGGGCATTATTCCTCGTGACGTGCCGGAGGAACAGCGCAAGGTGTCCGACAAGCAGATCGCGTGGTGGGACCAGCTTGTCGATAGCGAACAGGTAACGAAGCCCTTCAACTGGACTTTGTTCTTCTCCGCCGACAGCCGGTTTCCAGAACTGGCCGGCCTGTCCGGCGCTATCGTCGGATCCTTCTACGCGCTGCTGGTCTGCTTTCTGATCAGCTTTCCCGTCGGCATCGCCGCCGCGGTCTATCTGGAGGAGTTCGCGCCGAAAAACCGATGGACCGATCTGATCGAGGTGAACATCAACAACCTGGCGGCCGTGCCCTCGGTCGTGTTCGGGTTGCTGGGTCTGGCGGTGTTCCTGCAGTTCTTCGGCCTGCCGCGTTCCGCGCCGCTGGTCGGCGGGATGGTGCTGTCGCTGATGACGCTGCCGACGATCATAATCACCACCCGCGCGGCGCTGAAGGCGGTGCCGCCGTCGATCCGCGAAGGCGGGTTCGGGGTCGGCGCGTCGCACCAGCAGGTAGTTATGCATCACGTGCTGCCGCTGGCCATGCCCGGCATCCTGACCGGCACGATCATCGGCCTCGCCCAGGCCCTGGGGGAAACCGCCCCGCTGCTGCTGATCGGCATGAACGCCTTCATCACCTCCGCCCCCGGCGGGATACTGGACTCCGCAACCGCGCTTCCGACCCAGATATTCATCTGGGCCGACAGTCCGGAACGGGGTTTCGTCGCACGGACATCGGCGGCCATTCTCGTCCTGATCGGCTTTCTGGTCCTGATGAACATGATCGCCGTCGTTCTCCGTCAACGCTTCCAACGCAAGTGGTAGGTTAAAATGTCATTACAAACGAATGAACAGACCGCCTTCGAAAAGGCCAAGGATTCCGGGAACATACAAATCACGCCGTCGGCCGGTATCGGTACCGGCCGGGCGAAGATGGAGGGCCGCAAGGTTTCTGTTTTCTACGGCGAGAAACAGGCGCTGTTCGACGTCGATATCGATATCATGGAAAACGAGGTTACGGCGCTGATCGGCCCGTCGGGCTGCGGCAAGTCGACCTTCCTGCGCTGCCTGAACCGGATGAACGACGTCGTCGATATCTGCCGGGTGTATGGCGAGATCATCATGGACGGCAAGAACATCTATGACCGCGATATCGATGTCGTGCATCTGCGCGCCCGGGTCGGCATGGTGTTCCAGAAACCGAACCCGTTTCCGAAATCGATCTATGAGAATGTCGCCTACGGTCCGCGCATTCACGGCATTGCGGCCGGCAAGACGGAACTGGACGAAATCGTCCAGTCGTCGCTTGTTTCCGCCGGCCTGTGGGAAGAGGCGAAGGACCGGCTGGACCAGCCCGGCACCGGCCTTTCCGGCGGCCAGCAGCAGCGGTTGTGCATCGCGCGCGCAATCGCTATCCGCCCGGAAGTCATTCTGATGGACGAACCGTGCTCGGCGCTCGACCCGATCGCCACCGCCAAGATCGAGGAACTGATCCACGAACTGCGCGAGGACTACACCATCGCCATCGTCACCCATTCGATGCAGCAGGCGGCGCGGGTCTCGCAGAAAACGGCCTTTTTCCATCTCGGCAACCTGGTGGAATACAACGAAACGGAACAGATATTCACAAATCCGCAGGACGACCGCACCCAAGGATACATTACCGGCCGATTCGGCTAGTCTGTCCCTGCAAGGACCGCGTCAGCCCCTGCCAATGCTATTGGAGACATCCTGATGGTTTCGAAGCCCGATCATATTCACGCTGCCTATAACGAAGAATTCGAACGTCTGACAAAACTGTTCAGCCAGATGGGCGGCCTAGCTGAAAGCCAGTTTGCCGATTCCATGAAGGCGGTGGCCAAGCGCGATTCCGATCTGGCCTTGCAGGTCAAGGAAAAGGACAAGGAAATCGACGACCTGGAACAGGAAGTCGAACACCTTGTCGTGCGCATGCTGGCCCTGCGCCAGCCGGTCGCGAACGACCTGCGCTACATCGTCGCCACGCTGAAAACGGCGTCCGATATCGAACGCATCGGCGACTACGCCAAGAATATCGGCAAGCGCGCGCATGTGCTGAGCCAGCTTCCGCTCAGCCCGATGGCGCGCAGCATCGGCCGCCTCGGCAAACTGGTGCAGGCGATGCTGAAGGATATTTTCGACGCCTATCTGGAAGGCGATGTCGACAAGGCGGTCGCCGTCTGGGAAGCCGACGAGGAAGTCGACAGCCTGTATACCAGCATCTTCCGCGAATTGCTGACCTACATGATGGAAGACCCGCGCCACATCACGCCGTGTACGCATCTTCTGTTCATCGCCAAGAACATCGAACGGATCGGCGACCATACGACGAACATCGCCGAAACCCTGTACTTCCAGGTCGAAGGCACAAATCTGGACGAGCGACGCAAAAAAGCCGATGCTTCCAACTACATGGTCGTTCAGCCGGAAGACGAAGACCAGCCTGAAGATCAGCCTGCCTGAGGCGCTGCTGTATTCGGATTGTTTTACCAGGAAAGAGTGACCCGTTATGAAACCCCGTATCCTGATCGTCGAAGACGAAACGGCTGTTGTTACCTTGTTGCGTTACAATCTCGAAAGGGAAGGGTTTGAGGTCGATGCGGCCCTCGACGGCCGCGAGGCGATGATCGCCGTCGACGAAAACCCGCCCGATCTGGTTCTGCTGGACTGGATGCTGCCGGAAATGAGCGGCATCGAAGTCTGCCGGCAATTGCGCCGCAAACCGGTGTCGAAATCCATCCCTGTCATCATGCTGACGGCGCGGGGCGAGGAATCCGACACCGTGCGCGGGCTGGACGCCGGCGCCGACGATTACGTCACCAAACCGTTTTCGCCGGCCGAGCTGGTGGCGCGGATGCACGCTCTGCTGCGCCGCTCGCGCCCCGTCCTGGCCGATGAAAAACTGCTGGCCGCCGATATCAGCATGGACCTTGCGGCGCACCGGGTACACCGCTCCGGCACGGAAATCAAACTCGGCCCGACGGAATTCCGCCTGCTGCGCCATCTGCTGGAATATCCCGGCCGGGTGTTCAGCCGCGAACAATTGCTGGATGCGGTGTGGGGCCGGGATGTCTATGTCGAACCGCGCACCGTCGACGTTCATATCCGCCGCCTGCGCAAGGCGTTGAATGACGGCGGCAAGGCCGATCTGATCCGCACCGTGCGGTCGGCCGGCTACGCGCTGGAGCCGGAAGGCAACTGACCGTCCGGCAGGGTCCCGGCCGGGATCAGGCGTAGCGGAACCTGAAGCGGTCGCGATAGGACGCCGGCGACATGCCGCTGTAGCGCCTGAAGACACGCCGGAAGAATGCGGCGTCTTCGTAGCCGACAGAATTACCGACCTGCTGGATTGAGCGCGCGCCATCCTCAAGCATCCTGCGGGCGGCCGCGACGCGGATCATCTGCAGGTACGCGCCGGGCAGGGACCCGGTTGCGTCCCTGAAACGCCGCATCAGGGTGCGGCGGCTCATCCCCGCCATGTCCGCGAGTTCCTCATTCGTGACCTCGCGCCGGAAATTGGCCATCAGGTGATCCTCTAGCCGCCGCACCGTGCCGTCCCGGTGCGGCCGGCCAAGCGGCAGGATGGCGTAGCCCGACTGATTCAGCCGCGGCATGTCCAGCAGCAGCGCCTTCGCGCATTCGACCGAGACCCTGTGACCGCACAGCCTTTCCACCAGGTACAGACCGAGGTCGGTCGCGGCGTTTACGCCGCCGCCGCAGAACAATCCGGCATCCTCGGTAATTAGCATATCGGTGCGCCAGTCCACGTCAGGATACCGGCTCCGGAACGTTTCGGCGACCCCCCAATGGGTGGTGGCGGATCGACCGTCCAGCAGTCCCGCCTCGGCCAGGAAGGCGACGCCGGAACAGACGCCGGCGACAAGCGCCCCGCCGTGGTACCGGTCGGCCAGCCAGGGAAGCAGTGCGGCGTGGCGCGCCATCCATTGGGACGGGACGGGACCGGATGCCGACACCATGATGAGGTCGGCCCGGCCGACATCAGCGATACTGCTGTCGGGAAAGATACGTAGCCCGTAAGCGCTTTCGATCGGTTTGCCGTCAATCGACGCCAATTTCACCCGGAATCGCGGTTGCGGGTCCGCGCCGCGCATTTCGTTGAACATGCTGCCGGCCGATGAAAACACCTCGATCGGCCCGACCGCCGTCGAGGCGTACCCCTCGTTGACCAGCACGATCACGACATCCAGCTTGTCGTTTTCAACCATCTCCTTCGCTCGCTGCCTGACGGCATGGTGTCGAATATCGCACCGGAATTCCAGCCCTGCCCCGGCGCGTGGCACTTTTGCCCCCGGGGTTTGTCAGTATCGCCGGCTGGTTTCATGCCGGACCGGGCCCGATATTCAGACCATCGCAACGCAGAAAGGAGGCAAGCAATGGATCTCTACATCATCCGCCGCCGAGGTATCTGGGCCGACGAAAGCGAGATCGAGGCAACCAACCGGAAATCGCTTCAGGTCGGCGAGGAAATGGCGGACAGGCTGCGCTGGATTCGCAGCTATGCGGTTACCGAGGAGGATGGCCGCATCGGCTCGGTCTGCATTTACGAGGCCAGCGATCCGGAAGCGATCTGCGAACACGGTCGGCGCATCGGTGCGCCGGGCGACGAAGTCAGGGTCGTTCGCGGCGCGGTGGTGAAGCAACCCGACCCGCAGCCTGTTCACTACGGCTAGGCCCCGTCTTGGGGCGGCGAGGTTGCAGCCGGAACCCGCGTCAGAGCACCGCAGTCTGGCTGTAGCGGCCGCCCCGGCGGTGCACGTCCATGTAGGTCGGCAGGATGACTTCCGCCGCCGTCGGGTGGATGCCGAAATCGGCCAGACCCGGCAGATCGCCGGTGACCACGTTGTCGGATTTCAGCAGGTCGACCTGGTCCGCCGTCAGCGGCGGCGTCGGCAGCAGGCCCAGCACCATGCCCTGCAGCCGGGCGAGGCCGAACGGGATCGAAACCAGCCGGCGGTCATAGCCGGTATAGTGCATCACCAGCCGCATCAGCTCCTCGAACGTGTAGACGGTCGGCCCGCCCAGTTCGTAAACCTGCCCCTGGGCGTTTTCCGCCCGGCCGTTGACGCAGGCGGCCATCGCCTCGGCCACGTCGACGACATAGACCGGCTGAAACTTCGTGTGGCCGCCGCCGATCAGCGGCAGGACCGGGCTGAACCGGGCCAGATTGGCGAACCGGTTGAAGAAATCGTCCTGCGGGCCGAACACCACGCTGGGCCGCATGATCGAGACGCCGGGAAACGCCTCGGTAACCGCGGTCTCGCCACGCGCCTTGCTGCGGGCGTATTTCGCGGCCGACTGTTCCGATGCGCCGAGCGCTGACATGTGCACGAAGCGCTCCGCCCCCGCATTGGCGGCGGCCTTGGCGACGGTGGCCGCGCCGGTTTTGTGTACGGCGTCGAAGCTCTGGCTGCCGCTTTCGTACAGAATGCCGACCAGGTTGACGACGGCGTCGGACCCGGCGACGGCGGCGGCGACCGAGGCATCGGACCGGATATTCGCCTGGATCGGCGTGATCTGGCCGACATCGCCCATCGGTTTCAGGAACAGGGCGCTTTCCGGATCGCGCACGGCGACGCGAATCGAATGGCCCTGCTGCGCCAGAAGCCGCACCAGATGCCGGCCCAGAAAGCCGCCGCCGCCGAAAATCGTCACCAGTTTCGTTGTCATCGTCATCCCCTGTAATCGCCTGTGCCGGTGTGCCGACACTAATTCGTCTTCTTGGATATAGCCGAATCCCGGCGGCGATCCAACTATCGCGTTCACCCCCACTGGTAAGTGTTGACAACCGTCTTTGGGTGCGTACAACACGCATCGTCATCTGAGCCCAGGTGGCGGAATTGGTAGACGCGCAGGTTTCAGGTACCTGTGGCCGCAAGGTCGTGGAAGTTCGAGTCTTCTCCTGGGCACCATTCTCCCGACAATTTGACAAGAATCTTCACCCCGTCCGGGGCGCGTATGTGTTGCGTGCCGCGGGGTTCGGGTGGACGCGCTTGTAATCGTGGGCGTGGTTCTCATATAGGCGGGACGGATGGTGTGCGGGGGCAGGCCAGACAGGAGAGTTTCGCCGTGACACAGCGCCATACACGTATCCATGCGCCTTTGCGCGCCCTTGCCGTCGTGATTCTGCTCGCCGGGCTTGTTTTCGGCGATGCCGGCGCGGGCCTCGCGAAAAGCGACAAGGCCAAGGGCCATGGCAACAAATCCAATGCCCAGACCACCGAGGAACGCGTCGAGGACGAGGTGATCGACGAAGTGTTGGACGGCATTTTCGGCGAGAACGACCGCGAGATCATCCAGCGTTACGTCAAGGATCACGGCATCAAGTCGAAGGGCCTGCCGCCGGGCATCGCCAAGAACCTCGAACGCGGCAAGCCGCTGCCGCCGGGTATCGCCAAGCGTTTCCTGCCGTCCGATCTGGAAGGCCGACTGCCGAAACTGCGCGACGGGCTTGAACGCATCATCGTCGGTGACGACGTGACGATTATCGAGGAAGGCACGCGGATCGTAGTCGATATCCTGCGCGATGTCCTGAAACGTCAGTAATCCTTGACCCCGGCGTTGCGCAAATGGCGGGACAACCGCCCGGTCGCCCATAAAAACACCATGCGGAAATCGCTGACCAGCGACCAGACGGGGTGCCCGAAGGTCGCCGGCCGGTTGCCCTCAACGGCGATATGGCCGATCCAGGCGAAACCGTAGCCGACAAAGGGCGCGGCAATCGCCAGTCCCCATATACCGGTCAGCGCCGCCGCGATCAGCAAGGCGAGGGCGAGGCCGGTGCCGGCGACATGCAGCAGGCGCGTGCCCGGCTTCGCGTGCTGGCGCAGGTAAAACGGCCAGAAATCGGCATAGCTGTTAAAGGCGGGGCGTTCGGTCGGCATGACGGCTTTCTACCCGCCGGGCTGCGGCAAACCGGCGGCGGCACGGCCGATCACCGCGGCGATATCGGACAGATACAAAGACCCTTTCACCGTGCGCTGCACCGTGATCGATCGCCGGTCGCGCTCGTCGGGCTTGCGGCGCACCAGCCCGATCGCCGACAGCCGGTCGAGGGCGCGGGTGACGGCCGGCTTGGAAACCGTCAGGCGGTCGGCCAGGCCGCGTACGGTATGCGGCGGCGGATCCATGTAGACGGTCATCAGCACCGCCATCTGCCGCGCGGTAAGGTCGGGCGTATCCCGCTGTACGCTTTCTACGAACGCGCTGTGCCATAGCTGCAGGGCCTGTTGCGCGGAAAGCTGCATGGTCGTACGCCTATCCCGCGTAGCGCCGGCGGATCATCTCGAAAGCGGCCCTGATGCCCATCGCCTCGCCGCCTTCCGGATGGCCGGCCCGCGTCGACGTGTTCCACGCCATGATGTCGAAATGCGCCCAGGCGATCCTGTCGGGCACGAATTCCTGCAGGAACAGGGCGGCGGTGATCGCGCCGGCATAGCCGCCGGGGCTGACATTGTTGATATCCGCGGCCTTGCTGTCCAGAAGCCGGCGGTAGGGCTTGTGCAGCGGCAGCGGCCAGACCGGGTCGTCGACCGCGTCGGCGCATTCCGACAATGCCGCCGACAGGCCGGGATCGTTGGCGAAAAACGCCGCGATTTCGGTGCCCACCGCCACCCGCGCCGCGCCGGTGAGGGTCGCGAAATCCAGCACCATGTCGGGCTTGTCCTCCGCCGCCGCCGTAAGCGCGTCGGCCAGAACCAGCCGGCCCTCGGCGTCGGTATTGCCGATTTCCACCGACAGACCCTTGCGGCTGTTGAGTATATCCATCGGCCGGAAGGCGTTGCCGGAAACGCTGTTCTCCACCGCCGGGATCAGCACGCGCAATCGTACGCGTACATTCGACGCCATGATCATCGAGGCCAGGCCGAGCACGTTCGCCGCGCCGCCCATATCCTTTTTCATCAGCAGCATGCCGTTCGACGGTTTCAGGTCCAGCCCGCCGGAATCGAAACACACGCCCTTGCCGACCAGGGTCAGTTTCGGGTCTTTCGCGCGGCCCCATTTCAGGTCGATCAGGCGCGGCGTGCGGCTGCTGGCGCGGCCGACCGCGTGGATCATCGGGTAATTGTCCTTCAGCAGATCGTCGCCGACGACGATGCGGCATTTCGCCTTGTACTTGCGGGCCAGCACCCGCGCCGCATCGGCCAGTTCGCCCGGCCCCATGTCTTCCGCCGGCGTGTTGATCAGGTCGCGGGTCAGATAGATCGCCTTCGCCATCGCCTCGACAGCGTCGCGGTCGACCGATGGCGGCAGCACCAGTTTCGACGGGTCGCCGGGCTTGTTCTTCTTGTAGGCGGAGAACCGATAGGCGCCGAGCGCCCAGCCGAGGCCGGCATTGAACCCCGCCGTCGCCTCCATCGATTCCGGCAGGGAGTACTGGCCGGCGGGCAGCTTGTCCGCCGCCGCGCCCCAGGACCAGATATCGCCGGGGGTGTCCGCCTTGACGCCGACAAGCGCGTCGGTCGGCCCGCCGTCATCACCGGGAAGCATCAGCACCGATCCCGGTTTTGCGTCGAAGCCGTGCGCCTCGACCCAGGCGCGGTCTGACCCCGCCCGCTTTTTCAGCCAGCCGGCGACCGACCCCTTTTCCAGCGGAATCAGGTGGATGGTCGATTTGGTCGTTTTGGGGGCGAAACATTCCATGGGTGAAAAATGCGCAAGCCGTAAAGGAAAGGCAAATGTTTTAACGCCGGCGATTCTGCGGGACGCCTTTCTAGCACGATGGCGCGGGAAGTTTTTCCAGCGCGACCATGTCGCCGTCGACCTCGACAAGGCCGATATCGTACTTGATCCAGCCGGTGACGCCGCTGTCGTACAGTTCGAAAATATTGGTCGATGTCGGCGGGGCGTCGGTGGCGTCGATATCGAAGAATGACGTGATGACCCGCCACCCGGTATCGGTGATCAGGCCGGACTCGTTGATTTCGGGGGCCGGCCGGTTTTTCGGCGGGCCGGCGATGACGTCGGTGGCGCGCAGCGGGGTGCTGCCGCTGCCGTCGAACATCATGTAATCCATCACCTTTTCGCCCTCGGCGATGCGCTCGACCGTGCGCCAGTAGGTGGCGACCGGAAAATACGCGCCGGCGGGCAGCGTCGCGGTATCGCCGTTGGAGGTGTTTTCGGTGAATTCGATGGTGCCGGCCGCGCCGGCTTCAGGCGCCCGGGCGATGCCGGCATGGCTCTGCACCGCGTTGCCGTTGAACAGAATTTCGGAATCGAACACCAGCGAGGTCGAATCCTTGGCTTCCTCCAGCGTGCTGGTGGAGGACACGGTCAGTTCGTTGCCGTTTTCCATGTTCATGGTGATCTGCAGTTTGCTGTAGACCAGCCAGTCGGTGCAGCGTTCCTCGACCCGGATCACAAGAATACCGTCGCGGGCACTGACCGCGCCGGGCATGGTCACGGCGGTCGGCGTCAGCCGGTAGCGCGCCTGGTGCGATTGCAATGTGGCGGCGGCGGCGGGCAGCACGCCTATCAGCAGAAAGGAGACGGCGGCAACCGCCAGCGTCCGGCCCTGTTCAACCCGTGTCATCGGCCTTGATCCTTTCGTTCGGTGTTAACCGCGCTACAGGCGGTCGTCCCCGTCTTCGGGGTAGAACCGGTATTTTTCCACCGGCGCGCCGCCGATCAGGTGTTCCTCGATGATCCTGTCGAGCACCGCCGGGCGGCACGAATGATACCAGACGCCTTCCGGGTAGACGACGGCGATGGGCCCCGACTGGCACAGCCGCAGGCAGTTCGCCTTGGTGCGGAACACCGTGCCGTCGCCGGCGCTGTCCAGGCCTTTCGCCTTCAGCGCCTTTTTCAGGTGGTCCCAGGCGACCAGACTGTCTTCCTTCCGGCAGCATTTCGACTCGGTCTGGTCGGCGCACAGAAAGATGTGCCGCTGCACCGCGTCCAGCTTCAGCTCGTCCGACTTCCGCTGCAGCCGCTGTTTTTTCGATAGCGCCATGTTCGATTCCCGTTCGCTTTCCATATGGTCCGGCGGGCAGGCCCTACAAGGCCTCGCCGCGAATAAGCCGGGGCAGCTCGCCGACCACGCCCATCGCATGCCGCATCAGAAACTTCTTCGCCGGCGGCAGCCGGTTGACCGCCGCAAGACCGATATCGCGGGCCAGCCGCACCGGCGGCACGTCGTTCGAAAACAGCCGGGTCAGGCCGTCGGTG
The DNA here is from genome assembly GCA_040222995.1 of Alphaproteobacteria bacterium. GTDB lineage: Bacteria > Pseudomonadota > Alphaproteobacteria > UBA8366 > Aestuariispiraceae > JAVKBW01. The sequence continues at coordinate 26,397 of JAVKBW010000046.1, read as the reverse complement.
ACCGCCGCCAGCAGCACGTTGTCGAACCGCCGCCAGCGTTCATAACGCTGCAGGACATCGGGCGCGCCCAGATCCATGCCGAGGCGGCGAGCGTCAACCAGCACATCGGCCAGCGCGGCGACATCGCGCAGCCCCATGTTCAAGCCCTGCCCGGCGATGGGGTGAATGGCGTGCCCGGCATCGCCGACCAGCGCCAGCCGCTGCGCGACATAGGTTTCGGCATGGCTCAGCGACAGCGGAAAGGCGAAGCGCGGGCCGACAAGCTCGATCTTGCCCAGCCAGTCGCCGAACCGGGCCGACAGTTCTTCCAGAAAGGCGTCGTCATCCAGCGCCATGATCGCCGCCGCGCGGTCGCGCTGGTCGGACCAGACGATGTTCGACCGGTCATCGGTCATCGGCAGTATGGCGAACGGCCCGCCGGGCAGAAACAGTTCCACCGCCGTGCCGTTATGCGACCGCGCGTGGCGCACTGTGCAGACGATGGAGGTCTGGTCGTAATCCCAGCCTGTGGTGCGGATGCCGGCTCCGGCCCGGATCGCCGATTTCTTGCCGTCGGCGGCGATCACCAGCGAGGCGCGTACGGTTTTGCCGCTTTCAAGATGCACGGTCGCGGCATGGGCGTCGCGGTCGACCCGTGTCGCCGCGTCGGGGGCCAGCCAGGTGACGGTTTCGAGGGTGGGAATATGACTGTGCAGGGCGGCGCGGGTATAGCGGTTCTCGATGATGTAGCCGAACGGATCGTCACCGATATCGGCATGGTCGTAATGCAGAAACAGCGGCGATACCCCGCGCAGCACGTGGCCGTCAGCGACACGGATATCCCAGATCGGTTGGGCGTGATCCTGCAGCAGCGGCCACAGGCCGACGCCCCGGAAGACACGGGCCGAGCCGAGCGCAATAGCCGACGACCGCCCGTCATATTCCGGCGCGACATGAGTCGACGGCCGGTCGCGGTCAATCACGGTGACAGTCAACCCGGCCTTTCCCAACGCCGCCGCCAGAGTCAGGCCAACCAGGCCGCCGCCGACAATGGCGACATCGGCGCGGGACGGCGGGGCGGACGGGGAAGCGGCGTTTTCTGGCATGGAAGGTCCTTCATTCCGGCGGGAATACTGTCGAACCTTCGCCGGTTTTTGTCCAGACGCCAGTCTGCCGCAGTCAGGATATGACTAAAAATTAATCAATAATTCACCCAACCCTAAAGAATGATTAAAAAACAGGCATAACTGTTTGGGCCGTTTTCACCACACAACCTCTAACACACTGAAAAAAATCAATAAAATGAGTTTTCTGATTCCGGCACGGTATTTGATATGCCCTATCCGATCCATTGTGCGGTGCAACAGAAATGGTCTGGTCACCGATCTGGAAACAAAGAGGGAGCATTCAGCAATGAAATTGGTGATGGCTATTATCAAACCCTTCAAGCTGGAAGAGGTCCGGGAGGCGCTGACAACGATCGGTGTTCAGGGGCTTACCGTCAGCGAAGTAAAAGGGTTCGGCCGGCAAAAAGGCCAAACAGAAATCTACCGCGGCGCCGAATACGCCGTGAATTTTCTACCCAAGGTCAAGGTGGAAATCGCCGTAGACGACGATCAGGCGGCAGCCGTCGTCGAAGCGATCCAGCAGGCCGGCAATACCGGCCGGATCGGCGATGGAAAAATTTTCGTACTGGATTTGGCCCAGGCCGTCCGCATTCGCACAGGCGAAAGCGGCGCCGAAGCGCTGTGAGGAGGCAGGGAATATGAACATCAAGACTTTCATGAGAGAGAACAGCCGTCTGGCGATTTGCGCCGCAACGGCGCTCGTGGCGTTTATGGCGACAGAGCCGGCGCTGGCGGCGGTAACCGAAGAAACCGCCTATATCTTCAACACGTTTTCGTTCCTGGTCAGCGGCTTTCTGGTGATGTGGATGGCCGCCGGCTTCGCGATGCTGGAATCCGGCCTCGTGCGGTCGAAGAACACCGCAACGATCTGCCTGAAGAACATCGCGCTCTATTCGGTCGCGGGCATCATGTACTATCTGATCGGCTACAGCCTGATGTATGTCGACGTTTCCGGCTACATGGGCTCGCTGTCCGGCGCGTTCTACAACCCGTCGACGGATGAACTGGCGCTGCTGAACGCGGACGAAGTTACCGACGAACTGGTTGGCGCGGTTACCGGCGCCGGTTATTCGGTCGCGTCCGACTGGTTCTTCCAGATGGTCTTCGTGGCCACGGCGGCGTCGATCGTTTCCGGCACGGTCGCCGAACGCATCAAGTTCTGGCCGTTCATGATCTTCACGGTCGTGCTGACCGGCATCATCTACCCGATCCAGGGCTCCTGGACCTGGGGCGGCGGCTGGCTCGCCGAGATGGGCTTCTCCGATTTCGCGGGCTCGACCATCGTTCACTCCGTCGGCGGCTGGGCCGCTCTTACCGGGGCGATCATCCTCGGCGCACGGAAAGGCAAGTTCGGCAGTGACGGGTCGGTCAACCCGATGCCGGGCGCCAACCTGCCGCTGGCGACGCTCGGCACGTTCATCCTGTGGCTCGGCTGGTTCGGGTTCAACGGCGGTTCGGTTCTCGCTCTCGGCGATGCCGCATCGGCGACCTGGATGGCGATTGTCTACACCAACACCAATCTGGCGGCAGCCGGCGGTGTGGTCGCGGCGATTTTCCTGACGCAGATCCTGTACAAGAAAATCGATCTGACAATGGCGCTGAACGGGGCGATTGCCGGTCTGGTGTCGATTACGGCCGGGCCCGATCTTACCAACCACTTCCTTTCGATCATTGTCGGCGCGATCGGCGGCGTGCTGGTGGTTGTCGCCATCCCGCTGCTGGACAAGCTTAAAATCGACGATGTGGTCGGCGCTATCTCCGCCCACCTTGTCTGCGGCATCTGGGGCACGCTGGCGGTCGCGATCTTCGGCGGCGGCGACTTCGTCGTCCAGGTTGTCGGTATCGTCGCAATCGGTGTGTTCACCGTGGTGACCAGCGGTGTGGTGTGGATGATCCTGAAAGTATCGATCGGTATCCGTGCTTCCGAAGAAGACGAAATGGACGGTCTCGACCACGCCGAACTGGGGATGGAAGCCTATCCCGAATTCGGGACGGGATCGCAAAGACTCTGACATCCTTCATCTTAGAGCTTAGGGGCATGGTTGCCCCCTAAGACCCCGCAACTGGCCCGGCGAGCAATCGCCGGGTCATTTTTTCGACACCGGATAAGCTCCAAATCCGACCCGAAGCCGATATTCGACGCCCCTAGTGGTTCGGAATTGCCGTACCATCGGGTCACATCACCTAGTAAGCGACCGTGAACCGATCTCGGTGCAGACGATTCGCTTCTCCCTCGTCGACCAGCGCGACCGCAAAGTCTTCCATCGAGACGGTTGAGTCACCGTCTTCATTGACCAGCAGCTCATCCTTACCCGATCGATACGAACCCGTCCGGTTACCCGGCGTAAGCATTGCTGCAGGCGAAGCGTAAACCCAATCCGCGCCTTCATGGGAAAGACAGAGCTCGTACTGTGCCTGTGATGCCCGGGCGACGGGAACGACGGCGACTGGCAAAAAGCCGGGTGCTGTCAGAACGGTGTGCCTGTCGGTCCCGGGTACGAAAAGCCGCGCCGCACCGCCAACGACCAGAACACGAACGCGCGTTGCGGCGGCGGCATCCAAAACGGACTCGGTCAGGGGAACCAGATCCGGCTCATGACCCTGCGGAGGGCGGATCGCGCTGACGGCTAGATCGTGGCCGGCCATGGCACGGGCAAGATCATTTGTGTGGCGCACATCAATCACCACGGCCGATGCGCCTTCCGGCAGCGAAGAAACCTGGCGAGCGTCACGAACAACGGCCGTCACGGTGTGATTTCGGGATAACGCTTCCGCGACGACGCGGCTTCCGACGTCACCACGGGCACCGAAGACAATGATCTTCATAATTTCTCTCCTTATGTTTGAGATGCGCCGTGGACCAGCGCGGCTTGCGGTCGTGGAATGCGCCCAGCATTCTGGCTGAGCCAGACGCTGATCAGGACGATGGTCGCCCCGAAAAACTGAAACGGGGTCAGGTGTTCATCCAACAGCACCCAACCAAGAGCCACGGCGATCAAGGGACTTAGGAATCCGAGGCTTGAGGCGGCAGAAGGCTCCAGGCGGGCAATGCCCCTAAACCAAACGGCATAGGTCATGGCCGCACCAATCAGTCCGAGATATATGAAACCTGCAACATGTTTGCCCGTGATCGGTGGGAGCGGCGGTTCAACCCACAGCGCGATCGGTAGCAACAGCAGGCCCCCTGCTGTCAGTTGCCAGGCCGTAAACGCCAGAAGCGGAACATTTGGCTGCCACTTCCTGCTCAACACGGTTCCTGCCGCCATAGATGCTGCGCCGCCAATGCCGGCTGACACGCCGATCAGATCCAGGGACGCGGCGGGTGTCAGGATCAGCAGCGCAACGCCGCCCAGACCGAGCATTGCCGCCAGGATCGACATCAGGCGGATGTTGTTCCCGAGAAAAGCCCGAGAAAGGACAATGACGATCAAGGGCTGTACTGCGCCGACCGTTGCCGCAACACCGCCTGGTAAACGGTAAGCGGCGATAAACAAACACACCCAGAAAACGGAAAAGTTCAACGCACCAAGGACCGTTACGCGGCCTAGCCAATCCCATGTCGGCAATCGCCGGACGATCAGCAGAAGCAACAGGCCGGCTGGCAACGCGCGAAGCATCGCGACCGTCAATGGATAGCCATCCGGCAGGAATTCGGTGGTGACGAAGTATGTGCTGCCCCAAATGGCCGGTGCCGAGGCGGTCAGGAATATGTCGGTAGTTTTGCTCATCGTATCCTCACAATATATCTTGACGTCGAGATAGTTTGTTTTTATCTTGACGTCAAGATAAAAGTGTCGTCCATTTCCGAAATGGATCACGTTGACAAAGTTCTTGCCCAGTGGAGAGCAGAGCGTCCGGACCTTGATGTCGGACCAATGGGAGTCATCGGGCGAATTAAACGAATATCCGCATCACTGCTGCGCGAAATGGAAAAAACGTGGGAATTGCATGGTCTCAACGCCGCCAGCTTCGACGTTCTGGCGACACTGCGTCGATCAGGGCCTCCGTATACTCTCTCACCGGGGGATCTCATGGCTTGGACGATGGTAACGTCCGGCACCATGACAAACCGGATCGACCAGCTTGTAAAATCAGGTCACGTAAGCCGCGTTTCGAACCCTGATGACGGACGTAGTATCCTGATTTCCCTGACAGACCAGGGGTTCGAAACTATCGAAGCAGCGGTTACTGACCACGTGGCTACTCAACACCGTTTGACCCGAGGATTGTCCAAGCGAGATCAGGAAGCCTTAAATCATCTGCTCGTAAAACTCGAAACGCCTGCAGACCTGGATTGACCGAAGGCGCACAAGAGCCGACCTCAGAGAGCATTTCTTACAAAATTGCAGCTTAAAGTGCGATGTCCGCACCTGATGTTATCTGGAAGCTCCGTTGTTTGGGAAGTTTGAACAGCAATGCAGACGGTGCGGGAATCCTGTTCAAATGCACATCATATAAATGCACGGAAAAATCCAATGCTGTATTCAGCGTAGTTTTGTTTCGGAATAATTCTTGCTTGTCTTCATCAATACAGTATTTTTGCTGGATAACTCTTTAACGATACTTGGTTGTTAAGTAATCATGAGCGAGCCGGACATATTCATCGATTACCCGTTCGGGCGGATGGCGAAGCTGCTGGCCTCGCTGGACCCGCCGCCGGGCAAGGACCCGTTGGTGCTCAGCATCGGCGAGCCGCGCCTGCCGACACCGCCGATGGTGCAGGAAATCATCGCCGGCTGGAACGGCGGCTGGTCGAAGTATCCGCCGCCGGCCGGGTCTGACGCCTATCGCGGCGCGGTGGCGGCCTGGCTCGCGAAACGCTACGGCCTGCCGGAGGGCATGATCGACCCGGCGAAGAACGTCGCCGGCACCTGCGGCAGCCGCGAAGGCCTGTTTCAACTGACCTTGCTGGCCGCGACGATGAAGCGGCAGACCCTGCCGGCAGGGGTCAAACCCCTCATCGCGATGCCGAACCCGCTGTACCACGTTTATTACGGCGGCGCGGTTCTGGCCGATGCGGAGCCGGTCTTCATGAACACCACGGCCGAAACCCGGCACATGCCGGATGTCCGCGATCTGACGCCGGATGTGCTCGACCGGCTGGCCATGGTCATCCTGTGCACGCCGGGCAATCCGTCCGGCAAGATCGCCAAGATCGACGTACTGCTCGATCTGGCCTTGCTGGCCCGCAAGCACAATTTCATACTCGCGGTCGACGAATGCTATTCCGAACTGTACGGCAAGCGCGCGCCGGTCGGCGCGCTGGAAGCCTGCAAGGCCATCGACGGCAAGATGGATAATGTGGTGACGGTGAATTCGCTGTCGAAACGCTCCAACGCGCCCAGCCTGCGCTGCGCTTTCGTCGCCGGCGATTCCGAAATCATCCGGCGTTTCACCATGCTGCGCAATTACGGCGGCGTGCAGATGCCGCCGGCGCTGGATGCGGCGGGTACGGCCTTGTGGAAAGACGAATCCCATGTCGCGGCGAATCGGGCGCATTATCAGGCACTGTTCGATATCGCCGACGAAACATTCGACGGCTGGCCGGGTTACGAACGGCCGGAAGCGGCGTTCTTCCTGTGGCTGCCGGTGCGCGACGACGAGGAAGCGGCGAAAGCCGCCTGGACACGGGAAGCGATCAAGGTGATGCCGGGCCGGTACTTTTCCCGCACCGACCCGCGAACGGGCATGGTGCCCGGCGAGGGCTATATCCGCATCGCGCTGGTCGATGACGTCAAGACCGTGCGCGAGGCGATGACCCGGCTGCGGGCTGCACTGGATGCGGCGGGCCAGGCGCCGGAACCGCTTTAGAAAGAGGCATTTGACGATGGCTGGAACCACAACCGCGAAATCGCCCCTGCTGCCCGACTGGATGACGGCGCTGATCAAGCGGCGGATCATCGAGTTCGGCGGCATCGTCGTCATCGGGCTGGCGCTGGCGCTGTTCGCGGCGATGATCAGTTACGACCCGCAGGACCCGTCGTGGAACGCCGCCGGGCCGGACCAGCCGCGCAACCTGCTCGGCGCGTTTGGCGCGGGCCTTTCCGACATGCTGCTGCAGACATTGGGCTTTTCCGCCAGCCTGATCGCGCCGATTATGGCCGGCTGGGGCTGGCGGGTGGTGATCGATCATCGGGTGCCGGCTTTCTGGGTGCGGCTGACCCTGACGCCGCCGGTGATCCTGATCGGCGCGCTGGCCTTCGCCTGCATGCCGGTACCGGGGTTCTGGCCGCTTGAAACCGGTCTCGGCGGCGTTACCGGCGATCTGTTTCTGACCGGGCTGACAAAGGCGGGCATTACAATCGACCCGCTGCTGATCGGCCTGCCTGCCGGGCTGGTTTGCCTGTTGACCTCGATCTATCTGTTCGGCGTCTCGCTGGCCGAATGGCTGGCGGCCGGCCGCGCCATCCGGCGGTCCGTCTCGATGCTGCGCAAGGCGTCGTCGCCGGATTCGCTGCGCGGCGGCCTGTCCGCGGCGCGCGACATGGTAATGGGCGGCGACACCCGCATCGAACCGGCCTTGTTGCCGAAGAAAGTTAAACGCGACGTTTCGCGCGACGAGCCGGTCGAAAAACGGCCGACCAACCCGGCTCGCATTCAGGATCGCGAAGACCCGTCGCGCGACAAGGCGGCGAAGCGCAAGGCGCGGCAGATGCCGCTGGACCTGCCGTCATCCGGCGGCCCCTATTCCGTGCCGCCGCTCGATCTGCTGGAAGAAATCGAGAACGACGGCGATTGCCTGGAATCCGCGGAGGCGCTGGAGCAGAACGCGCGGCTGCTGGAAGGCGTGCTGGAGGATTTCGGCGTGCGCGGCGAAATCGTCAAGGTGCGGCCGGGACCGGTCGTCACGTTGTACGAGCTGGAACCCGCGCCGGGCACCAAGACCAGCCGGGTGATCGGCCTGGCCGACGATATCGCCCGCTCGATGAGCGCGATTTCGGTCCGCATCGCCACCGTGCCGGGCCGCAACGTGATCGGCATCGAATTGCCGAATGCGCGGCGCGAAATGGTCGGCCTGCGCGAGGTTCTGACCTCCGGCGCCTTCACCAACAGCAAGGCGAGACTGCCGATGGTGCTGGGCAAGGATATCGGCGGCGGCGCGGAAATCGCCGATCTGGCGACGATGCCGCATCTGCTGATCGCGGGCACCACCGGGTCGGGCAAGTCGGTCGGCCTGAACGCGATGATCCTGTCGTTGTTGTACCGGCTGCCGCCGGACCGCTGCAAATTCATCATGGTCGACCCAAAAATGCTGGAACTGTCGGTCTATGACGATATTCCGCATCTGCTTTCGCCGGTCGTGACCGACCCGAAAAAAGCGGTCGTCGCGCTGAAATGGGCGGTTCGGGAAATGGAAGACCGCTACCGGGCGATGTCGAAACTCGGCGTCCGCAACATCGAGGGCTACAACAAGCGGGTGTCGGACGCGGCCAAGAAGGGCGAGGTGCTGACCCGCAAGATCCAGACCGGCTTCGACCCGGAATCCGGCGCGCCGGTCTTCGAAGAAGACGAAATGGATCTGACGCCATTCCCCTATATCGTGGTCGTGGTCGATGAAATGGCCGACCTGATGCTGGTCGCGGGCAAGGAAATCGAAGCCTCGATCCAGCGGCTGGCGCAGATGGCGCGGGCCGCCGGCATTCACCTGATCATGGCGACGCAGCGCCCGTCGGTGGATGTCATCACCGGTACGATCAAGGCGAACTTCCCGGTCCGCATCAGCTTCATGGTGACGTCGAAAATCGACAGCCGCACGATCCTTGGCGAACAGGGGGCGGAACAGCTTCTCGGCAAGGGCGACATGTTGTTCATGGCCGGCGGCGGCCGCATCAAGCGTGTGCACGGGCCGTTCGTCGACGACGGCGAGGTCGAGAGCGTCTGCGACTACCTGCGGGCCCAGGCCGAACCGGACTATATTGACGCGGTGACCGATGAGACCGATATGTCAGGGGGATTCGACACCGATGTCAGCGGCGCGGCCAGCCTTATGGGGGTTGATGGCCAGAGCGGCGGCGGCAGTGAAGAAGACCAGTTATATGACCGGGCCGTCGCCATTATCGCGCAGGAAGGCAAGGCATCGACAAGTTTCGTGCAACGTCACCTGCAAATCGGCTACAACCGGGCGGCGCGGATCATTGAGCGGATGGAGAAGGAAGGCGTTGTCAGTTCGGCCAACCATGTCGGGAAACGGGAAGTTCTTGTCGGCGACCACAGCCGATAGGAAAAACACCGGCATGGCCGGCGCTTCGGCGACGCGGCGTCTGCTCCTGAAGACGGGTCTGATCGGTCTGGCCGGCCTGTCGTTTCCCGGCGCGGCCGGGATTCTGCCGGCGGTGGCGAGCGCGGCGACGGTGGAAACGGGCGGCGGGATCGTCCTGCGGCCGGAAGACCATGCCCTGCTGCGCGAGATCGAGGAATACCTAAACAGCCTGACGACATTGCAGGCGCGGTTCATCCAGATCAATCCGGACGGCGGCTCGGTCGAAGGCACAATTTACATGCGCCGGCCCGGCGAAATGCGGGTCGAATACGATCCGCCGGTCCCGAATCTGATGGTCGCCAACGGCACGTTTCTGATCGTCGTCGACCGGCAGCTCGGCGAAGCGACGCATCTGCCGCTGAACCTGACCCCGGCTTATTTTTTTCTGCGCGAGACCGTGTCCTTCACCGACGGTCTCAGCGTTCTCGGGCTGGAACGCCATGCCGGGCTGATCCGGGTGCAGGTATCGCTGGATGAAGACCCCGGCGCCGGCTCGGTCGTCGTGACCCTGCAGGACCGGCCGCTGACCCTGCGGCAGTGGACGGTGATCGACGGCCAGGACGCCCGCACGCGGGTGACGCTGGTGGATACCCGGTTCGGCCTGAAGCTGGATGACGATCTGTTCACCTATATCGACCAGCCCAGCAACCGGACCCGATAGAGATTCATGACGACGCCGACACCCGTTTCCTGCCGCGTGACCGGACTGACGGACCTGACGCCGGAAATCCGTAAAGTGCTGGTGTCGCCGCGGACGGCCGGCTTTCGCCACCGGCCCGGGCAATTCGCCAGGGTCACCTTCAAGGGCATACCGCCGCGCGACTATTCGCTGGCGAATGCACCCGCGGAAAATGCAAACGATGCGCCGGTTTACGAATTTCACATCAGGCGCGAGCGCGGCGGACTGGCGACCCGGCATGTTTTCGCCGATCTTCAGCCGGGCGATCCCGTCGATGTTTCCGGCCCCTACGGCACCGGCTATCTTCGCGAGAAACATACCGGGCCGATTGTCGCGATCGGCGGCGGGTCGGGTCTCGCGCCGATGATCGCCATCGTCGACGCGGTTCTGCGCAGCGACCCCGACCGGCCGGTGCATCTGTATATCGGCGCGCGGGACGAGCCGGACCTGTATCTGCTGGACCGGTTCGACAAACTGCAGGCCCGGCACCGCGGTTTCCGGTACACGCCCGTATTGTCCGACCCGGCGCGCCCGACTGACCGCCGCACCGGTTTCGTGCACGAAGCGGTGCTGGATGACGACCCCGATCTCGTCGATGTGAAAATCTATATGGCCGGACCGCCGGTCATGGTGGAGAATGCCCGCGGGGCGTTTCTGTCTACCGGCATCGCCGAAGACGATCTGCACCACGACACCCTGCCGCCTGCGCCCTGATCCGGGTCGCGCGGCGCAACGCCAACCTGATCACGCTGTTTTACGGAAAGTCCTCTCATGCGCATCGCCACCTGGAACATCAATTCCGTTCGTCTTCGTCTGCCCATCGTGCTGAAATTTCTTGCGGAAAACGGGCCCGACGTTCTGTGTCTGCAGGAGACCAAGTCGCCGAACGAGTTTTTCCCCGCCGATGCGCTGGCGGAGGCCGGCTACGCGCATCAGGCGATCAACGGCATGAAGGGCTATAACGGCGTCGCTATCCTGTCGAGGCACGAACTGAGCGATGTCGACATCCATCACTGGGTGAAGAAGGACGATTCGCGCCATATCGCGGCGACCCTGCCGAACGGCGTCAGGCTCCATAACCTGTATGTGCCGGCGGGCGGCGACGAGCCGGATCCGGCAAAGAACGAAAAATTCGATCACAAGCTTAAATTTGTCGACGAGATGAAAACCTGGTTCAGGAAGAAGGCGAAGAATTCGGACAAGCTGGTGCTGGTGGGCGACCTGAACATTGCGCCGTCGGAACACGATGTCTGGTCGCACAAACAGTTGCTGAAAATCGTCAGCCACACGCCGGTCGAAACCGACGGGCTGAATGCGGCGCGCGACGCCTTCGGCTGGATCGATGCCGTGCGGCACCTGAATCCGGACCCGGAAAAGATTTTTTCCTGGTGGAGCTACCGGTCGCCGAAATGGGAGGAATCCAACAAGGGGCGGCGGCTCGATCATATCTGGGTCACCCCGCCGCTGACCGGCGGATTGTCGAATCTTCAGGTTCTCAAACACGCCCGGGGCTGGGAGAAACCCTCAGACCACGTGCCGGTGATGGTCGATATTTAACGGTTGTGAATTGATCTGTTTCAAGGCATCGGCTTGAAAGACACCTTATGGTGTTGTTTTCTGTTGCCAAAGGAGGAGACAACACCATGACAATTCAAAAAATAGCTGTACCGGTCGATCTCGCGCATGTGGACAAGATCGGCAAGGCTCTCGACCTGGCTGCTGTGCTGGCGAAACAGACCAACGCCAAGGTATGCTACATGGGGGTGACGTCGTCAGCGCCCAGCAGCGTTGCCCATACGGTTGAAGAGTTTAAAAAACGTCTCGAATCGTTTGCCGAAGAGCAGGGCAAGCAGCACGGCATCGACGCTTCAAGCGACACAATCAAATGCAACGATCCGGCGGTCGACCTCGGCGATGCGCTGATCGAGGCGTCGAAGGAAGAAAAGGTGGACACCATCGTCATGGCGTCGCATGTCCCCGGTATTGCCGAACATTTCTTTGCTTCGAATGCCGGTTATGTCGCCTCGCACGCGCCGGTCTCGGTGTTTGTCGTCCGCTGACGCGGGTTGAACTTGCAGACCGCCCCGTGTCCGGCTAAGAGCGACGGAGCAGATAAAGCCGAACCGGGGGAAAGACAGATGGTGTATCAATCGGAAGCGATGGTGATGTCCGGCACGGGCGGTCCCGATGTGCTGACGATGCAGCCCGTCGATCTGCCGTGGCCGGCAAAACCGGACGATGTGCTGGTGCGCCTGCATGCGGCGGGCGTTAACCCGGCCGATACCTTTTTCCGCGCTCTGGGCCCGTATGTCGGCGATGCCGCCGGCACGGTGCTGGGCCATGACGGTGCGGGCATCGTCGAAGCGGTCGGATCGTCGGTGACCTCGGTTGCCGTCGGCGACCGGGTCTGCTTCTGCAACGGCGGCGTCGGCGGCCCGAACGGAACCTACGCCCGTCATGCCATCGTGCCCGACTGGCTGCTGGCCGGAATCCCGGATGACATCGATTTCGGCACGGCGGCGGCCGTACCGCTTGTTTTCATCACCGGTTGGGAGGCGCTGGTTGAGCGCGTCCGGGTCGGACAGGGCGAAACCGTGCTGATTCACGGCGGCGCGGGCGGCACCGGGCAGATCGCAATCCAGATCGCGCTGCAACAGGGCGCGCGGGTGGCCGCCACGGTCAGTTCGTCCGATAAGGCCGATCTGGTGATAAAGCTCGGCGCGGAGCGGGCGATCAACTATCTGGAGGCCGATTTTGTCGACGATGTCCGGGACTGGACCGGCGGCGTCGGCCTGGACGTCGCTCTGGACAATGCGGGTCCGGATGTATTCCGGCGAAGCATCGCGGCGATGCGGCCCTACGGACGGCTGGTCACGCTGATGGGCATGCCGGGCGACCTTGAAGATGAAACCGCCTATACGAACAATCTGACAATCCACAATGTCATGATGCTGACCCCGATGGTTCTGGGGCTGGAACCGGAACGCCGGCGGCAGGGGGACATTGTTCGCGCCGCCATGGCCAGCCTGGCCGAAGGTCGTATCAGCGTCGATATCGCCGGCGCATTCGATCTGGCCGATGCGGCGACGGCGCATGCACGCCTGGAAGCCGGCGGCATGACGGGAAAAATCGTTCTGACGATGTGACCCGCGTCAGACGCCGGCGACTTGAAGCAGGCAGACGACGGACCCGACGCCGACCGACGTCAGGGTCAGCAGCATTCCGGCAATGCGGGCGGCGGGCCGCTTCGTCAACGCCGAAAGCGAAAAGGCGTGCAGCAGACGACCGGCGACAAGCGCAATGCCAAGGAAATGCAATAAATAGGCGGATATCGCCATCAGATCCAGAATACCGACCAAAACAATTCCCAATGGTGCGTATTCTGCGAAATTGCCGTGCGCGCGAATACGTCGTTCCAGCAGCTCGTTGCCGCCAGACCCCAGGGCGATCCTGGCCGAAAAGCGGGTGCGGATCACGAGGGCGGCCAACATAATGTAAAACACGCCGAGCAGGCCGGCATAGAGCGGGGTTACGGTCATCTCGGGACTCCCTTTATTGAAAATGCCTGTTTCGGGGCGGTTCAGATCGCCGCTTCAGCCAGCGGGGGGTTGAAAGCGGCGGCATCGACGGTGACGCCGAGGCCCGGTCCGGCCGGCGCGAGCAGGTCGCCGTTTTCCGAGTCGGGCATGCCGGCCGCATTGCCGACCGTCACCCAGTTCATGAAATCCACCGTATGGGCGCGCGCTGCCCGAGGCGTCGACACCATCATCTGCGCCGTCGCGGCGGTATCGATGGTGCTGCCGCCGGTATCCTCGACCGTTACGCCAAGGCCGAGGCTGACTGCGACATCGCGCAGCAACCGGGTCGGCCCGATGCCGCCCAGCCGGGCGATCTTGAGGGTCACGCCGGAAATCACGCCGTCGCGATGCGCCTGCAGCAGACCGGTCAGACCGGTGATGCCTTCATCAAGAACCATCGGCCTGGCGCAGCGCCGGGCGATCTGCAGATTGTCCGCGTAGGCCATGCAGGGCTGTTCCAGCGTATAGTCCAGCCCGGCGGCGCGCTCGACGAAACGCAAGGCGTCGGCAATGTGCCAGCCGCCATTGGCGTCGGCGTATAGCGGCACATCGTCCGGCACCGCAGCCCGCACCCGATGCAGCCGTTCGACATCTTCCAGCGGGTCCGCCCCGACCTTGACCTGCAGCCGCCGGTAACCGCGCTGCACGAGATCGGCAGCCTTCGCCGCCATGACATCGGGCGAATCCTGGCTGACGGACCGGTACAGCGGCACGCGATCGCCGTCCGCCCCGCCCAGCAGGGCCGACAACGGCAATCCGGCAAGCCGTGCCGCCAGATCCCACGCCGCCATGTCGATCGCCGATTTGACCGCCGGCTGTCCCAGCATGGCGGTATTCATCGCATCGGCCAGCCGCGACGGGGCAGTGGCGTCGAGACCGGGCAGGGTTGGCAGCAGGCGCTCGATGCCGGCGCGGATCGCTTCCGGAAAGGCTTCGGCGTAAAACGCGCCCAACGGCGCGGCTTCGCCCCAGCCTGTAACGCCGTTTTCCGCTTCCAGCGCGACGATGGCGCTGTCGAACCCGTCCTCCGCCTGGCCGCGGCAGATATAGGGTCCGTCGGCAAACGGCTGAATCTGTCGGTAAAGGCGGGCGGCGGCGATTTTCATGACGCTTTAACCGTTACCCGAGCCGCCGGAAATAGTACCGGCCTTCGTCGACGCCGTCGGGCAGCGGCAGCGGCGTGGCGTTTTCGAACGGAATGTCCTGATCGCTGATCACCAGCCCGCCCGGCAGGACCAGCGGCGGCAGCAGGGCGGCCAGCATGGATGCCAGTTCGCGGTCGATATCGGCATGCCCGGACCCGATATCGGCATGCACCAACGCCGCCGACCGGCCCAGCCGCGCCGCCGCGTCCGGCAGGGTTTCCGTCAGATCGCCGAGAAACAGGCGGTTGTCGGCGGGAATGCAGTCGGGATGGGCCGCGACCTTGCGTTCGAAAACGTAGATGTCCCGGTCCGGCAACAGGCCGCGAAGATGATCGAAAGTGCGCCCGTTTCCCAGCCCCAGCTCCAGAATCAGGCCGGGCATGTCATCGACACGCCCGGCTGCCGAATTCAGGCAGTCGCGTTGCGCCATCAGCCGCCTGATAACCGAATCGAGTCGCGAACGGGCCATGGTGATCCTTTCCGGCGGAGCCCGGTGTACCCAATCGGCAACACCGGACTGATTTACAGGCGGGGATGTGTTTTGTATCTGCCCCTTTCCCCTTACATATGCAATAGTCGGTCAGGATTCGATACTCTTGTATCGACTGCCGAAAACGCCAGAAACGGGCTTCCCGTAAGCCCTGCCGCTTATTATTGTGGTTTTTTGTGTTTTCGGGGCCGGATGAAGCCGAGTGGAGGGGGCACAATCATGGCCGACCGGAATGGACATACCCGTGTCCTGATGTACAGCCATGATACGTTCGGGCTGGGGCATCTCCGTCGTACACGCGCGATTGCACATGCGCTCGTCGAACAGGACAAGGACCTGTCCGTTCTGATTCTGACCGGATCGCCGATCATTGGCAGTTTCGACTTCCGGGCGCGGGTCGATTTCGTGCGCATTCCCGGCGTCATCAAGCTGCGCAACGGCGACTACACGCCGCTCAAGCTGCATATCGATATCGAGGAAACCCTGGCGATGCGGGAGTCGATCATCCGGCATACCGCCGAGGCCTTCAATCCGGACCTGTTCATCGTCGACAAGGAACCGCTGGGCCTGCGCGGCGAGGTCGAGGATACGCTGCGGATGCTGAAGGAGCGGGGAACGCCGCTGGCGCTCGGTCTGCGCGATGTCATGGACGAACCCGCCCTGCTGGGCCCCGAATGGGAACGCAAGCGGGCGATGCCGGCGATCGTCGACCTGTATGACGAGGTATGGGCCTACGGACTGCCGCAGATCTGCGACCCGCTGGAAGGCGTCGATGCGCCGCGCTCCGTCTACCGCAAGCTCAGCTATACCGGGTATCTGGAACGCCGCGAACAGGCCGGTCTGGCGCTCAGCTACTCGCTGTCGAAATTCGATCCGCCGTATATTCTGGTAACGCCGGGCGGCGGCGGCGACGGCGAACAGATGGTCGACTGGGTGCTGAAAGCCTACGAGGCCGATCCCGATATGCCGCATCCGGCGCTGGTTCTGCTGGGGCCGTTCATGCAGACCGAACAGCAGGCCGATTTCATCGCCCGCGCCGAGAATCTGCCGCATGTCGAGGTCATCACCTTCGATGCGCATCCGGAAGCGCTGATTGCGAACGCCGCCGGCGTCGTCGCGATGGGCGGCTACAACACGTTCTGCGAAATCCTGTCCTTCGACAAGCCGGCGCTGATCATCCCCCGCATCGAACCGCGCCGCGAACAGTTCATCCGCGCCAAACGGGCCGAAGAGCTGGGGCTGGTCCGGATGCTGGATCCGCTGGCGCCGCACAACCCGAGCGCCATGGCGACGGCATTGCGGACCCTGCCGCAGCAGAACAAGCCGTCATCCGTGGTTGTGCCCGGCCTGCTCGACGGGCTGAAAAACGTCAATCTGCTGGCGCACCGGCTGATCAACCGGCCACGACCGCGGGTCCGGCTGGCGGAAAAGCGGCGGGCGACCGCCTCGGACTGATCCGCATGCCGGGTTCTGCGGTCAATCCCGCTGCAGGTCTGCGATATCGCGGTACAGATCCAGCGCTTCCGGGTTGGCCAATGCTTCCTTGTTCTTCACATCCTTGCCGTGAACGATATCGCGCACCGCCAGTTCGGTGATCTTGCCGGACTTGGTGCGCGGAATATCGGCGACCGCCACGACCTTCGCCGGCACGTGGCGCGGGGTGCAGTTCTGGCGGATGCGGGTTTTCATCTGCTTTATCAGATCGTCGGTCAGGTCCACACCCGCCGTCATTCTGACGAACAGCACGACGCGGGTATCGTTGTCCCAGTCCTGTCCGATGACGATTGATTCCTGTATTTCCGGAAAGGTTTCGGCCTGGCGGTAGATTTCCGCCGTACCGATCCTCACTCCGCCGGGATTCAGCGTCGCATCAGACCGTCCGTAGACCACGAAGCCCTTGTGTTCCGTCATTTCGATGAAGTCGCCGTGGCACCAGATATTCGGATACTTCTCAAAATACGCGCCGCGATAACGCTCGCCGTCGGGGTCGTTCCAGAACCTCACCGGCATACAGGGGAAAGGTTTAACGCAAACAAGCTCGCCCTTTTCCTGCTGAACGGGATTACCTTCGTCGTTATACACCTGAACTGCAAGCCCAAGGCCCATTGATTGTAATTCGCCCCGCCAGACCGGCAGAACCGGGTTGCCCAGCATGAAACACCCGACGATATCGGTGCCGCCGGAAATCGAGGCGAGCTGCAGGTCCGGTTTGATCTTTTCGTAGACGTAGTCGAAGCTTTCCGGCACCAGCGGCGAGCCGGTGGAACACATCACGTCGACGCTCGACAAATCATGGGTCTTGCGCGGTTCCAGACCGGCCTTGTTGCAGGCGTCGATATACTTCGCCGAGGTGCCGAACAGGGTCATTTTCTCTGCGTCGGCGAAATCGAACAGGATGTTGCCGTCGGGCGCGAAGGGCGATCCGTCATACAGCAGCAGCGTCGATTCGCAGGCCAGCCCGGCGACCAGCCAGTTCCACATCATCCAGCCGCAGGTCGTGAAATAGAATGACCGGCCGCCCGGCCTGGAGTCGCAATGCAGCAGGTGTTCCTTCACCTGGTTCAAAAGCGTGCCGCCGGCCCCGTGCACGATGCATTTCGGCGCGCCCGTCGTGCCCGACGAATACATGATGTACAGCGGATGATTGAACGGCAGCATTTCGAAATTGATGTCGCCGCCGTCCTGCCCGTCGATGAACGCTGCCAGGGTGACCGCGCCGTAGACGTCGCTGACCACCGGGTCGCTTTCGACCAGCGGCAGCACGACGACTTTCTCGATGGTCGGCAGGTCGGCCAGAAACTCGCGCACCCGCGGCAGGCAGTCGATGGTCTTGCCGTTGTAGAAATAGCCGTCGGCGGTGAACAGCAGTTTCGGTTCGGTCTGGCCGAACCGGTCAAGCACGCCGCGCACGCCGAAATCGGGTGAGCACGATGTCCAGGTCGCACCGACGCTGGCCGCCGCCAGCATCGCGGCGATGGTTTCCGGCATGTTCGGCACGAAGCCGGCGACGCGGTCGCCCGGGCCGATACCGGCGGCGCGCAGAGCCTTCGACAGTTTCGAGACCAGATCGTACAGCTCGCCCCAGGAAAGCCGGCGTTTCACCTTGTCCTCGGACCAGAAGACCAGGGCGTCGCCGTCATCGCGGCGGCGCAGCAGGTTGTCGGCGAAGTTCAGCTTCGCATCGGGAAAGAACGCCGCGCCGGGCATCTTGTCGGCGTCGATCAGAACGCGGTCGCCCCGGCTTTGCGAGCGGATCCCGGCGAAGTCCCAGAAGGCGGTCCAGAACTTTTCCATCTCGTCGATCGAAAAGGCGTGCAGGGCGTCGTAATCCGGCAGCTCGACCCCGTGGCGGTCCTCCAGCAGACGCCGGAACGCCGTCATGTTGCTGTTTTCGATCTTGCGATCGTCCGGTGTCCAAAGCGGTGCTGTCATCGATGAATTTCCCTACACGCATCTTGCCGTTTCCAGAAGGGTGGGATAGCACGATGGAAAGACCTGTCAAAGCCGCAACAACATGGGTTGTGCCGGAAAACCAAACCGGCATGGCGTTTGTGAGGACTTCATGGGCGATCTCCGCCCGAGCCGTATAAACAGCTTTTCGATTGTCGGGTGGACGGGGCCGGTACAGGCTGCGTTCTGGATGGTGTTCGGGGCCGCCGTTTTCGCGACGATGAACGGCGTTGTTCGCCATACCGCCGATCTCGGCATGCACCCGTTTCAAGTCGCCTTCCTGCGGTCGGCCTTCGCCCTGCCCTTCGTTCTGCCGTTCCTCTGGAAGGGCGGGATCGACGGGCTGAAGACACAGCGACCGGTGCTCTATCTGTTTCGCGGCACGATAGGGGCGCTGGCCCTGCTGAGCTTCATCTATGCAATTTCCTACGCCCCGCTGGCCCAGGTGACGGCGACAACTTTCGCCGCGCCATTATTCGCGACCGCGGGCAGTGCGGTGTTCTTGCGCGAAGTCGTCCGGCTGCGGCGGTGGAGCGCGGTTTTGGTCGGATTTATCGGTGTTCTGATCATCGTCCGGCCGGGCGGCGAGATGGATAACGGCACGCTGGCCGCTGTCGCTGCCGCCTGTTTCTTTGCCGCGTCGGCCCTGATGGTGAAATCGCTGACCGGCACCGAGCCGGTGAAACGCATCGTGTTCTGGACGACTCTGATGATGACTGTCGGCACCGCCCCGGCAGCGGCCTGGGTCTGGACGCCGATGACCTGGGAATTCCTCGGTCTCGGAATCGTGCTGGGCGCGTTCGGCGTGGTCGGGCAGGCCTGTCTGGCGAAGGCGTTCGCGGCGGCCGACGCCTCGGTAGTAATGCCGCTGGATTACGTGCGACTGCCTTTCGCCGCGTTTGTCGGCTGGGTGGCGTTTTCCGAGCCGGTCGAACCGCTGACCTGGCTGGGCGCGGCGGTCATCGCCGGCAGCGCGCTGTACATCACGCGGCGCGAAAGCCAGCTCAACAGGCCGCATACCCCGACAACGGACCCATCACGGCCGGTGCACTAGGCGCTTCAAGCAACGGTTGCCGGACTTGATCCGGCATCTTCATCAGGAAATTGTGTTAAACGCGGTGAAAGATCCCGGGTCTGACGACCCGGGATCGCGGATTCTACCGGACCTGATAGAACGCCCAGAACAGGGTTGAACCAAGGCAGAGGATGACGCCGACGGTGAGAACCTTCCGCAACGGCAGAAACCAGTCGGGAAACGCGCCGGCGCGCACCGCCCGCAGGTCGATGAAATAGGCCAGTGCAAAGGCGAAAATCAGCACGAACAGGGCCGGCGCGGGATACAGCCGCAACGTGATCCAGGCGATCAGCGGCGGCAGCACCGCCCAGCTCATCGTGGCCCAACTATCGTCACCGGAAAACGCTCGCGCCCAGTGAATGCCACCAAGGAAGGACAGGATCGCCGCGCCGTAGGTAAGCTGGAAGGTCATCGCTTCGCTTTCCCAGACCGGGTCGCCGGACCAGATGGCGAGCGAACTGGCGATGAAGGGCAACAGGCCGGACAGGCCGCAAACACGGGCGGTAACGGGGACATTTCTTAACATGGGGCGAAGCCTAAACCGATTTGCCGTCGGTTTCACCAGAAGATTCGACCGACAGAGCGTCGCGGGCCCGGGCGCGGTGTTCATCGGTTACATGGTCCTTCGCCATGGCCCAGACCGCCCAGAACACGGTGGCGTCGTCGGTGAAGCCCAGACCGGCGATGAAATCGGGCACCGCATCCGTAGGCGCGACGAAATACGCCAGGGCGGCCAGAATCAGCAGTTTTACCCGGCGCGGGGTGTTCGGGTCGGCCACCGCGTAATAGCTGGCGACGGCTTCCGGCGCGAACGGGATGCGGGCGGCGAACCGCTTCATCTTCGGCCAGAATCCCTCGTTCACCTTGCGGCGGTTTTCGCCCTCGCGGGCCGGCGCGGCCAGGGCCGGCAGATTGGGTGTCATTTGGTCCATTGACAGAATATGGGGTTGCGTGGCTCGCTGGTCCAGTGGCTGCAGGCCACGACGCCTTTCGGAGAGAAACCATGCCCATCGAAAACTGGATCGCCTATGCGATCGCGACCGAACTGATTCTGATCATTCCCGGCCCGTCCGTTCTGCTGGTCGTCGGATACGCCCTGTCGCGCGGGCAAGGCGCGGGGCTGAAATGCGTCGCGGGCTGCAGCACCGGCGCGGCTATCGCCTTTGTTGTCGCCTTTGCCGGGCTCGGCGCTTTGCTTGCCGCCTCCAGCACGGCGTTCACGATGGTGAAGATCGCCGGGGCGATCTATCTTGTCTATCTCGGTATCAAGATGTGGCGCAGCAATCCGAAAGATTTCGCCGTATCGGCTGACGACAGGCCGGAGGCGGAAACCGGGTGGTGCAACTCGCCCTATCTGCATGGCCTGGTCACGACGATCCTGAACCCGAAAATCGTGGTCTTTCTGGTCGCCTTCGTGCCGCAGTTCATGGATCCGGCCTCCGCCGCCCTGCCGCAGGCGGTGATCATGACGGTCACCTTCGCCGGGCTGGCGCTGCTCAGCGACAGTGTCTATGCGGTGCTGGCCTCGCGCGCCCGCGGCCTGTTCCTGAACGCGCGGTCGGCGCGGCTGATGAACCGCATCGGCGGGTCGTTTCTGATCGGCGCGGGCATTTTCACGGCGGTCGCACGGCGCGGTACGTGATCGGATGTGCGAGTCCCGGACCTGATCGGGGAACTTTATCAGGACGGAACGCCGCAGGCCGATAAAACGCCCGTCAACCCTTGTAGTTAGCAGGGAAACGTCCAAGTTTCTTATAACGGCAACAAACCGGCTGTTGCGTGAATGAACGAACAGGGCAAGAGTATTCGTATGACGCAGACCCGGTCTGACCGCGGCACCGTCCGCGCCGTCCTTGGCCCGACCAACACGGGCAAGACGCATCTGGCGATTGAGCGGATGCTTGGCTACCCGACCGGCATGATCGGCTTTCCCCTGCGCCTTCTGGCCCGCGAAAACTATGACCGTATCGTCCGCCAGACCAGCGTGCGCGACGTCGCGCTGGTGACCGGCGAGGAAAAGATCATCCCGCCGAATCCGCGCTGGTGGGTCTGCACCGTGGAATCGATGCCGGTCGACCTACCGGTCGATTTTATGGCGATCGACGAAATCCAGCTCTGCGCCGATCCGGATCGCGGCCATATTTTCACCGACCGGTTGCTGACCGCGCGCGGACTGTTTGAAACCATGTTTATGGGCGCCGATACGGTGCGCGGCCTGTTGTCGAATCTTGTGCCCGATCTGCAAGTCGAAACCCGGCCGCGCCTGTCGACCCTTACCTATGCCGGCGCGAAAAAGCTGACCCGCCTGCCGCGACGCAGCGCGGTGGTCGCGTTTTCCGTCAACGAGGTCTACGAACTGGCCGAACTGGTGCGGCGGCAGCGCGGCGGCACGGCGGTGGTTCTCGGTGCGCTCAGCCCGCGCACCCGCAACGCCCAGGTGCAGATGTATCAGGAAGGCGAGGTCGACTATCTTGTCGCGACCGACGCCATCGGCATGGGCCTGAACATGGCGATCGACCATGTCGCCTTCGCCAGCACCCGGAAATTCGACGGCCGCCGCCGTCGCCATCTCAACGCCTCGGAACTGGCGCAGATCGCGGGCCGCGCCGGGCGCAGCATGAATGACGGAACCTTCGGCGTGACCGGCGATACCCCGCCGATCGACGCCGACCTGGTCTCCCGGATCGAGGCGCATGAGTTCGATCCGGAACGCCGGGTGTTCTGGCGCAATCCCGACCTCGACTTCCGCTCCGTCGACCGCCTGCTTGATTCTCTCACCGCACCGCCGCCCCGGCCGGAACTGCGCCGGGTCAACGAGGGCGACGACATCACCGCCCTGCAGATACTCTCCCGGGATCCCGACATCCGCCGCCTTGCCGGCGATCCGGAAATGGTGCGCCTGCTCTGGGAGGTCTGCCAGATCCCGGATTTCCGCAAGGTGATGGGGGAGGCGCATGGCCGCATGCTGGGACGCATGTTCAACTGGCTGGCGGACGGCGAGCGCGTGGTGCCGGAAGACTGGATCGCGGGCCAGATCGACCGGCTCGACCGCGTCGACGGCGATATCTCCACCCTGATGGGGCGCATCGCCGGTATCCGCACCTGGACCTATGTCGCCTACCGCAACGACTGGCTCGGCGATGCCGCGACCTGGCGGGACCGGTCCCGCAGCGTCGAGGACAAGCTGTCGGACGCCCTGCATGACCGTCTGACCCAGCGCTTCGTCGACAAGCGCACTGCCCACCTGGTGCGCAGGCTTGCCGACGACGAGAACCAGCCGCTGCTGGCCGCCGTCGCCCGCGACGGGGCGGTAACGGTCGAGGGCCACCATGTCGGCCAGCTCGACGGCTTCCGCTTCCGCGCCGATGAACAGGAGGGGCTCGGCGGCATGCGCACCGTGGCCAATGCCGCGCGCAAGGCGCTGCGCCACGAGATCCGCCGCCGGATCGCCGATATCGGCGCCATGCCGCCGGGCCGTTTCACGCTGTCGGATGACGGCACGATTCTCTGGGACGACAATGCGATCGCCCGCGTCACCCGCGGCACCGACATTCTCTCGCCCGAGATACAGGTCTTCGACAGCGACCTGTTCCAGGGCGGCGACAGGGAGCGGGTGATGCAGCATCTGCGCCAGTGGCTGCGCGCCGACATCGCCGACCGCCTTGATCCGCTGCTGAAGCTCCGGTCCCCGGACCTGCGCGGCGCGGCGCGCGGTCTCGCCTGGCAACTCGTGGAGCATCTGGGCGCACTGCCAGCCCGGGCGGCCGGTTTCGCGCTCAAGGACCTCTCGGAGAGCGACCGCAAGGGGCTCGCCCGGCTCGGCATCCGCTTCGGGCTGGAACATCTCTACCAGCCGGCGCTGCTGAAGCCGGACGCCATTGCCGCGCGGGCCGCCCTCTGGCGGGCCTGGCATGACGACGGCCCGGCGCTGCTACCGCCGGAAGGCCGGGTTTCCTTCGATCTCGCGACGGCGGCCCGGCAGGATTACTGGCTGGCGCTCGGCTTCGTCACCGTGCCGCATGAGGGGCATGCCTTCGCGCTCCGCGTCGACATGCTGGAACGGATCGCGGCGATCGCCCGCAAGCTGGGGCGCAAGACCTCGTTCGAACCGACCGCCGAGATGGCGTCGCTGTGTGGCGGCACCATGGAACAGGTCGCCTCGATCCTCCGCCTGCTCGGTTTCCGGCGTCATACCGGGTCGGACGGGGTGCGCTATGCCTCGACACCGCGCGCGCTGGGCCGGCCGAAACCGGACCGTCGCAAGCATCTTGCCCGACGGGAGCATCCCGCCTCCACTTCACCCTTCGCCGTCCTGCAGGGAGTTATCGGTAAATGACCGACATCGCCGAGGCCATCCGGATCGACAAGTGGCTCTGGTTCGCGCGCTTCTTCAAGAGTCGCACGCTGGCGGCGAAATTTGTCTCTGCCGGTCATGTCCGGGTCGATGGCGAAACGATGTCGAAGGCGCATTTCCAGGTCCGGCCGGGCCATGTGCTGACATTTCCGCTCGGGCCGCATATCCGGGTGATCCGGGTGGAGAAATGCGGCGAGCGCCGCGGCCCGGCGCCGGAAGCGCAATTACTGTATAGTGATCTCGATCCGCCGGAAGCGCGCGCCGCCCGGCAGGCGGAACGCCCGGCGATCGTCGCCGAACGCGAGCCGGGTGCGGGACGGCCGACCAAGAAGGAGCGCCGCGCGATCGAGGATTTCCTGGGAGTGGAGAGCTAGCGCCCTTCCTTACCTGAACAGCCGTTCGAAATTGCCGAGCGGTACGGAGTAATTCAGCATCAGGCTTTCGGTGCCGGGGTTGGTGTCGCCGATGCTGGCGTTCGACATGTGGCCGAAGGAAATGCCGAGGCGCGAGCGGTCGTCGAAGCGGTAGGCGAGGTCGAGTTGCGAGCGGAATTCCAGCGCGTAGCCGAGATCGAGCCCGTGGCCGCGCCGGTACCAGCCGGGCGCGAAGGAGGGCGTCAGCACCCAGCGGTTGCCGAGATAGACGTCGATCTTGACGCCGGCATAGATGTAGGTGGCGTTGTCGCTGGTCGCCATCACGCCGGCGATCGGCTTGAAGATCCAGTAGCGTTCGTCGTGGTGATACTCGACGCGGAATTCCGCAGCCTGGTTCTTCTGGCGGTTCATGTCGAACCAGCCGCCGGCGAACTGGATGAATTTCGGGTCCTCGCCGCGCATCGCCGGCGCCGGCTGGGCGGGAGCCGCCTGGGGCTGCTGCTGGGTCTGCTGTTGCGCCTGGGCGGCGGCGGGCGCGGCCGCGACGGCTGAAAGGATTGCTGCAACCGCTAATATTCTGGCGATCAACATCGTCTTCCCCTGAACTGGTCGGGGCATCTTACGTCTGTCGCCGTCCCGCGCAACCTTGGCGAATGGTTAACGCGCGCCTTTTCTGTCGCCGAGGATGTCCTTGAAACGTTCCGTGGCGGCGACCAGCGCCGCGCGGGTGCCGGTTTCCATGGCCGAATGGCCGGCGTCCGGCACCATGGAAAGCTCCGCCAGCGGCCAGCGGGCAGCGAGATCATGGGCGGTCACCGGCGGGCAGACGACATCGTAGCGGCCCTGCACGATGATCGCCGGCAGGTGGCGGATCAGGTCCATTTTCGCCAGCAATTCGCCTTCCGCGAGGAACATGCGGTTGACGAAGTAATGCGCCTCCATCCGGCCGAGCGAAAGCGCGGCGCTGGCGTTGCCGCCCGAATCCCGCGAGGGCAGCAGCGAGGAGCAGCGCGACTCATAACTGCTCCAGGCCCGCGCCGCCGGCATGTGGATGTCGGGGTCGGGGTCGATCATCCGCGTGTAGTAGGCCCAGGCCGGGTTGTCGCGTTCGCCTTCCGGCAGGAACTCGATGAAGGCCCGGTGCGCTTCCGGGAAGATCTTGCCCATGCCGTTGATGAACCAGTCGAGCTCGCTCTGCCGGCCGGTGAAGACACCGCGCAGCACGAAGCCGAGGCATTGGTCGGGGTAGGCCTGGCCGTAGGCCAGCGCCAGCGTCGAGCCCCAGGAGCCCCCGAAAACCAGCCAGCTCTCGATATGGAGCAGCCGGCGCAGCAGCTCGATGTCCTCCACCAGATGCCGGGTGGTGTTGGCCGCCACGCTGGCATGCGGCGTCGAACGCCCGGCGCCGCGCTGGTCGAAGACGATGATGTTGTACTAGGCGGGGTCGAAACACCGCCGGTGCACCGGCGCCGAGCCCGCGCCGGGGCCGCCATGCAGGAACACCGCCGGCACGCCGTCCGGATTGCCACAGGCTTCCCAGTAGAGCCGGTGGCCGTCTCCCACCTCCAGCATGTCGTAGCGATAGGGCGTGAGTTCCGGATAGAGGGTCGTGCGCAGGAGGGTCATCGGTCTTCCTGTGTTGGCCGGGGCGCTCGTGCGCCCTAAACTCCGGCACATGTGGCGTCTGCTTGTCTTCCTGTTAATCATCCCGTGGATGGCGGTGCAAGCCCGGGCGGCTCCCTGCGCGCTGGAAGAGGGGGTGGCGGGAACTGTTACCGAAGTGGTGGACGGCGACACCCTCGAACTGTCGGACGGGCGCATCGTGCGGCTGGTTGCGCTGCAGGCGCCCAAGCTGCCGCTTGGCCGGACCGGCTTCAAACCCTGTC